>NZ_LMEQ01000001.1:0-1627364 GCF_001426425.1 Streptomyces sp. Root1310 | reverse complement strand
ATGCCGGCYCCAGTGCACTCGGATCCGTTAAGGGTTCGGGGTGATGGGTGGCTGGTCGTTGTTTGAGAACTGCACAGTGGACGCGAGCATCTGTGGCCAAGTTTTTAAGGGCGCACGGTGGATGCCTTGGCACCAGGAACCGATGAAGGACGTGGGAGGCCACGATAGTCCCCGGGGAGTCGTCAACCAGGCTTTGATCCGGGGGTTTCCGAATGGGGAAACCCGGCAGTCGTCATGGGCTGTCACCCGCTGCTGAACACATAGGCAGTGTGGAGGGAACGCGGGGAAGTGAAACATCTCAGTACCCGCAGGAAGAGAAAACAACCGTGATTCCGGGAGTAGTGGCGAGCGAAACCGGATGAGGCCAAACCGTATACGTGTGAGACCCGGCAGGGGTTGCGTGTACGGGGTTGTGGGATCTCTCTTTCACAGTCTGCCGGCTGTGAGACGAGTCAGAAACCGTTGATGTAGGCGAAGGACATGCGAAAGGTCCGGCGTAGAGGGTAAGACCCCCGTAGTCGAAACGTCAACGGCTCGTTTGAGAGACACCCAAGTAGCACGGGGCCCGAGAAATCCCGTGTGAATCTGGCGGGACCACCCGCTAAGCCTAAATATTCCCTGGTGACCGATAGCGGATAGTACCGTGAGGGAATGGTGAAAAGTACCGCGGGAGCGGAGTGAAATAGTACCTGAAACCGTGTGCCTACAAGCCGTGGGAGCGTCGCGCATYRAGYTTRCTYRRTGCGTCGTGACTGCGTGCCTTTTGAAGAATGAGCCTGCGAGTTTGCGGTGTGTTGCGAGGTTAACCCGAGTGGGGTAGCCGTAGCGAAAGCGAGTCCGAACAGGGCGTTTCAGTAGCACGCTCAAGACCCGAAGCGGAGTGATCTAGCCATGGGCAGGTTGAAGCGGAGGTAAGACTTCGTGGAGGACCGAACCCACCAGGGTTGAAAACCTGGGGGATGACCTGTGGTTAGGGGTGAAAGGCCAATCAAACTCCGTGATAGCTGGTTCTCCCCGAAATGCATTTAGGTGCAGCGTCGTGTGTTTCTTGCCGGAGGTAGAGCACTGGATAGGCGATGGGCCCTACCGGGTTACTGACCTTAGCCAAACTCCGAATGCCGGTAAGTGAGAGCGCGGCAGTGAGACTGTGGGGGATAAGCTCCATGGTCGAGAGGGAAACAGCCCAGAGCATCGACTAAGGCCCCTAAGCGTACGCTAAGTGGGAAAGGATGTGGAGTCGCACAGACAACCAGGAGGTTGGCTTAGAAGCAGCCACCCTTGAAAGAGTGCGTAATAGCTCACTGGTCTAGTGATTCCGCGCCGACAATGTAGCGGGGCTCAAGCGTACCGCCGAAGTCGTGTCATTGCAGCTATAGGGCCAACGCCCGCTGTGATGGGTAGGGGAGCGTCGTGTGCCGGGTGAAGCAGCACCGGAAGGTAGTTGTGGACGGTTCACGAGTGAGAATGCAGGCATGAGTAGCGATACACACGTGAGAAACGTGTGCGCCGATTGACTAAGGGTTCCTGGGTCAAGCTGATCTGCCCAGGGTAAGTCGGGACCTAAGGCGAGGCCGACAGGCGTAGTCGATGGATAACCGGTTGATATTCCGGTACCCGCTGTGAAGCGTCAAACATCGAACCAGGCGATGCTAAGTCCGTGAAGCCGTTCCGGACCCTTCGGGGAAAGGAAAGTGGTGGAGCCGACGAACCAGACTTGCAGTAGGTGAGTGATGGGGTGACGCAGGAAGGTAGTCCATCCCGGGCGGTGGTTGTCCCGGGGTAAGGGTGTAGGACGGTGTGTAGGYAAATCCGCACGCCATATAGTCTGAGACCTGATGCCGAGCCGATTGTGGCGAAGTGGATGATCCTATGCTGTCGAGAAAAGCCTCTAGCGAGTTTCATGGCGGCCCGTACCCTAAACCGACTCAGGTGGTCAGGTAGAGAATACCGAGGCGTTCGGGTGAACTATGGTTAAGGAACTCGGCAAAATGCCCCCGTAACTTCGGGAGAAGGGGGGCCACGTCCGGTGATTGGATTTACTCCATGAGCTGGGGGTGGCCGCAGAGACCAGCGAGAAGCGACTGTTTACTAAAAACACAGGTCCGTGCGAAGCCGTAAGGCGATGTATACGGACTGACGCCTGCCCGGTGCTGGAACGTTAAGGGGACCGGTTAGTCACAATTCGTTGTGGCGAAGCTGAGAACTTAAGCGCCAGTAAACGGCGGTGGTAACTATAACCATCCTAAGGTAGCGAAATTCCTTGTCGGGTAAGTTCCGACCTGCACGAATGGCGTAACGACTTCTCGACTGTCTCAACCATAGGCCCGGTGAAATTGCACTACGAGTAAAGATGCTCGTTTCGCGCAGCAGGACGGAAAGACCCCGGGACCTTTACTACAGTTTGATATTGGTGTTCGGTTCGGCTTGTGTAGGATAGGTGGGAGACTTTGAARCGTGGACGCCAGTTCACGGTGAGTCGTCGTTGAAATACCACTCTGGTCGTGCTGGATGTCTAACCTGGGTCCGTGATCCGGATCAGGGACAGTGTCTGATGGGTAGTTTAACTGGGGCGGTTGCCTCCTAAAGAGTAACGGAGGCGCCCAAAGGTTCCCTCAGCCTGGTTGGCAATCAGGTGTTGAGTGTAAGTGCACAAGGGAGCTTGACTGTGAGACCGACGGGTCGAGCAGGGACGAAAGTCGGGACTAGTGATCCGGCGGTGGCTTGTGGAAGCGCCGTCGCTCAACGGATAAAAGGTACCCCGGGGATAACAGGCTGATCTTCCCCAAGAGTCCATATCGACGGGATGGTTTGGCACCTCGATGTCGGCTCGTCGCATCCTGGGGCTGGAGTCGGTCCCAAGGGTTGGGCTGTTCGCCCATTAAAGCGGTACGCGAGCTGGGTTTAGAACGTCGTGAGACAGTTCGGTCCCTATCCGCTGCGCGCGCAGGAATATTGAGAAGGGCTGTCCCTAGTACGAGAGGACCGGGACGGACGAACCTCTGGTGTGCCAGTTGTTCTGCCAAGGGCATGGCTGGTTGGCTACGTTCGGGAGGGATAACCGCTGAAAGCATCTAAGCGGGAAGCCTGCTTCGAGATGAGTATTCCCACCCCCTTGAGGGGTTAAGGCTCCCAGTAGACGACTGGGTTGATAGGCCGGATGTGGAAGCCCAGTAATGGGTGAAGCTGACTGGTACTAATAGGCCGAGGGCTTGTCCTCAGTTGCTCGCGTCCACTGTGTTGGTTCTGAAACCACGAACGGCCCCATGCCATGGTCACGGCATGGTGCGGCTGGACAGTTTCATAGTGTTTCGGTGGTCATAGCGTGAGGGAAACGCCCGGTTACATTCCGAACCCGGAAGCTAAGCCTTACAGCGCCGATGGTACTGCAGGGGGGACCCTGTGGGAGAGTAGGACACCGCCGAACAAATATAAGCCTTACAGCGCCGATGGTACTGCAGGGGGGACCCTGTGGGAGAGTAGGACACCGCCGAACAAATATTACGGGAAACCCCCGCACCTCACGGTGCGGGGGTTTTCTGCGTTCTGGGCGTGATGTGTTTGGGTGGGCTCTCTTTCAAGAGAGCCCTTTTGTTTACAGGCGTCCCGCTGCTTTGAGTGCCAGGTAGGCGTCCGCGAGTTCCGGGGCCAGTCGGTCCGGGGTCGCGTCGACGACGGTGACGCCGTGCCGGCGGAGTTGGTCGGCTGTGCGATGACGTTCGGTCTGGGCCCGGGCAGCAGCTGCTGCCTCGTACACCGCCTCGGCGTTGCCGCGGGAAGCGGCCATGTGGGCGATGTGGGGGTCGGCTACCGATGCCACCAGGACCGTATGGCGCTGGGTGAGCTGCGGGAGGACGGGGAGGAGGCCTTCTTCGACCGGGGCGGCGTCCAGCGTGGTCATCAGGACGATGAGGGAGCGTCGGGGGGCCGTGCGGAGGGCTGTGGCGGTGAGGCCGCGGGCGTTCGTCTCGACCAGTTCGGGTTCGAGGGTGGCCATGGCGTTGACCAGGGACGGGAGGACGTCGCGTGCCGTTCGGCCCTGGACGAGGGCCCGTACCCGGCGGTCGTAGGCGAGGAGGTCGACCCGGTCGCCGGCGCGGGATGCGAGCGCGGCGAGGAGGAGTGCCGCGTCCAGCGAGGCGTCGAGGCGGGGGGCGTCGCCGACACGGCCCGCGGAGGTGCGGCCGGTGTCGAGGACGAGAAGGATGTGGCGGTCGCGTTCGGGGCGCCAGGTGCGGACCGCGACCGACGAGTGGCGGGCTGTGGCGCGCCAGTCGATGGAGCGGGTGTCGTCGCCGGGAACGTATTCGCGCAGGCTGTCGAATTCCGTGCCTTCGCCGCGGGTGAGGACGCTGGTCCGGCCGTCCAGTTCGCGTAGCCGGGCCAGTTTCGACGGGAGGTGCTTGCGGCTGGTGAACGGGGGGAGGACGCGTACGGTCCAGGGAACCTTGTGGCTGCCTTGGCGGGAGAAGAGGCCGAGGGGGCCGTAGGAGCGGATCGTGACGCGGTCGGTCCGGTGGTCGCCGCGGCGGGTGGGGCGCAGGCGGGTGGTGATGCGGCGGCGTTCGCCGGGCGGGACCGTCAGACGGTGGCGGGAGGCCTCCGTCTCCGTTCCCGGTTGCCAGCTGCTGGGGGGCCAGGCGTCGCGGAGGTGGGCGCGCAGGGGGCGGCGGGAGGGGTTGGTGACGGTGAGGGTGATGTCCGCCGGGTCGCCGAGGCGGGCGGAGGTGTCGCCGGAGCGGGTGAGGCCCAGGCGGCGGACGGGCGCGGCCAGGGCGAAGTCGCAGGCGCAGGCCAGGGCCAGCGGGGCGTTGACGGCGAGGATGCCCGTCCAGCCGGCGTCCCAGAGGCCGACGGGGAGGGAGCCGAGGGCCGCCAGGAGTGCGGTGCGTCCGGTGAGCGCCATCAGCGGGGTACGGGGACGAGGGTGAGGATCGCCGTGATGACGGAGTCGGCCGTCACGCCTTCCATCTCGGCTTCCGGGCGGAGCTGCACGCGGTGGCGGAGGGTGGGGAGGGCGAGGGCTTTGACGTCGTCGGGGATGACGTAGTCGCGGCCGGTGAGCCAGGCCCATGCGCGGGCGGTGGCCAGGAGAGCGGTCGCGCCCCGGGGGGAGACGCCCAGGGTGAGGGACGGGGATTCGCGGGTGGCGCGGCAGATGTCGACGACGTAGGCCGTGATCTCGGGGGAGATCGTCGTCTTGGCGACGGCGGCGCGGGCCGCTTCGAGGTCGGCCGGTCCTGCGACGGGGCGTACGCCGGCGGCGTGCAGGTCGCGCGGGTTGAAGCCTTCGGCGTGGCGGGTGAGGACGTCGATCTCCTCCTGGCGGGAGGGGAGCGGGATCGTCAGTTTGAGGAGGAAGCGGTCCAGTTGGGCTTCGGGGAGGGGGTAGGTGCCCTCGTACTCGACGGGGTTCTGGGTCGCCGCGACCAGGAACGGGTCGGGCAGCAGGCGCGGGGTGCCGTCGACCGTGACCTGGCGTTCCTCCATGGCCTCGAGGAGGGAGGCCTGGGTCTTCGGCGGGGTGCGGTTGATCTCGTCGGCGAGGAGGAGGTTGGTGAAGACCGGGCCGGGCTGGAAGGAGAACTCGGCGGTGCGGGTGTCGTAGACGAGGGAGCCGGTGATGTCGCTGGGCATCAGGTCGGGGGTGAACTGGACGCGCTTGGTGTCGAGTTCGAGTGCGGAGGCGAGGGCGCGGACGAGCAACGTCTTGGCCACTCCGGGGACTCCTTCGAGGAGAACGTGTCCGCGGCAGAGGAGGGCGACGACGAGGCCTGTCACGGCGGGGTCCTGGCCGACCACGGCCTTGGAGATCTCGGCCCGCAGGGCCTCCAGGGAGGCGCGGGCGCGGCCCGGGTCCCCGGTGTACCCGGCGTTGTCAGTGGTCGGGTCCATCATGGACGGCGTACCTCTCTTTCGAGGGCGTCGAGTTGGTCGGCGAGCGCGATCAGGGCCGCGTCGTCGCCTGGCGGTGGGCCGAAGAGCAGGGAGTGCAGTGACTGTCCGTCGCCGTGGAGGTGGGCGGACAGGGCGGGGAGGAGTGCCTCGGGTGCGTGCGCCTGGGGGACGGGGACGCCCAGGAGGGGGGCGAGGCGGGTGCGGGTGGTGGAGCGGAGAGCGTCGGCCGCGCGGTCGCGGGCGTCGGCTTTGCGGTAGAGGCGGGCGCGGCCTTCGACGGTTTCGGAGGCGCGGATCGCCACGGGGAGTTTCTCGGGCACGAGGGGGCCGAGTCGGCGTGCCCGCCAGAGGGCGGCGAGGGCGGCCGCGACGAAGAGCTGGAGTGTGCCCCAGAGCCAGCCGGAGGGGAGCAGGTCGAAGAAGCTTTTCTCGTCGTCCTGGTCGGTGGCCGCGGTGTCGGAGAGTGAGGGGAGGTACCAGACCAGATGGCTGCGGGAGCCGAGGAGTTGGAGGGCGAGCGAGGCGTTGCCCTGTTCGTCGAGGCGGTTGTTGTAGAGGATGTCGGGCGCGCCGAGGACCACGGTGTCGCCGTCGCCGGAGGTGTCCGGGATGCGCAGCAGGGTGGCCAGGCGTTCGCTGGGGTAGCACTTGTCGGCGTCGAGGTGGCGGGTGGTGTAGCGGATGCCGCCGGTCTCCGCTGTGCCGGCGCGGCGGGCCGCGGGCAGCGCGCAGTCGGGGGAGAGCGCGGAGCCGCGGCTGGTGGCGGGGTCCGCGGTCACGCCGGGGGCGAGGGTGCCCACGGACCAGCTGCTGGGGGCGACGAGGACGGTGCGGCCGCCCGAGCCGGCGATCGCCGAGTGCAGGATCCGCTGTTGGCGTTCCGCCAGGAGGTCTGGTGCCGCGACCAGGAGCGTGGTGTCGGGGCGTGCCGCGGCCCGGGCCTCGGCCAGGGTGGTGACGACGCGGGTGGACACGCCGCGGTCGGCGAGGAGTTCGGCTGTCGCGCGGCTGCCGTAGGGGTCGGCGGAGCGCGGGTCGAGGGCGCCGTGGCGGGCGTCGGACTGGAGCGCGGCGAGCGTGACGGCTCCCGCGAGGAGCAGTACGAGTGCGAGCGTGACGCCTCGCGCGCGGGTCCACAGCCGGAGGGCGGTGGGCGAGGCCGAGGTGGACGGGAGCGTGGCCTCGGTCGTCATTCGGCGGCTCCCCGGCGGGCGGGGTGGGCCGTGGTGTGGGTGCTGCTCTCTGTCAGCCGGGGCTTGGTGCGTTCCAGGTCGAGGTCGAGTTCGGCCATGCGTCCGTACGACTGCCGGGTGGCGCTGCGGCCGCCGTACGTCACGTCGTCGAAGTCGCGGGCGGCCGTGCGGAGTCGGTCGGTGTGGGCGGGCAGGGTGCGGCCGGCGTCGGCGGCGGCCTCGTCGGCCGTGCGTCCGGGGCGGGTGTCGAGGAGGGCGCGTTCCTCCAGGGAGCGGACGATGGCGCGCATGCGTTCCTGGACGGCCCTGTTCCAGTGGCCCTGGGCGGCGTGTGCCTCGGCGGCCGCGCGGTGTTCGGCGGCGCTGCGGGGACGGTCGTCGAAGAGCGCGGAGGCGGATGTGGGCCGGCGGCGCGGGGAGCCCAGGCGCCACCACAGGGCGCCCACGACGGCCGCCACGGCCAGGAGGACGACCACCAGGCCGAGTGTGCCGCCCGGGGTGGCGGTCGAGGCGGTGCCGAACAGGTCGCCGATCCAGTCCCAGAGGGTGTCCAGGGCGCGCTGGAACAGGCTGGGGTCGTTCTGGTGGTACAGGTCCTTGGACAGTTCACGCCGGGCCGCCTCCCGCGCGGGGTCGCGCGGGACGGTGAGCGGCGGTTCGTCGTCCGACCGGGCGGCCAGGGACAGCACGGCTCCGTCGCCCGCTCGCAGCAGGGCTGCCACGGCCCTGCCCGCGAGGCCGGGCGGGGCCGCCGCGACGGCCCCGTCGATGCCGGGCGGCAGTGCGCGTACGGGCAGGGCGCCCGGGAGCGGTACCGCTGTGAGAACTCCCCCCGCCAGGCTCACCGCATCAACTCCCGGGGGTCGTGCCGGGGGCGGAGGTGCCGTAGTCCTGGAGGCCCGCGGAGCGGGCCAGGTCGAGGTCGAGGGCCTCGCGGCGGATGCGCTGGTCGACGTAGAGGAGCACGGTGACGCCCGCCGAGAGCGGGAAGGTGATCATGGAGCCGATGACCGAACCGATGCCGCTGATGATCAGGTAGGCCCAGCCGTAGTCGCTGCTCGCGTCGACCATGCCGCTGATGCCCCCGTCGCTCACGGCGGCACCGAGGAGGGCGAACGGGACGACGACGATCGTCGCGACGACGTTCGCGATGATCAGGGCGAGCAGCTGGATGCCGAAGACACGCCACCAGGAGCCGCGGGTGAGCTTCGCGGAACGGACGAGCGCCTTCTTGATGCTCTGCTTCTCCAGCATCAGCGCGGGCGAGGCGAGCGAGAGGCGGATCAGCAGCCACAGCACCAGGACGATCGAACCGAGGATGCCGAAGGCCTTGAGCGCGGCTCCCGCGTCGGAGCTTCCGGCGGCGCTCACGAGGATGCCCGGCAGCAGGCACACGAGGACGATGGCGGCGGCGATGAGCATCAGCAGGAAGATCAGGCCGAACAGCTTGAGGACCTGGGGGCGGGCGTCGCGCCAGGCCTCGCGGAGGGTGACCGGCCTGCCGAGCACCGCCCGGCTGGTGACGGCGGTGAGCAGGGCGGTCGCTGTGATGGTGCCGATGAGGGTGATGACCAGGACGGGGCCGGAGGCGCGCATGGCGTCGCCCATGGCGTTGAGCTGCTCGTCGGCGGTGGCGCTCGGGTCGCCGAGCGCGTTCGTGTCCGAGGTGGCGTCCAGGACGAGGCCCTGCAGCAGGACGACGAAGACCTGGGTGATGACGGCGACGGTCAGCGAGATGCCCAGGACCGTGCGCCAGTAGGTGCGCATCGTGGCGACGGCGCCGTCGAGGATCTCGCCCACGGCCAGCGGGCGCAGCGGGATCACGCCGGGCTTCGCCGCGGGCGGGGGGCCGCCCCAGCCGGCACCCCAGCCGCCGGGAGCGCCGTAGCCGCCGTAGCCGCCCTGTCCGGGGCCCGCGGGGCCGCCGGGGTACGCGCCGCCGGGTCCGGCGGGCGGGTACGTGCCCCAGCCGGGGCCGGGCGGCGGAGGCGGTGGGGGCGGCGGGGTCTGGCCCGCGTTGCGGCCCGGGTTCGGGGCGCCCGTGGGCGCGGACCACTGGCCGGGGCCGGGCGGCGGCTGTTCCTTGGACCACTTCGAGCCGGGGCCCTGCGGGTTCGCGTCCGGCTGGTCCGCGGGCTGGGCACCGGCGGGGCGGTCCGTGGGCTGGGCACCGGCGGGGCGGTCCGTGGGCTCGGCGGGGTGGGACGCGCCGGGCTCCTGTCCGTCGGACGGGGCGGATCCGGGCGAGGCCCAGCCCGGAGTGTCTTTCATCGTCGCTCCTTCACGGTGCCCGTCCGCGGTCGCGGCGGCAGGTTGGGAGCCATCGTGCCATGGGGTGCTCATCGGTTGACCGGCCGCGGTATGGGCTGCACACCTTCAATTGTCCGCCGGATCGGGGGCAGACTGACCGCATGGCTGATCAGTACGCGCATTCCGGCGAGGACAAGCGGCCGGCCGAGATTCCTGCGATCCGTTGGGAGGAGCTGCCGGAAGGTCCCGTGCTGGTCCTTCTCGACCAGACGAGACTGCCCGCAGAGGAAGTCGAACTCGTGTGTACGGACGCGTCCGCGCTGGTCGAGGCGATCCGTTCGCTGGCCGTGCGCGGAGCGCCGCTGCTCGGGATGGCCGGGGCGTACGGTGTCGCGCTCGCCGCCGCGCGCGGCTTCGACGTGGACGAGGCCGCCAACGCCCTCGCGGGCGCCCGCCCCACCGCGGTGAACCTGTCGGTCGGCGTGCGCCGGGCCCGGGCCGCATACCGGGCGGAGCTCGCCGACGGCGGCGATCCGGCGCGGGGCGCGCAGGCCGCGCTGGCGGCCGCGCGGCAGCTCCACCGGGAGGACGCCGAGGCCAGCGTCCGGATGGCCGGGCACGGGCTGACGCTTCTCGACGAGCTGCTGCCGGGCGGCGGGCATCGTGTCATCACGCACTGCAACACCGGTGCGCTGGTGTCGGGCGGCGAGGGTACGGCGTTCGCGGTGGCGCTCGCGGCGCACCGGGTGGGCCGGCTTCGCCGGCTGTGGGTGGACGAGACGCGTCCGCTGCTGCAGGGGGCCCGCCTCACCGCGTACGAAGCGGCCCGCAACGGCATGGCGTACACCTTGCTGACGGACAACGCGGCGGGCTCGCTGTTCGCGGCGGGGGAGGTCGACGCGGTGCTGATCGGCGCTGATCGCATCGCGGCCGACGGGTCGGTGGCGAACAAGGTGGGGAGCTACCCGCTCGCGGTGCTGGCGCGGTACCACCATGTGCCGTTCATCGTGGTGGCGCCGGTGACGACGGTGGATCTGGAGACGCCGGACGGGGCGTCCATCGAGGTGGAGCAGCGCCCCGGGTTCGAGGTGACGGAGGTCATGGCGGCCCAGGCACCGGTGACGGGAGCGGGTGGCGGGATTCCGGTGGCGCCGCTGGGGACCCAGGCGTACAACCCCGCGTTCGACGTGACGCCGCCCGAGCTGGTGACGGCGATCGTCACGGAGGAGGGCGTGGCCTCGCCGGTGACGGCCGACGCGCTCGCCGAACTGTGTGGCAGGGCGCGCCGGGGAGAGGCGGGGGCGGCTCTCTGATCGTTCTTCGGTCGGTCACTACCTCTCAGGCGGGGGCGGCTCTCCGCGCTGTGCCGACGTTCCCGGCCTCGGTGCGATCGTCCGCCGGTCGGCCCTGCCTCTCGGTCGCCTCGGGCCTCGGTCGGCCGTCGGGAACCACCCCGCGGTCGCCTTCGGACGCTCGTCGGGCATCCGTCGGTCGCCCGTCCGGTGGCCGTCGGTCGGCTGTGTGAGCCGGGCTTGGATCTACGAGCGGGCGGGCTGGTCGGCGATCAGGAGGGTGGTGTCCGCGGGGCGGAAGCCGAGGCGGGCGTAGATGCGGGCGACGGTCTCCTCCGCGTAGGCGAGGAAGATCGTGTCGACGCCGTGGGCGCGGGCGTGGGCGACCAGGCCCGCTGTCACGGCGGCGGCCAGTCCCCGGCGGCGGGCGGAGGGCAGTGTGCCGACGCCGCCGATCTCGGTGGTGGCGTTCGCCGGGTGGTAGTGGCCGGTGGCCAGGGGAGTGCCGTCGGGGGCGAGGGCGGCCACGAGGGTCTTGTGCCCGGCGCGGATCGTGGGACGGACCGCCGCCACCGTGCCGTCCTCGGTGAGCGCTTGGGCCAGCCTCGACAGCTCCGCCCGGTCCGTCGGCCCCGCCGTGGGGCCGGGCTGCGCGGCGAGGGGCTCCTTGGCGAAGGCCAGGTGCGGGAGGGCGAGGGCCGCGGGCAGGGCGGGGTCGTCCGCGGTCAGCGCGCGCAGGGTCACGCCGTCCGGCAGGGGCTGCGGAGGCAGCGGATGGTGGGGAGGCAGCACCATCAGCGGGCGTCGCAGCACCAGGAGTCCGGCGGCCTCGATCCGGGCACGCAGCGCGGGTGCCGACTCGGCCAGCCATTCGAACGCCTCCGGCACGCCGAGCTCACGCTGCCGGGCACGCACCAGGGCGATGTCGTCGGCGCCCACGGGGGCCGCGCCGGTGGGCTGGGCGTGGCTCGGGCCGCCGTAGTACGGGGCGCCGGCTTCCTTCCGTACGAACAGGCGCAGGGGGCCGAAGTCCTCGGCGTCGGCGAACAGAAGGGGCACGGTGGCGTAGTACCCCTCGATGCGGTCGCGCAGCGGGTCGCTCATGCGGCGCATCCCACCACTGGGCGGGGTCGCGCCGCACGCGTATTTTCCGCCCGGGCTGCTGCCGCCGTCGGGCGGCGGCACCGGCACAGGCACTGGTACCGGTACTGGCGCTGGTACCGGCACTGGCGCCAGCTGTCGCAGTGGGCGGTCGGGCCGGCCGACGGCGTCGACCGCGTCCGGGGCCAGGGACCTGGACCTGGACCTGGCGTAGGCGTCCGTGGCGGTCGGACCTGGCCCAGGCGGCGGATGGCGGGCCGGAAGCGGAGCACGGTCATGGCGTACCGGTTGTTGCCGCTGTCCGTGGTCGTCCGCACGTGGGCGAGCTTGCTGCCGGCCGGTGTTCGGCGGTCGCGGGGCGGCCGGTTACTCGTACCGGTACTTCAGCGAGTCCGCCTCCGCCTGCTCGATGTCGGCGATCGTCAGCTCCGGCATCCGCAGTTGGGCCAGCGTCACCTCGGCCGAGGCCGGCTGGGCGTCCGCCGACAGCCATTCCTCCGGCTTCCAGGCCCCGCTGCGCAGCAGCGACTTGGGGCAGTGCGGGTAGACCTCCTCGATTCCCAGGACCAGCGCACTGGCGGGCGGCTTGCCCACGGCGGTCAGCTGCGACAGCAGCTCGGGGCGGGTGGAGACGCAGGCCCGGCCGTTCACCCTGAGCGTCGTGGTGCGCCCCGGAATGACGAAGAGCAGTCCGGCCCGTCCGGTGGCGATGACGTTCTGCAGGGTGTCCAGACGCTTGTTGCCGGTCGCGTCCGGTATCGCGACCGTCCGTTCGTCCAGGACGGCGACGAAACCGGCGGGGCCGCCGCGCGGGGAGACGTCACAGTTACCCTCGGCATCCGCGCTGGCGACCAGGACAAGCGATGAGCAGCCGATCAACCGCCGGGTCTGCTCGGTGAGTTCGGTCATCTGCTTCCGCACGGCCGCGTCGCCGGGGAGTTCGTAGACCCGGCGCAACGCCTCCTGGTCGGGCACGGCGTCGAGGCGAAGCGATGCGAAGGCACTGCCGGCAAGGGGTGTCGTCATGCCTGCGACCCTAGTGGGGCCGACCTGCGATTGATCTTGGTCGGTGCGGGTCGGTGCGGGTCGGTGCGGGTGGGCGCGGGTGGGTGCGGAGGGCGGGACGACGTACCCGCCGCGTACGAGTTCACCTGTGCCGGGCGGATCGGATCACGCTCCTGGTGTGGGATCGGGACCCACGGGGACATCGCTGCCGGGACGGCTCGGGATCGTCAGGAGCGGTGGCTCGCCCGGGAAGACGCCGCTACCGCACGCTAGCGTGACGCCATGGACGAACCTCGGATCAAGGTGTACGGCTCAGCCACCGAAATCACCATCGCGGCCAACGCGGCCGGGCTGCGGGAACTTGCGGAGCGGCTCACCGGACTCGCTGACCCCGAGCTCTGGAACGGATACCACGAACATCTCGAGGGCGGCATCAATCTCGAGGACGGGTCGGTCAGCCTGATCCTGCAGCGGGACGACAAGGTGTAGAGCCGCGGCTCGGCGGCGGAGTGCGGCGACCGGTCGTCACCCGGACCGTGACCGACCACTGTTGGCCCCGGACCCGCTTCCGACCGGCCCTGCAGACCGTCCGTGACTCAATGCGTCAGCTGCTCGGCTCAAGGCCCCCAGTGCTCAGGCCCGGCACCACGCCAGTCGATCCAGGGTGAACCCGTCACCTCCGCCGGGTCGATCTCCAGCCCGGCGCGCCGGAGGAATTCCGCGACGTCGACGAGGCTGTGAGCCAGCCCGAGCGTCTCGCCGTCCACGCGAACGCGACGGCCACCCGTGGGGGAGGGCGGATGCACGACCACGCGCCTCGGGCCGGAAGAGTCCCCAGGGCCGTCCGGGACATGGGGCCCCGCATGCCCGTACGTCATCCGGTCAGCCGCCGACGTACATCCGCCGTCGAGCCGCCCGGGTGGCGCAGTTCCCACCACGCTGAGGGGCTGGGACGCCGTTGCTGCCAATAGGGGTGGAAGAACACCTGAGCGGACAGGCGAAGCAGACGCCGCCGCAACTCGGTGCGACCGGGCCTGGCAGCGAGCTGTCGGTAGGTAGCGCTCCATTCCTGCTGCGCTTGGACGAGGTCGTCGGGGAACCGTCGCATGACCAAATTCAATCATGTGTTCGATTTACTGCGCCATCCCGACCCGTCCGCCACTGGTGAGGGCGTTGAGGGCGTTGAGGGCGCTGAGGGCGCTGAGGGCGCTGAGGGCATCGAGGACGTCGAGGATGTCGGTCAGCCGTGACAGCAGGTGGGTGACGGCTGTCCGCGATGAGTCGCGAGGACGGGTTCGCGCCGCTCCAGCAGGCCCAGGGGCTGCCTGCCGCTCGGCCGTCGTCGTCAGCCTCTCGGGAGCCCTGGGCAATCTCGCACTCGGCTCACCCTGCTCACCCTGCTCGCTCCGTTCGCTTCGGGCCCCTCGGAGTCCGCGTCGTCACGCGGTGGCTGGGAGTGCTTCCTCTGCGTCACGAAGTCTGCCGTCGGGTCGCGTGTCCGGACCGCCCGGCATCCGTGCCGACACCGGCGTCGGCGGCCCCGGGCAGACAGTGACCGCCCCGTACGACTATCGTCACTGGCCGGTGAGCCTTCTCACCTGCGCCGCCTTCACCGTTATGAGAATGGGATGATGTCGTTTATGAAGGGACGAGTCCTTGTCGTCGACGACGACACCGCACTGGCCGAGATGCTCGGCATCGTGCTGCGTGGTGAAGGTTTTGAGCCGTCTTTCGTTGCCGACGGTGACAAGGCGCTGGCCGCTTTCCGTGAGGCGAAGCCCGACCTGGTGCTGCTGGACCTGATGCTGCCCGGCCGGGACGGCATCGAGGTGTGCCGCCTGATCAGGGCGGAGTCCGGAGTGCCGATCGTGATGCTCACGGCGAAGAGCGACACCGTCGACGTCGTCGTCGGACTGGAGTCCGGCGCCGACGACTACATCGTGAAGCCGTTCAAGCCGAAGGAGCTGGTCGCCCGGATCCGGGCCCGGCTGCGGAGGTCCGAGGAGCCGGCGCCGGAACAGCTCACCATCGGCGACCTCGTCATCGACGTGGCCGGTCACTCCGTGAAGCGGGAAGGGCAGTCGATCGCGCTGACGCCGCTGGAGTTCGACCTGCTGGTCGCGCTGGCGCGCAAGCCCTGGCAGGTGTTCACCCGCGAGGTCCTCCTCGAGCAGGTGTGGGGCTACCGGCACGCCGCCGACACCCGCCTGGTGAACGTGCACGTGCAGCGGTTGCGCTCCAAGGTCGAGAAGGACCCCGAGCGGCCCGAGATCGTGGTGACCGTCCGTGGAGTCGGATACAAGGCAGGACCGAGCTGACATGACCGGGGACAGTGCCGCTTCGGCCCCCGGTCGTTCCGGGGCCCGTCCGCAGCGGCCTGTCGGCCGTAGGACGCCGGGTTCACGCTTCGCACGCCTCCTCGAAGGAGGCCTGTTGCAGGGCGGGGTGCAGGGCAGCCCTGTCCTGCGGCTGCTGCTGCGCTGGGTGCGCAGGCCGCTGCTGCCCGTCATGCGGCTGTGGCGGCGCAACATCCAGCTCAAGGTTGTCGTCACGACGCTGCTGATGTCGCTGGGCGTCGTCCTGCTGCTGGGCTTCGTCGTCATCGGTCAGGTGCGCAACGGACTGCTGGACGCCAAGGTCAAGGCGTCCCAGAGCCAGGCCACCGGCGGATTCGCCGTGGCCAAGCAGAAGGCCGACGAGGCCGCCAGCGCGGCCGCCGCCGACGGGACCCCCGCCGACGGGGGCGCCTCGCAGAACGTCATCGAATGGATGAGCGAGCTCGTCCTGTCGCTGTCCAGCGGCGGCCAGGGCGCCTTCGACGTGGTCACCCTGCCCCCCGGCGACGTCAGCGGCGTCGCCCGCGGGCCGCGCGCCTCCGGCTTCGTCGACCCCGACAAGAGCGTCCCGGAGAAGCTGCGCGAGCAGGTCTACAGCAGTACCGGTGCGGCCCAGAGCTACTCCCGGATCATCTACCTCAACGACAAGGAATCCCAGCCCGCCCTGGTCATCGGCAAGCAGGTCAACGACCCCAACGGCGATCCGTACGAGCTGTACTACCTCTTCCCGCTCACACAGGAGGAGAAGTCGCTGAGCCTGGTCAAGGGGACGCTGGCGACCGCCGGGCTGTTCGTCGTCGTACTCCTCGGGGCCATCGCCTGGCTCGTGGTGCGGCAGGTCGTCACACCGGTCCGGATGGCCGCCGGGATCGCCGAGCGACTCTCCGCCGGGCGGCTCCAGGAACGTATGAAGGTCACCGGCGAGGACGACATCGCCCGCCTCGGTGAGGCCTTCAACAAGATGGCCCAGAACCTCCAGCTGAAGATCCAGCAACTGGAGGACCTGTCGCGGATGCAGCGACGGTTCGTGTCCGACGTCTCGCACGAACTGCGGACGCCCCTGACGACCGTACGCATGGCCGCCGACGTCATCCACGACGCCCGGGTCGACTTCGACCCCATCACCGCGCGGTCCGCCGAACTGCTCGCCGACCAGCTCGACCGCTTCGAGACGCTCCTCGCGGACCTGCTGGAGATCAGCCGCTTCGATGCCGGCGCCGCCGCCCTCGAGGCCGAGCCGATCGACCTCAGGGAGGTCGTCCGGCGGGTCGTCAGCGGGGCGGCGCCGCTCGCCGAACGCAAGGGGACGACCGTTCGCGTCATCGGCGACCAGCAGCCCGTCGTCGCCGAGGCCGACGCCCGGCGCGTGGAGCGGGTGCTGCGCAACCTCGTGGTCAACGCCGTGGAACACGGCGAGGGCAAGGACGTCATCGTCAAACTGGCCGCCGCGGGCGGGGCCGTCGCGATCGCCGTGCGCGACTACGGCGTCGGCCTCAAGCCCGGCGAGGCCACCCGCGTCTTCAGCCGGTTCTGGCGCGCCGACCCGGCACGCGCGCGTACCACCGGCGGTACCGGCCTGGGGCTGTCAATCGCCCTGGAGGACGCACGACTGCACGGCGGCTGGCTGCAGGCCTGGGGCGAGCCCGGCGGAGGCTCGCAGTTCCGGCTGACGCTGCCCAGGACCGCCGACGAACCACTGCGGGGCTCGCCGATACCGCTCGAGCCCAAGGACTCCCGCCGCAACCGGGGAGCCCTCGACGACGCCGGTCTGCCGCGCGGCGGCGGCCAGAAGAGCGCGACGGTGCCGATGCAGCCCGCCGGCGAACAGCTGTCGGCCGCACGGAGCTCGCTCACGCCCCGGATGACCACCTCGGCCCCCACGGCCGACCCGACGGCGCTGCCCGGCAACGGCGCCCGCGTGGTGCCCCGACCCGCCCCGGGCACGGGCGGCACGGGCGGCGGAGGACGACCGGAGGACGAGTCGCGTGCTGTGGGGGCAGCCGGGACGGGTGGCGCAGGCGGCGCACGTGACGCAGGTGGCGTACGGGGCGCACGTGACGCGGGTGAGACCGCCAGGGAAGCCGGAGAGGCGGGAGAAGCCGGGGACGTACGCGGCGAGAACCCGGAGCGGACGGAAACCGGCGGTGCCGGTACCGGAGATGCGGCCGGCGCCGGTGACGCGGGCGACGCGGCCGACACGGGTGACGCGGCCGACGCGCGTGCAACGGCACTGAGGGGGACTTCGGACCGGCAGAGAGCCGGAGCGAAGGGCTCGAACGAGCAAGGGGAGGCATTTCGTGGGCGCTGAGTGGCGCGAGGGGGGAACCCGGCGCACGCCGGGGCGCGCGGTGGCGTACGCCACCTGCGGCGTCGTCCTGCTGGCCGGGTGCGCCTCGATGCCCGACAGCGGGGATCTGCGCGGCGTCGAATCCACACCGCGCCAGGACACCCAGGTACGGGTGTTCGCGATGCCGCCCCGGGACGACGCGCAGCCCCTGGAGATCGTCCAGGGCTTCCTCGAAGCGCTCACCAGCGACGACCCCGGCTACGCGACGGCACGGCAGTACCTGACCGAGAAGGCCGCCCAGAAATGGCAGCCCGAGTGGTCCACGACGGTCCTCACGGACGGGCCGGCGACCGACGCCGGACCCACCGGGTCGAGAGACGACGGCGACGACTACTCCTACACCCTGACCGGCACACAGGTCGCCACCGTCGACGCACAGCAGTCGTACGCGCCCGCCTCGGGCGACTACGGCCAGGTGGTCCACCTCAGCCGCGACAAGAAGAACGGGCAGTGGCGCATCGACGCCCTCCCCCAGGGCGTCGTCATGGGCAAGTCGGACTTCCAGCGCAACTACGTGTCCGTCAACAAGTACTACTTCGCCTCCAACACCACGGCCGACGGCTCCCGGCAGCCCATGGCCGTCGCCGACCCCGTCTACGTCCGTGAACGCGTCGACCCGATGACGCAGATGGTGCGCTCCGTGCTCACCGGCCCCACCAGCTGGCTCCGCCCCGTCGTCAGATCCAGCTTCCCGACCGGGACCGCGCTGCCCAAGGGCGTCACCGCACTGGCCCCGGACGACCAGAACAAGCTCACCGTGCCGCTGAACGACAAGGCCGCCCACATCGGACAGGGCAAGTGCGACGAGATGGCGGCCCAGCTGCTGTTCTCCCTGCGCAGCCTGACCCCCGCCGTCGACGAGATCGCGCTGCGCGCGGGCGGCACCCAACTGTGCTCCCTCACCGAGGAACGGGCCGCGGCCGTCGCCGCCCGCGGCTCCGAGACCAACCCCGGCTACCTGTACTTCATCGACGGCCAGCACCGCCTCGAACGGATGACGAGCGGCAGCGGCAACACCAAGGCCGACCCCGTGCCCGGAGCGCTCGGCGACGGCACCAAGGCACTGCGCTCGGTGGCCGTGGCGCGCGACGAGCACAGCGCCGCGGGAGTCGCGCTCGACGGCAAGGCGCTCTACGTCACCTCCACCGTCTCCGGCAGCTCCCTCGGCGACCCCGTACTCCAGAGCAAGGGCAAGACGGAGACCGACCGGCTCACCACCCCCAGCTGGGACACCCAGGGCGACCTGTGGGTCGCCGACCGCGACCCCGCCGCGCCTCGGCTGCTCCTGCTGGAGAAGGGCGCCGGCCAGCCGCTGGAGGTGCTCACCCCGGGACTCGACGGACGTATCAACGCCGTCCGCGTGGCCGCCGACGGGGTACGGATCGCGCTCATCGTCGACAAGGGCGGCAAGCAGTCCCTGCTCATCGGCCGGATCGAACGAGGCCCGGGCAACGGCGAGCAGCCGTCCGTGTCGCTCCAGGAACTGCGCTCCGCCACACCGGAGTTGGAACAGGTCACGGCCATGTCGTGGGCCGGGGACAGCCGGCTCGTGCTCGTCGGGCGCGAGGCCGGCGGCGTGCAGCAGGTGCAGTACATGCAGTGCGACGGTTCGATCCCCGAGGCGGGAACACTGCCCGGCCTCACGGAGGTCACGAGCATCGCCGCCTCCGAGGACAGCGAGATCCCGCTCTTCGCGACCTCCAAGGAAGGGCTGCTGTGGCTGCCCGGCGGAAGCGGATGGCGGACGCTGAAGGAGACCGCCTCGGCCGCGTTCTACCCCGGGTGATCCCTGCCCCGGAGGAGCGCGGGGACCGGGTGGGGACCGGGTGTGGAGTCAAAGGGTGTGGGACGGGACGCGCGGGTCACGGCGACCCGGGCGACCCGGGCGGCTCGGCGCGCCGAGGGTTGGCGCGGTAGGCGTCAGTAGTGCGTAACTCGGGGGGCCGGAGTGGTCCGGGGGTTCCGGGGGAACTCCTCGGATCCCCTCGGATCCCCTCTGCCATTGCGGCCCGGGTTTCTTGAGGGCTGCTTTTCGCCGGCTCCTTTTGCGCGCCTGTTCCGATCGCTCCAGCTGCCTTCGGGTCACCTTCCCTCGAGTCTTCCACAGGGCGCCTCGGGCCGTTTTCCACAGGGGTGGCGGCCCACTTCCGGCGTCGGCACAGTAGTCCACGTGGAAGGCGTTCGCAGGTGGTGGCAGGAACTAGCCGGCCTGGTGCTGCCCGCCGAGTGCGGGGGCTGCGGAAGTGCGCGTACGGTGCTCTGCCCGCAGTGCCGGGCGGCGCTGGGCGGGGCCGAGCCGTTCCGGGTCCGTCCGGTGCCGGAACCGCCAGGGCTGCCCGCCGTGCACGCGGCGGCCCGGTACGCGGACGAGGTACGGGCGGCGCTGCTGGCCCACAAGGAACGCGGCGCGCTGCCACTGGCGCGGCCGCTGGGCGCGGCGTTGGCGGGGGCTGTGCGGGCGGGGGTGGGGGAGGTGGGGTGGGGGGAGGGGGAGGGCCCCCAGGCCACCGGAGATCTCCTCCTCGTCCCCGTCCCCTCCACCCGGGCCGCGGTGCGGGCGCGTGGGCATGATCCGGCTCGGCGGATCGCGTTGGCGGCGGCCGGTGAGTTGCGGCGGGCGGGGGTGCCGGCGCGGGTGGCCGCGGTGTTGCGGCAGCGGCGGGCGGTGGCCGACCAGTCGGGGCTCGGCTCCCGGCAGCGGCTGGACAACCTGGTGGGCGCGCTGACGGTGGTGCCTGGGGGCGCGAGGGTGCTCCGCGGCGGGCCGGTGGTGCTCGTGGACGACGTGATCACGACGGGAGCCTCGCTGGCGGAGGCCGCGCGGGCGGTGCGGGCGGTTCAGGCCGTGCGGGCGGATCGGGTGGCTGCGGCGGCGCAGTGGGCGGGACAGGGGGAGAGTGGGCGGTGTGAGGAGGAGGCGAAGGGTGCGTTGTGTGGTGAAGGGGCGACGGCCGGGTACGTGGGTATCACTCGGGAAGACAGTAAGGAGCTGTCCGGAGCGGAGGTGGCAGGTGTGGCCGGGGTGTCGGTGAGACCGCTGGACGACGCGGGCGGAGCCGGTGACGTGCTCTGCGCGGCGGTGGTCGCCGCGTCACCGGACTCTTTCGAAATAAACCGGAACTGAGTGAGAACTTGCGTCGTTGCAGGTAATGAGAGGGCCAATTCGCCTGAACGGAGGTACGCCGCAGTAGAGGGTGACGACATCCGTCCGGGCGAGATATGTTCGGTTGTGAGGGAAAGCCGCAGGCCACACCTCTCATATCCGAATGCCGTGCTGCGGTTTTCGAAATCTTCCGCAGCATCTGGGGTGTAGATCTCGCCCATGGGGGAGGAGGAGGTGGAAGTCACCGAGTCCGAGGTTCCGGTGCTCACCGGGGCCTGGTGCAAAAGGGAGACGCTCCGCACCGAAGCGGAGTGATCCGGGAACGGAGTTCTGCGTGGACATCGTCGTCAAGGGCCGCAAGACCGAGGTGCCCGAGCGGTTCCGCAAGCACGTGGCCGACAAGCTGAACCTGGAGAAGATCCAGAAGCTCGACGGCAAGGTGATCAGCCTCGACGTGGAGGTGTCCAAGGAGCCCAACCCCCGACAGGCCGACCGGTGCGACCGAGTGGAGATCACACTCCGGTCCCGCGGCCCTGTGATCCGGGCGGAGGCGGCCGCCAGCGACCCGTACGCGGCACTCGACCTGGCGGCGGAGAAGCTGGATGCCCAGCTGCGCAAGCAGCACGACAAGCGTTACACGCGCCGCGGCGCCCGCAGGATCTCCGCGGCGGAGGTTTCCGACTACGTCCCCGGTGTGGCGACGCTCAACGGCAACGGCCGTCCCGTGCCCGCCGGCGAGTCGGACAGCGTGCCGACCAAGCGGATCGGCTCGCTGGAGGTGCAGGGCGACGGCCCCCTCGTGGTGCGCGAGAAGACCCACGTCGCCGCTCCGATGACACTCGACCAGGCCCTCTACGAGATGGAACTGGTCGGACACGACTTCTATCTGTTCGTCGACTCCGAGACCAAGCAGCCCAGCGTCGTCTACCGGCGTCACGCCTACGACTACGGCGTGATCTACCTCGACACCGACCCGATGGTGGCCCAGGCGCACTCGCCCGAGGCGGGCGGCGCGTTGGGTGGCTGACGCTGCCCGGTGACAGCTGAGCGGTGTGCCCCTGGAGCGCTGTGTGCGCCCCCAGGGGCACCCGTGTGCGACCCCTTGGGGCACCGCTCTGTCACCGCGTTGTCGTCCGGGCATGGAATCATGGCCAGGGCGGCTCAACCGGTGGGCCGCTGCCTTGGGTTGGCGACGGCACAGGACCACGGCCACAGCCTTCAGGGGGAGGAACGATGGCGGACAGCTTCGGACCGATGCGGGACGACGATGCCGACGACGGCGTCGTCGGCATGGGCCCGGACGGGGGCACCTCACGCAAGGAGCCGATCAGAGTCCTTGTCGTGGACGACCACGCCCTGTTCCGCCGCGGACTGGAGATCGTGCTCGCGGCCGAGGAGGACATCCAGGTCGTCGGCGAGGCGGGTGACGGCGCCGAGGCGGTGGACAAGGCGGCCGACCTGCTGCCGGACATCGTGCTGATGGACGTACGGATGCCCAAGCGCGGCGGCATCGAGGCGTGCACCTCCATCAAGGAGGTGGCTCCCAGCGCGAAGATCATCATGCTGACGATCAGCGACGAGGAGGCCGACCTCTACGAGGCGATCAAGGCCGGCGCGACCGGCTATCTCCTCAAGGAGATCTCCACCGACGAGGTCGCCACCGCGATCCGCGCGGTCGCCGACGGCCAGTCACAGATCAGCCCCTCCATGGCCTCGAAGCTGCTCACCGAGTTCAAGTCGATGATCCAGCGAACCGACGAGCGTCGCCTCGTGCCCGCGCCGCGGCTGACGGACCGGGAGCTGGAGGTGCTCAAGCTGGTCGCCACGGGAATGAACAACCGTGACATCGCCAAGGAGTTGTTCATCTCCGAGAACACCGTGAAGAACCACGTGCGCAACATCCTGGAGAAGCTTCAGCTGCACTCCAGGATGGAGGCGGTCGTGTACGCGATGCGGGAGAAGATTCTCGAGATCCGGTGATCCGGTGATCCGGTGATCTTGTGATCCGGGGAATCGGTGAGCCGGGCCTGGGCCCGGCTCGGGTCCGGCTCAGGCCAGTGCGCGGGTGAGCTCTCTGGCGAGCGGCTCGCGCAGGTCAGGGGCGTCCACGCGCTCGACGCGTACGTCCGTGCAGTCCACCCAGGTGGCGGCCTCGAGCAGGGCCTGGGCCACCGCCGGAACGGCCTTCGGGCCGTCCAGGGTGACCTGTCTGGCGATCAGTGTGCGGCCCTCGCGCGCCGGGTCCACGCGGCCGACGAGCCGGCCGCCGGCCAGGACCGGCATCGCGAAGTAGCCGTGGATCCGCTTCGGCTTGGGGACGTAGGCCTCAAGGCGGTGGGTGAAGCCGAAGATCCGCTCGGTGCGCGCCCGCTCCCAGATCAGGGAGTCGAAGGGTGACAGGAGCGTGGTGCGGTGGCGGCCGCGCGGGGGCGTCCGCAGAGCGGCCGGGTCGGCCCAGGCGGGCTTGCCCCAGCCTTCGACCGTGACCGGTACCAGGCCCGAGTCGGCGATCACGGTGTCGACCTGCTCGCCCTTGAGACGGTGGTAGTCGGCGATGTCCGCGCGCGTGCCCACGCCGAGCGACTGGCCGGCCAGGCGGACGAGGCGGCGCAGGCACTCGGCGTCGTCCAGCTCGTCGTGCAGCAGGTCGGCGGGGACGGCGCGTTCGGCGAGGTCGTACACGCGCTTCCAGCCGCGGCGCTCCACGCAGACCACCTCGCCGTACATCAGCGCGCGTTCCACCGCGACCTTGGTGCCGGACCAGTCCCACCACTCACTGGTCTTCTTGGCCCCGCCCAACTCGGTCGCGGTGAGCGGGCCTTCGGTGCGGAGCTGCTTGACGACCTGGTCGTACGTGCCGTCGGGGAGGGCGTGGTTCCAGTGCGGGCGGGCCCGGTAGGCGCGGCGGCGGAACGCGAAGTGGGGCCATTCCTCGATGGGGAGGATGCAGGCGGCGTGGGACCAGTACTCGAAGGCGTGCGGGCGGGCCGCGGGCGTGCCCGCGGACTCGGGCTTCCAGTACGCGTCCTCGATCGTCTTGCGGCCTACCGCTCCCAGGCGGGCGTAGGGGATCAGCTCGTGGGAGCGGGCCAGGACCGAGATGGTGTCGAGCTGGACCGCGCCGAGATGACGGAGGACGCCGCGCACGCCGGCCTTGCGGTCGGGGGTGCCGAGGAAGCCTTGCGCGCGGAGGGCGATGCGGCGGGCTTCGTCTGCCGAAAGGGTGGTGTCGGGGCGCGGGGTCGTCATGGTTCGCACGATAGGGGGTGGGACTGACAGTGCGGGGTGAGCTGGGGGTTCGGGGATTCGGGGGTGGGGGGCGATGTGCGGGGGTTTTCTCGCCCCCGCCGCCCCCGCCGCCCCCGCCGTCCCTGCCCTTCCCGTCCCTGGGGATGCCGCCCCCAGGCCCCCGCTGTCGGCCTGGACGGCCTCGTCCTCAAACGCCGGACGGGCTTGTGGGGCCACCGGGTGGGTTGGAGGGGGCCGGAACGTACGGTGCTGTCGACGGCAGGCCCAGGTCCGACGGGAGCAGGGAGGCCAGCCAGCAGTCGCGGCGTACGCCCTTGTTGGCGATGGCCGAGCGGAGGGTGCCTTCCAGGGTGAAGCCGGCGTTCTCGGCGACCGTGCGGGAGGCGGTGTTGCCGATCTCGGCCCGCCATTCGAGGCGGTCGACGGGCAGGGTGGTGAAGGCCCAGCGGGCTGCGGTGAGGGTGGCCTCGGTGGTGTAGCCGTGGCCACGGTGTTCCTTGGCCGCCCAGAAGCCGACCTCGGCCGTGCCGGGGGAGCGCATGGTGAGGCTCAGGACTCCGGTGAGGGATCCGTCGGGGAGGAAGACGCCGAAGGTGAACATGGAGCCGCTCGCCCAGCCCTCCGGGGCGAGCAGTTCGGTGAAGCTCCGGGCGTGCTCGGGGAGGTAGGGGGAGGGGATCGTGGTCCAGCGCTGGATGTCGGGGTCCTGGGCGGCGGTGTACACGGCGTCGGTGTCCTGCGGGTCGAGGGGGCGCAGGACGAGGCGGGGGGTGGTGAGGGTGACGGGCTCGGGCTCCATCGGCCGATTCTGCGCGGGGTGTCCCGGCGGGCGCCATCTTTTTGCGGTGCGTGAGCGCGTGATCACAATTCGCGCAATTCGTCCGGCGGACGCGGCACCATCGGCGGGGCCCGGCCGTTGTCCCCTTTGAAGAAGATTTTGGAGCAGGTGCGCAGCAGTGTGTGGTCCTCGTCGCGGCAGGCCTCCCGGGGCGGCGGGGTCCTCGCATACGATGGCCGTTGCTCAGCAAGTCCACTGGAAACCGACCGTCCCAGGCCCGACCGGCAAGGAGACCAACCCCCGTGTCCGTCCTCTCGAAGATCATGCGTGCAGGCGAAGGCAAGATCCTGCGCAAGCTGCACCGCATCGCGGACCAGGTCAACTCCATCGAAGAGGACTTCGTCGACCTCTCCGACGCCGAGCTGCGGGCCCTCACCGATGAGTACAAGCAGCGGTACGCCGACGGTGAGAGCTTGGACGACCTGCTGCCCGAGGCGTTCGCCACCGTGCGCGAGGCCGCCAAGCGTGTCCTCGGTCAGCGTCATTACGACGTGCAGATCATGGGTGGTGCCGCCCTGCACCTCGGCTATGTGGCCGAGATGAAGACCGGTGAGGGCAAGACGCTCGTCGGCACGCTGCCCGCGTATCTGAACGCGCTGTCGGGCAAGGGCGTCCACCTGATCACGGTCAACGACTATCTGGCCGAGCGCGACTCCGAGATGATGGGTCGTGTCCACAAGTTCCTGGGCCTGGAAGTCGGCTGCATCCTCGCCAACATGACGCCGGCGCAGCGCCGTGAGATGTACGCGTGCGACATCACGTACGGCACGAACAACGAGTTCGGCTTCGACTACCTGCGCGACAACATGGCGTGGGCGCAGGACGAGCTGGTCCAGCGCGGCCACAACTTCGCCATCGTCGACGAGGTCGACTCCATCCTGGTCGACGAGGCGCGTACGCCGCTGATCATCTCCGGCCCGGCGGACCAGGCCACCAAGTGGTACGGCGACTTCGCCAAGCTGGTGACGCGCCTGAAGAAGGGCGAGGCCGGCAATCCGCTCAAGGGCATCGAGGAGACCGGCGACTACGAGGTCGACGAGAAGAAGCGCACGGTCGCCATTCACGAGGCCGGTGTCAGCAAGGTCGAGGACTGGCTGGGCATCGACAACCTGTACGAGTCGGTGAACACGCCTCTGGTGGGCTACCTGAACAACGCCATCAAGGCGAAGGAGCTCTTCAAGAAGGACAAGGACTACGTCGTCATGGACGGCGAAGTCATGATCGTCGACGAGCACACGGGCCGTATCCTCGCCGGCCGCCGGTACAACGAGGGTATGCACCAGGCGATCGAGGCGAAGGAAGGGGTGGACATCAAGGACGAGAACCAGACGCTCGCCACGATCACCCTTCAGAACTTCTTCCGCCTCTACAAGCGCCACGACCACAACGAGAAGGAACAGCCCGGCCTCTGCGGCATGACCGGTACGGCGATGACCGAGGCCGCCGAGTTCCACCAGATCTACAAGCTCGGCGTTGTCCCGATCCCGACGAACCGGCCGATGGTCCGCAAGGACCAGTCCGACCTGATCTACCGCACCGAGGTCGCGAAGTTCGAGGCGGTCGTCGACGACATCGCCGAGAAGCACGAGAAGGGTCAGCCGATCCTCGTCGGCACGACGTCGGTCGAGAAGTCCGAGTACCTGTCGCAGCAGCTCTCCAAGCGGGGTGTCCAGCACGAGGTGCTGAACGCCAAGCACCACGAGCGTGAGGCGTCGATCGTCGCCCAGGCCGGCCGCAAGGGTGCCGTGACGGTCGCCACCAACATGGCCGGCCGTGGTACCGACATCAAGCTGGGCGGCAACCCCGACGACCTCGCGGAGGCGGAGCTGCGTCAGCGTGGCCTCGACCCCGAGGAGCACATCGAGGAGTGGGCCGCCGCGCTGCCCGCTGCTCTGGAGAAGGCCGAGCAGGCGGTCAAGGCCGAGTTCAACGAGGTCAAGGAGCTGGGCGGCCTCTACGTGCTGGGTACCGAGCGGCACGAGTCGCGGCGTATCGACAACCAGCTGCGCGGTCGTTCCGGTCGTCAGGGCGACCCGGGCGAGTCCCGTTTCTACCTGTCGCTGGGTGACGACCTGATGCGGCTGTTCAAGGCGCAGATGGTCGAGCGCGTCATGTCGATGGCGAACGTGCCGGACGACGTGCCGATCGAGAACAAGATGGTCACGCGCGCGATCGCGTCCGCGCAGTCGCAGGTGGAGCAGCAGAACTTCGAGACGCGTAAGAACGTCCTGAAGTACGACGAGGTGCTCAACCGTCAGCGTGAGGTCATCTACGGTGAGCGGCGCCGCGTTCTGGAGGGCGAGGACCTTCAGGAGCAGATCCACCACTTCATGGACGACACGATCGACGCGTACGTCGGCGCGGAGACCGCCGAGGGCTTCCCGGAGGACTGGGACCTGGACCGGCTGTGGGGCGCCTTCAAGCAGCTCTACCCGGTGAAGGTCACCGTCGAGGAGCTGGAGGAGGCGGCCGGTGACCGGGCCGGTCTGACGGCCGAGTTCATCTCCGAGTCCATCAAGGACGACATCCGCGAGCAGTACGAGTCGCGGGAGTCGCAGCTCGGTTCCGAGATCATGCGCGAGCTGGAGCGTCGGGTCGTGCTGTCGGTCCTGGACCGCAAGTGGCGCGAGCACCTCTACGAGATGGACTACCTCCAGGAGGGCATCGGTCTGCGCGCGATGGCGCAGAAGGACCCGCTGGTCGAGTACCAGCGCGAGGGCTTCGACATGTTCTCCGCGATGATGGACGGCATCAAGGAGGAGTCCGTCGGCTACCTGTTCAACCTGGAGGTCCAGGTCGAGCAGCAGGTCGAGGAGGTCCCGGTGGCGGACGCCGCGCCGGTCGACATGGACAAGCAGGACGTGGTGCCGGCGCAGGCGGGTTCGCGTCCGGAGATCCGGGCGAAGGGTCTGGACGCTCCGCAGCGTCGTCAGCTGCATTTCTCGGCTCCGACGGTGGACGGCGAGGGCGGCACGATCGAGGGCGACTTCGACAGTGACGAGGACGAGCCGGTGCGGTCGGAGGCCGATGGCCTCACGCGCGCGGAGCGTCGCAAGCAGGCGAAGGCCGGGCGGCGCCGGAAGAAGTAGGGCACGCGCCGACGGCGCCGTGGGCTTCGTGGCGGCTTGAGGGCCGGGTCACCTTCGCGGGTGACCCGGCCTTTTGCTGTCCGGCGCTCCCGGGAGGGCTCAGTCGTCCTGGGGGCGGGGCCTGCGGGTGCCGTCGAGTTCCACCGCGGTGCAGCGCCAGCGGTGGTCGGTGCCGAGTTCCAGGCGGAAGGCCATGGCCCGTACGCGGTCGCCGGCACCGATGCGGGCGAAGGCCTCGATGGCGCCGGCGCGCGGGACGTAGTAGCCGATGTCCCGGACGAAGGGGCGGGCGCCCCGGGTGGTGCGCAGCGGGCCGCGTTCGGCGAGGTGGGCCAGGTCGTCGTAGGCGTGGCCGAGAGTGTGCCGAAGCATGAAGTGCACGGGGCGTTGGCCGGTCAGGACCGCGAGGAGGCGGTCGGCGAAGAGGTCGGTGGGGCGGGGCTGGGAGAGGGGGCGGCGGGCGGCCGGGGTGGGGATGACCGGGGCCGGGGTGGTCGGGGAGCCGCTGGGGGCCTCGGTGGCCGTGTCGGGGGTGGCTGCGCCGGAACCGGGTCGGGGGGTGGCGTGGCGGGTGAGGGACCGGGGGGTTGCCGGGCGGCCGTCGGTGGGGCGGGTGCGGGTGGGGGAGCTGCTGCCGGGGGGACCGGGTGGGCGGCCACCGCCGGGCGCCGTACGGGGGGCACCGCCGCTCGGGGTGCGGGGCGGGGCGCTCGCGGGGCGGCGCGTGTCGCGTCGGCCGGGTGGGCGGGTGCCGGGGTGGTGCTGCGTCCTCGTCATGACCTTGTTCATGGGTGTCCCCGTTCGGTGGGCTCGGCTCTACCGGTCGGTAACTTGCCGTTGCGGATCTTGTACGTGGTCGCGGTGTGTGACGGCAAGGAAGCGGAACGTCCTCGGTGGAGGGGCGGGAAGTTCACCTATCAGGGGTGGTGGGTGGTGGTGGAAGCCCGGTACCGCAAGGGCGGGCCGGGTGAGCGGCGTGGCTCGGGGTTGACGGTCGCGGGGGTGTGGACAGGGGCCCGAAAGGGGACGGCCGCACGTATCCTGAAGGCCCTCGGGGGACGCGGAACGGTCTGCGCCCCGGGGTTCCGAGTCCGAGCCTGCGACCACGAAAGAGCGGCCAGCCATGCGCGTCTACGTCCCCCTGACCCTCCCCGGTCTCGCCGAGGCGCACAAGACGGGTGAGCTGGGGTCCGGGCCGCTCGTCGCGTACGCCGTCACGCCCGCGTTGCGCGAGTGGTACGTCTCCGACGACATCGAGGAGCTGGAGTACGCGGCGCTCAGCAGGGCCGCGCTCGCCTCGTTGCGGTTGCTCGCGGCGGATCCGGGTGCCCCGCGGCGCCGGGTCGTGGTCGCCGTCGACGTACCCGACCGCGCGGCCGCCGCGGACCCCGACCGGGGGCTCGATCCGGCGGCGCTGGGCGAGGTCCGGGTGGCGGGTGCCGTGCCGCTGGCCAAGGCGGCCGCGGTGCATGTCGACGCCGGTGAGGCGGTGGCGGACGTGACCGCCGCGGCGGAGGCGGTGGCGGCGGCGGACGGCGGGGACGACGACGCGCAGTTCGTCGTCGACGGGGCCGAGGACCACGAGCTGTTGTGGTTCGCCAGGCAGGAGATTCCGACTCTGGTGGGGTCGGGGGACTGAGCTCGCCCGGTGCCGGCCGCCGGCCGCCGGTGCCGATCCTCGGGCGGGCCGACGCACCGACGTGCTGATGCCGCTGTGCTGATGCCGACGTGCTGATGCCGACGTGCTGACGTGCGGGCGCGCGTGCCGACCGGGAGCGGGCCGACGTGCGGGCGGGCTGATCTGCGGGCGGGCCGATCCGCCGTGCTGCTCTGAGTCGCCGGAGTGCCTGGTCCGGTGGGGCCGGGTGCCGTTTCGGCCGGTCACTTGATTGTCGGTGGTGGCGGGTACGTTTGCAGGTATGGGGAAGCAGGAAGCGGCGCACATCGTCTGGGACTGGAACGGGACGCTGTTCCACGACAACGACGCGATCATCGGGGCGACGAACGCGGCGTTCGTCGAGCTGGGGCTGGAGCCGATCACGCTGGAGCGCTACCGGGCGCTGTACTGCGTTCCGGTGCCGAAGTTCTACGAGCGGCTGATGGGCAGGCTGCCCACCGATGCCGAGTGGGAGGTCATGGACGACGTCTTCCACCGGTACTACGCCGAGCACCGGGTGCGGTGCGGGCTCACCGAGGGTGTGGTGGAGCTGCTCGCGGGGTGGCGGTCGGCGGGGCACAGCCAGTCCCTGCTGAGCATGTATGTGCACGATGAACTCGTGCCGCTGGTCCGGGGGTTCGGGATCGAGCCGCACTTCGTACGGGTCGACGGCCGGACCGGGCCCTCCGGCGGCAGCAAGGCCGAGCACATGGTGCGGCACCTCGAGGCGCTGACCGACGTGCAGGCGGCACGCACGGTGGTGATCGGGGATGCCGCCGATGACGCGGTGGCCGCGTTGCATGTGGGTGCGCGGGCGGTCCTGTACACCGGCGGGTCGCACAGCCGGGCCAGCCTTGAGGTGGTGGGGGTGCCCGTGGTGGACACGCTGGGGGAGGCGGTGGAGGTCGCGGGGCGGTTGGCCGCGGCTGCGTAGGGGCTTGTGGGCCGGTGGCTCGAGCGTCGGATCGGGTGCGGCGTCCTGGGGGCGCCGCACCCGATCGGGGCGGGGTGGCCGAGGGGCGGTCGACGGTCAATGGCCGAGGGGCGGCCGATGCCGATGGCCGAGGTCGGCCGTGTGGGTGGGGCGGGTCAGGTCACGTCACCGGTGCCTTGGCGCGGAGCACCTTCAGGAACTCGCGCATCCAGGCCGAGTGGTCCGGCCAGGCGCGGGCGGAGACCAGGGTGCCGTCGACCACGGCCTCGGCGTCCTGGAAGGTGGCGCCCGCGGACTGCATGTCGAGTTCCAGGGCCGGGTACGCCGTGACGCGTCGGCCGCGGAGGGCGTCGGCGGCCGCGGTGAGCAGGGGGCCGTGGCAGATCTGGGCCACGGGCTTGTCGGCGTCGAAGAACGACTTGAGGATCTTGCGGAGCTCGGGGTCGTTGCGGAGGTACTCGGGGGCCCGGCCGCCGGGGATGACGACGGCGGCGTACTGGCCGGGGTCGACCTCGGAGAAGGCGAGGTCGGCGGGCCAGGTGTAGCCGGGCTTCTCGGTGTAGGTGTCGAATCCGGGTTCGAAGTCGTGGACGACGAACTGGAGCTTCTTGCGGGCGGGGGCGGCGATGTGGACCTCGTAGCCTTCCTCGCGTAGGCGCTGGTAGGGGTAGAGGACTTCCAGGGATTCTGCTGCGTCGCCGGTGATAATGAGGATTTTCGCGGACATGGTGGGCGGCTCCTCTCGGGCGGGCGTTGCTCTGGGCAACGTGCCTCTTGGGGGTGGGCTTGCCAAGAGGGGGCGCTTTCAGCGTCCCGCGGGGTGGGGCCGGCGTCGACTTTTCTCGCCCCCGCCGCCCCTACCCGTCCCATCCCAGGGGCTTCGCCCCTGCCACCCCGGCGGGGACTGCGTCCCCTGCACCCCTCTGGGGGGTCCGCCCCGGCGTCCCGGCGGGGACTGCGTCCCCTGCACCCCCAGGGGCTTCGCCCCAGCCACCCCGGCCGGGATCGCGGTCCCTGCACCCGGGCTCCGCTCCGCCCGCGCACCCCGCCAAAGGCTCCGGCCCGCCGCCCATACCCGTCCCCCAGGGGTTCCGCCCCTGTCACCCCGGCGAGGACCGCGTCCCCTGCACCCCTCCGGGGGGTCCGCCCCTGCCACCCCGCCAGGGTCCGCGCCCCCTGCCCCGCCAGGGTCCGCGCCCCCCCCGCGTCCCGCCAGGGTCCGCGCCCCCTGCCCCGCCAGAGGCCCGGTCGGAGGTCCCGCGAGAGGCACCGCCAGGGGGGCCTGCCGAGGGGCCCGCCGAGGGCGCCTGCCGAGGGGTCCGCCGAGGGGGTCCGTCGAGGGGGTCCGCTTCGGTCTCCTTCCCATGGCGGACCCCGTTTCGCCTCTGTGCAGAACGGCAAAGTTCTGGGCCGTGTTTTGTACACATACGGCTCATGACGGGAGGCCCGGGAGGGGCGATAGCCTTGGTGGCGTGATCAGCGCGATAGCTTGCGGGGGCACTGTTGCCTCCGCCCTGCGCCCGGCGTGTGCGGACCATCTCCGCAGCCGGGCGGCGGACGCTGGTCGGCGCGGGCGGGACGGGGCCGAAAGGGCCCCCAGGACGCCGTGCACCCCCCGGATGCACCTGACGCGGAGAGCAGCGTCACACCCGGGAGTGGTGTCGAGAATGGCCGATAACCCCCCGCTCATCTCACCTTGCGGCATAGCGTCGGAACAGACCGGAGACCCCGGGCCGTGGCGTCGAGCCGCAGGGGAAGAGACCGTACTTCACGTACTTCCTTCTACGTCACGCAACGGCGCGCGACAGGAGCCAGAGGACAATGCAGACCAAGCTGGACGAAGCCAAGGCCGAGCTGCTCGAGAGGGCGGCGCGGGTCGCTGAGAACAGCCCGGTCGGGGGGCATCTACCGACTGGGACGACGGGCGAGGGTGGCGGTACTCCGGGGACCCCGGACCACGACTCCCTCCTCGCGTTCCTCCAGCGCTACTACCTGCACACCGCCCCGGAGGACCTGAGCGGCCGTGACCCGGTCGATGTCTTCGGGGCCGCGCTCTCGCACTACCGGCTGGCCGAGAACCGGCCGCAGGGGACGGCCAACGTACGGGTCCACACGCCGACCGTCGAGGGGAACGGGTGGACGTGCAGCCACTCGGTCGTCGAGGTCGTCACAGACGACATGCCCTTCCTCGTCGACTCCGTCACCAACGAGCTGACCCGGCAGGGGCGGGGGATCCACCTCGTCATCCACCCGCAGGTCGTCGTGCGGCGTGATGTGGCCGGCAAGCTCATCGAGGTGCTCAGCTCCCCGCCCGCCGCGGGGGACCTGCCGCACGACGGGCATGTCGAGTCGTGGATCCACGTCGAGATCGACCGTGAGACCGACCGGGCCGACCTGAAGCAGATCACCGCCGACCTGGTGCGCGTCCTGTCCGACGTCCGGGAGTCCGTCGAGGACTGGGAGAAGATGCGGGACACCGCGCTGCGGGTCGCCGATCACCTCCAGGAGGAGCCCGTCCCCGGTGATCTGGCCCGGCCCGAGGTCGACGAGGCCCGTGAGCTGCTGCGCTGGCTGGCCGCCGACCACTTCACGTTCCTCGGCTACCGGGAGTACCAGCTGCGCGGGGACGACTCCCTCACGGCCGTGCCCGGCACCGGGCTCGGCATTCTGCGCTCCGATCCCCAGCACGCCGACCCCGACAGCCACCACAGCCACCCCGTCAGCCCCTCCTTCGAGCGGCTGCCCGCCGACGCCCGCGCCAAGGCGCGTGAGCACAAGCTGCTGGTGCTGACCAAGGCGAACAGCAGGGCCACCGTGCACCGGCCGTCCTACCTGGACTACGTCGGTGTGAAGAAGTTCGACAAGGACGGGAACGTCGTCGGGGAGCGGCGGTTCCTCGGGCTGTTCTCCTCCGCGGCCTACACCGAGTCCGTGGTGCGGGTGCCGGTCGTGCGGCGCAAGGTCGAGGCCGTGCTGAAGGGCGCCGGGTTCTCGCCCAACAGCCACGACGGGCGCGACCTGCTCCAGATCATGGAGACCTACCCGCGCGACGAGCTCTTCCAGACGCCGGTGGACGAACTGCGGTCCATCGTCACGTCCGTGCTCTATCTCCAGGAGCGGCGCCGGCTGCGGCTGTACCTGCGGCAGGACGAGTACGGGCGCTACTACTCGGCGATCGTCTACCTGCCCCGCGACCGGTACACCACGGGCGTGCGGCTGCGGATCATCGACATCCTCAAGGAGGAGCTGGGCGGGACGAACGTCGACTTCACCGCCTGGAACACCGAGTCGATCCTGTCCCGGCTGCACTTCGTCGTGCGGGTCCCGCAGGGCACCGAGCTGCCGGAGCTGTCCGACGCCGACAAGGAGCGCATCGAGGCGCGGCTCGTCGAGGCGGCGCGTTCCTGGGCCGACGCGTTCCAGGAGGCGCTCAACGCCGAACTCGGCGAGGAGCGGGCCGCGGAGCTGCTGCGGCGCTACAACAACGCCTTCGCCGAGGGCTACAAGGCCGACCACAGCCCGCGTTCCGCCGTCGCCGACCTGTGCCATCTGGAGCGGCTCACCGAGGAGCACAACTTCTCGCTCAGCCTGTACGAGCCGGTGGGCGCCGCGCCCGACGAGCGCCGCTTCAAGATCTACCGCAAGGGTGACGCGATCTCCCTGTCGGCCGTGCTGCCGGTTCTGAACCGGCTCGGCGTCGAGGTGATCGACGAGCGGCCGTACGAACTGCGCTGCGCCGACCGCAGCAACGCCTGGATCTACGACTTCGGTCTGCGTATCCCCAAGTCGCTGGCGGGCCCCGGTGGGGACTTCCTCGGTGACGACGGGCGTGAGCGGTTCCAGGAGGCGTTCTCGGCGACCTGGACCGGCAAGGCGGAGAACGACGGGTTCAACGCGCTGGTGCTGGGTGCCGGGCTGCACTGGCGGCAGGCGATGGTGCTGCGTGCGTACGCCAAGTACCTGCGTCAGGCCGGTTCCACGTTCAGCCAGGACTACATGGAGGACACCCTCCGGACCAATGTCCACACCACCCGGCTGCTCGTGTCGCTGTTCGAGGCGCGGATGTCGCCGGACCGGCAGCGTGCCGGGCACGAGATCGTCGACGCGCTGCTCGAGGAGCTGGACGCCGCCCTCGACGAGGTGGCCTCGCTCGACGAGGACCGGATCCTGCGGTCCTTCCTCACGGTCATCAAGGCGACCCTGCGGACGAACTTCTTCCAGGAGCGCGCGGGCGGCGAGCCGCACGACTACGTGTCCATGAAGTTCGACCCGCAGGCCATCCCGGACCTGCCGGCGCCCCGTCCGGCGTTCGAGATCTGGGTGTACTCGCCCCAGGTGGAGGGCGTGCACCTGCGGTTCGGGAAGGTCGCGCGCGGTGGTCTGCGCTGGTCCGACCGGCGTGAGGACTTCCGTACCGAGGTGCTCGGCCTGGTGAAGGCGCAGATGGTGAAGAACACCGTCATCGTGCCGGTCGGCGCCAAGGGCGGCTTCGTCGCCAAGCAGCTGCCCGACCCGGGCGTGGACCGTGACGCGTGGCTGGCCGAGGGAATCGCCAGCTACAAGACGTTCATCTCGGCGCTGCTCGACATCACCGACAACCTGGTCGGCGGGGAGGTCGTGCCGCCGGCCGACGTCGTGCGGCACGACGAGGACGACACCTACCTGGTGGTGGCCGCCGACAAGGGCACGGCGACGTTCTCCGACATCGCCAACCAGGTCGCGGAGTCGTACAACTTCTGGCTCGGTGACGCCTTCGCCTCCGGCGGCTCGGCCGGCTACGACCACAAGGGCATGGGCATCACCGCGCGCGGTGCCTGGGAGTCCGTGAAGCGGCACTTCCGGGAGCTGGGCGTGGACACCCAGGCCGAGGACTTCACGGTCGTCGGCGTCGGTGACATGTCCGGTGACGTGTTCGGCAACGGCATGCTGCTCAGCGAGCACATCCGGCTGATCGCCGCCTTCGACCACCGGCACATCTTCATCGACCCGAATCCGGACGCGGCGACCTCGTACGCCGAGCGCCGCCGGCTGTTCGAGCTGCCCCGCTCCAGCTGGGCCGACTACAACGGCGACCTGATCTCCGCGGGCGGCGGCGTCTTCCCGCGGACGGCGAAGGCGATCCCGGTCAACGCGCACATCCGCGAGGCGCTGGGCATCGAGGGGGCCGTCACCAAGCTGACCCCGGCCGACCTGATGAAGGCGATCCTGCGGGCGCAGGTGGACCTGCTGTGGAACGGCGGCATCGGCACGTACGTGAAGTCCGGTGCGGAGTCGAACGCCGACGTCGGCGACAAGGCCAACGACCCGATCCGGGTGGACGGCGCCGACCTGCGGGTCAGGGTCGTCGGCGAGGGCGGCAACCTGGGGCTGACCCAGCTCGGCCGGATCGAGTTCGCGCTGCACGGCGGCAAGATCAACACGGATGCCATCGACAACAGCGCGGGCGTGGACACCTCCGACCACGAGGTGAACATCAAGATCCTGCTCAACGGTCTGGTCGGCGAGGGCGACATGACCGTCAAGCAGCGCAACAAGGTGCTCGCGGAGATGACCGACGAGGTCGGCGCTCTCGTGCTGCGCAACAACTACGCGCAGAACACGGCGATCGCCAACGCGCTCGCCCAGTCCAAGGACATGCTCCACGCCCAGCAGCGCTTCATGCGCCACCTGGTCAGGGAGAAGCACCTGGACCGGGCCCTGGAGTTCCTGCCCACCGACCGGCAGATCCGTGAGCGTCTGGGCGCCGGTCAGGGGCTGACCAGCCCGGAGACGGCCGTCCTGATGGCCTACACGAAGATCACGGTGTCGGACGAGCTGCTGCACACCTCGCTGCCAGACGACCCGTACCTGCGCGGCCTACTGCACGCGTACTTCCCGACGGCGTTGCGCGAGCGGTTCCCCGAGGGCATCGACAGCCACCCGCTGCGCCGCGAGATCACCACGACCGTCCTGGTCAACGACACGGTCAACACGGGCGGTACGACGTATCTGCACCGGCTGCGGGAGGAGACCGGCGCCTCGCTCGAGGAGATCGTGCGGGCCCAGACCGCGGCCCGGGCGATCTTCCGCTCGGCACCGGTGTGGGACGCGGTGGAGCAGCTCGACAACAAGGTCGAGGCCGACGTCCAGACCCGTATCCGTCTGCACTCGCGGCGGCTCGTCGAGCGCGGTACGCGCTGGCTGCTGAACAACCGGCCGCAGCCGCTCCAGCTCGCCGAGACCGTCGAGTTCTTCGCCGAACGCGTGGAGCAGGTGTGGTCGCAGCTGACGAAGCTGCTGCGGGGCGCGGATCTGGAGTGGTGGCAGCGGATCCACGACGAGCTGGCCGACGCCGGTGTCCCGGACGAGCTGGCCACCCGGGTGGCCGGGTTCTCGTCGGCCTTCCCGGCGCTGGACATCGTCTCGGTTGCCGACCGCATGGGGCGGGATCCGCTGGATGTCGCCGAGGTCTACTACGACCTCGCCGACCGTCTGCACATCGCCCAGCTCATGGACCGCATCATCGAGCTGCCGCGGGCCGACCGCTGGCAGTCCATGGCCCGCGCCTCCATCCGTGAGGACCTGTACGCGGCCCACGCGGCGCTGACGGCGGACGTGCTGGCCGTCGGCAACGGCACCTCGACGCCGGAGCAGCGCTTCAAGGCGTGGGAGGAGAAGAACGCGGCGATCCTGGGCCGGGCGCGCACCACGCTGGAGGAGATCCAGAGTTCGGAGACGTTCGACCTCGCCAACCTGTCGGTGGCCATGCGCACGATGCGTACGCTGCTGCGGACGCACACGTAGGCGGTAGGCGACAGCCGGTGCCCGGTAGCCGGTAGCCGCCGGTAGGCCGCAGCCCGCCGGCTGTAGCCCGCAATCCGCAGCCCGCAGGACGAGGAAAGGGCGCCCCCCGATCGACCGGGGGGCGCCCTTTGCCGTGCCCTCGGGCGCGGCCGCTGCGCTCAGCGCTTCTTCTTCGCCTTGCCGTCCCCGGTGAAGGCCTCGTACTCCTTCAGGACCTCCTCGGCGGGTCCGTCCATGCGCAGTTCGCCGCGCTCCAGCCACAGGGCGCGTTCGCAGGTCTCGAGGATCGAGCTGTTGCTGTGGCTGACGAGGAAGACCGTGCCCGCGTGTTCGCGCATCTGACGGATGCGTTCGGCGGAGCGGTTGCGGAACTTGGCGTCGCCGGTGGCCAGGGCCTCGTCGATGAGCAGGACGTCGTGATCCTTGGCGGCGGCGATGGAGAAGCGCAGCCGGGAGCCCATGCCGGAGGAGTAGGTGCGCATGGGCAGGGAGATGAAGTCGCCCTTCTCGTTGATGCCGGAGAAGTCGACGATCTCCTGGTAACGCTCCTTGATCTGTTCCCGGGTCATGCCCATCGCCAGGCCGCCGAGGTAGACGTTGCGCTCGCCGGTCAGGTCGCTCATCAGGGCCGCGTTGACGCCGAGGAGGGAGGGCTGGCCGTCGGTGTAGATCCTGCCGCGCTCCACCGGGAGCAGACCGGCGATCGCCTTGAGGAGCGTCGACTTGCCGGAGCCGTTGGTCCCGATCAGGCCGATCGCCTCGCCCTTGTACGCGACGAAGGAGACGTTCTTCACCGCGTGCACGGTGCGCACGCCGGACACCTTGTCGGCCTGCTTGCGGCGCACGATGCGGTTGAGGGCGGCGGTCGCGCTGCCCCGGCCGCCGACCGTGCCGTTGACCCGGTAGACGATGTCGACGCTGTCGGCGATGACGGTGGGGGCCCGTTCGTCGGTGATGTCGACGGGCGTTGTGCGGGGTGCGTTGTCAGCCACGGCCGTACGTCTCCTCAGCCTTCCAGAAGTAGATGAAGCCGCCGACACCGGAGAGCAGCGCCCAGCCCGCCGCGACCAGCCACACGTGCGGCGGCAGCTGACCGGCGTGGAAGCTGTCGATCAGCGCGAAGCGCATCAGGTCGATGTAGACGGCGGCGGGGTTGGCCCGCAGCAGGTCGGCGACCCAGGTCGGCAGGCCGGCGTGCTTGTCGAGCAGGTTGTCGATGCTCCACATCACGCCGGAGATGTACATCCAGGTGCGCAGGATGAACGGCATCAGCTGGGCGATGTCCGGGGTGTTGGCGCCCAGCCGGGCCAGGACCATCGAGATACCCGCGTTGAAGACGAACTGCAGGGTCAGGGCCGGGATCACGAGGAGCCACGAGAGGGCCGGCGGCACGCCGACGGCGAGCAGGATGAACGCCAGGGCGGCCATCGAGAACAGCAGCTGCTGCAACTGCTGGAGACAGAACGAGATCGGCAGCGCGGCCCGCGGGAAGTGCAGGGCCCGGACCAGGCCGATGTTGCCCGAGATGGCCCGGGTGCCCGCCATGATCGAGGTCTGGGTGAACGTCCACACGAACACGCCCGTGACCAGGAAGGGAATGAAGTCCGCCACACCCTTCTTGGTGTCGAGGAGGACACCGAAGATGAAGTAGTAGACGGCCGCGTTCAGCAGCGGGGTCATCACCTGCCAGACCTGGCCCAGCTTTGCCTGGGCGTACGTCGCGGTGAGCTTGGCGGTGGCGAACGCGGTGATGAAGTGGCGGCGCGCCCAGAGCTGGCGGATGTACTCGGGCAGGGACGGGCGGGCGCCGCTGACCGTGAGGCCGTGACGGGCGGCCAGAGCCGCGAGGTCGCCGTGGGGGGCGGCCTGTGTCTGGGGCGGTGTGTGGAGGACCTGACTCACATCCGCTGCTTTCGCTCGGGGGGAAGGGGTGCGGGCGGCGGCGTTTCCGTGGCCGCTCGACGTTTCCTTACGCTTTTCTTTACGTTCTCTTACGTCGGAACGGGACCGTATCGTCGCAACGTGAGAGTAGGCCGTTTCGTCGTCGGAACGCAACCGTTTCGTCGTAACGCCCTATGCTGGTCCGTATGACGACGAACGCGACGAACGCCGATGGACCCCAGGTGCGCCCGCGCCGCCGGGCCCCCGCGGGCGCGGCCGTGCTCCGCGAGGATGTGACGGAGGCCATCCGGGCCGCCGTGTTCGAGGAGCTCGCGACCGTCGGCTACGCGCGGATGTCCATCGAGGGGATCGCCCGCCGGGCCGGGGTGGGCAAGACCGCGGTCTACCGGCGCTGGCGCTCCAAGCTGCACCTGGTCCTCGACATCGTCTCGGTGATCGCCGTGCAGGGCCTGTCGGCCCCGGAGACGGGCAGTCTGGAGGGCGATCTGCGGATGCTCTACGAGGTGAGTTCCCGGGCCCTGCGGCATCCGGTGGCCTCGCAGATCATCCCCGACCTCCAGGCCGAGGCGGCCCGCAACCCGGAGATCGCCGAGGCCCTGCAGAAGGCGCTGAAGCAGGGGCAGGAGGAGGTCGCCCTGAAGATCGTGGCGGCGGCGGAGCAGCGCGGCGAGGTCCGCGCGGGGCTGAACGAGGAGCTGGCGCTCGATCTGATCTCGGGTCCGCTTTACTGGCGTTCGGTGGTGATCCGCACCCCGAAGCTGCCCAAGGGCTACCTGGGCGCGCTGGCTCGTGCGACCACCGAGGCGATCAAGGCGCTGTAAGTGGCGCGGATGCCGTGACCGGAGCCGAGGTGGCATGAGAATCGTGATGGCCGAGGACAACGCCCTGCTCAGGGAGGGTTTGGTCCTGCTGCTGACATCGGCCGGGCACGAGGTCGTGGCCGTCGTCGGCTCCGGCCCCGAGGTTCTGCCGGCGCTCCTGCGGCACCGGCCGGACGTGGCGGTGCTCGACGTACGGATGCCGCCCGGGTTCCGCGACGAGGGGCTGCGGGCCGCGCTGGAGGCCCGCGAGAGGATTCCCGGCCTGCCGGTGCTGGTGCTCTCCCAGTACGTCGAGGAGTCCTACGCCGCCGAACTGCTGGGCGGAGGCGCGAGCGGGGTCGGCTATCTGCTGAAGGACCGGGTGGGCAGGGTGGACGAGTTCCTCGACGCCCTGGAGCGGGTCGCCGCCGGCGGTACGGCCCTCGACCCCGAGGTCGTCACGGAGCTGCTGTCCCGCCGCCGCGACTCTCCGCTGGACTCGCTCACCCCGCGCGAGCGCGAGGTGCTGAAGCTCATGGCCGAGGGTCGCGACAACACCACCATCGCCGACACCCTCGTCATCACCGAGCGGTCCGTCAGCAAACACATCGGCAACGTGTTCCTGAAACTGAGCCTCCCCCCGAGCGACAGCGGACACCGGCGGGTGCTGGCCGTACTGGCCTACCTGAACAACGCCTGACCCGGCCCACCTGCACCACCGGCCCCCCCCGCACCACCGCGCACCGCCACCACCCGCGCACCGCCACCACCCGCGCACCGACACCACCCGGCCCACCGGCGCCACCCGYGCACCGCCACCACCCGGCCCACCGGCGCCACCCGTGCACCGCCACCACCCGGCCCACCGGCGCCACCCGTGCACCGCCACCACCCGGCCCACCGGCGCCACCCGTGCACCGACACACCGACACCACCCGGCCCACCGGGCTCACCGGCACCCCTCCGGGGCTCACCCGTCCCCCGGGGCTCACCCGTCCCCCGGGACTCACCCGTCCCTCGGGGACTCACCGGTCCTCCCCGTCGTCGCTACTTCCGGGCCGCCTCCGGGTGGAGTCCGACCCACCCCTCCCAGGCCGAGACGATCATGTCGTGGACGTCGTGTCCGGCCTTCCAGCCCAGTTCCGCGGCGGCGCGGCCGGCGGAGGCGACCACGCGTGCCGGGTCACCGGGGCGGCGCGGGGTGACGGTGGCCGGCCGGTCGTACCCGGTGACGGCGTTGATGTGGTCGATCATCTCTCGTACCGAGACGCCCTCGCCGCGCCCGATGTTGAGGGTCAGCCGGCGGCCGGGGCCGGCCCGGAGCGCGTGGGCCGCGGCGACATGGGCCTCCGCCAGGTCGACCACGTGGATGTAGTCCCGGACGCAGGTGCCGTCGGGGGTCGGGTAGTCGTCGCCGAAGATGTGCGGGGAGGCGTTCTCGGTCAGCCTCTCGAACACCATGGGGACGAGGTTGTACACGCCGATGTCCGCGAGGTCGGCGCGTGCCGCCCCGGCCACGTTGAAGTAGCGCAGTGAGGCTGTGGACAGGCCCGTGGCCCGCCCCGTCGCCCGCACCAGCCACTCCCCGGCCAGCTTCGTCTCGCCGTACGGAGAGATCGGGGCGCACGGAGTGTCCTCCGTGACCAGGTCCACGTCCGGCATGCCGTACACGGCGGCGGAGGAGGAGAACACGAAGGACGACACCCCGGCGGCGGTCACCGCCTCCAGGAGGACTCGCAGGCCCTCCACGTTCTCCCGGTAGTACAGCAGGGGCTGCTCGACCGACTCGCCGATCTGCTTCTTCGCCGCGAGGTGGATGACGCCGGTGACCGAGTGCTCGGCGAGGGTGTCCGCGATCCGCTGTCCGTCGAGCGTCGAACCCACCACCAGAGGCACTCCGTCCGGCAGGCGCTCGGCGATCCCCGTGGACAGATTGTCGTAGGCCACGACGCGCTCGCCCGCTTCGGTCATCGCCTGTACGACGTGCGCCCCGATGTATCCGGCGCCGCCCGTGATCAACCAGGTCATCCGCGGCCTCCCCCTCGTGAGTCCCGTCCGTGACGGTGCGTGATGGCATGAATGGCTGCCCTGTCGTCTCAAAGTGAAGCAGGTGTTCGGCTCGGGCGCTGAGGCTGTGGACGGCGACGGCGACGGGGACGGGGCGAGGGGTGCCGGAGCGCCGCAGGTGGGCGTAGGACAGGGCGGCGGCCCGGGCGCCGGGTGGTGCGGCGTGAGGTCAGGCGGACGGCCGCCGGGCCCGGCAGCCGGCGTTTCGCCACGCGCGGATCGCAAGTCGGTCGAAAAGCCGCCGAACGCTCATCGGTGCCGAATCGCTCGCCGATGACGCGAACGGTCCGTCACCGGTGTCGCGCGTGCGGGTCGGCCGTCATCCGAGCTCCGACTCCGCCTCCAGGGCCGCCGCGTCGAGGGCCGAGGTGAGCTGGTCGAGGTGCTCGCGCAGGTCCCGGATCTCGTCCAGGTCGAACCCGGTCGCCGAAACGATCCGGCGAGGCACCAGCAGCGCCCGCTCGCGCAGGGCCGTGCCCTCCTCGGTGAGCCGGATCTCCACCGAGCGCTCGTCGCGGGAACTGCGCTCCCTGCGTACCAGCCCGGCCGACTCCAGCCGCTTGAGCAGCGGGGAGAGGGTGCCGGAGTCGAGGCGGAGATGTTCGCCGAGCTTCTTGACCGGCAGTTCGCCGTGCTCCCACAGGACGAGCAGCACCAGGTACTGGGGGTACGTCAGCCCGAGTTCCTTGAGGATCACGCGGTAGACGCCGTTGAAGGCGCGCGAGGCGGCGTGCAGGGAGAAGCAGATCTGGCTGTCCAGGCGGAGCCAGTTCTCCTCGGCGTTCTCCTGTGCTGCGGGTGTGGGCGGCGGGGTCATGTCCTCCAGGGTAGCTCCAGTGAGCCATTTAGTTGTGCACAACTGAATTGTGTGCTCTACTTATCTCCGTGAGGCGGTCCGGACGCGAACGGCGCGAGGGCCGGCCACCCCCCGACACGACTTCCGAGAGGGATGGTTCATCCATGGACGCGCTCTACACCGCAGTCGCCACCGCCACCCACGGCCGCGACGGTCGCGCCGTCTCCTCCGACGGCAGGATCGACCTCCAGCTGGCCCCTCCGGTGGAGCTGGGCGGCAACGGTCAGGGCACCAACCCCGAGCAGCTCTTCGCCGCCGGTTACGCGGCCTGCTTCGGCAGCGCCCTCGGTCTCGTCGGACGCCAGGCCAAGGTCGACGTCACCGACGCCGCCGTGACCGCCGAGGTCGGCATAGGCAAGCAGGGCGAGGGCTTCGGGCTCAAGGTGACGCTGCGCGTCGAGCTGCCCGCAGGCCTGGACGAGGCGACCGGCCGCAAGCTCGTCGAGACCGCCCACCAGGTCTGCCCCTACTCCAACGCCACCCGCGGCAACATCGAGGTCGACATCGTCATCGAGTAGCCGACGGGTGGTCGCCGACCGCTTCCGGGCGGTTCAGCGGCTCCCGACCCGCGCCAGCACCTCCCCCGTCCGCCGGCTCCACGCCACCACCACGGCCTCCTCGGGCACCGGGTGCCAGCGTGTCAGCAGCAGCCAGCGGATGCGGTAGCGATGGGCGATCCCCATCCGCTCGGCGCGGGTCGACCCGAGGGAGAGGTAGGTGCGGACATCGTCGAGCCGCCGTAGCCGCTCCCGTTCGTCCAGGGCCGCGTCCGGCCAGGCCGGCGCGGCCAGGTTCGGCCCGTACCCGGCGATCGTGTGGACCGCGTAGTACCCGTCGGTGACCACCACCTCGCCGGGCCCGATGTGCCGCGCGGCCCAGTCGTACGCGGGCCAGCGCGGCGGCGGTTCGAAGCCGACCGGGTCCAGCGCGCGCGGTACGACCGCCCCCGCCTGCACCGTGAGGAAACCGAGGCAGGCCGCGCCCGTCGCGACCGCGCCCAGCACCCGCCGCCCCACCCGCCAGGGCCGGGGCACCGCCAGCTCCACGGCCAGGGCGAACTGCAGCGGCACCAGGGTGAGCCCGAGGATCCGCCCGCAGGTGTAGTGGCCGCTGACGAAGCCGTACACCACCACCAGGCACTCCAGGGCGAACATCAGCACCAGCGGGTCGCGCGCCGAGCGGCGGCCCCGCGCCCACAGCGCCGGCACCCCCGGCAGCGCCAGCCAGAAGTGGCCCGGCAGATCGTCGTACAGCCGCCGGTGCATCGCGTCCACGCTGCCGTCCCCGGCCAGCTCGAACACGTCGAAGTACGGCCAGACCGCGGCCACCAGCAGCGCCACGGCCCCCGCCACCGCCCACCGGGCGGCCACCGCGGCCCGCCACCCCCGCTGCCACCCCACGAGGAAGGCCGCACCCCCGCACACCGCCGCGACCGCCGTGATCGGATGCACCAGCAGGATCACCCCGTACAGCACGCCCAGGGCCACGTACCCCGTGTAGCCGCGCAGCCCGCCCGGACCCACATAACGCACCCGGCGCGCGTCACGCGCGCGCGTGCCCGCCAGGGCCCACGCCCAGAAGGTGAGCCCGATGGCGAAGGTGGACGGGTAGCCGAGGTTGCCGGTCATCGACATCAGGCCCAGGTAGCCGCTCCACCAGGCCCGCTCGGTGCCCCACAGCAGCGTCATCGCCGCCAGCGCGAGCACCGGCGCCCACGGCCTCGGCGTCAGCACGCGCGTGAACCGGCCGATGCCGGTCAGCAGCACCAGCAGGTTCACCGGGCCGGCGACCCGCAGCACCGCCCAGCCCGTCAGCCCGCTCACCCGGGCGAACGCACCCTCCGCCACCGCGTACGGCGAGTAGTAGGGGCTGCCCGCGCCCGGCAGGTCGCCCATCGGGTGCCGCGGGTCCAGGAGACGGTCCTTCAGGCGTTCGACGACCGCCGCGTGCTGGCCGGCGTCGCAGCACTGCGGCACCCGCCAGTACGCCAGCGACATCAGCAGCCAGAACAGGAAGCCGAGGGACTGGTACGGGGACGGCCGCCACCCCCGACCGCCGCGCAGGGCCGTCGCACCGAGCGTGGGCCGCCGCGTCTGGACACCGGAGCTCAACGGACGGCACCGGACCGCGGCGCACCGGACCGGGCCGCGCCGCATCCGGCCGCACCGGACCGGGCCGCGCCGGACCGGGCCGCGCGGGGAAGGAAGTCGAACAGGGAGCCGGGAAGGGAACGCGACAGCGCACCGTACCGGGGTCCGGGCTGGGCAAAGAGGGGCATTGGCCGTATCTTCCCGCCCGGTCAACGGCTTTGCCGAAAGTCACCTCAAGGAGTGAGCCCGATCGGAGCCTTCCTGGGCCGGCAGGGCCACCCGCCCCCGCAGCACGGGCTCGAGCAGCAGCGGCACCCCCAGCACCGGCAGCAACCACGCCAGCACGATCAACCGGTCGCCCCAGATGCCGATGTCCGGGTGTCCGGCCTGGGTGAGAACCCCGGTGCAGGCGGCGCCGAGCACGAAGACGCCGAACGCCCGCCGCCGCCCCCGCGTCACACCCCACGCCCCGGCCGCCAGAGCGGCCACGAACAGCGGCTCCCACAGCTGCCGGCGCAGCCACTCCACCCAGAAGTTCCCCTGCAGACGCAGGAACTCCGGCCACACCCGCGCGCGGTCCGGACGGTCGAAGTGGTGGGTGAGCAGATCCTGCAGGCTCTCCGCCTCGGACGGATAGTGCAGCAGCCTCGCCAGTACCAGCGTCCCCAGCACCCCGAAACCACCCGCGACGGCCACCACGACCACCCCCCGCCCGGCCGGTCGGCCGCGCCGCCGGCGCCGTACGGCGATCAGCGTGCCCGCGCCCGCCAGACACAGCCCGAGGAACAGCGCCTGCGAGTGCTTGACGGTGAACAGGGCCGCCAGCGAACCGCCGACCAGCCACGCCCCCGCCCGCACCTCGTCGTCCAGTGCCCGCGCACACCCCCACACCGCCGCCAGGGTCAGCGCCAGCATCAGGCCCTCGGTCATCGGGCGCATGGCGGTCGTCCCGCACGGCAGCACGTAGTACAGGGCCTGCCCGGTCAGACAGACGAAGGCCGGCGCGCGCCGGGTGCGCAGGATGAGGAACACCAGCACCCCGCCCGCCGCCGTCACCGCGACACCCGCCAGCCACACACCCCAGGTCACGCCGAACAAGGTGAGGAACGGCAGCAGGAACACCGGGTAGCCGGGCCGCGCCTCGAAGATCCGCATGAAGCGCTCCGGCATGAACGGCACGGTGTGCCCGCCGGTCTGTCCCGCCCGCAGCCGCGCGTCGACGACACGCCACTCCCGGTCGTGGCACTCGGCGGCGACCCGGCGGCCGGGGTCGGGATCGTCGAAGCGGAGCACGTCCACGCTCTGCCGGCGGGCCGCGACCGAGGCCTCGCCCGCGCAGACGTAGGCGATGGTCGCGGCCGCAGCCTCGCGCTTGTCCGCACCGCGCAGACTCAGTGCGTACGACAGGTAGTTCTTGGTGTCCGGGGTGTCCCGGCCGGTCACGTTCGCGAGCTGGAGCAGCGCGAACACGGCGGCCAGGACCAGCACCCAGGTGCGCGGGCGCAGCGGAGGTGTCACGTCGAGGCGAGCAGATCGCGGGCGCCTGCCGGTGCGGGAACCTTCGGGACGGCGGGGAGCCGCTCGGGGAGCTCCTCGCCCAGCAGCAGCCGCCGGACGACCCGCTCGGCGGCCCGTCCGTCGTCGTAGGCGCAGAACCGCTCCCGGAAGCCCGCCCGCAGCCGCGCCGACTCCTCGTCGCGCCAGCTGCCCGAGGCCAGCAGCCAGGCCAGCTCCCGGTAGGTGCGCGAGACATGGCCGGGCGCGTCGGCGGTGATGTCGAAGTAGGCGCCCCGGCTCGCCGTGTACGCGGCCCAGTCGTCTGCGTGGACGACGATCGGCCGGTCCAGGTTGGCGTAGTCGAACATCAGGGCCGAGTAGTCCGTGACCAGGACGTCGGAGGCGAGCATGACGTCCTCGACGCTCGGCTCGTCCGTCGCGTCCACCAGCACTCCGCGCCGGTGCAGGTCGGCCAGGCCCGCCCCGCGCGCCGGACCGGTCGCCAGCGACGGGTGCAGCCGTACGACGAGGGTGTGGTCTTCGCCCAGGTCGGCGGCGAGCCGGGCCGGGTCGAGCCGGTCGACGTGCCCGCCCCGCACGTACTCGCGGCGGGTCGGCGCGTACAGCACGACCGTGTGACCGGCCGGGATCCCCAGCCGCGCGCGGACCGCGAGACCCGCCTGCGCACCGGCGTTCACCAGCACGTCGTTGCGCGGGCTCCCGGTCCGCACCGAGGTGAAGTGGCACGGGTACGCCCGCTCCCACACCAGCTCGGAGTGCTGGTTGGCGACCAGGCTGTAGTCCCAGCGGTCGGCGCGGCGCAGCATCTGCGGCACGTCCACGCCGTGCCGGGCGCCGGGCCGCTGGAGCAGGTCGGCCGCCATGTACTTCAGCGGGGTGCCCTGGTGGGTGTGGATGTGCACGCTGCCGGGCCGTTTGACCAGGGTGCCGGGCCAGTTGACGTTGTTGACGAAGAAGCCGGCCCGCGCGCTGACCCGGCGGTAGGCGGGGGAGTCGAGCAGCACGTGCTCCACACCCGCCGGGAGCCGCCCGGCCGTCTCCTCGTCGCGCACCACCCACACCCCGCGCAGCTGCGGTGCGATCTCCCGCGCCTTCTCGTAGACGGCTCCGGGATCGCCCAGCACGCCCCGGTGCGAGAACGCGGAGTACAGGACGAGGCGCGGGTCGGGCGAGCGGTGCCCGCGCAGGGCGGTCGGACCCCGGCGCAGCCGCCCGGCGGCCGCCCGGCCCGCCTGCCCGCCGCGCCGGGCGACCTCCCGGCCCGTCTGCCCGGCCCTCCGCTTGATCCGGTAGGCCGCGTATCCGCCCTCCAGGACCCGGAGTTCGGCGGGCACCGGTTCACCGGCCGGCTTGTGACGGGCGAACAGCTCGGCCGTGCGGCGGAAGAACTCGCCCTTGTCCGCCGGCGGCAGCCGGTCCGGCTTGGCGAGGATGTCGAGACAGTGCTCGCCCATCTTGCGGTGCAGATACGGCCGCCAACTCGCCAGTCCCGGGCGGGAGTCGACGTAGGCGAAGACCCGCTCGTACTGGTCGTGGATGTCGAAGTGCTTACGACTGGTGGTGGACAGGATGTTGCCCTGCCGCCGCTGGCGGTAGTTCAGGCAGATCCGGTCCAGCGTGGCGATCCGCTCCGCGCTGAGCATGACCGGGAACGTCCAGGGGGTGTCCTCGTAGTAGCCGGGCGGGAAGGAGAAGTCGTTCCGCTCGACGAACTCCCGCCGGTAGACCTTGTTCCACACGACCATCAACAGGTCGAGGATCTCCGGGCGTTCGACGGCCGTGAAGGTGCCGTCGCCCGCCTCCGCGAGGATGTGGGCGAGGGCGTTCCTGCGGGTGCCGCCCCACCAGTAGGTGCGCGCGTAGTCGAAGACCAGCACGTCCGGGTCGCCGGCCTCGTCGAGCCGGTCGGCCATCGCGCGCAGCGCGCCCGGCGTGAGGGTGTCGTCGCTGTCGAGGAAGAACAGGTAGTCGCCGCCCGCGAGCGGCAGACCGGCGTTGCGGGCGCGGCCGAGGCCGGCGTTCTCCGGCAGGTGCAGGACCCGGACACGGTCGTCGCGGGCGCCGTACTCGTCGAGGATCGCGCCGCAGCCGTCGGGCGAGCGGTCGTCGACGGCGATCACCTCGATGTCCCGGTACGACTGCTCCAGGACCGAGTCGAGACACTCGCGCAGGAAGCCCTGCACCTTGAAACAGGGGACGATGATGCTGAAGCGGGGCACTGCGGAGGTCAGCTCCTTACGAGGGTGGAGGCGGCGGGGGCCGGGACGCGCTCGGCGAGCGGCCGCACGGGCTCGATCGCCTCCGGAGGCTCGCCGAGCAGCACCCGGCGCACCACGCGTTCGGCGGCCCGGCCGTCGTCGAACTGGCAGAAACGGGACCGGAACGCGGCCCGGCGGGCGGTGGACCCGGAGTCCGCGTACGAGCCGTCGCGGAACACCCGGGCCAGCTCCTCGGGGGTGTGCGCGACCGGTCCCGGCGGGGCTTCCATCAGGTCGAAGTAGACGCCCCGGGTCTCCCGGTAGACGTCCCAGTCGTCGGCGTAGACGACGATCGGACGGTCCAGGTTGGCGTAGTCGAACATGATCGACGAGTAGTCGGTGACCAGTGCGTCGGCGGCCAGGCAGACCTCCTCGGAGGAGCGGTGGCCGGTGACGTCGATGACCCGGCCGGTGCCGCGCCGGCCGCCCCCGTCGTAGAAGTAGTGCGCCCGCAACAGCACGACCACGTCCTCGCCCGCCGCCTGGCAGAAGGCCTCCAGGTCCAGGCCCGGATCGAAACCGGTGTGGTAGTCGCGGTGGGTGGGCGCGTACAGGACGGCCGTGCTGCCCTCCGGCACCCCCAGCTCCCGCCGGACCCGGGCCACGTCGGCCGCGGTCGCCGTGTAGAAGACGTCGTTGCGCGGATAGCCGTACTCCAGCTGCTCGTAGGAGCCGGGGAAGGCGCGCTCCCACATCTGGGTGGAGTGGGTGTTGGAGGAGAGGTTGTAGTCCCAGCGGTCCACGCGGCCCAGCAGCTTGGTGAAGGAGCCGGTCGTGGCGGCGACGACCGGGTACGTCGACTGGTCGACGCCCATCTTCTTGAGCGGGGTGCCGTGCTGGGTCTGCACATGCACGCTGCCCTCGCGCTTGACCACGCCCTCCGCGAAGTTGGCGTTGTTGACGAGGTACTTGGCGCGGGCCAGGACCTCCCAGTAGCGGCGGCTGCCGATGACCGCGTGGTCCACGCCGTCCGGCATCGCGTGCGTCTGGTCGGCCTCGACGAGGAACACCGAGCGGATGTGCGGGGCGAGTTCGGCGGCCTTCGCGTGGATGGCGGCCGGGCTGCACGCATAGCCGCGCCCCCAGTAGGCGCAGTACACCGCCAGGTTCGGGTCGATACGACGGCGCAGCCGGCGCCGGTAGAACAGGCGGGTGCGCAGGCCCTGGGGACGCGGGAGGCGCTCGACGGCGCCCGCGGCCTTCCGGTTGGCGCCGCGCAGCGCGCGGAACGCCGTGTAGGCCCCGGCCGCCAGCAGCCGGTGCTGCACCCCCAGGCTGCCGCCCGGCCCGCGGAATCCGGCCGGGCGGTGGCGCCGGTACAGCCGGCCCGCGCGGCGGAAGAAGGCCCGGCGGCGGCGCCCGGTCAGCCGGTCCGGATGTGCGGCCGTCTTCAGGACGGCCGCGAAGAGCTGCTCGAAGAGGGCACCCGACCGGTCCTCGGACAGACCGAGTTCGGCCGCCCGGGTCAGTACCGCCTCGGTCCGGTCCAGGAGCTCGGGATGGTGTGCGCCGGGCAGGTTCAGCCGGTTGCCCTGCCGCCGCAGCAGATGGCGTACGACGACCGAGCGCAGCACCGCGATCCGCTGGGCGTGCACGGTGACCAGGCCGCCGAAGCCGACGTCCGTGAAGTGCCCGTCGGGGAAGGCGAGCCGGTGCTCGTTGACGAAGGCGCGCCGGTAGACGGTGCCCCAGGCGGGCAGTCGCACGCCGGTGACGTGCGGGGCCTCGGCGGGGGAGAAGGCGTCCTTCGGCGCCCCCGCCAGCAGCGGGGCGGCCGGGTTGGTGGGCTCGCCGTCCCACCAGGGGGTGCGCTCGTGCTCGGCGTACAGGACGTCGACGTCACCGGTCTCGGTCAGCCGGGCGTCCAGCGTGGCCAGGGCGCCCGGGGCGAGGACGTCGTCGCCGTCGAGGAACAGCAGATACGCGCCGGTCGCCGCCCGCGTCCCGGTGTTGCGCGCCCCGCTCAGCCCGGCGGACGGTGGCGAGTGCACCGGGGCCACCCGGGAGTCCCGCCGGGCGTACCCGGCGGCGAGGGCCGCGGCCGGGGTGCCGGGCGCGTCGCTGACCGGGATCAGCTCGAAGTCGCCGAAGGACTGGGCCAGGACGGAGTCCAGCGCCAGGGACAACCGGCCCGCGACCCCATGGGACGGGACGATGATGCTGAAGCGGGGCATGCTGCTCTTTCTCTGTCGTTGCGGCGGACGGTCCGCGGTGGCCTCCGCGGCGGACGGTCCGCCGCGTCCGGTCTCGGCGGTCGGACCGTGCCGGTCGGCCTGCGGCGGTTCGGTCTGCGGTGGTCGGTCCGTGGCGGTCGGTCCGTGGCGGTCGGTCTGCGGCGGTCGTGGCGGTCGGTCTGCGGCGTTCGGACCGGGGCAGTCGGTCCCGGCGGTGTTCTTCAGGCGGTACGGCCGGGCGGCAGCCGGACGGTCGGGTCGGGGTGGGCCGTGACGAGCCGGAGGGCATGGCAACTCCCCTGGGGGGGACGGAGGTTCAGCGACGGTCGGTGACGGGGAGGACCGGGCCGGCGGGCGGTGGCACATGGGCGAGCGCCGGGCGCCCCGCGGGCATCGTCGCCGAGGCGGCGGCCGAAGGCACCGGACGGCGCTGGGCGAGCGGCACGACCGGGGGCAGCAGCGTCTCGCCCCGGACCACCCGCCGTACGACGCGCTCGGCGGCGCGGCCGTCGCCGTACGGGCAGAACCGCTCGCGGAACGCGGTCCGCAGCTGGGCGGAACGGGAGCCGCGCCAGTGACCGGTCGCGAAGATGTCGATCAGTTCGTCCTCGCTGCGCGCGACCGCGCCCGGCGGGCAGGCGCGCAGGTCGAAGTAGGTGCCGCGGGCCGCCTCGTAGGCCTCCCAGTCGTCGGCGTGGATCACGATCGGGCGGTCCAGGTCGGCGTAGTCGAACATGAGGGACGAGTAGTCGGTGACCAGGGCGTCCGAGGCCAGGCAGAGGGATTCCACGCTCGGGTGGTCGGTGACGTCGATGACGCCGGGCACCGGCCGGCCGGCCGGTGCCTCCTGCCAGTAGTGGGCGCGGGCCAGGATCACGAAGCGGGGCCCCAGCCGGCGCAGGACCCGCTCCAGATCGAGGTGGGAGCGCTGGACACGGCGGTAGTCGCGATGGGTGGGCGCGTAGAGGACGGCGACCGTGTCGCGGGGGATGCCGAGGGACTCACGCAGCCGGGTCACGTCCGCCGGGGTCGCCCGCTGGAAGACGTCGTTGCGCGGGTAGCCGTACTCGAGGGTCTCGTAGCGCCCGGGGTAGACCCGCTCCCAGGTGAGGGTGGTGTGGCGGTTGGCCGACAGGACGTAGTCCCACTTGTCGACGCCCCTCAGCAGCTCGGCGAAGTCCATGTCGCGGGCGGCCGCCGGACGCTCCTGGAGGTCGAGGCCCATGTGCTTGAGCGGTGTGCCGTGCTGGGTCTGCACGAAGACCTGGCCGGGACGCTTGACGAGCCGCCGGTCGAAGTTGACGTTGTTCACGAGGTACTTGGAGCGGGCCAGCGCCGTCCAGTAGGCGGCCGTCCCGGGGCGCACCCGGCGGGGGCCCGGCGGCACGGCCGACTCGTGTTCGGGGCGGGCGATCCACGCCGTGCGCACCTGCGGCGCGAAGGTACGGAACGCGGCCTCCAGCGCCCCCGGGTTGCAGCTGTGCCCGCGGCCCCAGTACGCGGCGAAGACCGCCCGGTCGGCGCGCAGCGGCAGCTTCAACTGCACGCGGTAGTGCGCCTGCAGGACGGCCGCCCGCAGCGCGCGGGCGAGTTTCGAGACGGCCTTGTGGCTGCGCCGGCGCACGGTCATCGACGCCTGGAGCACCCGGTAGGTGCGGTGCACGCCGAAGTGGACCAGCGTGTGCCGCAGCCGGGAGCGCAGCGGGACCGGGACGCCCGGGGTGCGGTAACGGCGGTAGTGGGCGCGGGCCCTGCGCAGGAACTCGGCGCGCGAACCGCGCGGGAGCCGGTCGCGCTTGGTGAAGACCGTCGAGAGGTGGTCGACCATGCGGCGGAACAACACCGGTCGCCAGTGGGCGAGTTCGGGCCGCTGCTCGACGAACGCGAAGACCCGGTCGTACTGCTCGAAGACGTCGAAGTGGCCCCGGCTGGTGGTGGACAGGATGTTGCCCCGGCGGCGCTGGCGGTAGTGCACGCAGACCCGGTCGAGCGTCGCGAGCGACTCGGCGGCCATCAGCGCCGGGTACGTCCACGGGGTGTCCTCGTAGTAGCCGGGCGGGAAGGTCAGGCCCACGCTCTCGACGAACTCCCGCCGGTAGGCCTTGTTCCAGGCCACCATCAGCACCCTGAGCAGTCCCGGGCGGTCCTCGAGCCGGAAGGGCGCGGGGCCCTCCTCGCAGAGCTGGGCCGCGAACTGGTTGCGTACGGTCCTGCCCGACCAGTACGTGCTCGCGTAGTCGTAGACCAGGACGTCCGGTTCGTCCGTCTCCCGTACCCGGTCGGCGATCGCGCGCAGCGCGTCGGGGGTGAGTGTGTCGTCGGAGTCCAGGAACAGCAGGTAGTCGCCGGTCGCCCGCTCCAGCCCGGCGTTGCGGGCCTGCCCCAGGCCGACGTTCTCCGGCAGGTGCACGGCGCGCACGCGCTCGTCGCGGGCCGCGAACTCGTCGATGATCTCGCCGCAGGCGTCCGGCGAACGGTCGTCGACGACGATCAGTTCGAGATCGGCGAACGACTGGGACAGCACCGATTCGAGGCACTCGTGCAGGTACGCCTGAACCTTGTACGCGGGGACGATGACACTGAACCTGGGCAAGGCACATCCATGGGTCGGCGCGGACGGAAGACAGGGCCTTGCCCGGGAACGGCCGATGGAGTGAATTGGTTACGGTTCGTACGGCATACGGGGGAATTGCGGGTGAACGGAAAGGGGCGGGCCGATGACCCGGCCCGCCCCTGCTCCACCGGCCACTCGACCGGCCACTGCACCGGCCGATTCACCGGCCACTCCACCGGTGGCTCGGCGACCGCCCGACCTGCTACTTGACGGCGCCCGCCATCACGCCGGACACGAACTGCCGCTGGAACGCGAAGAACACGGCCAGCGGGATCACCATCGAGATGAACGCGCCGGGCGCGAGCACGTCGATGTTGTTGCCGAACTGCCGTACCTGCGTCTGGAGGGCGACCGTGATCGGCTGGCTGTCGGCGTTGGTGAACACCAGCGCGACCAGCATGTCGTTCCACACCCACAGGAACTGGAAGATGCCCAACGACGCGATCGCGGGGCCGCCCAGCGGCATCACGACACGGGTGAACAGCCGCAGTTCACCGGCCCCGTCGAGACGGGCCGCCTCCAGCAGTTCGCGCGGGATCTCCGCGAAGAAGTTCCGCAGCAGGAACACCGCGAAGGGCAGTCCGAACCCGACATGGAACAGGATCACGCCCAGGACGTTCCCGAACAGGCCGATCTTGCCGAACAGTTCGGCGATCGGGATGAGCGCCACCTGTACGGGCACGACCAGCAGCCCCACGACGCCCAGGAACCACCAGTCCCGGCCCGGGAACTCCATCCACGCGAACGCGTAGCCCGCGAGCGCGCCGATGACGACGACCAGGACCGTCGCCGGCACCGTGATCAGCACGGTGTTGACCAGGGAGCTGGTGATGTCGCCGTTCTCCAGCAGCTTCTGGTAGCTGTCGAAGGTGAGTTGGGAGGGTTCGCCGAACACCTTCCACCAGCCGTCGGCGCTCATGTCCTCGGGGGAGCGGAGCGAGGAGATGAGCAGTCCGATGGTCGGCACCAGCCAGAACAGGCCGACGACGATCAGGAAGGCGCGCACCAGACCGCCGTTGAGCTTCTCCATGACCCACGCGAGCCGCTTCTGCGTCCCTGTAGTTCCCGTCGTTCCCGTCGTCCCCGTCGTCCCTGTCGTCCCCGTCCTCGCCGTCACCGCCGCACCTCCCGCCTGAGCCGACGCACGTTGAACCACATCACCGGGATCACCAGCAGCAGCAGGAACACCGCGATGGCGCTGGCGATGCCGGGCTGGTCCTCGGAGAAGCCCTTGCGGTACAGCTCCAGGGCGAGCACGTTGGCGTCGTCCTGCGAGGAACCGGGAGCGATGATGAACACCAGGTCGAAGACCTTCAGCACGTTGATCATCAGGGTGACGGCGACGACCGCGAGCACCGGCGCCAGCAGCGGGACGGTGACTCTGCGGAACACCTGCCACTCGTTGGCGCCGTCCACCCGGGCCGCTTCGAGCAGCTCGCGCGGGATCCCCGCCAGGCCGGCCGCGATCAGCACCATCGCGAAGCCCGCCCACATCCAGATGTACGAGCCGATGATGGCCGGCGTGACCAGCGACGGGCCGAGCCAGTCCAGACCGTTGTACGCCTCCTTGAAGTTGCTCGCGGGCAGCCGGAGCTGTGCGCCGTCGGCCTTGCCGGGAAGCGTGAAGGTGCCGTCGTCGGCCGCCTTCGTCGAGGCCACCACCTTGCCGTCCTTCACCGCCTCGATCGTCATTCCGGCGTAGCCCAGTTCGGACGGGTCGGGCACGCCGAGGGTGCCGACGCCCTTGCCGCGGGTGAAGTCCTGCCAGGCGGTTCCGGTGATCTTCCCCTGTGCGGGCCGCGCCGCCACGGCCTTCTCGGCGCTGCCGGGCATCTGGTCGGGGGCGACGCCGACCAGCGGGAGGGCGACGGGAACGCCGGTGCGGACCGGCGTCCCGGTGATGAAGCCGCCGTCCTGCGGTCGCAGCGGCGAGTCGCGGCCCGGGTGGGCCTTGGGGAACGCCGACGACTCGGCGAACGTGTCGTGGACGCCCACCCACACCGCGTTGGCGACGCCCTTGTCCGGGTCCTGGTCGTAGACCAGCCGGAAGATGATGCCGGCGGCGAGCATCGAGATCGCCATCGGCATGAAGACGACGAGCTTGAACGCGGTGCCCCAGCGCACCCGTTCGGTCAGCACCGCGAAGATCAGACCGAGGGCGGTCGCGACGGTCGGCGCGAACACCACCCAGATCACGTTGTTCTTCAGCGCGGTACGGATGCCCTCGTCCGTGAAGAGGGCCTTGTAGTTGTCGACGCCGGCGAAGCCGTCGCCGGACTGGTCGTAGAAACTGCGCACGACCGAGTACCCGATCGGGTAGACCACGAGTGCGCCGAGCAGCACCAGGGCGGGCAGCAGGAACAGCGCGGCCACGGTCCTTCGGGTGCCGGTCACACTCTTGCGCGAGCGGGGAGGAGCGGGGGCCCCGGGAGCCCCCGCCGCCGCGGGCGTCGTCATCTCCGCGTCAGTTCCCGTACGCCGCTGTCGCGTCCGACTCCAGTTTCGCCTGGGTGCCGGCCACGTCCGTCGGGTTCTTCAGGAAGTCCTGGAGGTCCTTCCACTCACCCTTGCCGGGGGTGCCGCCGAACGCCTGCGGGGCCTGGTCGGACATGTCGAAGCGGAAGTCGTCGCCTGCCGCGATCAGCGCCTTGGCGATCGTCTGCTGGACCTCGTTCGGATACACGGAGACATCGACGTTCTTGTTCGGCGAGAGATAGCCGCCGAGCTTCGCCTGGATCTCCGCCGCGTCCGGCGAGGCCAGGAAGGTCGCCAGCGCCTGCGCGCCCTTGGAGTCCTTCAGGATGACGGCCGCGTCACCGCCGGAGACCACCGGCGCTGTGCTGCCGACCTTCGGGAACGGGAACACCTTGGCGTCCGTGCCGACCTCGGACTTGGTGTCGGCGATGTTGACCTGGACGAAGTCGCCCTCGTAGACCATGGCCGCCTTCGGCTGCTCGCCGCCGGTGAAGGTCTGGGTCACCGAGGCGGGGAACTCGGTCTGGAGCGCGCCGCTCGCACCGCCCGCCACCCAGTCCTTCTTGCCCCAGACCTGGGCCAGGGTGGTCAGGGCCTCCTTCACGGAGGGGTCCGTCCACTTGATCTTGTGCTGGGCGAGCTGGTCGTACTTCTCCGGGCCGGCCTGGGAGAGGTAGACGTTCTCGAACCAGTCGGTGAGGGTCCAGCCGTCGGCGCCGCCGATCGAGAACGGGGTGACGCCGGAGTCGTACACCGTCTGCGCGGTGGTCAGCAGGTCCTTCCAGGTCGCGGGGTCGGTGGCGCCCGCGTTCTCGAAGACCTTGGCGTTGTACCAGATCAGCGACTTGTTGGCGGCCTTGTAGTAGACGCCGTACTGCTTGTCGCCGACCTTGCCGATGTCCTGCCAGCCCTGCGAGTAGTTCTTCGCGAGCTCCGCCTGGGCCTCGGCGCCCAGCGGCTTGGCCCAGCCCTTGTCGGCGGCCTGTTTGATGGCGCCGGGCTGCGGCAGCATCGCGACGTCCGGCGGTGAGCCGCCCGCGATCTTCGAGCCGAGGAAGTTGATGATCGGGTCCTGCGCGGGCACGAAGGTGATCTTCGCGCCGGTGCGTTTCTCGAACTCGGCGAGGACCTTCTTGAAGTTCGCCTGTTCGGTGCCGGTCCATACGGCGGCCACTTCGAGAGTGGTGCCGTCGAGCTTGGGGAGGGTGAGGGTGTCGCCGGATTCCTTGCCGCCGGCGCTGCTCTCGCCTCCGCCGCTGTTGTCGTCGTCGCTGCCGCACGCCGTGAGCGAGAGCGCGAGCGCTCCCGCCAGGAGCGTGGCGGCCGCCTTCACGGTCCTGCGTGTCCGGATGGTGTTGCTCGTGCTGCGCATCACTGCCCCGTTCTTCGTCCTCGTCGACTCGTGAACGTTCGAGCGCTGTCCCGTGAGCACTGGTCTACGCCGGGTGCCTGGGCTCGGCAAGGGCGCCTGTGCTGTCAAGCGGGGGATCGTGACCGCGTCGTGATCGCAAGGCACGCGAATCCCGGTGCGGGGGCGTTGCGCGTGGCCCGACGCGTATGCCGACCGGGGGCCACCGCCCCGGTCACCCGTTCCGGTCACCCGTTCCGGTCACCTGCACCGGTCATTCGCTTCGGTCACCTGCTCCGGACCCGCCCGGGTCGGTTTCGGCGCGCAGGGCCTCGCCTCACGCGCCCCCGGCGGGTGCGCCTCCGGACGGGCTGAGTTGCCGCGCGGCCCGCTCCAGGGCGCTGGCCAGCAGGGCCAGATCCGTCGGGCCGTTGCCCAGTTCCCGTACCGGGCGACGGGCCGGTGGGTCGCCCATGCGCTGCCACTCCAGGGGGACCACCGTGGGGCGCAGCGTCGCCGTACGGGGGATGCGGCCCGTGACGCGGCCGCCCTGGAAGGGGGTGAGGCGGCCGTCCGCGCCCTTGAGCCGGCCGCGGCCGGGCGCCGGTTCGTCCGTGCCGGAACCCGGCGGGTCCAGAGTGATCCGAACGGTGGACAGCCGGGCCGGTTCCGACTCCGCCGTACGGCCCCCGGGGCCTGCCGCGGCCACCAGGTGTACGCCGAGCCGCTCGCCCTCGCGGGCCACCGCCTCCAGCGCGCGCATGACCGAGCCGGCGGCCGGGCGGCCCGGCGAGCCGAGGGCGGGGGAGACCAGAGCGTCCAGGTCGTCGACGACCACCACCAGGCGGGGCAGCGGGGGCGTCGCCGCCTCGGCCCGCTGGCGGGCGGCCGCTCCCGGGCGCAGCCGCAGCGTGGTGCTGGGCGGGGCCTCGATGTCGGCGGCGCCGCCGGCGGAGCCGCCGCCGAGCCCGGCTCCCTGGGACGGGGCGTTCGGGGTGCGTTGCGGGACGATACGGCCGGACACCGCGCGCTGGGTGTGCCACTCCACGAAGCCGGAGCGGCCCAGCAGTTCGGACCGCCGCTTCAGCTCGGCGCTCAGCGACTGCGCGAACTCCCGCATACGGACGGGGTCGTTGGCGGTGAGATGGGTGGTGACATGCGGTACGTCCGTGCAGATCCGCAGGCCGTCGCCGTGACCGCCGCCGCCCTTGCCGACGGTGTCGCGGCCGTCCAGCAGGATGATGCCCAGCCGGTCCGGCCGCTCGGCGGCGGCCAGCGAGGCCACGACCGCCCGCAGCAGCTCCGTACGCCCGCTGCCGGTCGGGCCCTCGATCAGCAGGTGCGGTCCCTCGGCGACCAGGTCCACGCCGACCGGTCCGCGCGGTCCCGCGCCGAGCACGGCCCAGGCCCGTCCGCCGAGCGCCTCGGAGTCGTCGGCCGCGTCCGCCCAGCGGGCCATCAGGGAGGCGGGCGTGGCCCGGGCGAGGCCCAGCTTGTCCAGGAGCCGGGCCGACTGGGGCAGCGGAGCCGACACCCGCGTGTGCCGCTCGCCGCCGCCCGCGCCCGTGCCGTCCGGGCGCAGCGGGGCGAGAGCCCGCGCGAAGCGTTCGGCCCAGGCGAGGGAGACCGCGTCCACCGCGCCGACCGTGCCGGGTCCCACCGGGCCGGGCCGCTCCGTCTCCGCCCCGGCCGGTGCGACCCGCAGCAGCCGCAGCGCCGTCGCCACGTCGCCGCTGAGCAGCGCGACGGCTCCGCACGCGCGGAAGGTGGGCGCGGTGGCACAGGCCGCTTCGTAGGTGTCGGTCACCGGAGAGGACGGGGAGGCGGCGGGTGTCTCGGCGAGACAGACGACGTGTATCCCGGCGCGCGGTCCGGCCACCGCCAGCCGGGCCACCGCCTCGCGCAGGTCCGCGCCGCCGGGATCGCCGTCCACGACGACCACGGTGTACGGGCCGGCGAAGCCGCCGTCTTCGGTCTCGTCCGGCACGGCCCAGGAGGGGCGGCGGCCTGCGCCGCGGGGCGCGGGCACCTGGACGACCGGTCCCGTACCGCGCGAACCGCTCGGGCCGCCCGCGCTGTCGGCCAGGTGGTCCTCCAGACGGCGCAGCAGCTCGTCGGCGCGGGCCGTGGCCTGGTCGCGGTCGTAGGCGAGCAGGAGACGGCAGTCCTGTCCGTGCCCGGGGCGCAGCTGCGGCAGCCAGCCCAGCCAGGACCACTCGGCGACGCGCTCCTCCTCGGAACGCGCGCGGTCCGTGCTGATCAGGACGATTTCCAGGGTGTCGGGTGAGTGCAGCGCGGCGAGCTGGGCCAGCACCGCGCGCGCCAGCCCGGACAGCCGCGGGCGCGGCCCGGCCAGACCGAGCGCGCCGACCTCGCGCAGCCCCGTCGTCACCGGTACGGCGGGCAGCAGGCCCGAGCCGTCGGGCGCGGGCCGGTCGGCGGTGCCGAGCCGCACGGTGAGCGCCTCGGGGTGCCCAGGGCCGCGTTCCCACAGCCGGGGGCCGGGGCCCAGCGCCGTCAGCAGCAGCGCGGCCGGGTCCGGCCAGGTCTCGGGTGCGGGGGACGCGGCGGCCGACGGGTACGACTGCGCCGCGGCCTCTTCCTCTTCCTCGTAGGTCCCGGGGGCGGCCGTGTCCTGCGTGTCGCCGCGACCGCCGGCCAGCCGGCGCGCCCACGCGGAGAGACCTCCGCGTTTGCGTACGCCCGGGGGCACGTCGGTGCCGCGCAGCGGGGTGCCCTTACGGCGGGAGGCCGCGCGCGGATCGGCTCCGGGGACGTCGTCGTAGGGGGACGCGTCCGGGGAAACGGACGAAGGGTGGGACGAATTGCCGGACGAAGGGCCGGACGGGGCGGCGGGGCCGGGAGCGGCGACGGGGCGGTACGGGGCGCCCGCGTCCTCCGGCGCGCCGTGCGGTCCGCGGACGTCGTCGTACGCCCCCGTGAACGAGCCGAGGCCCGAGCGGCCGGCGTGGGTGGCCGAGGAACCTTCGCCCGCTCCGGACACACCACCGGAGGCGGCCGCGCCGGGCGGGTTCCGGCGCACGGGGTCCCCCGCGCGCGCGGCGCCGCCGCTCCGGCTCTCGATGCGTGGTGCCGTGCCCTGGCCCGGCACCACGGGAGGCCCCGCGTGGGTTTCCCCGGCGCCGCGCGTCCGCCCGGCCCGGTCCTCCGGCGAGCCGTTCCAGTCCACCGTGCCGTAGGCGTGACCGGTCGGGCCGGAGGGGTCGCCCTCCCGGCCGCCCGCGCCGCCGCCCGCCGCACGCGCGTGCGCCGTGCCCGCTGCCGGGCCGGGGCTGCCGTCGGACGGGCCGTCGTCCGCCGTCGGGTCCGTGCCCGCGCAGGGCACCCGGACATGGCCCTCGCCGTCCGGAGTGGTCGCCGCCCGTGGACCCGGCCCGCCGGGCGGGGCCAGGCGCAGAGCCGACTCGCCGACCCGCAGCAGGGCGCCGGGGGAGAGGCGGACGGGACGGTCCTGTACCCGGGCGCCGTCCAGGGTGGTGCCGTTTGTGGAGCCGAGGTCGGCGACCGTGACACGGCCCTCGGGGGAGAGCGTCACCGTGCAGTGCAGGCGCGAGACGTCCGGGTCGTCGAGGGGCACGTCGGCGTCGGCGGAGCGGCCCACGCGGACCTGGCCGCCGTGCAGCAGATGGACGCCGCCCGCGTCGGGCCCGGCCACCACGTGCAGACGGGCCGGGGCCTCGTCGACCTCGGGATGCGGTTCGGGGTCGGCCGGGGCGCCCAGGGACAGCACGGCGCCGTCGATCAGCGGCGGCTCGCCGAGCGTGCACCGCTGGGTGTCGAGCCGCTCCACGCCCGCGTAGAGCACGACCGCCGCCGCGGAGGAGGCCGACGCGGCGCCCTCCCCGGAGACCGCCGCGGCCAGCGCGGACGCCACCGCGGCCAGGGCCGTGCCGGCGGGTGCTGTGACCAGCACGTCGCAGCCGGCGGTGCGGGCCCGCGCCTGAGCTCCCCCCGCGCGAGCGGAGCCCGCCGCGGGGAAGGGCGGGCCCGTCGGGTCTACGACGGTCAGCCGGATCTGCATCGCCGTCAGCGATCCCTTCTGCACGGGCGCGGACTTCCCCCCACCCCACACGAGCACAGCGGCCAGTACTGAAGGCATCCTCGCACCTGTCACTGACAACGCGCCCCACACCCGGGGACAAGTGATCTTGATTGGTCGGCTCTGCCCGCAAAAGTGCCTGACAAGTGCGTCACCGACGATCAGTTGAGATCGGTCACGTCCCTCCCCGGCAACCGGAACGACCGGGCCGAGCGTCTTTCCTTCGGACCACGACGACAGCCCGGTGACCGCACTGCGGCACTACAGTGGGTCGGAACACGGACAGGACAGGCAAGCAAGCAGCAGGGAGCGCGTGACGTGCGGCCAGTCGGCAGCAAGTACCTGCTCGAGGAGCCGCTCGGACGCGGCGCCACGGGCACCGTCTGGCGAGCGCGCCAGCGCGAGACCGCGGGCGCCGAGGCGGCCGTGGCCGGCCAGCCCGGGGAGACCGTCGCGATCAAGGTCCTCAAGGAGGAGCTCGCGAACGACCCGGATGTCGTGATGCGCTTCCTGCGCGAGCGTTCGGTGCTGCTGCGCCTGACCCACCCGAACATCGTCCGCGTCCGCGACCTGGTCGTCGAGGGTGATCTGCTGGCGCTGGTCATGGACCTCGTCGACGGCCCCGACCTGCACCGCTACCTGCGCGAGAACGGCCCCTTCACGCCCGTCGCCGCCGCCCTGCTCACCGCCCAGGTCGCCGACGCGCTCGCCGCCAGCCACGCCGACGGCGTCGTACACCGCGACCTGAAGCCGGCCAACGTCCTGCTGATGCAGAACGGCGGGCAGATGCACCCGCTGCTCACCGACTTCGGCATCGCGCGCCTCGCCGACTCCCCGGGCCTGACCCGGACCAGCGAGTTCGTGGGCACGCCCGCGTATGTCGCGCCGGAGTCCGCCGAGGGCCGTCCGCAGACCTCGGCCGTGGACATCTACGGCGCCGGCATCCTGCTGTACGAGCTGGTCACCGGGCGTCCGCCGTTCTCCGGCGGCTCCGCCCTCGAGGTCCTGCACCAGCACCTGAACGCCGAGCCGCGCCGCCCGTCCACGGTCCCCGACCCGCTCTGGACGGTCATCGAGCGCTGCCTGCGCAAGAACCCCGACGACCGGCCGAGCGCCGAGAGCCTCGCGCGCGGGCTGCGCATCGTCGCCGAGGGGATCGGGGTGCACGCCAACTCGATGCAGATCGCCGCCGCCGACGGCGTCGGCCACCTCCTCGCGCCCGACCCGGCGCCCGCGACCGTGCCGGGCGGCGCCTACGACCCGAACGCCGCGACCAGCGTCCTGCCGCACACCGGCGGTCCCGCCGGCGCCGCCGACCCCACCGCCGTGCTGCCGCACACCGGCGGCGCCCCGGGCGCCGCCGATCCGACGGCCGTCCTGCCGCCGGTGCCGCCGCACCAGCAGGGCCAGCAGGGCCAGGAGCCGCATCCCTGGCAGTCCCAGATGCGGGCCGCCCGCGACCGCAACGAACCGACGCAGGTCCAGCAGTACCTCGACCCCGGCGAGGACCCGCTGCGCCGCCGCCCCCAGCGCCAGGTCTCCCGTCAGCAGCAGCCGCAGCAGCCGTATCCGCAGCAGAACCAGCAGCAACAGCGGCCGCAGCAGCAACAGCGCCCTCAGCAGCGCCAGCAGCAGCCGCCCGGCTACGGCTACCCGGGGCAGGCACAGCAGCAGTACGCGCCGCAGCACCAGCAGCCGCAGCACCAGCCCCAGCGGTACGCGCCGGCGCCCCAGCAGCAGCCGAGGCAGCGGCCGGAGCCGGAACCCCGCCAGCCGCGGCAGCGCAGTGCCAACCCGATGAAGATCCCCGGGCTGGGCTGCCTGAAGGGCTGCCTGTTCACGATCGTCATCCTGTTCGTGGCCGGATGGCTGATCTGGGAGCTGAGCCCGCTCCAGGGCTGGATCGGCACCGGCAAGAACTACTGGCAGCTGATCAGCGGCTGGTTCAACGACGTCACCGGCTGGATCGGCGACCTGGCCGACTCGGGCGGCGGCACCGGCGGCACCGGCGGCACGGGCAACTGAGGCACCGGCGACCGGTACGGGCTCCGTCCTGACCGTGAGCTTGTGTACTTGTCGACATCCGGCGGGTGATTTCCGTCTCCGCGGTGAAGGTTGGCTCCTCGGACGCGTACTTTGATGGGCAACACGCGTCTGTAGGAGCAGCCTTGGCACGGAAGATCGGCAGCCGGTACACCGCCCACCAGATCCTGGGACGGGGCAGCGCCGGCACGGTGTGGCTGGGTGACGGACCGGACGGGCCCGTCGCCGTCAAGCTGCTGCGCGAGGACCTCGCCTCCGACGAGGAGCTCGTGGGTCGCTTCGTGCAGGAGCGCACGGCCCTGCTGGGCCTGGAGCACCCGCACGTGGTGTCCGTACGGGACCTGGTGGTCGACGGCAACGACCTGGCCCTGGTCATGGACCTGGTCCGCGGCACGGACCTGCGCACCCGGCTCGAACGGGACCGTCGGCTCGCGCCCGAGGCCGCCGTGGCGATCGTCGCGGACATCGCGGAGGGGCTGGCCGCGGCGCACGCGGCCGGGATCGTGCACCGGGACGTGAAGCCCGAGAACATCCTGCTCGACATGCAGGGCCCGCTCGGCCCCGGCGGCTCGCACCGCGCGCTGCTGACCGACTTCGGCGTCGCGAAACTGATCGACACCCCCAAAAGGACCCGCGCCACGAAGATCATCGGCACGCCGGACTATCTGGCGCCGGAGATCGTGGAGGGCCTGCCGCCACGCGCCTCGGTGGACATCTACGCCCTCGCGACCGTGCTGTACGAGCTTCTCGCGGGCTTCACGCCGTTCGGCGGCGGCCACCCCGGCGCGGTGCTGCGCCGGCACGTCACGGAGTCCGTCGCCCCGCTCCCCGGCATCACCGACGAGCTGTGGCAGCTTCTCGTGCAGTGCCTGGCGAAGGCGCCGGCGTCCCGGCTGCGGGCGTCCGAGCTGGCGGCGCGGCTGCGGGAGCAGCTGCCGACGCTGGCCGGGATGCCGCCGCTGGACGTCGACGAGCCGGACCCCGAGCAGGAGGAGGGGGAGGGCGACCCGGCCGAGACCGCGCCCGCCGCGTCCTCGCCCGCGGCGCCCTCCGGGCGGGTGCGGCGCGGCTCGGTCCCGCTGGTGCCCGGCGCGAAGCCGGACTCCAACCGGGACACCCACACGTCGATGCGGGTGCCCGCGCCGGACGAGCTGGCGGGCGGGGCGCACGGCACGGCACGGGTGCCGAGGGCGGCCGGCGCGCCGCGGCCCGGCTCGGCACGGAACCGTTCCGCCACCCGGCGGCGGCGGATCACCCTGGGTGTGGCGGCGGTGGCGCTGGCCGCCGCGGCGGGGATCGGCACCTGGGCGGCCACCTCCGGCGACGACGCGGGGGCGACTCCGCAGGACACGACGAGTACGTCCTCACCGGCAACGCCGTAGAAACACCGCCCGGAATACCTCCGTTCGCCGTTGTCTGAACGGCGGCTTGCCGGATGCCCTGCCGGTGAGCGGGCCGGGAGTCGGTCCGGCTGGGGGCGTAGCAGTTTCGGGCCATACCGCCTTGCGGGGAGCCGGTCCGGCATCCCGCCTCTCGGCCTGCGCTGGACGAGCACCGGACCGTGTCCGAAGTCGACATCGACACCCGGAGCCGCCAGCTCGGGAATCGATGTGTCCACCGTCAGGGAGGGCCTGAACGGGAGGCTCGCCCTGTTCTGGTGTTCGATTTTGAGACGTCTCCCCGCGCCACCCCTGCCGGATCTACCAGTGGCGCAGGAGATTCTCGGCATGGCAAAGAGCGCTGCGCATGGTGATGCCGCCTTGACGGGAGGTGACGGAGAGCCTTTGGATGTGGAGAACTTGAGGATCATGTGACTGTGGGGGGCGCATCTCAGTGCAGGGCAAACGGGGCACCAGACGGTCAGCAAGATGTCATGCGCATGCCCGATGGGGGAGATCCGGGGTGGCGACGGCTGCCTTCACCGCCCTTTTGGCGATTCTGGTCACGCCCGCTCCACAGGCGTCTGCTTCTCCCACGGAAGCCACCGCGCTGTCCGATGGACAGCAGGCGTCGGCGGAGGCAAAGGAGTCGGGTCGGCCGGTGGAGGTGATGGGGGAGCGTTCGGAGCGGACAACGGTCTATGCGAATCCCGATGGCCTCACCTTCACGTTGCAGGAGTCGGTGGTTCCGGTTCGTGTGTCGAAGCCGGGGGGTGGCTGGCAGGCACCGGATGCAACGCTGAGGAAACGCTCCGACGGTTTGGTGGGGCCCAAGGCCGCAGCTCTGGACATGGCCTTCTCGGGCGGAGGCGCGAAGGCGCCGCTGGCCCGGATCGAGGACGACGGTAGGTCGCTCGAACTGCGGTGGCCGGGAACGCTTCCGGCGCCGCAGCTGGACGGGGCCAGCGCTCTGTACGCGGAAGTACTGCCGGGCGTGGACCTGAAGGTGAACACGACTCCGGAGAGTTTTCAGCCGGTGTTCGTGGTCAATTCGGCCGAAGCAGCGGCGAACGAGGGGCTGGAAAAGCTCACGTTCGGGCTCAATGCCGTGGGCTTGGACGTGCGCGAAGGGGCGTCCGGCAATCTCGCGGCTGTGGACGACAGTGGCCGTACGGTGTTCAAGGCGCCGCCGGCCCAGATGTGGGACTCGGCGGGTTCGGCCTCCGGCACGCAGACGCAGTTGATGACGGTTGAACCGCCAGGCAGCGGCGAGGTGGGGTCGGCCGACCCCTCGGAAACGGCGCCTTCGGGTTCCGGATCGGAGCCTGGACAGGGCGACAACGTGGTCCGTATGGATGTCGCGGTCACCAAGGACTCGCTGTCGGTGGTTCCGGACGCGGAGATGCTCACCGAATCCAAGGCGTCGGCGTTCCCGCTGTTCATCGACCCGACCATCACGTGGGGTGAGTCGGAGCGCACGCTGCTGCGCAGCGACGGTTATGAGTCGTACGGCTGGGGCAACGGTGATGACAATCTTGGGAAGGGCGTCGGCAAGTGCGGTACCTGGAACGGCTATTACTGCGGTCCTGGGTATGTACAGCGACTCTACTTCGAATTCTCGCCAGCCAGCCTGAAGGGTAAAAGCATCCTGGACGCCACGTTTCGGGTGACGGAGCCGTGGGCGTTCCAGTGTGAGCCGCGTTGGGTGGATCTGGTTCGTACGAACAACATCTCTTCCTCCACCACGTGGTCGACGCGTCCGGCGGAACTGGACCTGATGGTGGACCGCAATGTCTCGGCCGGTCGTGGCTCGTTGTGCGATCCGGATTTGCCGGACGCGCCGATCGAGTTCAACGACAGCGCGGAGGAGACGAACGAGAATCTGACGCCGACGGTGAAGAACTTCGCGGCGGGCAAGTTCTCCATGCTGACGCTTGAAGTCCGGGCACATGACGAGACCGATGCCTCGGCGTGGAAGCGGTTCAGGAACGACGCTGTGATCGCGGTGAAGTATGTGGGTCTGCCGGCCACGCCCACTGAGGTCGGTGCGGTCACGGGCTCTTCCTACGTGTGCTCGAGCAGTTCGGCGTCTCCGAATGTGGTGTCCGATCCGACACCGCTGGTACAGGGCAAGCCACGAACTGCTGCGGGCGGTTCAGCCGGGGCAAATCTCCGAATCCGCTGGCGGACGGAGAAGTACGACGGCACAGTGTGGGCGCTCGCCCACACTGACATCGACGGTCCGACCTCCGGCTATGTGGGGAACCTGGTAAAGCAGTCGAGGAGCCTGCCGACGCTGCAGGAGGGCGTTCTGTACCGACTGAGAGCGCTGACCCTTTCCTACTACGAGGACGGTAGTAACCGCCTCAACTCCGGTTACAGCTCGCCCTGTTACTTCAAGGTCGATCCGACTGCGCCCAAGGCGCCGACGGTGACCTTCGGCTCCCCGTACACGGAGTGCACGACCAACGCCTGTGCGGGGCAGGGCGGACCGGGCGTGAAAGGCACGTTCACGTTCGCGCCTGCGTCGGGTGAGACGAACATCGCCGCCTACCAGTACAGGCTGTCCAGCACGGACGCTTGGTCGGCCGACCAAGCGGGCTTGACGGCATCGGTCGCTGTCACGCCGGAAAAGGCGGGCCTGACTACGTTGTACGTGCGAGCCAAGGACAACGTCGGAACCGGCCGCTTCGGCGCGGAGGTGGCGGTAGATTTCCTGGTGAGCGCTGGCGACGGGCCGGTCGGGCGGTGGAATTTCGGCGAGGCGAGCGGGGCGGCACTGGACTCGGCGACAGCCGACGGTGCGGACAACGCCACGCTGGGCGGTGGGGCAGCGCGGGACGACAGGGGACGCCGTGGGCTGATCACCCGTGACTCCCAGGGGCTCCCCCTGGAGACACCGATCACTGATACGGGATTGTCCCTGAACGGGTCCACTGCCTATGCGCAGACGAGTGCCCCGGTTCTCGAGACCCGCTCGGCCTACACCCTGTCCGCTTGGGTGCGGCTGGAACGCGACGACCGCAGCGCCGCAGTGCTCTCGACGAAGGACAGCGTCAGTAGCCCGTTCCTCCTAGAGTATGACGTCAGTAAAAAGACATGGTGCTTCGCTATTCGCCAGCCGGGCTCAACCGACCTGTACACCGGTCAGTTCGCGGTCTATCCGGCGCAGGTCGGTGTATGGACGCACCTGGCCGCTACCTACGATCCGGCGACGGGCAAGCTCCAGCTCTACGTGGACGGCCGCAGGCAGTACCAGGGCCAGAGTGTGGAGGGCTCTTACCCGTCGACCGGGCCACTGGACTTCGGTCGGCATCAGTTCAGCACAGGCCCCGGTTACTACTTCCAGGGTTCGGTCGACGAAGTCGCCGTCTGGCAGCGTGCATTGACGGCACAGGAGATCGCCGAAGAGTCCCAGCTGATGGTGTCCGGCGGGGAATTCGCCGGCGTCGAGTTGGTGGCGGACTGGAACGCGGAACGTGGCAGTGGCACGACCGTTCCCGACAGTACTTCCGGGTACGGCAAGAGTCTGGCACTGACAGGCGGAGCGTCGCTAAAGGACGGCGCCATCGTGTTCGACGGGGTCGACGGCGCGGCGACCACAGCAGGCCCCGTGGTGTACGAGCACGCATCGTTCACGGTGACGACCCTGGTGCAATTGGATGCCGCGAAGGTCCTGGCCAAGGATGTCGGCTACATCGGGCAGGTGCTGGGGCAGCGCACTGCGGACGGGTCTGCGTGGGGGTTCTTCTACCAACTGACCGGCAAGCAGACCGTATGGGACGAGGAAGCGCTGGAAGAGCGGACCGTCCCGGTCGGTAGGTGGCAGTTCGGGCGACTCAACGATGACGGCAGCTTCTCGGCCGTCGCCTCCGACGATGTCGCCGAATTGGACAGCCCGGTGCGGCTGACCGGCATCTACGACCCGCTGGACGGGACGATCAGCCTCTACCTCGGCCACAACCAGAACGGCAGCGCACAAGCCTTCACGGTCAAGCTCGGCAGCGGCGATTTCACGATCGGCAAGGGCTTCGTCGCCGGTGCCTGGAAGCACTACCTGCCCGGCCGGGTCTGGGAGGCACGGGTCTGGGCCGGCGCCATGGCGAGTAGCGCGCAGCTGGACGAGAGCGTCGGCGACTGACGGGCAGTGGGGGAGGGCAGCTCTCGACTGCCCTCCCCCCCCCGGAATCGACGGGCGTCGTGTGACGGCCTGAGAACGACTTGACGTACATCTCTCACGGGACTGGGCGGGGGACGAAAAGCGATGGTATTTGGCGTGGGCACCTCAAGATGGCGCAGGAGTGGTCGGTATCGTGCCGGCCGGCTTCTGTTGCAGTCGCTGGCTTTGGCACTTGTCGTGCCTGTGGCTGTGGCGCAGGCGGCCGAAGCCGCAGGATCGGAGGGACTCGGCCGCCCTGATGTGCCGAAGCCCCGTGTCAGCGACGTGAAGGTAGTCAAGGGGCCGGGTGCGAATAAGGCGCGGGATCAGGTTGCCCGGGAGCAGAAGACCAACGCTGACCAGGCCGAACAGGCACAGGCGGAACGACAGGCGAAGTGGCCCGGGGAAGGCGAGGCGACAATGGTCCTGACGGCCGGGAAGACGGTCGTGGCGAAGGCGAACGGTCTGCCCGTGTCCCTCGTACCGCAAGCCGGAGGCCATGCCGCCTCCGGTACTGCACGTGTCACTGTGCTGGATCAAAAGGCCGCCCGAGAAGCCGGAATCACCGGCGTGCTGCTGACCGCCGAGGCAGCCACGGCGGGCAGCGCTGAAGTGACCGTTGACTACGGCGGTTTCGCCTCGGCCATCGGCGGTGACTGGTCCCAGCGGCTGAAGCTCGTACAACTGCCGGGCTGCGTCCTGACGGCACCGCAGAAGCCGGAGTGCCGTACACAGCTCCCACTTTCGTCGCAGAACGACTTCGCACATCACTCGGTGTCGGCCAAGGTTCGCCTTGCTGAATCCGCCGTTGGCCGGTCCACGCAGCTCTTGAGGGATGCCGGCAACGCATCGACTGCCACCGTGCTGGCCGTCACCGCGACCGGTGCGGGCTCTGGCCAGTCGCCCAAGGGCGCTGGAGACTACTCCGCCACCCCGCTCTCGGAGTCGTCCTCCTGGCAGTCGGGCAACAGTGCGGGTTCCTTCACGTGGTCGTACGACTTCACGATGCCGCCGGCTGCGGCAGGGCCGGTGCCGCCGCTGTCGCTGTCGTACGACTCAGGCAGCGTGGACGGCCGTACCGCGGCGACCAACAACCAGGGCTCGGCGGTCGGTGAGGGCTTCACGCTCACCGAGTCCTACATCGAGCGCTCGTACGGCGTATGTGACGACGACGGGCACACGGACGTCTTCGACCTCTGCTGGAAGTATGACAACGCCCGCCTGGTGTTGAACGGCAAGTCCACCCGTCTGGTCAAGGATGGCGACGGCGGCCAGTGGCGCCTGGAGAACGACGACGCCTCCAAGGTCACCCGCTTCACGGGTGGGGACAACGCCGATGACGACGGCGAGTACTGGACCGTGACGACGGGCGACGGCAAGAAGTACGTGTTCGGTCTGAACAAGCTGGCCGGTGCGGATACACAGCGCACCAACTCCGTCTGGACGGTGCCGGTGTTTGGTGACGACTCTGGCGAGCCGGGCTACTCGGCCGGTGACACGTTCGCGGACCGGTCACTCACCCAGGCGTGGCGGTGGAACCTCGACCTGGTCGAGGACACCCGTGGCAACGCGTCCACGTACTGGTACACGAAGGAGTCGAACTTCTACAAGAAGAACAAGGCGAGCACGGCGAACGCGGCCTACACGCGCGGCGGCTACCTGACCCGCGTCGAGTACGGTCTGCGGGCCGGGGCACTCTTCACCGACAAGGCGGACGCGAAAGTCACCTTCTCCCATGCCGAGCGCTGCACCGCTGCCGACTGCTCCAGCCTCACGAAGGACACCGCGGACAACTGGCCGGACGTTCCGTTCGACGCGATCTGCTCGAGCGGAGACGCCGAGTGCAAGGCAACAGGTCCGTCCTTCTTCTCCCGTAAACGCCTGACCGGGATAGACACCCATTCCTACAACGCCACCACGGCCGTTTACGACCCGGTGGACTCGTGGGACATGATCCAGCAGTATCTGGACGGTGGGGACATCGGCGACAGCTCCGACCAGATGCTGACCTTGAAGTCCCTCAAGCGGACCGGCAAGGCCGGCGACACGGCGATCGGGCTCGACCCGACCTCGTTCACCTACCAGATGCGCCCCAACCGGGTCGATGCCACGGACGACATTCTGCCCCTGACCCGGGCGCGCATCTCGACGATCACCTCGGAGACGGGGGCGATCACCACAGTGACACTGTCGGGCGAGGAGTGTGTACGCAGCGAGGTGGCAGGCGCGGCTCCCGACACCAACACGCGTTCATGTTTTCCGCAGTTTTGGCGCATCAACGGTGGTGAAAACGCCTCGATCGACTGGTTCCACAAGTACCGGGTGCTGGCGGTGACCGTTTCCGATCCTGCGGCGGCAAACGAGACGGTTGAACACGCCTACTCCTACAGCGGCGCGGCCTGGCACTACAGCGACAACCCCTTCGCCCCGGCCGGCGAGCGCACTTGGTCGGACTGGCGTGGCTACCGTCAGGTCACCTCGTGGACCGGGGCGACGGATGTCACCCGTTCCAGGACCGTCTCCCTCTACATGCAGGGCATGCACGGCGACAAGAACAAGGACGGCACCACGAAGACGAGCTCCGTCGCCCCCCTCGCCGCTCCGGCCCTAGGGGCTACGACGCTCACCGACACCGACCAGTACGCCGGACAGTTGCGCGAACAGGTCACCTACAACGGCAACACCGCTGTTTCGGCCACGGTGAAGGTTCCATGGTCGCAGGAGACCGCCAGGCAGACGGCGCCCGAAGCGGGTGATCACGTAGCCCGCTACGTCCGCACCCAGAAGGTGCACGCCTACACGTACTTGTCGGCATCCCAGACGTGGCGCGAGCGACAGACGGCCACCACCTTCGACAGCTACGGCTTGCCGGTCACCGTCGAGGACTCCGGGCAGATCGGCAAGAGCGGCGACGAGACCTGCACCCGTACGTGGTACGCCCGCAACACCGAGGCGGGACTGATCAGCCTGGTCTCACGCACCCGCACGGTTGCCGATACGTGCGCGACGGCGGACACTGCCTTGACGCTGCCGGCGAACAAGGACACCCGGGGTGACGTCTTGGCGGACACTGCGATCGTCTACGACACTGCGAACGCCACCACCTGGTCGGCCGTGCAGAAGCCGTCGAAGGGCCAGCAGACCTGGGCCGGCCGCGCCACCGGCTACGCCGCGACGTCGGACCTCAACGGCGACAGACTCCCCTCGGGCTGGCAGACGACGGCGACCACCACGTACGACGCCCTTGGGCGTCCGCTGAGTGTGACGAACGCGGGCGGCAAGAGCACCACGACGGCGTACACGCCGATCGATGCGGGGCCGCTGACCAGGACCATCGTCACCGACGCCGCACCCATGCAGTTCAAGACAATCAACTTTGTCGATGCACGGCGAGGTCTGACTCTGCGCACCTACGACCGCAACAACAGCAAGACCGAGAGCGCCTATGACGCCCTGGGGCGGGTAACCGATGTCTGGCTGCCCAATCGGATCCGAGGCTCTGACGCGGCCAGCATGACCTTTGCCTACCACCTGGACAACCTCAAGCCGTCCTGGGTATCAACATCGTCCCTCAAGAGGGACGGCAAGACGTACAACACCAGCTACACGCTGTACGACTCGCTCCTTCGTCCGCTGCAGATCCAGTCGCCGACTCCACTGGGTGGCCGGCTGCTGACGGATACCCGCTACGACACCCGGGGCTTGGCCTACGAGACGTACGCCGACATCTTCGACACCACTAGCACCCCTAACGGCACCTATACACGCGCCGAGTACGGCGAGGCACCGAAGCAGACGGCCACGGAGTTCGACGGAGCGGGTCGGCCGACCACCAGCACGCTGTACGTGCTCGGTGTCGAGAAGTGGTCCACGAGTACCAGCTACACCGGAGACTCCGTGGCGACGACCGCCCTCCAAGGCGGATCAGCCCAGCGCACGATCACGGATGTGCGCGGGCAGACGACGGAAACCCGCGCCTACGAGAGTACGAGTCCGGCCGACACGGCCTTCGGGACCAGTCCTGGTGCTTCGTACACCTCCACGAAGTTCACCTACACCCTGGACGGCAAGCAGAAGACGATCACCGGGCCGGACGGCGCCGCATGGTCGTACGACTACGACCTCTTCGGCCGCCAGACCAGCGCCAAGGACCCCGACAAGGGAGCGACAAGCACTGAGTACGACGTCCTGGACCGAGTCACCAAGACCACGGACGCGCGCGGCAAGTCGATCATCGTGGGTTACGACGAGCTGAGCCGGGTCACAGGTACCTGGACGGGCGCACGGACGGACGCCAACCAGCTCACCGGCTACACCTACGACACGGTGCTGAAGGGCCTGCCCACCTCCGCCACTCGCTACATGGGCGGCAAGACAGGCGACGCGTACACACAGACCGTCACCGCCTACGACAGCCTGGGCCGGGCCACCGCGAGCCAGCTCGAACTGCCGGCCTCCGATCCGTTCGTTAAGGCGGGCGAGGCAGCCGTGCTGAAGTCCGAGGCCTTCTACAACCTCGACGGCACCTTGCAGAACAGCAGCGAGCCCGCGATGGGCGGACTGGAGTCGGAGACCATCGGCTTCACCTACAACGACCTGGGCGACCTGGCCACCATCGGCGGTGTGCTCGACGTCTCCTACTCCGCGCTCTCCCAGCCGCAACAATTGACGCTGGGCGCAGGCGGCAGCGACAACAAGAGTGTCTATGTCACCAACCGTTACGAGGACGGCACCGGCCGCCTGGCCCGCAGCCATGTCACGGACCAGACTCACGGCTACATGCTTCAGGACCTCAACTACAGCTACGACCAGACCGGCAACGTCACGTCGATCAGCGACCCGACGACGCTCGGCGGCTCCGGTTCGGCGGACACCCAGTGCTTCGCCTACGACGGTCACCAACGCTTGACTGATGCCTGGACCCCTGCCTCCCAGAACTGCGCCGACGCTCGCAGCGCCACCAGCCTGTCGGGCCCGGCACCGTACTGGACGAGCTACACCTACAACGACGCCGGCCAGCGGACCAGCGAGACGGTGCATCAGAGCACCCGCGACACGAAGACGACATACTGCTACCCCAAATCCGCGCAGCCGCACACCCTGACCGGTACCACGACCGGCACTGACTGCACCGCCCCGGAGCGTGCCTACGCCTACGACGCCACCGGGAACACCACCAGCCGCCCTGGAGGCACGACCACACAGAGCCTGGCCTGGTCCGACGAGGGCAGACTGGCCAAACTGACGGAGAACAACGCATCGTCCGACTACCTCTACGACGCCTCCGGCACTCTGCTGATCCGCGCCGCCGCGAACGGTGAACGTGTCCTGTACACCGGCGCCAGCGAACTACACCTGCGGGCCGACGGCACCATCTGGGCTCAGCGCTACTACTCGGCCGGCGGCATCACGGCCGCCATGCGGTCCAACCAATCCGGTACCGAAAAGGTCACCTATCTCACAGGCGACCACCACGGCACCTCCAGCCTGGCGCTCAACCCGGACACGAACCAGACCTTCACCAAGCGATACACGACGCCCTTCGGCCAAGACCGAGGTAAGGCCGCGTCCGGTTCTTGGCCGGACGACAAGGGATTCCTCGGGAAGACCCGCGATACCGGCACGGGTCTGACCCACATCGGGGCCCGCGAGTACGACCCGACCATCGGCCAGTTCGTCAGTGTCGACCCAGTACTTCAGCTCGAAGCGCCGCAGACGCTGAACGGGTACAGCTACGGATCCCAGAACCCGGTCACCTTCTCGGATCCGACGGGAACTGAGATCGGTTCACGGCCAAACTCCTGCCGGTACTCGCTGGAGTATTGCGACAAAGCGACCCAGGACGCTGTCGGCTATGACAAAAAAACGGGGAATACTGACTACACCACGGGAACGGCAGTAGGTGACGGATCGATACTGGGCTCCGGTAACGGCAAGTCCGTCACAGAGAAGGAACGTCTCAAGCTGGACCCGAAGGTGGTCGAATGGCTGACAAAGGACCTTGGGTACCGTGGCAGTGTTTATCTTGGGAATGGAGAAGCTAAAACCTGGATCGAGGGACTGGCGGATGACAAGAAAACGAAGGAGCTTCAGGAAGCGGCCTCTAGCTTCTTCGGGTGCTATGGGACTAGGGCCAAGAGCAGCATCGACTGTATGAAGGATGCGCAGAAGACCTACAAGAAGCAATTCGAGAAAGAAAGCGCCTGGGACAAGACCCTAGGTATCCTCAAAAAGACCGCAGGCCCTTTGGCTAGTGTGGTGCTGGGTGGGGGCTGCACATTTTTGTCGGGCGGCACCCTAGTCGCGGGATGCATTGTAGTCGCTTCGATGGCGTCCGGGGCGATCGACTACGCCTTGTCCGATGAAGAGAACAAGACGCTTGCGGGTTATGCTGAGGCATCTGCCACACAGGGTGTGATTACAGTCATCTCCTTCGGCGCAAACCGGTTCGTCGCGCCGCTCGCAGCTAGATGGGCGTCCAACCGGGAACTCGCAAACCTCCTCAGAGGGTGATCGAACTTTCGGGATCCGTGTGCCGTCGCAGCGGCAACACACGGATCCCGAAAGGGATTTTTGACTGTGCCTTTCTGTAACATGCTGTCGGTCGACCCGAGTTCCGGGATCCGAGGGATGGGATCCCGGGAACAATTTGAGAGGAGCGCTAGTCGTGCGAGGCTGCAGAGATATATTTTTGGCGGTCGATCGTTTTCTCGGATCAGGGCAGCCTCCTAATCGTTTCGAAGTGGCAGTGGCACGTCACCCTGTGCGGGCCGGTGTGATCTGCGGAGCCGTGATGACGGTGCTGGTCGCGCTCGCTCTGTCTGCCAGTAGTGATCCCGTGCTGCTACTGCAGGCCGCCCTGACCGGCATCGGTGTGGGAATCTTCTCCTGGGCTGTCTGCCGACTCACGCGATCGCAGCATGCCTATTACGAGAGAGTCGGTAGGTTCGGTGGGGCGGGTCAACAAGCCCCGTTGGCTACAGCGGAAACCATGTCACCGCAAATGCACGTCTTGCTGTTCGTAGGTGGATGGGTAGTGCTATCGGGAGTGTTCTGGTTGATCAGCCCTCTTATCGATATGCCGCGGAGTGTCCCATGGTCCGCATTTTTTGGAGCACTGCTGCTCGGAGCGGCGATCATGGTCGAATGGATCAAACGCGAGAGGTCCTGACGTCAACTGGGTCCGCTGCCGGCTGAGCCGCTTTTGGCTCACCGGACCGCGTTCGGCTCCTGCGTGTCAGGTCACGCGCGTGCTGGCCGAACAGTGGGTACGCTCATGATCGGCGTCCACCGGAGTCCGCCGCATGGCGGAGCCGTTACGCTGGAGGCGTGGCAGTCGTCGATGTATCCGAAGAGCTCAAGTCCCTCTCCTCGACCATGGAGTCGATCGAGGCCGTTCTGGACCTCGACAAGCTGAGGGCAGATATCGCCGTGCTCGAGGAGCAGGCGGCCGCGCCGTCCCTGTGGGACAACCCGGACGAGGCGCAGAAGATCACCAGCAAGCTGTCCCACCTCCAGGCCGAGGTCAGGAAGGCGGACGCGCTGCGCAGCCGGATCGACGATCTCTCCGTGCTGTTCGAGATGGCCGAGGAGGAGGACGACCCGGACACCCTCGCCGAGGCCGAGTCGGAGCTCACCTCGGTCAGGAAAGCGCTGGACGAGATGGAGGTCCGTACGCTGCTCAGCGGCGAGTACGACTCCCGCGAGGCGCTCGTGAACATCCGCGCCGAGGCCGGTGGCGTCGACGCCGCCGACTTCGCGGAGAAGCTCCAGCGGATGTACCTGCGGTGGGCGGAGCAGAAGGGCTACAAGACCGAGATCTACGAGACGTCGTACGCCGAAGAGGCCGGCATCAAGTCGACCACCTTCTCCGTACAGGTCCCGTACGCCTACGGCACCCTCTCCGTGGAGCAGGGCACGCACCGGCTCGTGCGGATCTCCCCCTTCGACAACCAGGGGCGCCGCCAGACCTCCTTCGCGGGTGTCGAGATCCTCCCCGTGGTGGAGACCACCGACCACATCGAGATCGACGAGTCCGAGCTGCGAGTGGACGTCTACCGTTCCTCCGGTCCCGGCGGCCAGGGCGTGAACACCACCGACTCCGCGGTGCGCCTCACCCACCTCCCCACCGGCATCGTCGTCTCCTGTCAGAACGAGCGGTCGCAGATCCAGAACAAGGCCTCCGCGATGAACGTCCTCCAGGCCAAGCTGCTCGACCGGCGCCGGCAGGAGGAGCAGGCCAAGATGGACGCGCTCAAGGTCGACGGCGGCAACTCCTGGGGCAACCAGATGCGTTCGTACGTCCTGCACCCGTACCAGATGGTCAAGGACCTGCGCACCGAGTTCGAGGTCGGTAACCCCGAGGCCGTGTTCAACGGTGAGATCGACGGGTTCCTGGAAGCCGGAATTCGCTGGCGCAAGCAGCAAGAGAAGTAACTTTGTCGACAAGGTAACCGCCCCTGAATCAGGGGCGGTTGCTTTTTACATCACATTCACCGCACCAACGACACGCAAAGCGCCCTGACTTGGACATTGCGTACGCAACGACCTTGACGATGCTTTGAAAAGTGGGGAAGGTGCAGTGTGGCATGCGTATCTCTGGGGCGCATGTGAACCGGGGGCTTCAGCTACATCTCAGCTACCTCCGTCGATCACGGCCCCGGACGCGGCCTCATCGACGATTCAGCTACTGGGGGTAGCAGCTATATGACCAAGAAGACGCGGATCCGGTTCGCGCGGATAGCCGCCGGCGCCGTGATCGCCGCGGGCGCCTCGCTGACGGTGGCCGGCGTCGCCTCGGCCGACGACGACGCTCTTGTCGACACGAGCACGACCACCACGGCCGACGCCCAGACGCAGGACGACCCGCCGCTCTGCGACCTCTTCCCGACCAACCCCGAGTGCACCGACCCCGGCGCGTCGGAGGGTACGTCCACCGGTACGTCGGAGGGCACTTCGACGGGTACGTCGGAGGGTACGTCCACCGGTACGTCGGAGGGCACTTCGACGGGTACGTCGGAGGGTACGTCCACCGGCACCTCGGAGGGCACTTCCACCGGTACTTCGACGGGTACCTCGACGGGTACGTCCACCGGTACCTCGACGGGCACCTCGACGGGTACGTCCACCGGTACCTCCTCGGGCAACACGTCCTCGGGTACCTCGAACGGCAACACGTCGTCCGGCAGCTCCAGCGAGGGCAACACCTCGTCGGGCTCGTCCGAGGGCAGCACCTCGTCGGGCTCGTCCTCGCAGGGCGGCACCTCGACCGGTGGCTCCACCACCGGCGGCACCGACACCGACGGCACCTCCACCCAGGAGGAGGGCAGCTCCGCGCTGACCGACACCTCGGACGCCGCCGCCGACACCAGCGCGCAGGGTGGCGGCAAGGAGCTCGCCGAGACCGGTGCCGGTCAGACCACGTTCCTGGTCATCGGTGCGGCCACCATGATCGCCGGCGGCATCGGCTTCCGGGTGCTGCCGCGCCTCGCGGCCGGCCGTGGCGGAGCCGCTGCCTGACCTCGGGTAGTCGCCTCCGTACGTGACGTACACGCGAAGGGGCCCGGAGCCATCGGCTCCGGGCCCCTTCCGTGCGTGCCGGGGGTTACGCGGTCTGGTGGGCCAGCAGCGCCAGCGCCGCGACCAGCACCGCGAGCAGCGCGATGAGCGCCATCGGGTTCAGCCCCGCGAAGAAGTTGTCCTGTTGCTGCAGCCGCTCGCGGTTCGCGCGGCACACCGGGCACCGGCCCTCGCTCACGGGCGCGGCGCAGTTAGCGCACACCAGCCGGTCGTACGTCATGCGCTCGCCCTCCTTGCACCGGTTCCACGTACACAACGCTTCGGGGAACGGGAACGTTCCCCCTCCACTGTGCCAGGTTCCTCCGGGGGCCGCGCGGCCCACCCGAAGAGCGGGGGGCGTACAAAGTCCCGTACAAAAGCGCACAAGCCCCACTCAACCCCTCGCGACGCCTGCGCCGCCCTCCCCGGTTCGCGTATGGTCACGCTCATCTACCCCCGGCGACCCGTGGTGCACCCGTGATCCGATTCGACAACGTCTCCAAGGTCTACCCCAAGCAGACCCGCCCCGCACTCAGGGATGTCTCCCTCGAGGTGGAGAAGGGCGAGTTCGTCTTCCTCGTGGGATCCTCCGGCTCCGGCAAGTCCACCTTCCTGCGGCTGGTCCTCCGCGAGGAGCGGACCAGCCACGGTCAGGTGCACGTCCTGGGCAAGGACCTCGCGCGCCTCTCCAACTGGAAGGTGCCGCAGATGCGCCGCCAGCTGGGGACGGTCTTCCAGGACTTCCGGCTGCTGCCGAACAAGACGGTGGCGGAGAACGTCGCCTTCGCGCAGGAGGTCATCGGGAAGTCGAAGGGCGAGATCCGCAAGTCCGTGCCGCAGGTGCTCGACCTCGTCGGGCTCGGCGGCAAGGAGGACCGGATGCCCGGTGAGCTGTCCGGCGGTGAACAGCAGCGTGTCGCCATCGCGCGCGCCTTCGTGAACCGGCCCAAGCTGCTGATCGCGGACGAGCCCACCGGCAACCTCGACCCGCAGACCTCCGTCGGCATCATGAAGCTGCTCGACCGGATCAACCGGACGGGCACGACCGTGCTGATGGCCACGCACGACCAGAACATCGTGGACCAGATGCGCAAGCGCGTCATCGAGCTGGAGCAGGGCCGCCTCGTCCGCGACCAGGCGCGCGGCGTCTACGGCTACCAGCACTGACCGCCCCCGCCATCGCCCCCGCCCTCGCGGACGTCCCCGGAAAGGCCTGAACAACTCTCCATGCGCGCCCAGTTCGTACTGTCGGAGATCGGTGTCGGTCTCCGCCGCAACCTGACGATGACCTTCGCCGTCGTCGTCTCCGTCGCCCTGTCCCTGGCGCTCTTCGGCGGGTCGCTCCTCATGAGCGACCAGGTCAGCACGATGAAGGGCTACTGGTACGACAAGGTCAACGTCTCGGTGTTCCTCTGCAACAAGAGCGACGCCGAGTCCGACCCGAACTGCGCCAAGGGCGCGGTCACCGCGGACCAGAAGAAGCAGATCAAGTCCGACCTCGACAAGATGGGGGTCGTCGAGAAGGTCACGTACGAGTCGCAGGACGACGCGTACAAGCACTACAAGGAGCAGTTCGGCGACTCCCCGCTGGCCAGCTCCCTCACGCCGGACCAGATGCAGGAGTCGTACCGCATCAAGCTGAAGGACCCGGAGAAGTACCAGGTCATCGCGACCGCCTTCGACGGGCGCGACGGCGTGCAGTCCGTGCAGGACCAGAAGGGCATCCTGGACAACCTCTTCGGGCTGCTCAACGGCATGAACTGGGCGGCGCGTGCGGTCATGGCGCTGATGCTCGTCGTGGCGCTGATGCTGATCGTCAACACGGTGCGCGTCTCGGCCTTCAGCCGACGGCGTGAGACGGGGATCATGCGGCTCGTCGGCGCCTCCGGTTTCTACATCCAGGCACCGTTCATCGCCGAGGCGGCGGTCGCCGGGCTGATCGGCGGCACGGTCGCCTGCGGGTTCCTGGTGATCGCCCGGTACTTCATCATCGACAACGGCCTGGCCCTGTCCGAGAAGCTGAACCTGATCAACTTCATCGGCTGGGACGCCGTTCTGACGAAGCTTCCGCTCATCCTGGCCACGAGCCTGCTGATGCCCGCGCTGGCCGCGTTCTTCGCGCTGCGCAAGTACCTGAAGGTGTGACGCACGCCCCGCGGGCCGTACGGTCAACCGACCGTACGGCCCTTCGCGTTCCCCTAGACTCACCGCCATGTCAGGCCGTGACCTGTTCTGTCAGCCCCGCCGTTTCGGCCGCGGGGCCGCCCTGACATTGATGTTCGCGAGCGTGCTCGTCGCCGGCGCCGCCACCGGATCCCTGCCGGGCGACCCCGCGGAGGGCGGCCGGAGCGCCTCGGGCGCCGCCCCCTCCCCGGCCCCCGCAGGCCACTCCGAGGACGTGACGCGGGCCGCAGAGGAGGCCGCCGCGGACGGCAAGTCCCCGATGGAGGCCGCCGAGCGCGCCGTCAGCCGCAGCGGGGACCGCTGGGCGGCCGTCTACTCCGAGGGCGAGTACGAGGAGTTCGAGGCGTCCCTCGACGGCCGGTACACCGGCGTCGGCCTGGAGGCGCGGGGCGACCGGGACGGCCGGATCGAGGTGACCAAGGTGCGGCCGGGGTCGCCCGCGGCCGCCGCCGGGATCCGCGCCGGCGACCGGCTGCGCAGCGTGGACGGACGGTCCGTCGAAGGCCTCCCGGTCACCGACGTCGTCTCCTTACTGCGCGGTGACGCTTCGGGGGCGACCGCCGGCAGTTCCGTCCGTCTCGGCCTGGAGCGCGGCACGCGCGCGTGGACCGAGACCCTGCGCCGGGCGCTGCTGTCCACGGACGCCGTCACCGTCCACCGCCTCTCCGACGACACCACCGTCATCACCGTCGCCGCGTTCACCAAGGGCGTCGGTGACAGCGTGCGCAGCGCCGTCCGCCGGACCCCGGCCGGGGCCGGGATCGTCCTCGATCTGCGCGGCAACTCCGGCGGCCTGGTCACCGAGGCCGTCTCCGCCGCCTCCGCCTTCCTCGACGGCGGCCTGGTCGCCACCTACGACGTCGACGGCGACCAGCGCGCCCTGCACGCCGAGGGCGGCGGCGACACCACCAGCCCCCTGGTCGCCCTCGTCGACGGCGGCACGATGAGCGCCGCCGAGCTGCTCACCGGCGCCCTCCAGGACCGTGGCCGCGCGGTCGTCGTGGGCTCCCGCACCTTCGGCAAGGGCTCGGTCCAGATGCCGAGCCGGCTGCCCGACGGCTCCGTCGCCGAACTGACCGTCGGGCACTACCGCACTCCCTCCGGTCATGGTGTCGACGGCCGGGGCATCACCCCCGACCTGGAGGCGGACGACGGGGCGCTGGAGCGGGCCGAGACCGTGCTGAGCGGCCTCGGGGACGTGCCCTGAGCGACCGCCGCGTAATCGGCTTTCCCTCAGCGGGCCTCCGGGTGCGAAACTGGCTGCACTATGAGCAAGGGAATGTACGTACCGAAGGAGTCCCAGCCGAAGCAGGGTGGGGCGGCCGCGTCCGGCAAGGTCAAGGACGGCAAGCGCAAGATCGTCGCGCAGAACAAGAAGGCCCGGCACGACTACGCGATCATCGACGTCTACGAGGCCGGTCTCGTCCTCACGGGCACCGAGGTGAAGTCGCTGCGCGAGGGGCGCGCCTCGCTGACCGACGCCTTCGTCCAGATCGAGGGGAACGAGGCGTGGCTGCACGCCGCGCACATCCCCGAGTACTTCCAGGGCAGCTGGACCAACCACTCCGCGCGCCGCAAGCGCAAGCTGCTCCTGCACCGCGAGGAGATCGACAAGCTGGCGGTGAAGTCCGAGGAGACGGGTCACACGATCGTGGCCCTCGCCGTCTACTTCAAGGACGGCCGGGCGAAGGCCGAGATCGCGCTGGCGCGCGGCAAGAAGGAGTACGACAAGCGGCAGACCCTGCGCGAGCAGCAGGACCGCCGGGAGACGGACCGGGTGATCGCGGCGGCGAAGCGCAGGCAGCGGCACGCGTAGCCGCCGGCCGCTCAGCCGCACGCGCGGTCGCCGTACGCCGGGTCGCCGGGTCGCCGGGAATACAGTGGCACCGTCGTGCGTTGGTCACGTACGATGGCACCTGTGCCTCACAGCAGGCACGAGCCCTCTCCGGAGGGGCCCTCTCCGGAGGGATTGAAAAATCAACATGGGGATGATCGGTTTCGACAGCGACTGTTGAAGCAGGGGAAGCGTGTCGAGGAAGCGGCAATGATCTCGTAAACCATATGTCGCAAAAAATAATCGCCAATACCAAGAGCGATTCCCAGTCCTACGCCCTCGCTGCCTAATAAGCAGTGATGTAGGACCCTAAAGGGTGTCAGCCCGGGAGTGTTCCCGGCCCGGATCCTGGCATAATCTAGGGAACTAAACCATCTGGCCCGGTCACGGGGTCGGATGGGAAATCAAACAGTGACTGGGCCCGTCGGCGACTTGTTCGCGTGATCACCGGGGCCGAGAAAATCACAGCGAACTGCACACGGAGAAGCCCTGATTCTGCACCGTTGGACGCGGGTTCGATTCCCGCCATCTCCACTCATCCCATGTGAACAAGAACCCCGTCGCTCCCGAGCGGCGGGGTTCTTGTCGTCGCACGTCGTACGAAGAGAGGGAGGCCCGGTGGACGAGCCGCCGCACATCACGCTCCTGGGCGAGTACCACGCGCACCCGCTCCGCAGGGGCTCCTACGACGACTTCGCCCCGGACGACCCCGCGGCCGCCCTCGGCCTGTCCGCCGCCCTCGTCGCCGACCTGTCCGCCTGGGCGACCGGCATCGACGCCGCCATGAACACCTGGCTGGCCGACCGCGACGACTTCCGCTGGGACGTTGCGTTTTTGCGCCTGCACGAGGAGGGCGAGACGCTGGCCGAACGCCTCGCCCGGGAACTCGCCCCCGGCCGGACCGTGGGCTACGAAGGCGTCCAGGGCGTGTCCTGTGCGCTCCTGGGGACCCGCCTCGGCAACCCGGTCAGCGTGGACTGACCGTCCGGGGCGCCGTACTCGCCCGCCGGGTCATCGCCGGCGGCAGCAGGGTCGCCTCGGGTACGGTCTCGCCGTCGAGCTTGCGCATCAGCAGGCCCACCGCCCGCTCACCCACCTCCGCCGACGGCAGCGCGATGGAGGTGACCGGCACCCGCAGCCCCTCGGCGAGCTCGTCCGGGCAGATCGCCGTGACCGACAGGTCGCCGGGGACCTGCAGCCCCAACTGCTCGAACGCGTCGATCAGGGGCTCCAGGACCGCCTCGTTGTGGACCACCACTCCCGTCAGCGCGGGCTGCTCGCGCAGCAGCCGCTCCGCCACCCGGCGGGCCGCGGCCGGGGTCGCCTCGCAGGGGTGGACGGCACAGGCGAGCCCCGCCCGGTCGGCGGCCGCGGTGAAGCCCTGCACCACGCGCTGGGCGAAGGCCGTCCCGCGCACGTACACCTCCGGCGGCGACCCGACCAGAGCGACCACCCGGTGACCGAGCTGCGCCAGATGCTCCACGCACCGCTCGCCCGCAGCCCGGAAGTCGAGGTCGATGCAGGTCAGCCCGTCCGCCTCGAGCGGGAAACCGATCATCACGGACGGCCGGTCCAGGGAACGCAGCAACGGCAGCCGGGGGTCGTGGAGCTGGACGTCCATCAGGATCAGCGCGTCGACCAGGGCCGTGTCCGCGACCCTGCGCAGCCCCTCCTCGCCCTCCTCCTGGGTCAGCAGCAGCACGTCGTGGTCGTGCCGCCGGGCCGCCGTCACCACCGACACCGCGAACTGCATGACGACCGGTACATGGATGCCGGCCCGCAGCGGTACCACGAGCGCCAGCACGTTCGAGCGGCTGCTGGCCAGCGCCCGGGCGCCGGCGTGCGGGCGGTAGCCCAGCGCGCGGGCGGCCTCCTCGACCCGCCGCCGGGTCTCCTCGGAGATCGGGCGCTTGCCGCTCAGCGCGTACGACACCGTGCTGGGGGAGACCCCGGCGTGCCGTGCCACATCGGTGATCTTCACCATCAGGCCGGCTCCCCGTCGTCCGGGGTCTCCAGGGTCAGGAACCCGGTGCCCGTCGCCGCCCGCGCGAGCCGGTCCCCGGCCGCCAGCGCCCACGGTGCCGAGGGGTGGCTCGCGGACGCCCGCAGGGTGTCCCCCTCCCGTACGACGGTGAAGGTCACGTCCCCGACCCGTACCGTCACCTGGGCGCCGTGCTCCAGGCCGTAGGCGCGCAGGGTGACCCCGTCGGCGTGCGGGTAGTCCGGCCGGTCGGCGTGGGCGCCCACCGGGACCACCGCGCCCGGCCGCACCAGCAGCGGCAGGCCGAGGAACCCGTGACGCTCGCGCACCCAGCGCGGTCCGGTCACCGTCCGCCCGGTGAGGTAGTGGGTCCAGGTGCCCTCGGGGACGTAGTACGTCACGTCGCCCGCGTCGCTGAACACCGGCGCGACCAGCAGGTCCGGGCCGAGCATGTACTGCCGTTCCAGGTGCGCGCAGCCGGGATCCGCCGGGAACTCCAGCACCATCGCCCGCATCATCGGCGTGCCCTCCTCGTGGGCGACGCGGGCGGCCTCGTACAGGTAGGGCATGAGCCGCAGCTTCAGCCGGGTGAAGTGCCGGGCCACGTCCACCGACTCCTCGTCGAACAGCCAGGGCACCCGGTACGAGGAGCTGCCGTGCAGTCTGCTGTGCGAGGACAGCAGGCCGAAGGCCAGCCAGCGCTTGAACAGCGCCGGTGTCGGTGTGCCCTCGAAGCCGCCGATGTCGTGGCTCCAGAAACCGAACCCGGACAGGCCCAGGGACAGCCCGCCGCGCAGTGACTCCGCCATCGACTCGTACGTCGCCTCGCAGTCACCGCCCCAGTGCACCGGGAACTGCTGGCTGCCGGTGGTCGCCGACCGCGCGAAGACGACCGCCTCCCCCTCGCCCCGGTGCTTGCGCAGCACGTCGAAGACGGTGCGGTTGTAGAGGTACGTGTAGTAGTTGTGCATCCGCTCCGGGTCCGAGCCGTCGGACCAGGTCACGTCGACCGGGACGCGCTCGCCGAAGTCGGTCTTGAAGCAGTCGACGCCCTGCTCGAGCAGCTCCTCCAGCTTGGCCGCGTACCAGTCGCGGGCGGCGGGGCTGGTGAAGTCCACGAGGGCCATGCCGGGCTGCCACAGGTCCCACTGCCAGACGCTCCCGTCCGGCCGCCGCAGCAGATGACCGAGCTCCCGGCCCTCCGCGAAGAGCGGCGACCGCTGGGCGATGTACGGGTTGATCCACACGCTGACGTGCAGACCCTTCGCCTTCAGCCGGGCCAGCATGCCCTCCGGGTCGGGGAACACCCGGGGGTCCCAGCGGAAGTCGCACCAGTGGAACTCCCGCATCCAGAAGCAGTCGAAGTGGAAGACGGAGAGCGGGAGTTCACGCTCCCGCATGCCCTCGATGAAGGAGGACACCGTCTTCTCGTCGTAGGAGGTGGTGAACGACGTCGACAGCCACAGGCCGAACGACCAGGCGGGCGGGAGGGCGGGGCGGCCGGTGAGCGCGGTGTACCTGCGGAGGATGTCCTTCGGTGTGGGGCCGTGGATGACGTAGTACGTCAGCTCCTGTGTCTCGGCGCTGAACTGGACCCTCGACACCGCTTCCGAGCCGACCTCGAAGGACACCTTGCCGGGGTGGTCGACGAAGACGCCGTAGCCCGCGTCCGTGAGATAGAACGGCACGTTCTTGTAGGCCTGTTCGGTCGCCGTGCCGCCGTCGGCGTTCCAGATGTCGACGACCTGGCCGTTCCTGACCAGCGGGCCGAAGCGTTCGCCGAGGCCGTAGACGCAGGTCCCCACTCCCAGGTCGAGCTGTTCGCGCAGGTAGTGGCCGCCGGTGGCCGCGTCCCGCATGATGCCCATGCCCTTGGGGCCGCTGGAGGTGAGGGTGCGGCCGTGGGCGAGGAACTCCACGTGCCAGGGGCCGGAACGGGCGACCTTCACGGAGAGCGCGCCGGAGGTCAGGGTCGCGTACGCGTCGTCGCAGGAGAGCTGGGGGGCGCGCTCCGCCTCGGTGAGGCTGAAGGCGGGCTCGCGGGGCCGCTCGCCCGTGAGGTGGGTGAGGGTGAGGCCGACGACGTCGGGCATCGGGGTGTGGGCGGTGATCGTCATGACCGGTCCCGTCATCAGGTCGCCGCGGCCGCGGATGGGCCGGGCCGGCGCGTGGATCTCCAGGACGCCGTCCGACTCGGCGACGTCGAGGACCTCGGCCGGGTGGGCGGCCGTGACGCCCTCGCGCAGCAGCCAGTAACCGTCGGTGAACTTCATGGGTGGGGGGTCCTTACTGCTCGGTCCTCACTACTTCACGGCGCCCACGGCGATGCCGCGGGTGAGGGTCCGCTGGAAGACGAGGAAGAAGACGAGGGCCGGGAGTACGCCGAGGAGGGCGGCCGCGTTGGTCATCGTGGCGTCCATCAGGCGCTGCCCCTGGAGGACACCGAGGGCCACCGACACGGTCTGGTTGTCGTTGGAGATCAGCATGACCAGCGGGAGCAGGAACTCGTTCCAGGTCCAGACGAAGAAGAAGACCAGCAGCACACCGAGGGTGGGCCGGCTGACGGGGACGACGATCCGCCACAGCACCTGCCACTTGCCGGCGCCGTCGATCCGGGCCGCGTCGATGATCTCGCGCGGGAACCGGCTCAGCACGGAGGAGAGCAGGTAGGTGCCGAAGGCCGCCTGGATCACCGTGAAGACGATGATCACGCTCAGCCGGGTGTCGTACAGACCGGCCTGCTTGCTCAGGTAGTACACGGGGTAGACCAGTGCCTCCTGCGGCAGCATGTTCGCCAGGACGAAGAAGGCCAGGACCCAGGTGCGGCCCCTGATCCGCCCGATGCCGATCGCGTACGCGTTCAGCACCGACAGAGCCACCGCCCCCACCGCCACCGAGCCGCTGATCAGGACCGAGTTCAGCAGCTTGCGGCTGTAGTCGACGCGCTGCCAGAAATCCTTCAGACCCTCCAGATACAGGCCGTCGGGCAGGCTCAACGGGCCGTTTCGCGCGTATTCCGCCGGGGACTTGACCGCGTTCACGGCGACGACCAGAAACGGGACGATCATGAAGAGGGCGGCCAGGCAGAGGGCCAGGAGGACCGGACAGCGGCGCAGGGCTCGTACGGCCTTCATGTCCGGAGTCCTTCCTCCGCGTCCTCCGCCCGGGTCTGCAGCCGCAGGCCCACCAGGGAGAGGGCGAGGATGATCACGGTGAGCACGGTGGAGATCGCGGCGCCGTAGCCGACCTGCGTCTTCTCGAAGAACGTGGCGAAGGAGAAGTAGGAGGGGACGCTCGTCGCGCCGCCGGGACCGCCCTTCGTCAGGACGTACACCGCGCCGAACACCTTCAGCGCGGCGATCGTGCACCAGGTCAGGACGACGTAGATCTCCGGGCGGATCTGCGGCAGCGTGATGTGCAGGAAGCGACGCCACCAGCCGGCGCCGTCCAGCTCGGCCGCCTCGTACAGCTGCGGATCGACGCGTTCCAGTCCCGCCATGAAGACGACCAGCGGGAAGCCGAGCTGCACCCACACCATCACGCCCATCACGCTGTACAGCGCGAGATCGGGGTCGCCGAGCCAGTCCTGCCGCCAGGAGCCGAGACCGGCGGCCCGGAGCAGCTCGTTGAGCGTGCCGTCGTCGGGCGCGAGGATCCAGCTCCAGACGATGCCGGCGACCGCGACCGGCAGCACCTGCGGGAGGTAGAAGCAGGCCCGCAGGACGGCCGCCGTCCGGCTGCCGAAGTGCTTGCCGACGTAGTCGAACAGGGCGGCGGCCAGGACCAGTCCGACGGTCGTGGGGAGCACCGCCATCGCGACGACCATGAAGAGGCTGTGCCGGAAGCTCTCCCAGAACTCCGCGTCGTCCAGCAGCTCGCGGTAGTTGGCGAGTCCGGACCACTCGGGGCTGCCCACGCCCTGCCAGTCGGTGAGGCTCACCCCGGTGTTCATCAGGAACGGCACGATGACGACAACGAGGAAGGCGAGGGCGCCCGGGAGCAGGAACAGCGCGTAGGTATCGCGGGCACGGCGCGGGTGAACGGCCCTGTCCTGCGCGCCGGTCACCCGCCCGCCGCGTTCGGCGGTCACCGTCATGTCTTCGGTACGCCCTTGTCGTACGCCTCCTGCAACGCGTCCAGATAGCCGTCGGGTTTCTCGCTGCCGGTGATCAGCTTCTGGGTCTCGGAGACGAGGACGTCGTAGAAGCCGGGGACCGGCCAGTCCGGGTAGAAGGCCAGGCCGTCGCGGCCGGACAGGGTGTTGAACTGGGCGATGAGCTCCTTGGACCTCGGGTCGGTGATGGCGGCGGCGTCCGCCGCGACCGGGACGCCGCCCTTGTTGCCGAGCAGGTTCTGGATCTTCTTCGACATGGTGATGTCGATGAAGTCGTAGGCGAGCTCCTTGTTGTGGGCGCTCTTGGGGACGACCCAGAGGTTGCCGCCGGAGCCCGGGGTGAGGTTCGAGCCGGGCCACAGGGTGGTGCCCCAGTCGAAGGTCGCCTCGTCCTGGAAGCGGCCGTACCACCAGCTGCCGGAGAACAGGATCGGCGCCTTGCCCTGGAGGAAGGAGACGCCCGCGTCCTCGGCCTTGGCGCTGGTGGAGCTCTTGGCGATGTAGCCCTTCCGCACCCAGTCGGCGAAGGTGTCGGCCGCGTACGTCCAGGCGGCGTCGTGGAAGTCGGTCTTCCCCCGGTACAGCTGGTAGGAGTCGACCCAGGAGCGGTCCGCCCTGGACAGGGCCAGCTGGTAGACGTACTGCTGGGCCGGGTACTCGGCGCCGGAGTTGGCGAGCGGCGTGATCTTGTGCTCGGCGAAGGTGTCCATCGCCGCGACCAGGTCGTCGAACGTCTTCGGCTCGGTGAGCCGGTACTTCGCGAACAGGTCCTTGTTGAAGTAGACCATCGTGAACTCGGCGTAGTTGGGCACGCCGTACCACTTGCCGGAGCCCATCACGCCGTTCGTGTCGTACCGGCCGGTGGTGCGCACGCCCGCGCTGAGCGGCTTGTCCCAGCCGCGCTTCGTCACCTCGGCGGACAGGTCGGTCAGGAGCCCCTGCCTGGAGAGCAGGCCCGCCGTCGCGTTGCCCTTGTTGTACTCCATGAGGTCGGGCGCGTCGGAGGAGTTGAGGACCATCGGGGCGGTCTTCTGGATCTGCTCGAAGCTCTTCTCCTCGAACTCCACCTTCACGCCCGGGTGCTGGGCCTCGAACTCCTTGACCGCCGCTGTCCAGGCCGCGCCCATCGCGCTGTTCGGGGCCTCGTAGTGCCACAGCCGCAGGGTCTTGGCGTCGGAGGTGCCGCCGCCGTCCGAGCCGCCGCAGGAGGCCAGGAGCAGTGAGCCGGCGAGGACCGCCGCCGCGCTCGCCGTCCCCCGTCGTGCCATCACACGCCTTCGTGCCGTCAACATCCTGTGCCTCCAGGGGAGTCGGATGGGTCTGAGGGCGTCACGGTGCGTCCATCGAATCGATTCGATGGGTGACGTCGAAGCGCTTCGACGGGGGAAGTTATGTGGCTGCTGTGGTCACGTCAATGGGGCGGGTGGGGAAAACGGGCAATCCGGTGTTGGCGCCGGTGAACTTTCCGGCCATGCCGGGAGTGGCTCCCCGCCGCCCGCTCGGTGCCGATCTTTTGTCCCTGTATGTCGCTTGTGTGGTGAAAGAGGCTGACCGCCTCGATCCGGGATGGGCATCGAGGGTTCACTTTCGCGATCGCGGTGATCGAGTACGACCGCCGGGACTTGACCAGGGGCGACTTTCGGCCATGGACAAGGGCGTGAATTCTGTCCATGTATGACACATCGCGAACACAGGGCCCAAGCCTGCGCTAGATTCGTAGACCTGAGCGCAATGGGATAAATGGGGCGCGAGAGCTGGGTGGGGGCCCGGTTCATCGGCGTGCGCTCAGGGTCGTCGGCGCACCCGGAACAGTTCCGTGGGGGGAAGTACGCACATGAAGAATTGGCGAGAAGACGCCCAACCGGAGTGGCCGGCGGCGGCATCGTCGACCCGGGATGCGCCGGTCTTGGCGCCGGGATCCCCGAGCCCGACCGGGATCGGGGGGCAATCCCTGACGTCCATGGCGGGGGAAAGCGGCAGATACCGGTCGCTGATGGATGTACCGCGGGAAAGCGGTCTCCTGTCGGCCTCCAACCCCTCGAGTACCTCGAACGGACTTTCCGAAAACGAACGGTCCAGCGATCTCCGGGACCCCTGGGGAGAGGAGCCCGGCGGCGGCGTGGACGGAGAGGAGAGCGACCCGGCCGAGGTGACCGTCCAGCTCGACTCCCTGAAGAAGGGGCGGCCCGACGGTTCCGACGCCGCCTCAGACGTCCCGGTGTTCGTCGACGAGTCGGGCCGGCGCAGCCGTACGTTCCGCCGCATCGGCATCGTCGTGGGCATCGCCTGCGGGGCGTACGCCGTCGTCATCGTGGCCGCGCTGCTCTCGGGCAACGCGGGCGCGCCCTGGCTGCCGGTCCCCGTGCCCGGCCAGGCCGACGAGAAGCCGGCGGCCGGCAAGGTGGACAGCACGTCGGAGCCCGACAGCTCCGCGAGCCCGCGCCCCGGGGCTCCCGGCGGCACGGTTCCGGGGGGCTCGGGTGTGACCGGCACCGCGTCCGGCGGGGTACTGGGCAAGCCGGGCGCGAGCACGGGGCCGGGTGCGTCGGGGAGCGCGGCTCCCTCCGGCAGGGTGTCCACTGCGGCCCGGCCCTCGGCGAGCGGGACCACCCGCCCCAGCACCGGCCCCACGGCCGCCGCCTCCTCGGCGCCCGGCCCGAGCAGCCCGGTGGTCGCACCGACGCCCTCCACACCGCCGCCGGCGTCCTCACCCGCCGCCTCTCCTTCGGCCCCCTCCTCGCCGTCCCCGGCCGGAGGAGCCTCCACCACGGTCGCCGACGGACCGCCGGAACCGGTCCCGGCGGCATCGACCCCGGCAGCCTGAACGGCACCCGTGCGTGTCGCCGGCCGCCCGGCCTCACGGACGCCACCGGCCTCGGCGCGCGGTGACCCCGCGGCCGTGCCCCGGCTTCGCAGCGGTGGCCGCCGCACACCACATCGCCACCGGGCGCCGCGGCCGCGCCGGGGGCATCCGGACCGGGGCGGGCCGGATTTTGGCCCTCCGGGCCGGGGTGGGCCGGAGTTTGGCCCTCCGGGCCGGGGCGGGCCGGAGTTTGGCCCTCCGGGTCGGGGTGGGGCGTTGGCCTCCGGGCCGGGGCCGGGGTTTCGGCTGTCTGGGCCGGGGCTGGAGCTTTGGCCCCCAGGGGCTGGGACCGGCGCTTGGCCCTCCGGGCCGGGAATCGGGGTTTCGGCCTTCGGGGGCCGGGGCTTCGGTCGCAACCCAGACCTGTCAACCCAGGCCTAGCGGCCCCGACCTGACGCCCCGGCCCGACGGACCCGGCCTCACCGACCCGGCCTCACTGAGCCCGCCTCACCGTTCGGGCCTCACCGTTCCGATCTGACGGCCCCGGCGTGACGGGGCCCGGCACCTGCAGTCCGAACCTGTCAGCGATGTCTTGATGCTCGCTCCTCGCCGCTTCAGCTCGCGGCCCGTACCTCGCCCGATCTCGTCTCCGGAGAACCACCTCTCATGGCACCACGTACCAGCCGCCGCTCGACCCGACGGTCAGCTGTCGGGCAGCCCGCGCACTCGTCCGGCGGCCACGCCGCGTCCGCTTCATCGTCGACGGGGGACGCGTCAGGAGGTGAGTCGGCCGGCGGAACACGCGGCAGCGGGCGCCGGTCCTCCGGCCGGCGGTCCGGCCCGAGGCAGGGCCGGGGACGCGCCCCGGGGCACGCGGTCGGCGGCTCCGGGTCCGCCGCGCCGCCGTCACCCGAACGCCGGCGTCTGGTGTCGCTCCGGCTGCGGCATCTGCTGCCGCTCGTCGTGCTCCTGGCGATGATGGCGATGCTGATGCTCCGCGGCTACGTGCACAGCGAGATCCTCGCCGACTACCGCATCCGCCCCGAGGCCGCCGCCGACAAGGTGCCGCAGAAGGTGCTCGACGGCGGCCCGGTCGTCGACACCCGGAACGGGCAGCAGACCAGCCTGGGCGTGCCGGACCACCGGATCGTGCTCACCTTCGACGACGGGCCCGACCCGAAGTGGACTCCCGAGGTCCTCGACGTCCTGAAGAAGCACCACGCGCACGCCGTCTTCTTCATCACCGGCACCATGGCCTCCCGCTACCCGGACCTGGTCCGGCGGATGGTGGACGAGGGGCACGAGATCGGGCTGCACACCTTCAACCACCCCGACCTCTCCTATCAGTCGGAGAAGCGCATCGACTGGGAGCTCACCCAGAACCAGCTGGCCCTGGCGGGCGCCGCGGGGATCCGCACCTCGCTCTTCCGGCCGCCCTACTCCTCCAGTACGGACGCCCTCGACAACGCCTCCTGGCCCGTCACGCAGTTCGTCGGCACCCGGGGCTACCTCACGGTCTTCACCACCGCCGACAGTGAGGACTGGCGCAGGCCCGGGATCCGGGACATCATCCGCAACTCCACGCCGCACGGCGGCAAGGGCGCGATCGTCCTCATGCACGACTCCGGCGGCGACCGCCACCAGACGGTCCGGGCCCTCGACGCCTACCTCCCCGAACTCCAGGGTGAGGGCTACACGTTCGAGAACCTCACCGAGGCCCTGGACGCCCCGAGCGCGCACACCCCGGTCACCGGGCTCGACCTGTGGAAGGGCAAGGCCTGGGTCTTCCTGGTCGAGGCCTCGGACGACATCACCGCCGTCCTGGTCGTCGGCCTCGCCGTCATCGGCGTCCTGGTCTTCGCCCGCTTCGGGCTGATGCTCCTGCTCTCCGCGATCCACACCCGCCGTACCCGCCGCAAGGGCTTCGTCTGGGGGCCCGACGCGCCCGTCACCGAACCGGCGTCGGTGCTCGTCCCGGCCTACAACGAGGCCAAGTGCATCGAGAGCACGGTGCGGTCGCTGATGAAGAGCGAGCACCCGATCGAGATCGTCGTCATCGACGACGGCTCCAGCGACGGCACCGCCCGGATCGTCGAGGATCTGCACCTGCCCGGCGTCCGCGTCGTCCGGCAGCTCAACGCGGGCAAGCCCGCCGCCCTCAACCGGGGCATCGCCAACGCCCGGCACGACCTCATCGTGATGATGGACGGCGACACCGTCTTCGAGCCCTCCACGGTGCGTGAACTCGTCCAGCCCTTCGCCGATCCCAAGGTCGGCGCGGTCGCCGGCAACGCCAAGGTCGGCAACAAGGACACGCTGATCGGGGCCTGGCAGCACATCGAGTACGTGATGGGCTTCAACCTCGACCGCCGGATGTACGACGTCCTGCGCTGCATGCCCACCATTCCGGGGGCCGTCGGGGCGTTCCGGCGCAGCGCGCTCGACCGGGTCGGCGGCATGAGCGACGACACCCTCGCCGAGGACACCGACATCACCATGGCCATCCACCGGGACGGATGGCACGTCGTCTACGCGGAGAAGGCCCGCGCCTGGACCGAGGCGCCCGAGTCCGTCCAGCAGCTGTGGTCGCAGCGGTACCGCTGGTGCTACGGCACCATGCAGGCGATCTGGAAGCACCGCCGGGCCATCGTCGAGAGCGGACCCTCGGGCCGCTTCGGCCGCGTCGGCCTCCCGCTCGTCTCCCTCTTCATGGTGGTCGCCCCGCTTCTCGCCCCGCTCATCGACCTGTTCCTCGTCTACGGCCTGCTCTTCGGCCCGACCGGCAAGACGATCGCGGCCTGGTTCGGCGTCCTCGCCGTCCAGGCGGGCTGCGCGGCGTACGCCTTCGCCCTGGACCGCGAGCGGCTCACCCCCCTCATCTCCCTCCCGCTCCAGCAACTCCTCTACCGCCAGCTGATGTACATCGTCCTGCTCCAGTCCTGGATCACCGCCCTCACCGGCGGCCGGCTGCGCTGGCAGAAACTCCGCCGCAAGGGCCAGGTGGCGGCCCCGCCCGGCGTGGCGGCGGCGACCGCGGACGGAGGAGCGGCCTGATGAGCACCCACTCCACGGACACCACGGCCGAGTTGCCCGAACTGCCCCACCCGTCGGCCGGGACCACCGTGCCGGAGCAGCAAGAGTCAGGGCAGCAGGGTTCCGGGCAGCACTTTTCCGAGCAGCAGGGCGCCGAGCAGCAGGGCGCCGAGAAGGGTGCCGCGAAGAAGGGCGGTGGCCGGGACCGCTACTTCGACCTGCTCCGGGCCATCGCCCTCTTCCGGGTCGTCTTCTACCACCTGATGGGCTGGGCCTGGCTGCCCGTCGTGTTCCCCTCCATGGGCGTGATGTTCGCGCTCGCCGGCAACCTCATGGCCCGCTCCCTGGCCGGCCGCCCCGCGCTCGGGGTCGTACGTGGCCGGCTGCGCAGGCTGCTGCCGCCGCTGTGGCTGCTGGGCGCGGTCGGTGTGACGGGCATGCTGGTGGCGGGCTGGGGCCCGGACGAGGAGGGGCATCCCGGCTGGTGGTGGCTCCACCTCGGCTACTGGATCCTGCCGCTGAGCGACCCGCCGTACGCCGAGAGCCTGCCCGGTGTGCACGGGCTGATCAGCGACGGCTGGGCCGCCGACCTGGGCGTACCCCTCTGGTACCTCCGCGCCTACCTCTGGTTCGTGCTGCTCTCCCCGTTCCTGCTGCGTGCCCTGCGCCGGCTGCCCTGGCCGACGATCCTCGCGCCCGTCGCGCTGTCCGCCGTCCTGGAGTTCGGCGCGCTGTCGGTGCCGGGCTGGCGGCTGGAGGCGCAGCTCAGCGACTTCGGCGCGTTCGGCGCGTGCTGGCTGCTGGGCATGGCGCACCAGGAGGGCGTGCTGCGTCGCCTGCCGCGTTACGTGGTGCCGTCCCTGGCGCCCGCGGTGGCGGGAATCGGCCTCTGGTACGCCCTGGCCCACGACCTCAAGGAGGGCCACGACCTGGACGACATGCCCTTCGCCCAGTCCCTGTGGTCCTTCGCGGCGGTGCTGCTGCTCCTGCACCTCAGCCCGTCCTGGTCCGAGTGGCCGGCCGGCCTGCGCCGCTGGGACCGGCTGATCACCCTGCTCAACTCCCGTGCCGTGACGATCTACCTGTGGCACAACGTCTGCATCGGGGTCGTGGAGGCCCTGTGGGACCGGTTGTGGGGCATCTCCTGGCTGGAGGCGAACTCCTCCTGGGTCCTGGTGAGCCCGTGGCCGCAGCTGCCGGCCATCTGGCTGCTCACCGCGGCCTGCGTGATCTGCTTCGGCTGGGTGGAGGATCTGGCGGCCCGCCGCAGGCCACGCCTGTGGCCGGACGGACGGAGCGGCGCCGGAGCACACCGGTCCTGAACGGCACCTTCGGCCCCGAACCGGCCTCCGTGCGCGCGTCCGCAGGCGCCTGTGCGCCGCGGTACGCCGTTCGCCCGGTTCGGGGTGCGTCCATCGGAAGCCCTGGTGAGTATGACCCGGTATGCCCGTCGATCTGATGGGTTCGGAGCCAGGGTTTCGGATGGAGGAACGTGAGCAGAATGCGCCGGACAATCGTTCTGGCCATGACGGGGGTGCTGGCGGCGGCGCTCTCGGTCGGTACGGCCCTGGCGGGGCCCGTGTCCGACGGCGGAGGGCCGAAGCCGCCGGGGTCCTCCCCCTCGCCGGGGACCCCGCCCTACGGCGAAGGCCCGAAGCCACCGGGGCCGACCGCTCCGCCGCCAGGGACCGGCAACCCCAACGGCGAGGCATGGGCATGGACCCAGCTGACCAGCCGGGGTGCCCAGGTCCGCTATGTGACCACCGACACCTCCGGCACGTGCCCCTCCGTGCGGTACACCCTGGGCATCGTGCGGACCGCCTACCGGATGCGGCTGCTGAGCCGTCCCGCGCCGCCGCAGTTCCCCACCACGGTGTGCGAGTTGCTCGTGCCGCTCGGGGCCTACAACGCGGTGCTCGCGCAGACGACGATCGCCGCGGCCGTGCTGCACCCCGCGAACCGTGAGCTTCCCCTGCCGAACTGGACCGCGAACACCCGTCCCGGCACCATCGCGGTCATGGGCGACTCGGGGTGCCGCGTCACCACGGCGGGCCCCAATCAGGACTGCGCCGACCACCAGACCGGCTGGCCGTTCCCGCGGATCGCGAGCAGCGCGGCCACGGTGACGCAGCCGGATCTCGTGATCCATGTCGGCGACTACCTCTACCGTGACGACCCGGCTCAGGCGGGCGACAAGGCGGCGAATCCGGGCTGCACGACCTCGGCGGACAGATTCACCTGGGCCTGTGTGGTCGCCGACTTCTTCAGGCCGGCGGAGAGTCTGCTGGCGGTGGCGCCGGTCGCGTTGACGCGGGGCAACCACGAGGACTGCCGCACCCCACCCGCGACGGGCGGCGCCGGGGCCGCGTGGTTCCGCTACCTCGCCGACGAACTCCGAGCCAACGGATCGTGCTCCTTCTACCCCGATCCGGTGGAGATCAGGGCAGGTGTCCTGCACCTTCTCGATGTGGACTCCTCGTTCGCCGACCCGGCCGACAGCGGAAACCTCGCGCAGCAGGCGATCTACACCCGGCAGTTCGAGTCCGTGAACCAGGCCGCGGCGCAGCAATCCGGCCACGACTACTTCGTCTTCACCCACAAGCCCTTGTGGATGGTCAGATCGGCCGGCCCCCCGCTGGAGACGTTCACCCCCGTCCTCGACAGGGCCGTCGCCGGTACGACCCTGGGGCGGCTGGCGGACAACATCCGCATGGTGCTCTCGGGCCATGCGCACCTCTACCAGATGATCGATTTCGACACCGCGCGGCCACCGCAGGTGACGGTGGGTTTCTCCGGTGGAGCCCCGCTGGAGCAGGGGCCGAACGACGCGGGCGTCATCGGGAAAGCGGTCGGCACCCCGCCGCAGCCCGTGCATCACTCCCTCACCCAGGGAGGGGTCTTCGGGTACGCGGTCCTGAGCCGCAACGCCGGGACCTGGGACCTCACGGCCCACGACCCGGCCGGCGCGGTCCGCGGTCAGACCTGCACGCTGAGCGGGAGCACCGCCAACAAGGAGTTCGCCTGCCACTGAAGGGCCCCGCGGGCCTCGACGGATGCGCCCCCACCCCCGGTTCGGCCGGGGTGGGGGCGCTTCGCGTACGCGTACGGACAGTCCCGTACGCCCCGGTCCCGTCCCGTACGCCCGGCGCCGGCCCGCAGGCTCGCCCCGCGGCCCGTGCGCTCGGACGCGGGCTCGTCCGCCCCGGGCTCGTCCGCGGTGGTGCCCGGCCCCGCAACCGCCCCGGTGCCCCTCCCGGCCCCCGGCCTCCCGGCACCACCGGGCAGGCGCCTCAGTGTCGAGCCCTCCCCAAAACCTCTCACCGGCCCTCCGGGCAAGGTGAGAGCAACGTTCCTTTCCGGTCACCCACAGCCACAGCGTGGAAACGCGCCCTCCCTACCTTCGGGACTCATCACCGCTCATCCCCCCGAACCACCCCAGCCCCGGAGCACCGTGGAGGCGTCATGACAGCCCCGAGTACAGCCCCCGCATCCCCGCCCCCCACGAAGAAGGGGAGCCGCTGGATCGAGGAGTGGGACCCGGAGAACGAGGCCTTCTGGAACGAGAAGGGCGAGAAGATCGCCCGTCGCAACCTCCTCTTCTCCGTCCTCTCCGAGCACATCGGGTTCTCGATCTGGACGATGTGGTCCGTGCTGGTGCTCTTCATGGGCCCGGAGTACGGCCTCACCCCGGCCGACAAGTTCCTGCTGACGTCGATGGTGACGCTGGTCGGGGCGGTCGTGCGGGTGCCCTACACCTTCGCCGTCGCGGTCTTCGGCGGCCGGAACTGGACGATCATCTCGGCGGGGCTGCTGCTGATCCCCACCATCGCCGCGTTCACGGTGATGGACCCGGGGACCTCGTTCAACACGTTCCTGCTGGTCGGCCTGCTCGCGGGCATCGGCGGCGGCAACTTCGCCTCCTCCATGACCAACATCAACGCCTTCTTCCCGCTCCGTAAGAAGGGGTGGGCGCTCGGGCTCAACGCGGGCGGCGGCAACATCGGCGTGCCGGTGATCCAGCTGATCGCCCTCGCCGTCATCGGCGCCAGCGGCGGGCCGCGCGTGCTGCTGGGGATCTACATCCCGCTCATCGTCGTCGCCGCCACCCTCGCCGCGCTGTACATGGACAACCTGTCCTCCGTGAAGAACGACACGGGCGCCGCGATCGACTCGGCGAAGGACGTGCACACCTGGATCATGTCCTTCCTCTACGTCGGCACCTTCGGGTCGTTCATCGGCTACAGCTTCGCCTTCGGGCAGGTCCTGACGAACCAGTTCGGCCGCACGCCCCTCCAGGCGGCCTACCTCACCTTCATCGGCCCGCTGCTCGGCTCCCTCATCCGTCCCGTGGGCGGCTGGCTCGCCGACCGCTACGGCGGTGCCCGCATCACCCTGTACAACTACGTCGGCATGGCCGCCGCCACCGCCGTCCTGGTCTTCGCCAGCATGCAGAAGTCGCTGCCGCTCTTCGTCTCCGTCTTCGTGGTGCTGTTCGTGCTCAGCGGCCTCGGCAACGGGTCGACGTACAAGATGATCCCCGGCATCTTCCAGGCGAAGGCCGTGGCCAACGGGCTGGAGGGCGAGGAGGCGGCCGCCTACGGCCGGCGTCTGTCCGGTGCGTCCATGGGACTGATCGGCGCGGTCGGCGCGCTCGGCGGTGTCGCGATCAACCTGGCCTTCCGGCAGTCCTTCCTGTCCTACGGCTCCGGAACCGGCGCGTTCGTCGCCTTCCTCGCCTTCTACGCGGCGTGCTTCGGGGTCACCTGGGCCGTATACCTTCGCCGTCCGTCCGGAAGGATCACGGCAGGAAGCACCGCTTCCGAGGCGAAGCAGCAGCTCAGCTACGCCGAGGTGTGACGTAACACCGGCGACACGTGGCCGAACCGAGCCTGTCACGCACCGTTGACAGGCTCGTCGGCATGTAGGTCAAACGGGACTCGAGCGGGACGAGAGTGATGTACGAGCAACAGCAGCGATCCGATGCCGGCCCTCTGGGCGCCGTCGAACACGGGCCCCTCGCGGGCTTCACCGTGGGCGTGACGGCCGCGCGCCGGGCCGAGGAGCTCAGCGCGCTGCTTCAGCGCCGGGGGGCCGCGGTCCTGCACGCTCCCGCCCTGCGGATCGTGCCGCTCGCCGACGACGGTGAGCTGCTCGCCGCCACGAAGGAGCTCATCGACCAGGTGCCGGACGTCGTGGTCGCCACCACGGCCATCGGCTTCCGCGGCTGGATCGAGGCCGCCGACGGCTGGGGGCTGGGCGAGCAGCTGCTCGACAAGCTGGGCGGCGTCGAACTGCTGGCCCGCGGCCCCAAGGTGAAGGGCGCCGTGCGGGCCGCCGGGCTGACGGAGGACTGGTCGCCGTCCAGCGAGTCCATGGCCGAGGTGCTCGACCGGCTCCTGGAGGAGGGCGTCGACGGCCGCCGGGTCGCCGTCCAGCTGCACGGTGAGCCGCTGCCCGGTTTCGTGGAGTCGCTGCGGGCCGCGGGCGCGGAGGTCGTGGGGGTGCCCGTCTACCGGTGGATGCCGCCGGAGGACGTCTCGCCGCTCGACCGGCTCCTGGACGCTGCCGTCTCACGCGGACTGGACGCGATCACCTTCACCAGCGCGCCCGCCGCCGCGTCCCTGCTGTCGCGCGCGGAGGAACGCGGCCTGCTGCCCGAGCTGCTCTCCGCCCTCGCCCACGATGTGCTGCCCGCCTGCGTCGGTCCGGTCACCGCGCTGCCGCTCCAGGGGCACGGCGTGGACACCGTCCAGCCGGAGCGGTTCCGGCTCGGGCCGCTCGTGCAGCTGCTGTGCCAGGAGCTGCCGTCGCGGGCCCGGGCGCTGCCCATCGCCGGGTACCGGGTGGAGATCCGGGGTCACGCGGTGCTGGTGGACGGGTCCTTGAAGCCGGTGCCGCCGGCGGGAATGTCGTTGCTGCGGGCGCTGTCCCGGCGGCCGGGGTGGGTCGTGCCGCGTTCCGATCTGCTGCGGGCGTTGCCCGGCGCCGGGCGGGACGAGCACGCCGTCGAGACCGCGATGGCCCGGCTGCGGACGGCCCTCGGGGCGCCCAAGTTGATCCAGACGGTGGTGAAGCGGGGGTACCGGCTGGCGCTGGACCCGGCCGCGGACGCGAAGTACGCCGACGAGTAGGGGCTTCCGCCCCCGTCGTCCCGTCCCGACCGGTCCAGTCCCGACCCGACCCGACCCGACCGGTCCCGACCCGACCCGACCGGTCCCGTCCCGTCCTGAGGGCGGAGGCCCCGGCGGCCCGGCTCAACCCGCCCGGCTCCGCCCTGTCCTGACCCGTCCCGTCCTGAGGACTGGCCCCCGTCGTCCCGTCCTGAGGGCGGCGGCCCCCGTCGCCCCGGCTCAACCCGCCCGGCTCCGACCTCTCCTGACCCGACCTCTCCTGACCCGACCTGTCCCGACCCGTCCCCGTCCTGAGGGCGGAGGCCCCGTCCTTGCGCCCTGAGGGCGGCCGCCCCGTCGTCCCGCCCCGGGGGCTGCGCCTCCGTCGTCCCGCTTCGGCCTGAACTGCCCTCGTCCCCGGTCTCCCCCGGAGGGGAGACCTCCGGCGGGCTGGTTATTGGCACCCTGCGCTGGCACTGTGAGGGGACGGATTCCTTGAGCAGTCCCTCTCGGCAGGCGGTGACACGCGCATGGACGAGCTCCGGTTCGACGCCGGGCGGATCTGTCTCGACCTGCTCGCGACCGCGCATCCCCTCGAACGGCTCGACGCCGTGGCGCCGTTGTGCGCGTGGATCCGCGGCTCCGGACTCGTCCCGCCGGACACCCCGCTCACCCACGCCGACGCCTCCTGGCCGCCCGCCTTCCGGGAACTGCGTCGCAACACCGGACAGTTGGTGCACGGGTGGCTCAACCGGCACGACGCCGGTTCGTACGACCTCGCCCTGGCCCGCGTCAACGACGCAGCCCGGGCCGTGCCCCCGGCCCCGCGTGCCGTGCGCGCAGAAGACGGTGGGCTCGTCCGCGAGTTGGCCGGCCCGCCGGCGTGCGTCGCGCTGCTGGCCGCCGTGGCCCGGGACGCGGTGGAGCTGCTCACCGATCCCGTCGCCAGGGCGGGGCTGCGGCAGTGCGCGGGGGACAACTGCCCCATCGTCTATGTCGACATGTCCCGGGGACGCCGGCGCCGTTGGTGTTCCAGCGAGGTCTGCGGGAACCGGGAGCGCGTCGCGCGGCACCGTCGGCGGGCGGCGCTCGCCTCACGGACGTAACTCCCGTGCCGGGTATGCGGCTTTCGTAGAGGCGTCGCCGACCGGTTGTCGAAGTGATTTCGATTACACACCGTTTACCTGAGCCGTGAGCCGGGCAGTCGGCGCGATCTTGTCGATGTGGCGAAAACGTAAAGAAAAAGCGGTGGGAATGTGCCGCCATGTCCCCGCTCGTCATGACACCCCGAAGAAAAGTGTCTCCTCGGTTTGAACGCTCAACACCCCGCTTGCGTACCCGTCGTCGAGCGACCGACTGGGGGAACCCCCGGACACCGGAGGTGGGCGTGCGCAAGGATGCGGCCGTGGCCAATGAACGTGGATCGAGGGCCCGACATCGCATGTCCCAGCCCTCGGAACCTGACGAGGAGCTGATGCGTGCTCTGTATCGGGAGCATGCCGGACCCCTGCTTGCGTATGTCCTGCGCCTGGTTGCCGGAGACCGGCAGCGCGCCGAGGACGTCGTGCAGGAGACGCTCATCCGTGCCTGGAAGAACGCCGGTCAGCTCAATCGTGCGACCGGATCTGTACGCCCCTGGCTGGTGACGGTCGCACGCCGCATCGTCATCGACGGCCACCGCAGCCGGCAGGCCCGGCCGCAGGAGGTCGACCCGTCGCCGCTGGAGGTCATTCCTGCGGAGGACGAGATCGACAAGGCGCTGTGGCTGATGACGCTGTCCGACGCGCTCGACGACCTGACCCCGGCCCACCGGGAGGTGCTCGTCGAGACGTACTTCAAGGGGCGTACCGTCAACGAGGCGGCCGAGACGCTGGGGATACCCAGCGGCACCGTGCGCTCACGGGTCTTCTATGCCCTGCGGTCGATGAAGCTGGCTCTGGAGGAGCGGGGGGTGACGGCGTGATGAGCGTATACGGGGGATTCGGAGCAGGTGGTTCGGGTATGTCTGGACCCATGCAGGGATCTACGGGATCTCCGAGCCCGAGCGAACACGAGACCGTCGGCGCCTACGCCCTCGGGATTCTCGACGACGCCGAAGCAACCGCTTTCGAGATGCATCTCGCCGGCTGCGAGTGGTGCGCCCAGCAGCTCGACGAGCTCGCCGGCATGGAACCCATGCTGGCCGCCCTCGCGGACCTGCCGGGCACCGGCACCCCCGCGATCGGCGAGTCCCTGTCCGCCCGCCCCAGCCCGCGGCTCGCGGAACGGCTGGTCGACGAGGTGTCCGAGCGCCGCGCGGTCAAGCGCCGCCGCTCGTTCTTCCTGGTGGCGGCCGCGGCCGCGCTGATCATCGGCGGTCCGCTCACCGTGCTGGCGGCGACCGGCGGCGACAGCGGCACCAAGAGCACCGAGGCGAGTTCCACCAAGTCGGCCAACGCCGCCAAGGACACCTTCGCGACGCTCAGCGACCGGGTCTCCGCGACCGACTCCGCCTCCAAGGTCTCCGCGACCGTCGCCATGGGCGAGAAGGCGTGGGGCACGGAGATCGGCGTCGAGCTGAAGAACGTGACGGGCCCGGAGAAGTGCTCGCTCATCGCCGTCGGCAAGAACGGCGAGCGCGAGACGGTCTCCTCCTGGTCGGTCCCGGAGTGGGGCTACGGCATCGCGAACGCCAAGACCGAGCAGGCCAAGAACCCGCTCTACGTCGTGGGCGGCGCCGCCTTCAAGACCAACGAGATCGACCACTTCGAGGTCATGACCTTCGACGGCAAGAAGCTCGTCCAGATCGACGCGTAACTTCCTACACGGGGTCCCCTTCGCGTACGGTTGACGGCTGCCCAGCACGTCAGAAGGGGGCCCGGTGGCCGTTCAGGCACAGCAGGAAACCGCGGTCGGATCGGTTCGGCACACCGCGCCGGATTCGGTGCGGGACCGAGAGATCGGCATCGAACAGGAACACCTCGACCGGGTGTACCGGCGCCTCGAGGAGAAGATCCACGAGGCGGAGTTCCTGATGCACGACGCGGCCAAGCGAGGCCAGGTCGGCACGCCCGGCGCCCTCGCCGAGCGGGACGCCCAGGTGTTCCGCGCCGGCGTCCACCTCAACCGGCTCAACAACGAGTTCGAGGACTTCCTGTTCGGGCGGATCGACCTGCTCGCCGGGAAGGACGGCAAGAAGGGCCCCGACGGCGCCTACACCGCCGTCGAGCCCGCCGAGGGGGCCGTCCGCCCCGACAACACCGCCGACATCGCCGAAACGCTCCACATCGGCCGTATCGGAGTCCTCGACTCCGAATACGCCCCGCTGGTCATCGACTGGCGGGCACCGGCCGCGGCACCGTTCTACCGGTCCACCCCGGTCGACCCGGGGCGCGTCGTACGGCGCCGCGTGATCCGCTCCAAGGGGCGTCGCGTCCTCGGCGTCGAGGACGACCTGATGCGTCCCGAGCTGAAGGCGGTCCTGGACGGCGGCGAACTGCCCGTCATCGGCGACGGCGCCCTCATGGCCGCCCTCGGACAGGCCCGCAGTCACACCATGCGCGACATCGTCGCCTCCATCCAGGCCGAGCAGGACCTGGTCATCCGCGCCCCCGCCGCCTCCGTGACCTACGTCGAGGGCGGTCCGGGAACGGGGAAGACCGCCGTCGCGCTGCACCGGGCCGCCTATCTGCTCTACCAGGACCGGCGCCGGTACGCGGGCGGCATCCTGATCGTCTCGCCCACGCCGCTGCTCGTGGCGTACACCGAGGGCGTGCTGCCCTCGCTGGGCGAGGAGGGCCAGGTCGCCATCCGTGCCATCGGCTCCCTCGTCGACGGCGCCGAGGCCACCCTGTACGACTCCCCGGCGGTGGCCCGGGCCAAGGGGTCGTACCGGATGCTGAAGGTGCTGCGCAAGGCGGCGCGCGGCGCCCTGGAGAGCGGCGGCCGGGCCCCGGCGCAACTGTCCTTCGGCGACTCCGACGAGGAGACCGGCGCGGCCCCCGCACCCACGGGGACACCCACCCGGCTGCGGGTCGTCGCCTTCGGCCGCCGCCTGGAGCTGGAGGCCGCCGACCTGGACCGCGTCCGGCAGAGCGCCCTCAGCGGCACCGCCCCGGTGAACCTCCTGCGCCCCCGCGCCCGCAAACTGCTCCTGGACGCCCTGTGGGAGCGCTCCGGCGCGGCCGGCCGGCACAGCGACCCCGAGCTCGCCGCCGAGCTGCGCTCCTCCTTCGACGAGGACGTGACCAGCGAGGACGCGTTCATCGCCTTCCTCGACGCCTGGTGGCCCGAGCTGACCCCGCAGGCCGTCCTCGCGGCGATGGCCGACGAACGGCGGCTCGGCCGCTGGGCCCGGCGCATCCTCAACCCCGGCGAGGTCCGCAAGGTCGCCCGCGCCCTCAAGCGGGACGGGCGCTCGGTGCACGACATCGCCATGCTCGACGAGCTCGAGGCGATCCTCGGCGCGCCGTTCCGTCCGAAGAAGCGGCGCGAGTACGACCCGCTGGACCAGCTCACCGGCCTGGAGGAGCTGATGCCGGTGCGCGAGGAGACGCAGCGCGAGCGCGCCGAGCGGCTCGCCCAGGAGCGCACCGAGTACGCCCACGTCATCGTGGACGAGGCTCAGGACCTCACCCCGATGCAGTGGCGCATGGTCGGCCGCCGGGGCCGGCACGCCACCTGGACGGTCGTCGGCGACCCGGCCCAGTCCTCCTGGTCCGACCCCGACGAGGCGGCCGAGGCCCGCGACGAGGCCCTCGGCACCCGCCCGCGCCGCCGCTTCCAGCTGACCGTGAACTACCGCAACCCGGCCGAGATCGCCGAGCTGGCCGCCAAGGTGCTGGCCCTGGCCATGCCCGGCGCCGAATCCCCGTCGGCGGTCAGGTCGACGGGGGTCGTGCCCCGCTTCGAGGCCGTCACCGACACGCTGGGCGCCACCGTCCGCGCGGAGGCGCAGCGTCTGCTGGAGCGGGTCGACGGCACCGTCGGCGTCGTGGTCGCCATGAACCGCCGCGAGGAGGCGAGACGCTGGCTCGCCGGACTGGGCGACCGCGTGGTGGCCCTCGGCAGCCTGGAGGCCAAGGGCCTGGAGTACGACGCCACGGTCGTCGTCTCACCGGCGGAGATCGCGGACGAGAGCCCGGCCGGCCTGCGGGTGCTGTACGTGGCCCTCACCCGGGCGACGCAGCAGCTCACGGTCGTCTCCGGGGACCGCGACGAGCCGGACGCGAACGGCGTCCCGGACCTCCTGAGGGACTGAACGGCCGACCGTTTCCTGTGAACTGCCCGCACGGGAATGGTCTTCGGCCATCCGTTTGTTAGCCTGGTCGTGACACCGGCTCGATCCAAGCCCCCGGGCCCAACCTTCGTCGCTACGAGCGACCACTTGCCGCGAGGCGAGCATGGCGGGCCGGTGTCGTGAACAAAGAGAGAGGCCCACATCACGTGTGATGTGGGCCTCTCTCTTTGCCCTCTCCCGGGCCTCTCCGGGCCTCCTCCCGGCGGCTTCGCCGACTTGATTGAGAACAAAACGATCGCAATCCGGGGCGGCTTTCACGTACTCGTCGGTAGGTGCGACGATCGGACGGCAAACCCGCGACCCAGCAGTGCAGAGGAAGTCGGCCATGGCAACGGCGCCCAGCGTCTCCTACTCGATCACGGTCCGTCTGGAGGTGCCCGCGAGCGGAACGGCGGTCTCCCAGATCACCACGGCCGTGGAGTCCCACGGAGGCTCGGTGACCGGCCTCGACGTCACCGCGTCCGGCCACGAGAAGCTCCGCATCGACGTCACCATCGCCGCCACCTCCACCGCCCACGCCGACGAGATCGTCGTACAGCTGCGCGGCATCGAGGGCGTCACCCTCGGCAAGGTCTCCGACCGTACGTTCCTGATGCACCTCGGCGGCAAGATCGAGATGGCGTCCAAGCACCCCATCCGCAACCGTGACGACCTCTCGATGATCTACACGCCCGGTGTGGCCCGCGTCTGCATGGCGATCGCCGAGAACCCCGAGGACGCGCGCCGCCTCACCATCAAGCGCAATTCCGTTGCGGTCGTGACGGACGGCTCGGCCGTGCTGGGCCTCGGCAACATCGGCCCGAAGGCCGCGCTGCCGGTCATGGAGGGCAAGGCGGCCCTCTTCAAGCGGTTCGCCGGCATCGACGCCTGGCCGCTGTGCCTGGACACCCAGGACACCGACGCGATCGTCGAGATCGTCAAGGCCATCGCCCCCGGCTTCGCGGGCATCAACCTCGAGGACATCTCCGCCCCCCGCTGCTTCGAGATCGAGGCCCGGCTGCGCGAGGCCCTCGACATCCCCGTCTTCCACGACGACCAGCACGGCACCGCGATCGTCGTCCTCGCCTCCCTCACGAACGCCCTGCGTGTCGTGAACAAGGGCATCGGCGACGTGCGGGTCGTCATGTCCGGCGCCGGCGCGGCCGGTACCGCCATCCTCAAGCTGCTGCTCGCGGCCGGCGTCAAGAACGCGGTCGTCGCCGACATCCACGGTGTCGTCCACGCGGACCGCGCGGACCTGGTCGACGCGGCCCCGGACTCGGCGCTGTGCTGGATCGCCGACAACACCAACCCCGAGGGCCTCACGGGCACCCTGAAGGAGGCCGTGCGCGGCGCGGACGTCTTCATCGGCGTCTCCGCCCCGAACGTCCTCGACGGTGACGACGTGGCCGCCATGGCCGACGACGCGATCGTGTTCGCGCTCGCGAATCCGGACCCCGAGGTCGACCCGGCGATCGCCCGTCAGACGGCCGCCGTCGTGGCCACCGGCCGTTCCGACTTCCCCAACCAGATCAACAACGTGCTGGTCTTCCCGGGCGTCTTCCGCGGCCTGCTGGACGCGCAGTCCCGCACCGTCAACACGGAGATGATGCTCGCGGCCGCGAAGGCCCTCGCGGAGGTCGTGAGCGACGACGAGCTCAACCCGAACTACATCATCCCGAGCGTCTTCAACGACAAGGTCGCCGGCGCGGTCGCGGGCGCGGTGCGGGAAGCCGCCAGGGCGGCGGGGGTGTCAGCCTCGTAGGCCTGGGCATGCGAGTGGACGGGGGCCGTCAAGATCCCCGTGGCGGGGGCTGTGAGGATCGCCACGGTGGCCCCTGTGACGGCGCGTCGTGGAACCTCGCGTCGCGGACGGCCCTCTAGGGTTGCGCCCGACCAACCACCCTTCGTGTGACTCCCAAGGGTTGTCTCACGACTCCGAGCGGGTGCCGGATTGGCTTTCGCGCCGCTGGTAGGGGCAGGATGCGTCTCTGGGCGCGTGCACAACGACTTCGCTGTGCCCAACATGCGGCTCCGCCGCGTGGCACGCCGCAACGGCAAGAAGAACACGGGAGTAACAACATGAACCGCAGTGAGCTGGTGGCCGCGCTGGCCGACCGCGCCGAGGTGACCCGCAAGGACGCCGACGCAGTGCTGGCCGCGTTCGCCGAGGTCGTCGGCGACATCGTCTCCAAGGGCGACGAGAAGGTCACGATCCCCGGCTTCCTGACCTTCGAGCGCACCCACCGTGCCGCTCGCACCGCCCGCAACCCGCAGACCGGTGACCCGATCCAGATCCCGGCCGGCTACAGCGTCAAGGTCTCCGCGGGCTCGAAGCTCAAGGAAGCGGCAAAGGGCAAGTGACCTTGCCGTCTACGCCTCACCGCACGGTGTACGGCGCGTAGGCAACGTGATGGGGCGGCACCCGGTCTTCCGGGTGCCGCCCCATCGTTGTGCGCTCAGACGCGGCCTCACGCGCCGCCCGGGCCGGTGCTTGTGCCTGCCCGGGCTCCCTGCCGCCAGGCAGGCAGGGAGGCCGTCCCCGCCGGGAGGGAGTCCCTCCCGGCCGGGGTGAGGCGTTGAGGGCTCAGCCGAGTGCTTTGCCCGGCAGCTCGACCTTCGCGCCGAGTTCCACGAGCTTCTCCATGAAGTTCTCGTAGCCGCGGTTGATGAGGTCGATGCCGTGGACCCGGGAGGTGCCCTGGGCCGCGAGGGCGGCGATCAGGTACGAGAAGCCGCCGCGGAGGTCGGGGATGACCAGGTCGGCGCCCTGGAGCTTCGTGGGGCCCGACACGACCGCCGAGTGCAGGAAGTTGCGCTGCCCGAAGCGGCAGTCGGAGCCGCCGAGGCACTCGCGGTACAGCTGGATGTGGGCGCCCATCTGGTTGAGCGCGGAGGTGAAGCCCAGTCGGGACTCGTAGACCGTCTCGTGGACGATCGAGAGGCCCGTGGCCTGCGTCAGGGCGACGACCAGCGGCTGCTGCCAGTCGGTCTGGAAGCCGGGGTGGACGTCCGTCTCCAGCGCGATGGACTTCAGCTGGCCGCCCGGGTGCCAGAAGCGGATGCCCTCGTCGTCGATCTCGAAGGCGCCGCCCACCTTGCGGTAGGTGTTCAGGAACGTCATCATCGAGCGCTGCTGGGCGCCGCGGACGTAGATGTTGCCTTCGGTCGCCAGCGCCGCGGAAGCCCAGGAGGCGGCCTCCAGGCGGTCCGACAGGGCGGCGTGGTTGTAGCCGCCGAGCTTGTCGACACCGGTGATGCGGATCGTGCGGTCGGTGTCCATCGCGATGATGGCACCCATCTTCTGGAGCACGCAGATGAGATCCTCGATCTCCGGCTCCACGGCCGCGTTCGCGAGCTCGGTGACGCCCTCCGCCAGGACGGCGGTCAGCAGGACCTGCTCGGTCGCGCCGACCGACGGGTAGGGCAGCACGATCTTCGTGCCGCGCAGCCGCTGCGGGGCCTCCAGGTACTGGCCGTCCTCCCGCTTCTCGATCTTCGCGCCGAACTGCCGCAGCACGTCGAAGTGGAAGTCGATGGGCCGGCCGCCGATGTCGCAGCCGCCCAGGCCCGGGATGAACGCGTGGCCGAGGCGGTGCAGGAGCGGGCCGCAGAACAGGATCGGAATCCGGCTCGAACCCGCGTGGGCGTCGATGTCGGCGACGTTGGCGCTCTCCACGTAGGTCGGGTCGAGCACCAGCTCGCCCGGCTCCTCGCCCGGCCGGACCGTCACTCCGTGCAGCTGGAGCAGGCCGCGGACGACCCGCACGTCACGGATGTCCGGAACGTTGCGCAGCCGACTCGGCTCACTGCCCAGCAGGGCGGCGACCATGGCCTTGGGTACGAGGTTCTTCGCACCGCGGACACGGATCTCGCCCTCGAGCGGGGTGCCGCCGTGGACAAGCAGTACGTCGTCAGAGCCGTTGACGGTCATGTATCTCGCGTTCCATGGATGGTGGATTGGGGCAAGGGCCGTTGGTGTCGGAGGCAGGGCCAGATGAGACAGAGTAATCGCCGTCGCCCCCTGTCCCGTAAGCCCAGGGACCACCCAGGTACGTCATAGCTGTGTCACAACACGAACCGTTTCCCACCGGGCACATGGGGTCACCGTCGCCCGCCCCGCGGCCCTGTGCGCCCGGACCGCGCCCGTGCGCGTCCCGTGTGCCCGCATTGCCTCCCCACTTCGCGGGAAGATGCGGGATCATGTCTGGCATGACCGAGGTGTCCTCGCTCACGGGGCGGCTGCTCGTGGCAACGCCCGCCCTGGCGGACCCGAACTTCGACCGTGCGGTGGTGCTCCTTCTCGACCACGACGAGGAGGGCTCCCTCGGTGTCGTCCTCAACCGGCCCACACCGGTGGGCGTGAGCGACATCCTGGAGGGCTGGGCGGATCTCACCGGTGAACCCGGCGTCGTGTTCCAGGGCGGCCCGGTGTCCCTCGACTCGGCCCTCGGAATCGCCGTCATCCCCGGTGGCGCGGCCGTCGACGGCACCCCGCTCGGCTGGCGCCGGGTGCACGGCGCGATCGGCCTCGTCGACCTGGAGGCCCCGCCGGAGCTCCTGGCCTCGGCCCTCGGCTCCCTGCGGATCTTCGCCGGGTACGCCGGGTGGGGCCCGGGCCAGCTGGAGGACGAGCTGGGCGAGGGCGCCTGGTACGTCGTGGAGTCCGAACCCGGCGACGTCTCCTCGCCGTCCCCCGAGAGACTCTGGCGCGAGGTGCTGCGCCGCCAGCGCAGCGAACTCGCGATGGTGGCGACGTATCCGGACGACGCTTCGCTGAACTGACGGTGTGAGCTCGGTGCCCGGCTTCAGTACGCTTGGCGCCATGAGCACTCTTGAGCCTGAGACCCAGCCCCAGCGAGGCACTGGGACGGGGACCCTCGTAGAGCCGACGCCGCAGGTGTCGCACGGCGACGGGGACCACGAGCGCTACGCCCACTATGTCCAGAAGGACAAGATCATGGCGAGCGCCCTCGACGGGACGCCCGTGGTGGCGCTGTGCGGCAAGGTCTGGGTGCCCGGTCGCGACCCGAAGAAGTACCCGGTCTGCCCCATGTGCAAGGAGATCTTCGAGTCGATGGCCGGCGGCGGCGACGACAAGGGCAAGGGCGGCGACAAGAAGTAGCCGCAGGGATTTTCCGAGGCCCCCGGGGCGCGCTGTGACGCGCCCCGGGGGCCTTTGGCGTCCCGGTGTCATGTCTTGACATGACGTGTCGCCTTTGTCGTTGCACGGGATGCGTCAGGTGGTCACAGAGTGGTTGAGACCTCTTGTCGGCGTGTTCATGTACTCCCTAGCCTCCGATGTGTTGTGCAGAGCGAAACCATCATTGCATATGTTGCAACGCTCGGAGGATCGCGCCATGAAGCTCCCCGCCCGACTCACCGCGCTCGCGGCCGCCGCCCTGGTCGTCGCCGCCTGCGCCCCCCAGACGTCCGACAACTCCTCTTCCGACACCGACGACAGGACGGGCACCCTGCGTGTCTGGCTGTTCCAGGAGGTCGGCAACAAGCCCAAGGAGCAGGTCGTCGACTCGGTCGTCGCCGCCTTCGAGAAGGCCCACAAGGGCGCGAAGGTCGACGTCGAGTACATCCCGGTCGAGACCCGCGCCCAGCGCGTCAAGGCCGCCTTCAACGACCCCGCGTCCGCTCCCGACGTCATGGAGTACGGCAACACCGACACGGCCGGCTACGTCCACGACGGCGGACTCCTGGATGTCACGGAGGACTTCGGCGACTGGAGCGAGGCCAAGGCGACCGACCCCACCGCCAAGCAGTCCGTCACCGTCGACGGCAGGCTCTACGGCGCCCCCTTCTACGTCGGCGTCCGCGCCCTGTACTACCGCACGGACGTCTTCGAGGAGCTCGGTCTGGAAGTCCCGAAGACCATGGCCGAGCTGGCGACCACCGCCCGCAGGATCCGCGCCGAGAAGCCCGATCTGTACGGCCTGGTGGTCGGCGGCGCCTACACCTACGGCGCGATGCCCTTCGTCTGGGCCAACGGCGGTGAACTCGCCACCGGCAAGAGCGGCTCGTACGCCTCCGGCATCGACAGCGCGGCCGCCCGGAAGGGCATCGCCGCCTACACGTCCCTGTTCTCCGACGACAACTGTCCCGCCGCCAAGTGCGCGGGCATGGGCGGCAACGACACCGTCACCGCGTTCGCCGCGGGCAAGGCGGGCATGGCGATCGGCGGCGACTTCAGCCACACGGCCGTGGAGGCCGGCAAGGTGAAGGGCGAGTACGCCGTCGTGCCGCTGCCGGGGGTCACGGCCGGCTCGATCGCCCCCGCCTTCGCCGGCGGCAACAACATCGGTGTGCTCAAGAGCACCTCGCACCGCACCCTCGCCGTGCGGCTGATGGAGGCCCTCGCCTCGAAGAAGACCCAGGCCTCGCTGTTCGACGCGATGGGCTTCCTGCCCACGTTCACGGACGTCCGGGACCAGGCCGCCGCCAGGGAACCCTTCGTCAAGCCCTTCGTGCAGACGCTGGCCGCCGGGACCAGGTTCGTGCCCGCGTCGCCCGCGTGGTCGCAGATCGACTCCTCCCTGGTCCTGCCGACGATGTTCCAGGAGGTCGTCAGCGGCAGGAAGGACGTGGCCGCCGCCTCGACGGAGGCCGCGAAGAAGATGGACGCCGCGTTCGGCTCCGCCGGGTGACGCCGGTGACGCCCGACAGCTCGGGGGTCGAGGTTCGTGAGCGACCGCGGGCCGGACGTGGCCGGTCGCGCCCACCCGGCGACCGCCGCGCATCCGATGCCGCCCCGCGCCCCGGGGCCGGTCGTGGCGGGCGCCGCGACACGGCGCCCTGGCTCTACCTCGCGCCCGCTCTCGTCGTCCTGGCCGCCCTGCTCGCCTACCCCGTCTACCAGCTCGGCCTGATCTCGCTCTTCCGCTACACGCAGGCCCAGGTCAGCGGCGGGGAGCCCACCGCCTTCCGGGGTTTCGGCAACTACGCGGACGTCTTCTCCGACGACCTGTTCTGGCAGGTGCTCGCGTCGACGGTCGTCTTCGCGGCGGCCTGTGTGGTCTCCACCCTCGCCGTCGGCTGCGCGCTCGCCGTGCTCCTCACGCGCGTGCGTACCGTGCCGCGGCTCGCGCTGATGCTGGCCGCGACGGGCGCCTGGGCCACCCCCGCGGTCACCGGCTCCACGGTCTGGCTGTTCCTGTTCGACCCCGACTTCGGCCCGGTGAACCGGCTGCTGGGTCTCGGCGACCACTCGTGGACGTACGGCCGCCTCAGCGCCTTCTTCCTCGTCCTGCTCGAAGTGGTCTGGTGCTCCTTCCCGTTCGTGATGGTCACCGTCTACGCCGGGATCCGCTCCGTGCCGTCCGAGGTCCTGGAGGCGGCCGCCCTGGACGGCGCCTCGCAGTGGCGGATCTGGCGGTCCGTACTGGCCCCGATGCTGCGGCCGATCCTCGTGGTCGTCACCATCCAGTCGGTCATCTGGGACTTCAAGGTCTTCACCCAGATCTACGTGATGACCAACGGGGGCGGCATCGCCGGGCAGAACCTCGTCCTGAACGTCTACGCCTACCAGCAGGCCTTCGCGTCCTCGCAGTACGGCCTCGGCTCGGCGATCGGCGTCGTGATGCTGCTGATCCTGCTCGCCGTCACCCTGGTGTATCTGCGGCTGCTGCGCCGGCACGGGGAGGAGCTGTGAAAGGAGCAGGCGTGCGCGCTGTGCGGGGCCTGGCTGCCCGTCCGTGGCGGCTCGCCGCCGAGGCCTGCGCGCTGCTGGTCGCGGTGGTCGTCGCCTTCCCGCTCTACTGGATGGTGCTGGGCGCCTTCAAACCGGTCGGGGAGATCCGCTCGAGCGAGCCGCGGCCGTGGACGCTCGCGCCCTCGCTGGATTCCTTCCGGCGCGTCTTCGGGCAGCAGGAATTCGGCCGCTACTTCCTCAACAGCCTCGTCGTCGCGGGCACGGTGGTGATCGCCTCCGGGGTGATCGCGTTTCTCGCCGCGACCGCCGTGACCCGATTCCGGTTCCGCTTCCGCACCACCCTGCTGATCATGTTCCTGGTGGCCCAGATGGTGCCCGTGGAGGCGCTGACGATCCCGTTGTTCTTCCTCATGCGGGACTTCGGCCAGTTGAACACCCTGGGGGCCCTGATCCTGCCTCACATCGCCTTCTCGCTGCCCTTCGCGATCTGGATGCTGAGAGGATTCGTGAAAGCCGTTCCGGAGGCACTGGAGGAGGCCGCGTACCTTGACGGGGCGAGCCGTACGCGATTTCTGTGGCAGATCCTTTTCCCGCTCGTCCTGCCGGGACTGGTGGCCACGAGTGTGTTTTCCTTCATCTCCGCCTGGAACGACTTCCTGTTCGCCAAGTCCTTCATCATCAGCGACACCTCGCAGTCGACCCTGCCGATGGCCCTGCTCGTCTTCTACAAGCCGGACGACCCCGACTGGGGCGGCGTGATGGCGGGTTCCACGGTCATGACCATTCCGGTTCTGGTGTTCTTCGTACTCGTGCAGCGACGGCTGGTCTCCGGACTGGGCGGCGCGGTAAAGGACTGATGTGCCTTCTGCATTCGACCTCGTCGACCTCGTCCCGGCGCCCCGTGCCGTCGACGGCCCCAAGCGCTGCGGTGTCGTCGTCGACGAGCACACCACCGTGTGGGCCGCGCCCGGCACGGAGGGCACCGAACGCTGGCTGCGCGCCACCCTCGGCGCCGCCTTCGGCGTGCCCCTGCGACCCGGCCCGCGGGACGCGCGCGACTCCGTGCGGCTGTGTCTGGACGACACGCTGGAGCCGGAGGCGTACAAGCTGAGCGTCCTCACCACGTGGGGCATCGAGATCCGCGGCGGAAGCCCGGCCGGCGTCTTCTGGGGCGCGCAGACGCTGCGTCAGCTGCTCGGCCGGCACGCCTTCCGGCGCGCCCCGGTGCGGCCGGGGATCAGCTACGGCGTCCCCCACCAGATCATCGAGGACGCGCCCCGCTTCCGCTGGCGCGGCCTGATGCTCGACGTCGCCCGGCACTTCATGCCCAAGGACGGCGTTCTGCGCTACCTGGACCTGATGGCGGCGCACAAACTCAACGTCTTCCACTTCCATCTGACGGACGACCAGGGCTGGCGGATCGAGATCGAGAGGTATCCCCGGCTGACCGAGGTCGGTTCCTGGCGGGCGCGCACGAAATTCGGCCACCGGGCCTCGCCGCTGTGGGACGAGAAGCCGCACGGTGGCTTCTACACGCAGGACGACATCCGGGAGATCGTCGCCTACGCGGCCGAGCGGCATATCACCGTGGTCCCCGAAATCGACCTCCCCGGCCACTCGCAGGCCGCGATCGCCGCATATCCGGAACTCGGCAACACCGATGTCGTCACCGGGTCCGCCGAGGGGGGCGCCGCTCTCCCCGTCTGGGACACCTGGGGGATCAGTCCCCACGTACTCGCCCCCACCGACCACACCCTGCGCTTCTACGAGGGGGTCTTCGAGGAACTGCTGGAGCTGTTCCCCTCGGAGTTCGTTCACGTCGGGGGTGACGAATGCCTCAAGGACCAGTGGCGGCGGTCGCCGGCCGCGCAGGCCCGTATCAGGGAACTCGGACTCGCCGACGAGGACCAGCTCCAGTCCTGGTTCATCCGGCACTTCGACACCTGGCTGTCCGCGCGCGGGCGTCGGCTCATCGGCTGGGACGAGATCCTGGAGGGCGGGCTCGCGGACGGGGCGGCCGTGTCGTCCTGGCGTGGCTACGCGGGCGGGATCGCCGCCGCGCGGGCCGGGCACGACGTCGTGATGTGCCCCGAGCAGCAGGTGTACCTGGACCACCGGCAGGACGGCGGCGTCGACGAGCCCGTGCCGATCGGGTTCGTGCGCACCCTGGAGGACGTCTACCGGTTCGAACCCGTTCCCGCGGAGCTGACACCGGGGGAAGCCGGGCACGTGCTCGGCACGCAGGCCAACCTGTGGACCGAGGTGATGGAGGACTCCGCGCGCGTGGACTACCAGGCCTTCCCCCGGCTCGCCGCCTTCGCCGAGGTCGCCTGGAGCGCCCTGCCCGCCCCTCGGGAGCGGGACTTCGCCGACTTCGAGCGACGGATGGAGGTGCACTACGAGCGGCTCGACGCGCTGGGTGTCGGCTACCGCCCGCCGGGCGGCCCCAGGCCGTGGCAGCGGCGGCCGGGTGTCCTGGGGCGCCCGATCGACGGCCCGCCCCCGAACCGGTGACACCGCCCGTCCCGGATAAACCCCGGCACGGACCCCGAAGAGTGGCAATTCACGCGCATCGGTGATGCCGTACGAAAACGGACCATCTGCCCGGTGAGGTGGGCGAATGCCTCCTAGCGGACCCCCGCGTTCGGGTGTTGCGAAGATGTGCCAGAGTTGCCACGTCCGCCCTGTCAGCACGTACCGTACGGCAGCACAGGTGGGACCAGGTGGGGCAGCGGGAAGGGGCAGCCGGTTTTGACCACGCACGCACCGCAGGCGGGGCAGGCCGTCACGCTGCCCACGACGCTGGACGAGGCCGTGGCGGCGCTTGCCGCCATGCCCGCCGCCGTGCCCGTGGCCGGCGGCACCGACCTCATGGCCGCCGTCAACTCGGGACAGCTCAGGCCCACCGGACTGGTCGGCCTCGGCCGCATCAGCGAGATCCGCGGCTGGCAGTACCAGGACGGCCACGCCCTGCTCGGCGCCGGACTCACCCACGCGCGGATGGGCCGCCCCGACTTCGCGGCGCTGATCCCGGCGCTCGCCGCGGCCGCGCGCGCCGCCGGCCCGCCGCAGATCCGCAACGCGGGCACCCTCGGCGGCAACATCGCCTCGGCCGCTCCCACGGGCGACGCGCTGCCCGTGCTGGCCGCGCTGGAGGCGACCCTGATCATCGCGGGCCCGGGCGGAGCCCGCCGTGAGATGCCGGTGTCGCACCTGCTGGCCGGCATGGAGATGCTGCGCGGCGGCGAGCTCATCGGGTACGTGCGCGTGCCGCTGCTGCACGCCCCGCAGGTCTTCCTGAAGGCGACCGGCCGCACCGGCCCGGGCCGCGCGGTGGCCTCCGTGGCGCTGGTCCTCGACCCCGCCCGGCGTGGCGTCAGGTGCGCCGTAGGGGCCATAGCGCCGATGCCGCTGCGGCCGCTGGAGGCCGAGCAGTGGGTCGCCCGGCTGATCGACTGGGACAACAGCCGCACCATCGTCCCGGAGGCGCTGACCGCCTTCGGGGAGTACGTCGCCGCCGCCTGCATCCCCGACCCGGTGCCGGGCGTGGACGGCTCCGTACCGGAACTTCCGCCCGCCGTACTGCACCTGCGGCGCACCGTCGCCGCGCTGGCCCGACGAGCACTGGGGAGGGCGCTGTCGTGAGCGACGACCAGCACGGACCCGGACACGGACACGGACAGGAAGACGGGCAGGGCCGGGGCGCGCCGCAGGGCGGCGGCCGCTGGGACCCGTTGCCCCAGGGGGACTACGACGACGGCGCGACCGCCTTCGTGAAGCTCCCCGAGGGCGGCATCGACGCCTTCCTGGCCGCCCGCGGCGACAGCCCGCTGGCCGCGCCGGGCCACGGGTACGTGCCGCCGCAGATAGCGGTGGCGCCCCCCACGGACGGCACCGGAACCTGGGCGGCCCCGGCGGGCGGCTCCGACTGGCCGCCTCCGCAGGACACCCCGCAGACGGTGGGCGACGACCGGTTCACGTACCACCCCGGCGCGACCGGCCAGTGGGCCTTCGAGGACACCTCCGGGCAGGCGGGCGCACCGCGGTCCGCGCCCGGCCACGACGTGACGGGCCAGTGGTCGATCCCCGTCGCGGGCGGCGACCTGCCCGACGAGTCGGGCGAGTTCACCACCTCGTCCCTGGTCGAGCAGTGGGGCGGCACGCCCCCGGCCACCCTGCCCGGCGGCGCGTCCGCGCCCTGGGCGACGGAACCGGCCGGCCCGACGGACCACGGCGCGCCGGACCAGGCGTGGGGGCGGCACCCCGACGAGACCGGCACGGCCGCGCGACCGGAACCGTCCGCGTTCGGGCACGCGCCGGAGCACGGCCCGGTGGCCGTGGACCCCGACCGGCACCACCCCGCCGCCGAGCACACCGGGCAGCACACGCACCCGAACGGGTCGTTCGCCCCGGAAATCTCCGCCGAGGCGTACACGGTTGCCCCGAACAGGCCCTCGGAGGCCGCCGGGCGAGACGCTCAGCGGGCCGCTGAGGCCGAGCGGACCGCCGGGGCGGCCGAGGACGCCGAGCGCGCCCACGAGACCGCACACGAGCCCGCCGAGGCCGCGCACGGCCCCGCGGAGCCGCCCGCCGAACCCGGCGCCCCGCACGGCGCCGCACGCGGCCCGGCCGAGCAGCCCGAGGACCGGTCCACCGCCGTGGACACCCCGCAGGATCCCGAGACGGACGCGGCCCCCGGCACCGCCGATCCGCGGGCCGCCGAGGCCGCCGGGCCGGCCGAGTCCGACGCGCCCGCGGACGAGCCGGACGACGCTCCGGCGCCGTTCCACGAGGAACACCCCCTCGCCGGCTACACGCTGCGCGTCAACGGCTCCGACCGTCCCGTCACCGACGCCTGGATCGGCGAGTCGCTGCTCTACGTCCTGCGCGAGCGGCTCGGTCTCGCGGGCGCCAAGGACGGCTGCTCGCAGGGCGAGTGCGGGGCCTGCAACGTCCAGGTCGACGGGCGGCTCGTCGCCTCCTGCCTGGTCCCGGCCGTCACCACCGCCGGCAGCGAGATCCGCACCGTCGAAGGCCTGGCCGTCGACGGCCGGCCCTCGGACGTGCAGCGGGCGCTCGCCCGGTGCGGCGCCGTGCAGTGCGGCTTCTGCGTGCCCGGCATGGCGATGACCGTGCACGACCTCCTGGAGGGCAACCCGGCCCCCACCGAACTGGAGGCCCGCCAGGCCCTGTGCGGCAACCTGTGCCGCTGCTCCGGCTACCGGGGCGTCCTGCGGGCCGTCCAGGACGTCGTCGCCGAACGCGAGGCGGTCGCCGCCGCCGACGCCGAGACGGACGGCGACGAGGCACGTATTCCGCACCAGGCGGGACCGGGCGCCGGAGGCGTCCACCCGTCGGCGTTCGAGAACCCCGCACAGCCCCACCCGCACGACCCGGCATACGGACAGGGCCAGGACGGAGGCCAGGCGTGAGCAACGAGACGGTCACCACGACGACCCCCCTGGATCCCGCCACCCCGGCCTCCGAGCCGATCCCGCACGGCCTCGGCGCCTCCCTGCAGCCCGCCGACGCGCGCGCCAAGACGGAGGGCACCTTCCCGTACGCAGCCGACCTGTGGGCCGAGGGCCTGCTGTGGGCGGCCGTGCTGCGCTCGCCGCACCCGCACGCGCGCATCGTGTCCATCGACACGTCCCACGCGCGTGAGATGCCCGGCGTCCGGGCCGTCGTCACCCACGAGGACGTGCCCGGCCGCGCCCTGCACGGCCGGGGCAAGGCCGACCGCCCGGTGTTCGCCTCCGACGTCGTACGCCACCACGGCGAGCCCATCGCGGCCGTCGCCGCCGACCACCCGGACACCGCGCGGATGGCCGCCGCGGCCGTCATCGTCGAGTACGAGGTGCTCGACCCGGTGATCGACCCCGAGCAGGCCTTCGAGGCGGAGGCGCTGCACCCCGACGGCAACCTGATCCGGCACATCCCGCTGCACCACGGCGACCCGTCCGCGGCCGGCGAGGTCGTCGTCGAGGGCCAGTACCGCATCGGCCGCGCCGACCCCGCCCCGATCGGCGCCGAGGCCGGCCTCGCCGTGCCCCGACCCGACGGCGGTGTGGAGCTCTACCTCGCCTCCACCGACCCGCACACCGACCGGGACACCGCCGCCGCCTGCTACGGCCTCGAACCCGAGCGCGTGAAGATCGTCGTCACCGGGGTGCCCGGCGCCACCGCCGACCGCGAGGACCAGGGCTTCCAGCTCCCGCTCGGCCTGCTCGCGCTGAAGACCGGCTGCCCGGTGAAACTCACGGCCACCCGCGAGGAGTCCTTCCTCGGCCACGTCCACAGACATCCGACGCTGCTGCGCTACCGCCACCACGCCGACGCCGACGGCCGGCTGGTGAAGGTCGAGGCGCAGATCCTGCTGGACGCGGGCGCGTACGCGGACACCTCCGCCGAGGCCCTGGCCGCCGCCGTCTCCTTCGCGTGCGGTCCCTACGTCGTCCCGAACGCCTTCATCGAGGGCTGGGCGGTCCGTACGAACAACCCGCCGTCGGGCCATGTGCGCGGCGAGGGCGCGATGCAGGTCTGCGCCGCCTACGAGGCGCAGATGGACAAGCTGGCGAAGAAGCTCGGCGTCGACCCGGCGGAGCTGCGGCTGCGCAACGCCATGGCGACCGGGGACGTCCTGCCGACCGGCCAGACGGTGACCTGCCCGGCCCCCGTGGCCGAACTCCTCCAGGCCGTCCAGGAGTTCCCCCTCCCGGCACTCCCGAAGGACACGCCCGAGGAGGACTGGCTGCTGCCCGGCGGCCCCGAGGGCGCGGGCGAACCGGGCGCGGTGCGCCGCGGTGTCGGCTACGGCCTCGGCATGGTGCACATGCTGGGCGCGGAGGGCGCCGACGAGGTCTCCACGGCGACTGTGAAGGTCCAGGACGGCGTCGCCACGGTCCTGTGCGCGGCCGTGGAGACGGGACAGGGCTTCACGACGCTGGCCCGCCAGATCGTCCAGGAGACGCTCGGCGTCGACGAGGTGCACGTGGCCCCCGTCGACACCGACCAGCCGCCCGCGGGCCCCGGCTGCCGGGGCCGCCACACGTGGGTCTCGGGCGGCGCGGTGGAGCGCGCGGCGAAGATGGTCCGCACGCAGCTGCTCCAGCCCCTGGCGCACAAGTTCGGCATGTCCACGGAGCTGCTCCAGATCACCGACGGCAAGATCACCTCGTACGACGGAGTCCTGTCGACGACCGTCACGGAGGAGATGCGCGGCAAGGAGCTGTGGGCGACGGCCCAGTGCCGCCCGCACCCGACCGAGCCGCTGGACGCGGCCGGCCAGGGTGACGCCTTCGTCGGCCTCGCCTTCTGCGCGATCCGCGCGGTCGTGGACGTCGACATCGAGCTCGGCTCGGTCCGGGTCGTCGAACTCGCGGTCGCCCAGGACGTCGGCCGGATCCTCAACCCGGCGCAGCTCACCGCGCGCATCGAGGCCGGCGTGACGCAGGGTGTCGGCATCGCGCTCACCGAGAACCTCCGCACGCCGAGGGGCCTGATCCGCCACCCCGACCTCACCGGCTACGCGCTGCCCACGGCCCTGGACGCGCCGGACATCCGGATCGTCAAGCTGGTCGAGGAACGCGACGTGGTCGCCCCCTTCGGGGCGAAGGCCGCCAGCGCGGTCCCGGTGGTCACCTCGCCCGCGGCGATCGCCTCCGCCGTACGGGCCGCGACGGGCCGCCCGGTGAACCGGCTGCCGATAAGGCCCCAGGCGGCGGTGGTCACGGACCGGTGAGCGAGCCGGAGCCGGGTCCCCGGCAGTACGAGCCCGCGCCGGGCGTGGGCAGGCTGCTGGGCTGGATCGCGCTGTTCGTGGTGGCGGCGGTGGTCGTGGTGCTCGGCGGCGTGTACCTCACCTGAGAGGTGATCGGGCCGATCGGGCCGATCGGGCCGGAAAGGGAACTCGGGGCGCTGCCCCGACGTCTGTCAGTGCGTGACCGGTGACGGGTGTGCTGGGTGTGTCCCGGGTGCGCTCGCTGGTCGGAGCCGTTGTCAGTGGTGCCGCATAGGCTGCGGAGCAGTGGGACGGCGCACGTAACTTTCCGCACGGGGGACCCGATGGGCACGACCAGGACCACCACCGCCACGACGACGATCATCTTCACCGAGGACGAGCTGAACCCGTACGTCTCGCACCCGCCGACGCGCCGCTGGCTCACCGGCCCCGGCCTGCCCGCCACTCCGGGCGACGCCGGCCTGCTGACGTTCGAGGCGCTGCGCACGGACGGCCTGCGCACGGTCGGGGACTCCACGGGCGACCCCGACGGCCGGCTGGCGGCGGAACTGCGCGACCGGCTGGTGATAGGCGGGATCCTGGGCGCCGGCGGCCGCGAGACGGAGTCCGTCCTGCTCGACGGCATGACGGGCGAGATCTCCACGACGTACTTCCTGCACGACCGCCCCGACCTGATGGATCCGCGCCCGCTCGCGCCCTCCCTGGAGAAGCTGGTGCGCTTCGCCACGGCGGTGGACGAACTGGCGGCCCTGCGCGGCCAGTTCGCCTGCTACGCGAGCCGGCTCGGGCCGGCGGCGGTGACCGAGGCGTCCCGGCAGCTGCTGGCCGTCTTCGAGGAGGGCGCGAAGGACACGGGCGGCGCGTCCGGCTCCTTCTGGAAGCTGGCCGCGGTGATCCGCCCGCTGGCGCTGGTGGCGGGCCCGGGCACGGCGTCCGGCCTGGCCCTGGATCTGCCGGTCCGGCTCCTGGACGAGGAGTTCGGCTCCGGCGAGATCGTCCGCTTCGAGGACGTCGACTGCCCGCGGGCGCTGACACACGCCCCGACCCGCCGCTTCCTGCGCGAGGTGGGCCTGCCGGAGGAGGTCGTCTGGTTCTCGCTGGAGACCGACACGCCGCTCCAGACCCTCGCCGAGTACTACGCGGACGACCGCGGCGGTGTCCTCACCGAGGAGCTGCTGCCCGCCGACGCCGACCGGCTGATCCGCCTGGGCCACCTTCTCGAGGACACCAGCCTGGTCGTCGACGGCGCCACGGGCGCGGTGCTGAGCTGGAGCGAGCCGGACCTCGGCCTGCGCCCGCTCAACGCCGACATCTCGACGCTGGCGTTCACCTTCTGGCTGATACGCCGTGAGCGGGCTCTGGACGCGGTGCACCGGCTGACCGAGGCCTACGACCAGCTCGCCGAGACGATGTCCCGCACCCTGGCCGCGGTCGACCCCGTCGCCTGCGACCCGACGCGGGTGCCGGCCGTCCCCACGGACGACGGCGGGCGCTACTGGCCGGCCGTCTTCGAGGACGAGGCGGGCGGGGGCCTGTACGCGTAGCCCCGCGCCCGCACCGGTCGTCCCGCTCCGCGGTCAGCCCTTGCGGCACCGGCCGACGTCGATCCGTACGACCTGCGGGTCGTGATCGCTGGCCTGGTCGGCGAACTCGGCGTTGATGTGCACCACGTCGTAGTCGTAGTGCGTGACGGCCGGGCTCGTGAGGATGTGGTCCAGGGTCTGCGCGTTGCCGTCGTACACGTAGGTGTAGCGCTCGGCGGCCGGCAGGGTGGTGATCAGCGGGGTGAGGACACGGCCGGCGGTGAGGGTGCCGACGGTCTGGGAGAACTCGTAGTCGTTGAGGTCGCCGAGCACCACGGTCTTGGCGTTCTTGTCCGCCGCGAGCAGGGACTTGACGAAGGTGTTCACCTCCGCCGCCTGCGCCTGGCGCTGGGTCTCCGAGCTGCGCGACGGCGGCTGGTAGCGGCCGTGCAGTGGCTGGTCGCCGCCCTTGGAGGTGAAGTGGTTGGCGATCACGAAGACCGTCTCGCCGTGGAAGACGAACTCGCCGACCAGGGGCTTGCGGCTGTTGTCCCAGGCGTCGGAGGCCGGGGCGATGCGCCCGGGGGAGGCGGTGAGCCTCGCGCCCTTCCTGGTCTTCACCACGCCGGTGGCCGTGACGGCGTCACCGCCGGCCCGGTCGGTGAAGGAGACCCGCTGGGGGTTGAAGAGGAGGACCTGACGGATGTTGCCGCCGGGCTCGCCGCCGTCCTGGTTGTCGGTGGGGGCGATGTAGCGCCACTGGTAGCGGGGGCCGCCGGCGGCGCGGATGGCGTCGGTGAACCTCTTCAGGGTGGCCTCGGAGGTGACGGTGCCGTTGCTGGTGGCGCCGTTGTCGTCCTGGATCTCCTCCAGGGCCACGACATCGGGGGAGTTGAGGTTGACGGCGACGCCGTGCGCGAGCCGGTCGATCTTCTCCTGGGCGTCCAGCGCGTCCAGGTTCTCCACGTTGTACGTGGCGACCGCGAGCTCGTCGCCCTTCTGCCGGCGGGTCACCTCCGGCTTCAGCCCGTTGTCGATCAGGGTGCCGAGCTGCGTGGCCTGGACGTTGTAGCCGCCGTAGGTCGAGTAGTCGAGCGGCCCGGTGGTGGTGCCGGACAGCTCGTCGCCGACGTCGGCCGAGGGGAAGGAGGCGGTGGTGGTGTCGAGCGACATGACCTCCAGCCGGCCGGTGTTCGGCCGGTCGTAGGAGGAGTAGAGCGTCCCGCCGCGGGTGGTCGCGTTCTCGTCCGGCTTGACGGTCACCCACAGCTCGCCGTACGCGTCGCTCGCGCCGACGACACGTGCGTCGGAGAACGCGACCCGCATCCCTTCCGCCGACTCGTAGAAGTCCTGGGCGTACACGGCCGGTTCGAGGGCGAGCGCCTCGATGCTGCCGCCTCCGGCGGCGGGGATGTACGCGCCGGGGACGCTGGTGGCGTCCACGGCGACGGCGGCGGGCAGCGCGTTGCCGCCGGACAGCACGGTCGCGGTCGCAGCGGTGAGCTCGGTGACCGACTGGCTGGTGCTGCTCGGGTAGTACTCGCTGACCTTGCCGCTCACCAGCACGGAGTCGCCGACGGCGACGGTGGGCGCGGCGGACCCGGTGTACACGAACACGCCCTCGCTGGTGCGGGGATCGGCGTCCGCGGCCGGATCCTGGATCCAGTACCCCTTGGACCCGGAGGTCCGCACCCCGGTGACGATGCCCGGCACCCGGCTGACGGTCTGCCCGGCGAGCGGCGAGAGCCGGGTGGTGCCCTGGATGTCGTGGACGCGGACGGTGCCGGGCGTGGTCGGATCGCCGCCGCCGTCCCCGCCGTCCCCGCCGTCCCCGCCGCCATCGCCCGAACCGGGCGTCTGTCCGGCGGAGTTGACGGGTGAGGGGGTTCCGGCCGACAGGTCGGCGGCATTGTCGTCGGTGTCGGCCAGGGCGGCGCCCCGCGCGACGGCGGCGGTGTTCGAGGCCCCGGTGGCCGGCCCGCCGCCCTCGCGCACGAGGGCGCTGCCGTAGCCGACCAGGTCGACGATCCGGCCGTCGGCGGCGCAGTCGGCGGCGGTCTTGCACGTCAGGGCGGTGGTGCCGGAGACCAGCGCGACGGTGCCGCTGGTCGCGCTCATGGCGACGGACCCGGTGGCGTCGGCGGTGGGCAGCGCGGTGCTCCCGCCGGTCCCCGCGGCCTCGGCGACGAGGAAGCGCCCGCCGGGGGCGACGGACCCGCTCAGCGTGGTCACCTGCCACAGCGAGGACGCCGACGGCGCACCCGGCAGGTACTGCACGCTGTACCCGGCCAGGTCGTAGGCCGCCGACCCCGCGTTGCCCAGTTCGACGAAGTCCCGGGTCAGGGTGGCCCCCGAGTTGCCGCCACCGCCGTACACCTCGGAGATCACCGCGGTGGCGGACGGCGTCGCGTAGGCGGCGGGCAGCGAGGTGATGGCGAACGCGCTCGCCACCCCTACGGATATGAGCGCGTAGGCGGCACGGCGGGATCTGTTTCCTACGGGTCTGGACACGCTGGAGGTCTCCTCGTACGTCGTGTACGGCCGATGACGGTGTGGGGGAGTCGGCTCAAGTTACGCGCGTAGAGAGGGGCTTGTTAAGGGGTCGTAGGTTAAATCGGGGGAACGGAAAGGTGTGTTGCCCCGATACGCGTCGTGCGCGCGGAACCGAGGAGGCCGCCCGATGTCGGGCGAGTGGCGCGACGCGACCCTGGACGACCTGGCGGCCGACGCGGTCGCCGAGCTGGACCTCCTGCGCGCGCGACCCGGCGTACGGCCGGAGGCGGTGGGCCTGTTGGCCACAGCGAGGGCGGCCGGGTCGTGCTGCGCGCGGCCGCCACCGTCCGGGACAGCCCGCCCTGGAGCATCCACCGGGTTCGCCACCGCGGCCGGCGGCTCCGGCCGGCACCCCCGGGCAACGCTGAGGACAGAGGTGTTCCCCGGCGCCGACCACCGCATCCGCACGGCCCACGGCACCCGCCCGGCACCCGGGTACTTCACCGCCCTGACCCACCGGATCAGAGGTCACGCGGTCAACCACCCGCTCGCCTAGCACACACGTGAGGGGGCCAATAGGCTGGTCGAAGGGGGTCGGCATGGTTCGATCCGAGGAGCCTTCCATGAGGAAGAACAGAAAGGGCGCCTGGCGCGCGACGGGAATCGTCACCGCACTCGCCACGGCCGCCGCGATCGCCTCCGTCGCACCGGTTCAGGCCCAGTCCACCGCTCAACTGTCCGCGTGGGTCAGCGACGGCTGGGGCGGCGGCACCATCACCAGCCAGCCCGCAGGCATCAACTGCCACCAGGCGGCGTGGGATCCGTACGCGGACGATCCCCCGCCACAGCCCTACCCGACCGGCACCTGCACGGCGAGCTTCCAGGTCGGCACGACGGTCACCTTCACCGCCACTCCCGACTCGGGTTCCTACGTCAATGACGGCCCCACACCGAACCCCGTCACCATCCGGACCGGCTACAACTTCACCTGGGTGATGTTCTGCCCGGACGGCGGCCTCTGTTCGGCAGGCTGACGACCCAAAGGGCGGCACCCCTGGAAGGGTGCCGCCCCTTTTTTTCGTAAAGAGCCCGGCGATTTCTCGACCACTCCATTGTCGTGGCGCTGCCCGCTAATTACCCAAAAGCCGTGCAAAAACAGGGAACAACGAAGAAGACGAGAAAGACGGATGAAAGGAAAGAGACAGTTCGCGATGGCGCGGTAAATAAACTCGATCGAGAAACATGCCCACCTGACGTAGGGTCACCACGGCTCGCCGGACTGCCCGAGCGAGTACAAACAGGGGGTATGAATGCGCCACAAGATTGCGGCCTTGACCGCGACCGTTCTTCTTGCCGGCGGGGCACTCGCCAACGCGACGTCGGCGTCGGCGACCGTCGATCCGCCGAGCGGTGGCTGGGACCACACGTGGACCACCTCGGACTCCAATCCGGGTGGCACGGCCTACATCGCCGAGTACGGCGACATCGTCTCGGTCTGCGACACGGACGCCGACGGAGTCTCACCCCGGGTCCAGATCGCCGTCCAGTACCCGAGCGGCGCGTATCACATCCGGTACACCCTCACCGCCTCGGGCGGAGAGGGCGCCTGCGCCTCGGCCCGTGCTTCCCAGGGTGGCATTTACGACCTGCCCGAGGACACTTCGATCAGCGTCGCGGTCTGGCTGGGCCCGGACTACGGCAGCGTGACCACGCACTACTACGTCAACGACCACTAGCCGGTCCGCAGGGGCGGGAAGCGCCCCTGCAGACCCTGCGTCGCTTCCCGTCCCGGTCGCCGGACCTCTGAGGCCGACCGGGACGGAATCCGGGCCGGAATCCGGGACCGACGGTCAAAAATGGGTGGCACCCCCGAGGGGGTGCCACCCATTTCGTTCTGCCTGGTGAGACCGGTCAGAGGCCGTGGCGGGAATTGAACCCACGTACCTCGCTTTGCAGGCGAGTCCCTAAGCCACTCGGGCACACGGCCAGGTCGGGGGTGGGGTGTTCGCCCCGTTCCGAACTTGGTACGTCGACCGTACGGGCGCGGCGAGGAGGGGCTCAAGGGGAACGCGGGGGCTGCAACGGGACTGCCACACGCCGTTCATGAAACGGGGGTGCGCGGTGGTGGCCGGGGGTCGGGGGGGGGCGGTGGTCGGTGGTCGGTGGTCGGTGGTCGTAGGACCATCGTCCCGGGCGTGGACCCGCCTTCCGACAGGGGTCAATGTCGGTTGTGGACCTTACGCTGGCCCTCATGGCTGCCCTCGAACCCCGCGACACCGGTGTCGCCGACGAAGTCCTGTCCGCCGCCGCCGTGGAGCGCCCCGGCGAGACCGACGGGATCCGTGACAGCGAACGGACGGGCGAGAGCGGCGGGCCCGGCGAGACCGTTCTCGGGCGGTCCTACCGTGCCCTGACGATCGGGATCGTCTCCGTGGTGCTCCTCATCGCCTTCGAGGCGACCGCCGTGGGGACCGCGATGCCGGTGGCCGCGCGGGAGCTCGACGGGGTGGCGCTGTACGCGTTCGCGTTCTCCGGGTACTTCACCACCAGCCTGTTCGGAATGGTGTTCGCCGGTCAGTGGTCGGACCGGCGGGGGCCGCTCGGGGCGCTGGGCGGGGGCATCGCGGCCTTCGCGGCCGGGCTGCTCCTCTCCGGGAGCGCCGGGGACATGTGGGTGTTCATCCTCGGGCGGGCCGTGCAGGGGCTCGGCGGGGGGCTGGTGATCGTCGCGCTGTACGTCGTCGTCGGGAGGGCCTACCCGGAGCGGCTGCGGCCCGCGATCATGGCCGCGTTCGCCGCCTGCTGGGTCGTGCCGTCCGTGGTCGGGCCGCTGGCCGCCGGTGCGGTGACCGAGCGGCTGGGGTGGCGGTGGGTCTTCCTAGGGATACCCGCCCTCGTGGTGCTGCCGCTCGCGCTCGCGCTGCCCCGGATACGGCAGCGGGCGGGCGGTCCCGTCGCGGGCATGGCCGCGGGCGCCTTCGACCGGCGGCGGATCCGGCTCGCCCTCGGCATCTCCCTCGGCGCCGGACTGCTCCAGTACGCCGCCCAGGATCTTCGGCCGGTCTCCCTCGTCCCCGGCGCCGCGGGCGTCGCGCTGCTCGTGCCGGCCGTGCTCGGGCTGCTCCCGCGCGGCACCTGGCGGGCGGCCCGCGGGCTGCCGTCCGTCGTGCTGCTGCGCGGGGTGGCCGCGGGGTCCTTCATCGCCGCCGAGTCGTTCGTGCCGCTGATGCTCGTGACGGAGCGGGGGCTGAGCCCGACCCTCGCCGGGTTCTCGCTCGCGGCCGGCGGGGCGACCTGGGCGCTGGGATCGTGGGTGCAGTCACGGCCGTGGGCGGAGCCGTACCGGGAGCGGCTGATGGCGCTCGGGATGGTGCTGGCGGCGGCCGCCATCGCCACCGCGCCCAGCGTCCTGGTCCATTCCGTGCCCGTCTGGACCGTGGCCGTCGCCTGGGGCTTCGGATGCCTGGGGATGGGGCTGGTGATCGCCGCGTCGAGCGTGCTGCTGCTGAAGCTGTCCGCCCCCGAGGAGGCCGGGGCCAACTCCGCCGCCCTCCAGATCTCGGACGGGCTGTCCAACGTGCTGCTGCTCTCGGCGGGAGGCGCCGCCTTCGCGGCGCTGGGCGGCGGGAGCGTGGCGCACACGGCCACGGCGTCCGCCACGGGCGCGGCGTCCGCCGGTTCCCACCCGGCCGCCTTCGCCGCCGTCTTCCTGCCGATGGCGGCCGTCGCGCTGTTCGGGGCCTGGGTGACGACGCGGCTGCGGGCGCAACCGCGGTAGAACAGTGTGGTCGTGTGGTCGTGTGGTACCGGCTGGTACCCGCCGGTACCGTCTACGCATGGCCGGACTGAACCTGCGCTTCACGGACGAGGAACTCGACGCCCTGCGTGAGCGCGCCCAGGCGGAGGGACGCAGCATGCAGTCCTTCGCGCACGACGCGGTGCTCAGGGCCGTGAACGAGCACGCGCGGCTCTTCGAAGAGGCCGCCGACCATGTGCTGAAGGCGAGCGCCGAGTTGAACCGGAGGCTCGCCTGATGCACTACCTCACACTGCCCGAGTTGCTGAACCTCACCCGGCGGCTCGAGGCGGAGGAGGTGCGCGACCACGGACTGCTGGACTCCGCCCTGGCCCGTCCCCGGTCGAGTGTCTTCGGGCAGGACGCCTACCCGGACGTGTGGCGGAAGGCCGCGGCGCTGATGGAGTCCCTGGCCCGCAACCACGCTCTCGTCGACGGCAACAAGCGCATCGCCTGGTACGCGACCTGGGTCTATCTGCACCTGGCCGGTCATCCGCTGGACGTGGACTTCGATGTCGACGAGGCCGAGCGATTCGTGCTGGACGTGTGCCAGGGCGTCCTCGACGTGCCCGGGATCGCGGCCCGGTTGCCGCGCTTCGCGCGCTGAGCCGGCGCCGCCCGTCTTCTGTGACCTGGGTCCCACCCGCACCCGACCCGGCCTTGTTCGCTCGTTGACGGCGCCGGGCCGCCGGTAGGGTGGCCCGGTTGTCCTACGCAGCCGAGAGCCGAGCCACCCACCCGTCAGCCGTCCTTCAGCCGCCCCACCGCCCCGTCCGACGCGCTTCGCGCGGCCCCTCTGATTCGACCCCGAACCCGGAGACCGTGACTACCACCGCCGCTTCCTCCACCCCCCATTCCCACCACCTGTCACCGGCCTTCCCGGGCCGAGCCCCCTGGGGCACCGCGAGCAAGCTGCGGGCCTGGCAGCAGGGGGCGATGGAGAAGTACCTCCAGGAGCAGCCGCGCGACTTCCTCGCCGTCGCCACACCCGGCGCCGGCAAGACGACCTTCGCGCTCACCCTCGCCTCCTGGCTGCTGCACCACCATGTCGTGCAGCAGGTGACCGTGGTCGCGCCGACCGAGCATCTGAAGAAGCAGTGGGCGGAGGCGGCCGCGCGGATAGGGATCCGGCTGGACCCGGAGTACAGCGCGGGCCCGCTCAGCAAGGACTACCACGGCGTCGCCGTGACGTACGCGGGTGTCGGCGTCCGCCCGATGCTGCACCGCAACCGGAGCGAACAGCGCAAGACGCTCGTCATCCTCGACGAGATCCACCACGCCGGTGACTCCAAGTCCTGGGGCGAGGCCTGCCTGGAGGCATTCGAGCCCGCGACGCGTCGCCTCGCGCTCACCGGTACGCCGTTCCGCTCCGACACCAATCCCATCCCCTTCGTCACCTACGAAGAGGGCAATGACGGCATCCGGCGGTCGGCGGCCGACTACACCTACGGCTACGGCTCCGCGCTCGCCGACCAGGTCGTCCGGCCCGTCATCTTCCTCTCCTACAGCGGCAACATGCGCTGGCGGACCAAGGCGGGGGACGAGATCGCGGCGCGGCTCGGCGAGCCGATGACCAAGGACGCGATCAGCCAGGCCTGGCGTACGGCGCTGGACCCGCGCGGCGAGTGGATGCCGAGCGTGCTGCGCGCCGCCGACCAGCGGCTCACCGAGGTCAGGAAGGCCATCCCGGACGCCGGCGCGCTCGTCATCGCCTCCGACCAGGAGTCGGCCCGCGCCTACGCCAAGCTGATCCGGGAGATCACCGGGACGAAGGCGACGCTCGTCCTGTCCGACGACACCGGCGCGTCCAGCCGCATCGACGACTTCAGCGGCAGCAACGACCGCTGGATGGTCGCGGTGCGGATGGTGTCGGAGGGCGTCGACGTGCCGCGGCTCGCCGTCGGGGTGTACGCGACGACCATCTCCACGCCGCTCTTCTTCGCCCAGGCCGTCGGGCGCTTCGTGCGGTCCCGGCGGCGCGGCGAGACCGCCTCCGTCTTCCTCCCGACCGTGCCCGATCTGCTCACCTTCGCCAACGAGATGGAGGTCGAGCGCGACCACGCCCTCGACAAGCCCAAGAAGGAGGGCGAGGAGGATCCGTACGCCGAGTCCGAGCAGGAGATGGACGAGGCGAACAAGGAGCAGGACGAGGACACCGGCGAGCAGGAGCAGTTCGCCTTCGAGGCGCTTGAGTCCGAGGCCGTCTTCGACCGGGTGATGTACAACGGCGCCGAGTTCGGCATGCAGGCCCACCCGGGAAGCGAGGAGGAGCAGGACTACCTCGGCATCCCGGGGCTGCTGGAGCCCGATCAGGTGCAGATGCTGCTGCAGAAGCGGCAGGCAAAGCAGATCGCGCACAGCAGGAAGCGGCCGGACTCCGAGGCCGACCTGCTGGAGCTGCCGGCCGAGCGGCGGCCGGTCGTCTCGCACAAGGAACTGATGGAGCTGCGCAAGCAGCTCAACACGATGGTCGGGGCGTACGTCCACCAGAGCGGCAAGCCGCACGGTGTGATCCACACCGAGCTGCGCCGGGTCTGCGGCGGGCCGCCGAGCGCGGAGGCGACGGCGGGGCAGCTGCGGCAGCGCATCGCCAAGGTGCAGGAGTGGGCCACCCGGATGAAGTGAGGCGAGGCCTCACCCGGGTCCCTGGTCCCCGCACGGGGGCGCGCACCGCGATGTCACGCTCCGTACGTATCGGGATAAATGCAAGTAGTCCATACCGGCCAGTGACCGGATTCTGGACGGAGCCTTCCGCTCAGCGAACCTGCTTCGCTACTGTCCCGCTACGCACACGCCCCGTGGCAGCGCCGCCGCGGAGCGCAGCCGTGAAGCGACTGGGCCCGGACACGCCGGGCCCATCTGTCGATCGGCGGCCTCTGAAGCGCGTCACTGACGGGACTCGGTGACGCATCCGCCGCGACGGAGGTTGCCGACCTCACCACTTAAGGAGTGGGCGTCGTGACCGCGGAGACCTCCCAGACGCTCGACCGAGGACTGAAGGTCCTCAAGCTGCTGGCCGACACCGACCACGGGCTGACCGTCACCGAACTTTCCAACAAACTGGGCGTCAACCGGACCGTCGTGTACCGGTTGCTCGCCACACTGGAGCAGCACGCACTCGTACGGCGTGACCTGGGCGGGCGAGCCAGGGTCGGCCTCGGGGTGCTGAGGCTCGGCCGCCAGGTGCATCCGCTGGTGCGGGAGGCCGCGCTGCCCGCGCTGCGGTCGCTGGCCGAGGACATAGGGGCGACCGCGCATCTGACCCTGGTGGACGGGACGGAGGCGCTCGCCGTCGCCGTCGTCGAGCCGACCTGGACGGACTACCACGTGGCGTACCGGGCCGGGTTCCGGCATCCGCTGGACCGGGGTGCCGCCGGCCGGGCGATCCTCTTCGCTCGGCAGAACGGGGCACGGCCCGCGGACGAACCCGGCTACACGCTGACGCACGGGGAGCTGGAGGCCGGCGCGAGCGGGGCCGCGGCTCCGCTGCTGGGCGTGACCGGCGTCGAGGGCAGCGTGGGCGTGGTGATGCTGGCCGACGCGGTGCCCGAGCGGGTGGGGCCACGGGTCGTGGACGCGGCACGGGAGGTGGCCGAGGCACTGCGCTGACGCCTCGCGCGGCCGCCGCGAGGGTGGCTTCGGGAGGGGCGGGGGGAGGGGCTGGGCAGGGACTGAGCCGGGGGCTCGCGGTCGGCGGGACGACATCCGGCCGTGAGCCGGAACGCGTCGTCACGTTAGATTGACCTCGTGCTCTCACGCCTCTCACGCCCCATGGCCCTCACCGTCTGCGCACTGCCGCTCGTGGCGCTGCTCGCGACGGCCGCGTTCGCGCCGCTGCCCTTCTCGGTGGCGCAGCCGGGCATGACGGCGAACGTCCTCGGCGAGAACAAGGGCACCCCGGTCATCACGATCACCGGCGCGCCCGTCCGGGACACGAGCGGGCAGCTGCGGATGACGACGATCGAGGCGACCAACCCCGACACGGACGTCCGCCTCTCCGACGTCGTCGACGGCTGGTTCCGTACCGACCAGGCGATCATGCCGCGCGACTCCGTCTACCCCAGCGGGGAGAGCACCAAGGAGATCGAGCAGCACAACACCGAGCAGATGCGGCAGTCCCAGGACGCCGCGACCGAGGCCGCGCTGACGTATCTCGACCGCACTGACGACGGCATCAAGGTCACCCTGAAGCTGTCCGACGTGGGCGGCCCCAGCGCCGGCCTGCTGTTCTCGCTCGGCATCGTCGACAAACTCGACGGCGACGGCAGCGGCGGTGACCTCACCGGCGGCCGCACGATCGCCGGCACCGGGACCATCGAGGCCGACGGCACGGTCGGCGCGGTCGGCGGCGTCGCCCTGAAGACGCAGGCCGCCCGGCGGGACGGGGCGACGGTGTTCCTGGTGCCCAAGGCCGAGTGCGCCGACGCCAAGGCCGAGCTGCCGAAGGGGCTGCGACTGATCCCGGTCACCACCCTGAAGAACACGGTGACCGCCCTGACCGCCCTGCAGAAGGGCAAGGGCTCGGTACCGAGCTGTTAGGCGACCGCCACCGCGACGTCGGGCAGATACATGTCGGGCCGCGTCGGCGCACGGCTTTCCCGCGCGGCCGGCAAGTCCCCTTCGCGCGCGGTTACTTGACGAACCCTTCCTTCTTCATCCAGTCCAGGGCCACCTGGTGGGGGTCCTCCCCGTCGACGTCCACCTTGGCGTTGAGGTCCTGGGCCACCGTGTTGTCCAGCTTCTTCGTCACCGGGTCGATGACCTTCGCGATCGCCGGCCACTTCTTCAGCGTCTTGGAGTTGATCACGGGGGCCGCGTTGTAGTTGGGGAAGAACTTCTTGTCGTCGGCCATCACCACCAGGTTCATGGACTTGATGCGCCCGTCGGTGGTGAACACCTCCCCGTAGGTGCAGGCCCCCTTCTGGACCTGGGTGTAGATGATGCCGGTGTCCATCTGGGTGATCCGCGACGCCGGCACGGACATCCCGTACGCCTTCTCCATGCCGGGCAGCCCGTCCGCGCGGTTGGCGAACTCGCTCTCCACGCAGAGCGTCACGGCCTTCGGGTCGGACTTCGACAGCGTGGCCACCTGCGACAGCGTCCTGGTGCCGTACTTCTTGAAGTTGGCCTGGTTCATGGCCAGCGCGTAGGTGTTGTTCAGCCGCGACGGCGGCAGCCAGGTCACGCCGTTCTTCAGGTCGGCGTCGTGCACGGCCTGCCACTGCTGCTGCGGATCGGGGATGGGCTCGCTGTTGCCCTGGTAGGTGATCCAGGCGGTGCCCGTGTACTCGTACATGGCGTCGGCGTCGCCGTTCCTGACCGCCTCGCGTGAGCCGATGGAGCCCTGGATGCCGGTGCGGTCCAGGACGTCCGCGCCGGCCGCCTGGAAGGCGATGCCCATCATCGCGCCGAGGATGAGGTTCTCGGTGAACGACTTGGACGTCACGGTGAGATCGGCGCCCTTGAGCGGCTCGCCCTGTCCGATCGACCCGGGCGAGACGTCGTCGACCATGGGGGAGCCGCTGGTGAGACCGCACCCGGCCAGCCAGCAGCCGGTCAGCGCCGCCAGCGCCCCGGCGATCACCGGGCGGGGGCGCCTCACGAGTCCACCTCCAACCCCCGCGGCCGCAGCAGCACTTCCGCCAGTGAGGCCAGCCAGTCGACGAGCAGGGCCAGCGAGACGGTGAGGATCGAGCCCAGGACCAGTACCGGCATGCGCTGGTTGGTGATGCCGGTGGTGATCAGCACGCCCAGGCCGCCGCCCCCGCCGAAGGTCGCCAGCGTCGCCGTGCCGACGTTGAGGACGAGGGCGGTCCGCACGCCGGCCAGGATCAGCGGGACGGCCAGCGGCAGTTCGACCTTGCGGAGCACCCCCAGCGCGGACATCCCGATGCCGCGGGCCGCCTCCAGCAGCGTCGGGTCGTTCGACTTCAGGCCCGCGATGGTGTTGGCGAGCACCGGCAGGATGGCGTAGGCGATGATGCCGATCAGGGCGGCCTTCGTGCCCGTGCCCAGCCAGATCACCAGCAGGGCGAGCAGACCGATGGCCGGTGTCGCCTGCCCCATGTTGGCGACGGCCATCGCGAACGGTGTCGCTCTGCGCAGCGAACCCCGGGTCAGCAGGATGCCGAGCGGGATGGCGATGATCAGCACGAAGAAGGTGGAGATCACCGTGAGCTGCACCTGCTGCCACAGCGCCTTCGACACCTGCCCGTTCGACAGCGCGTTCTCCGAGAGCGGGTCCAGGTCCGCCTGCTGGAACCACAGCCAGGTCGCGAGCAGCAGGGCGACCAGGAAGGCGGGCAGGAAGGTCAGCTTCTGCCAGGTGAGACGTCGGCGGGGCGGCGCCGTCGGCGGGGTCCTGGTCTCCCGCGGCTCGTCCCCGGTCCCGTCGCGCGGCCCGGGAGTCCCGTCCGGACCGGCGCCGTCACCGGCTTTCTGGTGCAGGTCGGGGATGCTCACGCCTTCGCCTCTCCGCCCGGGCCCTCCTGTTCCGCGTGCGTCTGCGCGGCCCGGGCCTCCTCCAGCTCGTGTTGGGCCTCCAGCGCCTCCAGCCGGTCGGCCTCCAGCAGCTCGTGCACGGAGTTCAGCAGCGTCTCCATGTCGACGACCCCGGTGTACTCGCCCCGCCGCCCGGTGACCGCGACCCGCCCGGTGTTGTCGGTGAGCACCGCCTCCAGGGCGTCCCGCAGGGTGGCGTCCTTCGTCACCGTGTCGCTGACCAGGGTTCCGGCCCGGGCCAGCGAGCCCCTGGCCCGCATCAGATCCCCGCGGCGCAGCCATTTGTAGGGGCGTCCGCGCTGGTCGAGGAGCAGGATCTCGTTCGTACCGCTGGAGCGCAGCTTGTTGAAGATTGTCTGGAGCGGGTCGTCGACGGTCACCGTCGGGTAGTCGGTGATCTCCACGTCCCGCACCCGGCTCAGGTTGAGCCGCTTCAGCGCCGCCCCCGCCCCCACGAACCCGGACACGAAGTCGTCCGCCGGGTTGGTGAGGATCGCCTCCGGGGTGTCGAACTGGGCGATGTGCGAGCGTTCGCGCAGCACCGCGATCCGGTCGCCCAGCTTGATCGCCTCGTCGAAGTCGTGGGTGACGAACACGATCGTCTTGTGCAGCTCGTGCTGGAGCCGGATCAGCTCGTCCTGGAGGTGGTCGCGGGTGATCGGGTCGACCGCGCCGAACGGCTCGTCCATCAGCAGGACGGGCGGATCCGCCGCCAACGCCCTCGCCACACCCACCCGTTGCTGCTGCCCGCCGGACAGCTGGCGAGGATAGCGGCCGTGGAACTCGCCGGGGTCGAGCCCGACCAGGTCGAGCATCTCCTCCACCCGGTCCCGGATCCGGGACTTCGGCCAGCCGATCATCTTCGGCACGAGCGCGATGTTCTGCGCGACCGTCATGTGCGGGAAGAGCCCGGACGACTGGATGGCGTACCCGACCTTGCGGCGCAGCTTCACCGGGTCGATGTCGGTGACGTCCTCGCCGTTGATCCGGATCCGGCCGCCGCTCGGCTCGATCAGCCGGTTGATCATCTTCAGCGTGGTCGACTTCCCGCAGCCCGAGGGGCCGACGAAGATGACGGTCTCGCCCGCCTTGATCTCCATGGTGACGTTGTCGACGGCGGGGTTGGGGTTGCCCGGATAGCGCTTGGTGAGGTTCACCAGCTCGATCGTCGCCCCGTGGGCGCCGCCGTCGGACTCGGTCTCAGACACGGATCCCCCTGGGAATCGTCAGCCGTCCGATGAGGACGTACGCGGCGTCGAACAGCAGGGCCAGGACGATGATCCCGAGCGTGCCCGCCAGGACCTGGTTGAGCGCGTTCTTGCTGCCGAGCGAGGCGATGCCGCGGAAGATCTCGTTGCCCAGGCCGGGCCCGGAGGCGTACGCGGCGATGGCGGCGATGCCCATCAGCATCTGGGTCGAGACCCGGATCCCGGTCAGGATCGGCGGCCAGGCCAGCGGCAGCTCGACCCGCAGCAGCCGCATCGCCGAGGACATCCCGATGCCCTTGGCCGCGTCCACGAGCGTGGGATCGACGCCGCGCAGGCCCACGATCGCGTTGCGCACCACCGGCAGCAGCCCGTACAGGGTCAGCGCGATCACCGTCGGCGGTACGCCCAGCCCCACGAGCGGGATCAGCAGACCGATCATCGCGAGCGACGGGACGGTCAGGATCGCCGAGGTGCCGACGGTGGCGAGGTTGCCCGCCCAGCCGCTGCGGTAGGTGACGACCCCGATCACGACGCCGATCAGGGTCGCCATGAGCATGCACTGGAAGACGAGGCTGGCCTGCTGGTAGGCGTCGGTGAACAGCTGCTGGTGACGGTTGACCACGTACTCCCAGAAGTTCACGCCCTCACCGCCCCATGTCGACCGGACCCGGACCAGCTCCGGGTCGGGTCCGCTGGGTCAGGGCCTGTCCCGGTCGTCCTCGGCCGCCTGCTCCACCAGCGGGATGATCCGCAGCGGAACGGGGTTCTCCATCACGATCGCCGTGGAGGCCCGGACAATGCCATCAAAACCGACGACCAGGTCGATCACCCGCTGGAGATCGGCGTTGGAACGGGCCACCAGCCGGCACAGCATGTCCCCGCTGCCGGTCGTGGTGTGCAGCTCCAGCACCTCCGGCACCGACCCCAAGTGGGCCCGCACGTCGGCACCTTGCCCCTGCCGGATCTGGAGGGTGGCGAACGCCGTGACCGGATAGCCGAGCGCCGCCGGATCGACCTCGGGGCCGAATCCCCGGATGACTCCATTCGACTGAAGCCGGTCGAGCCGCGCCTGCACGGTCCCCCGGGCCACTCCCAGCCGCCGGGACATCTCCAGCACCCCCAGCCGCGGTTCCCGGGCCAGCAGCACGATGATCCGGCCGTCCAGTCGGTCGATCGCCATACCTGCCCGCCTCCACGATGGTCACCCTGTACAGAAACGCGGTCGAAACCGCCGTACCGCTGAACACATTGCCCAGCGATGAAGCGAACTATTGCGCACCTTGCTGCCCGGCGCGAGGCTTCGGCTATGACGCAGACCACACACCACACTCCCGACACCGCCCGGCAGGCCGATCCCTTCCCGGTCAAGGGAATGGACGCGGTCGTCTTCGCCGTGGGCAACGCCAAGCAGGCGGCGCACTACTACTCCACCGCCTTCGGCATGAAGCTGGTCGCCTACTCCGGACCGGAGACGGGCAGCCGCGAGACCGCCTCGTACGTGCTCACCAACGGCTCGGCCCGCTTCGTCCTGACCTCCGTCATCAAGGCCGCCACCGGCTGGGGCGAGTTCCTCGAGCGGCATGTGGCCGAGCACGGCGACGGCGTCGTCGACCTGGCCATCGAGGTCCCCGACGCGCGGGCCGCGTACGCCTACGCGATCGAGCACGGCGCCCGCTCCGTCGCCGAGCCGTACGAGCTGAAGGACGAGCACGGCACCGTCGTCCTCGCCGCGATCGCCACCTACGGCGAGACCCGCCACACCCTGGTCGACCGCTCCGGCTACGACGGCCCGTACCTCCCCGGCTTCGTCGCCGCCGAGCCGATCGTCGAACCGCCCGCCCACCGCACCTTCCAGGCGATCGACCACTGCGTCGGCAACGTCGAACTCGGCCGGATGAACGAGTGGGTCGGCTTCTACAACAAGGTCATGGGCTTCACGAACATGAAGGAGTTCGTGGGCGACGACATCGCCACCGAGTACAGCGCCCTGATGTCGAAGGTCGTCGCGGACGGCACGCTCAAGGTCAAGTTCCCGATCAACGAGCCCGCCATCGCCAAGAAGAAGTCCCAGATCGACGAGTACCTGGAGTTCTACGGCGGCGCCGGCGTCCAGCACATCGCGCTCAACACCAACGACATCGTGCAGACCGTACGGACGATGCGGGCGGCCGGGGTCCGGTTCCTCGACACCCCCGACTCCTACTACGACACCCTCGGCGAGTGGGTCGGCGACACCCGCGTCCCCGTCGAGACCCTGCGCGAGCTGAAGATCCTCGCCGACCGCGACGAGGACGGCTATCTGCTCCAGATCTTCACCAAGCCGGTCCAGGACAAGCCGACCGTCTTCTTCGAGATCATCGAACGGCACGGCTCGATGGGCTTCGGCAAGGGCAACTTCAAGGCCCTGTTCGAGGCGATCGAGCGCGAGCAGGAGAAGCGCGGCAACCTGTGACGGCGCTGATCACGCGTCCCGCGTAACGGCGCAGGTCACGCGGGACGCGCCGAACGCGAGGGCGGCGGCGCCGGCCCTACTCGGGCAGCTCGGCCGGGGCCGGCTCGCCGCCCAGCCGGGCCAGCGCCGCCCGGGCCACCGGGCCGAGCAGCGGCGAGAAGTACGGGTTGATCTGCAGCGCCTCCGCAAGGTGGCGCCGGGCCGGCCCCGGCATGTCCAGCGCCCGCTCGATCATGCCCCGGTGGTACATGTACGGCGCGCTGTGCACGGCACCGCCGTGCACCCGGTCGGTGGCGATCATGGCGAACCTCAGCGCCTCCTTGTCGTCCCCGGCCCGGTGCAGCGCCCAGCCCAGCGCGTCCGCTACCGCGATCCCCGGCTGTTGCCTCCACTCGGCCCGCAGCCGCCGTACCGCCGACGCCGGATCCCCGTGGTCGGCCTCGAAGCGGCCGAGCACCAGCTGCCCGTCCACCCCGCCCGCCGCGTCCTGCCGCACCCGGGTCCGCAGCAGGTCGTACTGCACGCGCGCCGCCTGCGTGAGCCCCAGCGACTCGTACAGTTCGCCCAGCTCCAGCGCCCAAGCCGGCGACGGCTGCTTGGCGAGCGCCACCTGGTACGCGTTCAACGCCTCCGAGGTCCGGCCCAGAGCCGCCAGCGCCCGCCCCTGCCCGGCCTGCGCGGCCCGCTGGTCGGGGTCGAGCCTGACCGCCTCCTGGAAGTGCCGCAGGGCGTCCGCCCGCTCACCGCGCTCCCAGGCCAGCTGTCCCGCCCGCTCCAGCCAGGCCGCCTGCTCGGCGGGGGAGGAGGCAGCGGCCGCCGCGTCGGCGAGTGCGGCCTGCGCGTCCTCACGCCAGCCCCGGTCCCAGTAGACGCCCGCCGCCCGGGCCCGCACGGCGGGACCGGAGTGCAGCGCCGTCAGCGAGTCGAGGGCCTTGCGGGCCTTCTTGTGGTCGCCGAGCCCGGTGTACGCGTCGATCAGCTGCGGGTACGTCGTCCAGCGCTTCGGCGCCAGCTTCCGGGCGGCCTCGCCGAAGGACAGGGCCGCCCGGAAGTCACGCCGCGCGTTCGCCAGCGCGGCCAGGCCGTCGAGGGCCTCGGCGTTGGCCTGCGGGCGCACCTTCAGCGAGGTCCGCAGCGCCTGCTCGGCCTTCGGGTACAGGGCGGCGGCGTCCGCGGTGCGCCGGCCCTGCTCGAGGTAGGCCGTGCCCAGCACCGCCCAGGACCGCGCGTCCCGCGGATGCGCCCGCACCCGGCTCTCGCGCTCGTCGATCAGCACCGCCAGATCCGGCAGCGCGGCCGGCACCCCCGCACGGACCGCCGTGCCCGCCTGCGCCCCCGGAGCGGGGGAGGGCGCCCGGCGCGCCGCGGGCTCCCCGCCGGGCAGACACAGCAGCACCCCGCCGCCCAGCGCGAGACACCCCACGAGCGAGCCGACGAGCACCCGCCGACGCAGCCGGGAAACCTTGCCGGGGGCCGCGGGAGCCGCGTCGCCCGCGGCGGCCTCTTCGGGGGCGGTGCGCTCTTCGCCGGCGCGCTCTGCGTTCTCCATGGCGCTCACTGTGCGCCAGTACGACGACCGTACGACGTCAGCCGAAGGGTCGGGCGGACGGGGTTCACACCGATGGCCCCGGGTGCGAACCTGTGATCATGAGCCGTCACCTCGTCGACCGTCTGCTCGTCGGCCTGCCCCCCGAGGCCGTCCTCACCGACCCGGACATCACGGGCTCCTACGCCAACGACATGGCCAGTTTCTGCCCGGCCGGCACCCCCGCCGCCGTGGTGCTGCCGCGCACCGTCGAAGAGGTCCAGCACGTCATGCGCACGGCGACCGAACTGCGCGTTCCGGTCGTCCCGCAGGGCGCCCGCACCGGGCTGTCCGGGGGCGCCAACGCCTCCGAGGGCTGTGTCGTCCTCTCCCTGACGAAGATGGACCGGATCATCGAGATCAACCCGGTCGACCGGATCGCCGTCGTCGAACCGGGCGTCGTCAACGCGGCGCTCTCCCGCGCGGTGAACGAACACGGTCTCTGCTACCCGCCCGACCCCTCCAGCTGGGAGATGTGCACGATCGGCGGCAACATCGGCACCGCCTCGGGCGGGCTGTGCTGCGTCAAGTACGGGGTGACGGCCGAGTACGTCCTCGGCCTGGACGTCGTGCTCGCCGACGGCCGCCTGATGACCACCGGCCGCCGCACGGCGAAGGGCGTCGCCGGATACGACCTCACCCGCCTGTTCGTGGGCTCGGAGGGCTCGCTGGGGATCGTCGTCCGGGCGGTCCTGGCCCTCCGGCCGCAGCCGCCGCAGCAGCTGGTCCTGGCGGCCGAGTTCGCGTCCGGGGCCGCCGCCTGCGACGCGGTGTGCCGGATCATGGCGGGCGGACACGTCCCGTCCCTCCTCGAACTCATGGACCGTACGACGGTCAGGGCCGTCAACGACCTGACCCACATGGGACTCCCGGAGACGACGCAGGCCCTGCTGCTGGCCGCCTTCGACACCGCGGACCCGGCGGCCGACCTCGCCGCCGTCGGCGCGCTGTGCGAGGCGGCCGGCGCCACCCAGGTGGTCCCCGCCGACGACTTTGCCGAGTCCGAACTCCTGCTCCAGGCACGGCGGTCCTCGCTCGTCGCCCTGGAGGCGGTCAAGGGCACCACGATGATCGACGACGTGTGCGTGCCCCGGTCCCGGCTCGGCGAGATGCTCGAAGGCGTCGAGCGCATCGCGGAGAAGCACCGGCTGACCATCGGGGTCGTCGCCCACGCGGGCGACGGCAACACCCACCCCACGGTCTGCTTCGACGCGGCCGACCCCGACGAGTGCCGGCGCGCCCGCGACTCCTTCGACGAGATCATGGGCCTCGGCCTGGAACTCGGCGGCACCATCACCGGCGAGCACGGCGTGGGCGTGCTGAAGAAGGAGTGGCTGGCGCGCGAGATCGGCCCGGTGGGCGTGGAGATGCAGCGGGCGGTCAAGGCGGCCTTCGACCCGCTGAACATCCTCAACCCCGGCAAGCTGTTCTGACACCACCGGGAGCGGGCCCGGGAGCGAGAGCGGGACCGGGCCCCGGGCCTGCGCCTCACTCCCCGTCCATGGACTCGTCCGACGGCCACGGGTCGCACAGCCACAGGTCGTCCGCGGGAGTCGGGGCGAGCAGCTCGGCGAGACCGTCGTCGATACCGAGCTGACCGGCCTCGGTCCCCGGCGGCACCACCCGCAGCGTCCGCTCCAGCCAGGCCGAGAGCTGCGCCGCGGGCGCCTCGAGCAGGGCGTCCCCGTCGGGCGAGCTCAGCGCCATCAGCACGACGCTGCGCCCCTCCACCTTCGTCGGCCACACCCGCACGTCCCCGTGCCCGCACGGCCGGAACACGCCCTCCACGAGCAGTTCGCGGGCGAACGTCCAGTCGACCGGGTGCTCGGAGTTGATGTGGAAGGCGACGTGGACGGCGAACGGGTCGTCGCTGCGGTAGCCCAGCCGGGCCGGGACCGGGATGCTGCGCTCCGGCGACAGGATCAGCCTGAGCTCCAGTTCGCGTTCCACCACGGTGTGATGCATGTCGGTTCTCCTCTCGAGACGGACCTCGCGCTGACCCGCGGTGGGCCCGTACGAGTGGAGAGGGGCCCGGCGCGGAACCATTACGCGGGTTCGGAGAACTTTTTTCGGCGGGTTCCGGCCCCGGGCTTCGGCGGGCCTTCCGAACGTGTGAAGAGCGTGCACGGGGTTGCCCGGAAAGGGGCGGGTCCGACAGGACTGGCAGTGGGGCTTGCGTCCGTCTGATAGATGTGGAGCCCCCCATCCCACCCCCGAGCAGATACGGGACGACGGACATGAGCGCCCCAACCCCGGCACCCGGCGACGACAGGCCCCGCGAGGGGTACTACCCGGACCCGTCCATCCCTGGATACGTCCGGTACTGGAACGGTGCCTCCTGGGTACCGGGCACCAGTCGGCCGGCGCCCTCCGACGGCCGACCGCTCACGCCCCCGCCCGGCTCGCCGCCGGCCTCCGTGGAGGAGACCGGACCGCACTTCTTCGACGAGGACCCGGCACCGGCGGAGCCGTACGGCGGCCGTCCCGAGCCCGCCTCCGCGTGGGGTGCCGACCGCGTCCACCAGTCGGGCTTCGGCGGCGACCAGGACCGCCGGGTCTCCTGGGGCTCCCCGCAGGGCGCCGACCCGAGGGTGCCCTCGCCCGCCCCGGCGCCGCCCGAGGGCCTGTCCACGAGCACGGACGGCACGTCCACGATCCCGCCCGCGGAACCGGAGGACGGCGCCGGGGACGTGGTCTCCGGGGGCACGTTCGTCTTCCGCCGGCCCACGCCGGGCGCCGCCGCCCCCGCGTCCGGTACCTCCGGCTCCCCGGGGCCCGTCCCCGACGAGGGCACGGTCACCTTCCGCCCGCCGGCCCCGCGCACGGGCCCGCAGGACGGTGTGTCCGGCGCGCAGCCGGCGGCCACGCCCGGTCCGGCGGGCAACGCGTCCGCGTTCCCCGCCGCCGCCCAGGGCCCCGGCCCCGCGCCGGTCCCCGGGGCACCTGGAGCCCCCGGGACCCCCGGAACGTCAGGGACCTCAGGGACCCCCGGGTTCGGCGACTCCGCACCCGCCGCACCAGCCGCTTCCGCCGCCTTCGGCGCACAGGGTCCGGTCGGCGCGCAGGGTCCGGTCGCGGCTCCGGCCGCACCCGGCGCCGCCAAGCCCGGTTTCGGGGCGGGCAAGGCGGCCGCCGAGCGTGCGGCGGCGGGTCAGACCCCGGGCGTCCCGGCCCCGCAGGGCCCGGCACACGTCGCGGCCGCCGCACAGGCTCCCGCACAGGCACCCGCCCCCGCTCCCACCCCGGTTCAGGCCCCGGCTCCACAGGGCCCCGCCGGGTTCCCGGCCGCGCAGTCCGGCGCGCAGCCGGACGCGCAGCCCGGCGCCCGGACGTCCGCACCCGCCCCCGCCCCCGGTGCCCAGCAGGGCGCTCCGAGCGTGCCCCGGCAAGGCGGCCCTCAGCCGCAGCCTCCGCAGGGTGCCGTGCCGATGGCCGCGGGTCCCGGCGGCGGGCAGTCCTCGTGGGCGCAGCAGGTGCACCAGCTCGCCGGAGCCGAGGACGGTCCCGTCGCGCCCTGGAAGCCGCCGGTCGACGACATCTTCCAGGCGGCCGCCCGGCGGGCGTCCGAGGCCCGTCCCGCGGGTCTCGGCAAGCGGCTGGCCGCCCGTCTCGTGGACACGCTCGTCGTCGCGGCCGTCACCTCCGCCGCCGCCGTGCCGCTGGGGGTGAAGGCCGTCGACCACGTGACCGCGAAGGTCGACGCCGCCAAGCTCACCGGAGAGACCGTCACCGTCTGGCTGCTCGACGGCACGACGTCGGTGTACCTCGGGATCGTCCTCGCCGTGCTGCTGGTCTTCGGGATCGTGTACGAAGCCCTGCCGACCGCCAAGTGGGGCCGCACGCTGGGCAAGAAGCTGTTCGGCCTCCAGGTGCGGGACATCGAGGGCGGCGAACCCCCGTCCTTCCGGGCGGCGCTGGGCCGCTGGCTCGTCTACAGCGTGCCCGGTCTGCTCGTGGTCGGTGTGGTGGGCGTCGTATGGGGCCTGTTCGACAAGCCGTGGCGGCAGTGCTGGCACGACAAGGCGGCCCACACGTTCGTCGCCGGCTGACCCGCACCCTCGTACTCCCGCACCCCCGTACTCCTCGTACGCCCGCACCTCGGCACCTCGGCACCTCTGCACGCCCGAACGCCCGGCCCCCCGTACCCCGGCACCCCGTCCCCCGGACGGCCGCTCGCCGGATGCGGAGTCCGCGGGTTCGGGGTCGACTCGGGGGCATGACCACCGAACCGCCCCCCGGCTCCGGCGGCGGCGAGCCGCCGGACGACGACCCGTTCAGGAAGCGGCCCCCGCAGCAGGAGCCCCCGCAGCCCCCGTACGGGCAGGGTCGGCCCCCGTCCGGTGAGGGGCAGGGCTCGCCGTACGACGCATCGCGCGATCCGTACGGCGGCGGGTCGGGTCAGCCCCCTCCCTACGGTGGCGGTCCGTACGGCGGGGGTCCGCAGGGCGGCGACCCCTACGGCGGCTACCCGGCCGACCCGCTCTCCGGGATGCCCCCGCTCGCCGACAGCGGCAAGCGCACGCTGGCCCGGATCATCGACATGATCCTCGTCTTCATCGTGGTGTCCCTGCTGGCCTGGGCCTTCGGGGTCGCGCAGTACACGGTGGACGCGGACGACATCGAGTTCGGCAAGACCTTCGGACGGGAACTCCTCGCCGCGATCCTGTACGTCGCGTACGACACGATCCTGACCGCCAAGTCGGGCCAGACGCTGGGCAAGAAGTGGCTCGGCATGCGGGTGGCCAACCTCGACAACGGCTCCACACCCTCCGCGCAGACCTCGCTGATCCGCGCCCTGGTGCTGTGGGTGCCGTTCGCGTTCTGCTGCGCCTGCGTGTGGACGGCGATCTGCGGCGGCTGGAGCTACTTCGACAAGCCCTACAAGCAGGGTCTGCACGACAAGGCGGCCAAGACGGTGGTGGTCAGCACGCGCTGAGCCGGCCGCGCGCATGACGCAGGGCCCGCACCACGAGGTGCGGGCCCTGCGTCATGCGCACGTGCGTCAGGGGGCCGTGGGCTCCCGGACGGGCTCGGATGCGGAGGCGACCGAAGCCCGGACCGACGCGTGCACGGGGGCGCGCGCGGGAACGGTGACGGGCTCGGGCCGGCTCGCGGGCACGCTCGCCGTGGAGCGGGCCGCGGGTCGGATCACGGAACGGGTCGTGGAGCGGGCCACGGGGGTCCTGGACGGCTTCGGCACCGGCACCGTCATGGCGACGAGCAAGCCGAGCGCGACCGCGGCGACGACGACGACCGCGATCCCGGGGCCCGAACTCGTCTGTGACAGCAGCAGCATGGCGAGCGTCGAGCAGATGACGGTGCAGGAACCGTACGTGAGCTGTGCGACAGTCGGACGAGGCATGGCAATCGGTGTCCTCGGAAGCGGGGGCGGTCTCGACTCTAATCGGCTGCATGCCCGAGCGGAACGAACGGTAAGCGTGACCTAACCCACGGTGCCGGTGCACAGGGGGCGCACGGAGTCATGGCGTCCATCAAGTGGACTGTCCTGCGCGCCTGTCGAGGCCTCCGTCACGTTACAGTCGCATGTCCGCAATGCGAACACACGCTCCCAATAATGCAGTTGACTTGTCCAAGTCAAGGTCTGTCTTTTCTCGTAAACCAGTAGTCAAATGGCGTCACTTGACTACACGCGTATAACAGCGCGCGGACCTTCCTTGACAGGGATCCCCCCTTTCCGCGCGTCCGGACGCGTGCGTGGGAGGACATCAAGTGACCAGTAGATCCTGGACGTTCAGGACGGCCGCCACGGTCGTCGCCCTTGCGGCGGCCTCGGCGACGTTCTCGACGTTCGCCGTGGCACAGGCCGCCGACAACACCTCGGCGAAGGCCCCGGCGGTGGACCGGCAGGACCCGCAGCCGGCCAAGGCCAAGGAGCACGACTTCGACGGCCCGCTCAGCAAGACCCAGGAGGCGCAGCGCGAGGAGGCCATCGAGCAGGTCATATCCGGCGAGGCGTCGGTCAAGAACCGGGACGGCTCGAAGGTCGTCCAGCTCAAGAGCCGCAAGGGCGACAGCAAGTACGTCGAGCTCGGCCGCGAGAAGACCGACAAGATCTTCACGATCCTCGTCGAGTTCGGCGACCAGGTCGACAGCCGCTACGGCGGCACGGCCGGCCCGCTGCACAACCAGATAGCCGCGCCGGACCGCACCAAGGACAACTCCACCGCCTGGCAGGCGGACTACAACCAGAAGCACTTCCAGGAGCTGTACTTCGGCACCGGCAAGAACACCGAGTCGCTGAAGAAGTACTACGAGAAGCAGTCCTCGGGCCGCTACTCGGTCGACGGCGAGGTGACCGACTGGGTCAAGGTCCCGTACAACGAGGCCCGCTACGGCTCCAACAGCGCCTCCACCGGCGCCTGGTACGCGGTCCAGGACGGCGTCAACGCCTGGGTCGCCGAGCGTGAGGCGGCCGGCGCCACCGCCGCCGAGATCAAGGCGGAGCTGGCCGAGTTCGACCAGTGGGACCGCTACGACTACGACGGCGACGGCGACTTCAACGAGTCGGACGGCTACATCGACCACTTCCAGATCGTGCACGCCGGCGAGGACGAGTCCGCGGGCGGCGGCGCCCAGGGCGAGGACGCCATCTGGGCGCACCGCTGGTACGCCTTCGGCACCGACGCCGGCTCCACCGGCCCGGACACCAACAAGCTCGGCGGCGCCCAGGTCGGCGACACCGGCATCTGGGTCGGCGACTACACCATCCAGCCGGAGAACGGCGGACTCGGCGTCTACGCGCACGAGTACGGCCACGACCTCGGTCTGCCGGACGAGTACGACACCTCCGGCGGCGGCGAGAACTCCACCGGTTTCTGGACCCTGATGTCCTCCGGTTCCTGGCTCGGCACCGGCAAGGAGGCCATCGGCGACCTGCCCGGCGACATGAACGCCTGGGACAAGCTCCAGCTGGGCTGGCTGGACTACGACGTGGCCAAGGCGGGCGTGAAGTCCACGCACACGCTCGGCGTCGCGGAGTACAACACCAAGAACGCCCAGGCCCTCGTGGTCCAGTTGCCGGAGAAGGAGGTCACCACCGAGGTGGTCGCCCCGGCCGAGGGCGCCACGCAGTGGTGGAGCGGCAGCGGCGACGACCTGCGCAACACCCTGACCCGCGCGGTGGACCTGACCGGCAAGACGTCGGCCTCGCTGTCCCTGGACGGCTGGTGGGACATCGAGCAGGACTACGACTACCTGTACACCGAGGTCTCCACCGACGGCGCCAACTGGACGCCGGTCGACGGCACCCTGGCCGACGGCAGCGCCATCCCGCGTGACGGCAGCGGCAAGCCCGCCCTCACCGGCACGGTCGACGCCTACCAGAAGCTGACCTTCCCGCTGAACGCCTACGCGGGCCAGAAGATCAGCCTCCGCTTCCGCTACGCCACCGACGGCGGCGTGGCCCAGAAGGGCTTCGCGGCCGACGAGATCAAGGTGACGGCGGACGGCGCCACCCTGTTCTCCGACAACGCGGAGACCGCGGACGCGGCGTGGACGGCGACCGGCTTCTCCCGGATCGGCGCGTCCATCACGGACGACTACGCCCAGTACTACATCGCCGAGAACCGCCAGTACGTGTCGTACGACAAGACCCTCAAGGTCGGCCCGTACAACTTCGGCTTCTCGACGACCCGGCCCGACTGGGTGGAGCACTACGCCTACCAGAACGGTCTGCTGATCTGGAAGTGGGACACCTCGCAGGCGGACGACAACACCAGCCAGCACCCGGGTGAGGGCCTGATCCTCCCGGTCGACTCGCACCCGACCGCGCTGAAGTGGGCCGACGGCTCCGTCATGAACGCCCGTCTGCAGAGCTTCGACTCGCCCTTCAGCCAGTACCGGACGGACGCGATCACGCTGCACAGGGCGGACGTCGCGGTCAAGATCAAGTCGCGTCCGGGTGTCCCGGTCTTCGACGACGGCAAGTCCACGTACTACGACGCGGCGACCCCGCTCGCGGGCGTCAAGGTCACTGACACCAACACCTCGATCAAGATCGTCAACGAGCCGCTCAGCGGTTCGACGATCAAGGTGAAGGTCGGTCCGTCGACCAAGTAGTCGACGTTTTCGCAGGTCAGACACGTATCGGCGGCAACCCCCTGGCGGGTTGCCGCCGATCGTGTTTAGGTGCCTCCTGTGCCCTTCTTATTGACACCTGCATCGACGCAGGCATCGACACAGACATCGACAGCGACCTCGGCGCCGGCCCCGGCGACGACCTCGATACCGACGCGCACGGGGGTGTGACCGCATGGCCGCAGGAGGCTTCTGCAAGCTGCCCGACGGCATGGTGGTGGTGGCGTTGAACCTGCCCAGCCCCATCGCCGTGGAGGGCCTCCCGGGCCCCTCCGCGGACGTTCGCGTGCTGGTCCACGCCCGGAACCGGGCCCGCGCCCTGACCAGGCTCCGCAACCTGGGCCTGCGGGCCGTCTACCTGCGCGGCAACGCGGCGCCCCCCACCCCGGACGAGGTCACGGCGGTGCTCCACCACCCGGACGGCCTGATCTGGCGCACGGCCCCCGGCGGAGGTGTCCCGATCGGCGTGGTGGCCGTACCGGAGCTGTGGCGCCCCATCCGCTCGCTGCTGCGGGGCACGGCGGCGGCCGCCTAGGCGCGGGGGCCGCCGGAACGCGGTGCGCGCCTCAGTACGCCTCGACGACCCGTACGTCCTCCTCCGTGACCACCGCGTCCACGATGCGGAACGAGCGGAACTGGAACTCGCCCCCGCCGTCCGTGTCCGCCGTCGACACCAGCACGTAGTGCGCGCCCGGCTCGTTCGCGTACGAGATGTCCGTGCGGGACGGGTACGCCTCCGTGGCGGTGTGGGAGTGGTAGATGATCACCGGATCCTCGTCGCGGTCGTCCAGCTCGCGGTAGAGCTTGAACAGGTCGCCCGAGTCGAACTCGTAGAACGTGGGCGACATGGCCGCGTTCAGCATCGGGATGAAACGTTCCGGGCGGTCCGTGCCCGCCGGACCCGCGACCACGCCGCACGCCTCGTCGGGGTGGTCCTTGCGCGCGTGGGCGACGATCTGGTCGTGCAGGGCCTGGGTGATGGTCAGCATGGTCGCCAGGATAAGCAAAGGGGCCGTTCCGTACCGAGGAGTGGTACGGAACGGCCCACATCGCGGACGTCCTGAGCGGCTGCCGCAGGGGGCGCCACGAGTGCTCCCTGCGGCCGGACGTCCCGGGGATGGTCCTCCGGTCGGTCAGCCGACCTTCTCGAACTCCGGCTCGCGCCGTTCGGTGATCTCCGGGTTGCGGCCCTTCAGGACCGCCCAGCCGATACCGAGCGCGACCGCCCAGCCCGCCATCACGTAGAGGCAGACCCGGGAGTCGGCGTCGTACGCGATCAGGCCGGTGACGAAGAGCAGGAAGACGATGGCCACCCAGCTGAACGCCGAGCCGCCGGGGGCCGGGAAGGACGAGGCGGGCAGCCGGCCCGCGACGACCGCGCGGCGGTAGAGGACGTGGCTGATCAGGATCATCAGCCAGGTCCAGATGCCGGCCGCGGTGGCCACCGAGGTGACGTAGCCGAAGGCCTTCTCGGGGACGACGTAGTTCAGGATCACGCCGATGCCCATGAACAGGACCGAGACCGTGATGCCGAAGGCGGGGGTCTTCGTCGACGACAGCCTGCGGAAGACCGCGGGGGCCTCGCCGCTGTCGGCCAGGTTCCGCAGCATCCGGCCCGTCGAGTACATGCCCGAGTTGCAGGAGGACAGGGCCGCCGTCAGCACGACGAAGTTCACGATGCCGGCGCCCGCCGGGATGCCGATCTTCGCGAACGCCTCCACGAACGGGCTCACGCCCGGCGCGAACTCCGTCCACTTCACGACGCAGAGGATGACCGTGAGCGCGCCGACGTAGAACAGCGCGATACGCCACGGAAGGGTGTTGATCGCCTTCGGGAGCGTCTTCTCCGGGTCCTGCGACTCGCCCGCCGTGACACCGACCAGCTCGACCGCGAGGTAGGCGAACATGACGCCCTGCAGGGTCATCAGGGACGAGCCGACGCCCTTGGGGAAGAAGCCGTCGAAGGCCCACAGGTTGGAGACCGCGGCCGTGTCGCCGGCGCTGCTGAAGCCGAAGGTGAGGACGCCCAGGCCGATGACGATCATGCCGATCAGCGCGGTGACCTTCACCATCGAGAACCAGAACTCCAGCTCGCCGAAGAGCTTCACGGAGATCAGGTTGACCCCGAACAGGATCACCAGGAAGACCAGTGCGGTCACCCACTGGGGGACGGCCGGGAACCAGTAGTTGACGTAGATCGCGGCGGCCGTCAGCTCGGCCATGCCGGTGACGACCCACATCAGCCAGTACGTCCAGCCGGTGAAGTAGCCGAAGAACGGGCCGAGGAACTCGCGCGAGTACTCCGCGAACGAACCCGAGACCGGGCGGTAGAGCAGCAGCTCGCCCAGCGCCCGCATGATGAAGAAGATGATCCCGCCCGCGAGGGCGTACATCAGGATGAGGCTGGGACCGGCCTTGGCGATGTTCGCCCCGGCACCCAGGAAGAGCCCGACGCCGATGGCGCCGCCGATCGCGATCATCTGGACCTGGCGGCTGCCGAGTCCGCGCTCGTACCCCTCTTCGGGAGTGTCAGTGACAGCGGTGTCAGTGACCTTCTCAGAGGTCATGTGTGATGCGCCTTTCTCCATGCCGACCCGGGCCTCTCGTCGGCCTCGGATCGGGTTTCGATCCCCCCGGATTGATGGAGCGATGCCTGGCCGGCGATCAACCGGCTCGGTGGCGCACCCGGCCGAACATACGGGTGGTGTTCGCCGGGCGGTCGTGAAGATTTATCACGCCCGCAATATTGATCACCCGGGTGGGCTGTGGCGCACGACACAAGAAGAAGCGGATGAACGAGACACAAAGAGGACACTCCCGGCCGTCGCGTTGACGCGATCGTTATCCGGATTTGAGCGTCCTCTGAGCGAACAAAAAAGCGAAGGAATCAGGGCAGAAGGGTCGTCACGAGCGTCTCCTGGAGCCCGCCCAGCCACAGATACGCCATCACCATCGGCTTGCGCGGGTCCTCGTCCGGCAGCCGGTAGAGGAGGTCGGTGTCGTCCTCGTCGGTGATCTCCAGGCGGGAGCCGATCGCGAGGCGCAGGTCGTTCAGCGCGCGGAGCCACTGCTGGGACTGCTGCGGGGTCAGCTTCAGCACCGCCCCGCCCGCGCCGGCCGCCTCGGAGGCCAGCGCGTCCAGCGAGCGGACCACCGTGAGGGCGTTCTCGCGCTTGCCGGCCCGCAGGTCGTTCTCGGTGTAGCGGCGGAACTCGGCGGAGTGCGCCTTCTGCTCGTCCGCCCGCCCGCCCTTCGAGGTGCCCTCCGGGTCGGTGTAGGCGTCCGGGAAGAGGCGGCGCAGCACCGGGTCGGCGGGCGGCTCGCTCGGCCCCTCGGCGAAGAGCTCGGCGAGCGGGTCGTCGGGGGCGTCCTCGGCCGGGCCGGGGCCGATGAGCTCCAAAAGCTGCACGGCCAGCGACCGGATGATGGAGATCTCGACGTCGTCGAGTGCGACGGCCGCGCCGCCGCCGGGGAGCGGTTCGAAGTGTCCAGGCATAGGAGGGCAGGCTACTTCCGGTCCTGCTGGAGGGTGGCCCACAGGCCGTATCCGTGCATCGCCTGCACGTCGCGCTCCATCTCCTCGCGCGAGCCGCTGGAGACGACCGCCCGGCCCTTGTGGTGGACGTCCATCATGAGCTTGGTGGCCTTGTCCTTGCTGTACCCGAAGTACGACTGGAAGACGTACGTCACGTAGCTCATGAGGTTGACCGGGTCGTTGTGCACGATCGTGACCCAGGGGACGTCCGGCTCGGGTACGGCGAAGACCTCCTCCGCCGACTCGGTGCGTTCGATCTCTAGGGGAGCGGGTGACGTCACAAGCCCATGCTGCCACGCATCCGGGAAATCGTCACACCGACGAAAAGGGAGTACCATCCATTGCCATGCTGCACACACCGGGGGACAACCCCCGGGCCCCCGGCCGCGCCTGGGGTAGCCGGAGAGTCACGGACTGGGTGAGGTAAGTGGACGTTGCGGACCTTGGGCTGCCGGTGGATGTGCCGTCGACGGCGCTCTTCACGGACCAGTACGAACTGACGATGCTCCAGGCGGCCCTGAAAGCGGGCACGGCCGAACGGCGCAGCGTGTTCGAGGTCTTCACCCGGCGGCTGCCGGAGGGTCGGCGCTACGGCGTCGTCGCGGGCACCGGGCGGGTCCTGGACGCCGTCGAGAACCTCCGCTTCGACGCGGACGTCCTCGGCTTCCTGCGCGAGCGGAACATCGTCGACGACGAGACCCTGGAGTGGCTCGCCGGATACCGCTTCTCGGGTGACATCCTGGGCTACCCGGAGGGCGAGGTCTACTTCCCGGGCTCGCCGATCATGCGCGTCGAGGGCTCCTTCGCCGAGTGCGTGCTCCTCGAGACCGTGATCCTCTCCATCCTCAACCACGACTCCGCGATCGCGGCCGCCGCCTCCCGGATGTCCTCCGCCGCGGGCGAGCGCCCGCTGATCGAGATGGGCGCCCGCCGCACCCACGAGCTGGCCGCGGTCGCCGCCGCCCGCGCCGCCTACGTCGGCGGCTTCGCCACCACCTCCGACCTGGCCGCCGGCTTCCGCTACGGCATTCCCACCGTGGGCACCAGCGCCCACGCCTTCACCCTCCTGCACGACACCGAGCGGGACGCCTTCCAGGCCCAGGTCGACTCGCTCGGCCGGGGCACCACCCTGCTCGTCGACACGTACGACGTCGCCGAGGCCGTCCGGACGGCCGTCGAGGTCGCCGGGCCCGAGCTCGGCGCGGTCCGCATCGACTCCGGCGACCTGATCCTCGTCGCCCACCGGGTGCGCCAGCAGCTCGACGAGCTCGGCGCGACGGACACCCGGATCGTCGTCACCTCCGACCTCGACGAGTACGCCATCGCCTCACTGGCCGCGGCCCCCGTCGACGCGTACGGCGTCGGCACCCAGCTGGTGACCGGCTCCGGACACCCGACCTGCTCGATGGTCTACAAGCTGGTCGCCCGCGCCGGATCCGCCGACCCGCGCGCGCCGCTGGTGCCGGTGGCGAAGAAGTCCTCCGGCGGCAAGACCTCCATCGGCGGCCGCAAGTGGGCGGCGCGCCGGCCCGACGCGCACGGGGTGGCCGAGGCCGAGGTCGTCGGCACCGGCGCCGTCCCCGCCGCACTGGCCGGCCACCAGCTGCTCGTCGAGCTGGTCAAGGGCGGCGAGGTCGTCGGCCGCGAGCCCCTGGACGCCGTCCGTGACCGCCACATCGCGGCCCGCGCCGGCCTGCCCCTCTCCGCGACCCAGCTGTCGCGCGGGGAACCCGTCATTCCCACGGAGTATGTACAGGGCCTGTCGGGTAATTAGGGCGTGTGCCCGGCGCACGCCGGGCGACGCCCCCTCCCGCGGGGCCGACAAAGTCTCTAGGCTCAATTACTTCATCCTCAGTCGAAGGACACCGACCATGCGCCGCGCCTTGATCGTCGTAGACGTGCAGAACGACTTCTGCGAGGGAGGCAGCCTCGCGGTGGCCGGCGGCGCCGACGTGGCCGCCGCCATCACCGAGCTGATCGGGCAGGCGCCCGCCGGATACCGGCATGTGGTGGCCACCCGCGACCACCACATCGCGCCCGGCGGCCACTTCGCCGACAACCCCGACTACGTGCACTCCTGGCCCGCGCACTGCGTGGCGGGCACGGAGGGCGTCGGCTTCCACCCCAACTTCGCGCCCGCCGTCGCCTCCGGCGCCGTCGACGCCGTCTTCGACAAGGGCGCCTACGCGGCCGCGTACAGCGGCTTCGAGGGCGCCGACGAGAACGGCGCGACGCTGGGCGACTGGCTGCGGGACCGCCAGATCGACGAGGTGGACGTCGTCGGCATCGCCACCGACCACTGTGTACGCGCCACCGCCCTGGACGCGGCCCGCGAGGGCTTCCGCACCCAGGTCCTGCTGGACCTCACCGCGGGCGTGGCCAAGGAGAGCACCGACCGGGCCCTGGAGGAACTGCGCGCGGCCGGCGTGGAACTGACCGGCAAGCCGGTCGTCTAGCGCGGGACAGGCCCCGGCCCCGGCGCCGACCCCCGCCCGCCGGATACCGTTTCCGCAAGGTGCACGCACAACTCGCCCCAACGGAGATGGTGTTGACGCAACGCTCGCACGTACGGCGCCCCACGCTCGAAGACGTCGCCCGGCAGTCGGGAGTGTCGAAGTCGACCGTGTCCCGGGTGATCAACGGGGAGGCCCGGGTACGGGCGGAGGTCGTCGACCGGGTCCGCCGGGTGATCTCCGAACTGGGCTACGTCCCCAACCAGGGGGCCCGGCAACTCGTCACCCACCGCACGAACGCCGTCTCCGTGGTCGCCGCCCAGCCCGAGAACAGGCTCTTCCTCGACCCCTTCTTCGACCTCCTCCTGCGCGGAATCCGCCGCGAACTCGCGCTCCACGGCGCCCAGGCCGTCCTGCTGTTCCTGGAGGAACCCGACGACTACGCGCGCGTGGCCGACTACCTGGGCGGCGGCCATGTCGACGGCGCGATCCTGTTCTCCCTGCGCCCCGGCGACCGGCTGGCCGAGATCGTCGACCGGCTCGGCCTCCCGGCCGTGTTCGGCGGCCGCCCGCTGCTGCGCGACGGTGACCCCGTGCGGCCCGGCCAGGCCCGTGTCGACGGCGACAACCGAGGCGGCGCCCGGCTGGCCGTCCAGCACCTGGTCGCCCTCGGGCGGCGGCGGATCGCGACCGTCACCGGGCCCTACGACCAGGAGAACTCCGCCGCGGACCGGCTGGCCGGGTACCGGGACGTGCTGCGCGACGCCGGCTCGCCGCCCCTCGTCGAGCGGGCCGACTACACCCGGCAGGGCGGCGCCGACGCCATGGCCGCGCTGCTGGACCGCCACCCCGGCCTCGACGCCGTGTTCGTCGCCTCCGACCTCATGGCGTCCGGCGCCCTCCAGACCCTGCGGGAGCGCGGGCGCCGGGTTCCCGAGGACGTGGCCGTCGTCGGCTTCGACGACCTCACCTCCATCGCCGAGACGACCGACCCGCCGCTCACCACCGTCCACCAGGACACCGAGGAGATGGGCCGGCTGATGGCCCGGCTGCTGCTCACCCTGCGAGACACCCCGGGCGGGTCGCCGGAACGGTCACCGGACAGGACTCCGGGCGGGGCTCCGGACAGGACTCCGGGCGGGGCTCCGGCCGGGTCCTCCGTGATCGTCCCCACCCGCCTGGTGCGCCGCGCGTCGGCCTGACGGCACCGGGGCGTCTCACTCCCCGGCCCCCTGTCGTCCGCGATGTGGGATCACATTCCAGGAGCCGGACCGGGAATCGATACGATGAGCCCATGGTTCTGAACGACGTGAGCGAGAAGACGCCGGGCGCACTGCTCGTGGCGCGGCTGCACGTCGACCTGTGCAGGCTCGCCAGCGCCATCTGTTGACGCACCACCCGCCGCCGTACGGCCGTGAGCCGATGGGGGCATGCCCGCGCGAGCGCAGCCGAGCGTGGGGGAGCCACACACGCACGAACCCGCGCCGCCCACACCTTCCGACAGGAGCCCTGAACCATGGCCATCGAGGTCCGCATCCCCACCATCCTCCGCCAGTACACCGACGGTCAGAAGGCGGTGGAGGGCAACGGTGACACCCTCGCCGACCTGTTCACCGACCTCGAGACCCGGCACACGGGCATCCGGGCCCGCATCGTGGACGACGGCAAGCTGCGCCGCTTCGTCAACGTGTACCTGAACGACGAGGACGTCCGCTTCGTCGACGGCATCGACACCAAGCTGACCGACGGCGACACCGTGACCATCCTGCCGGCCGTGGCCGGCGGCATGGCCTGATCGGCCGCCGGACCCCATGCGCTACGACTCCCCGCTGGCCGCGGTGGGCAACACCCCTCTGGTGCGCCTGCCGCGGCTCTCGCCGTCCGCCGACGTCCGCATCTGGGCGAAGCTCGAGGACCGCAACCCCACCGGCTCGGTCAAGGACCGCCCCGCCCTGCACATGGTCGAGCAGGCCGAGAAGGACGGCCGGCTCACCCCCGGCTGCACCATCCTGGAACCGACGAGCGGCAACACCGGCATCTCCCTCGCCATGGCGGCCAAGCTCAAGGGCTACCGCATGGTCTGCGTGATGCCCGAGAACACCTCGCAGGAGCGCCGGGACCTGCTCGGCATGTGGGGCGCCGAGATCATCTCCTCCCCGGCCGCGGGCGGCTCCAACACCGCGGTCCGCGTCGCCAAGGAGCTCTCCGCCGAGCACCCCGACTGGGTGATGCTCTACCAGTACGGGAACCCCGACAACGCCGGCGCCCACTACGCCACCACCGGCCCCGAGATCCTCGCCGACCTCCCGTCCATCACCCACTTCGTCGCCGGCCTCGGCACGACGGGCACCCTGATGGGCGTCGGCCGCTTCCTCCGCGAGAACAAGCCGGACGTGAAGATCGTCGCCGCCGAGCCGCGCTACGACGACCTGGTCTACGGCCTGCGCAACCTCGACGAGGGATTCGTACCCGAGCTGTACGACGCCTCCGTCCTGACCACCCGCTTCTCGGTCGGCTCGGCGGACGCCGTGACCCGCACCCGCGAACTCCTCCAGCAGGAGGGCATCTTCGCGGGCGTCTCCACGGGCGCGGCCCTGCACGCGGCGATCGGCGTCGGCAGGAAGGCGCTGAAGGCGGGGGAGAGCGCCGACATCGCGTTCGTCGTCGCCGACGGCGGCTGGAAGTACCTGTCCACGGGCGTCTACACCGCGGCCACCACCGAGGAAGCGATCGAGACCGTGCAGGGCCAGCTCTGGGCGTAGGGTTTCAGGTAGCCAGGTGACGGACCTGGTCCCACAGGACCGGGTCCACCACACCAACCCTGCGCCGGAAGTCGCTCACCCGGACCTGGCGCAGCTCGTCCGTCTCCAGGAAGCTCGGCCGCCCCTGCGCGTCGCCCACGGCACCCGGCGGCAGCGGGATCACCCCGGCCCGCTCGTCGTGGTACTTGCTGGTGATCTTCGCGACGGTGGCGCGGTCACCGCGCACCATGAGCACCAGACACGGCCGGTCCTTCATCCCCGGACCGTCCTCGAACGGCACGTCCGCCCACCAGATTTCCGCCGGCTGGGGACGGCCGGCGAAGCCGTGGCCCCGGGTCGGCCGGCCCGAAGGCCGCCCCGTCGTCCGGCCCGGCGGCCGGGTCCCGCGCCGCTTCGGTCGCCGGCCCCGCCCCCAGCCGTCCACGAGCGTCGCGACCAGCGCGAGCAGTATCACCGCCGCGAGCGCGAGCCACCAGGACGTGTCCATACGACGACGTTACCGGCGCGCGAGCGCCGCCGCGCGCCCCATCACCACTTCCCGTGCCCCCGGTCCAGCCGAACCGGTGACACCACAGGTGAGTTCGCCCACAACGGCCCCTGGCGGAGGAGCGACCCGGGGTTTTGCGCCTTACGCTCGACGCACCGCACGACCCCCGTCGCCCCATTTAACGATCATTCGTTCCACGATCCGTCCCCCGGACCTCACCCGGTACTTCTCGGTTTCCCGCCAGCGGAGGTTTCGCCTTCATGAAGCTCACCGTCGTCGGCTGCTCGGGGTCGTTCCCGTCCGCGGAATCGGCCTGCTCGAGCTACCTCCTCGAGGCCGACGGCTTCCGGCTGCTTCTCGACATGGGCAACGGCGCCCTGGGCGAGTTGCAGCGCCATTGCGGTCTCTACGACCTCGACGCGATCTTCCTGAGTCATCTGCACGCCGACCACTGCATCGACATGTGCGCCTACTTCGTCGCGCGCTACTACCGGCACGACGGCGGGCGCTGCGCCCCCATCCCGGTCTACGGCCCGGAGGGCACGGAGCACCGCCTGACCACGGCCTACGCCGACACCCCGTCGGCCTCCTCCATGAGCGAGGTCTTCGACTTCCACACGGTCAAGCCGTCCACCTTCGACGTCGGCCCGTTCACCGTGCACACCGAACGCGTGGCGCACCCGGTGGAGGCCTACGGCATCCGCGTCGAACACGGCGGCAGGTCGCTGACCTACTCCGGCGACACCGGTGTCAGCCCCGCGCTGGACGACCTCGCCCGCGACACCGACCTCTTCCTGTGCGAGGCAGCCTTCACGCACGGCAAGGAGAACATCCCCGACCTGCACCTCAACGGCCGCGAGGCCGGCGAGACGGCGAACAGGGCGGGCGCGAGGAAGCTCGTACTGACCCACATCCCGCCGTGGACCGACCCCCGGGTCAACCTGGCGGACGCCCGCGCGGTGTTCGACGGCCCGGTGGAACTGGCAGCGCCCCGGATGACGTACGAGATCTAGAGCCGACGCCACGCAGAAGGCCCCCGGAGCGGTTCAGGGCTCCGGGGGCCTTCGCGTGTCCTGCGCGGGCGTGCCGCGTACCTACGCCTTGGTGAGGTCCTCGACCTCCTCCTCGGGCTCACGGCCCGGGGTGGGGAGGTTGAACTTCGTGATCGCGAAGCGGAAGACCACGTAGTAGATCGCGCCGAACACCAGACCGATCGGGATGATCAGCCAGGGCTTGGTGGCCAGGTTCCAGTTCAGCGCGTAGTCGATGAAGCCCGCGGAGAAGGTGAAGCCCGCGTGGACGCCCAGGGCCCAGGTGATCGCCATGGACAGGGCCGTCAGCACCGCGTGGATCGCGTACAGCAGCGGCGCGATGAACATGAACGAGAACTCGATGGGCTCGGTGACACCGGTCACGAAGGAGGTCAGCGCGAGCGAGATCATCATGCCGAGCACGGCCTTGCGGCGCTCGGGGCGGGCGGTGTGCGCGATGGCCAGGGCGGCGGCCGGCAGACCGAACATCATGATCGGGAAGAAGCCGGACATGAACTGGCCGGCCGTCGGGTCACCCGCGAAGAAGCGGTTGAGGTCGCCGTGGACGACGTCGCCGGCCGCGTTCGTGAAGTCGCCGATCTGGAACCAGGAGACGGTGTTCACGAACTGGTGCATGCCGACCGGGATCAGCGCGCGGTTGATGAGACCGAACAGACCCGCGCCGAACGCGCCGAGGCCCGTCATCCACTCGCCGAAGTTCGAGATGACCTCACCGATCGGCTCCCAGACCAGACCGAAGAAGACACCCATCACCGTGCCGACGAACGCCATGATGATCGGCACCAGACGGCGGCCGTTGAAGAAGCCGAGCCAGTCCACCAGCTTCGTGCGGTGGAACCGCTGCCAGACCACCGCGCCCAGCAGACCCATCACGATGCCGCCGAGGACACCGGGGTTGTTGTAGGTCGCGGCTATGTCCGCACCCGCCTGGACCTTGGCCTCGGAGACCGGGAACGCCTTCAGCACGTTGCTGTAGACCAGGAACCCGACCAGCGCGGCCAGCGCCGTGGAGCCGTCCGACTTCTTGGCGAAGCCGATCGCGACACCGATGCAGAACAGCATCGGCAGGTTGTCGAAGATCGCACCGCCCGCGGTCGCGAACACCGCCGTGACCTTGTCGGGCAGGTGCAGCTTGTCGTGCACGTCGGCCTGGCCGAAGCGGAGCAGCAGACCCGCCGCCGGCAGCACGGCGATCGGGAGCTGAAGGCTGCGGCCGACCTTCTGCAGCCCCTGCAGAAGGCCGGAGCCCCATTTCTTCGAGGGGGCCGCCGTGGGCGCGGTGGCGGTGCTCATAGACTTCCTCCATCGGGTGGTGGTCTACACCACTCAGTGGTGTAGACCATGTTGTAGCACGATGAAGGTGGCATAAGGAACCCACGATTCCCGTAATCGTGGTATTACGCTCGGCTACGGCCGAGGGCCTCCTGGCCGAGCCCCGGGCCGGGCCCGCGCACCGCCCCCGCAACCGGCCCCCGAACCGGCCTCCGGCTAGGCCTTCGTGACGTCCTCCCGCTCCTCCTCCGGCTCACGCCCGGGGGTCTTCAGATCGAACTTCGTGATCGCGAAACGGAAGATCGCGTAGTAGACGGCCGCGAAGCACAGACCGATCGGGATGATCCCCCACGGCCGCGTCGCCAGGTTCCAGTTGATGACGTAGTCGATGAGCCCGGCGGAGAAGCTGAAGCCGTCGTGCACCCCCAGCCCCCATGTCACCGCCATCGACGCCCCCGTCAGCACCGCGTGCACCGCGTACAGCAGCGGCGCGACGAACAGGAACGAGTACTCGATCGGCTCGGTGATGCCGGTCACGAACGACGTCAGCGCCACGGACAGCATCAGACCGCCGACCTCCTTGCGGCGCGACGGCTTCGCACAGTGCGTGATCGCCAGCGCCGCCGCGGGCAGCGCGAACATCATGATCGGGAAGAAGCCGGAGGTGAACTGCCCCGCATCCGGGTCGCCCGCCAGGAACATGTTGATGTCACCGTGCACCACCGTGCCGTCCGGCTTCGTGAAGCTGCCGAACTGGAACCAGATGGGCACGTTCAGGAACTGGTGCAGGCCGATCACCAGCAACGCCCGGTTCGCGACACCGAAGATGCCCGCACCCCACGCGTCCAGCCCGTCCAGCCAGTCGCTGAAACTCTCCAGTGCGTCGCCGATCGGCGGCCAGACCCACAGACACAACGCGGCGAACGCGATCGCCACGAACGCCATGATGATCGGCACCAGGCGCCGCCCGTTGAAGAAGCCCAGCCAGTCCACCAGCTTCGTGCGGTGGTACCGCTGCCAGAAGAACGCCGTCAGCAAGCCCACGACGATCCCGCCGAACACCCCGGGATTCTGGTAGGTGAAGGCCCCCACCGTGTTGTCGGTCGCCTGGCACCCGATGTTCGGGATCACCTTCGAACCCGGTGCGCAGTCCTCCGGGAACTGCCGCAACACGTTGTAGTAGACGAGGAATCCCGCCACCGCCGCCAGCGCCGTCGAACCGTCCGACTTCTTCGCCATGCCGATGGCCACGCCGATGCAGAACAGCAGGGGCAGCCCGAGGGAACCGTCGAGCAGTGCCGCGCCCGCACCCGCCATCACCTTCGCCACATCGGTCCAGCCGAGCCCGTCGTCCCCGAACACGTCAGGCTGGCCGAGCCGGTTGAGGATGCCCGCGGCCGGCAGCACCGCGATCGGCAGCTGAAGACTGCGCCCCATCTTCTGCAGGCCCTGGAACGCTGCCTGCCAGCGCCGGCGGGCCGGGCTGATCTCGGTCTCGGCGCTCTCGGCACTCATCGTTTGGCGACCGCCTGTCAGGTGGTGTAGACCAGCTACGGACGATTGGGTTGCTGCGACGTCATCACTGACGTCATCCTTCGGTACACCCGGCACAATCGCTCGCGAAGTTGGGCCAACTGTGGGTTACTGCGAAAAAGCGGTTCACATCGCGGTTCGCATCAGGGAATTCAGGGAGAGGGAACATGGCCACCAAGGCTGAGAAGATCGTCGCCGGACTCGGCGGCCTCGACAACATCGAAGAGATCGAAGGCTGCATCACCCGGCTGCGCACCGAGGTCAACGACGCCTCACTCGTCGACGAGGCCGCCCTGAAGGCCGCGGGCGCCCACGGCGTCGTCAAGATGGGCACCGCGATCCAGGTCGTCATCGGCACCGACGCCGACCCCATCGCCGCGGAGATCGAAGACATGATGTGAGCCCCCGCGTTCACTGCTGAGGGTTCACATCCGGGAACCCGCGCATGAGGGGCTCCTCCCGCCACCAGGGGAGGAGCCCCTTCCGCAGGTACGGCTAGGCTCAGCGCCATGTCTCGAATCGACGGCCGCACCCCCGAACAGCTCCGCCCCGTCACCATCGAACGCGGCTGGAGCAAGCACGCCGAGGGCTCCGTCCTCGTCTCCTTCGGCGACACGAAGGTCTTCTGCACCGCCTCCGTGACGGAAGGCGTCCCCCGCTGGCGCAAGGGCAGCGGCGAGGGCTGGGTCACCGCGGAGTACTCCATGCTCCCCCGCGCCACCAACACCCGCGGCGACCGCGAGTCCGTCCGCGGCAAGATCGGCGGCCGCACCCACGAGATCTCCCGCCTCATCGGCCGCTCCCTGCGCGCGGTGATCGACTACAAGGCACTGGGCGAGAACACCATCGTCCTCGACTGCGACGTCCTCCAGGCCGACGGCGGCACCCGCACGGCGGCCATCACCGGCGCGTACGTCGCGCTGGCCGACGCCATCACCTGGGCCCAGGGCAAGAAGCTCATCAAGGCCGGCCGCCAGCCCCTCACCGGCACGGTGTCCGCGGTCTCGGTCGGCATCGTCGGAGGCGTCCCGCTCCTCGACCTGCGCTACGAGGAGGACGTCCGCGCCGAGACCGACATGAACGTCGTCTGCACCGGCGACGGCCGCTTCGTCGAGGTCCAGGGCACCGCCGAGGCCGAGCCGTTCGCCCGCGAGGAACTCAACTCCCTCCTCGACCTGGCCGTTCTGGGCTGCACGGAACTGACTGTCCTGCAGCGCACGGCACTTGATACGGTCCTCGAAAAGTAAAGGGAACACCAAGACGGGCGGCGGGCCCGAGCAACCGGCCCGCCCGTCGGCGCGTCTTGGCCAGTACACCAACGGGGGCCTCCTGGGCCTGGCAAGGGGAGGAACACACTGATGTCCACGGCCGCGAGCCGACGCCCGAAGCGGCGTCGCCGAACCGTCATAGCCGCCGCCACGGCGGCCGTCGCCCTCACCGTGGGACTGACGGCGACCGGCTGCGACGCAGTCAACAAGGCCCTGGACTGCGTCCAGACCGCCGACTCCATCGCCGACAGCGTCACCGACCTCCAGCAGGCCGTGGAGAACGCCGCGAACGACCCCACGCAGACCGAGGAGTCGCTGACCTCCATCGAGAACAACCTCGACAAGATCGGCGACAAGACGGACAACACCGACGTCAACAAGGCGGTCGACGACCTCCAGACCGCCGTCGCCAACGTCCGCACCGCCGTCGAGAACGGCGACAACACCCCCGACCTCAGCCCCGTCACCGACGCGGCGGGCGAACTGACGAAGGTCTGCACCCCGTAGGAGACGCCGGGCGGAACTGGGGATACTGGGCGCATGACCCGCCTGATCCTCGCCACCCGCAACGCCGGAAAGATCACCGAACTGAGGTCGATCCTCGCCGACGCAGGCCTGCCCCACGACCTCGTCGGCGCGGATGCCTACCCCGACGTCCCCGACGTCAGGGAAACGGGCGTCACCTTCGCCGAGAACGCGCTCCTGAAGGCCCACGCCCTCGCGCAGGCGACGGGGTTCCCGGCCGTCGCCGACGACTCGGGCCTCTGCGTCGACGTCCTGAACGGCGCCCCCGGCATCTTCTCCGCCCGCTGGGCCGGCAAGCACGGCGACGACCGGGCCAACCTGGACCTGCTCCTGGCCCAGCTCTCGGACATCGCCGAGGAACACCGGGGCGCCCACTTCGCCTGCGCGGCGGCCCTGGCCCTCCCGGACGGCACGGAACGCGTCGTCGAGGGCCGCCTGACCGGCACCCTCCGCCACACCCCGACCGGCACCAACGGCTTCGGCTACGACCCGATCCTCCAGCCGGACGGCGAGACACGCACCTGCGCGGAACTGACGCCCGCGGAGAAGAACGCGATCAGCCACCGCGGCAAGGCGTTCCGGGGACTGGTGCCGGTGGTACGGGAACTACTGGGCTGAGCCATGGAAGAGGGGCCGCCCGGTCGGGCGGCCCCTCTCCTCGCGTGCGGCCGGTGGGACTCGAACCCACACGGGTGTGAACCCACTGGGACCTAAACCCAGCATGACTGCCAAATTCCATCACGGCCGCTCAAAATCGGTCATCATGCTCGACCGGCGGCACTCAGTGTACGGGCCTGCCGGGTCACCGGGCGAGTAGGACGCTGCTCTTCCGGCGACACCACGTCGCGGTCGGCGCATGGCAATTGGGGCACAGGTGGCGCAGGTTCTCCTTGCGGAGCGACGAACCGTCTATCGGGCAGTCACGCCCGAAAGGTGGAAGCGGCCCGAGTCGGGGGATTCCCGACGCGGGCCGCTCGGCGGCGGGAAGGGGGTCCTCAGATGCCCAGGTCCTTGATGATCTTGGCTACGTGGCCGGTGGCGCGGACGTTGTAGAGGGCTCGTTCGACCTTGCCCTGCTCGTCGACCACGATCGTGGAGCGGATGACGCCCATGTAGGTCTTGCCGTAGTTCTTCTTCTCGCCGTACGCCGCGTAGGCCTCGGTGACGGTCTTCTCGGGGTCGGCCAGGAGGGTGACCTTCAGGGACTCCTTGTCGCGGAACCTGCCCAGCTTCTCGGGGCTGTCGGGGGAGATGCCGATGACGTCGTACCCGGCGCCGGTCAGCAGTTCCAGGTTGTCCGTGAAGTCGCAGGCCTGCTTCGTGCAGCCGGGGGTAAGCGCGGCGGGGTAGAAGTAGACGATGACCTTGCGGCCCTTGTGGTCCGACAGGGAGACCTGGTTGCCGTCGGCGTCGGGGAGGGTGAAGGCGGGGGCCACGTCCCCGGGCTGGAGTCGCTCGCTCATCGGGCCAGCGTAACCGGGGGTCCTGACAGTGCGGCGGCGGGCAGAGCTGACAGACTGTCCAGAACAAGACACAGCTGACTTCGGAGGCCTTACCGTGGCGGAGACGTCGGACACCAGAACCCCGGCGCAGATCGAGGCGGACATCAGGGCCCGCCGCGAGGTGCTGGCGGAGACGCTGGACGAGATCGGGGTGCGGGTGCATCCGAAGACCATCGTCGGGGACGCCAAAGCCAAGGTCGTCGCCAACGTCGACCACACGCTCGGGAAGGCCTACGTCCAGGTCAACCGTGCCGTGAGCGAGGTACGGGCGCAGTTCGTGGACGAGGAGGGCGCGCCCCGGCTGGAGCGGGTCGTGCCGGTGGCGCTCGTCGTGGTCGCCGTCGTGGGGCTGCTCACGTTCGGCGGACGGCGCCGCAAGGGCTGATCCCCTGCATTCCCGCCGTATCTCCCCGGGGTAGGTTCAGTGCTGTGAGCGCCAAGAGAGACGACCTGAGTACCACGCACGACAAGCTGCCCATCCGGATGCTGCACGACCGCGTGCTCGTGAAGCAGGAGACCGGCGAGGGCGAGCGGCGTTCGGGTGGCGGCATTCTGATCCCCGCCACCGCGGCCGTCGGCCGCCGGCTGGCGTGGGCCCAGGTCGTCGCGGTGGGACAGAACGTGCGGACCGTGGAGCCGGGTGACCGTGTCCTGTACGACCCCGAGGACCGTGCGGAGGTCGAGGTGCGGGGCGTCGCGTACGTGCTGATGCGGGAGCGCGATCTGCACGCCGTGGCGGCCGACCGGTTCGAGGGCTCGGAGGACTCGACCGGGCTGTACCTCTGATGTAGTGGGCGGAAAGGGCTGGTGACCATGGTCACCAGCCCTTTTGTCGTTTCTTTGCTACGTTGGGAAGGAGCCCGACGAGACGCGCCGTACCGGGACGCAGGAAAAGACGACGCATCGCTGTGTCAGTGCGTTCGCGTTCGCGTCTCGGAGGTGCCTGTTCCATGGCCTGGGTTCTGCTCGTCGTCGCCGGTCTGCTCGAAGTCGGCTGGTCGGTCGGGATGAAGTACACGGACGGGTTCACCCGGCCCGTCCCGAGTCTGTTCACCGGCGCCGGCATCGTGGCCAGCATGCTGCTGCTGTCGTACGCGGCCCGTTCCCTCCCCATCGGTACCGCCTACGGCGTGTGGGTCGGGATCGGGGCGGCGGGGGCCGCGGTCGTCGGCATGGTGGTGCTGGGGGAGCCGGCGACCGCCGCCCGGATCTTCTTCGTGTGCCTGCTGCTGGTCGCCGTGGTGGGGCTCAAGGCGACCAGCGGTCACTGAGGGACGACGTCAGGCCACGTCAGAGCACGTCAGGGCACGTCGTGGTACGTCAGTCCCAGCCGGAGGACGTCAGCTGGGGGCCCGTCGTCGTGCCCACGGAGTTGCCGGTGTCCCCGGTCGCGCCGTCGGAGGTGCCGGTGGACGTGTTGCCTTCGGTGGTGCCGGAGTTGGTGCCCGAGCTCGTTCCGCTGGTCGCCGTGCCGCCGTCGGTGGTGCCGGTCGAGGTGTTTCCGGTGGTCGTGCCGCCGTCGGTGGTGCTGCCGGAGGTGGTGCCTGCGGTGGTGCCGCCGGTGGTCGTGCCGCCGTTCGTCTGTCCCTGGGTCTGGCCCTGCGTCTGGCCCTTGGTGTTGTCGGCGCTCGGCGAACTGCCGTCGGTCTCGTCGTCGGTGGGCTCGTCCTCGGAGGGCGGGGCCGACGGGTAGGCGGACTGCTCGCCGCCCTCCTGGATCTGGAGGTTGAAGTCCGTGGCCGGTTCGCCCTTCAGGGCGTTCTTGGTGAACTGGGCCCAGATCTCGGTGGGGGCGCCGCCGCCGTTGATGCGGGGCAGGCCCATCGCGCCCTTGAGGGACTTGTGGGCGGCGGTCTGCGGGTCCTGGCCCATGACCGCGACCACGGTGGCGAGGTCGGGTGTGTAGCCGGCGAACCAGGCCGCGGTGTCCTCCTCGGCGGTGCCGGTCTTGCCGGCGGCGGGCCGGTCGGCGGCGAGGGCCGCGGTGGCGGTGCCGTTCTGGACGACGCTGCGCAGGACCGAGGTGGTGGTGTCGGCGGCCTCGCGGCTGACGACCTGGGAGGACTTCTGCTCGGGCAGGTCCACCACGTCGGCGCCGTCCTTGGTGACCTTCTCGATCAGGGTGTACGTGCCGTGCTTGCCGTGGTTGGCGAGGGTGGCGTAGGCCTCCGCCATGTCCAGGACGCTGGCGTTGGCCGTGCCGAGGGCGATGGAGGGGTAGGGCTGGAGGTCGGGGGTGTCGGTGGGCAGGCCCAGCTTGATGGCGGTCTGCTTGACCTTGGCGGGGCCGACGTCGACGGCCATCTGCGCGTACACGGAGTTCACCGACTTGTCGGTGGCGGTGCGTACGTCGATGTTGCCGTAGTTGACGTAGTCCTCGTTCTCGGGCGCGTAGGTGCCGCCGGACCAGCCCTGGATGGGCCGCCTGTTGGTGCCGTCGTAGATCGTGTTGGGGGTGATCCGGCGGCCGTCCTGCGTCTCGGAGTCGTTCTCGACGGCCGAGGTGAAGACGAAGGGCTTGAAGGTGGAGCCGACCTGGAAGTCCTGCCGGGTGGCGTTGTTGGTGTACTGCTTGACGTAGTCGATGCCGCCGTACAGGGCGAGGACCTTGCCGGTCTTGGGCTCGACGGCGGCGCCGCCCGCGCGGACGTAGGTGTCGACCTTGCGGTTCTTCTTGTCGAGCTTCTTCATCAGCTTGTCGTTGACGGCGTCGACGAAGGCGTTCTGCTTCTTCTTGTCGATGGTGGTGGTGATGCGGTAGCCGCCGGCGTCGAGTTCGTCCTGGGTGACGATCTTGTTGTCGCGCAGGTAGTCCTTGATCGCGTTGACGAGGTAGCCGCGCTGTCCGGACATGCCGGTGTCGGCGCCGGAGGTCTCCTTGACCGCGGGGAACTTCATTCCGGTGCGGGCGCTCTCGCCGAGCCAGCCCTTGGTGACCATGCCGTCGAGGACGTAGTTCCAGCGGGCCTCGGCGGCGGCCTTGTTCTCGGGGTGGGCGATGATGTCGTACTCGCTGGGCGCGTTGACCAGGGCGGCGAGATAGGCGCCCTGGGCGGGGGTGAGCCTGGCGGCCTCGACGCCGAAGTAGGCCTTGGCGGCGGCCTGCATGCCGTAGGCGTTGCGGCCGAAGTAGCTGGTGTTGAGGTAGCCCTCGAGGATGTCGTCCTTGGAGGTCTCGCGGTCCAGCTTGATGGAGATGAAGAACTCCTTCACCTTGCGCGTGACGGTCTGCTCCTGCGCGAGGTAGTAGTTCTTCACGTACTGCTGGGTGATCGTGGAGCCGGACTGCTTGCCCTTGCCGGTGGCGGTGTTCCAGCCGGCCCGGAGCATCGCCTTGGGGTCGATGGCGGACTCGGTGTAGAAGTCGCGGTCCTCGGCGGCCAGGACGGCGTGCTGGGCGTCCTTGGAGATCTGGGAGAGGTCGACGTTCTCGCGGTTGACGGTGCCGTCGCGGGCGATCTCGGTGCCGTCGGCGTAGAGGTAGACGTTGGACTGCTTGGTGGCGAGCGCGTTGGCGGGGGGGATCTTGACCATGGAGTAGCCGAGGAAGAAGAGTCCGGCGAGCACCAGGACGCCGAGGACGAACGTGCCGAGCACCATCCGCCAGGTGGGCAGGAGCCGGCGCAGTCCGGTGCGCTTGGGTCGCTTCATCTTCTTGCCTCCCTCGCCACTTCCTCCGTCACCCGCCTCGGGGGCTCCGGGTGCCGAGCCCTCGGTGGGCTGCTGCGGCTGTGGCTCGTCACTCATGTGTTGCTGGACTCCTGTTTCGCGTCGTACGTTCCCGTACGCCTCGTAAGCCTCGTACGCCTTCTGCGTCCCCTGTTGAAGACTCTCGCACCAAGCGTTCCGTTCCCGACAATCGGCGCGCGTTCGGTCACACCTCGTGCCCGGAAAACGCGTGGCACGTGACCGGAGCGCAGCACTAGGCTCCTGCGCTTCGGTGTCGAAGAGGACACCAGGGGTGACTAGCGGGCGAGGAGGACGGTTGCCTTGGGATCGGCGCGGTTGTACGCGACCGTCGCGGCGGGGGGTTTCAGAAGGTACGCGACCTATCGGGTGGCGACGGCCGCCGGAGTGTTCACCAATACCGTTTTCGGCCTGATCCTCGTCTACACATATCTGGCCTTGTGGGACGAGCGGCCGCACCTGGGGGGCTATGACCAGGCACAGGCGGTCACCTATGTGTGGCTGGGTCAGGCGCTGTTCGCGACACTCGCGATCCAGGGCGGCGGTTTCGAGATCGAGTTGATGGAGCGGATCCGTACGGGTGAGGTCGCCATCGACCTGTACCGGCCGGCCGATCTCCAGGCGTGGTGGCTGGCGGCCGATCTGGGGCGGGCGTTGTTCCAGCTGCTGGGCCGCGGTGTGCTGCCGTTCGTCTTCGGGGCGTTGTTCTTTCCGACGGCGTTGCCCCACGATCCGGTGATCTGGGCGGCGTTCGCGGTGACGATCGCGCTGGCGATGGTGGTCGGTTACGGGATCCGGTTCCTGGTGGCGTTGAGCGGGTTCTGGTTGATGGACGGCACGGGTGCGGTGCAGGTGCTGATGGTCACCGGGATGTTCTTCTCGGGGATGGCGCTGCCGCTCAACGCGTTTCCCCAGCCACTGGGGGACATCGTGACGCTGCTGCCGTGGTCGGCGTTGTTGCAGATGCCCGCGGACGTGCTGATGGGGCGGACGGATCCGCTGTTCGCGTTCGTCTTCCAGGCGGGCTGGGCGGTGGTGCTGCTGGCGGTGGGCCGGCTGGTGCAGGGGGCGGCGACGCGGCGGGTGGTGGTGCAGGGTGGGTGAGGGCGGCCGGCTGGTGGAGGGGTTGCGGGCGTACCGGCTGATCGCCGGGATGTGGATCCGGTCGACGCTGGCCTACCGGGTGTCGTTCGCGCTGACCGTGGCGGGTGGTCTGCTGGTGACCGGACTGGACTTTGTCGCGATCTTGCTGATGTTCTCGCAGGTGGACGTGCTGGGCGGTTACACGCTGCCGGAGGTCGCGTTTCTGTACGGGTTGTCGGCGACGTCGTTCGGGCTGGCGGATCTGTCGATCGGCTCGGCGGGCCGGCTGGGTTCGCGGGTGCGGGACGGCACGCTCGACACGTTGCTGGTGCGGCCCGCGCCGGTGCTGGCCCAGGTCGCCGCGGACCGGTTCGCCCTGCGTCGGGTGGCCCGGCTGATCCAGGGCACGCTGGTGCTGGGGTACGCGTTCGTGGCGCTGGACGTGGCCTGGACGCCGGTGAAGGCGGCACTGGTGCCGGTGATGCTGGTGTGCGGCGGGTTGATCTTCGCGGCGGTGTTCGTGGCGGGCGCGTCGTTCCAGTTCGTGGCGCAGGACGCGTCCGAGGTGCAGGCCGCGTTCACGTACGGCGGTCAGACGCTGTTGCAGTATCCGCCGACCGTGTTCGGTACGGAGCTGGTGCGCGGGGTGACGTTCGTGCTGCCGCTGGCGTTCGTCAACTGGGTTCCGGCGGCTCATGTGTTGGGACGGCCGTATCCGCTGGGGCTGCCGGAGTGGGCGGCGTTCGCCCCGCCGCTGGTGGCGGTGGCGTGCTGTGCGGCGGCGGGGCTGGCGTGGCGGGCGGGGCTGCGGACGTATCGGAGTACGGGGAGTTGAGAGTGACCGGGTCGGAGGGTGCGACGGTGCCGGAGAGCGCGTTCATCGAGGTGGACCGGGTCGAGAAGGTCTTCGATGTGCGCAGGAGGACCGGTTTCCTGAAGCGGGAGCTGCGGCGGGTGCGGGCGGTGGACGCGATCTCGTTCACCGTGGCACGCGGTGAGATGGTCGGCTACATCGGGCCGAACGGCGCGGGGAAGTCGACGACGATCAAGATGCTGACGGGGATCCTGACGCCGAGCGGGGGACGGCTGCGGGTCGCCGGGATCGACCCGTCCCGCGAGCGGACGCGCCTGGCGCATCGCATAGGGGTGGTGTTCGGGCAGCGTACGACGCTGTGGTGGGACCTTCCGCTGATCGACTCCTACCGGCTGATGCATCGCATGTACCGGATCCCGGACGGCCGTTACCGCGAGAACCTCGACCGGCTGGTGGAACTCCTCGACCTGTCGGCCCTGTTGGAGGTGCCGGTGCGTCAGTTGTCGCTCGGCCAGCGGATGCGCGGGGACATCGCGGCGGCGCTGCTGCACGATCCCGAGGTGCTCTATCTGGACGAGCCGACGATCGGCCTGGACGTGGTCTCCAAGGCGCGGGTGCGGGAGTTCCTGCGCGAGCTGAACACCGAGCGCGGCACGACGGTCCTGCTCACCACGCATGACCTCCAGGACATCGAGCAGCTCTGCTCGCGGGTGATGGTCATCGACCACGGTCGCCTGGTCTACGACGGTGCGCTGGCCGGTCTGCACGAGGCGGGGGAGAGCGAGCGGACGCTGGTGGTGGACCTGGAGCGGGAGCTGCCGCCGGTCGAGGTGGGGGAGGCGGCGCGGGTGGTGAAGGTGGACGGGCCGAGGCAGTGGCTGGCGTTCCCTGCGTCGGAGTCGGCGGCCCCGCTCGTCGCCCGGATCGCGGCGGAGTATCCGCTGGTGGACCTGTCGGTGCGGGAGCCGGACATCGAGGCCGTGATCGCCAGGATGTACGAGGACCGGGAGACCGCGAGGGAGACCGTAGTGCCGGCGCCCGGGAACTCGTAGGCTGCTGATATGACCGACGACGCAGCCCCGGGCCTGCCGGATCTCCGTGCCTCCGACGCCGATCGCGAGCGGGTCGCCGAGGTCCTGCGGGACGCCCTCGCGGAGGGCCGGCTCGACATGACGGAGTTCGAGGAACGGCTGGAGGAGACGTACAAGGCGCGCACGTACGGGGAGTTGGCGCCGATCACCCGGGATCTGCCGGTCGCCGGGGTGACGCCGCCCGTCGTGTCGCTGCACAAGGAGCCGCTAGAGGAGGGGAGTTGGGCCGGGCGGATCGTGGGCGGCGAGGGCTCGTCGACCTGGGCGGTGGCCGTGCTGTCCGGCTTCCAGCGCAGGGGCCGCTGGACGGCGCCCCGGCGGTTCAACTGCTTCGCCTTCTGGGGCGGCGGGGAGATCGACCTGCGTGAGGCGAACTTCGCGGCCGGTGAGATCGAGATCAACTGTGTCGCGATCATGGGCGGGGTGCAGATCACGGTGCCGCCGGGGGTCGAGGTCGTGGTCCGCGGGATCGGCGTGATGGGCGGCTTCGACCAGCGGGAGACCGGTGTTCCGGGTGACCCGGGCGCGCCGCGGGTGGTCGTCGGCGGGTTCGCCTTCTGGGGCGGGGTCGGCATCGAGCGCAAGAAGACGCGGGCCGCCCGGCGGCAGGAGAAGCTGGACCGCAAGGCGGCGAAGCGCGAGTTGCGGTCATCGTCGCGAGAGGACGAGGGGGAGGCCCACCGCCGGATGCTGGAGGGTCACAGGGATCTCCTGCGCGGGCATGGACTCGGTCACGGCCGGGGCGACGGCGCGGGGTCCGGGCCCCGGGAGGGCCGGCGGGAGCACCGCTACGAGGACTGAGCCCGCCCCGGGATCCGCCGCACCCCGGGATCGGCCGCGCCCCGGGATCGGCCGGTGCGGGGCTCGGTTCGGGGCCCGGCGGGGTGTCACAGCCGGGCCGGTGCGGCCCCTGCCAGCTTCGCCAGGTCGACGGTCTCCGCCATCTTGCGGTAGCCCCGGTCGCTGGGGTGCAGATGGTCGCCCGAGTCGTACTCCGGGCGCAGGCTGCGCGGGTCGTACGGGTCGCGCAGTGCCCGGTCGAGGTCGACGACCGTGTCGAACACCCCGTCCGCGCGGATCGCCTGGTTGATGCGTTGCCGGACGTCCTCGCGGCCGTCGTCGTAGCCGCGGTGGCCGCGGAACGGCGTGAGGGTGGTGCCGACGACCCTGATGCCGTGGGCGTGGGCGCGCTCGACGAGGGTGCGCAGGCCGTCCACGACCGCCTGCGGGTCGGCGAGGCCCGGGTCGCGCAGGATGTCGTTGATGCCGAGGTCGATGACGACGGCCTTGACGTTCGGCACGCCGAGGACGTCCCGTTCGAAGCGGTGGAGGGCGGCGGCGCCGCGGCGGGAGTCGTCGGTGAGGACCCGGTTGCCGCTGATGCCCGCGTTGACGACCCCGTAGCGGGGCGCGTCCCCGCCGGCGGCGACGCGCGCCCGCAGCCGGTCGGCGAGGACGTCGGGCCAGCGGCGGTCGGCGCCCGCGGTGGAGGTGACGCCGTCGGTGATCGAGTCGCCGAGGGCGACGACGGTCCCGTCGGCCTCGTTGCTGAGCACGTCGAGGGCGGTCAGGTAGCGCCAGTGGTCGCCTGCCCCGGTGAACGCGGCGCCGCCGACGTCCTCGGTGGACTCGCCCTCGGCGACGTAGTTGGTCTGCCGTGCGTGCGGGTGGTAGGTGACAGGCCCGGCGGAGGTGGGGGAGTAGGTGCTGACCAGGACGTCGGAGTCGTGCGGGACGGTGACGGTGACGGCGTCGCTGACCGTCTGCCCGCCGGCCGGGACGACGACGGTGGTGGCGCCGCCGAAGGTGAGCCGGCGCAGCGTGTCGGGGACCGCCGCCGCGCTCCCCTCGCCGGCCGCGAGGGCGAGGGTGGCGTGCGTCACGGTGAGCGGGCCGGTGCCGTAGAGGTTGGACAGCGTGACGCGGGCACTCGTCCCTCCGACGCTGGTGTGCACGACGTTGCGGACCGTGCGGCCCGCCATGCCGTCGGTCACGGTGCCGGGCTCGCCGCTGACCGGGGAGGCCGCCCAGGTGCCGACCCAGACGCCCGTCGAGACGGGGGCGGCGCTGCCGGGGCCGGGTGCCGCGGCCCGGGTGACGGCCCGGGGGTCGGCTCCGGGACCGTGGCCGGGGGCGGCGGAGACGTATATGGCGGCGGACAGGCCCACGACAAGGGCGATGATCGCCGACAGGAGGGCACAACCGTGTGGCCTGGTCATGCGGGGTGGTTCTCCTCGGTGAAGGGAGCGGCACGGCTCCGGGTCATGCGGTCATGCAGTCGTGCGTGGATGCGTTCGTGCGGTGATTGCGTTCACGCAGGAGTTCACCGTTGAGCTCCCCACCTGAGAGACGCCGGGAACTCTTGTTCCGTTCCAGGAGTCGGTCAGGCAGGGACAATATCTGCGTGCGGGACACGGGTGGCACGGGGCGACGACCGGAACGGATGGAACGGATGGATCGTACGGAAGCGGAGCGGCCGGCCGGCACCGGAGCGGCGCGCACGATGACCGTCTTCAGTGCCGCCGACGAGGAGAAGCGGCGCGGGGTGCGCCGGATGAAGCTCACCGCGGCGGGGCTGCTGCTGTTCGTGGCCGTGGTGTACGTGCTCGCCGAGTGGGCCTCCCATCGGGGCGCGGGCCCCTGGGCGGGCTATGTGGCGGCCGCCGCGGAGGCGGGCATGGTCGGTGCGCTCGCCGACTGGTTCGCGGTCACGGCGCTCTTCCGCCACCCGCTCGGCCTGCCCATCCCGCACACCGCGATCATCCCGAACAAGAAGGACCAACTGGGTGTCTCGCTGGGTGAGTTCGTCGGCGAGAACTTCCTCTCCGAGGATGTCGTACGGCAGCGGCTGCGCGCGGTCGGCATCGGCACCCGGCTGGGCGCCTGGCTGGCCGAGCCGGAGCACGCCGACCGGGTGACGGCCGAGCTGGCGACGGCGCTGCGGGGCGCGCTCACGGTGCTGCGCGACTCGGATGTGCAGGCGGTGGTGGGCGAGGCGATCACGCGGCGCGCGGACGCGCAGGAGATCGCGCCGGGCATAGGGAAGATGCTGGAGAGGGTCGTCGCGGACGGGGGTCACCGGCGGGCCGTGGATCTCGTGGTCACCCGGGCGTACGAATGGCTGGTGCTGCACGGCGACTCGGTGATGGGCGCGGTGGAGGGCGGTGCGCCCGGCTGGACCCCGCGTTTCGTCGACAAGCGGATCGGTGAGCGCGTCTACAAGGAGCTGCTGCGGTTCTGCGGGGAGATGCGGGACATGCCGTCCCATCCGGCCCGGGGTGCCCTCGACCGGTTCCTCACCGACTTCGCCTCCGACCTCCAGTCCGACACGGACACGCGGGCGCGGGTGGAGCGGCTCAAGGGCGAGGTGCTGGGCCGGGGCGAGGTGCAGGATCTGATCGCCTCCGCCTGGACCGCGGTGCGCTCCATGATCGTCGCGGCGGCGGAGGACGAGCGCAGTGAGCTGCGGCTTAGGGTGCGGGCCTCGCTGCTGTCCCTGGGGGCGCGGATGGCCACCGAGCGCAAGGTCCAGGAGAAGGTGGACGGCTGGGTCGAGGGCGCGGCGGTGCACGTGGTGACGACGTACCGCAAGGAGATCACCTCCCTGATCACCGACACGGTCGCGGGCTGGGACGCGGAGCACACGACCCGCAAGATCGAGGCCAACATCGGCCGCGACCTCCAGTTCATCCGGATCAACGGCACGGTGGTGGGCTCGCTGGCCGGGTTGCTGATCTACACGGTGGCGCGCGCGCTCGGGGCGTGATCCGGCCGGCCGCTTGAATCAGCCGGTCGCGGGAACACGATCCGCGTGCCGCCCGATGGGGAGCGTGCCGAGGAGGGAGCCCATGACCAGCGCAGACGCCGCCGTGCCGGCCGAGAAGGATCGCACGATCACCACCGACATCCCCGCCCGCCTCGACCGGCTGCCCTGGTCGCGCTGGCACTGGACCATCGTCTTCGGACTGGGCACCGTGTGGATCCTGGACGGCCTGGAGGTCACGGTCGTCGGGAACATCGCGGGCCGGCTGTCGGAGCCGGGAAGCGGCCTGCCGATCACCTCCGGGCAGGTCACCGGTATCGCGGCCGCGCTGTATGTGGCGGGCGCCTGTCTCGGCGCCCTGTTCTGGGGCCGGCTGACCGACAAGTGGGGCCGCAAGAAGCTGTTCATGATCACCCTCGCGGTGTATCTGGCGGCCACCGCGCTGACCGCGGTCTCCTTCGACACCTGGTGGTTCCTGCTCTTCCGGTTCCTCACCGGCTTCGGCATCGGCGGCGAGTACGCGGCCATCAACTCCGCGATCGACGAGCTGATCCCCGCGCAGTACCGGGGCCGCGTCGACCTGATCATCAACGGCAGCTTCTGGCTGGGCGCGGTCGCCGGTTCGCTGCTGTCGATCGTCGCGCTGAACACGGACATCTTCGCGGCGGACGTGGGCTGGCGGCTGACGTTCGCGCTGGGCGCCGTCCTCGCCCTGGTGATCCTGCTCGTCCGGCGGCACGTCCCGGAGAGTCCGCGCTGGCTGCTGATCCACGGCCGGGACCGGGAGGCCGAGGAGATCGTCACCTCGATCGAACAGCGGATCGAGGAGGAGAACGGGGAGCGGCTGCCCCGGGCCGAGGGCGAACTCACCATCCACCAGCGCCGCAGCGTCTCCTTCGTCGAGATCGCCCGCACGGTGTTCTCCTCCTACCGGCGCCGCGCGGTCCTCGGCTTCTCCCTCTTCATCGGGCAGGCCTTCCTCTACAACGCGATCACCTTCGGCTTCGGCGCGATCCTGACCAAGTTCTTCGACGTGCCGAGCGGCAACACCGGCTACTACTTCGCCGTCATCGCCGTCGGCAACTTCTGCGGTCCGCTGCTGCTGGGCAAGCTGTTCGACACGGTGGGGCGCCGGGTGATGATCTCCTCGACGTATCTGCTCTCCGGTGTGCTGCTGTTCGGCACGGCCTGGCTGTTCGACCAGGGCTCGCTGACGGCGACGACGATGACGGCCTGCTGGTGCGCGGTGCTGTTCTTCGCGTCTGCGGGCGCGTCGAGCGCCTATCTGACGGTGTCCGAGGTCTTCCCGATGGAGACCCGCGCCATGTCCATCGCCTTCTTCTACGCCCTCGGCACCGCGGCCGGCGGCATCAGCGGCCCCCTGCTGTTCGCCGAGCTCACCGACACGGGCAAGGTCGGCGACACGGTCCTCGCCTTCTGCATCGGCGCGGCCCTGATGTGCGCGGCGGGTCTGGTGGCCGTGTTCCTGGCGGTCAAGGCCGAGCGACGCTCCCTGGAGGACATCGCCCAGCCCCTGACAGCGGCGGCGACGAAGGCACGCGACGCGACGGCACCGGGCGGCTCCACACCGGGCGGGCCGATGTCGGGAGACCCGCGGAGGGCCACCGCCTGAGGGCGCGGGGCCGGTGTCCGGCCTCCGCCCGAGGGCGTGTGGGTGCCCCTCGGGACCTTCCCGGTGCCACCTACTCGGCCCCGCCTTCGGCCCCGCCCGCGGTCCCGCCCTCGGCCCCGTCCCTGGTCCGGCCCCGTCGGCGCAGCAACAGCAGGCCGCCGGCCAGGGCGGTGAGGCCGGTGGTCGCGGTCCACGCGACGAGGTCGGTGGAGCCGGTGGAGGCGAGGTCGCCGCTCTTCGCGGCGGCGGCCTCCGCCCCGGTCGGCGCCGCCGATGCGGAGGGCGCGACCGGTCCGCCCGATCCGCCCGGTCCGCCCGATGCCGCCGCGCCGGACGCGGACGGGGAGGGCGAGGGGGACCCCGAGGTTGCAGGGCCGGCCGAGGAGCCGCCCGCACCCGTCGTCGACCTGTCCCGGGTGAACGCCAGCGTCCCGAAGCCGAGCTGGTCGTAGCCGCCGCTGTTGGGTCCGTAGTCCCCGCCGCCGCCCTCGGGCGCCGCCTTGGCCGCGATGCGGGTGAGGTAGGGCGCGGACAGCCCCCGGCGCTTGGTGTAGTGGTTGGCGATCATCGCCCAGATCGGCCGGGTCATCGCCGGGTCGACGGCGGCCGCGCCGGAGGCGGTCTCGCTGCCCGACCAGCCGCCCACGGCACCCTTCGCCCGGGTGTTGGCCGTGTAGGCGACATCGCCGCCGAGGCTCCACTTGGCCACGTACTGGGCGCCCTTGAGGAAACGGCTGTCGTCGTAGCCGTAGAGGTCGATGCCCTGGTTCCAGGCCATCTCGCAGAAGGTGCCCATGAGGCCGACCCCGAGCAGCGCGTGCCCCTGGTCCCGGCCCGCCTCCAGCCACTCGGCGAGACCGTCGTCGCGCACCACGGGGATGGCCTTCCCGACGGCGCTGAGTCCGGACCCGTTCCTGAAGTACTCGACGGCCTGTTCCACCCTGGCGCCGTCGTCGCAGAAGATGCCGGTGGCGAGGACACAGGCCATGGCGGTGAGGTCCCAGTTGGGCCAGTAGTTGGTGATCACGGCGCCGTTGTGACTGACGAGGAAGCTCTCGCTGAGCGGCGAGAAGACGGTGGTCAGCATCTTCCGGAAGCGTTCGAGCTCGAAGCCGGCGTGGTCACGGACGAGTTCGGCGGCGTTGGCGGCCTGGTAGCCGTAGAGCCCGGCCGCGAGGAACCGGTCGGCCGAGCCCGCGAGCGAGGTGAGCTTCGCGGACCAGGCGTTGAGGATCGATACGGCGGTGTCGGCGTACGCGCTCTCGCCGCTGACGTGGAACCGCAGGCCGTTCTGGTAGGCGGCGTGGAGGTCGTTGTAGAGGACCGTGTAGTTCTGCGGCGAGCCCGAACCCCGGTACACGGTCGCCTGCGGATTGGCCGTCCAGCCGCTCTGCGCGTGCCGGTTGGCGGTGAGCCGGGCGTATCCGGCGGTGTAGGGCGCGGCGCCGGCCTTCACCTTGGCGGCCATGCGGGCCAGGTCGGCGCCGGTGTGCAGCAGGCCCGGGTGCGCGTATCCGGCGGCGACGGCCGGGGCCGCGGGGAGGGCCGCGGCCACGCCGACGGCTCCGGCCGCCGTGCCCGCGGCCTTCAGCAGGCCGCGGCGGCTGATCCCAGGGCCACCGGTGTCGTGGCGGCCGGTGTCGTGGCGGCCGAGCCGGTCGCTGCTGGTCTGTCCGGGTCGCGTCGGGTGCGGTTGCAGATGCATGCCCGGGAGACGGACGAGGGGCTCGGCCGATAACGAAAACCCGGTCGGCGGTCCGACCCCGGGTCAGGCGCCCGTCGTCGACCCCGGCCGGACGATCATCAGGACCGTCACGGTCGCCCACAGCAGGTTGAACACCCCGGTGAACATGGCGAGTCGGACCGTCGTCTCCCGCGCCCCCGTGCCCTCGACGAGCACCTCCTGCCGGGGCAGCACGAGAACCAGCAGCACACCCGCGGCCAGCACGGTCAGCACGATCGACGCGATCAGCCAGGGGTCGCCCATCACGCCCATCGCGCCCGCCGTGGCGAACCCGAAGACGGGGACGGCGAGACCGACGGCCGCGTACACCTGGCAGATGCGGTGCAGCAGCCGGACGGTCTCGCTCGCCCGGGCGTCGTCGGGCGCGGCCAGGGCGCGGCGCGCGGCGGGCGGGAACATGCTGGCGGCGACGGTGACGGGCCCGATCGCGACGATCGCGGCCAGGACGTGCACGGCGAGGAGGAACTTGGTCACGCACCGACGCTAGGCGGAGCACACGGCCCGCAGAAGCGGCGGAAATGCCAGAGGGCGACGGTTTCTCGCCAGGGGGAGGCGCGAGCGTCGGTGATCAGGGGGGGGAAGGCGGTGGCCGTCGGTTACTAGGGCTGAGGTGGCCCTCGGGGGCCGAGGCCGGGAGCCGTTCGGACACCAGGGGCCGAGGTCGGGGCGGCTGCCCGCGCCGGGAGCCGGTGTGGCCGTAATCCGTCGTACACCTACCCTCTTGCCATGCACACCGTCGTCGTACTGGTCCTGGACGGGGTCGTCCCGTTCGACCTGTCCGCCCCGATCGACGCCTTCGGCTGGCCGCGGCTGCCCGACGGACGCCCGGCCTACCGGGTCCGGGTCTGCTCGCCGTCCCCCAGCGGGGAGGTGAGCGCGGGGGCGTTCACCGTGCGGGCGCCGTACGGGCTCGAGGCGCTGGCCGAGGCGGACACGATCATCCTGCCCGGGGTGGCGGACCCACCCGACGAGCTGCCGATCGGCGTCGCGGAGGCCCTGCGGGACGCGGCGGCGGGCGGCACCCGGATCGCCTCGGTCTGCGTCGGCGCGTTCCTGTTCGCCGCGACGGGCCTGCTGGACGGACTGCGCGCGACGACCCACTGGATCGCGGCGCGGGAGCTGGCCGAGCGCTACCCGAAGGTGGCGGTCGACCCGAACGTCCTCTACGTCGACAACGGCCAGTTCCTCACCTCGGCGGGCGCCGCCGCGGCCCTCGACATGTGTCTGCACATGATCCGCGGTGACTACGGTTCCGCGGTCGCCGCGCAGGCGGCCCGGATGTCGGTCATGCCGCTCGAACGGGAGGGCGGCCAGGCCCAGTTCATCGTCCACGACCTCCCGCCCGCGCCCGCCGGGGCGACCCTCGAACCCGTGCTGGCATGGCTGGAGGACAACTGCGGCCGGGAGATGACCCTGGAGCGGATCGCCGAGCGGGCCGGCATGAGCACCCGCACCCTCAACCGCCGCTTCCGCGAACAGACCGGCACGACACCGCTGCGCTGGCTGCACCGGGCGCGGGTGCGGCGCGCGCAGTACCTGCTGGAGTCGACGGCGTACCCGGTGGAACGCATCGCCACCCAGGCGGGTTTCGGCTCCCCGACGGCCTTCCGCGAACGCTTCCGCAAGGTGGTCGGCACCAGCCCCCAGGGGTATCGGCGTGCGTTCCGGTCGGGGGAGGGAGCCGGGGGACACAGGGACGCAGTCGGGGGACGCAGGGACAGGGGGCGGCAGTCGAGCCCGGGGGAGTAAAGATCGTATAAGGTGATCCGCCGAACGTCTTGGTCAGCAGCGACGGCAGGGATCTCAACGGCATGTTCCGTACGGTTCGCGAGTTCCTCGAGATCGGCGCCGGGGCCGCCGACCCGCGCCCGGGTCAGATCCAGGATCCCGTCATCGCACGACTCCAGTCCGGCCGTACGCTGGCAGGGTTCACGGCGACGGGATGGATGCTGGTGTCCTACCCGCTGGCCGAAGGGCGCGCGGAGTTCGTCCTGGGCAAGCTGGTCGACCTGGTGGCCGGTTTCGGAATTCTCTGCGTGGCCGGTCTTCTCGCCGTGGCGGTCTTCATCACCGCGACGCGTCCCCCGCTGCGCCGCGTCTACGTCAGCCGTCTCAGGGCGCCGGGAGAGACACTTCGCGCTCTGCTGATCGGCGCGATCATGGCCGGTGGCGGCGGCACGCTGCTGGCCAAGCTGCTGCGGGGGGAGATCATCCCGTGGAGCGAGATCCACTCCCACGGCATTCTCGTCACGGTGGCGGCGTTCGTGCCGTTTCTTGTCCTCGTCCTCCCCGTCTGCCTCGTCCTCGTGGTCATGGGGGCTTTCTCGGTGCTGAGTTGCGTCTGGTACTCCTTCAACTCCTGCTTCCGCGTCGGCGATGTGCACGAGTTGCTGCCCGCCCTGGTCTCCCCGGTCCTGGTGTGGTCCCTGTTCGTCCTGAGCTGCCTGGACGGCCCGGAAGTGGCCGCACCGCCGCTCGTCCTCTACCCGTTCCTGCTGGGCGGTCCCCTGTCGGTGACGGCTCTGTCGGTGTGGGAGATACGACGGCTGAACCGGCGGTACGGGATGACGTTCACGTCGGCGCTGGGACGAGAACCGCAGCGGGCGCCGGATCCGCAGCGGGCGCCGGATCCGGAGTGGGGGCCGGATCCGGAGTGGGGGCCGACGCCGCCGGCGGCGGGCCAGGAGCCAGGCTACGGAACCCCGTCGCCGTACACCGCCCCGTCGCCGTACACCGCGCCCTCGGCCCCCTACCCCCCGTACCCGCCGTCGTCCCCCTGAGCCGGTCAGGGCCTCCGCTCAGCCTCGCCGGTCGGCGACCGCCCACGAGGCGAGTGCGACCGCGCCCGCCACACCGAACACCGACGGCCAGGCGCCGACCTTCTTCGCCAGCGGATGCGACCCCGCGAAGGCGGCGACGTACGCGACGGTCAGCGCCCCCGCCGCCTTCCCGCCCGCCTGCCGCCGCCACTGCTGCGCGGCCGCGGCCCCCGCGACGGCGAGGACGGCCCCGCCCAGCGGCCGCTTCCTCGTCCACCGGGCCACGCCGTACCCGCCGACCAAACCGCCCGCGGCGATCACCGCACTGGGAACCCTCGCCATGTCTGCCTGCCCGCCTTCTCGTCCGTCCCTGTCTGCTGCCGCGAGGCTAACGCGCGGGCGAAACGGGCGTGGGGCGCGGGGTGGATACGGGGCGGAGTCGAGGGTGGCGCGCCGGGGCGGCGCGCGGGGCGGAGTGGGGCGCCGACTAGCCCCGCTCGACCCGGCGGCGCGCGCCCGGCTCCTGCCCGCTCTTGTCCACGACGGCCCGCTCCAGCACCGCGCTGGTGTCGTAGACCGTGCCCGCCGGGGCCCGCTCGGTGTCCCGGCTGAACACGGTGCGTACGCCGAGGTAGCCGAGCGTCCCGGGATCGAAGATCCACTCGGTGCGGGTGCCGTACCGGGTGTCCTCCCGGGCGATGGCGATGCCGTGCCGGCCGACGGCGTCCACCGCGTCGGCCACCTCGGTCACCCCGGGGATCCGGGCCGTGGCCTTGTAGAACGCGGCAGCGGTCTCGGGCGGCATGATCTGCTCGCCGACGAGATCGCCGATCCGGCCGAAGACCTCCTGATCCTTGTCCTCCCCCTCCTCGACCCGGGTATCGGCGTAGAGCAGCTTGAGCAGGGCGTCGGGATCGGTGGGCAGCGAGGCGAGCCAGGCGTACGTGGGCCGGTCGAACCCGGCCGGCACCGCGGCGTCCTCCGGATCCGTACCGTCCGGCACGCCGATCTCGATCGGCCAGTCCTGCCCGTACTCGCGGATCAGCCCGACGTCGGTCACGGGCCCCTGCCGCTGCGAGAACCACACCTGCCGCTCGTGCATCTTCCCGAGCTCGACGGGCCCGTCGAAGACCCCCTCGTTCCCGGCGCCCCTGCTGCGCACGTACACGAACTGACCGTCGCCCACGGGCTCGACGTCCGTCCGCAGGGCGACGGCGGCGATACGGTCGAGGGTCACGACGGCGCCACGGCTCCCGCCCGCCGTGCCGTCCGCCGTACTGCTCGCACCGGGCCGGGCCGCCGTACCACCGTCGCCCCGCCCCGCGCCGATCCCGACGGTGAGCCCGGCGGCCAACGCGACGGCGACGGCGACGGATCCGGCGACGAGTGCGGGCCGGGCAAGCCACGGACGGGACCGAACCGGCGAACCGGCGCCGCTCCTCTCGCGGTCGCGGGCGTGGTCGCGGGCGTGGTCGCGGTCGCGGGCATGGTCGTGGTCGATGAGCTGCATCAGAACGTCCTTGTGATGGGAGCGACGCCCGGGAGGCAGCACCTGCTCGACGGGACCGGACGGCAACAGCCGTGCCAGTTCGTCGAGTTCCGCGCGCTCCTCCTGCTCGGACCCGGCGGGAACGGCGTTCATCGGGCTTCCTCCTGAATGGGCAGGACCGCGAACGCGGCCTCACTCTCTACCTCTCCGCGACGGGACCGGGGTTCCGTACGCCGTCCCGCCCGCCGTTCCGTACGTCCCTCCGCGCGCCCCGCGGCACGAGTCCCCGTACGCCCGCCCCCGGACTGCCGGGTCTCCCGCTCGACGATCTCCCGCAGCCGGGCGCGAGCCCGGGACAACCGGGACCGAACGGTTCCGACGGGCACGCCGAGCGCCTCCGCGGCCTGCGCGTAGTCGAGCCCGCCCCACACGCACAGGGCGATGACCTCCCGCTCGTGCCGCCGCAACCGCCCGAGCACCCGCCGCACTTCGGCGAGCCGCCGGGCGTCGTCGATCCGCCCGACGACGTCCTCGGCGAAGTCACCGACGCAGTCGTCGCCTCCGGTGCCGGCCCCGGCCTCGGCCCGCCGGGCGAGAAAGGCGAGCCGTCGGCGAAGGCTCCGGTCGGCGTTTCGTGCCTTGTTGGTGGCGATCCCGAACAACCAGGGCCGCAGCGAACCGCCCTCGACCTCCACGGCCCCGCGCCCCCGCCAGGCGGCGAGGAACGTCTCCGACATGACCTCCTCGGCGACGGACCAGTCACCGGTCAGCCGGAGGGCGTGGTTGTAGACGGCCGTCGCGTACAACTCGTAGAGCTCGGCGAAGGCCGCCCGCTCCCCGCCCCGCACCCGCGCCCGCAGCAGCCCGTCGTCGTCACGGCCCCGACCGCCACGGCTCTCACCGTCACGGCCCTCGCCGCCGCCGTCATCGTCATCGCCATCGCCATCGCCATCGTGGGAACTCACACCTCTACCTCTCCGGCCCGTGGGAGTCGGTTCCAGTGCCGTGGATCACACTCCTCCGGACCGGTGAGGCCGGGCTACCAGGGCAGTGTCCCCGCCGCGTCGACGTACCCGCCGGTCGGACCGTCGGGACCCACCTGCGCCATCCGGACGATGATCTCGGCGCCCTCCTCGACGCTCTGGACGCCGGTGTTCCCGTTGAGGTCGGTCTTGGTGAAGCCGGGCTCCACCGCGTTGATCCGCAGGGCCGGGAAGGCCTTCGCGTACTGCACGGTGATCATGTTGACCGCGGCCTTCGAGGCCGGGTAGGCGACGCCCGGATAGCCGTACGCCGGGGTGCCCGGGTCGGCGACGCGGCTCAGGGATCCCAGACCGCTGCCGACGTTGACGACGACCGGCGCGGGGGAGCGCCGCAGCAGCGGCAGGAACGCGTGGGTGACCCGCACGATGCCGAAGACGTTCGTCTCGAACACCTCGCGCATGTGCTCGGCGGTCACGTCCGCGGCACCGACGATCCCGTTGTCGGCGCCCCGGCTCTCGATGCCCGCGTTGTTGATCAGCACGTCCAGTCCGCCGTCGGCCTCGACGGTCTTCGCCGCGGCCTCGACGGAGTCGTCGTCGGTGACGTCGAGCCGGACCCACCGCGCGCCCAGCCGTTCGGCGGCCCGCCGCCCGCGCTCGGCGTCGCGGCTGCCTACGTAGACGATGTGCCCCGCGCCGACGAGCCGCCGGGCGGTCTCGAACCCGAGCCCCTTGTTGCCGCCGGTGACGAGTGTCGTGGTCCTGTTCGTTGTGGTCATGGCTCCAGGCTGCGACCGGGGGCAGGGGGCAGCCAGGAGCCCCGTCTTCCTGGGACTGCCGGTACCAGGAAGACCCGGCCGGGCCGGTGCACAGTGGAGGCATGGCGAGCACGGACTTCGGACGGACGGTACGACGCTGGCGGGACCGGGTCGCGCCGGAGGCGGCGGGGCTGCCCTCGGGCGGCCACCGGCGGGCTCCCGGACTGCGCCGCGAGGAGCTGGCGATGCTGGCGGGGATCTCCGTCGACTACGTCACCCGCCTGGAACAGGGCCGGGCGGAGAACCCGTCGGAGCAGGTCGTCGAGGCCCTCGGGCGGGCGCTGCGGGTCTCCCCGGCCGAGCGCGAGCACCTGTTCCACACCGCGGGCCTCGTACCGCCCGGCCGGGGCACGGTACCGGCGTACATCGCGCCGAGCGTCCACCGGATGCTGGACCGGCTGACGGGCACCCCGGTGGCGGTCTCGGACGCGTCCTGGACGCTGCTCCTCACCAACCCGCCCTACACGGCCCTGATGGGCGAACGGCACGGCCGCGAACGCAACGGCGCCTGGCGCGCGTTCCTCGGCTCGGGCGGCCGCGTGCGCCACACCCCGGAGTCCCGCCGGGCCCTGGAGGCCGCGGTCACCGCCGATCTGCGCACGGSGGSGAGCCGCTACCCGGCGGACCGGCGCCTCCGTCAGCTCATCGCGGACCTCCGGGCGAACAGCACCCGCTTCGCCGAACTCTGGGACTCCGGCGCCGTCGGCCACCACGAGGCCTCCCGCAAGACGATCGACCACCCCCAGGTGGGCCCCCTCACCCTGGACTGCGACGTCCTCACCGTCGCCGGCACCGACCTCCGCATCATGATCTACACCGCCGAACCGGGCACGGAGGACGCGGAGCGCCTGGAACTCCTCGCGGTACTGGGCCCCCAGCCGCTCGTCGCCGACCCGCACCCGAAAGCACCCGACCCCACGGAGAATCCGTCGCCGTCGCCTACGGCTCTGGCGACTCGTCGGGCGCCGGGGGAAAGCCCAACTCGTCCAGCAGGACGCTGAAGAGTTCCTCGACGAAGGTCTCGTGGGAGCGCAGAAGCTCCTCGATCCGGGCCTGCTCCGCCCCGGTCGGCACGCCGGCCGCCGCGGCCCACGCGAGAGCACCCCGTGCGTCGGCCGGAACGTCCCTCTCCAGTTCCGCGCGCTTGCGGCGCACGGCCTCGTCGAACTCGGGCGTGTCCACCCACAGGCTGGTGTCGTCGAGATCCTCAGGCTCCTCGGCCAGGAGCGCGGCCGCCGTATCCAGATTGAGCCACGCCTGCCAACGCTGCCCATCGGTTCCCCACCCGGTCACCAGGGCGATGTCACTGTCGGACACATCGGCGACGCAGGCCGGCGCACCGGTCCGCTCGACCAGGGCGCCCAGGTGTTCGTCCTCCCACAACCCGTGATCGACCTGAAGTGTCTGCCAACCGCCGGGCCTCGAAGGCCACGCATGCACGGCATCCCGCAACTTCCCCTCGGCACCCCCGAGCACCGACGCCTCCAGCACCGAACGCTCACCACGAGCGAACACCAAGTGCCCCGAGAACCCCATGGAACCTCCCCCTTCGCGACGTTCCGCGCACCCTATGGGCCGCCACTGACACACCGACCTCGGCCGCCTGCGGCTCGCACGGCGATCCGGCCGGTCATCAAGGTTCGTGATCGCTCACCCACGTCGGAGATCGCCTTGTGCGTCAAGGCTTTCGAGCGGTCGCGCGGCATGGCCGTCCACGGCGCGGAGGCCCGGGCGTCGATACCGCGGGCGATCGAGGCGCTGCGGTAATCCGGCAACGGGCATCCCCTCAGGTGCGGTCAGCCCTCGGCATCGAGCTTCACGGCGCGAAGGAAGGAGAACCAAGCCCCGCTTCGTACGACGATCTCGGGCCCTCCCGCACTCTTGGAGTCGCGCACCAGCGCACCGTCATCCGTCAGCGCGCACTCGACGCACTCTCCTCCTGCCCCATTGCTGTACGACGACCTGAACCACGCCGGACGGCCATTCCTGTCGGAGTCTGCAATGCTCACGTTGCGTATCCCTTCAAGACGGTTTCGACCAGCCGAGCCGAACGCTGAGGACTCAGAGCCGCGGCTCGCAGCCCGTCGAACGCTCGGGTGTACTCACGAACATGATGCTCGCCCTCCAAGTAGACGGCATCGGTGATTCCGTCGCGGTAGACGATGTCGGGGTCTTCCGGCGCGGGGAAGCCCAGCATGGTGAACGAGCCGGTCACCGGATAAGTGCCGGAGTCGAAAGGGAGGACCTGAAGCGTGACGGCGGGCAAGTCGGCTACCTCCAGGACGTGTTCGACCTGTTCGCGCATCAATGCCCGGTCCCCGATGACATTCCGCAGCGCACCCTCGTTCACGATGAACCAGGCTTCGGGAGCGTCCGACCGCCGCAGTATGTCCTGACGCTCCATTCGAACCCGTACGGCCCTGTCGATGTCTTCGGCTGACATGTACCCACTGGTCTTGTGCAGCTCGGAGATGTACGCGTGGGTCTGCATGAGGCCGGGCAGCAACTCGCACTGGTACTGCCGGAAGCTCGAGGCGTCCTGCTCCAGGCCGATGTAGATGTTGAACCACTCCGGGACACCCGACCCGTGAACCTGCCACCAGCCGCGCATCTTGGCCTGCCGGGCCAGGGACTTGAGGAACTCGCGCAGTTCGTCGCTGGTGTCGTAGAACCGGCAGAGGGCGTCGATGTCGGACGGCTGGACCCGGCCGCTGCCCGTCTCCATGCGGTTGACCTTGGACCCGCTCCAGTCGAGCCCGGCGCCGACCTGGGCGCAAGTGAGCGTCGACTTTTCCCGAAGCTTCTTCAGCTCGATCGAGAGACGGCGACGGCGTGCCGTTGGTGATCCGGCCATATCAACCCCGTTTTGGATAGCGGACGTTCAGTCTCAGGCCAAGGGGCAGGCTTGCCAATCACTCGGAAGTGGGATTCTCGCCGTGCACATTGCACGAAGGGATTCGCTGGCTGCACTCTGAGGCAACGCAACTCATCGTGATCCCCCGTGACGTTGTGTGTCTCCTTGGGGTGTCACCTGCGACGAAAGGGCCTCTCATGGGTCAGCACGCATGCATGATGCGCAAACCGTGGGACCTCACCTTCACCGCCGAGCCGACGGAGGTGGCCGCCCTGCGCCGGATCATGCGGCTGCACCTGGGCATCTGGGGCCTACAGGAAGTCGCCGACGACGCCCAGCTCTGCATGAGCGAGCTCGTGTCCAACGTCATCACCCACGTCGGCCCCGGAACCCCGGTCACGCTCGCGGTGTCGATGAACGGCGTCCGCCTGCGCATCGAAGTCCACGACCCTGACGCACGGGCGCTGCCCACCCTCCTCGACGCGAAGGTCGAATCGGAGTCCGGGCGCGGCATGGCACTCGTGGACGCCATCGCCGATCGGTGGGGCGTTCAGCTACATGCTGACCAAAAGGTGACGTGGTGTGAGCTGGTAACTGGCCTCACGTCGCCCAACGGGCATGTGGAAGGCCCCGGTGTCGGGCGGGCCGAGGCCTTGCTGGAGTGTTACTCGGGCGCGAATCCGCTCCTGAGGCCCGGCCCGGGGAAAGTGGGCAGAGCCGCGGCCGAGGAGTCGGTGATCGCAGTCATCACGGACTTCCTCCACTGGCTCCGTGCGCACGGCTGTGACGTGGACGAAGCCTTGGATCGTGCTCAGACCCGCTATGACGCCGGGGGTCTGCCGTGGGTCGAGTGCGTGACGGTGGAAACCCACTGAGACGTCCTCGTGGTGGCGAACGGAAGCGCATCGCATCAGGGCGACAAGCCACTGCTTGCCACACCATCCCGTGCGCGGCTGCAGCGGCAGGGACCGGAATCGGAGCGTCGGCCACCGTCCCGATCCCTGCCTCTGCCGAGACGTGGACGGTCGAGAGCGCCGATCGGTGTGTCGGTGTCCCACGGCCGGTCGGGTGTCACTGCTCCAGAACGTTTACGAAGAAGCCCAGGCGAGGATCTTCCGGGGTGCCGACGAGCAGCGCGCGGTCCAACAGGATGTTGTTGTGCTCGCAACTCGTCTCCGGGAGCATCACACAGGCGTGGCAGGCTGCGAGGTTGGTGCCGCCGGTGCCCGACGCCTCGGACTCGACGCAGAGCGGGTCTGAGGAGCACCACTCGGCGCGATGGACGGCTGAACGGATCGCCCGGTCGAGGCGGTCCGGCTCACCTTGGGCGACGAGCCCGCCGAGGCTGCCCGCCGAGTCGCTCGTCGCGGTGTAGATGAGCACCCCCGCCATGTCGTCGGCGGCGTACAGACGCTCGCGCAGGGAAGCGGCCGGGTAGCCGGCGTCCAGGCTCCACTCGTTGATGAGGACGTGCGCCAGTGTGTGCAGCAGCACCATGCGAGGGGTGGCCGGGGAAGGTACGACACTGCTCGGGTCTCCGGCCCGCTGCTCCAGCACCCGTTGGTGGGCGGTGCGCATCCGCTCGACCCGTGCGGCGACCGCCGCGGCCTTTTCCCAGGTGCCCAGTCGGTCATTGTCCAGGCGGAGGAAGACTCCCTCTCCGCGAACCTCCATGGCCGGGAGCCAGCGCAAGGGGGAGCCGGAGAGTGGCATCTCCTTCGAATCGGTCGTCGAGTCGGGGTTTGCAAGCCGGGTGAACGCTTTCAGAGCGCGTACCTCGCGGAGCTTCTTGACCAGCATCGGCCCGGTGACGCCGAGCGGAAGGAGTATGCTCTGGTCGCCCAGCGGGGTCTCGCAGACGAACTGCTCCTCGTGGGAGTGCTCACTCTCGTCGTTGCCTGAGCGGAGACGCTCGTACTCCTTGTTGCGCAGGGCGCGGTATCGGTGGTCGAGAGTGGGATCCGACTCGCCGTCGGAGTCCTCCTCGCGCTCCGCGTCGAGCAGCTCCATCACCTCGTCGATCGGAATCGGGATCTCACCCTTGAACGCGAACTTGAGGCACATCTCGACCTCCGCGCGGCTGTCGAGCTTGCGGAGTTCCTCCCAGTGCTCGGCAAGCGGATCCGCGCGGCCGTCGCTCCACGGCGGGATGGAGAGCGCCGACTTCAGCACCGGCTGCCACACCGCCGAGGAACCGCGCTGAAGCGTGCGCAGAGGGAGCCCGCACTCCTGAGCGGGGGCGGACGTGCCGAGCCACGGGCGGGTGCCATGACACTTGAGGCCCAGGTCCTTGAGCGCGTTCCTGCGGAAGGAGCCCTCCATCGAGACCTCGGGGGCTTTGCCACAGGTGCAGGAGATGAGGATCGAGCGGAGCGAGGACGTACGCCCGGACGTGCGCATCTTGAGTTTCCCCCCGCACTGCCCGGCCGCTGCGGCACTGCGGTCCGTGGAACGGTGCACCCACTGCCAGTACGGGAACTCGCCGAGGTGTCCGGACTCGCAGGCGACGACGAAACGAGAGGGGACGAGGTCGGCCTCGCACGTGCCGCAGACACTACGACCGGCCGGCGGGTTGAAGTCACGGTGTCGCTGAAGATCATTGCACTCGGGGCAGGAGTGCATCAAGGGAAAGCGTCTGACCCTGAGGCCGTCCCTGCTCTTGTCGTCGGACGCGGGCGGCAGCCGGAAGTGGTCGACGTCGAGCAGGCGGGCCAAGCGCCGTTCGTGGATCCGCGGGGACTCGTTGTCGCTCCAGCTCCGCTCCGCCTCGTCCAGGCCGGAGACCACGAAGGATTCTTGGTCGACGGCGATAAGCGATCCGATGCCGTACGTGGTGATCACCTGGGCACGCCGGACCGTACCGCGCCGTGGGAGGTTGTGGGCGGGTGCGGAGCCTTGTGCGCCGGTCCGGCGACGGCGGGCGGGGGGTGTGGTCATCGGGTTCCCTCCATGAACAGGGTGGACTCGGCGTCGACGTCGCGCAGACTCCACAGCGTGTCCCACGCCTTGACGTCCTTGGAGTCGTCGTACGCCTTCAGAAGGGAAGGGGCACGACTGCCCGGTTTCGGCTCGAAGAGGAGGCCACTGTTGTCGCTCGCCTCCTTGCACCACCACTCGACGAACTCGTCGAAGGCATGGGACGTGGCCTCGACCTCCTCCGGGGTGACCGCTTCCACGCGTTCTAGTAGCACGGACCTGATACGACCTCGGAGAATGTGTTCGTAGGACTCGACCTTGCCCGCGCCATCATTGGGGCGGGCGTCCAGGATCAGGATGCGGGCGAGAGCGACGATCACGGCGTGCAGCCCCCGTTCGCGGGCGCGGGCGGAGAACGGTGTCACGGAGGTGGACTCGACCTCACGGTAGAGGGCCGAATGGAAGTGCTGGAAGCTCTCGTAGTGGGATCGGTCTCGAGACCGGGTCGAGTTGAGCATGACCGTGACCAGGCCGGGGTGCGCGCGGCCGACACGGCTCGTCGCCTGGATGTACTCGGCGGTCGTCTGCGGCTGGCCCATCACGGCCATGAGACCGAGGCGGTCCACGTCCACACCCACCGCGATCATGTTGGTGGCCAGGAGGACATCCACCGTGTCCTCGTCGGGAAGCCTCTTCTCGATGCCCTTGAGACGCGTCGGAATCTCGCTGGCGTCGACACGGCTGGTCAGCTCCGAGTAGTTGGCGACCGAGCGGACCGTCACCCCCTCGCGCTCGGCGAGCAGTTCCAGATAGGCCACCACGTCGTCGTGGACCTGGAGTTCGGCCGCGGAGAGCAGCCGGAGACTGTTGAAATAGCCGACGAGACTCCAGTAGGCGTCGCGCACCTCGTCGGCGGTCTCCGCGTGTTTGGCCCGATGCAGCAGCGTGGCGTACGTGCGGATCAGCAGGGTGGACTGGCTGGTGCCGGGCGCCAGGAGGCCGACGTAGCGCCGGCTCGCCTTCTCCTCGCGCGGGGTCTCCACGGCGAACCACGAGTCGCGGGAGTCCAGACCTGCTGGCGGGAACTGGCGAACACCGCGAGCGAAGAGGTGGCGGCCCTGGTCGGCGGCGCGACGGATGGTCGCTGTGGAGGCGATCACCTTGGGCCGGCCCGCGAGTGCGTCCACAGCGGTCTCGTACAGGCCGGTCAGTGTCCCCAACGGGCCGGAGATCAAGTGGAGTTCGTCCTGAACGATCAGCTCCGGGGGAGGAGTGCCGGCGTCCAGGTCGTCGAGGTTGAAGAGCGCCGAGGTCGCCGGACGCCACGGCATCGACGCGAACTTGTCGACCGTGGCGATCACCAGTGTGGGACGAGCGCTGTACACCGCCTCGTCGATCAGGTGGACGGGCAGACCGTCGGTGAACTCGCAGTCCGTGCCGGGACAGCGAACGCGCATCCGCTTGGCGTGCTCGTCGACCTCGTAGTTCCGGGCGTCGAGGTGGGTGCCGCACCAGGGACAGGCATGCAGCTGAACGGGGTTCTCGGTGGCGAGCCGCTTGTCGAGGCTCCTGCGCAGCTCGTCCAGCTTCTGGCCGGCCACGGTCAGTGTGTTGGGGGTGGCAGAGCGCCCCACCCACATGCCGATGGAGAACTCCTCACGTCCCAACTCGGGTGTGCGGCGTCGCATGTGCTCCATGGCGCAGAGCAGGATCGCCGCGCGCTCGAACTGCTGGAGGGTGAGCAGCCGCAACGTGTAGCGCATGAGGACGGTGACACCACCGCCGTCCGCACCCTTGCGGATGCGACGCAGGAAGGACGTAAGGGCGATGAGCCCGAGGTAGGCCTCCGTCTTGCCACCACCCGTGGGGAACCACAGCAGATCGGAGACGTCCCGGTCGCGGTGGCCGGGGTCGTCGATGCCGGCCAGGCAGAGCAGCACGAACGCGATCTGGAAGGGGCGCCAGCGACCGGCGGCCGGGTTGGGGGCGCCGACACGTCCGCTCTTCACCCAGGCGCTACGGGCACGCTGGTCCGCCATGGCACGGTTGGCGAGCCGGAACGCCCTCATCAGGTCGGGCTCGGTCCGCAGCAGCTCGATGCCCTCACGGATCCGGTCGAGCGCCTCGCGGCAGGCCTCCACCTGATGCCGTGCGGGCTCCTCGTGGGTGCTGCCCGTCAAGGCCCCCGCCTCGGCCGCCTTGCGCTCGATCCAGCGCTCGTACCCTGTGGCGAGCTTTTCCAGAGCGGCCAGGACCTCGGTGTCGGACTTCTCCGCCAGCCCCAGCATGGACAGCGCTGGGCTGTCGCTCTCCGGATTGGAGTTGGTGAGCAGTACTTCCACGCTGGGGACGAACTCGCTCCGAACCTCGGCCACAGCGGCCGTTACGGTGTCGGTCATGCCGATCGGGGGCGGGGTCCAGTCCCATTCGGCGGCGCAACCGTGGCCGACGGCGAAGGTCGGTGCGTGTCGGTGCAGCAGCCTGCTCGTAGCGACCTCCGCGTCGTGGGCGCCGGGGGCGGGACGCTCGACGAAGGCGGTGGACCCGTCAGCCGCGCGGACGGTGAGACCGCACTGGAACATGGAGAACGCGTCCTGGAGTTCGCGCTCGCCGACCTGGTGGGTGTTGACGAGTGTGACCGTGACTGTGACCGTGCCGGTGGTCGGGTGAGGGCGTCGGACGTTGACGCGCAGCAGAGCCCCCGTACCGAGGTCGAACTTCTTGTCGGGCGCGGGTGAGGTCACGTCGACCGGGGCGTCCGGAAGGACGAGTTCCTTGCGTCGCCACCGCTCCCGCTGTTCGGAGGTGGTGCGAGCCTCGGCACGGCGGGCCGGGATGGGTTTGCCCTCCGGATCGGTGGGCTCGTAGACGGCCGCGCGCGCCGAGACCACGATCGAGTCGCTTATGGCCGGGTCGACCGCGAAGGTGAGGCCCATGGACGAGGGGCGGCGGGAGCCCGCGGCACCCACCTCCTGCGCGGTACCGGACTCCTCGACGTTGTCACGCGTGCGCAGCGGGGTGACATCCAGACCTTCGTACTCGGCCTCGTCCTCACGGATCCGCTGCTCCGCGGTCGGGTCGGCCGATCGCGGGTACAGGACGCCGGTCAGGTAGCGGTCGATCGGCGCGTCCTCGGCAAGGACTTCGTCCCGGTCCTTCGGCGCGGCGCCCGGAGCGGGACCGAGAAGCTCGCGGCGGAGCCCTACCAGCAGTTCCTCGTCCCGGACCCGATAGTGCTCGGAGTGCCGGCCTGCCACCTGTGTCATGCGCTCTGCTCCTCCTCGTCGGCCCGTCGATACCTTCCGATGCCGGTGACTCGGGGGACGATCCACGCCCCACGGTCGCCGAGACCGGCGTTGGCGCCGGCGGCGGCGCTGCCTGTCACCGTCTCCAGAGTGTCGACCCGTATGCCGTGGATCTCGTCCGGCCACCAGGGGTCCCACGTCCTGTTCACCTTCTGCACCTGGAACAGCTCCTCCCGGAACCGCTCCGACGCCTCACCGATCTCCCGGCCGTCGTGCACCAGAGCGTACGGCGGGCTCTGGTACTCGCCCATCGGCAGATCGTGGCGTTTGCGCAGCACGACGTCCTGCCCGGGGCCGATCTGAGTCAGGAGGTACGCCTGGGTCGCCACTGCGTCGCTCTCGTGGCCGGGTGGGGTGTCCCGGCAGACGTCCCCCGCCTCGGCGACGACGCCGTATCTGTCGTACGACCGCCATCCGCCGACGTAGCGGCGGCCGTTCTTTCGGCCGCCCGCTCTCTTGATGATCGGCAGCTCGGGGGACCGCGCGTGGTACAGGTCCTCGCGGGCGCGAGTCATCGCCACGTACAAGGCTCGGGCCTCGGCGGGGAGGTCCAACTCGTCCTTGTACTGCTTGCGCAGTTCGGCGACGGTCGGTGGGGTCAGGACGATCACCCGGTCGAACTCGAGCCCCTTGGCCCGATGCACGGTGGAGACGACGATGCGCGCGGTCTCCGGGTCGGCTGCTTCGTCGGGGAACCTGCCGTCGGCGACCGAGCGGAGCAGCCGTTCCAGATCGAGCACTCCGCGGCCGGCGGAGCGCGTGGCCCGCCGCAGCACCGTCCACAGGACGGTCGCGTCCGGCTCGTACGGCAGAGGGATCTCCGCGAGCAGCGAGCGGAACCGTTCCTCGGTGAGGCCTGTCGCCTCGGTGCGGCGCAACAACTCGGCCACCCAGTATGGCACCGGCCGCTCTTCGAGAGGGCGCCGCAGCCGGTGCTCGACGCCGTGCTCGTGGAGCAGGCCGGAGACCACCAGTGCCTGTCGGTTGTCGCGGGTGAGGATCGCACAGGTGTCGGGGAAGGTCCGCAATCCGTCCAAGGTGAACGGATCGGTGAGGTCGCCCAGATCGTTCGCCGGATCCAGGAGGAGTTCGCGCAGTTCCTCGTAAGCGGTCGCCGCCTCGTCCGCGTCGGCGATCTGCTGGAGCCGGGGGCCGTGTGCCAACGCGATCCGGGCCTCGGGGGTGACGGCTCGGAAGTTCCGCGTGAGGCGTAGTTCCACGAGTTCGTCGGGGTACGAGCCGCGCAGCCAGTCGAAGAACCGCCCGGTCTCGTCGGCGCGTTCGGCCAGATCCTCGATCTGGAAGCCGTAGACGGACTGGGCGGCGTCGCCGACAACCGTGAAGCCGCAGCTGTCCTGGTACCGGTCGAGCAGCGTCTCCACCAGCTCGCGACGCCCGCCCACCAGATCCTGTACCTCGTCGATCACGACATGAGCGGGTGGGACGGCGTCCCCGGCCTCCAGCACCCCCTCCTCGATCGCCCGGGCCGCGGCGCCGATCCGTTCGTCGAAGCCGACCGCACCCCACTCGCCGTCCGGATGAGCCTGGAGGAGCACCCCGTACGCCCAGGCATCGAAGGTCTGGGCACGCACCCGGCGGGCCCGCTCCCCGTGCCGGGCGATGCGCTCGCGCAACTCGCGGGCGGCGGCCCGGGAGAAGGTGAGCACCAGGATCTCGGCGGCCTCCAATGCCTCGTCGGGGTCGTCGTGACCGCACAGGGCGTCGAGCCGGCGCACCAACGTGTGTGTCTTGCCCGCCCCGGCCCCCGCGGTGACCAGGACACGCGCGTCCCAGGGCTGCTCGACCACGGCCTGCTGCTCATCGGTGAGCGGTGGGCTGTCGAGGTAGGCGTCGATCACTTTCTGCTCCACAGGTGCTCGAACTGGGTGAAGGCGAGTCGGGTGTCGAAGTTCGCGATGTTGTCGCTGACGTTGAGGATCAGGCAGGTGCCCTTGCCACCGTTGAGCGGACCGCGCAGACCACGACCGATCATCTGCTGGTAGACGTTGGTGCTGTAGACCGGCCGGGCCACGACCACGGCACGGGTGGCCGGAGCGTCGAATCCCTGGGTGAGCACGCCGTAGTTGGTGAGCACCTGGATCCGTCCGTCACGGAACTTCTCGATGCGTGTACGACGGTCCTGTGGGCTGGTCGTCGCGTCCACGGCGGCGGACCGGATCCCCCGGTCGTTGAGCATGGCCGCCAGGTACTTGGCGTGGTCGACGGAGGTGGCGAAGAGCAGCGTCGGCCAATCGTCGGGCAGGTCGGCCACCGAGTCGACGATGCGCCGGCTGCGTGCGTGGTCGTCGGCGAGCCGCTGCTCGGCGGCACGGGACAGCATCGCCATCCGTTCGGCCTGAGCCTTCTCGTCACGGGTCAGTTCGATCCGACCGCCTTCCAGGGTGCGGTGCTCCACCTGCGCGAGCATTCCCCACTCCTGGAGGTCCCGGTACGGATCACCGGACGGGAAGACACCCTCGTCGAGTCGACGGTTCCCGAAGCGCCCGACCAGACGGCGGGTCTCCTCCTCGTTGGTGTTGCGGAAGGGCGTGGCCGTCAGGCCGAGGAGGTGCCGACCGGTCTCGTACTGAGTGAGCTCCAACTGCCGCAGGATCGCGGTGTATCGCGGGGAGACGGCGGTGTGGGCCTCGTCCACGATCACCAACGCGGCCTGCCGTAGCCATGTGTACGGTTCGGTGTCCAGGCAGCGATCCAGTTTGGCGTCGGTGGCGACCACCAGGTGCGGGTGGTCGAGGATGTTTCCGACCTCGTTGCCGCTCCAGAGCCGGCTGATGGTCAGCGGACGCTCCGCACCCACCTTGCTCCAGACGAACTTCCAGCTCTGCACGGCCTGTTCGCACAGTTCCTCGGTCTGCGCGATCCACAGCAGCGGTCCGTTCAGGTCGCCGACGCGCTTGACCCAGCGGATCACTGCCTCGGCGGTGACCCGGGTCTTGCCCGCCCCGGTCGGCAGCGACAGCATCCCGCGCTGGGGAGCGAGACGGTCCAGCATGGTGGTGATGTTGCGGACCAGGTCCTCCTGGTACTCGTGGAGGCTCGGGAAGTCCCGAGGGCCTTCGACGGTCTCGAACGCCGGTGGGGGTGGGGTCCGTGAGCCCGCGAAGGACACCGGAAATTTCAGGTCCGACACGAAGGCGACGGCGGACGAAGAGCCGGTGTAGGAGACGGGGGCGTCGGGGAACCGTCCCTGGATGTCGCGGGCGTGCTGATGGAGGACACCGTCGCCGTGGGCGTTGAAAGCCATCTGAGCGATCCGCCGCCCCGAAGGCTGTACGCCATCGGCCGCTTGCAGCTCCGCCTCCATCAATCCCTCGGGGAGACCGATCCGGAGCGCCTCCGCCCCGATCAGCAGCTCGATCTTGGTGACCACGTCCGCGGTGTCGCGCACGGCCTTCCGAGCCGTCTGCATCGCACTGTCCCGGGCCATGCGGTCCTGGTGTTCGAGCACGGCCCGGCAGCCGGAGGCGCCCAGGCCCAACCCGAGTTCGCGGTCGATAAGGCGGAGCATCGGTTCGGGATCCAGTGGGACACGGACCTTGACGGTGCCGTCTTGGCGGACGGCGTCCAAGGATGTGGCCTGGGCGCCATTGGGCGTGCGGGTGACCTCCTCCAGCTCGGTGCACCGCTGCACCAGGCTGTTCCTGTTGGAGCTGTTGAGGTGCCGGCGCAGGGCGGGATACAGCTCGACCAGCGGCACCGGATCGCCTTCGAGCACCTCACGGGTCTCCCGGCTGATCATGTCGCTGTAGCGGTGCATCCCCCACTTCTCGACCATCAGCTCGGCGTCCTCGACTGTCGGCACGAGCAGCGTGGGTACCTGCTCGGCGCGGAGCACCCCGTATTCGGCGGGCCCGACGGCGAGCGTGATCTCGTCGTCGGGACGGGTCCCCCAGGCGTCGCCGATCCGGCAGCGGGTGAGGGCGTCTTCGGGAAAGTCCGCGCCGAACCGGGTCAGCATCACATAGGTGGTGCCCACGAAGGAGTCGTCCTCGCTCCGGGACACCTCGTCGAGGAGTGTGGCCCAGCGATCTGCCGGAACCTCGTCGACCGTCGACGGAAGCCGCAGCTTGCGGGCCTTCTCGGCCGACAGGTCGGCGACCGGCAGCACATCGCGATAGGCGGTGAGCTGAGGACCGACGGCGTCCTTCAGCGGTTTGATCCCCTGGGAGGTGGCGACCGTGCCGTACCTTCGCAGCATCCAGCGAATCGGTGAGATCACGGCCTGCCGGGTGCCGCTCTGCGCACCGATCTGGAGTGTCCAGTTGTCTACCACGGCATCGTCGGGAAGTGCCTTCAGGAAGGCGGCACGGGACTCGTCGGAGAGCGCGCGGAACAGGTGGAGCGGGCCCCCGATGGCGGCTCCCTCGACCTTCATCCGGTTCAGGGAAGGGCGGGGCGCGCGGCTGTCCAGGCTGCGCAGATAGGCGGAGTGGACGGCCTCCCTGTACTCCTCGAACCATGCCTCGCCCTCCGTCGGCCGCACTCCCGTGTTGGGCCGGTCTCGCAGGCCGACCTGGTTGAAGAAGGCGGTGTCGTCGGAGTGGAAGGCTAGGTCGACGGCGACGCTAGGGTCACGCCGCGCGTCGACCACCTTGCCCGGAAGCATGCAGTCCTCGATCGGCCGGAACCTTCCGTCGGTGGTGCGCACGCGCAGCGTCGAGCCGGGGGCGGGGACCCGTTCCAGGACCTTGAGAGACAGCCGAGGGATCCCGGCCCGACGGAACAACTCCCAGAACCGCTGCCACTCGGCGTCCCCGTAGCCGTCGAAGCCCTGGTCGAGGACGCTGACGAAGCGCCCCTCCACATCGGCCTCGCGGATCCCGAGAAGGTCGAGCGCGTGTGCCAAAGAGTCGTCCTGGGCGAGTGAGTCGACCACGTACACCAAGGACTCGCGCAGCCCACCCTCCTCCGCACGGCGAAACACCCGACCGTGCACGGGCGGGACCAGACCGTGCTCCTTGGTGAGCACGACGTGCGCCTTGCGGGCCTCCTCCGCGTACGGCGAGCCGACCTCGATCATGTTCGCGAGGATCCGGATCGCCGCCGCCGAGGCCTCGGCGGTGCCGCTCTCGACCAAAGCCTCCAGCCATGCACGGACATCTGCTCGCTCGTGCCTGGCAGCGTCGAGGATGTGCTCGACCTTTCCGGAACGCAGGGAGTCGGTTTCGACGCTCGGGTGCAGCCAGTTCGAGGGGCGACCGGGGCACTCGTGCCAAATCCGCAGCCACCCGGCGGCCAACCTCTTCAGGTCTTTCTTGTCGAACCGGGGGTGGATACGCAGTTCGGTGGGGGTGCGCAGCACACCGTCCTGGTCGGGCAGCGATGGACGGGTCGCGGCACGGGCCCAGATCTCCCGGGTCAGGAACTCGTCGGCCCAGCTGATCGCCTCCTTGACTCGTCCGGGAAGCAGAGGGAGGTAGGCAGCAGGGTCTTCAGCGGGAGCGAGCGCGGGAAGCGAGTCGACGACCAACGCCGCCGACACCCTGATGATTTCCTGGTTGAAGGGTGAGGAGTCGAGCAGGTTCTGCCGGTCCTCGTTGGTCTTCCACGCTCCGTTGAGGATGCCGCTCAACGACATCTCGTACTTGGTCGGGAAGAAGGACCAGAACCTGCCGCGGCCACGAATCTGGTGGTTGACGTACAGCCCGGTCTCCGGATCTTTCCGTAGGGCGGGAACCCCCCAGGAGAGGTCGAGCGAGAGGCGGTCGTGGAGTTCACCGGCGTCCGCCTGGGCCGCTGGACCGGGAGTGTGGGTGGTGGTGAACACCCGCCAGCGGATGGTGTTTGCCTTCCCGGTCCTCTCCTCCGTCACGGTGTGCAGGTCGCCAGTCTGCCGCGTGGTCAGAACCCGGCGAGCCGCAGGGAGGTGCCTACGGTCCTCAAGGACGACTTTCGCAACGTGCGGTGAGAAGAGCTGGAAGCCCACAGGAAACTCGTCGCGGGGCTCGCCGTGTTCTTTGGCGCGCCCGCCGTGCATGTCCAGACCCAGCCGACGGTCCGCCTTCGGCAGCAGGGGCAGGCGTACGACGGTGGTCGCCCAGGCCAACAGCTCGTCCAGGACGGGGTCGGTGGCGCGCTCGGCCTGCGCGTCTAGAGGACGGGCCATCCGTAGCACTGGGGCATCGAATTTCGGACCGTACCGAGCGGCCACGCCGGGCACGTTCTGGATTTGCTCGTACGACCAGGCGCGGTCGAATCCGAAACTTCCGGTGCTGCTGAAGAATTCAGGTGCGTCGGTCACGACGAGGACCGATTTCACGCCCACGCCGAACCTTCCGATCTGCCCTCCGCGCTTCTTCGACATGCTCATCCGAAGAATTGTCTCTGCGCCCTCGGCGGTGACGGGACTTCCTTCGTTCGCGCAGTACAGATGGGTTTCTGTGAGAACGACGTGAACCCTGCCGCCGGGCTCGTCGGCGATTTCGTCGGCCGCGTTCTGGACGAGTTCGAAAAGCTGGCGATCGCCATATCCGCCCTGGGTTATGCGACGCTCTCCGTTGGCGTGCTCGGCTACGAGGCCGGGGTCGACGGCATATGTTTTAAGGACACGGGAAGACTGCTCGATAACGGTTTCAATTACCGGAGAGAACGAAGACGACACTGGTCCTGCACTCCTGAGGTATCAAAGATTCGGGCGAAGATGTGGGTGATGCGCCGGCCTCGACTTCGTGCAGCCGGCCCATGGGCGTTCGAGTGGTGCCAGAAGGGTGCGCAAAATCTCTGCCTTCACACGTTTGTGCTGGTGAAGGCGACAGGAGTATGCACCGAGGGGTCTCCGCCTGCACGGGGTCATGTGGAGGAGGTCAGTCCGAAGGGGGGGTGTCATCGTTGGGCGGCTCCGCACACTCCCTCAGCTCGGGAAACCGTGCCAAGAATTCATCTTCGCGCGGGTGTCCCCTCAGCAGGTCCGCTGCTTCCTTGGGCTCGATGCTTCCCATTGCGATGGCTGAGTTGAATGCACTCAGACCACGGTCAGAATCCAAGTCGTGAGTGTAGTACTCGTCCATAGCAGGTCCCCCTGTCGCATCGGTCGCACAGGGGTGCATAAAGGCACAATTGACCCCTCGTGGGAATGGGTGCAAAGAATCTCAGATAAACGTTTCGCTCTGAAAATCAGCCTAGCAGGCCGCAAGGCCGTCTGACTAGTCGTTAGGTTTGAACGAGGAGGCGCTTGTGCGAGCTTGGTCTTACCTGTGGGCTTTGCCCCTCGGAATTGATTTTGGACACAATTCTGACAGGCCGCCCGATTCCCTCGACTTGCGTTCGAGTTCGTGAGCAGGGCGAAGATTTCGCCGTCACTAATAATATCGGATGCCGATTGGGCGAGTCAAGCCAACTGCCTCTTGCTGGTGGGGAGTTGTGTGCTCCGTATGTGGGGTTCGGTCCAAGAAGTGCAAAATCGGGCAAATCTACCCATCGAGCTAAGTGATCTCGGCGCCCACGTTCAATCAACTGTTGGTTGACAGTGCTCGTCACGTCAAATTAGCCTCCTGATCAGTCGACTGCGAGCCGCAGGCGACTCCGAGGGGAAGAGCAGGTGGCATGTGGACACAGGTGAGGAGTTCGGGCCCTGGCTGGCCCGGCAGCTCAAACTCGCGGGGAAGACGCAGGCCGAACTGGCCCAGGAGCTCAACCTGACACGGGCTGCCATCTCAGCGTGGATCACCGGGAGGTCGACCCCGCGCCCGACCGTCATGGTGGACATCGCCAAGGCACTCGGCACGGACGTTGGCACGGTGCACACCCGTACCACCGACACCCAGGCAGGCCTGCCGATCACCTGGTACCACCGCCGCGGGTACCCCGACGGCGGCCGTGACCTGGGCAACGCCGCGGCCTTTGCGTTCGACGCCGACGTGCAGGTACTTGCCCGAGAGACCTGCCAGAACAGCCTCGACGAACGTCTCACCGAGAACGGCCGCCCTGTCAGGGTTCGCTACACCCTGCACGAGCTGACCGGAGAGACGCTCGACGCCTTCCGTGCGGCGATCCTCTGGAACGACCTCTTTCCTCACTACTCCGCCGTCTCGGAGGGCGCGGGAAGTCAGAAGGTCGGCCGAGTCGTGGACGCGGGAGTGCGTGACATGTACGAGAAGGGCCGCCTGGTCCTGCTGCGGGTCGACGACTACAACGCGTCAGGGCTCATCGGAGACGACTACGCGGACGGCAAGTTTGCCGCCGTGGTCAGGCGGCAACTGGAGAGTCTCAAGTCGGGGCACGGTGCGGGCGGTTCATACGGCCTGGGCAAGGCGACCCTGTGGGCCACGAGTGCCCTGGGGCTCGTACTCATCAACTCCACTCTGTCCGTGCCCCATGAGGGACGTACGGAGCGGCGCGTCATCGGACGTCTCGAACTGCCCTGGCGGGAGGTCGACGGTGAGCCGTACGCGGGCCCCGCCTGGTTCGGGCGCCCCGACCCCGATTCTCCCGGCGCGATGGTCGCCCGTTCCTTCTGGGCGGACGAGGCGACCGTCGCTCGTCTGCATCTCGCCCGGGAGGGCGACGAACCCGGCACGTCCTTCCTCATCGTCGGCGCGCACGACGTGGCCAGCCTTGAGGAGAACGGGGCCGATGTCGACGACGAGGCCATGGACGAGGAGGGCGTCGAAGACACGCGCGACATCCGTAGGATGCACCGACGTCTGGTCGAGGCGCTGGGGCGCGACTTCTGGGCCGCGATGACCGGTGGGGGCAACAGACTTCCCCTCTTGGAGGTCTCCGTTCGTGCCCTTCGCAACGGCGAAGTGGTTGTACCGGAGAAGCAGGTGGACCCGTCCGCCGAACAGCCGGCCCGGACCCGTGCCCTGCGAGCGCACTACGAGGGCACCACCGTGGACCGGCTGCTCAAGGCCGGCCAGGTGGCGGCGCGAAGTGTTCCCCTGAAACTGCCGCTGTCCGGAGGTGCCCGGGGGACCCTGGGGACACACCAAGCGGTCTTGTTGGTCACCGACCTGGCCACCGACGCCGAGAACGGGGACGGGGCGAAGAACCAGGTGCATTCGCTGCGGGGCAACCGTATGACCGTCAAGACGGCCGGAGTCCCGAACCTGCCGCTCGGCACGAACCCGTTCCAGGCCGTTCTCCTGGTGGGCGAGGCTGCCGGGGAATCGGTTCCGTTCGCGAAGGAGGCCGAGGAATTCCTGCGCGCGGCGGAACCGCCCGAGCACGACCGCTGGGGGCAGACCGAGGAGTTGACCCTGCGCTGGTCGCCTTCCGCCTACAGGCGGATCAACACACTGACCACCGAGGTCAACAGCGCGGTGAGAGAACTCGTCGCGCGGCCCAAGCGCGGCAGCCGCGAAGGCGGTGAGGCGCTGCGCAAGGCGTTGACAGTGAAGACGAGGCCCAAGGCCAAGGCGCCGTCCGGGCCGGTGGTTCCCGTCCTGGCCGGGCTCGACGCGACGGTCGGAGACGACGGTGAGTGGCGGATCACCGCGGAAGTGAGCATTCCGCGCGGTGACGAGATCGTCCCGATGGTGCCGGTCGCCCAGCTCGACGTGCGCTCAGGCGGCCGTCCGAAGCTGGACTGGTCAGAACTGGTGGCAGTCGAGGGCTGTGAGGTGGAGGACGGGATCCTGCGTTTCGCGCCAGGCACACGTCGCGCGAAGTTCCGAGGGTCGACCGATGTCACCAGCCACCCGGTCAGGACCGCTCTCACCCGTCTCGTCCTCGAACTCCGCGCCGGCAAGGGGGAGTGACGAGTGAAGATCTACCCGTACAAGCGGCTCAACCGGCCGGTCGTTCTCAGAGTGACCTCGGTGTCCCTCAGGCTCTCCGACGGCACCCGCGACCAATTGGAGACCACCGCGTACTCCACCCAGCAGCAGACGGTCGCACTCGGCATCGCGGGCCACACCGACTGGGTGAGCGCCACGATCGACCTCTCGGCGACGCTGCCGCCCGGCGCGAACGCGCCGGACGCGGCCTGGTCCGACCTGCGCGTCCTCGCCGTTCTGACGGACGGCGAGACCAATGTCCGCACCTCTGTGGACCTCACGCGTGACGCGGAGGACGGCCGTGACTGGTCGGGCCCCCTGGAGGTGCTCCGTGACGAGCACTTGGGTCGGGCCTCCCTCGCCGTCTACGCCGTCGGGACGGTGGACGGAGTACACGGACGGTCGATCGCGGAGATCGATCGGAGCTGGATCGTCGACACGGTCTCCGACGACCCGGTCCGTGGGCTCCAACTAGACGTGCAGAAAGCCTCGTTCAGGAAGAGCTCCCGGGAGTGGTTGCAGGCTTACGCGGACGCGCCCTGGCTCGTGGACACCTCGGCCAGAGTCCCCACCGTGTTCGTGAACACGGATGTCGAGGGGGTCATCGGGCTGTTGGGCAGCAGCGGCTCCGGCGTGGACAGCAAGGTGCGTGACCTCTTGGTCGCCCAGATGGCCACCGACGTCTGGACCGCGGTGTTCCACGGTGCCATCGGTGACTTGGAGGTGGAACCCGGCAGCGGCCCCGTCTTCCCGACCGACTGGCAGGGCGAGGTGCTGCGGGAAATGCTCCCGGATGTGTTTCCCGGCGTGCAGGTCGAGGAGGCCCTACGGCAGGTCCATCGCCGCCGCACCGGGGACTCGGGCTGGGTGGAACTCCAGACCCGCATCCACTACGCGGCGGTCCGCCGTGCAGATGCCACCAGGGCGCTTGCCTACGCTATCCGCAGTCTGGAACAGATGAACCGAGAGAGTGAGACGTGATCACCGCACCGAACCACGTACCCGAGCGCCTGGCGCTGCTCGCCACCTCGGCTGTCGATCCGTTCCTCACGCAGGAATTGCTCACAGGCGAACAGGTGCACGGCGGCATCGATCTCGCCAAGGTCGTCGAACCCCTCCCGGAGGACGACGCCAGGTGGTTGGTCGAGCCGGTCCGCAGCCTGGTGGAAGACGCCATGTACGAGTTCCGGGAGGACCGCACGCGGGCCGACGCATGGCTGGCCACACGTCTCCACGCCACCCTGCGTCTGACGCGGCGAGAAGCGGCAGACAAGCGTCTGTGGAACCACATCGCCCTGGCTGTGGCCCCTGACTACGTCGCCTGGCGGCACCTGTCAGAGCCGACGGCCAACAAGCCGGAAAGACGCATTGCCGCAGAGCGCTTCCGCGGCCCCGCGGACCGGCAGTGCTTCTCCCGTCTGTGGTGGGCGGCTGAGCTCTTCCGAAACGGGCGGGACTACGAGCCGGTCGAGGCGGCCTGCGGAAACCAGGACCTCATCCACACGGTTCTCCGGATGGAGCTGATCGATCATCGCCCCACCGCTCAGGCCTTGGTCCGACTCCTGAGGAGTGGACAGGTCACCACTGGGCGAGAGATCTTCGGCCTCAGTGTTGCGATCAACGCGGCCGGAGCGACTTTGGTCTACGACGTCCTCGCACCGGACGGGCCTCGGGACCCCGCTCGCTTGCGGGATTGGATCGCGGAGGCGGGATCGGCACCACCCGTCGATCGACGCCGTCTCCCAGACGGGCCTGACGAGGATCCTGTCCGGGAGGAGTCCGTGGTTGCGCTCTCCGACTACTTCGCGGAGCTGTTCGAGACTGCGCCGGTCAGGGGCAGGAAGAGCGAGGATTGACCTGGCTCCGTTGCTCGCGAGCTACTGTGCCGACACCTTCCTGTTCTTGCGCGGGCGAGCGGAAGAGCGGGGCGGCGTCTGGTCCTCGGGCACCGGGCACCGGGCGGTGCAGTCGTCAGTGGCCCCGCAGCCGTGGCTTCGCAGCTTGGCCCGCTTTTCCTCCGTGGCCGGCTGCCACGGCTCCCTCAGTACCTCCGGGGCTGGGGCGGGAAGGCCGAGCGCGGCGCTCAGCAGGTGCGCACCGAACAGGGGCGGCACGGCATTGCCCACCTGCTGGGCGCGTGCCGTACCGGACCACGGATAGTCCGGCGGGAAGCTCTGCAGCATCCCCGCCTCGTTCATGCTGAATCGCGCGCCCTCGTAGACGATGTTCTCGTCGAGGTGCTGGAAGACCACGAAGCGGGAGATGCGGCCGGTTACGGTGGCGGCGGGCTGCTGGTCGCTCCGCACCCCACGTCGCCCTGGGTTGCCTGAACTTCCGTAGTTCGAGCGGACCAGGAAGGGAGTGACACGCCCCGGATGCGTGCCCACCGGCTCGGCGAGCACTTCACCCATGGACCTCCAGTGTTGCGGGGCTTCTTCAGCCTTCCTGCCCGCGTTCCCGTCTTCTTCGATTTCCGCTGCGATGTCGTCGTCAAGGGACGGCTGAAGGACCTGCCCCGTGGCCTGGTCACTCCTTCGATTCCATTCCTTCGCCACGTAGGGAAGGTGAGTGCCCCGGGGAAGCGATGGCTCACCGAGCCCTTCCCGCCGTGCGATCAGCACGGCGCGGGACCGCGTCTGTGGTACCCCGTACGTCTCGGTGTCGAGGACATCGACGACGACCTCGTACTTGGTTCCGTCGGGCAGTCCGATCTCCTTCAGCACCTTGGCGTAGTGGTGCCAGAGCGCCTCGACGGCGGGGACTTGTTCCAAGACGATGACGTCGTAGGGGCGCCTGTCCCGGTTGGGGCTCCTCGTCGCCTGGATGGCGTACCGCAGAGGCTCGAGGACCATCGCCGTGCGCGGATCGTCGCTGAACGTCTTCAAATCCTCGTCGATCGCCTGGTCGGAGTCGCCCTTCATCAGACGCTCGATGTACTTCTTGACCTCGTCCAGTGCGTTCCGCCCGGAGCCGTGCCCTGCCACCGAGTACGTCTGACAGGGCGGGCCACCGGCGAGCACGTTGATCTCTGGTGGCAGCGACTCGAAGGCGTCCCTGCGTACCGCGCTCACATCGGCGTGGAGGGTGTCCAGCCCTGCTGCGTATCGCGTGAGACACGCGCTCCTGTCCCACTCGATGCCGAGACTCGGGATGTCGAGCACGCGGCCTGCGACATCCAGCCCGCCGGGACCTGCGAATAGATCCAGGACAAAGGGCTTGTCGAGGATGGACTGGTGAGACGCCGTGCTGGTCATGTGGCGGAAGTCTAGCCGGCAATGAAGATCGTCGGATCTGCATCCAGTGCCTCGGCGATGGCCTGGCCCAGGGCATTTCCGACGGGCGGCGGCGTCGCGTGCCCGATCTGGCGGTACCGGGCGGTCTTCAGCCCGGTGATCTCCCATGATTCAGGAAAGCCCTGCAACAGCGCCGCCTGCGCAGCCGTGATTTTCACCATGTTGTCCCTGCCGAGTTCGGGATTCCACACGAAGTCCGGACCGGGGATCTCGTCGCTCACGGTGTGACCGTTGACGCCCATGGTCGCCCATGTCCGCTTGGCTCCCGTCGGCCCCAGGTCGGCGCCGCCCCGATTCTTCGAGCCGCCGACCAGCGTAGGAGCCGGTCGATCGGCCTGCGCGGCCCAACGGGCGGCGTCCTGCCAACCGCGTGAGGCCATGGACGGCCCCAAGGCGGAACCGACCGTCGTCGGCCGCTGTACGGTTGCTGTCGGCGGCCGGAAGGGCTTGGCACGTTGCCGCTCCACGGCTACCAGAACGCCCTGCTTACGGCTCTGCGGTACGCCGAAGTCGACGGCGTTCATGACGAACCAACTGAACTCGTATCCCAGGTGGGTCAGTTCGGCCCGGGCGAAGTCACGAAACTGCTGGTACTCGTCCGCGTGAGCGAGCCCGGGAACGTTCTCGATGAGTACCGCCCGAGGTCTGATCGCATGGACGAGATAGACCGTGGCCTCCAACAGCCGCTCCTCCACACCCGAATCTGCCCGCCGGACGGTCGCACTCGACTTCACTCGTGGCAGGCCGGCCGAGAGGAGATCCACGTCGTGGCTCACACGGTGCTCGGCAGGGTCGAAGTCGAGCAGGTCGGTGTGAAGCACGTTCCACTGCGGCCGGTTGATCCGCAGGGTCCTGACGGCGGCCTCGTCGTCGTCCAGCAGCAGGCGCGGCTCGAACCCCGCCTGCTCCAGTCCGAGGGCGAGCCCACCCGCCCCGGAGCACACATCCACGAAGGTCAGCCCACTCATTCTCTTCTCCCCCTGGTCCGTTCTGTCTGACGCCGCTCCACGGCTGCCCCCACCCGCACGGCCACTTCCTCGGGAGCCTCGTGCTCCCAGAACCGCAGCACTGTCCAGCCTTCCGTGATCAGATGCTCCGTCGTCTCCCGATCGCGGGCCATGTTCCGGTCCAGCTTCTGTCGCCACCACTCCGCGTTGGCCTTCGGGTAGGTGGCGTGCTGCGGGCAGCCGTGCCAGAAGCAGCCGTCGATGAGGACCGCGATCTTGGCTCCGGTGAAAGCAATGTCGATCCGGCGGCGGGGCATGCCCGGAACGGGGTACTCCACGCGATAACGCAGCCCCGCCGCGTGCAGCAGCTGGCGCACGGCCAGCTCGGCTCCCGTGTCCTTGCTCACCTGTCTGCTCATGCGGGCTGAGACCCCGGAAGAGGAGGGCATCACGCTGTTCACGGTCGTTGGGCCTCACGAACGTCTGTCGTCACTCGAGTGCGTTGCGTGTTCGGGCGGCCGTACGAGAAGCAATCGTGCAGGAAGATCGCGATCCTGGCTGTGCTGAAGACGATGTTGTTGGTTCGACGGGGCATGCCAGGAACAGGCACGTTGACCCGGTAGCTAAGGCCGGAGCCATGTAGCAGACGTCGGACGGTGACCTCTGGGGCCGTATCGCGGGAGCCTTGGCGGCTCATGCGGGCGGAGACAGAGTGGGAGGACGGAACGGCACCGGACACGAAACCATTCTGCCGGCGCGCTTGAGGCGTTGCTCAAGTCTTACCGAGCTTCACCTCCGTAGATCGGACTTCCGGCTTGACGGGCGCGATCAACCCCTAGCTAAGTCCTACACCAGGACCTCGACGTAGATGATGGGAAACGTGGTGCTGGTGATCTTCCCTTGAGGGTCAGAAGCCGCCCAGGCCGATTTCGGGGTCACGGAACGTGTCCGCGGCCCTGCTGTCGCCTGGCTATAGGGCGGCTCCCCTGTGGCACTCCTCATAAGCAACCCCCGACCCGCACCAACACCCCGCCCCCCGCTCCGGCGGCCACCCCACCGCGCGTCCTCGGGCGGCCAGGGTCGTCGCGTACTGGGGGAGGAGGTCCGTGTCGGACGGGGACGTGCCCTCTGAGGCTGCGAAGGCCTCGTAGGACGGGACCGTGCCGGTGACGATGCCGAGGTTGGCCGTGCCCGAGGCGGCCAGTTCGGTGAGGGAGGCCTCTATGCCCGCCAGGTGCTCGCCGTGGGAGGGGTACTCCTCCGCCAGGGACGGGTAGGCGGCGATCAGTTCCGCCAGTTCGTCGGCCGGCCAGTGCAGGACGGCGACCGGGAACGGGCGGGACAGTTCCTCCCGGAAGGCGCCCAGCTCCGCGCGCAGGCGGGAGATCTCCGCTTCCAGTTCCGCCGGGTTGTCCGAGCCCAGGGACCAGACGCGCTTGGGGTCGTGGAGCTCGTCCAGGGAGACCGGCAGCGAGTGGAGGGTGTCCGCCAGCAGGTCCCACTCGTCGTGCGCCGCGCCCAGCATCCGGCGCACCCGGTGGCGGCCGAAGAGCAACGGGTGGGCGGCGTGCGGGGGCTCCGGCGCGTCCGCCAGGAGCAGGGTCGCCCCCTCCGTGAACGTCTTCTGCGCCGCCTCCAGCTCGTCGTGGGCTTCCAGCGACTCCGCGACGATCACCCAGGGGGCCGGGTCGCGGGGGGCCGCGGCCCGGATGCCGTCGATGATGGCTCGGGCCTCGGCCTCGTGGCCGTACTCCCACAGGTTGGCGGCCTTCAGGGCGCGGACCAGGTGGGGGGCGTCGAGGGTCTCCTGACCCTCCGCGGAGGACAGGAGACGGTCGTACAAGGTCGTCGCGGCGGGGCGGTCGCCGGCCAGTTCCAGGTGGGCCGCGGCCTGCAGCAGCAGGGCTTCCGCGTCCTCGGGATACAGACCGGCGGTCCGCTCCAGGCGTGCCGCTTCGGCGGTGTGGTCGACGTTCTCGGCAGGCGTGTCGGGGCGCATGCACGACACCGTACTGCCCGCCGCTGACAAAAAGGAGATAGGTGCAGGCCAGGGGCCGACCTCCGGCTCGCGCTCCCTAGATCGTCACCCCGTCCACCTGAAGCGTCTGCACCGCGCCCGCCGCGAACGGCACGCTGATCGTCTTGCCGCTCAGGTAGGTGTCCGAGCGGGCCGTGTAGAGGTCGCCCGAGCCGCTCGTCACGGTGTTCCAGCGGGGGACCAGGCCCGAGGAGCCGCCTGTCACCGTCGTGAAGCGGGCGAGGTCGAAGGTCAGGGTCTGGGCCGAGGTGGAGGTGTTCGCGGCCACGATGACCAGCCTCTTCGCCGTCTTGTCGATCGCCGCCGCCGCGTAGCTGACGCCCGTGTCGAGGATCGTCATGCCGGGGCGGATGTGCCGGCTGAACTGCGCCATCACGTAGTACTTCGTGGTGACCGCGCCCGCCGCGAGGGTGCTCGCGTCGTACGCGATCATCGCCCAGTTCGTCGACGGGTCCATGACCTGCCAGTAGACCCAGGCCGTCGGGTGCAGCCAGCGGAAGTCGTAGAGCAGGTTGCTCGCCATGGACAGGCCGGTGCCGTCGTTGTCGCCCGTTTCCGAGTTCCACAACGCCTTGCCGGCCGTCGTCACCACGTCGGTGTAGAGCAGGTCGCGGCGGCCGCCCGAGCCCTGGTAGCCGTGCACGTTGACCCGGTTCACGTACCCCTTCGTCGTCGACGAGAAGGAGTTCCACGTGGTGCGGGCGAGGTCGTAGCTCGTCTCGTCGGACGCCGAGATCTTCGTCGCGGTCAGGCCGCGCTTGTCCAACTCGCTGCGCATGTAGGGGAGTACGGCCGACTGGACGGTCGCGTCCATGTGGCAGCCCTCCTGTGTGCCGGTCGCGGTCCACCAGGAGGACGACGGCTCGTTGAAGGGGTCGACCGTCGCGAAGTTCACGCCCCAGTTCGACTTCGCGTACAGCGCGACGGCCGCCAGGTGGGAGGCGTGCTGGCGGTAGTTCCAGGTCTGGAGGTTGTTGCCGCCGCCCGAGGCGCCGGAGGGGTTGTGGTTCGAACACATCCACCACATGGGCGAGTTGGCGAAGAGCTCGGTCGTCGCGCCGCGCGACACCGCCTTCTGGAGCATCGCGCGCTGGGCCGCGTCCGCCGTCCAGTCCCAGGCCGAGGAGGTGGGGTCCTCGTTGTTCCAGTCCTGCCAGTAGCCCTCGATCTGCTTGAACGCGGGGATGTTGGCGGAGGCCACCATGCTCGCCCCGCTGACCGTGTTCCAGCTGCAGGCGCCCAGGTTGTAGCGGGCGATGTTGAGGCCGAGACCGGGGAGGGTCTTGCCGTTGTAGGACACCGACTTGGTCGTGAAGAAGATGTCGGCGAAGTCGTCCCGGGCGCCGAAGACGTTCGCCCACCAGGCGAGGGAGGTGCCCCAGCCCTCCCAGGTTCCGTACGTCGTCGACGGGTTGACGGAAATCGTCGCGTCGGCGTGGGCGGTGCCCGTCGCGAGGGCGCTTCCGAAGAGCGCGCCGCCCGTGGCCGCCAGCAGTGTCCTGCGTCGGATCATGACTTCTCCGCTTCGATCACGTGGAGCAATCGGCTCGTTCCGATCGACTCCCGGGTGTCCCTGCCGGCGGCGATCGGGTGCGTGAGCGCACTGGAGGCTCAGTGCGTCACGAAGCATCGGGTGCGGTCCGTGGTGTTGTCGAGAGTTCTGACAGCCCTTTCTCAAACCTGTGGAGAAAGGGCCGGGAACGGGTTCGAGGGGACGAACGGACGGGGTGGGAACGGGCCGTGTATGTACGGGTCTGGAGACCTTGTCCCCCTCCCCTTATGGTGCCCGCGTGCGGATTCCCCTTGTACGGCGGAGCTTCCTCGGGCAGCGGATCCCCCTTGTGCAGCACAGCACCCGGCGGCGGCGCGCCCGCTACCGGCGGGTGCTCTGGAGTGGAGCCGAAGTCCTCGTCACCGCGGGGGTGTTGGTGCTGCTCCTCGTCGCGCATCAGCTGTGGTGGACCAACCGGGAGGCCAAGGACGGCGCCGAGCGGAGGGTGGAGGCGCTGGAGCGGGAGTGGGGGGCCGTCACGGGCACCGGTGCTCCCGCCGGTACCGGCGGCGGCGAACCCGGCACCGGCCCCGCCGCCGGGGACGCGACCGGGGGCGCGGCCTCGGCGTCCGGCGGCGGTGGCACCGGGCAGGGCGGGACGAACGGGTCGTCCGTCGAGCCGCGCTCCTCCCAGGCCTACGCCGTGCTCCGCGTCCCGCGGCTCGATCTCCGCGTCCCCGTCGCCGAGGGCACCAGCAAGCAGAACGTGCTCAACAAGGGGTACGTCGGCCACTACGCCGGCACCGGACAGCCGGGCGAGGTCGGCAACTTCGCGGTCGCCGGGCACCGCAACACCCACGGCGAGCCCTTCCGGTACCTCAACCGCCTCAGGAAGGGCGACAAGGTGGAGGTGGCGACCCGGAACGCGACCTACACCTATCTCGTCGACAGGATGCTGCCGCAGACCTCACCCCGCGACTCGGGCGTCATCCGGCCCGTGCCCCGTTCCCTCACCGAGCCCGCCTACGGTTACGACGCCCCCGGCCGCTACCTCACCCTCACCACCTGCACGCCCGAGTACACCTCCCGGTACCGCCTGGTCGTCTGGGGCACGCTCGTCGCGACCCGGCCCCGGGGCTAGGGCGTGCCAGACGTCGCGCGCCCGGCGGGAATCGTCAGACGCGCCCTGGCGCGCCGTCGTGCCGCCCGGTTCCGCAGATGACGAAGGTGACGCTGATCAGCAGGGCCCAGGAGACCCACTTGGACACGGACACGGGTTCCCAGCCGTGGAGCTGGTACGGGTATCTCCAGGCACCGAGGTACGTGGCGATGTTCTCCGCCAGCCAGAGGAAGAAGCCGATCAGCGTGAAGCCCAACGCGAGGGGCATCCGGTGCCGGTGCTCGACGACCGTGTAGTGCACCCAGGTCCCCGCGGTCGCGGCCAGCAGCAGGGCGCCGAGGGGCAGACGCAGGTCCGGCAGCCAGTGATGTGTCAGGAAGTTGAGGTACAGCAGCACGGCCAGCGCGGCGGTGGCGCGGGCCCGGTAGCCGGTGACGGCGAGGTCCAGCAGTCGCCGGGCCCGGCAGACATAGCTGCCCACGGCCGCGTACATGAAGCCTCCGTACAGCGGCACCCCGGCGATCTTCGCCAGTCCCGGCTCGGGGTAACTCCACGACCCCACCCGCACCTTGACCATCTCGAAGGCGAGCCCCAGAACATGGCAGGCGGCGACGACAGCGACCTCCCGACGGGTCTCCCAGCCGAGCAGGAACCCCACGGCGGTCAGCAGCACGCCGTAGGCGAGCAGCAGGTCGTAGCGGGTCACCGGCAGGGACGGGAGCAGGGTCGAGACCGCCATGCCGCCGAGCAGCGCGACCGCGAACGCGCAGCAGCGCGCCTGGAGCCAGGCGAAGCGCACCAGCTGCCGGGCGAACGTTTCCGCACGCTGCCTGATCCCGAGCGCGGTCGCCGCGTCCGTCGTCACGTCGTGTGCGGTCGCCGCGTCCTTCGCCACTCCGTGCGTGGTCGTCTTGTGCATGGTCATGTAGAGCGCTCCGGCAGGGGCGGCGGTTGCACGGCGCGTCGCGGGTCTCCGCCCGCGGTGGCGCGGCCTCGGCCGCCGCCTCCGCCTACGACCCTTCCTCCAGAGCTTCTCGGACGGCGGTCAGGACGGCCTCGGTGTCCGCGCCGAGGGCTCGGGCGGAGGAGGTGAAGTCGCGGGCGAGAGTGGCGAGTTGGTCCGGATCGGGGCGGGCGGGTTCGGACGGGGGCGCCGCCACCCGGGTGCCCGCGCCCCGACGGGTGCGGATCAGCTCGGCGGCCTCCAGCTCGCGGTAGGCGCGGGCCACGGTGCCCGGCGCCAGACCCAGGTCGGAGGCCAGCTGGCGCACGGTCGGCAGGCGTTCGCCCTCCGTCAGCCGGCCGGTGACGATCAGGGCGGCGAGCTGGGCGCGGATCTGCTCGAACGGCGGCACCTGGCTCGTGGTGTCGACGCGGACCGCGGGTTCACTCATCGCCGACGGCCCGGGGGATCACGATGGTGAACAGGCACCAGCCCAGGCTGAACAGGCTGATCAGGCCCAGGGGGTAGATCACCAGGGCGGTGATGTTGCCCAGCATGCCGGCACAGGTGGTGCGGGACAGCACCCTGCCGATCATGCCGAGGACGAGCAGCAGCTGGCTGGAGACCAGCAGTCCCCAGGCCGCGGTGATCGCCCACGAGCGGTCGTGGCGCTGCTGGTTCTCGCCCGGGCGGTGGGCGATGCGGCGCAGGGCCCACACGCAGGCGGCGGTCCCGAGGGCGAGGGAGGCGAGGATCGGGGTGGCGTAGTGGATGCCGGGCCAGGGGCCGAGGGGTCTGGTCACGCCCCGGCACGTCACGGTGACGGCCCGGCCCGCGCGGCCCATGCTGTCGGGAGAGGCCGCGGTGGCCCCGATCGCCAGGAGGACGACGAGGCACGCCGTCTGGAAGAGCAGCAGGGGGGCCATCCGGGGCGGTACGTGGTCGCGGACCCGGCGCGGGGCGAGGCTGGCGGTGCGGACCGCTTCGAGGGGGGCGGGGGTGAGGGAGTCGCCGAGCAGCACGCCGCCGACCGCGCACAGTCCGAACGCGGTGACCGCGCTGAGGAAGGTCATGGCGCCGTCGTCGCTGTCCCGCACCGCCAGTTGCTGGGCGACGACGGCACCGAGGGTCAGCCCGGCCCAGCGGGCGCAGAGGTCGGCGCGGGCGAGCAGTCGCTCAGGTGGAACGGTGTCCAGCATGTCGGGTCCCCCGGTGAGTACTTGTATCAAGTGGTGAGTACAAGATGCCGGGAGCCGGATCTTGTGTCAATCGGTTGATACAAGCACCTGCCGGGGGTGACCGGTCCGTCGGTGGTGCGGGCCGTCTCGGGTGTGTCCCTTGCGGCGGGTTCCGTCAGTTCCGCCCCCGGGAGCCCGCGCCCGACGTGACCGAGCCCCGCGTCGCGGCCGCCGCTCGCGCCAGGCCCAGAGCGCCCAGCACGCCCACGGCCCCGAGGACCGCCAGTCCCGCCGACACCGTCATCGCCACGTCCGTCCCCCGGGCCAGGCCGCCGCCCGTTCCGGTGGCGATCGCGATCGTCAGGGCCACGCCTGCGCACGAGCCGACGTAGCGCAGGGTCTGCTGCGCGCCCGATCCCATCGCCGCGCGGGCCGCCGGTACCGACTCGACCGCCAGCAGGGGCAGCGCCGCGTTCAGGAGGCCGCTGCCGATGCCGGCGACGACGAGACCCGGCAGCAGCCGGTGCCAGGAGCCCGCGTGCACCGCGCCGAGCATGGTCAGGACGCCCGCCGCGTGCAGGGCGAAGCCGAGGGCGAGCTGGACCCGGGTCGGGACGCTGCCGGCCAGTCGGCGGGCCTGGAGGGCGACCACGAAGGACAGACCGGACCAGAGGAGGAACAGCCAGGCGGTGGCCATCGGGGACATGCCCAGCGACTTCTGGAGCACCGTCGGCAGGAAGCTGAACAGGCCGATCACCGCGAGGCCGGTCACCAGGCCGCCGGTGGAGGAGGCCAGGAACGCCGGGTTGCGGAGCAGGGAGAGGTCGATCATCGGGGTGGCCACCCTGCGCTCGACGACCACGAAGAGCCCGAGCAGGGCCACCGACGCCAGGAGCAGCAGCCCCACCGGCGCCCGCAGCCAGCCGTCCCGGCCCAGCGTCAGGGCCGCGATCAGGGCGACGGTCGCCGCGCCGAAGGCGGCCGCGCCGGGCAGGTCCGGACGGCCGCCGCGCGGTGAGCGGGACTCCGTCAGCACGCGCGGCGCGACGACGGCGACCAGCAGGGTCGCGGCGCCGAGCAGGACGTAGACCAGGCGCCAGCCGGGCAGCGCACCGCTGAGCACCGGGCTCGCGGCGATGCCCGCGCTGACGAACGCGCCCCATACCCCGGTGGCGTGCAGCCGGCCGCGCGGGGTGGGGAAGGCGTGCACCAGCAGGCCCAGGCTGCTCGCCAGCAGCGCCGCGCTGGCCGCGCCCTGCGCGACCCGGGCCAGGGTGAACTGCCAGGTCGTCGTCGCCAGCGCACCGAGCAGGGTGGTGAGGGCGAGGGCCAGGGTGCCCGACACGAAGAGCCGGCGGCGACCGTGGTCGTCGGCCAGGCTGCCGGCCACCAGCAGCACCGCGGCCAGACCGAGCGGGGTGCCGTTGAGCAGCCAGGCTTGGGCGGAGGGCGCGGTGTGCAGCGCGGCGGCGGTGTCCACGAGCGTCACCGCCGGCGCGGTGTACGTCATCAGGGCGAGGGCGGTGGCCGCGCTGGTCACGGCGAGGGTGGCCCGGGCGCGGACCGGCGCCACCGGCTCCGCGTCGACGGCCGAGGCGACGCCCGAGGCGGGGGCGGGGGCGGGGGCGGGGGCTGAGGCGGGGGTGGGGCCCGGCTCGGCACGCTCATCAGTTCGTTCAATGAACCTACTCATGCCCACGAACGCTAGCACCATCGGTTCGGTCATTGAACCAACCCGGGGTAAATGGCTACAGTGGGCGTCATGGCACTCGGCAAGGACTACGCGACACAGGAGTGCTCGATCGCTCGGGCGCTGGAGGTCGTCGGCGAGCGCTGGACGCTCCTCGTCGTCCGCGACGCCCTCTACGGCGTCCGGCGCTACAACGACTTCCTCGTCCACCTCGGCATCCCGCGCGCCGTCCTGGCCGCCCGCCTCCAGGCGCTGACCGCCGAAGGCATCCTCGAGAAGCGCCGCTACCAGGAGTCCCCGCCGCGTGACGAGTACGTCGTCACCGACCGCGCCGTCGCCCTGTGGCCGACCCTGCGCTCGCTCGGCCGCTGGGGCCGCGAGCACTTCGGCGAGGCCAAGCTGCGGATCTTCCGGCACGCGGACTGCGGCACCGAGCTCGGCCCGTACGGCGAATGTCCCGCCTGCGGAACTGTCGTACCGGTCCCGGACGTCCTCATGGTGCCGGGTCCCGGACTCGACCCCGATCCGGCGGATCCGGTCAGCCGGGCGCTACTGAAGCCGAAAAGGCTGCTGGAGCCGATCGAGCCCGGTCAGGTATAACGACAACAGACAAACAGAGACCAGGGTCTTGAGGAGTGCGGAGACCGGGGTCTTGAGCAGAACAGGGACCAAGGTCTTCGAGGTCTTCGAGAGAGAAGGGAGGAGAGCGTGATCCGTAGTCGGTTCGTCCCGCGTCCCGCCCTCGTCCTCTTCCTCCTCTTCCTCGACGTCGTGCTCCTCGACGCCGGCAGCCTTTCCGCCGCCGTCGCCCTCGCCGCGACCGCCGCGGCCGGTTCCGCCCTGGCCGTCTGCACCCTCGTCGCCGCGCGCAGCGCTCCCGCCGTCCCGCCCACCCGGGTGCGTACGGCCATCAGGGACCGGGCCCGTCGTACGGCCTTCCTGCCGCAACGCGACCCCGACGCCTCCGGCCGCCGCCGCCCCAGGGCACCCGGCCACGCCCTCCCGACGACCGTCGCGTAGGGCCGCTCTCCGCCATCACGTGGGTGACCCGCGCGGGTCGTCATGCCGCCATCCCGTATCCCGGCACGACGAGACCCCCGAAGGGCTCCCCACCCATGTCCGTTTTCGCCAGCCTGGTCGAGCGGCTCGCCGACCTGCTCGACCCGCTGTTCGGCGCCACCGCCGCGGCCGCCGCGATCGTCCTGTTCACCGCACTCGTACGACTCCTCGTGCACCCCTTGTCCCGCGCGGCGGCCCGTGGCCAGAAGGCCCGCACGGCGTTGCAGCCGAGGATCGCCGAACTGCGCAGGAAGCACGCCAAGAACCCCGAGAGGCTCCAGCGGGCGGTGCTGGACCTGCACGCCGAGGAGAAGGTGTCGCCACTGTCCGGACTGCTGCCCAGCCTCTGCCAGATACCGGCCTTCTTCCTGCTCTACCACCTCTTCTCCAGCTCCTCGATCGGCGGCGAGGACAACGGCCTGCTCGGTCATCGGCTGTTCGCCGCGCCCCTCGGCGACCGCTGGGCGGACGCGCTGGCCGGGGGCGGGGTGTTCGGCGCGGCCGGACTGGTCTACCTCGGGCTGTTCGCCGTAGTCGCGGCCGTCGCCTCCTTCAACTTCGTCCGGGCGAAGCGGGTGCCGCTGCCCCAGGTCGGCGGCGGTGAGGAACTGCCCGGCGTCGGCGCGATCGCCAAGGTCATGCCGTTCCTTTCCTTCTTCACGCTGGTCACCGTGGCCGTCGTACCGCTGGCCGCCGCGCTGTACGTGATCACGAGCACGACGTGGAGCGCCCTCGAAAGGGCGGTGCTGTACAGGTGAGGCTCTTGACCGGGTGAGGGCCCCGGACGGGTGAGGGCGCCGGACGGGTGGCGGTCCAGTCCGTGAACGGGGGCTTGCGGACCGAATCGCGAGCTTGGAGGATCAACCAGTCCTCCGATGGCTGCACCCATCGGGCGGGTGCCCCGCGATCGAGGGAGATAGTGACCATGAAGCTGCTGCGAGTCGGTACGGCGGGAACGGAGCGGCCCGCGCTGCTCGACCCCGAGGGGGTCCTGCGGGACCTCTCCGGGGTCGTCCCGGACATCGACGGGGCGCTGCTCGCGGACGACGAGGCGCTCGGCCGGGTCCGGGAGGCCGCCGAGTCCGGGGAACTGCCGGCGCTGGACGCGACCGGGCTGCGGATCGGGCCGCCCCTGGCCCGGATCGGCAAGATCGTGTGCATCGGGCTGAACTACCACGACCACGCCCGGGAGACCGGGGTCGAGCCGCCGGCCGAGCCCGTCGTCTTCTTCAAGGCGGCGGACACGGTCGTGGGGCCCTACGACACCGTCCTCGTGCCGCGCCGGTCCCTCAAGACCGACTGGGAGGTGGAGCTGGCGGTCGTCATCGGGCGCACGGCCCGCTACCTGGAGTCGGCGCGGGACGGCCTCGCGCACGTCGCGGGATACGCCGTCGCGCACGACGTGTCGGAGCGGGAGTTCCAGATCGAGCGGGGCGGGACCTGGGACAAGGGGAAGAACTGCGAGACGTTCAATCCGCTGGGGCCGTGGCTGGTGACGGCCGACGAGGTCGCCGACCCGCAGGACCTCTCCCTGAAGCTCTGGGTCAACGGGGAGCTGAAGCAGGACGGGACCACGGGCGAGCAGATCTTCCCGGTGGGGGAGGTCGTCCGGTACGTCAGCCAGTTCATGACCCTGTACCCGGGGGACGTCATCAACACCGGGACGCCCGCCGGGGTCGCCATGGGCGAGCCGGAGCCCAAGCCGTACCTGCGGGCCGGGGACGTGGTGGAGCTGGAGATCGCCGGGCTCGGACGCCAGCGGCAGGAGTTCAAGGACGCGTAAGCGCTCCGCTGGGGGCGGGGAACCGGGGTCGGTTGTCGGTTGTCGGCTGCGGGCCGGTTCGTGGCCGGTCGCGCAGTTCCCCGCGCCCCTTTGGGGCGCGGGGTCCCTGCGTCCCTTTGGGGCGCGGGTCCCTGCGTCCCTTCAGCGGGATTCAGTCCAGGTACTTTTCCAGGTACTGCTCCAGGACCTCGACCACGAAGCGGTGGTCCTCCAGTTGGGGGAGGCCCGAGACCGTCACCGCGCCGATGATGCCGACGCCCTCCACGTTGACGGGGAACGAGCCGCCGTGTGCCGCGTACTCGTCGGGGTCGAGCCGGGAGGAGTCCTCGAACGTCGTGCCCTTGGCGCGGAAGCGGGAGCCCACCAGGTAGGAGGAGGCGCCGAAGCGTTCCACCACCCGGCGCTTGCGGGCGATCCAGGCGTCGTTGTCGGGCGTCGAACCGGGCAGGGCGGCGTGGAAGAGCTGCTGGCCGGCCCGGTGGATGTCGACGGCGACCGGTGCCTGGCGCTCGCGGGCCAGCTCCACCAGCAGTGAGCCGAGCTCCCAGGCGTCGTCGTTCGTGAACTGGCGGAAGACCAGCCGGCGTTCCTGGGCCTGGAGCTCCTCCAGGGTCGGGGTGATCTCCGGGGTGAACTTCGGGGTCATCTGGTGGGTTCCCATCACAGCGTCACCGCCACCTTGTCTCGTGCCGAACGGCGGGCCGCTTCCAGTACGTCCAGGGCGGCGGCCGCCTCGGCGGCGGTCACCGGACCGGGTCCGCCGTCGATCAGTGCCCTGGCCACCGCAGCGTAGTAGGCCGGGTAGTCGCCGGGGAGGGTCTGTTCGGGTCGACCGCCGCCGGTCAGCGGGGACTCCCCGGCGCCGACGCGGCCCCACAGCTCCGCCGGCTCGGTGCCCCAGCCGGGGGTGCCGTCCGGCCGCTCGCCCTCCCGTAGGGCGGCCTCCTGCGGATCCAGGCCGTACTTCACATAGCCCGCCTTCGAGCCCAGCACCCGGAAACGCGGGCCGAGCTGGGACGTCGTCGCGGAGGCGTAGAGGTGCGAACGGACGCCGCTCGCGTGCGTCAGCGCGATGAAGGTGTCGTCGTCGGTCTCCGCGCCGGGCCGGCGGAGGTCCGCCTCGGCGTAGACGGAGACCACCGGGCCGAACAGCACCAGCGCCTGATCGACGAGGTGACTGCCGAGGTCGTAGAGGAGACCTCCGATCTCTGCGGGGTCGCCGGACTCCCGCCAGCCGCCCTTCGGCAGTGGCCGCCACCGCTCGAAGCGGGACTCGAAGCGCCACACGTCGCCCAGTTCGCCCTCGGCGAGCAGCTTGCGGAGGGTCAGGAAGTCGTTGTCCCAGCGGCGGTTCTGGAAGACGGAGAGCAGCAGGCCGCGCTCCTCGGCGAGGGCGGCCAGCTCGCGCGCCTCGGCCGCGGTGCCGGCGAGCGGCTTGTCGACGACGACCGGCAGCCCGGCCTTCAGCGCGGCGGTCGCGAGCGGGACGTGCGTCTTGTTCGGGGACGCGATGACGACCAGGTCCAGTTCGCCGGCCCGGGCGAGGAGGTCGTCGGCGGTGGCGGCGACGCGTACGTCCGGGAACTCGGCGCGGGCCTGCTCCTGCCGCTCGGGGTTCGAGGTGACCACCGTGTCGAGAGCGAGGCCCTCGGTCGCGGCGATCAGCGGGGCGTGGAACACGGAGCCCGCGAGGCCGTAGCCGATCAGGCCCACGCGGAGCGGAGGGGTGGCCGGGCCGGTGCTGCCGGACCCGGTGCCGGTGTCGAGGCCTTTTGCGGAGCCGGTGTCGTCAGTGGTGCGTCCAGTCATGCCAACCACTTTGGCAACGCTGTTGCTAAAGTGCAAGCGCGAGGGACAATGGCAGAGTGAACAGGACGCACGACGAAGGCGACACGGACGGCACGCCGGAGCCCGCGAGGGAGTCCCGGCCGGAGCCCGCGAGGGAGCCCGGGCCGGAGCCCGAGCCGGAGTTCGGGCCGGAGCCCGGGCCGGAGTTCGGAGCGGGGCCCGCGACGGGGTCCACGTGGGGACTCCCGCCGGGCCATGAGCCGGGTCCGGAGACCGGCCGCGCGCCCGAGCGTCCGGCGGATGCCGTGACGCGCTGGGCCGCGGGCGTGAACCTGCTGGCCCTGCGCAGCCACAACACCGCGCTCGTGCTCGACCTGCTGCGCACCGCCGGGCCCGAGGGCATCAGCCGGCTTGAGCTCGCCGAACGCGCCGGCCTCACCCCGCAGGCGGTCAGCAAGATCACCGCCCGGCTGCGGGAGGAGGGGTTGGCGACGGAAGCCGGCCGCCGCGCGTCCACCGGCGGCAAGCCGCGCACGGTCCTGCGGCTGGTCCCCGAGGCCGGTCACGCGGTCGGCGTCCACCTCGACCGGGACGAACTGAGGGTGGTGCTGGCCGACCTCGACGGACGCGTGGTGGGCGAGCGGCTGGCCCCGCTGTCCCTGGGCGCGGGGGCGCAGGTGGTCCTGGACACGCTGCTCGGCGAGGTGACGGAGGTCCTGTCGGACGCACTGGGGGGCGGCGCCGTCTCGGCTCCGCTCGGTGTCGGGGTGGCCCTGCCGGGTCCGCTCGACCACGCGCGCGGGGTGCTGCACCGGGTCACGGGCTTTCCCGAGTGGGACGGTTTTCCGTTGCGGGACGAGCTGGCGGCGCGGCTCGGCGTGCCGGTGGTCGTCGACAAGGACACCAACGCGGCCGCGCTCGGCCTCGCCGTCGGCGGCGAACGCGGCTCCTTCGCCTGCCTGTACCTCGGCACGGGCCTCGGCGCCGGCCTGGTGATCGGCGACGCCGTGCACCGGGGTGCCCGCACCGGCGCGGGGGAGTTCGGACACCAGGTCATCCAGCTGGACGGGCCGCTCTGCTCCTGCGGCAACCGGGGCTGTGTCGAGGCGCTGTGCCTCGCGGCCATGGACCGGGGGGACGTGGCCGAGGCGGCGCGGGTGCTCGGCGAGGGCGCCGCGAACCTGGCCGGCCTGCTCGACATCGACGCCGTCCTGCTGGGCGGGCGCACGATCACGGCCGCACCGGAGCCCTTCGTCCGCGGGGTCGCCGCCGTGCTCGACGCCCATGCGCGCCGGGAGGGATCGCGGGAGGGCGCCGTGCCGGTACGTCTCGCCCCCGGCGGGGCCCGCGCCGTCGCGGAGGGCGCGGCGCAGCTGCTGCTGGGCCCGGTGTTCGGACGGCGGGACGGCTGAGCCGGCCGATCGCTGCCGCCTCCGCCGAACGAGGGGATTCGCACGGTCGTACGGTGTGCCGTTCCCGCCCGGCGCGGGGCGTCGTGCAGGCTCACGTGTTCATGCGACTGTGCCCGCCTGTCTCCCTCTGCCTCGCCGTGGCCGCCGCCCTCCTCCCCGCGCCCGCCCAGGCGGTGGCCGGCCCGAGTTGCGCCGGAACCGACGGCGCGGACTTCCCCCTCACCACCCGGCTGCGCGGGGGCCCGGCTTCCTACCGGGCCGGGGGTGGTTACGGCATCTGGTACCTCGACCTCACCAACACCACCCGCCTCACCTGCGACGGGATCCACCCGGTCGTCGTCCTGGTCGACACCGGACGCACCCTGAAGCCGTCCCAGGCACGCCTGGAGTTCTACGCCGACGGAGAACCGCACCCGGTCCGCTTCGAACCCACCGACCAGGACGAGCTGGTCGGAGCCTTCACCGAGGGACCGGCCGACGCGCCGACGGACGGCCCCACCGCAGAGGCCGAGGGGCAGCCCGACGGGCAGGCCGACGGTGCCGACGGCTTTCCCGGTTTCACCGTGGGCCCCGGCCGGACCCTCACCGTCAAGCTGCGCCTCGCCCTCACCTCGGACACCGCGCCCAACCACGTCACCGCCAACGCGGCCGTCGTCCAGCGGCACGGTGACGACGGTGACTGGATCGGGCAGTCGAACGACTACCGCTTCGCCGTCGAGGCCGGCTCCGGCACAGCTCCCGACGCGGACGCCGACGCCGACCACGGCACCGCCCCGGGTCTCGACCCGGCCGCCCCCACCCCCGATCCGACGCACGCCCCCACCTCCACCTCCACCACTACCGCGGCCTCCTCCGCCACTCCCGCCCCGGAGGCGTCCGGGGCGGACACCGGTCGGCTCTCCCTCGCCGACGAGGCCGAGGAACTCGCCCGCACCGGCCTCACCTCACCCGCCGTTCTCGTCGGCGCCACCTTCTGTCTCCTCGCCGCCGGGACGACCCTGCTGCTGGCCCGCCGACTGGCCCGGCGGCGCCGTTGAACCGTGGCCGCGTCCCAGCCGGTGGACGCCTCACCACCGGCCATTCCCTCAAGATCGGGCCTGTGCTTAGGCTGGGGCGCACGCAGCAACCGCGTGCTGGCGCAGCACCGCGTACAGGCGCGGCCACCGCGTACTCGCGTTCGCGTACGGCAGGGAGATCCCGCACATGGCAGACCGCAAGCCCATCGAGTCGTGGCTCACCGACATGGACGGTGTGCTCATCCACGAGGGCGTACCGATCCCCGGCGCCGACGCCTTCCTGAAGAAGCTCCGCGATTCGGGCAAGCCGTTCCTGGTCCTGACCAACAACTCGATCTACACCCCGCGCGACCTGCACGCCCGGCTGCGACGCATGGGCCTGGACGTGCCGATCGAGAACATCTGGACCTCCGCGCTGGCCACCGCCCAGTTCCTGGACGACCAGCGGCCCGAGGGCACGGCCTACGTCATCGGCGAGGCCGGACTGACCACCGCGCTGCACGACATCGGGTACATCCTCACCGACCACGAACCCGACTACGTCGTCCTCGGCGAGACCCGCACCTACTCGTTCGAGGCGATGACGAAGGCCGTCCGGCTCATCAACGACGGCGCCCGTTTCATCTGCACCAACCCGGACGAGACCGGCCCCTCCGCCGAGGGCGCGCTCCCGGCCACCGGAGCCGTCGCCGCGCTGATCACCAAGGCGACCGGCAAGCACCCGTACTTCGCGGGCAAGCCGAACCCGCTGATGATGCGCACCGGTCTGAACGCCATCGGCGCCCACTCCGAGAGCAGCGCGATGATCGGCGACCGCATGGACACCGACGTCCTCGCGGGCATGGAGGCCGGCATGCAGACGTTCCTGGTGCTCACCGGGCTGACCCGGCCCGAGCAGGTCGAGAACTTCCCGTACCGCCCGTCGAAGGTCGTGGACTCGATCGCGGATCTCGTCGACCGGATCTGAACCCGTAGCTCCGAAACCCGTTACACGGGGTGAGCCACTCGTACGGAGCAGTGATCCCCCGTCCGGGGATGCGCGCCGGGTCCCGGCGGGGGAGTCTCCATCTAGCTGGAGGTTCACGATGGGTTCAATGAAAATCACTCTCTGTGCGGGAGTCGCGGCCGTCGCCGCGGTGCTCATCCCGACGGCGTACGCCTCGGGCGAAGGCAGCGGTGACAGAGGCGGCAGCGTCTCGATCACACCGTCCACGCCCGCACCCGGCGCCGAGATCACCCTGAAGGTCAGCGGCTGCGGCGGCAGAACGGCCACCGCGGCCTCGGACGCCTTCGTCGCGGACGCGCGGCTCGCCGGCGGGGGCGGCACGCTCGTCGGCGACACCCGGGTCCGTTCCTCGATCGGGGCCGGCACCTACGACGTGCAGATCACCTGCGTCGACTTCAAGGTGAAGGGCCATGTCAAGGTCGTCGCCGCGTCGTCCGCCCATTCCTCGGATTCCCCGGATTCCCCGGAGTCGTCGGACTTCGAGTCGTCGGAGCCGTACGGGCCGTCCACGCCCGCCTCTCCCGTCGCCCCGGTGCACGCCGGCGGCGGCGGTACCGCCGCCCTCGCCCCGCTCGCGGCCGCCGACGAGGCGCAGGCGGAGGGCCATGGTCCCGGTACCGCGCAGGCGGTCGTCGGGCTGGTGCTCGCGGGTGTCGCCGCGGCCGCCGTGGTGTTCCGCGGGGTGCACCGGAGACGCAGGGCGGATTGAGCATGTCCGACCGCGAACGCTCTTCCGGCCGCTTCCTCACCGGCCTGGCCTGGGCGGTACTGCTGCTCGGGCTGTGGCTGTGGGGACGCGAGGTGACCGACGTACGGCACGGCATATCCGCCCCGGCCACCGGTGACATGGCCGCGGTGGGCCGGCCCCCGGATGCCGAACTGCCGCCCGCCGCGAAGCCGTTGGGGCAGGCGCTGCCGCAACGCATCGACATCCCCGACCTGGGCGTGCAGGCCCCGGTCGTCGCCCGCGGGCTGGACGCCGAGGGGGGCATCGACCCACCGCCCTTCGACCAGGCGGGCGTCGTCGGCTGGTACGCCGCCGGCGCGAAACCCGGCGCCCGGGGCACCGCCCTGCTGGTCGGGCACGTCGACACCGAGACCAGGCCCGCCGTCTTCTACAAGCTCAGCACGCTCAAGGCCGGCGAGACGGTACGGGTGGTCCGCGACGACGGGAAGGTCGCCGAGTTCACCGTCGACGACGTCGAGGTGGTCCAGCGCGACCGCTTCGACGCCCGTCAGGCCTACGGCCCCCGGCAGTCGGACCGCGCCGAACTGCGCCTGATCACCTGCGGCGGCACCTTCGACCGGGTGAGCCGCAGCTACACGGCGAACGTGATCGTGTCGGCGTATCTGACGGGCACGGGCGTCTGATCCGACGCCACCTGGCCCGGTCGACGGCCCGCTCCCCCGAAACCGCCGACCGGGCCGGTCCTCGACCGCGCGCGCCCGGGCTGCGGGAGTAGCCCGGCGACCGGCGCGGGAGGCTGTGAGGTTCACCTACCCAGAGAAACGCGATGATGACCGTTTTCCGGCACTCTTGTGGCCAGTGCGCGTCTTATGTCGGGAATATTTCGGGGGAGTTGGCGAATCGTGCGCATCAATTCCTGTGCCGCAAAGGGAAAGTGAGTGCACGTCAGTAGAGACGTCGCGTGTGTCCCTGTCGGGCGCGGCGCCGCGGTCCGTCGTGGTGCCGTTCGGTCGAGCGGCGTCGGCGTCGGCGTCGCCGGGTCGACGGGTGGTGGGAGGAAACCGTATGCGGGTGGTGGGCGGCCGCGACACCGGGTCTCCCATGAAGACCGGAGAGCCAGGGACACCCTGAATTGCGGCATTCCCCTCGACATCGTGTGACGGGCGTCCCTATTAGTACATGCATGCGGCATACCGTCGTGTGTGCTGTGCGCCTGTCGGATGCGCGCTCCATGTGCACGCTCTTCGGGCGTGCGGGCGCATACGAACGAAGGCCCCTCGCTTTCGCGAGGGGCCTTCGGTGTCTGTGCGCCGCCAGGGACTCGAACCCCGGACCCGCTGATTAAGAGTCAGCTGCTCTAACCAACTGAGCTAGCGGCGCCTGCTGACGGGATAACTCTACAGGACCCCCGGGGGTGCCCCGGACCACCAGGCCGCCGGTCCGCCGCGGCGCTGGGCCGGGCGGGTGTCGCGTACATCATTCGGACCGTCAGCATGCGCGTCGGGAAGACAGTTGAGAAACTGGCGAACGTGCACAGTCGCGGACATTTCCAGCTGGAGTGTGAGGGGAATCGCATGGGCTCTCCGGTATTCGAGGAATTCGAGCCCGAGAGCGACTGCGAGTGCCCCGGATGCGTATCCCGGCGGTGGGTGGGGTCGAATTCCCCGCCCGCCCGGTTCGGCGGTCACCCGGCCGCCCATCGCGTCGTGGTCGTCGCCACGGCGGCGGCCGCGACGCTCGGCGCCGCCCATGCGGCGCCCGCCGTCGCGGCCCCGCAGATCACCGACCGGCCCGGCGTACCCGCAGGTGACGAGCCCGAGACCCCGCAGGGCCGCAAGGCGCCGCTGCACGGTCCGGCCGGGCAGCCGGCCCGGCCGGGAGGACTGGCGGGGCCGGTGAAAACGCCCCCGACGACCCGGGCGGACATCATCAGACGGGCCAAGGAATGGGTTTCGGCAGAGGTGCCGTACAGCATGAGCAGCTACTGGTACGACGGTTACCGGCAGGACTGCTCCGGCTTCGTGTCCAAGGCCTGGAACCTGCCCGGGAACGAGTGGACGGGCAGTCTCCACCAGTACGGGACACGGATTACCAAGGAGGAGCTCCAACCCGGCGACATTCTGCTGTTCCACAATCCGTCCGACCCCGAGAAAGGCTCGCACGTCGTCATTTTCGGCGGCTGGACTGACTACACGCACAGCTACTACCTCGTCTACGAGCAGACCCGCCCGACCACACGCCGACAGACCACTCCCTACGCCTACTGGAGCAATTCCGACCGCTACGTGCCCTACCGCTACAAGGGCCTCACGACGGTCACGCCCGGCGCCGGGGAACAGGTAGGCACGAGCGCGGGCGGCGGGAACAGGCCCGGCGCCGGGGGTACCGCGGCGACGCCGTTCCCGGGGCGGGCGGCCTTCGGACCCGGCGCGAACAACCCGTACGTCACCCAGCTCGGCCGGCTCCTCGTCGACCGCGGCGGAGCACGCTTCTACGCCTCGGGCCCGGGCCCGAGGTGGTCGGCGTCCGACGGGTGGGCCACCGTGGCCTTCCAGCAGGCCCAGGGCTGGCGCGGCGCCGACGCCGACGGCATCCCCGGCCCGAGCACCTGGGCCCTGCTGACCTCCGGCCGGGGCAGGGACATCGCACCCGGACAGGCCCCGACGACCGGCACCGGCCAGGGCTCCGGCTCCGGCGGAGCGATCGGCGGGTATCCCGCGACCGGGGCGGCCGGCGCGCCCTCGGCGCCGCGCGTCCCCGCGTACCCCGGGCGGGGAATGTTCCGGCCCGGCGCGCAGAACGCGTACGTCACCCGGCTGGGGAGGCAGCTGGTGAAGAAGGGGTTCGGCAAGTACTACACGGCGGGGCCCGGACCGCGCTGGGGCGAGGCGGACCGGCGAGGGGTCGAGGCGTTCCAGCGCGCCCAGGGCTGGCGGGGTGGCGCGGCGGACGGCTACCCGGGCCCGGAGACCTGGCGGCGGCTCTTCTCGTAGACCCGGCGCGGGCGCCGAACGGGACCCGCACGGGACCCGCACGGGACCCGCACGGGACCGGCCCGGAACCCGATGGGATCGGCCCGGAACCCGGACGAGCCCGAGGGGGAACGCTCGGGACCTGCCGGGGCCCGCTCGCTCCCTCGCTCCCTCAATCTCTGACCCCCTGATCCCTTGCCCCTCGATCCCATCTCACTGTCATGGCGTATCTGGCGCGGAGGCTGGAGGCACGCAATGAACACGACCACTTCACAGACACCCGAGTCCGAGGGGCCGTCCAGACCCACTCGGCTCATCCAGAACGAGGTGACCACCGAGATCCCCGTCCATCTGCTGTTCCGGGACGAGCCCGAGCCGCGGTCCGTGCCGCTCGGCCCGGCCGTGGTGGGCAGCCGGGCGGGCACCGGCGAGCAGCCGCGACTGCGCAGGCCGACGCCGGCCAAACCCCGCCCGGTGGCGCAGGTCGACCCGGACCTGGTGGAACGGCCAGCCCGGGTGCTGCCCGGCGCGGCGGGCGTGTTCGCCGGGATGTGCGGGGCGGCCGGCTGCGTGGCCGCCTCGTGGTGGGCCGGGGTGCTGCCGCCACACGCGGCGCAGGTGCTGCGGCTGCCGGAGTTCGCGGGCGCCGGGCTCGGTCCGGCGCAGTGGGCGGTGTACGCGGGGGCGGGCGCCCTGGGCCTGTTCGGCTTCGGCGGGCTGGCTCGCGGGCGGACGGGACGGGCCTGGGTGCTGGGGCTGTTCGGCCGCTACCGGGGGACCGTGCGGCGCACCGGCCTGCTGTGGGTCAACCCGCTGCTGCTGCGCCGCCGGGTGGACGTACGGCTGCGGCACTGGCGCAGCGAGCCGCTGCCCGCCGCCGATGGCAGCGGGGTCGCGCTGCGGGTGGTGACGCTCGTGGTGTGGCGGGTGCGGGACACCGCGCGGGCCACGCTCGGCGTAGAGGACCACGAGACATATCTGCGCGAGTGCGTCGAGGCGGCCCTGGCCCGGATCCCGGTGGAGACGCCGGGCGCGGGACGGGGTTCGGTGGAGGCGGCGGGGGAGGCGCTGACCCGGCGGGTGGCGCAGGACGCCGGCGCGGTCGGACTGGAGGTGTTCTCGGTGCGCCCGCTGCGGATCGAGTACGCCCCCGAGGTCGCCGCCGCGATGCACCGCCGCCGGATCGCCGCGCTCGACGCACAGCACCGGGCGAGCATGCTGACCTCGGTGGTGGACTCGGTGGAGGACACGGTGACCCGGCTGACCATGCGGGGACTCGTGGAACTGGACGACTACGAACGCAAGGCGCTGGTGAAGGACCTGACCGTCGCCTTCTGCTCGGGGCGCGGGGAACAGGGGCCGTGACGGCGGTCGTGACGGCGGCCGTGACGGGTGGCCGGGTCGGGCTGCCGTCACGGGGTCGGACACGTCTTTGATATGGACACAGCCAAGAAACGGCAATAATCTCGAACTTGGTCTAGACCTGCACGCATGAGCTCACTGAACTCCTCACCGAACTCCCCACGTTCTCCAGGAGCGGCAGCATGCGCAAAAAGACCAAGTGGTACGCCGCCGCGCTCGGGCTCACCACGGCGGGAGCCTTCGTGCTCACCGCCGGGGGTGCGAGCGGCCACGGCTACACCGACCTCCCCATCAGCCGGCAGAAGCTCTGCCAGAACGGCTCCGTCACCAACTGCGGTGACATCCAGTGGGAGCCGCAGAGCGTCGAGGGCCCGAAGGGCTTCCCGGCGTCCGGCGCGGCCGACGGAAGGATCTGCTCCGCGAACAACACCCGGTTCGCCCAGCTCGACAGTCCCAAGACCCCCTCGGGCACGGCGTGGCCGGCCACCAGGGTGACCGGCGGTCAGAGCTACACCTTCCGGTGGCAGTTCACCGCCATGCACGCCACGAGCGACTTCAAGTACTACGTCACCAAGCAGGGCTGGAACCAGAACCACAACCTGGCCCGCTCCGACCTCAACCTCACCCCGTTCCTGACCGTGCCCTACGGCGGTCAGCGGCCCCCGTCCACCCTCTCGCACAGCGGCACGCTGCCGTCCGGGCTCAGCGGACGTCACGTGATCGTCGCGGTGTGGACGGTCGCCGACACGACCAACGCGTTCTACGCCTGCTCCGACGTCACGTTCTGAGCATGGCTTGAGCTCCCCCGGGTCCGCGCGCGGGTACGTTCCCCGCATGCCGGCACGACCAGGCCGGCGCCAGGACCTCGGGGGAGCTCATGGAAGCCTTCTTCTATCTCGTGCCGTCGATCATGATCGTCGGCCTGCTGTTCGGCGTGTCCGGGCTGGTCCGCCGCTCCCGGCGGGTCGCCCGGGCCTGGAACGGCGGCCTCACCGCGCAGGCGCGCTGTCTGCGGTCGTACACGACGACCAGCGGCGGCGGCGACACCATGGTCAGCACGACCCTGCACCACGTCTACGAGTTCACCACCCGCGAGGGCCGGGCCGTCCGCTTCGAGGAGGCGCACGGCCCGGGGACGACGATCGAGGGCGACCTCGTCACCGTCCACTACGCGGCCGAGCACCCCGAGGAGGCCACGGCCAAGGCGCCCGCCCACGGCAGGCTGCTCGCCGAGTCGGGCTGTCTGCTGCTCTTCCTCGGCGTGGCCATCGCCTTCTGCGTCTTCTTCATGGTCACCGCCCACTGGATGTTCGCCGAGGCGGGCGACTTCATGCCGTAGCCCTCCACATCTGACGGTACGTCAACTACCGTGCGCCGCCATGGAGTCCGTCGCCGAACTCGTAGCGGCCCGGTGGGGCGACCACCGCCCCGGGCTGTGGTGCCAGAGCCCCGGGAGCCCCGAGGGTGCCGGGAACCCCGAGGGTGCCGGGAGCACCGTCCTCACCCACCACCAGGTCGCCGCCGGTGCCGCCGCCCGTGCGGCGCTGCTGGCCGACCTGCTGCCGTCGGACGGTCCGCCGCATCTCGGGGTCCTGCTGGACAACACCCCGGAGTTCCCGCTCTGGCTGTCGGCCGCCGCCCTCGCCGGCGCGGCCGTCGCCGGGATCAACCCCACCCGGCGGGGCCCCGAGCTGGCGCGGGACATCCTGCACACCGAGTGCGGGCTGCTGATCACCGAGCACACCCACCTCCCCCTCCTCAGGGACCTCGACCTGCCCGGGGTCCGTCTGCTGATCACCGGCACCCCGGAGTACGACGACCTGCTCGCCCCGTACGCGGACGCCCGCCCCGACCCCTCCCGGGCGGCCCCCGCCGACCGGCTCCTCCTCTACTTCACCTCCGGCTCGACCGGCGCGCCCAAGGCCGCGATCTGCACCCAGGGCCGGCTGGCCGCCGCGGGGCGCTCGCTGGCCGGACAGTTCTCCGTGCGGCGGGACGACGTGCACTACGTCTGCATGCCGATGTTCCACGGCAACGCGGTGATCGCCGACTGGGCGCCCGCGCTGGTGGCCGGGGCCGGGGTGGCGCTGCGGCGGCGGTTCTCGGCGTCCGCCTTCCTGTCGGACGTACGGCGCTACCGGGCGACGTACTTCACCTACGTGGGCCGGGCGATCCAGTACGTCCTGGCCACCGAGCCGGGCCCGGACGACCGCGACCACACCCTCCGGCTCGGCTTCGGCACCGAGGCGGGGGCGGTGGACGCGGCCGCCTTCGAGCGGCGGTTCGGGGTGCGGCTGGTGGAGGGCTACGGCTCCTCGGAGGGCGGGGCGGCCGTGCAGTGGTCGCCGGGGACACCGGCGGGGGCGGTCGGGCGGGCGGCGCCCGGTCTCGTCGTCCTCGACCGGGAGACACGGGCCGAATGTCCGCCGGCCGTCCTCGACCCGGCCGGACGGCTGCTGAACGGCGAGGAGGCGATCGGCGAGCTGGTCAACCGGGGCCCCAACCCCTTCGAGGGCTACTGGCGCAACCCGGCGGCCGAGGCGGAGCGGCGCAGGGCCGGTGGGGAGTACTGGACCGGCGACCTCTTCTACCGCGACCGCGAGGGTTTCCTCTACTTCGCCGGCCGCACCGACGACCGGCTCCGCGTCGACAGCGAGAACCTGGCCGCCGCGATGATCGAGAACATCCTCGCCCGCTACGAGGGGGCGGCCGCCGTGGCCGTCTACGCGGTGCCGGATCCGGTGACCGGGGACCAGGTGATGGCGGCGCTGGCCGGGTCCTTCGAGCCGCTCGGTTTCGCCGGGTTCCTGCTCGCCCAGCCCGATCTGGGGACGAAGATGGCGCCCCGGTTCGTCCGGGTCCTGGAGCGGATGCCCGTCACCGCCACGAACAAGATCCACCGGGCGCTGCTGCGGCGGGAGGGGATCCGGTGCGCCGATCCGGTGTGGTGGCGGCCGCCGGGGGAGGCGACGTACCGACGGCTGACGGCGGCAGACGTGGACGGCATGGGGACCGGGGGAACGCCGAAGGGCCCCTCGTGTCCACGAGGGGCCCTTCACCGGTGCGCCGCCAGGGACTCGAACCCCGGACCCGCTGATTAAGAGTCAGCTGCTCTAACCAACTGAGCTAGCGGCGCATGACTCCCGTCCTCCGCCTTCGGCGGCTGACGACGGAGAAAATACTACCCGGTCCGCGGGGGTGCTCCGGACCATGCCGGAAGCACCCGCCGAGCCACCCGCCGAGCCGCCCGCCGGGCCATCTGCAGGGCCGCCTGTCGGACGGGTGTCAGATCGCCAGTGACAGCAGTACCGGGGCCGCGTTCCTGTTCAGGGTCTCGGCGGCCTGGCGGAGCCGGTGGGCGTGCTCGACGGGCAGGGAGAGGGCGAGGCAGCCCGCCATGGAGCCGGCGGTGATCGGGACGGCCGCGCAGACCGTGCCGATCGCGTACTCCTGGAGGTCGAGCATCGGCACCGTGGGCGGCTGGGCCTCCAGGCGGGAGAGCAGCAGCTTGTCGCTGGTGATCGTGCGCGAGGTGAGCCGGGCCATCTTGTGCCGGGAGAGATGGTCGCGCCGGCCGTTGTGGTCGAGCTGGCCCAGCAGGCTCTTGCCGAGCGCGGTGGCGTGTGCGGAGGAGCGGAAGTCGACCCACTCGTTGACGGACGGTGTGGCCGGGCCGTCGGCGTACTGGGTGATCGTGACCTCGCCGTCGACGTACCGGCTGATGTAGACGGCGGCGCCGACGGAGTCGCGGAGCCGGTCGAGGGTGTGCTGGAGCTGGTCGCGCAGGGCCTGCTCGCGATGGTGCGCGGAGCCCAGGCGGGCCAGGGCGTCGCCCGTGACGTACGCGCCGTCGGCGATCTGCTCGACATAGCCCTCGCGGCGCAGCATGCGCAGGAGTGCGGTCAGCCGCTCCGCGGTGAGTCCGGTCTGACGGGCGAGTTCGGCGTCGGTGACACCGGTGGAGTGCCGCGCCACCGTCTCCAGGACGCGCAACGCTTCCTGGGCCGAGTGGTACGGCACGGTCGGCTCGTGCTTCAGCGCCACGGTTTCCCCCCTGGTCGCCTCATGGCCGTGATCCCTGATCCTGGCAGCGAATCACCCTCCACGATATCCGGCAACCGCCTTGTGGGGAGGGGTGTTGAGGGGAATACCCCCTCGCACCTAGGGGGTTGCTCCCATGGCATATGCCGTCAGCATGTCTGGGTCTGGTGGGGCCCGGTGGGGCCCGGTGGGGCCCGGTGGGGTCCGGTGGGGTCCGGTGGGATCCGCACCCGGCCCCGGGGCCCGCCCGGACGCGCCCCCGATGCGGCTCACGCCTGCCGGGCGGTTCGGGCTGCCGGAGGAAGAGTCGGGCGCCACCCGGGGTGGCGCCCGCCCCCGCACTCACAGCACGGCGCTGAGGAACTCCCGCGTCCGTTCCTGCTCCGGATCGCTGAAGATCTTCTCCGGCGGGCCCGACTCGATGACACGACCCGAGTCGAACATCAGGACCTGGTCCGAGATGTCCCGGGCGAAGCTCATCTCGTGGGTCACGCAGAGCATCGTGATGTCGGTGGTGCGGGCGATGTCCCGCAGCACGTCCAGGACGCCGGCCACCAGCTCAGGGTCCAGCGCGGAGGTCACCTCGTCCAGCAGGAGGACCTGCGGGCGCATCGCCAGCGCGCGGGCGATCGCCACCCGCTGCTGCTGGCCGCCGGACAGCTGGGTCGGGTACTTGTCGATGTGCTCGGTAAGGCCCACCAGTTCGAGCAGATCGCGGGCCCGTTGCTCGGCCTCGTCCTTGGACAGGCCGGAGACGGTCACCGGAGCCTCGGTGATGTTGCGCAGCACCTTCATGTTCGGGAAGAGGTTGAACTGCTGGAAGACCATCCCGATGTTCTTGCGGACCTCACGGACGTGCTTCTCGCCGGCCCGGACCAGCTTCCCGTTCCGCTCCTCGTGGGTCAGCCAGTCGCCGCCCACCCTGATCGTGCCCTCGTCGGGCTCGGTCAGGGTCATCAGCAGCCGCAGGATCGTCGTCTTGCCGGAGCCCGACGGGCCGATCAGCGTGACGTGCTTGCCGGAGTCGACGGAGAAGTCGAGCCGGTCGAGGACGGTGTTGTCGCCGAAGCGCTTGGTGACCTTGTCGAACCGGATCAGCTCACTGCCGTCCACCGGCGGATTGGCGAGGAGTTCGGTGTTCTCTGCGGGATTGGTGTCAGCGGACAAGGCGTCGCTCCAGGGCTCGGATCAGGAGGGAGGCGGGGTAGGCGATGACGATGAAGGCCACGCCCACGACGGTGAGCGCCTCGGTGGTGAAGGTCTCGTTGCTGAAGGCCTGGGCCTCGCCGAGCATGTCGAAGGCCCCGATGGTCGCGATCATCGGAGAGTCCTTGAGCATGGCGACGACGTAGTTGCCCAGCGGCGGGACGACGCGGCGGATCGCCTGCGGGAGGATCACCGCCCGCCAGGTGCGCCCCTTGGACAGGCTCAGCGCCGTGGCCGCCTCCCACTGGCCGGCGGGGACGCCGTCGATGCCCGCGCGGTAGACCTCGGCGGTGTAGGTGGAGTAGTGCAGCCCGAGGCCGACGATGCCGGTGGTGAGCGGCGACATCGACGGGCCGAAGTTGGGGACCACGTAGAAGAGGAAGAAGAGCTGCACCAGCAGCGGTGTGTTGCGGATGAACTCCGTGACGGCGACGACCGGCCAGCGCACCCAGACCTGCGTCGACCGCTGCGCCAGCGCCCACACCAGACCCAGCGCGAAGGCGATCAGGGTGCCGATGGCCAGGGCCTGCAGGGTGACGAGCACGCCGTCCCAGAACCGCGGCATGAAGTCTTGCACGACGTTCCAGTCCCAGCTCATCCCATACCTCCCGCGGACTGCGAACCGGCCGGAAGGCTTGCGCCGCGGGCGGCGGCCTTCCCGGTCGTCCCGCCGTTCTTCGCCGGCAGCTGCCCGATGCCGGCCTTCGCCCTGCGCTCCAGCAGCCGCATACCGCGGGTGATGAGGAAGGCGAGAACGAAGTAGAGGACCAGCAGCAGGCTGTAGACGGGGGTGGTCTCGTTGGTGCCCAGCCGGAGCAGATTGCCGGCGAACGTCATGTCGGCCACCGTGATGACCGAGACCAGGGCGGTGCCCTTCAGCAGCTCGATCAGCAGGTTGTTGAACGGCGGCACCATCTCGGGCCAGGCCTGGGGCAGTTCGATCAGGCGAAGCCGCTGCAGGCGGGTGAAGTTGAGGGCGATGCCCGCCTCCTTCTGAGCCGGCGTGACCGCGGCCAGGGAGCCGCGCACGATCTCGGAGCCGTAGGCGCCGTAGGTCAGGCCGAGCGCGCTGACGCCGGCCCACATGGGCACCAACTGCCAGCCGAAGAGGGGCAGCGCGAAGAACATCCAGAACATCAGCACCAGCGCCGACATGCCGCGGAAGACCTCGAAGTAGATCCCGGCGAGGAAGCGGACGATCCAGTGCTGCGACCCGCGGGCGAGACCGATCCCGAACGAGATGGCGGCGCCGAGGGCCGCGGAGAGCACCGTCACCTGGACCGTGACCCAGATCCCCGGCAGGAACCAGGTGGTGAAGAACTCGGAGGTCATCATCAGCCGCACAGCTCCTTCGCCGTGAGGTCCGTCATGTCGGCCTTGGCGAAGCCGAAGGGGCCGACGATCCGCAGGAGTTCCCGGTAGTCGTCCTCCTTGAGCTTCAGCAGCTCCTTGTTGAACGCGTCCCGGAAGTTCTTCTCGGACTGCCGGAAGGCGAATCCGCCGGCGCCGTAGGCGGGCTTGCCGTCGACCACGGGCTGGAACGGCTCGGTGGCCGACACACGTCCGGAACCCGCCACCGCCGACTTGACCGTGATGCGGGTGCCCGCGAAGGCGTCCACCCGGCCCTGGGCCACGGCGTCGAGCCCGGCCACCTGGTCCGGCAGGACCAGCACATCGCCGATGCCCGCGGCCTTGGCGTAGTCGATCTGGGCGTAGGCCTTGCCGGAGGCCAGCTTGAGGCCCTTCTTCTTGACGTCCTCGTACGTCTTGATGCCGTGCGGATTGCCCTTCCTGACGATGAAGGAGTCCAGCATCAGGTAGTCCGGGTCGGCGAACAGCACCTGTTCGCACCGCAGGGGATTGATGTACATCCCGGCCGACACCACATCGAACTGCCGGGCCTTCAGCCCGGGTATGAGGGCACCGAAGTCGACCGGCACCGGCTTGACCTCGCCGATGCCGAGCTTCTTGAAGATCACCTTCGCGATCGCGGGCGCCTCTCCGGTGGCCTGTCCGTCGTCTCCGACATAACCGAAGGGCGGTTCGCTGGCGATGCCGATCTTCACGGATCCCTGATCCCGCAAGGTGTCCAGGAGGCTGCCTCCCAGCACCTTTCCGTCTCCCGGGACGCGGCTGCAGCCGACCACCCCGAGACTGCCCGCCGCGCTCAGCGCCGCTCCGGTGAGCAGCGAGCGGCGGCTGAGTCTTCCGCGACGGCCGTTGTCGGTTCCTGATCGATGTGCGTGTGGTCGAGCCATAGGCGCGCCGCTACCCGACTTCCCGCGAGATACACGGGCCGCTTTCGGCCCCGGTCGTCGCCGAGGCCGCCTTGACCGCGGGTGGACCATGGAACGCATGGCTGACCGATACATCGAAGTCTCGCTGGTCAAGCGCGGAATCACCGCCACGGCGCAGCTGCTCGACGATCGTGCGCCGATCACCTGCGCGGCCGTCTGGGATTCCCTTCCGCTCGCCGGAGACGTCTACCACGCCAAATATGCCCGTAACGAGATCTACGCCCTGTTCCCGCCCTTCGCGACATCCGAACCACCGCTGGAGAACCCGACCGTCACTCCCATCCCGGGAGATCTCTGCTATTTCTCCTTCGCGGGAGCGGAACTGGGCACCCGCGCCTACGGCTACGACCGCGAGGTCCGCCCCGGCACCACGGTCGTCGACCTGGCCCTCTTCTACGAACGCAACAACCTGCTCCTCAACGGCGACGTCGGATGGGTCCCCGGCATCGTCTGGGGGCGGATCGTGGATGGCCTGGAGGAGATGGCGCAAGCGTGCAACGACCTGTGGCGGACGGGCGCGGCGGGGGAGACGCTGCGCTTCCGGCGCTCCGGCCCGGCCGGGGACGCCCCCGCAGGGTGACGGTGACGGTGACGGTGAGGGCGAGGCCGAGCGGGCGGGCGGGGAGCGCGGGCGCGGCCTACGACCAGCCGCGCAGCGCGTGCCCCGCCCGCAGCACCAGGTCGTCCCGGTGGCGGGCGGCCACGACCTGCAGCCCCACCGGCAGCCCGTCGACGTCCGTGCCCACCGGGACGGTGGCCGCGGGCTGCTGGGTGAGGTTGAAGGGGTAGGTGAAGGGTGTCCACCCCGTCCAGCGCCGATGTCCCGAACCGGCCGGCACCTCGACTCCCGCCTCGAACGCCGTGATCGGCAGCGTCGGGGTGAGGAGCAGGTCGTAGGTGTCGTGGAAGCGGCCCATGCGGCGGCCCAGTTCCATCCGGACGTCCACCGCGGAGAGATAGTCGAGGGCGGTGTACCGCGCGCCCTCGGCGCAGATCTCCCGCAGGCCCGGATCGAGCGCCTCCCGTCGGTCCGCCCGCAGCCGCCGGGTCACCTGGGCCGCCCCGGCGAACCACAGGGTGTGGAAGGCGTCCACCGGGTCGGTGAAGTCCGGGTCGGCCTCCTCGACGAACGCGCCGAGCTCCGCCAGCCGCTCCACGGCCCGCCGCACCGCCGCCGCGACCCCCGGCCGTACCGCGACCTGTCCGCCCAGCGACGGCGAGTACGCCACCCGCAGTCCGCGCACGCCCCGGTCGAGTCCGGCCCGGAACGACCCGTCCGCCGGCCCCAGCGCCGACCAGTCCCGTGAGTCCGGCACGCCGATCACGTCGAGCAGCAGCGCCGCGTCCGCCGCGTCCCGGGTCATCGGACCCACGTGCGCCAGCGTGCCGAAGGCGCTCGCCGGATACAACGGCACACGGCCGTACGTCGGTTTCAGCGCGAAGATCCCGCAGAACGCGGCCGGGATACGGACGCTGCCCCCGCCGTCGGTCCCCAGTGACAGCGGCCCCGCGCCGAGCGCCACCGCGGCCGCGCTCCCGCCGCTGGAACCGCCCGCCGTGCGCGACGGGTCGTGCGGGTTGCGGGTCACACCGGTCAGCGGGGAGTCCGTCACCCCCTTCCAGCCGTACTCGGGGGTGGTCGTCTTGCCGACGAAGACCGCGCCGGACTCGCGCAGCCGGGCGACGGAGGGGGCGTCCTCCTCCCAGGAGCCGGACGGGTCGACGGACTTCGAGCCGCGCAGGGTCGGATGCCCCTTCAGCAGCAGGATGTCCTTGACCGTCACCGGCACCCCGTCGACCGGCCCCGCCGGCTCCCCGCGCCGCCACCGCTCCCGCGAGGCCTCCGCCCGCGCCAGCGCCTCGTCGGCGAGGATCCGCACGAACGCGTTCACCTCCGGCTGGATCCGCTCCGCCCGGTCCAGGGCCGCGCGGGTCGCCTCCACGGGGCTGAACTCGCCCTTGCGGTAACCGTCGAGGAGCTCGGTCGCCGTGAGTGTGGTGAGGTCGGTCATGCACCCTCCCGAGGCCGGGGACGTCAGTGTCCGGGCACGTATCCGCGCTGCTTGTCGACCACGTTCCGCAGCGGTCGGCCCGCCGCCCACCGCTCGAACAACTCCACGAACTGTGCGCCGAGTTCGTCCCGCCAGCCGACCGTGTCGCCGCTCATGTGGGGCGAGATCAGCAGCCCCGGGACCCGCCACAACGGGCTGTCGGCGGGGAGGGGTTCGGTGGTGAGGACGTCCAGGGCGGCGCCCGCGATCCACCGCCGCTCCAGGGCCCGGACCAGCGCGTCCTCGACGACCAGCGGGCCGCGGCCGACGTTCACGAAGCGGGCGGAGGGCTGCATCACGCCGAACCGCCGGGTGTCGAACATGCCGTGCGTCTGCTCGGTGAGCGGGGCGGCCGCGATCACCCAGTCGGCGCGGGCCAGGAGCCGGTCCAGGTCCTGGGGTCCGTGGATGCCGGTGCGCGGGACGCGGCCGACGACGGCCGTGGTCATGCCGAGCGCCTTCAGGGTGCGGGCGATCGCCCGCCCGATGGGCCCGGACCCGACGACGACGGCCCGGGTCCCGGAGACCCGCCCGCCCTCCCGGTGCCGCCACTCACCCCGCTGCTGAAGCTCCCAGGTCCGCGGCAGATCCTTCGCCATCGCCAGGACCAGCGCGGCGACGTACTCGGCGATCGGCTCGTCGAAGATCCCGCGGGCGTTCGTCACCACCGTGTCCGAGGCGGCCAGCTCGGGGCACAGCAGATGGTCCACGCCGGCGCTCGCCGTGTGCACCCAGCCCGGCCGCGGCCCCTCGCCGGGCCAGGCGGCGCGTACCGCGTGCGAGGTGAAGTCCCAGACCAGCAGGACGTCCGCGCCGGGCAGCCGCGCGGCGAGGGAGGCCTCGTCGGTGTGCAGCACCCGGGCCCGCCCGGTGAGCCGCCCGAGCCGGGGCGGGGGATCGGCGTCCAGCACGAGAACCGTGGGCAGAGCTGCGGGGACGACGGCCATCCGATGCCCCCTCCGTCCGTGACCAAGTGCCTGACGTGCGCGGATTGACCACGTTCGCACCCGAACCTAACGTCGTCAACACGGCCGTTCGTGCGGCTCGTTGCGCATCCTGTCTCCCGGTGAGGGCGGTGCCCGCAATGGACGTCACCTTTCTCGGCGGCCCCCGCGCGCAGCGCGGCCTCGGTGTCGTCGCCCCCTTCGACTTCGCGCTGGACCGCGAGCTGTGGCGCTGGACGCCGGACGACGTCTCGCTCCACCTGACGCGCACGCCGTACGTCCCCGTCGAGGTCAGCCTGGACCTCGCCCGCCGGGTGAGCGAGCACGAGACCCTCGGGGACGCCGTCCGCACCCTCATCGCGGTGGCCCCCGAGACCGTGGCCTACGCCTGTACCTCGGGCAGCTTCGTCGGCGGGCTCGCGGGGGAGCGGGCCATGTGCGAGGCGATGACCAGGGCCGGGGCGACACCGGCCGTGACCACCTCGGGCGCGCTGATCGAGGCGCTGACGGAGCTGGGCGCCCGCCGGGTGGCCCTGGTGACGCCGTACACGGAGTCGGTGACGCGGTCGCTGGAGGAGTACGTGGCCGAGGCCGGCGGCACGGTCACCGGACGCGCGTTCATGGGCCTGACCCGGCACATCTGGAAGGTTCCGTACCGGGAGGTGGTGGAGATGGCCCACCGGGCGGTGCGCGCGCCCGCGACCGCCGACGTGCTGTTCATCTCCTGCACCAACCTGCCGACGTACGACGTCATCCCCCAACTGGAGGCCGAACTGCGCATACCGGTGATCTCGGCCAACCAGGTGACCATGTGGGCGGCGTTGCGCCGACTGGGTACCCGGGCGGTGGGACCGTATCAAGCGCTGCTGGACGCCTCGGCACGCGTGTGGCCCCCCGGGCTGCCGGACACCCGGGTACCGCGGGAACTTCCCGTGCCGCAGGAACCCCCGGTCCTGCCGGACGAAGAGCAGCAGGAAGGCTGGACATGACCGCACTCGGTTTCCTCTATCCGGGCCACTCGGCCGAGGACGACTACCCCCGTATCGAGCAGCTCCTGGGCAGTGACATCCGGTTGGACCTGGTCCACACGGACATCGGCGAGGACGCGCACAGGGTCGACGCGCTGCGCGAGATGGGCACGCCGGAGCGGCTGGCGAAGGGCGTCGAGCAGCTGCGGCTGGCCGGCGCCGAGGCGGTCGTGTGGGCCTGCACCAGCGGCGGCTTCGTGCACGGCTGGGAGGGTGCCCAGGAGCAGGTGCGCGCCCTGGCCACGGCGGCCGGGATGCCGGCCTCCTCCACCTCCTTCGCGTTCGTGCACGCGGCCCGGGAGATCGGCGCCGGGCGGGTCGCAGTCGGGGCGACGTACCCGGACGACGTGGCGGCACTGTTCGCCGGGTTCCTGAGGGCGGGCGGCGTGGAGGTGACCGGCGTCCACAGCGCCGGGATCGTCACGGCGGCCGAGGTCGGCACCTGGGGCGAGGCGGAGGTGTTCGCCCTCGCGCGGGCGGCCGACGCGCCCGACGCCGGGGCGATCCTGCTGCCCGACACCGCCCTGCACACGGCCGCCTTCGTCCCCGCCCTGGAGAAGGAGTTCGGCAAGCCGGTCCTCACCGCCAACCAGGTCACGGCCTGGGAGGCCCTGCGTCTCACCGACCGCCGGGTGAACGCCCCGGGCCTGGGCCTCCTGTTCACCCGGGAGCCGATCGTGCAGGTGTGACCGGCAGGCCGCCCCGGTCGCCCCGGCCGGTCGCCCCGGCGGGCCGACCGGGAATAAACGGGGACACCCTCCTGTTATCCGCCCGAGGACAGTGCACGGTCGACAAACAGGAGGACCCCGGTGGCGGCGGACGAGACGGTGAGCGATGTGACGGCGGCGGACGAGATCCGAGGGGTGGCCCGGGGCAGTGCGCCGGTGCCCCTCTCGGTGCTGGACCTGGTCACCGTAGGCTCCGGTCGCACCGCCACCGACGCCCTGCGCACCAGCGTCGACCTCGCGCGGTTCACCGAGTCGCGCGGCTTCCACCGCTACTGGGTCGCCGAGCACCACTCGATGCCGGGCGTCGCCTCCTCCTCGCCCGCGGTGATCCTCGCCCACCTCGCCGCCCACACCGACCGCATCCGGCTCGGCTCGGGCGGCGTGATGCTGCCCAACCACGCGCCCCTCGTCATCGCCGAGCAGTTCGGCACCCTGGAGGCACTGGCCCCCCGCCGCATCGACCTCGGCCTCGGCCGCGCGCCGGGCACGGACGGTGCCACCGCCGCCGCCCTGCGCCGCACCGCCACCCTGCACGAGGGCGCCGACGACTTCCCCGAGCAGCTCGCCGAGCTCACCCGTTTCCTGGACGACGACTTTCCCGACGGCCACCGCTACCGCCGTATCCACGCGATCCCCGGCCCGGTCCAGGGCACGTCCCCCGGCGGGGTGCAGTCGCCGCACCGGCCGCCGATCTGGCTGCTCGGCTCCTCCGGCTTCAGCGCCCGGCTGGCGGGTGTGCTCGGCCTGCCGTTCGCCTTCGCGCACCACTTCTCGGCGCAGAACACCGTCCCGGCCCTCGATCTGTACCGGGAGTCCTTCCGGCCGTCCGAGGTGCTCGCCGAGCCGTACGCGCTGATCGGCGTCTCCGTGCTGGCCGTCGACGACGAGCGGGAGGCCCGCCGCCAGGTCCTGGCCACCGGCCTGAACATGGTCCGGCTGCGCGGTGGCCGCCCCGGCCTCTTCCCCTCCCCGGAGGAGGCGGAGGCGCACGAATTCAGTCCGCTGGAAAGGGAGTTCGTCGACTCCTGGGGCGCGAACATCATCCACGGCACGGCCGACGAGGTCCGCTCCGGCCTCGACGACCTCCACAAGCGCACGGGTGCCGACGAGTTGATGCTCACCAGCCACGCCCACCGCGGTGAGCTGCGCCTGCGCTCCTACGAACTCGTCGCGGACGCCTACGGGTTGCCGACGGCGTAGGTCTCGGTCCCCAGCAGCTCGGAGATACGATCCGGCGACACCGGACGGGAGTACAGCCACCCCTGTCCGGTGTCGCAGCCGATGCTGCGCAGCCGGGTCGCCTGTGCCGAGGTCTCCACGCACTCGGCGGTGACGGTCAGCCCCAGCCGGTGGGCGAGGTCGATCATCGCCTCGACGACGACCTGGTCGGCCGGGTTCGGCGGGGAGCCCGCGCCCTCGTACTGGAAGCCGCGCACGAAGGACCCGTCGAGTTTCAGCACCGACACCGGCAGCCGGCTCAGGTAGGCGAGGTTGGAGTAGCCGGTGCCGAAGTCGTCGATGGCGATGCCGACGCCCATGTCGCTGAGGGCCTGGAGCGCCTGGAGCGGCCGCCCCGCCGAGCCCATCACCGCCGACTCGGTGAGTTCGAGCTGGAGCAGGTGCGGCGCGAGCCCGGTCTCGGCCAGGATCTCGGCCACATCCGCCACCAGGTCGGAGTCCCACACCTGACGCACCGCCACATTGACGCTGACGAACAGCGGCGGATCATCCGGATTGTCCAGTTGCCACTGCCGTGCCTGCCGGCAGGCGGTGGCCAGAACCCACCGGCCGAGCGGCACGATCGAACCGTCCTCCTCGGCCAGCGCGACGAACCGATTCGGCGACAGCAGTCCGAACCGGGGGTGATCCCAGCGGACCAGCGCCTCCACGCCGCGCAGCCGGCCGTCCGACATGCCGACCAGCGGCTGGTAGTCGAGGCGGAACTCGCCGCGCTCGATGGCCGGACGGAGCGTGGAGGCCAGCGCCTGCCGGGTCATCAGATGGGCGTTGCGCTCGGGGTCGAACAGTGTCCAGCGGTCCTTGCCGTCCACCTTCGCCCAGTACAGGGTCGTGTCGGCGGCCTGCATCAGACCGGTCGCCGTGGTGCCCGCCGCGTGCCGCTCCACCACCCCGATCGACGCGGAGACGTTCAGCCGGTGCCCGGCCAGGTCGAAGGGGGCCTGAAGTGCCTTGAGCACGGACTCGGCGAGGTCGGCCAGCTGCTCGGTGCCGGTGGAGTCCTCGACCAGCAGGGCGAACTCGTCGCCGCCCAGCCGGGCCACCAGCGGCACGCTCGGCCGGGTCTGCCCGGCCTGCTCGGCGCTCTCCGTCAGCCGTTCGGCGACGGCGGCCAGCAGCAGGTCGCCGACCCGGTGACCGAGGGTGTCGTTGACCGCCTTGAAGCCGTCCAGGTCCAGGTAGCACAGGCCGATCCGGCCGGTCCCGCTCTGCTCGTACGCCTCCGCCTCCAGCGCGGCGGACACCCGCTCGAAGAACAGGGTCCGGTTGGGCAGCCGGGTGACCGGGTCGTGCATCTGGAGATGCCGCAGTCTGGCCTGGAGATCACGGTGGGCGCTCACGTCGGCTACCGACAGCAGTACGCCGGGCATGTCCGCGTCGAGGGGGGACACGGTGACCTGCGCCCACAGTGAGCGCCCGTCGGGCTGTTTCAGGCGCCGGGTGCAGCGCAGTCTCGCCTGCCGGCCACGCAGTACCTCGCGGTAGGCGTGCCAGGTGCGCGCGTCGGAGGTCAGGTCCAGCAGGTCGGAGGCGACCCGCCCGACGAGGCCCTCGCTCCCGCCGCCGAGCAGCGCGCCGAGCGCGTCGTTGGCGTCGACGATGCGACCCTCGCCGTCGACGACGGCCATGGCGAGGGGTGCCGCCGCGAAGACGGAACGGTAGGCCGGTGGTCGGTTGACCAGGAGCCCGCTTTCCGTACTGTCGATGTCACTCTCTGTGACGGCTGACCGGTCGAGGTCTGCCGCGGGCGTCGGCCCTTCGGACGTTCCGCTCACCGCTCGCTCCCGCAGTGCACTCGATCGCTGTCCGTGCAGGAAAGTCTGCCGATCATAGAGGCTGCCCCCGGACCCGCGCAGCCACTGCCCAGTGTCCCCGAACAACCGGCCTTTCTGACAGATCGTTTCTGCCCGCACCTGGCCCGGTTCTGTGGGGGGACGACCGCTTGTGACGTTCCGTGAGAATTCCGGGGGTGTCGAGGTGATGCCCGCTTTCCGCCTCCTCACTCGTCTGGGGCAGACAAACAGGGCGTAGTACGACAATTTCACACAGGCTGGGTGGCGGTGTCCCGTGAACCGCCTTCCGGAGGTCTCTGTGCCGCGACTGCCGCGACGTGTGCGACTGCTTCCGCGCCCCCGACTGCGCAGTGCGGCGGCCGTGTTCACCACCCTCTCGGCGCTGGTCGCGAACTCGCTCGTCGGCGGCCCGTCGGTCGCCGAGCCGTTCTCCCCCGCCCCGTGCGCCCTGACCCGCACCACGGCCCATCACTCGGAGGGCGTGGACACCTGGAACGGCGCGTACCCCCGGCCTGCCCGTTCCCTCGACGCCGTGATGGTCTTCCTGTCCTTCCCGGACCGGTTCCCGACGACCTCCCCCGACGAACTGACCGCCGACCACTTCCCGGCCACCAGCAACTTCTTCCGGCAGGCCTCCTACGGGAAGTTCGCCCTGCGCGCGCATCCGCTGAAGCGCTGGATCAGCATGCCGAAGCCGTCCACCGCGTACGCCATACAGCGCGACTGGAGCCCCGGCAACCGGGCCGCCTACCTGCATGACGCGCTGGCCGCCGCCGATCCCCACGTGGACTTCTCCCGCTACGACGTCGTCTACTTCGTGGCCGACCCGGACGCGCCGGGCGTCGACTCGGACGCCACGAAGGTCGTCAACCTGGACACCCCGCTGAGCGCCGACGGCACCGACATCCGCCGGGTCGTCACGGTGTTCGAGCAGCACCCCCCGGACCGTCTCGTCCTCGCCCACGAGACCGGCCACGTCTTCGACCTGCCCGACCTCTATCACCGCCCCGTCGACGGCAAGGGCGACTGGGACACCTACGTCGGCGACTGGGACCTGATGGGCAGCCAGTTCGGCCTCGCCCCCGACCTCTTCGCCTGGCACAAGTGGAAACTGGGCTGGCTGGACGAACGCCAGGTGGTGTGCGTACGGGGGCCGGGTCCGACCCGGCTCACCCTGGAACCGCTGAGCGCCGGGCCGGGCGTGCCGGTCGCCCGCGCCTCAGGGACGCCGTCCTTCGGGCTCGGCAACGGGCCCAAGATGGCCGTCGTGCGCACCGGCCCCGACAGCGTGCTCGCCTTCGAGGCGCGCGGCCCCGCGGGCAACGACGGGGCGGCCTGCCGCACCGGCATCCTCGTCTACCGCGTCAGCAGCGGCGCCCGGTCCGGCCGGGGTCCGGTCGAGGTGATCGACGCCCACCCGCGCACCGAGGCCTGCTGGGAGAACTCCGTCTACCCGCCCCTCGCGGACGCCCCGGTCGCCCTGGGCGAGAGCTTCACGGTGCCGGGCAACGGCGTACGGGTGGACGTGGAGGGGCGCACGATGTCGGGGGAGTGGACGGTGAAGATCACGCCGGGGACGAAGCTGTGACCCCCGGGCCACCCCGGACGTGACCCGTCACGGGGCACGCGAAAGGCCCCTCGCTCTCGCGAGGGGCCTTTCGGTGTCTGTGCGCCGCCAGGGACTCGAACCCCGGACCCGCTGATTAAGAGTCAGCTGCTCTAACCAACTGAGCTAGCGGCGCCTGCTGACGTCGTAGACCTTAGCATCCTGATCCTGGGGAGGAGAAATCGAAATCCGCACGGCCGAAAGGGCCGCGCGGACGGCCGCCCACAGCAGGATCTCCGGGCCCGGCAGCCACGGATGTCGGGTGTCCGGGGCGACCATCCAGCGCGTCGACGCGCCGTCCCGGGCGGGGGCGAGCGCGGGCACGGTCACCGCGTCGCCCGTGCCGTGACACAGCAGTGGCGGCACCGTCGCGGTACGGCCGTCCCGGCGGCCTTCGGCGCTCCACTCCTCCCACTCCAGCAGCGAGGGCAGTCGCTGGGCGGTGCCCGGCGCGGCGAACAGCAGGGTCCGCCCGCGGAACGCGGCCACCGGCCCGGAGCCCGGCCCCTCGCCCCACAGCCGGTCGAGCATCAGCCGCCCGAACACCGCCGGCGCGCTGACGATGTCGAACGCCGAGCCGCAGGGCAGCACCACCGGGGCCTGCGGCCGCTCCTCCCAGAAGGCGAGCGTGCTGCGCGGATATGTCCCGGCGGAGGCCAGCCAGGCGGCGCCGTCCGGGGTGACGCCGATGGGTTCGTCGCATGCGCTGCTCATACCTCCAGGTCTACCGGGGGTGAGCGGACGAATTCACAGGGTTGCGGGAAACCGGGACGGGAGGGGACGGGAGGGAGTATCTTGCCCGCCCGGCATATGCCAGGCGGGCAGGGCGGGCGGGGCCCGGCCGGTGTGGCCGTCACGCCGTCACGGCTTTCGGGGGCCGACTGGGTCGACGCGGCTTTCGGAGGGGGCCGACTGGGTCGACGCGGCGCTCAGACGGGGTCGGCGTGCCCCCGACCCTCGGTGTCACCCCGCAGCAGATCCCGGCCGAACTCGACCATCTTCTTCGCGTAGTCCTCGGTCCACTCGGCGCGCTCGCCGATGTCCGCCGGCGTCAGCCGGTCGAAGCGGCGCGGATCGGCGAGCTGTGCCGCCGCCATGGCCTGGAACTCCACCGCCCGGTCGGCGGCCGCCCGGAACGCGAGCGTCAGCTCCGTCGCCCGCGCGAGCAACGCGGCCGGATCGTCTATCGACTCCAGGTCGAAGAAGTGCTCCGGATCACCGGCCGCCTCGGCGGGCTCGAAGAGCAGGGGCGCGGGGCGAAGCCGCGGTTCGTTCCGACGCGGCGTGGGCTCCGCCATGTCTTCTCCTCCTCGTACGGTTCGGATGGCTCCACGGGTGGACAGCACCGGTGGAGTGGACCACCCTCCATTGTCCCCCGGTCGCGCAAGAGGCCCTCGGCCCCGCAGTCTCAAGGCTCCCGGCGGCCGCGATGTTCCCTGTCGGGCAGCCGGGCAGCCGGCAGCCGGGCAACGGGGCGGCCGGGCAGCCGGGTGGCGAGGTCAGGGTCCCCACGCCACGCGGTGCTCCGCGAGGTGCGCCAGTACCGCGTGGTTCGCCTCCCAGCCGTCCGGGAACTTCACGAGGGTTCCCAGCTGGACCGGTTCCGTCGACGGGTAGGCGTCCAGGAGGTCGCCCACGCCTGCCCGGCACACCACCACGCACGCGTGCCGGTGGCGGGAGGCCAGGACGCACAGGCGGCCCGTCTCCAGGTGGAAGGCGGTGGCGTCGGGCCGGCCGGAGAGCGGGTGGAGGATCACCGTGACGTCGAACTCCATGCCCTGGAGGCGGTTCGCCGTGTCCACGGTCACGTCCCGGACGCCCAGCTCCGCCAGTGCCGCGCGCACCGCCGCCGCCTGGTCGCGGTGGGCGGTGCCGACCGCGACCCGGTCGGCGGTCAGCGGGGTCGGGTCGGGCGAGAGCTCCGAGGTGGCCGCGCCGCCCCGGTCCAGCAGCCGCCGGACGACCGTCGCCACGGCCCGCACCGCCTCCGGGTCGGTGCGGGGCGTGTGCCGGGCGGGCAGCTCCAGCAGGCCCCAGCCCGACTCCGCCGCCTCGTCGATCACCCGGTCCGTGCCGGAGCCGTCCGGCGGCACCGCGAAGGACAGCCGCCGGTCGCCGTGCCCGGTCCCGCTGCGGAACGGGGTGTACGGGTAGAACGCGTCGGACACCAGGGGCGCCGCCGACGCCGGAAGCCGCCACGACACCGGCAGCCGGTGCTGCGGCAGTTCGGGGTTGTGGGCGAGCAGCGTGCTCACCGCCGAGGCCGACGGATCGTAGGACAGGCCCGCCCACTGCTCGCCGCCCACGATCGAGAACGGGTCCAGCTGCCCCGGGTCGCCCACGAACAGTGCCCGCTCGAACAGCCCGGCCACGGCCAGCAGCCCGTCCGAACGCATCTGGTACGCCTCGTCCACGATGGCGTGCCGCCACGGCTCGTCGACCTTCACATGCGCCCACTTGGCGGCGGTGGAGATCACCACCGGCAGGCCCGCCAGCTCCGCCGCCTTCGCCGACTTCCGTACGTTCGGCAGCTCGTCGAGCACCTTGTCGTACGGGTCGGCGTCACTGCTGTGCAGCCGGCCCACCGGCAGCTCGGGGTTCTTCGCCGCGAGCCGCGCCACCAGGTCGTCGACCTGCGCGTTGGTCTGCGCGACCACCATCAACGGCCGCCCCGCGTCGGCCAGTTCCAGCGCCGCACGGACGACGAGCGTGGACTTGCCGGCACCGGGCGGGGAGTCGACGACCACCCCGCGCGCGGTGCCGTGCAGGGTGTCGCGCAGGATCGCGTCGGTGGCGCGGGTGGCGGCGGTACCGGGGTCGAAGGCGGCCTCGGTGGTCACAGCACATCCTCCTGGGTGACGGAATCGGGGACCTCGGGCGCCTGCTCGCCCGGCGGACCGCCGTGCGTCCACGGCGTGTCCTCCGGATCGGGCAGCTTCGCGCCGCCGCGCTGCTCGTGTTCGAAGAGCGTGAAGCAGAGCCGGTCGCCCTTCTCGGGCACGGACCCCGCCTCGGGCTCCTTGCCGCGGCCCATCTTGTCGACGATCCGGAGCACCAGCAGGCCGTCCTCCTCCTCGCCGTCCCGCCCCACGAACTCGGCCGCCTGCGGCTTCCCGCCCAGCGACCGGAACACCTTCGCCCGCTCCCCGAGATGCGGCCGGTCGTCGGTCCGTACGGTGACCAGCGGGCGCGGGCTCGGCCGCTTGCTCTCGCTGTACGCCATGACCACGTCGACGACCTCGCCCGCGAACGCCTCCCCGGCCAGCCGCCGCCCCGCCATCACCAGCGGGTCGTCGAGCGCCTCCTGCGCCTCCAGCCGGGCCTGTTCGCGCTCGCGGGTGGCGAGCTTGTTGGCGGCGGTGACCGCGTCGTCGCGGCGCGGCTGCGGGGGCTCACCGGCGACGACCCGGTCGCGGTGGCCGGTGAACGACCAGCGGTCGCGCGTCCACCGCTCCTCGACGTGCGCGCCCTCCGGCAGCGCCCGCAGCAGGTCCAGCCCCTCCCACACCTTGTCCCAGGTGGGCAGCGTCCGGCTCTTCACCAGCTCGCGGATCTCCCGCTCGGCCGCGGTGAGGGCGCCCAGCCGGTCGTCGGCCTGGAGACCGTCCTCGGCGGCGGCCAGGGCGGTACGCGCGCGGTCGTAGCGCTCGATGGCCGGAGCGAGCAGCTTGTTGTCGAACGCCGGGTCGGTCGCCGGACCGGCCGGCGGGCACCGCAGCTGACCGGCGGCGTCCCGCGCGAGTTCCGCGCGCAGCGCCGCCTGCGCACCCGTCTCGCCCGGTGGCGGGGCGATCCAGGCGAGCTGCGCCCCCAGGTGCTGGTCCTCCAGGCTGGACTGCCCGGTCGCCCAGTGCCGGCCCAGGAGCTCCGTCATCGCCGTCAGCAGCGAGGAGCCGGGCACCCGGGACCGCTCCCCGAAGTGGGTCAGCCACCGGCCGAGCAGCGGCACGCGCGCGGGCGCCGGATACGGCGTCTCCGGATCCTGTTCGGCCGTCCGACGGAAGCGCATGGAGCGGCCCAGGAGGCGCACGAAGTCGACGCCCGCGCGGCTCGGCACGATCAGCTGGGGCGCGTCGGCGCACAGCTCGACCTCGACCTTGACGCGCTTGCCGGTCTCCGGGTCGGTGTCGCTGCGCTCGGCGGCCTCGACGACGTCGGCGTAGGAGTCGAGGTACGGCAGGACGATGTCGGCCAGTTCGGCGAGGAACGCGAACCTCAGCTCGCGGTCGCGCGGCTGCGGCACGACGAGCAGCCGCGGCGCGTCCCGGTCGGTGCCGACCAGCGCGCCCAGCGGGGCGCCGGCCTCACCGGCGGTGGTCAGCGGCACGAAGACCATCGGCCGTTCGGACAGGTGCCGGTGCCGGACGGTGGCGGTGGGCTGGGCGCGGCCGGTGGTGACGGCCTCGAGGCGGGCGAGGGTGGTGATCAGTGACACATCGTCCCCAGGGCCTCGGTGCGCAGCAGTGCGGCCCGGCGCAGGGCGGCCACCGCGGGATCCCGCGGATCGCCGCTCTCGCCGCGCGCGGCCGACAGGACGTCCTCGACGGTCGTCAGCCCGCCCAGTTCGGCCCGCACGGAACGGCCCAGGGAGGTGACCGCGCCGGCCGCGCGGGACCGCTCACGGCAGTGGAACGCCAGCTCGCAGGCGGCCAGGCACTCGGGCGCGTACGCAGCCGGGACCGCCTCGACGGCCGCCGTGAGCTGCTCGGCGGGCAGCTCGGGGGAGAAGCAGACGCCCTCGGGGAGGGCGTCTGCGATGTCCTCGATGCGGGTGAGGCGGGCCAGTTGGCGGCTGGTGACCGCGCGCTGCTTGCGCACGTCCACGGCGGAGGCGGTGGGCAGGTTGGAGAAGTCCTTCGGGCAGACCAGGAGCACCCGGTGGCGCACGCGCGGGGCCGGGTCGAGGCGGGCGGCGACCGCCTCGAGGGCGAGCACGTACACGGCGGCCTGCCGGGCGGCCGCACCGACCTTCGCCGGGTCCGCCGAGCCGTCCAGCATCGGGAAGGACTTGATCTCCACGACCGTCCAGCTGCCGTCCGGGTGCACCACCACCGCGTCCGGTTCCAGGAAGGCGGGGGAGCCCGCGACGTCGAGCGCGATCATCGGATGGTCCAGGAGCGTCCAGGTGCCGGTCGCCCCGGTGGCCTCGCGCAGCGCCAGCGCCGTGCGCGCGGTGCGGCCCTCGGGGCCGATCGCGGACAGGTCGGGCAGTGCCGCGCCGACGGGCGGCGCGGCGCCGGGATCCAGCCGCTCGTGCACCAGCCGCAGCAGTTCCGCGCCGCCGTCCGCCTTCACCTTCGCCTCGAACGCGTTGCCGCGGGTCAGGGCGAACTGGGACTGCCCGAAGGCCGAGGGCGAGCCCAGCGCGTCCGCCAGCGACGCCTTGTCCACCCCGGCGCCGTCGAGGATCGCGCGCCGCTCGCAGCCGGGGTTGGCGGCCAGCGCCGCGAGGGCACGGGCGTCCAGCGCCTTGGCCGCGACGTCGGGGCCGCGCAGCTCAGCGAGCCGCTGCCGGAGCGCCGTCCCCCGCGTCCGAGGGGGTGGCACCCGGCTCGGCTCCGGGGCCGAACCGTGACTCGCGCTGCCGTGGAATTCGCTCACCCGTCGAAGTCTGGCATCCGCCACTGACAATCGGGGACGATGTGCTCGCAGAGGCCGCCGCGACCAGCGGGACACGGGCCGCGAACCACACTCGGGCGCGGTCCGCGCCGCGCATCACCAACGGCGTCAGCAGCAGCCCGACGCCCATCACGGCCGCGCCCGCGACCGCGTCGAGGAAGTAGTGGTTGGCGGTGCCCATCACCACGAGCGTCGTCACCAGCGGGTAGACGACACCGGCCGTCTTCGCCGTACGCGTGCCGCCGTGCCGCCACAGCATGACGCCGCACCACAGGGCCCAGCCGACGTGCAGACTCGGCATCGCCGCGTACTGGTTGGTCATGCCGCCCATGCCGCGCGGCGCGCTCGCCTCGCCGCCCCACCAGCCGTACGAGCTGTACTGGGCCATGGTGTCCACGAAGCCGTGGCCGGCCGACAGCAGCCGGGGCGGGCAGGTGGGCATCAGCGTGAAGCCGATGAGGCCCATGAACGTGGACGTCATCAGCCAGGTGCGGGCCGCACGGTAGAGCTGGGTCCGGGACCGGAACAGCCAGACCAGGATCACCGGCGTCACCACGTAGTGCAGTGACGCGTACCAGAAGTCGGCCGGTACGCCGATCCACGCCTCGGTCCTGAACAGCCGGTTGAGCGGATGCTCGGCGTTGATGTGCAGGACCTTCTCGACGCGCAGGATCGCCAGGCCGTGGTCGACGGCGGTGGTCACATCGCCTCGCGCGAGCAGCCGGCCCGCGGAGTAGCAGGCGTACACCAGCAGGAGCAGGGGCAGCTCGGTCCACCAGCGCAGCCGTGTCCGCGGGGCCGCCTCGGTGCCTGGTGTCTCGGTCTGCGGCATCCGATTGCCTCCCCCTTCGTGTCGCTGTCTCGTCGCTGGTGTGCCAGTGGCTCGGGACGGGCCACTTTACGGTGTATGCGCGTGCCCCTTGTGGGCCCCCCGGCTCTCAAAGACGCTGAGATCGCCCACCGGGTTGCCCCTGTTCAGGGTGAGCGATGATGGAAGGGCTCCGCCCCTGGTTTCTGCCCTGATCCCTTTCAGGGTCTCCCCGGAAAGGTCCCCCATGGCACCGCGCATCCTGCTGGCCCGGCACGGACAGACGGAGTGGTCGCTGTCCGGCAAGCACACCGGCAGGACCGATGTGCCTCTCCTGGAGGAGGGCCGCCGGGGCGCCAAGCTGCTCGGCGAGCGGCTGCACCGGGCCCCGTACGACGGCCTGCCGGACGTGGAGATACGCACCAGCCCGCTGGCACGCGCGCGTGAGACGTGCGAACTCGCCGGCTTCGGTGAGCGGGCCACCGCCTGGGACACCCTGATGGAGTGGCACTACGGCGCCTACGAGGGCATGACCCCCGCCGAGATCCAGGCCGTCCGGCCCGGCTGGCTCATCTGGCGCGACGGCGTCCCCGAGGGGGAGACGCTCGCCGAGGTGACCGCCCGCGCGGACGAGGCCGTCGCCTGGGCCCGCTCGGCCGACCGGGACGTGCTGGTCTTCGCCCACGGGCACATCCTCCGCTCCATCGGGGCACGCTGGCTGGGCCTGCCGCTGGACTTCGCGGCCCGGATCCGGCTGAACCCGACGTCACTGTCGGTCCTGGGCTGGGCCTACGGCGAACCGGCGATCGAGAGCTGGAACGACCTCGGGCACCTCGGCTGACCGAAAGTGACCGCGGTGACCGTGGGTGCTCGCGGTGCCCTATAGGGGCTCGCAATGCCCTCGGTGCTGGCAATGCCCTCGGTGACCGTGGGGCCCGCGGTCACCGTTTGCGGCCTCGGGACCGGGTCTCACACCATCCGCGGTGTCGAGGCGTGGCGCTCCAGGAACGTGGACACGCCCCCCGCCCGCCGGTGCGGCAGCAGCACTCTGGCCGTCCCCGCCAGCATCGTCTGGATGCGGGATGACTGGACCTGGTCCAGCAGGTCCAGGACGCGCATCCCGGCCACCGCCGCCTCGTCGGGGAGGCCCCCGCGTGCGAGGTCGTCCGCCAGCTCGGCCGTGTACAGCGCGATGTTCCGGGAGAAGTGCGGGTCCTGGAGGTCCGCCGCCCGCTTCGCGTGCCGCGCCGCGCGCGGCCAGTCGCCGAGCGTCGACCAGCACTGCGCCTCGAGCCCCTCGAGCTCGGCCTCGCCGTAGAAGCTCATCCACTCGGGGTCGCTGTCGCAGGGGCCCCGGTCGTACAGGGCCTGCGCGCGGACGAGGGCCTGCTCGCAGCCGGTGCGGTCGGCGAGCCCCGCCCAGCCGCCCGCCTCGCGCAGCGCCAGCAGCGACATCAGCCGGGGCGAGCCCAGGGGACGGGCCGCGCGCTGGGCGGCCTGCGCGGCACGGACGGCCTCGCGGGGCCGGCCCGCGTCCCGCGCGAGGAACGCCGTGTTGCAGAAGGCGTGCGCCTCCAGCCCCTGGTCCCCGGTCACTCTGGCGGTCGCCAGCGCCTCCGCGTAGTGCGAGCGCGCGTCGTCGAACCGGCCCGAGTCGTGTGCCAGCCAGCCCACCGAGATGGCGAGTTCCCCGGCACCCGAGTGGAGCCGGTCGGCGGTCGTCTGCCGCGTCGTTCCGGCGTCCAGCAGCGCGTAGGCGGCGCGTAGCGGGGCGGCCGCGCGCCGGTAGAGGCCGTCGGCCCCGTGCCGGTCGTCCAGCAGCCGGATTCTGCGGACCGCTTCTTCGAGGGCGCCGGCCTCGTTCGCTCCCGCGCGGCGCACGGGACGAGCGGTGGACGCGTCGGGGGCGAGCCCGAGGGGGCCCAGCGTGGCGGCGGCCATCGTGGCACCTCCGCCGGTCATGAATGCGCGACGCAGCACGTCGCTCTCCTCGTGGTTGTGGTGGTGCGTGTCGTACGGGTCCTGCGTGTCATACGGCTCGGGCGCCCTGGCCGTCTCACCCGTGTTCCGCTCGTCACTTGTTGTGCGCTCCGGTCTTGTGGTGTGCGCGCAGGGCGCGTCCTCAGGGGTGCGCGCCCCTCGTCCGCGCACGGACGCGCGGGGCGAGAACCCCAGATCGGTGAGCGTGCGGCCGGGAAACATGTGCAGGAACACCCGCTCGTACGCGTAGTTGGGGCAGCGGATCTCGCCCGCCTCGACGCGCCCGATGTAGCGCGCGTCACAGCTGACGCACTCGCCGATCTCACGCGCGGCCCGCCGCACGAGTGCGGCGAACTCGGCGGGTGAGCGATGTCCGCGCAGGTGGCGGAAGGCGAGGTTGGGCCGTGCCGGCCGGTCGGGCCGAGGTGGTGTCACCATTGACGACGCCATGGCCGGGTCCTCTCGTGCGAACCGTCGAACCATGCCGGAATAGGGATGAGTTGTCCGTGTGGCACCCTTGTTCCCGGCGGGCAAGAACGTACCTGCTGTGGTCGGGCCGCCATGCGGTGTTTGCCTACAAACCGGATATCTCATCCGCGATCTGCCATGAAGTGCCATCCTTTGCGGCGGACTTCCGCCGTAGCCCTTGACGCCGTGCCGCGTTGAACCTTGTGGACTACAGGCGGGCTGCGCGGTGGAGGCCGGGATGGAGACCAGCCAGAGCAACGTTCCTTCTATGACATCGGTGGCGGCGTGCGACCTGGTGACGGTGCCGACCCGTCAGGGGTTGGAGGCGGTCGACATCCTGCGAAGAGGGGCGGCGGGAGACGGGGTGGGGCCCGTCCTGCACGACGACGGCGACGACACGCTCGGCTTCGTGGTGCCGGCCGGGACGGCGGCGGCATGGGACATGCCGGGCAGTACCTGTACGAAGACCGACGGCAGGGGGCTGCGACTCGCCCCCGAGTCGCCGGTCCAGGGCTCGGGCTGGCTGGTGCCCCCCGGCGAGGCGGACCTCGCGACGGATCCGGCGGTGCTGCGGCGGGCGTTGGGTGAGGCGGCCCGGCTGATCGAGGCGGCGGACAGCTGCCGCTGAGGACGCCTCCGAGGTGACCGGCGAGGTGACCGGCGAGGCACCGGCCGTGCGTGGACCCGAGCGCACGCGCGCGTGCCCATGACCCCCGTGACCGCTCTCCGGCCCGCGCCCACCCGCTCGTCCGGTCGGCGCCCGCCCGCTCGTCCGGTCCGGTCCGCGCCCGCCCGCCCGCTCGTCCGGCCCGCACCAGCATGTCCGGCTCGCGCCCACCCGCTCGTCCGGCCACCGTTCGGCCGCTCGTCTCCGGCTGCCGCCCGGCCGCCCGCCCCGGCCGCCCGCCCCGGAGGCCCCGGCCGCCGTTCGGCCCCTGTTCGGTCGGGTGTGCGGGGCGCGTCCGCGGCCTGCGAAAATGTCGGCATGGCAAAGTCCAGGAACACCCGGCGCGAGCGGGACGCCGACGCCGTCGTCGAGACCGTCGACGGCGGGCTCGCCCAGCTCGTACCCGACCGGGACCGGTCGCGGGCCTGGACGCTGCTCATCGACGGGGCCCCGCAGTCGCATGTCGACCTCGACGACCCCGCTCATCTCTCCTTCGAGTACCAGCGGCGCCTCGGTCATGTCATCGACCTCGTCGCACCGGCCGGCAAACCCCTGCACGTCGTGCATCTCGGCGGCGGCGCGTTCACCCTCGCCCGGTACGTCGCCGCCACCCGCCCCCGCTCCACCCAGCAGGTCGTCGAACGGGACGCGGCACTCGTCCAACTGGTGCGCCGGGAGCTGCCGCTGGACCCGGGGGCCCGCATCAGGGTGAGATCGGTCGACGCACGCGAAGGTCTCGCCAAAGTGCCCGACGGGTGGGCGGATCTCGTCGTGGCCGATGTGTTCAGCGGCGCCCGGACCCCCGCCCACCTCACCTCGACCGAGTTCCTCGACGAGGTCCGCAGGGCGCTCAGGCCCGGCGGGGCCTACGCCGCCAACCTCGCCGACGGCCCGCCGCTCGCGTACCTGCGCGGGCAGATCGCCACCGCCGCCGCCCGGTTCGCGGAACTCGCGCTGGTCGCGGACCCGACCGTGCTGCGCGGCAAACGGTTCGGCAACGCCGTGCTCGTGGCCTCCGATCTGCCGCTGCCCACCGCCGAACTGACCCGCAGGGCGGCCTCCGACCCCCATCCCGGCCGGGTCGAGCACGGCAGGGCGCTCACCGACTTCACCGGCGGCGCGGTACCGGTCGTGGACGCGTCGGCGGTGGCCTCACCGGCCCCGCCGCCCTCGGTCTTCCGTTAGCCGGCCGTCCTGGCCTCCGGCCGTCCTGGCCTCCGGCCGTCAGTACGTGCCCACCTCCACCCGGGGCGGTCCGTCGTGCCAGGTGCAGAACACCGACACCCGGTCCGCGCCGGAGGCGAACTCCACCCGGATCCACGACTCCGTCTTCCACACCTGCATCGACCAGCCCGCGCCCGGCGTCGCCGAGACCAGCGACGCGGAGACCTTGCCCAGGTCGAAGACGACGAGCCCGCCGTCGGTGTCGTAGCTCTTGACCGTGCCCTGGGACGTGCCCCGGGGAGTCCGGGAGGCGCTGGCGGAGGGGCCGGCGCTCGCCGCCGTGCGGGAGGGGGACGGGGACGCCGGCGTCCGGCTCGGGGTCGGGGACGGGCTCCGCGACGCGGACGGGCCACCCGTCGGCGACGCCGGCGGCTTCGACTCCTGCGTGATCGTGTCGCCCGCGGTGAGCGGCAGGGCGCGCGGCGGGTCGTAGGCCGTGCCCGCCATCACGGTGTGGACACCCCACCACGACAGCGTGACCGCCGCGCCCGTTGCGAGCGACCAGGCCAGTACGTGTACGAGTCCTCTGCGCATCGCGGGCCATCTTGCCCCACGCGCCTCACCCGTGTCGCACGGATGTCCTCGGCCGCGGCCCCGGCCGCGCACGGTCGCCTCACCGGTCGTCCACAGGCGCGAGTTGTCCACAGGCCCGAATGACCCTCGCCCGCATGGCGTAGGTTGCGGCGCATGGCAAGTGTGCTCGTGGTCGAGGACGACCAGTTCGTACGCTCGGCGCTCATCCGGCAGCTGACCGACGCCTCGCACCTCGTGCGCAGCGTCGGTACGGCACTGGAGGCGCTGCGCGAGGTCGCCCATTTCCGCTTCGACGTGGTCATCCTCGACCTCGGCCTGCCCGATCTGGACGGCTCCGAGGCGCTGAAGATGCTGCGCGGCATCACGGACGTGCCGGTCATCATCGCCACCGCGCGCGACGACGAGACGGAGATCGTCCGGTTGCTGAACGCGGGCGCGGACGACTACCTGACCAAGCCGTTCTCGGTGGAGCACCTGTCGGCGCGGATGGCGGCCGTGCTGCGGCGGGCCCGGTCCGGGGCCGCGGAGGCCTCGCCCTCCAGCGTCATCCGGGTCGGCGGTCTGACCGTCGACCCGCTGCGCCGCCAGGCCGAACTGGACGGCGTACGGCTCGACCTCACCCGCCGGGAGTTCGACCTGCTGGCCTTCCTCGCGGGCCGGCCGGGGGTCGTGGTCCCGCGCCGGGAACTGCTGGCCGAGGTGTGGCAGCAGTCCTACGGGGACGACCAGACCATCGACGTCCATCTGTCCTGGCTGCGCCGCAAGCTGGGCGAGACGGCGGCGCGGCCGCGCTATCTGCACACCCTGCGCGGGGTCGGCGTGAAGCTGGAGCCGCCCGTCTGCGACTCCGGGGGGACGGTACCGGTCCGATGAGATGGGCACTGGTCAAGGTCTGTCTGGCGGTGACCACGATGGTCGTGGTCGCCTTCGCCGTCCCGCTCGGTCTCGTCGTCAAGGAGATGGCCCGCGACCGCGCGTTCTCCAACGCCGAGCGGGAGGCCGCGGTCGTGGTCCCGGCGCTGTCCATCACGACCGACCGCGAGCAGTTGGAGCGGGTCGTCGCCTCGGCGGGCTCCGACGACGGCATGGCGGTGCATCTGCCCGCGAGCGACGGCCGGGCCGCCGTCGACCTCGGCAGGCAGCGCGCCGCGGACGCGGACATCGCGGCCGTGCGCAAGCTGGGCCGGGCCTCCACCACCGAGGTTGCGGGGGGTTCGGCTCTGCTCCAGCCGGTCGCGCTGAGCCTGGGGACCGTGGTCATCGAGGTGTACGTCCCCGAGTCCGAGGTGAGCAACGGCGTCGGCACGGCCTGGGCGGTGCTGGCGGCGGTCGGGGCCGCGCTGGTCGTCGGCTCGGTCGCCGTCGCCGACCGGCTGGGCGTACGGATGGTGCAGCCGGCGAGGCGGCTGGTCGAGGGGGCGCACGAACTGGGGGAGGGCAAGCTCGGGGCGAGGGTGCCCGAAGAGGGTCCCAGCGAACTGCGCCTCGCGGCGGTGGCGTTCAACTCGATGGCGGATCAGGTGGTCCAACTGCTGGCCAACGAGCGGGAACTGGCGGCGGATCTGTCCCACCGGCTGCGCACCCCGCTGACCGTGCTGCGGCTCAACGCGGCTTCCCTGGGCGAGTCCCCGGCCGCCGAGCAGACGCGGACCGCCGTCGCCCAGCTGGAGCGCGAGGTCGACACGATCATCCGGACGGCGCGGGAGGCCAAGCCGCAGACGGCGGCCGCCGGTCCGGGCGCGGGCTGCGACGCGGCGGAGGTGGTCCGGGAGCGGATGGCGTTCTGGTCGGCGCTCGCGGAGGACGAGGGCCGCAAGGTGCGCACGGCCGGCGTGGACCGCCCGGTCCGCATACCCGTCGCGCGTACCGACCTAGCCGCGGCCCTGGACGCCCTGCTCGGCAACGTGTTCCGGCACACCCCGGAGGGCACGGCCTTCGCGGTCGACGTCCACAACGGCGAGGACGCGGTGATCGTCCTCGTCTCGGACGCGGGTCCGGGCATCGCCGACCCGGAGGCGGCGATGGCGCGCGGCCGGGGTTCGGGCACCGCGGGCTCGACCGGCCTCGGCCTGGACATCGTCCGCCGGCTCGCCGAGTCGACGGGAGGTGACGTCCGTATCGGCTCCTCGGTGCTGGGCGGCACCGAGATACGGCTCTGGATCCAGCTGGACGGGCGGGAGCCGGTGCGCAGGGGCCACCGGGGGGCGGTCCGCAGACGGCGGCGGGCGCCGGCAGGCCGTTCCTGAGGGGCGAATTGGTCTCGACCTTTAACCGCCCCCGATGTGTTCCTTAAGCGCTCCCTAAGAACCTCAACGACCGTCCCTGTCAGGCGGTTTGCCCGGTTCGGGCTCGCTAGCGTGCTGCCGCACCCCCCTCGGGATCCCCGTGATCAGTGAAGGCAGGCACGTGATGAGCACGCATCGGCGCAGGATCAGTGGCAGGAACAAGATGATCGGCGGTGTGGTCGCCGCGGCCGTGGTGGGCGGCGGGGCCGTTCTGCTCGGCGGTACCGCGCAGGCGGCCGGGGTCGGGGCGGCCTACACCAGGACCAGCGACTGGTCGACGGGGTACACCGCGCAGTACGTCGTGACGAACAACAGCGGTCAGGTGAAGGCGGCCTGGAAGCTCGAGTTCGATCTGCCGGCCGGGGCGAGGCTGAGCTCCCTGTGGAACGGCGAGTCCGCCGTCAGCGGGCAGCACGTCACCGTCTCGCCGCCCAAGTGGGACACCGACGGGCTCGCCGTCGGGGAGTCCGTCACCGTCGGCTTCGTCGTCAACGGCAGCGAGGATCCCGCCGGCTGCCTGGTCGACGGCGCCAAGTGTTCGGCCGACGAAGGCGCCACGCCCGAGCCGAGCGGCAGGCCGACCCAGGGCGCGAGTCCCACCACGGCCCCGAGCCCGACCGTCACCTCCTCGCCCTCCTCTCCGGCGACCTCCTCGCCCGCCCCGAGCACCAGCGCGAGCACCGGTACCGGCACCACCGCCTCCGCCGGGTTCGCCCCCTACGTCGACACCTCCCTGTACCCCGCCTTCGACCTCCTGGCGAGCGTGAGCGCGACCGGCGTGAAGGACTACAACCTGGCGTTCGTCACCGACGGCGGCGGCTGCACGCCCAAGTGGGGTGGGGTGACCGACCTCGCGAGCGACGGCGTGGCCGCCCAGATCGGGGCGTTGCGGGCCAAGGGCGGTGACGTCCGGGTCTCCTTCGGCGGCGCCTCGGGCTCCGAGCTGGCGACGACCTGCTCCTCGGCGGACGCGCTGGCGGCGGCGTACGGAAAGGCGGTGGACGCCTACCGGCTGACCAAGGTGGACTTCGACATCGAGGGCGGCGCGCTGCCCGACACGGCGGCCAACGCCCGTCGCGCCCAGGCGATCGCGAAGCTCCAGCAGCAGCATCCGGATCTGAACGTGTCGTTCACCCTCCCCGTGATGCCCGAGGGGCTGACGCAGGACGGGGTGAACCTGCTGGCCGGCGCCAAGTCCGCCGGCGTGGGGATCGACACCGTCAACATCATGGCGATGGACTACGGGCCGGCGTACAGCGGCGACATGGGGACCTATGCCGAGCAGGCCGCCACCGCCACCCAGGCGCAGGTCAAGAGCGTCCTCGGGCTCGGTGACGGCGCGGCCTGGAAGGCGGTCGGTGTCACGCCGATGATCGGCGTGAACGACGTCACGTCCGAGATCTTCAAGGTGGACGACGCCACCCAGCTCGTCGCCTTCGCCAAGGCCAAGGGGCTCGGCCCGCTGTCGATGTGGTCGGCCACCCGGGACAAGCAGTGCGCGGGCGGGGCCAAGAACTACGCGGACGCGACCTGCAGCTCGATCGTCCAGGCCGACTCCGCTTTCTCGAAGGCGTTCGCCGCCTACAAGTGATCGGTTTCCGCAATTGATCAATTAAATGATCAAGAGGGGGAGCGGGAATTGATCATGTAAGTGATCAAGGTGTGTCGATTACGTTTCGACAAATGAAGCCAGCGGCTCTTGACGCATGACCGGACATACGGCTGTTATTGCGCCACCCCGTGTTCGGTCAAGTTGATTTCTGGTCGATTGCGACCGGCTTTCAGCCACACTCTGTGGCCGAACCTCGCGTCAGGAGCCGCTCATGCACCACCTCTCCCCCTCCGGCCGCCTCGCCCTCCCCTCCCCGAGCCGTCGTACCCTCCTGCGCGGTATGGGCGGCGCGGCCGTGCTCGGCGCCGGCATACCCCTGCTCTCCGCCTGCGGCGGCAGCGGCACCGCGGCCGACCCGAAGACCGTCACCCTCGGCTCCAACGCCTCCGACGCCGTACCGAAGAAGGCCTTCGCGGAGATCTACGCGGCCTTCAAGAAGCAGTCCGGGATCACGGTCGACGTGAACACCAAGGACCACAACACGTTCCAGGAGCAGATCAACTCCTACCTCCAGGGCACCCCGGACGACGTGTTCAACTGGTTCGCCGGTTACCGCATGCAGTTCTTCGCGGCCAAGAAGCTCGCCACCCCGATCGACGACGTGTGGGAGAAGATCGGCGGCGACTTCCCCGACGCGATGAAGGCGCTCAGCAAGGGCGAGGACGGCAAGTACTACTTCGTGCCGCTGTACACGTACCCCTGGGCGCTCTTCTACCGCAAGAGCGTCTTCCGGCAGCACGGCTACACGGTCCCGACCACCTGGGACCAGCTCGTCGCCCTGTGCAAGCAGATGAAGAAGGACGGGCTCGTCCCCATAGCCTTCGGCGACAAGGACGCCTGGCCCGCGCTCGGCACCTTCGACCAGATCAACTTCCGCACCAACGGCTACGACTTCCACGTCGAGCTGATGGCGGGCAAGGCCTCCTGGACCGACGCGAAGGTCCGCAAGACCTTCGACCACTGGGCCGAGATCCTCCCCTACCACCAGGACGGCGCCGTCGGCCGCACCTGGCAGGACGCCGCCCAGACCCTCGTCTCCAAGAAGGCCGGCATGTATCTGCTGGGGACCTTCGTGGCGCAGCAGTTCACCGACCAGGCCGACGCCGACGACCTCGACTTCTTCGCCTTCCCGGAGATCGACCCGGCCCACGGCCAGGACACCGTCGAGGCGCCCACCGACGGCTTCATGCTCTCCAAGGCCCCGAAGAGCAAGGCGTCCGCCGTCAAGCTCCTGCAGTACCTGGGCACCCCGGAGGCCGAGGCCATCTACCTCAAGGCCGACCCGAGCGTCGTCGCCGCCTCCTCCAAGGCCGACACCTCCTCCTACACCGCCCTGCAGAAGAAGGCGTACGCGATGATCAGCGGCGCCAAGCACCTCACGCAGTTCATGGACCGTGACAGCCGCCCCGACTTCACCTCCACGGTGATGCAGCCAGCGCTCCAGAAGTTCGTCCGCGACCCCAAGGGGATCGACAGCCTGCTGACCTCGATCGAGCGTCAGAAGAAGACGATCTTCGCGTCCGGCTGAGACGCGCGAGCCGAGGCGGATGAGCACCGACACATGAGCTCCGAAACGACCACGAAGATCCCGGAGGCGGCCGCCGAGCCGCCTCCGGGCACCGCGACCCCGAAGAAGCGCGCTCCGCACGGCCACCGGCGCCTGCTGACCCGCCGCGACCGGCTCACGCTCGGCCTGATGGCCGGCGTGCCGACGATCCTGCACGTGGCCCTCGTCTGGGTCACCGCCCTCGCCTCCGTCGCCCTCGCCTTCACCACCTGGGACGGCATCGGCTTCGACTCGATCAAGTGGGTGGGGCTGGACAACTTCAGGGAGCTGTTCAGCAACAACCCGCAGTTCTGGCCCGCCGTCCAGCACAACGTCGTCTGGTTCGTCGTGCTCATCCTGATCCCGACCCCGTTCGGGCTCTTCCTGGCGGTCCAGCTGGACAAGAGGATCCGGTTCAGCCGGGTCTACCAGACGGCCTTCTTCCTGCCGGTCGTGGTCTCGATGGCCGTCATCGGCTTCGTCTGGCAGCTCGTCTACAACCCGGACACGGGCCTGATCAACAGCCTGATCGGCGCCAACGAGCCGGGCCACTACATCGACTGGATCGGCGACCCGGACCTCAACCTCTGGGCCATCCTCGTCGCCGCCTCCTGGCGGCACGCCGGCTACATGATGATCCTCTACCTGGCCGGCCTCAAGAGCGTCGACCCGGCACTGCGCGAGGCGTCCGCACTGGACGGCGCGAACGAGTGGCAGACGTTCAAGAACGTGGTCTTCCCGACCCTGCGGCCCACGAACACCGTCGTCCTCGTGGTGACCATCATCGAGGCCCTGCGCGCCTTCGACCTGGTCTTCGTCTTCAACAAGGGCGCCCAGGGGACCGAACTGCTGTCGATCCTGGTCACCAACAACATCATCGGCGAGTCCAGCCGCATCGGATACGGATCGGCGATCGCCGTCGTCCTGCTGGTGATCTCCCTCGCCGTGATCGTCCCGTACCTGATCGCGACCTTCCGGAAGGAGCGGCGAGCATGAGCGCGACCCTCGCGTCCAAGCGGCGCACCCCCGTCCGCCCCGCCCGGATCCTGCTGCACACGTTCCTCGTCGTGACGTCCCTGGCCTGGCTGGCGCCCCTGCTGTGGGCGCTGTTCGCGGCCCTGCGCCCCTACGCGGAGACCAGCGAGAAGGGCTACGTCTCCTGGCCCGACAGACTGAGCATCGACAACTTCACCGACGCGTTCCGGCAGTCGGACATGCTGCACTACTTCGGGAACACGCTGCTGATCGCGGTCCCGGCCGTGCTCCTGACCCTCTTCCTGTCGTCGTGCGTGGCGTTCTACGTCAGCCGCTTCGACTTCCGGGTCAACCTGTTCCTGCTCCTGGTGTTCACGGCCGGCAACCTGCTCCCGCAACAGGTGATCATCACCCCGCTGTACCGCCTGTACCTGCTGGTCGACCTGCCGGGCATCACGGTCAGCGGCAAGCTCTACGACTCCGCGCTCGGCCTGGTCCTGATCCACGTGGCGTTCCAGTCCGGCTTCTGCGCCTTCGTGCTGAGCAACTACATGCGCTCGCTGCCGCACGAGCTCACCGAGGCCGCGCTGGTCGACGGCGCGTCCGTGTGGCGGCTGTACTGGCAGATCGTGCTGCCGCTGTGCAAGCCCGCGATGGCGGCCCTGGCGACCCTGCTCTCGATCTGGATCTACAACGACTTCTTCTGGGCGATCGTGCTGATCTCCACCGGTGAGAACATGCCGATCACCTCGGCCCTGAACAACCTCTCCGGCCAGTACTTCACCGACCCCAACCTGGTCGCCGCCGGCGCCCTGCTGACGGCGATCCCCACGCTGATCGTGTACTTCGTGCTCCAGCGCCAGTTCGTCAGCGGCCTGACCCTGGGCGCCAACAAGGGCTGACGCCCGCCGCCCCGCCCCGCGAGCCCTGTCCCGCGAGTCCCGCCCCGCGAGCCCCTCCCCGTGAAAGAGAACCCCGTGCACCACCCCTTCACCCCGGTGGCCGCCGTCCCCGTGGACCCGCGTCGTGCCCGCGTCCACGAGGAGGGCTGGCAGTCCTGGAGCCCGAGCGGCGCCTACGCCCTGCGGGACACCCCGTACCGCCCGACGAACGACAACTGGGCGACGGTCTGCTACCGCCCCGGGGTCACCGTCCCCGCAGGAGCCTTCCAGGGGGAGGGGCTGCTGGCCCTCGACCCCGGCGACGGCTCACCGGTACGGCTGTGGGCGGCGCCGGACCCGGTGCGGGAGGTGCCGTCCATCCGCCTCACCCGGGCCGGATCCGTGGCGGAGATCAGCGCCGACGGCCCGGTGAAGGAGTACACGGGCACCGGCGTCCAGGAGCTCCTGTCCGACTGGGCGGCCGGACTCGGCCTCCCCGCCCCCCGCCCCGCGCCGACCGTCTGGTGCTCCTGGTACGAGTACTTCACCAACGTCACCGAGGACGACATCCACGAGAACCTCCGCGCGATGGACACCCTCGACCTGCCCGTCGACGTCGTCCAGATCGACGACGGCTACCAGCGCGCCCTGGGTGACTGGCTCGTCCTCTCGGGCCGCTTCCGCTCGCGTTCCGGCATCGCCGACGCCATCCGCGCCCGGGGCCGCCGCGCGGGCATCTGGACGGCACCCTTCCTGGTCGACCCGAGCAGCGATCTGGCCGCCCGGCACCCCGACTGGCTGGTCCGCTCCGCCGACGGCGGCTTCGCGCACGCCGGCCACAACTGGGGTCACGATCTGCGGGTTCTCGACACCACCCGTCCCGGGGCGGCGGCGTACCTGACGGACGTCTTCCGGACGCTGCGCGCCGAAGGCTACGACTACTTCAAGGTCGACTTCCTCTACGCGGGCGCGCTGGACGGCGTACGGCACGACGACACCGTGGACGCGCTCGCGGCGTACCGCTCGGGCGTCGAGCTGATCCGCGCGGCGATCGGCCCTGACGCCTACCTCCTGGGCTGCGGCGCGCCGATCCTGCCTTCCCTCGGCCTCTTCGACGCGATGCGGGTCAGCCCCGACACGGCCCCGCACCGGCGGCCCGAGGCCGACGACTACAGCCAGCCCGGCCAGGACCCGGCCGAGTTCACCGGCGCCGGCCGCCAGTGGCAGCACGGCAGGCTCTGGACCAACGACCCGGACTGTCTGATGGCCCGTCCGGCGGTGGAGACCCGGGAACGGTGGGCCGCGCACGTGGAGGCGACCGGCGGCCTGATGGCGTCCAGCGACCGGCTGCTGTCGCTCGACATATGGGGTGTGGACACCACCCGCCGTCTGCTGTCGGGAGGCGGTCGCTGACGCGTCGTGCCCGTCCGGCCCGGGCCAGGGTCGGTGCGACCGGGGCAGTCCGGCCCGGGGCAGGGTCCGGTCAGCCGGGCGGGGCGGGGGGCGTCGGCGCCGCCTCGTGCGAACCGTCGTTCTCCCAGGTCAGCCTGACGTTCAGATGCCCTTCGGCGCTCGTCTTCGCGATGATGGCGCCGGCCTCCGCGGTCAGCTTCACGCCGAACTCGACCTCGATCGTGCCCGGCCGGACGTCCATCGCGCGGAACTGGCCGAGCACGTCCGACGCGGCCTGGCGGACATTGCCGAGCGCGGAGCTCAGCGAGGTGCCGGCCGACTCGACGAGGCCGCCCGTCCGGGAGACCGGGCTGATGGACGGGCCGTCCGGCGGCACCTCCACGATCACCTCGCCGCCGCTGTCCAGCGTCCACCGCACCAGCTCGGTCATGCAGTCTCCTCGTTCGTCGTGGGGTGGCACGTTCAGGGGCAGAGCGCGCCCTGGTAGGCGCCGGGGGGCACCAGGTCCCGGGTCGCCTTGTCGTGGTTCGGTTCGCCGAGCAGGGCGCAGAGCGCCGACAGGGTGAGTTTCCGCCCGGCGGGCCGTGGGTCGGCCTTGGCGGCGGCCAGCCGGCGCAGCGGGTCCGGCTCTCCGGGACGGTCGAGCACGATGCCGAGCGTGCTGCCGTCCACCAGGGCGAGCGGGGCGCCGGTGCCGCTGCCCAACGGCCAGATCCAGCCGCCCGAGTAGTCGAACCGTCCCGTCTCCCCGCCGTTCGACAACGACCGGACGGACACCCGCTGGGCCAGGGTGGCCCCGATGATCGGCTCCACCTGCATCCCGGTGGCGGAGGGCGTGCTCCCGGTCAGCGAGCCGTACTCCTGCGCCAGGGTCGAGACCCAGGCCGTGCTGCCCGTCGCGTCCAGCGCGAGCGTGCCGAAGTCGCCGCTCTCGACGAGCCGGGGGATGCGCGAGACGACCTTGCCGGTGTCGGTGGACCAGGCGACCAGACCGCGGGTGCCGGTGCCGGGTTCCCGTACGAGGGCGGCGACCCTGCGCCCGTCGAGGCTCATCGTCACGGTGTCGAGGGTGGTCGGGTCGGCGACCAGCTGGTGCCGGGTCACGGTGTCCCGGCCGAGGTCCACCCACGACAGCGACAGGTCGGCGCGTGCCTTGAGATCGTCGGCCAGCACCTCCGAGACCGTCGCGGTGGCGCCTCCGGGGCCCAGCCACAGCTCGGTGACCATGCTCGGCCACGGCAGCCTCGCCTGCCGGAGCAGCCGGCCGGTGCGCAGGTCGAACAGGTACAGGGTGTTGTGCAGTCCGCTCTGCAGGGTCGGCAGCAGCCTGTCCGAGACGACCATGCCCAGCACCCGGTCCGTCGGGTCGACGCTCATGGTCACGTTGCCGATCACGGGTATCTGCGCGACCTCCCGGGCGGAGGCGACCCGGTGCTCCACCGTGTCGTAGACGACCAGGCAGGACGTGATGCTGAGCAGGTCCTCGGGGACGCAGGTGGCGTATCCGTCCGGGTCGATCTTCGGCAGGCCGTTCTCGTCGACCGGGTCGTCGATGTCCAGTTCGCCGGGGGCGAGCCCGACGGACTGCCGGAACACCACATACCGTCCGCTGCGGCTGATCACGGGTGATCCGGCGTAGTCGTTCGGGCCGAACAGCGAGGACAGCGACTCCTGCGTGACCCCCCGGCCGGAAAGGTGCCAGAGCGCGATCCGGCTCGACGCGTCCGTGGTCACCACGGTGCGGCCGTCGGCGCTCGCCATCTGCGTCAGATCCTCGTTCTCCACCCGGGAACTGCTCTCCAGAGCCTCGGCGGCCGCGTCCGACGTCGTGGCCGGACCGCCGGCCGGACCGGTCGCGGCCGGGTCGCCCGGCGGGCCGGTCGGGGCCGCGGCGGAACGGCTCGGATCGGCCGAGTTCAGGTCCTGGGCGACATCGTGGTGCGGCAGCAGCTTGTCCGCCACGTCGTAGGCGCCCGGCTTCGCCGCGTCGAGCCCGGCGGAGGAGTCCGTCCGGTAGGCGCGCATGGCCAGTTGCACCGCCCCGTAGGAATCGACCTGCTTCAGTTGCCGCGCCTTCACGGAGAGGTCGCGCGCGAGGGATTCCGCCACCTGTGCGCTGCGGTGCTGGTAGACGGCCGTGGCGATGACGAGGGCCACCGCCAGCACCCCGGCGACGCCCGAGACCAGCCACCGCCGGCGCCGCCGGCTCGCCCCGATGAAGGTGTGCTCCCGCACGCTGAGATGCTCTCGGTGGGTGGCGGCCCACCGCCGGGCGTCCCGCAGATCGGCGCCGGACAGCAGACGGCCGGGCGACCTGCGGCTCGACCAGATGTCGATCCGCTGCCGCAGACCGTCCTGCCAGACCCGGAAGTCGCGGAACCTCTCGGTCAGCTCACGCAGCCGGTCCCACTGCGTCAGCAGCGAGTCGTGCGCCAACTCGACGCCGGGCACCGGCTCCTGGCCCGCGAGACCGGCGCCGACCTCGTGCAGCACCAGCAGTCTCGTGGTGGCGAGGCGCTGCGCGACGGCCCACTGCGCGTCGTCGCACTCGTCGCGCAGGGCCGTGCTGCGCACGGTCAGTTCATCGCGGTGCAGGGGCCGGGCCAGTTGCACCAGCAGCCGCTCGGCGGTGGTCCGGGTGCCGGGATCCAGTCCCGACCAGACCCGGTCCGCGTAGCCCGCCAGCGCCCGGGAGACCCCGCCCACGTCCTCGTAGGCGTCGTGGGTCAGCAGGCCCGCCGCACGTCGCTCCCACAACTCGGCGAGCGTGAACTCCAGCAACGGCAACGGGTTCGGGGTCCGCTTCAGGTCCTCCAGGATCCGCTCGACGAGCCCGTCGGCGAAGTCGACGGTGCCCAGCCGCCGCAGCGGCCCGGTCATCACCTGCCGCAGCTCCGCCCTGGTCATCTCGCCCACGGTGACCGGCAGCCAGCGCCGCGCGAGTTCGGCGGCGGGCGGGTCGCTCAGGACGGCCCCGAGGAAGGTGTCCCGGAGGTTGACCAGCACGGACAGCCGGGACCCGTCGGTGAGGCACGCACCCAGCGCCCCGGCGAACGCGGCCCGGTCGTCCACGGGCCGGCCGAAGACCTCCTCGAACTGGTCGACGCAGATCAGCAGGCGTTCGCCCCCGCGGCGCTCCAGCACGGCGGCCACCACATCGGCCATGGCGCCCCCGGCCAGCCTGGAGGCGAGCCCCTCGACGGACGTCAGCCGGGCCGAGGCCTCCCGGTCCGGTTCCAGCAGCGTGTCCAGCGCGAAGGCCAGGGCGTTCAGCGGCGTACCCGCGTCGGAGGGGCGCAGGGTCACCACCACCAGCCGATCCTGCCGGGCGCGCAGCCGGGGGACCACACCGGCGTGCCACAGGGAGGACTTGCCGGCCCCGGAGCCGCCGATGACGCAGATCACCGGCACGCCGTCGGCGATCCGGTCGACGAGCTGCGCGGCCAACTCGTCGCGCCCGTAGAACAGTTCGGCGTCCTGCTCGGTGAACGCGCGCAGCGCCCGGAACGGCGAGCGCTGCTCGATCACCCCCGCCAGCTCCGGCCAGGCGGCCAGCAGCGTGTCCACCGGCATCATGTAGCCGATCTTCGATCCGGCACCGGAGACCTTGTAGCCCACCATGCCCACGACGGCGTCGGCGTCCGGGCTCCACACGGGCGTCCCGGAGAAGCCGGGCGCGAGCACCGCCTGCCGGGTGGGATCGCTCTCGATCTCCACCCAGCCCGTCGCGACCGGGCCCCCTTCCCGGCCGTACACCCAGGTGCCGAGCTCCAGGCCGCGCGGGAAACCCACCATCACCAGCAGGCCGTTCAGACCGCCGCGCCGTCTGCGCAGCACGAGCGGACGGGCGCCGTCCGGTGCCGGGTCCAGCAGCCGCAGACCGGCGACGTCCGTGCCCCGGCCCGGGCCTGGCGAGTGCCATGCGACGACCTCCGCGGCGCGGTGCAGACCCGGCGCCAGTAACGGGAAGTCGAGGGTGACCGACGAGCCGGCCGTCGGCGCCTGTCCGGGGGGCGCCGCGGACGCCTTTGCGGGTGGCAACCCCAGCGCGTCGGTCACCACGTGCGCGGCGGTCAGGACATGCGCGGGGCCCGCCAGGAAACCGGCCCCCACCAGCAAGTCCCCGCGCCAGACCCGGACCAGCGCCGCCTCCAACGGGACACGCTCGCCCGAGCTCATGCCGCTCCTCCCCGTACGCCCCCGCCGACGCGCCGACACCTCCGGCGACAGGAGGTCGTGGGCGCAACGAGCGTGCCACAGATCCCGCCGACCCGGACGGAAAGTGGACAAGAGCGATCACCGGCGAAGGGCGCGGCAGGCCCCCCGGCCCGCCGCGCCCTCTCCCCGCTCCCCGGGTCAGTTGGTCTCGGTCGGCGCCAGGGTGCCCGTACGGGCCGCCTGGCTGTACCACAGCGCGCTCGACTTCGGCGTGCGGGTCAGCGTCGCGTAGTCCACGTACACCGCGCCGAACCGCTTCTCGTAGCCGTACGCCCACTCGAAGTTGTCCAGAAGGGACCAGAGGTAGTAGCCCCGCACGTCCGCCCCGTCCGCGATCGCCCGCCGGACCGCCGCGAGGTGGCCGTTCAGGTAGGCGATGCGCTCCGGGTCGTGGACGCGGCCGTCCGAGTCGGGCTTGTCGTCGTAGGCCGCGCCGTTCTCCGTGATGTAGAGGGGCAGGCCCGGCGCCTCCGCCGTGTAGCGCATGATCAGCTCGTGCAGGCCGGTCGGGTCGATGGACCAGCCCATCTCCGTGCGGTCGCCGGGCGTCAGGTGGAAGGCCACGTCGTCCGCGCCCGGCCACGGCGAGTGGTCGCTCGCGCCGTGACCGTCCGAGCGGGGACCCCGCACCGACGCGTCCGCCGCCGAGACCAGCGTGGGCGTGTAGTAGTTCAGGCCCAGCGCGTCCAGCGGCTGGTGGATGGCGCGCAGATCGCCCTCGAGGACGTACGACCAGTCCGTCAGCGACGAGGTCGCCGCCAGCAGCGTCTCCGGGTAGGCGCCCCGCAGGATGGGGCCGTGGAAGACGCCGTTGGCCAGGTCGTCGATCTTCTGCACCGCGGCCAGGTCCGCCGGGTCGCCCGGGGAGAGCGGCCGCACCACCGAGGAGTTGAGGCTGATCGCCACCGAGTTGCGGGCCGGCATGGCCGCGCGCAGCGCCGACGTGCCCAGCCCGTGCGCCAGGTTCAGGTGGTGCGCCGCCTTCAGCGACGCCACCGGCTCGGTACGGCCCGGCGCGTGCACCCCGGACGCGTAGCCCAGGAAGGCGCTGCACCACGGCTCGTTCAGCGTGATCCAGTTCTCCACGCGGTCGCCGAGCGCCTCGCCGACGATCTGCGCGTACTCCGCGAACCGGAACGCAGTGTCCCGCTCCGGCCAGCCGCCCGCGTCCTCCAGCTCCTGGGGGAGGTCCCAGTGGTAGAGGGTGACGGCCGGCTTGATGCCCGCCGCCAGCAGCTCGTCCACCAGACGGCGGTAGAAGTCCAGGCCCACCTGCACCGCGGGGCCCCGGCCGGTCGGCTGGACCCGGGACCAGGAGATGGAGAAGCGGTACGTGGACAGGCCCAGCTCCGCCATCAGCGCCACGTCGTCGCGGTAGCGGTGGTAGTGGTCGACAGCGATGTCACCGGTTTCGCCACCGGCCGTCTTGCCCGGCGTATGGCTGAAGGTGTCCCAGATCGAGGGGGTACGGCCGCCCTCGCGCACCGCCCCCTCGATCTGGTACGCGGAGGTCGCGGCACCCCAGAGGAAGGCGGGCGGAAAGGTCACCGGAGTAATGGGCTCAGGCATGGAAGCGCTCCCATGGGAGGTCGTCGAGACCGACGAGGTCGGGGGGGAAGTGGTGCGGAGGGGGCCGGGGCGGCGGTGACCCGGCCCCCGAGAAGTCAGGGACGGACGGGCGGGAGGGCGTCGTCGAGGCGTCGTACGCAGTCGCGACGTGTCCTCAGCCCTTGACGGCGCCCTGCATGATGCCGCCCACGATCTGCTTGCCGAAGATCGCGAAGACCAGCAGCAGCGGCAGCGTGCCCAGCAGCGCGCCCGCCATGATCAGGGACTGGTCCGGGGTGTACCCGCGGCCGAGGCCGGCGACCGCGACCTGCACGGTCGGGTTGCCGGTCTGGCTCAGCACCAGGAACGGCCACAGGAAGTCGTTCCACGTCTGCACGAACATCAGCATGCCGAGCACCGCCATCGCCGGGCGCGCCGCGGGAAACACCACGTGCCACACCACGCGCCAGCTGCTCGCGCCGTCCACCCGGGCCGCCTCGATGATCTCGTCGGGCAGCGCCTGGATGAGGTACTGCCGCATGAAGAACACGCCGAACGCGCTCACCAGCGACGGCAGGATCACCGCCTGGAGCTGGTCCGTCCACTCCAGCTTGGCGACCATCATGTACAGCGGGATGATGCTCAGCTGCGGCGGCACCATCATCGTGCCGATCACGATCAGCATCAGCGCGCCCCGGCCCCGGAACCGGAGCTTGGCGAAGGCGAACCCGGCGATCGTCGACAGGAAGACGATCGTCGCCGCCGAAGTCCCGGCCACGATCGTCGTGTTGACGAACGCCTTGCCCAGGTTCGCGTCGTTCCAGGCCACGTCCAGGTTGTGGAAGAGGTTCGAGCCGAACACGAACGGCGGCGGGTTCTGCGCCAGCCGGTTGTTGTCGCGGGACGCCGCGATCGCCGTCCACAGCAGCGGGAACAGCGAAACGATGGTGAACACGCCCAGGATGATGTAGGCGATCGGGCCGCCGTGCATCTGCCCGCCGGCCCGCGCGGACTTGGGCCGGCGCACCTTCCTGGCCGTCGGTACGGCGTCCTCGGGGTCCACGGACTTCGCGGTCGTTGTCGTCGTCGTCACGGCCGGTACTCCTAACTACTGGCGCGCAGCCGGCGCGAGATGACGTAGTTGACGATGCCGATCACGATCAGGATCAGGAACATCGTCCAGGCGATCGCCGAGGCCCGGCCCAGGTGCTGGTTCACCCAGCCCTGCTCGTACAGGTACAGGCCCAGCGTCTGGAACTGGTGCTCCGCGCCGCCCGACGCGCCCTTGTTGGCGTCGAACAGCAGCGGTTCGCCGAAGACCTGGCTCGCGCCGATCGTCGAGACGACGACCGTGAACAGGATCGTCGGCCGCAGCGACGGCAGCGTCACGTGCAGGAACTGCTTCCAGCGGCTGGCACCGTCCAGCGCCGCCGACTCGTACAGGTCCTGCGGGATCGCCTGCATCGCGGCCAGGTAGATCAGCGCGTTGTAGCCGGTCCACCGCCAGATGACGATCGACGAGACGGCGATCTGCGACGGCCACTTGTCGTTCTGCCAGTCGATGGCGTCGATCCCGACGAAGTGCAGCGCCCAGTTGATCATGCCGTAGTCGCGCCCGAAGAGCAGCACGAAGACCAGCGAGGCGGCCGCGATCGAGGTCGCGTACGGCGCGAGCATCGCGACCCGGTAGAAGGTCGAGGCACGCAGCTTGTAGTTGAGGATGTGGGCGAGGCCCATCGCCATCAGCAGCTGCGGAACGGTCGAGATGATCCCGATCGTCAGGGTGTTCTTCGCCGCGTTCCAGAAGAAGTCGTCGTCGAAGATGCGCGTGTAGTTGCGCATCCCCACCCACGTCATGTCGGTGGGCGCGGTCAGCTCCACCTGGTGCAGCGACGCCCAGCCGGTGTAGACCAGCGGGAACAGGCCGAACGCGAGGAAGAGCAGGAAGAACGGCGAGACGAAGGCGTACGGGCTCCAGCGCTTGTCCCGCTGCCAGCGGCGGGAAAGCCGGGCACGATGCCGCTGCTCCGCCTCCGTGGGAACGGCGGCCGGGCGGCCCGGGGCCGCGCCCCCCTCCTTGGCGGGGGGCGCGGCGGTGTCGTGGCGGGTGGCCATTCGGGTCACTTGTCCAGGTTGTTGTCGATGGTCTTGGTGGCCGTCTTCCAGGCCTCCGCCGCCGACTTGCCCTTCGTCACGAGGATGACGCCGTTGTCGGTCAGGCCCTGCTGGATGATCTGGTCCTTCGGGCCGATCACCTGCACCGGAGCCGTCTTGGCGGCCTCGGAGAAGACCGTACCGATCGGCGAGTCACCGGTCATGTCGTTCTTCGCGCCGGTCACCTCGGGCATCGTGTACGCGCTCGGGGTGCTCGGGAAGGAGCCCTGCACCTTGAACAGCTTCGCCTGCTGCTCGGGCGCGGTCAGCCAGGTGATGAACGCCTCGGCCTCCTTCACGTGCTTGCCGCTCTTCGGCACACCGAGGAAGGAGCCGCCCCAGTTGCCGGACTTCGGCGCGACGGCGACGTCCCACTTGCCGGCGTCCTCGGCCTTCGCCTTGCCCTTGATGGTGCCGAGCATCCACGGCGGGCAGGCGATGGTGGCGAACTTGCTGTTGGCGATCGTGGTGTCCCAGGCCGGCTGGAACTGCGTCTGGGCCTGGACCAGGCCCTCCTCGGCGGCCTTCGCGGTCAGGTCGAAGGCGGCCTTCACGGCCGGGTTCGTCTTGTAGATGATCTCGCCGGAGGAGTCGTAGAACTTCTCCTTCTCACTGCTGAGGATGGCGTTGATCAGGCCGCCGGGGGAGTCCATGAAGAAGGTGCCTGCCTTGGCCTTCTTCTTGTACTGCTCGCCGGTGGCGATGAACTTGTTCCAGTCACCCGCCCACAGCTTGCCGACCGCCTCGCGGTCGGTGGGCAGACCGGCCGCCTGGAAGAGGTCCTTGCGGTAGCAGAGGGCCATCGGGCCGACGTCGGTGCCGAGGGCGATCGTCTGGCCGTCCTTGGTGGTGCCCTGCGACCACTTCCAGTCCAGCCACTTGCTCTTGTCGACGCCCGAGACCTTGGACATGTCCTCGAACTTGGCCGCCTGGGTGGCGACGACCTCGGCGATGTTGCCGACCTCGATGGCCTGGACGTCCATCAGGCCGCTGTTGGTCGTGAGGTGGTTGAGGAGCGCCGGGTAGTAGTTCTCGTTGCGCTCCGTGACATTCTCGGCGATCTTGATGTCGGGGTGGAGCTTCTCGTACTCGGCGTAGAGACCGGCCTCCTTGAAGCCCATCGTGCCGAACAGACCCAGCGTGATCGTCGTCTTGCCCTTGCCGCTGCCCGACGACGAGCCGTCGGAAGCGTCGTCGTTGCCGTCGTCGGCACAGCCGGCCAGCAGCCCGGCGCCCAGCGACGCCACGGCCGCCAGGACCACCACCCGGCGGGTGGTTCGGGTACGTGCTCGCATTGCGTCCTCCTGTTGCCCTGACGTGCCGACCCCCCGGCCAACTGCATTGTTGGGCCCGTTAGTTACTCGCTGCGGCTCGGGCGGGGAACGTGCGGGATGTGTATGTGTCAGGTACCGTGGGAGCGCTCCCACAGGTGATGTGTTGAAGAGTCGTCGGTTCGGGCGGGGGTGTCAAGGGTGGGAGCGCGGAGAGATGCGTTCAGTTATCTGCCTGTTAGCTAACTCGGGGGGACAGCGCTTTCCGGCCGTGCGTGGCGACGAACGAGCCGTCCGGCAAGGGGAGTCGGGTGTGCCCGGTCCCGGGGCGAGACCCGTCCGGCGTACCGGTGCGGGGTTCCCGCGGGGGCCGAAGCGGGTCCCCGGGGACGGTGGCCGTCGGCGAGGATGGGCTGAACGGACGGGGCTGTTAGATTCCAGGCCAGCGTGAACGACGGCGGGAAGGCGGGGCCCATGGCAAGCCACGGAGCGCGGAGCCGGAGCGGGGGGCGGCCGACTCTCGAAGAGGTGGCCGCACGCGCCGGTGTCGGCCGCGGCACGGTCTCCCGGGTGATCAACGGCTCGCCGAGAGTCAGTGACGCGACCCGCGCGGCCGTCGAGGCGGCCGTCGCCGAGCTCGGCTACGTCCCCAACACCGCGGCCCGTGCCCTGGCCGCCAACCGCACGGACGCGATCGCGCTGGTGGTCCCCGAGCCGGAGACCCGCTTCTTCGCCGAGCCGTACTTCTCGGACATGCTGCGCGGCGTGGGCGCGGAGCTCTCCGACACCGAGATGCAGCTGCTGCTGATCTTCGCGGGTAGCGATCGCGAACGACGCCGGCTCGCCCAGTACCTGGCGGCGCACCGCGTCGACGGGGTGCTCCTGGTCTCGGTCCACGCCGACGACCCGCTGCCCGATCTGCTGGCCCAGCTGGAGATCCCGGCGGTGATCAGCGGCCCGCGCTCCGCCGCGGAGACCCTCCCGTCCGTGGACTCCGACAACTACGGCGGCGCGCGCTCGGCGGTGGAGCACCTGCTCGCCCGGGGCCGCACCCATATCGCCCACATCACGGGCCGCCTGGACGTCTACGGTGCCCAGCGGCGCGTGGACGGCTACCGGGACGCCCTGCGCGACGCGGGATACCCGCCGGACGAGGGCCTGATCGCCCCGGGCGACTTCACCGAGGAGGGCGGACACCGCGCGATGGGGGAGCTCCTCGCCCGCAACCCCTCCCTCGACGCGGTCTTCGCGGGCTCCGACGTCATGGCGGCCGGCGCCCGCCGGGCCCTGCGCGAGGCGGGCCGCCGGCTCCCGGAGGACGTGGCGATGGTCGGCTACGACGACTCGGCGATCGCCCGGCACATGGACCCGCCGCTGACGAGCGTCCGCCAGCCCATCGAGGAGATGGGCCGCAGGATGCTGGACCTGCTCCTCACGGAGATCGCGGACCGTCGTCCCGCGGTGTCGCGGGGCCTGGAGCGACGTCAGGTCGTCCTGGCGACGGAGCTGGTGGAGCGCTCCTCCTGCTGAGCGTGGCCCGGGTTCACGGCGCGATGACCAGCCGCCACCGCACCTCGCCGTCCTGCCGCTCCGCGGTGGCCGAGAGCCCGGCGGCACGGGCCACGGCCGCGGACGCGTGGTGGTCGGGGTGGATGTGGGCGACGACCGTGCGCACGCCCTGCTCCCGCAGCAGGCCGACGAGCCCCGCGGCGGCCTCGGAGGCGAGGCCGCGGCCCTGCCAGGCGGTGCCGACGACCCAGGCGATCTCGGCGTGGTCCCGCCCGGCGACGGTGGCCTGCAGGGTCCCGGCCGGCCGGCCGGCGTCCCGCACCCGCAGCACCCAGTTGCACCAGGAGACGGACGGGTCCGGCGAACCGGCGACGAGCCGTTCGTAGCGGGCGCGCAGGGCCTCGGGTGTGCAGGGGGCGCCGCCGATGAAGGTGTGCAGCGCGGGATCACCCAGGACGACCGCCATCTCCGCCGCGTGGTCGACGCGCAGCGGGACGAGGTCGAGCCGGGCGGTCGCGAACGGCTCGGCGCGGACACTCGAGCGCATGAACCCTCCCGGGAACACGGGAACACGGGAACACGGGAGACAGAGGAGCCACGGGAAACACATCAGCCGGTGACCTCCCTTGCGGGAAGTCACCGGCTGATGACTCAGGGTGAGTGACGGGACTCGAACCCGCGGCATCCTGGACCACAACCAGGTGCTCTACCAGCTGAGCTACACCCACCACGCCCGGCAGTTGGACTTTGTGGTCTCCCTACCGGCCGAGAAAAAGTGTACAGGGTCCGAAGGGGTGCTCGCGCACGCCTTTCCGGGGCCCCGTCAGCTGCTGGGCAGCACGTGCTTCGCGGCGATGGTCCTGGCGGTGTCGGAGTCCGGTCCGGGCTGCGGCACGAAGACCGCCTCGCGGTAGTAGCGCAGTTCCGCGATGGACTCGCGGATGTCGGCGAGGGCGCGGTGGTTGCCGTTCTTCGGGGGGCTGTTGAAGTAGGCCCGCGGGTACCAGCGCCGGGCGAGCTCCTTGATCGAGGACACGTCGACGATCCGGTAGTGGAGGTAGCCCTCGAGGGAGGTCATGTCCCGCGCCAGGAAGCCGCGGTCCGTGCCGACGGAGTTGCCGCACAGCGGTGCCTTGCCCGGCTCCTTCACGTGCTCCCGTACATAGGCCAGCACCTGGGCCTCGGCCTCGGCGAGGGTCGTCCCGCCCGCCAGCTCGTCGAGCAGCCCGGACGTGGTGTGCATCTCGCGCACCACCTCCGGCATCGTCTCCAGTGCCCGGGCCGGCGGGCGGATGACGATGTCGACACCGTCGCCGAGCACGTTCAGCTCGGAGTCGGTGACGAGGGCGGCAACCTCGATGAGAGCGTCGTCCGACAGCGAGAGGCCGGTCATCTCGCAGTCGATCCAGACCATGCGATCGTTCATGCGACCACCCTAAAGCTGACGTCGGCTTTTGAGGCGCCCCGCGGGGACGCATCCGTGCCCGGGCGCCGGCCGGGCCGGTGGGGCCCGGCCGGCGCTGGGGAGGTTCCGTCAGCCGCTCAGGTACTGCTGCGCTGCCCCGGCAGACTCGCCCGCGAGGTCGCGTACGCGTCCCGCGCGTGCTCGGACGGCAGGGACGCCGACGAGCCCATCGCACCGGCCGCCGCCGAGGCCGTACGCCGCAGCTGCGGCGGTACCGGTCCCGGAGCGTCCGGGTGCAGCGCCTGCGGCGGTGGCGGCGGCGACGGTTCGTTGTCCGCGTGCCGTTCGCCCTGCGGCCTGCGGGCCCGGTAGGCCGCCCGGTACGCCGCAGGGGACGAGCCGAGCTGCCGGCGGAAGTGGCCGCGCAGGGCCACCGGCGAACGGAAGCCGCAGCGCCCCGCGACCTCGTCCACCGAGTAGTCCGACGTCTCCAGCAGGCGCTGCGCCTGGAGCACCCGCTGGGTGATCAGCCACTGGAGCGGTGCGCTGCCGGTCAGGGACCGGAAGCGGCGGTCGAACGTGCGGCGGCTCATGTAGGCGCGTGCCGCCAGCGTCTCCACGTCGAACTGCTCGTGGAGGTGCTCCAGCGCCCAGGCGACGACCTCGGCGAGCGGGTCGGCGCCGATCTCCTCCGGTAAAGACCGGTCGAGGTAGCGCTCCTGACCGCCCGACCGTCGTGGTGGGACGACCAGCCGCCGGGCCAGCGCGCCCGCGGCCTCGTTACCGTGATCCGTCCGCACGATGTGCAGACAGAGATCGATTCCGGCCGCCGTCCCCGCCGACGTCAGCACATCGCCGTCGTCGACGAACAGTTCGCGCGGATCCACGTGTACCGACGGATAGCGCTTGGCCAGCGTCGGCGCGTACATCCAGTGGGTGGTGGCCGGGCGGCCGTCCAGCAGACCCGCGGCGGCCAGCACGAACGCGCCGGTGCACAGGCCCACGATGCGGGCACCCTCCTCGTGCGCCCGGCGCAGCGCGTCGAGCGCCTCCTCCGGCGGCGGCGAGGTGATCGAACGCCAGGCCGGCACGACGACCGTGCCCGCCCGTGCGATCGCCTCGAGGCCGTGTGGCGCGGTGAGTTCCAGGCCCCCTGTGGTCCGCAGCGGGCCTTCTTCGCCACCGCACACCAGCAAGCGGTAGCGCGGTACGCCGGCGTCCTGGCGGTCAATCCCGAACACCGACAGTGGAATGGAACTCTCGAAAATGGGGCCGCCGCTGAACAGCAGCACCGCGACGATCTCCTTGCGGCGTCGCCCGGAGAGTTTCCGGGCCGCGGCTTCCGGCGCGGCAGTGGAGTCGTGGCTCATCCTGCTAAGCCCCCCTCGGTGGTCGCGGCTCCTCGGTTGTGTCGCTCCTGCACGTTTCCCCTCGGTCCTGCACGAGTCCCCCGCCGTAGACAGTCAAGATCGAATCTAACGTGTCGCACAATGCCGGCGTGGCCACTTCGCCACCCGGCAGATTGTCGACATGGCAACTTGGCGTGAAGCATTCGATCACGAAGCGTTGCACTCGTGGGCCGTGCAGGGAAGTGCGCCTCGGTGCGGTGGCCAATCCCCGTAGGGTGCGCAGGTCCCCTGAGGCCCTTTCCGTGCAGGTGGAACGGGGGGTGGGGGGTGGTTGGGGCAAGGGATGCGCCATCACCGGAAGTTGGCTGAAAAGAAGCGGGTCCGTGCGTGAAAACCGGTCAACCGGCCGGTGAGTTTCCCCCGGAGTGACGACCGCCACGGTGTGATCCCGTCCCGGTGCGCTGATGGCGCCCCCGGGGGTGCGCCCGGGGCGCCGGCTCCTCGTCGAGCAACCGGGCCGCGCACCGCTCGGACCGGCGCAGCAGCACCCGGCAGACGGCCGTGACGGCGGCGAGGCCCAGGGCGGTGCCGGCGGTGCCGGCCAGCGAGGTGCCGTACCAGAGGAGGACCACCGGGACCAGGAAGCAGCTGAAGGCCGCCCAGCGGATCAGGTCGGTCGACCGGTCGTCGCCGGGGCGGGGCTCGGGGGTGGTGCGGGGCGAGGGCACGGAGCGGGCTCCTTCCCGGGGCGGCGGTGCGGGGGTGGTGGTGCGGGGCGGCGGTGCGCGGGGCGGGGTGCGGTGGCGGTCGGGCGGTGGCGGTGGGGGACGGCGGTGGCGGGACGGCGGTGGAGCGGCGGTGGACCGTGGTGCACGGGGTTCAACGCCTGCTCGGGCGGTCGGTCACTGTCCGCGGCGGTCCCGCGTAAGTGAATCCTGTGCAAACCGCCTGTACGGGGCAGCAACCATTGCGTTACGGGCGTCCGCTCGTGCATGCTCCCTGGAACCCCCACCGGGGGCGTGCGGGAACTGGGCCTCGGAGGCGTGCCGCCGTACCCTTGGGGGTATGGGGTTGGGAAGATGATTCCCGGACAGCTCCGTTGCTCACACCGCCGCGTCCCACCCGTATAAGGATCAATACGCCGAGACAGCCATGGCCGGTCACGAATTCTTCGAACCCGCGGACCGCAAGCGGCCCGTCGCCGACCCTACGGCGGCCGAGCCCCAGGCGGCGGAAGACGCACGCCACTCCTGCGATCCAGCTTTCAAGCACGGCGTGGTCGTCGGCTTCGACGGCTCCACGTCCAGTGAGCGCGCGCTCGCGTACGCCATCGGCATGGCCCACCGCTCCGGCTCCGGCCTGATCATCGTCCATGTCGCCAACCGGCTGCCCACCACGGTGTGGGCCGGGTGCGAGCCACCGGTCTTCGTCGACGTGCCGGACCACCGCACCGAGGTGCTCGGTCTGGAGCTCGCCTGCGCGGAGTACCTCGCCGAGGTGCCCTGGATCCTGGTCGAGCGCGGCGGCGACATCTGTCACGAACTCGAAGAGGTGGGGCGGGAGTACGAGGCCGACGCGATCGTCGTCGGCTCGACCCACGGCATCGTCGGCCGGATCTTCGGTTCGGTCGCGGGGCGGCTCGCCAAGCGGGCCAAGCGGCCCGTCGTTGTCATTCCGTAACTCGCCGTCCTCCCAGGTGAGATGAGAAGTGGGTAGGCCCGGTCCCCTTGGTCGCGCAGCATAAATCTACTGACGCGTAGGGGTGTTTGTGCCTTTGTGAAGGGCATATACCGCTCACACAACTGCACATGCATGAAGGGAGCCCGCCGTGGACAACGACGTCTCTGCGGGAAGCGGCACCACCACGATCGCCGGCCGACTCGCCCTGGGTGTGACCCTGTTGGCCTTCGGGCTCGGGTACACGGACCTCATCGACGGCGTGACGGCTGCGGACGCCGTAGCCATCGCCCACTACGTCGGCGGCGTCGCGCTGTTCGTCGCCGGCCTGTTCGCCCTCCGGGACCGTGACGCGGCCACCGGCACCGCCTATACCGTTCTCGGCGCCTTCTGGTTCACCTGGGCGGTCTCCGCCGGCGCCCAGGTCTCCGACAACGCCGCGGGGCTCTTCCTGCTTCTGTTCGCCCTCGTGGCGCTCTCCCTGACCCTCGCCGGTGGCGACCAACTCGGCCAGGGCAGCTACGGGTTGTTCTGTGTCGGGCTGGTGCTGATGGCCGTCGCCCGGTTCGCCGACAGCGACGGTCTCACCAAGGTCGGCGGCTGGTTCGCCGTCGCGGCGGGCGCGGTGGCCTGGTACGCGGCGACCGCGGCGCTGGCCCACTGGCCCACGGCGGTTCCGCGACGCGCTGCCCGCCCCGGCGTGACGGCCACGGGCTGATCGGCAGCCGACGCCGGGGAGTTGGGCGTCCCCGGCAGGAGAACGGCCCCCCACGCGCGGGTGGCACGCGTGGGGGGCCGTTCTGTGCGAGCGGAGAGGACTACTCCACCGTCACCGACTTCGCCAGGTTGCGCGGCTTGTCGATGTCGCGGCCGAGCGCCTTCGCCGTGTAGTAGGCGAGGAGCTGCAGCGGGATGCCCATCAGGATCGGGTCGAGCTCGTCCTCGTTCTTGGGGACGACGACCGTCTGGTCGGCCTTCTCCTGCTCCCGGTGGGCGACCGCGATGATCTTTCCGCTGCGGGCCTTGATCTCCTCCAGCGCGGCGCGGTTCTTCTCCAGCAGGTCGTCGTCGGGGACGATCGCGACCGTCGGGAGCGCGGGCTCGATGAGGGCCAGCGGACCGTGCTTGAGCTCGGAGGCCGGGTAGGCCTCGGCGTGGATGTACGAGACCTCCTTGAGCTTCAGCGAGGCCTCACGGGCGACCGGGTAGCCCCGGACGCGGCCGATGAAGAGCATCGAGCGGGCCTCGGCGAGCGTCTCGGCCAGCTTCTCGATCTCCGCCTCCTGCTCCATGATCTCGGCGATCTGCGAGGGCAGCTTGCGCAGGCCCTCGATGATCCGCTTGCCGTCGCGCACGGAGAGGTCGCGGGTGCGGCCCAGGTGCAGGGCGAGCAGCGCGAAGGCGACCGTGGTGTTGGTGAAGCACTTCGTCGAGACGACGCAGACCTCGGGGCCCGCGTGCACGTACACGCCGCCGTCCGCCTCGCGGGCGATCGCCGAGCCGACCACGTTGACCACGCCCAGCACGCGGGCGCCCTTGCGCTTCAGCTCCTGGACGGCCGCCAGCACGTCGTACGTCTCACCGGACTGCGAGACGGCGATGTACAGGGTGTCGGGGTCCACGACCGCGTTGCGGTAGCGGAACTCGGAGGCGGGCTCGGCGTCCGCGGGGATGCGGGCGAGCTCCTCGATCATCTGGGCGCCGATCATGCCCGCGTGGTACGAGGTGCCGCAGCCGAGGATCTTCACCCGGCGGATCTGGCGCGCCTCGCGGGCGTCCAGGTTGAGGCCGCCGAGGTGCACGGTGGAGAAGCGGTCGTCGATGCGGCCGCGCAGCACGCGGTCCACGGCGTCGGCCTGCTCGTGGATCTCCTTGTGCATGTAGGTGTCGTGGCCGCCCATGTCGTAGGAGGCGGCCTCCCACTCGACGGTGGTGGGCTCGGCCGTGGTGCGGGTGCCCTCGGTCGTGTAGGTGCGGAAGTCGTCGGCCTTCAGGGTGGCCATCTCGCCGTCGTCGAGGGTGACGATCTGGCGGGTGTGGGCGACCAGCGCGGCGATGTCCGAGGCGACGAACATCTCCTTCTCGCCGATGCCGAGGACGACCGGGGAGCCGTTGCGGGCGACGACGATCCGGTCGCTGAAGTCGGCGTGCATCACGGCGATGCCGTAGGTGCCCTCGACCACGCGCAGCGCCTCGCGGACCTTGTCCTCGAGCTTCTCGGCCTGGGCGCGGGCGACGAGGTGGACGAGGACCTCGGTGTCCGTCTCGGAGAGGAACTCGACGCCGTCGGCCTCGAGCTTCTTCCGCAGGTCGGAGGCGTTGTCGATGATGCCGTTGTGGACGACGGCGACCTTGAGGTCGGCCGACATGTGCGGGTGGGCGTTCACGTCGGAGGGGGCGCCGTGGGTGGCCCAGCGGGTGTGGGCGATGCCGGTGGTGCCCTTGAAGCGCGCCGGGACCTTGGCCTCCAGGTCACGGACGCGGCCCTTGGCCTTGACCATCTTCAGGCCGGCCGTCTTCGGCGAGGTGACGACGATGCCCGCCGAGTCGTAGCCGCGGTACTCGAGCCGCTGAAGGCCTTCGAGCAGCAGCGGGGCCACGTCACGCCTGCCGATGTATCCGACGATTCCGCACATATATAGGTATCCCCAAGCTTTCGATCACCCGTAGACGATGCGCCGCAGTTGCCTGAGCGTGAGCTCGGGCGGGGCCACCGCACGGTATTTCAGGTCCGCCTCGACCCGTTCGAAGATCTCCGCGTTGACCAGGCCCTGGGCCTGGAGCTCGCGGTGGCGGCGACGGACGTAGTTCTCGGTCGTCTCGTCGAAGTAGGCGAGCACGTCTTGGATCACCCGTAGCGCCTCGCCCCGCTGAAGGGGCGTGGAGCGCGTCAGGTGATCAACGAGTTCGTCGTGCACCCGGTAGATCCTGGGGTACGCGAGCCGGTTTCGCAAGAATCGTGCCCGATTTCGGGCAGGCACCTGTTAAGGAGCCTTGGGGGAACCTTGAATGTGTTATGAGCCGCTGTTCCCCGGCCGTCCATGCGGCGGCTTGCGGCCCGTCGCCCGAGGCGACGAGTTTCGGACGTCATGGACACTCCTCGCATGGGCGTACCCGAGCGGCTCGCCGACCGCATGAACATGGCCGAGCAGCACGAGTACCTGCGCGCCACGTTCTCCCGGCGCACGATGATCAGAGGCGGCGCCGTCACCCTGGGCGCCGTCACGGGTGGCGCGTTCGTGACCGGCGCCACGGCGCAGGCGGCCGTGCCGACGCGGACCCCGAAGACCGCCCCGGCCGCCGAGCACGTCGAGGGCGCCCTCGTCGCCCCCTTCGGGCGCCACCTCGCCTACGGCAAGGACCCGCGCACCGAGATCACGGTCTCCTGGCAGGTCCCGGTCGCGGTGCGCAAGCCCTTCATCCGGATCGGCGCCCACCCCTGGGACCTCTCCCGCAGGATCGAGGCCGAGGTGCGCACGCTGTACACCCCGGCCGGTGTCGGCGCCGGCGGTGACCACACCCAGTACTACCTGCACGCCGAGCTCACCCACCTCAAGCCCGGCAGGACGTACTACTACGGCGTCGGCCACGCGGGCTTCGACCCGGCCGCCGCCCACCTCCTGGGCACCCTCGGCACCTTCACCACCGCCCCCGACCACAAGGCGCCGTTCACCTTCACCGCCTTCGGCGACGAGGGCGTCGGCTACCACGGCCTCGCCAACAACAGTCTCCTCCTCGGCCAGAACCCGGCCTTCCACCTGCACGCCGGCGACATCGCCTACGCCGACCCGGCCGGCCAGGGCAAGACCGCCGACACCGGCTTCGACTCCCGCGTCTGGGACCAGTTCCTCGCCCAGACCGAGTCCGTCGCCAAGTCCGTCCCGTGGATGCCGGCCTACGGCAACCACGACATGGAGGCCTGGTACTCGCCCAACGGCTACGGCGGCGAGGACGCCCGCTGGAACCTCCCGGACAACGGCCCCGACGCGAAGAACCTCCCGGGCGTCTACACCTTCGTCTACGGCAACACGGCGGTGATCTCGCTCGACGCCAACGACATCTCCTTCGAGATCCCGGCCAACCTCGGCATCTCGGGCGGCACCCAGACCAAGTGGCTGGAGACGCAGCTCAAGAAGTACCGGGCGTCGAAGGACGTCGACTTCGTCGTGGTCTTCTTCCACCACTGCGCCTACTGCACCTCCACCGCGCACGCCTCGGAGGGGGGAGTGCGCCAGGAGTGGGTGCCGCTGTTCGAGAAGTACACGGTGGACCTGGTCATCAACGGGCACAACCACCAGTACGAGCGCACCGACGTCCTCAAGAAGGGCGCCGTCACCAGGAAGCTCCCGATCGGCGGCACGGCGTACCCCGAGACCGACGGCGTGGTGTACGTCACGGCGGGCGCGGCCGGCCGCAGCCTGTACGCCTTCAGCGCCCCGCTGTCCTACGAGGGCCACGAGAACGAGGTCGACTCCGTCGCCTCCTTCGTCAACACCAAGGACGGCAAGGCCGACGAGACCGTCACCTGGTCGCGGGTGCGCTACCTCGACTACTCGTTCCTGCGGGTGGACGTGACCCCGGCCGCGAAGGGCCGTACGGCCACGCTGACCGTGCGCGGCATCGCCGAGACCGGTGCGCAGGTCGACCACTTCACGGTGGCCCGCAAGGCGAAGTGAGCCCGCCGCAGGCGGTCCTCGTCGCGCTACAGGCGCCTGAGGACCGCCTGTTTGGCCATCGCGAACTCCTCCTCCGTCAGGACGCCGTCACGGCGCAGCTCACCGAGTTCGCGCAGGCGGCGCAGCAGCGCGTCGTGGTCGTCCCCGCCGGCGGAGTCCGCCGCGCGCTGCGCGGGCAGCGCGTCCCGGGGGCCGGCCGCCGGGTGGGGCAGCCTGGCCTGCACGGCGGCCGCGACGAGCGCCATCAGCGGGTCCTTCCTGAACCCCCACAGCTCCACGGCGTTGGGGTCGTACTTGGCCGGTGCCTTCGTCGGCGCGTGACGCAGCCGGAAGCGCAGACAGCCGTTCTCGAGGCCGACCGCGGGCTGCCACTCCACCGCCTCGATCTCGGCGACGCCGATGCTGCGGGCACCGGCGGAGGCCTTGGACTCCTCGGTCTTCCAGTTCCACTCCAGGCGCACCCGCTCACCGTCGAAGCTCGCCGTGCCGTCCCCGGCGGAGGCGGACAGCGGCACCGACGGGCCGGGCAGCAGATACGCGTCCACCGGGTCGGCCGGCACCTCGTCGAGGAGCAGCGCCTGGCGCACCTCGTCCACCAGGTACTCGGCGACCCCGTACCGGTCGGATTCGACGAGCAGCTGGTACGGGTCGTGCGGCTCGGTCAGCCGTCCGCCGGTCGCCTGGAGCAGGGGATCGGCGCCGTCCCGCAGCCGCAGCCGCAGCCGCCCCGTCTTCTTTCCCTGCTCGAACGACAGCCCGGCCAACGCGCCCAGGGGGACGATCAGTTCACCCAGTTCCCTGCGGAGCGGGCTGACGTTCTTGTCCCGGCCCGGGGTCAGCCGCAGGGCATCGCCGTCGAAGACCCAGGTGCCGTCCTTCTGGATGATTTCCGCCATGGGAGGATTCTTCCAAACGTGGCGACGGGCGCCCCCGAGGACCGTACTCGGGGGCGCCCGTCCGCCCGGATCAGAACCCCGTGACGGGATTTCTCAGGGTTCCGATCAGCTGGAGGGCGCCCGACGGGTCCGCCAGGTCCACCATCTGCTTGTTGTTGCGCAGCTGGAGACGGTTGAGGCAGGACAGGGCGAACTCGGGGGCGAACAGGTCGTACTGGCGGAACCTGTCGGCCAGTTCGGGGTTCGCCTCCTGGTAGGCGCGGGTGACCTCGGCGACCGTGCGCCAGAAGTCGTCCTCCTCCAGGATCCCCTCGGTGGCGAGGCCGGCCGCGAGGAAACGGAAGAAGCAGTCGAAGACGTCCGTGAAGATGGACAGGAGCTTCTTGTCCTCGGGCACCTCGACGCGGATGCGCCGGACCTCGGGCGGCAGCACCGCGTCCGGGTCCATGACCGCGATCTCCTCGGCGATGTCCTTGTAGATCGCCCGCTGCACCGCCCCGTCCTTCAGGACCAGGATCGTGTTCTCGCCGTGCGGCATGAACACCAGGTCATAGGCGTAGAAGCTGTGCAGGAGCGGGGTGTAGTACGCCTCCAGGTAGCCGCGCAGCCACTCGGTCGGCGGCAGGCCGGACTGCTCGATCAGCGCACCGGCCACCGAGCTGCCCTCGTGGTCCACATGGACCAGGGAGGCCATGGTCGCGAGCGACTCGCCGTCCCGGAGCGTCGGCACCGGGCTCTCCCGCCACAGCGCGGCCAGCATCTTGCGGTACGGCGAGTAGCGGTCCGTGGCGGCCTCGTACTCCAGGTGCCGGTAGCCGACGGCCGCCCGCTCCCGGATGATCGACAGTCCCGTCGAGCGCAGCACCGGGTCGTTGTCGATGAGCTGGGCCAGCCAGTCGTTGATGGCCGGGGTCGCCTCCATGTAGGCGGCCGAGAGCCCGCGCATGAAGCCCATGTTGAGGACGGACAGGGCCGTCTTGACGTAGTGCTTCTCGGGGTGCGAGGAGTTGAAGAACGTCCGGATGGACTGCTGCGCCAGGTACTCGTCGTCGCCCTCGCCCAGGCAGACCAGGTTCCCGCGGGCGATCTCGGCGGCGAAGGTGACGGTGAGCTTGTTCCACCACTGCCAGGGGTGGACGGGGATGAGGAGGTAGTCGTCCGGGTCCCGGCCCTGCTCGCGCAGGACGGCGTCGAACCGCTCGACCGTCTTCTCGCCCAGCTCCTCCCGCACGAACGACTCGTACGTGATGCCGACGCCCGCCGTGAACGCGGCCCGCGAGCGGTGGGCGGCCAGCCACACCAGCCGGACCGGGCTCGCCGTCTCCGGGGCGTACGACAGGTATTCGTGGATGCCGAAGCCGAGCCGCCCGTTGTTGGCGACGAAGCAGGGGTGGCCCTCGGTCATCCCGGTCTCGATGGCCTGGAAGCCGCTCCTGACCAGCTCCGCCGACGTGATCTGCGGCTTGGTCAGCTTGTAGCAGGTGCCGGAGAGGGTGGAGGAGATCTCCTCCAGGTAGACCGGCAGGATCTCCTCGCTCAGGCCCAGCGTCTTCTTCAGCTCGATGAAGAAGTCCAGTGCGGCGAGCGGGAGTCCGGCGCCGTCGCGGGTGCGGGTGATCGAGCCGGCGTCCACCTGCCAGTGGTCGAGGGCGTGGCGGACGGCGGTGAAGCGGTAGGAGGTCAGCCCGTCGTCGCTGCGGACGACGAAGCGGCCGTCCTTCTCCTCGGGGGTGATCAGGCGCTCGTGCGCGAACTCCGCGAGGGCCTTGCGGACGAGCAGACGGTTGGCCTTCTCCCAGCGTTCGGGGGAGAGGTGGGCGACGGCGTCGGCGAGGCTCATGCCCGCACCCCCGTCGCCGCGACGAACTGCTCGCGGGTGCAGAAGCTCAGCAGCGCCTGCTTCTCCGGCTTCTGTATCTCCCGCTCGGGCACGAACCCGACGGCCTCGTTGAGGGCGTGCACCGCCGTGTTGGAGACGTCCGGCTCGACGACGACCCGGGAGGTGGCCGGGTCGTCGAAGAGGCGGGCCATCACGGTGGTGATCACGGCCCGGGTGAACCCGTGCACGGGCCGGTCGGTGGGGGCGACCAGGAAGTGCATGCCGACGTCGCCGGGCCGCGGCTCGTACAGGCCGACCAGCTCACGGTGGGCCGGGTCGTAGTACTCCATCAGGAAGGCGGGCTCGCCGTCGTGCAGGCCGATGAGGGCGTGGCTGTGCTCGTCGGCGGCGATGTCCATGTAGGCGCGCTCGACGTCCACCAGTTTCGCGTTCTGCATCATCCAGAACGCGGCCTTGGGGTGCGTGACCCAGCCGTGCAGCAGCTCGGCGTCCTCGACGGGGTCGAGCGGGCGGAGGGTGAGACGGCCGACGGTGGCCGTGGTCGTGCTCATACGGCGAACTCCTGGAACGCGATGGTCTTCTCGACCGGGTAGTACTCGCTGCCGAGCAGGTCACGGATGATCGAGCTGTTGCGGTACGCCCCCATGCCGAGGTCGGGGGAGGTGATGCTGTGGGTGTGCGCGCCCGCGTTCTGCAGGAACACGCCCCGGCCCGTGGTGTCGATGGAGTAGTTGCGGGCGACGTCGAAGTTGCCGTGGGAGTCGTAGCGCAGTCTGTCCCGGACGGGCGCGAGGAACTCCGGCTCGGCGTACCGGTAGCCGGTGGCCAGGACCAGGCCCTGGGAGCTCAGCTCGAAGTCCTTCTCCTGCTCGTCCTGGCGGAACGCGAGGGTGTAGGTGCCGTCGGCGTAACGCGCGCTCTTCAGCGTGGAGTTGGTGAGCAGCCGGGTGGGCACCGGGCCGCCGAGGTTCTTCTGGTAGAGCAGGTCGAAGATCTCGTTGATGAGGTCGCCGTCGATGCCCTTGAAGAGGTTCTTCTGCTCGGCCGTCAGGCGGTAGCGGGTCCGCTCCGGCAGCTCGCGGAAGTAGTCGATGTACTCCGGGGAGGTCATCTCCAGCGTGAGCTTGGTGTACTCCAGCGGGAAGAAGCGCGGGGAACGGGTGACCCAGTTCAGCCGGTAGCCGTGGACGTCGATCTCGCTGAGCAGGTCGTAGTAGATCTCGGCGGCCGACTGCCCGGAGCCGACCAGCGTGATCGACTCCTTCTTCTGGAGTTCCGCCTTGTGCCGCAGATAGCGGGAGTTGTGCAGGAAGTCGCCGCCCAGGTCCGCGCAGGCCTCCGGGACGTACGGGGGCGTGCCGGTGCCGAGGACCAGGTGACGGCCGCGGTACCGCTCGCCGGCGGTGGTCCGCACCACGTACACGTCGTCCTCGTACGTCACTTCCGCGACCGTCGTCGAGAAGCGCACGCTGCTCAGCTTGCTCGCGGCCCAGCGGCAGTAGTCGTCGTACTCGACCCGCAGCGGGTAGAAGTTCTCGCGGATGTAGAACGAGTACAGCCGGCCTTTCTCCTTCAGGTAGTTGAGGAAGGAGTAGGGCGAGGTCGGGTCGGCCAGGGTGACCAGGTCCGACATGAACGGCGTCTGGAGGTGGGCGCCGTCGAGGAACATGCCGGAGTGCCACTCGAAGTCCGGCTTGGACTCCAGGAAGACGCCGTCGAGCGTGTCGATCGGCTCGGTGAGGCAGGCGAGGCCGAGATTGAAGGGGCCGAGCCCGATCCCCACGAAGTCATGGATGTGGCTGGCTTCAGGAAGCGCGGTCAAGGGACTCTCCCAGGTACTGCTCGGCGTGGCCGGCGATCAGGTCGAGGACGGCGGCGATGTCGTCGGTCGTCGTCTCGGGGTTCAGCAGGGTGAACTTCAGGTAGTGGCGGGCGCCGACCTTCGTGCCCGCGACCACCGCGTCACCCGACGCGAACAGGGCCTTGCGGGCGTAGAGGTTGGCGCGGTCGATCTCGGCCGGGTCGGTGACGGCGGCGGGGATGTAGCGGAAGACGAGGGTCGAGAGCGACGGCTGGACGACGACGTCGAAGCGCGGGTCGGCGGCCAGCAGGCGCCAGCCCTCGGCGGTCAGGTCGCAGACCTCGTCGAAGAGCTGCCCGATGCCGTCGGCGCCCATGGTCCGCAGGGTCATCCACAGTTTGAGCGCGTCGAAGCGGCGCGTGGTCTGCAGGGACTTGTCCACCTGGTTGGGGATGCGCTCCTGCACCGCGCGGCGCGGGTTGAGGTACTCGGCGTGATACGTGGCGTGGCGGAGCGTGGCCGCGTCGCGGACCAGTACGGCCGACGAACTCACCGGCTGGAAGAAGGACTTGTGGTAGTCGACGGTGACGGAGTCGGCGCGCTCGATGCCGTCGATCCGGTCCCGGTACTTCACGGAGGCGAGCAGACCGCAGCCGTAGGCCGCGTCGACGTGCATCCAGGTCTCGTACCGGTCGCACAGCTCGGCTATCCCGGGCAGGGGGTCGATGGAGCCGAAGTCGGTGGTGCCGGCGGTGGCGACCACGGCCATGGGCGTCAGACCGGCGTCCTTGCAGCGCTCCAGCTCGCGGGCGAGCGCGAGGGTCTGCATCCGCTTGTCGTTGTCGACCGGGATGGACACCACCGCGTCGGGTCCGAGGCCCAGCAGCTTCGCGGACTTCTTCACGCTGAAGTGGCTGACCTCGGAGGCGAAGATGCGCAGGTCGGCGAGGGATTCGGCTTTGGCCTCCTCGCGGGCGAGCAGCAGCGCCTGGAGGTTGGACTGGGTGCCGCCGGAGGTGAACACGCCGTCGGCGGCCGGGCCGAGGCCGATCCGGGCCGTCGTCCAGTCGATCAGTTTGCGCTCGATGAGGGTGCCGCCGGCCGACTGGTCCCAGGTGTCGAGGGAGGAGTTGACGGCCGACAGGACCGCCTCGCCCAGCACGGCGGGGATGACGACCGGGCAGTTGAGGTGGGCGAGGTAGCGGGGGTGGTGGAAGTAGACCGCGTCGCGGAGGTAGACCTCCTCCAGTTCGTCCAGGACGGCCGTGGTGTCGTGCAGCGGCTTGTCGAGGTCGATCCCGTCGATGCGGGGCGCGAGGGCGTCGACCGAGACGCCGGTGAACGGACGGTCGGTGGCGGCGATTTTGGCGGCCACCCGCTCTACTCCTTCGGTCACGGAGCGGCGGTACTGCTCCGCGGTCGTGTCATTGAGCAGGTGCGAGCGCATGGTGGGGGTCCTCCGGGGGGTGGGGACGAGGTCTGCTGCGGGACGGGCCAGGGGACGGAGCCTCTGATTCAACTTAGGTTAGCCTAACCTAAGTTCCATGAGAGGGGGTGCGCCTCTGCCGTGACCGTGATCACGTCGGCGCCCCCGCGCAACTGCCCGCAGGAGCCGTGGTGTTGGCTACTCCGCCGCGCGGAGCTGTTCCTCGTTCATGCCCTGGCGCCAGTACCCGACGAAGGTGATGCGGCGCCGGTCGATCCCGCGTTCCCGGACGAAGTGGCGGCGCAGCGCCTTCACGCACCCCGACTCGCCCGCGATCCACACGTACGGGTGCCCGGCGGCCGGGAGCCGGGCGTCCCGGAGGGCGTCCACGGAGCTCTCCCCGACCACCCAGGTAATCTCGGCGTCCGCCGCGGTCGCCAACTCCCGCACGTTCCCGGCGTCGTGTGCCTCCAGCCAGACCCGGACACGCTGTCCGGCCGGCAGGGACTCCAGGATCGACGCGACGGCCGGCAGGGCGCTCTCGTCGCCCCACAGCACGATCAGGTCGGTGTCCCCGGGCGGCCGGAACCGGATCGCCCGGTTGTCGGCCAGGGCCGGGCCCAGCAGGACGACCCGGTCCCCGGCGCCGGCACCCGAGGCCCACGCCGAGGCGGGCCCGGCCGGGGTGTGCAGCACGAAGTCGATGTCGATCTCCGTGGTGCGCCCGAGTACGTCCCGGCGAAGGGCCAGGAGCGTGTACGAACGCATCACCGCCCTTACGTCGTCCGGCAGTTCACGCCACGCCTGCCACCAGCCGTCGCCGAGTTCGAAGGGCACCTGAGGCTCGCTCTGACCCGGCTGCGGCAGGAACAGCGACAGCGACTGGTCGTACCCGTCGGAGAAGAAGTGCTCGAGATCCGGCCCGGCGAAGGTGATCCGGACGAGCGACGCCCCGACCCGCCGGGCACGCACGACGTGGAGGGAGAAGAACCGGAAGGGGGCGACGACGGCGGTGGTCACGTGGGGTGCTCCTGTGGACGTGGGGAGGGAGTACCGGCGTGCTTCTTTCGGGGGGCGCGGGGCCGCTTCGACATGCGGCCCCGCCGCGCGGGCGCGACCGGCCGCAGCCGGACCCGCGGTTCACCCGCAGGCAACCCGCGACATCAAGTCCCCTTGTCAGGAAACCTTCTTCGCCTTCTCGAGGGCGTCCGCGAGGTTCTCGAGAAGCGGCACACACTTCGCGTAGGAGAGGATCGGCTCGGGCGACCGGGCGATGACCTGACCGGCCTTCACCGCGGGCAGCTTCTTCCAGGTCGCCTCGGTGATGTCGGCGGGCTGGATCGTCGAGGAGCGGTCGTCCATCATGATGATGTCGGCCGCGTACTTGTCGACGTTCTCCCAGCTCAGCGACTCGTACCAGCCGCCACCCTCCGCCTTCGCGCTCTCCGGCGGCTCGACGAAGTTCACGCCGAGGGCCTTGAAGTACTCCAGGTCGATGGAGAGGTTGGTGCCGGAGACGTAGAAGAGCGCCTCGCTCGCGGAACCGGCCAGCACCTTGATCTCGGGCTTGGCCTTGGCGGCGGCGCGCAGCCGGGCGGCCGCCTCCTCGAACTTCTTCTTGGCGTCGGTGACCGCGGCCGCCGCCATGTCGGCGCCGAGCGACTCCGCCAGCTCCCACATGCGCTGCAGCGGAGCGGTCAGCTGACGGTCGTAGACGGAGATGCCGACGCTCGGGGCGAGCTTGGCGATCTTGTCCTTGGAGGCCTCGGGGACGTACCAGAGGGTGCCGGCGCTGTCGAACATCGTGGAGATGAGCACCTGGGGCGCGAGGGCCGCGTACTTCTCGACGTTGAACTCGTCCCAGACGTTGCCGAGGACCGTCACCTTGCTGACGTCCATGTCGCCGGCCTGGACGTCGGCCTTGCCCGCGGCGGTCTTGGTCGGGCCGAACACGCCCTTGACCTGGATGCCGTAGTCGTACAGGGCGGCGCCGACGCCGGTGAAGGCGACGATGTCCGCGGGGATCTTGTCGAGCTTCACCGTGGTGCCGCGGTCGTCCTTGAAGGTCCAGGGACCGGACTTGGCCGAGGAGCTCGCCGACGACCCGGAGCCACTGCTGCTCGCGTCGTCGTCCCCGCAGGCGGCGAGGGCGGCACCGAGGCCCAGTGCGCCACCGACGGCGAGGATGCCACGGCGGGTGGGACGAGCGGCTCTGGCGTTGGGCATGTCTCTGGCTACTTTCGGACGGGGCGGATCACCCGAGGACGGTTCGAACGTAGGTTAGCCTAACCTCAGCTGATGTCCAGAGGGTGGTTCCGGGTCGCGGGATGCCCGCCCCGACGCCTGCCCGCTTTCTGTGCCCCTCCTGTGGTTCAAAGGTGTACGGGATGTCAGAAGTCCGAATCGGACCTGGAGTTGCCGCCCGCTCCGAGGATGCGAAGAGCGGCCGGACGGCCCCGGAGCATGCCGAAGAGGCCGCCGTGCCCGCCCGGGTCGAGCGGTACGGCGACCTCGTGAGCGCAGCGCACCCGCGGTGTCAGGCCGACTTCAGGCCATCGCGCGAACGCGCCGCAGAGGGCCGCACAGGGTGCACAGGATGCAGAGGGCCGCCGCGCCCCACCGCGGCGCCCGTCCCCTCGGTCCCCCGGGTCTCAGCCGGGCAGCCCCAACTCGCGGGCGATCAGCATCCGTTGCACCTCGCTCGTGCCCTCCCCGATCTCCAGGATCTTGGAGTCGCGCCACATCCGGGCCACCGGGTACTCGTTCATGAAGCCGTAGCCGCCGTGCACCTGGGTGGCGTCACGGGCGTTGTCGACGGCGATCGTCGACGAGTAGAGCTTGGCGACGGCGGCCTCCTTCTTGAAGGGTTCGCCGGCCACCAGTCGCGAGGCCGCGTCCCGCCAGGCGAGGCGGGCCGTGTGGGCCTTCGTCTCCATGTCGGCGATCTTGAACTGGATGGCCTGGTTGGCGCCGATCGGGCGGCCGAACGCGTGCCGTTCCTTCGCGTACTTCACCGACTCGTCCACACATCCCTGCGCGAGGCCGGTGGCCAGCGCCGCGATGGCGATACGCCCCTCGTCCAGGATCCGCAGGAACTGCGCGTACCCGCGGCCCTCCTCGCCCAGCAGGTTCGCCGCCGGGACACGCACGTCCGAGAAGGACAGCTCACGGGTGTCGGAGGCGTTCCAGCCGACCTTCGAGTACGGGCTCGCGACGGTGAAGCCCGGCGTGCCGGACGGGACGATGATCGCCGAGATCAGCGGCCGGCCGTCCGGCTTGCGGCCGGTCACCGCCGTGACCGTGACCAGGCCCGTGATGTCCGTGCCCGAGTTGGTGATGAAGCACTTGGTGCCGTTGATCACCCACTCGTCCGTCTCGGGGTCGAGCCGGGCCGTCGTACGGGTCGCGCCCGCGTCCGAGCCGCCGTCCGGCTCGGTCAGCCCGAAGGCGCCGAGGATCTCGCCGGAGCACAGCCGCGGCAGCCACTGGCGCTTCTGCTCCGGCGTCCCGAAGAGGTGGATCGGCATGGCGCCCAGCGAGACGCCCGCCTCCAGGGTGATCGCCACGGACGAGTCGACGCGCGCGAGTTCCTCCAGCACGATGCCGAGCGCGAGGTAGTCCCCGCCCATGCCGCCGTGCTCCTCGGGGAACGGCAGTCCGAACAGGCCCATGCGGCCCATCTCACGGACGATCTCGTACGGGAATTCGTGCCGCTCGTAGAAGTCACCGATCTTGGGCGCGACCACGTCGTGCGCGAACTCCTCGACGGTGCGGCGGAGTTCTTCCAGTTCGGGGGAGAGACGGTGGTCCATTTCGGGTCACTGCTCCTTGTGGGGCTGTGTCGTTGTGCCGCCGAGTGCTCGGACGGTGCGGGAAGGGCTGGGTCGGCCCAGTCGGCCGGCCATCCACGCGCTCGTGGCGACGAGACGGCCGAGGTCCACCCCCGTGTCGATGCCGAGGCCCCGCAGCATCCACACCAGGTCTTCGGTGGCGAGATTGCCGGTGGCGGACTTGGCGTACGGGCAGCCGCCGAGTCCGCCCGCCGAGGCGTCGACGGTGGTGACGCCGTGCTGGAGCGCGGCGAGGGTGTTGGCGAGCGCCTGGCCGTACGTGTCGTGGAAGTGCACGCCCAGCGCGCCCGTGGGCACACCCTGGTCGTTCAGCGCGGCCAGCAGGGCCCGGACGTGACCCGGGGTGGCCACGCCGATCGTGTCGCCCAGGCTCAGCTCGTCGCAGCCCAGGTCGAGCAGGGCCCGGCAGACCCGGACGACATGGTCCACCGGGACCGCGCCCTCCCACGGGTCGCCGAAGCACATGGAGAGGTAGCCGCGCACATGCACGTCCTGCGCCTTGGCCCGCGCCACCACCGGCTCGGACATCGCCAGCACCTCGTCCACCGAGCGGTTGAGGTTGGCCTTGGCGAAGGACTCCGTGGCGCTGGCGAAGACGGCGACCCGGCGGGCGCCCAGGGCGAGGGCCCGGTCCAGGCCGCGCTCGTTCGGCACCAGTACCGGGAGGGCCACGTCGAGGCCGCTCACGCGCGGGAACAACTGCTCGGCGTCCGCGAGTTGGGGCACCCAGTCGGGGTGGACGAAGCTGGTCGCCTCGATGGTGGTGAGGCCCGCGTCCGCGAGACGGTGGATGAACTCCGCCTTGACGGCCGTCGGCACGGCCGTCTTCTCGTTCTGGAGGCCGTCGCGCGGGCCCACCTCATGGATGCGCACCCGGGCGGGAAGGCCCTCGGCCGGTACGGCCATGGGAAGTGTCACTGGTCCTCCTGTGCCTCTGCCGGTGCGATGACGGCCAGCACCTGGTCCATGGCGACCGTCGTGCCGGGCGTCACGTCCAGTTCGGCGACCGTGCCGGCGTGCGGGGCGGAGATGACGTGCTCCATCTTCATCGCCTCGACGACCAGCAGGCTCTGGCCCGCGGTCACCTCGTCGCCGACGGCGACCTTCACCACCGTGACCGTGCCGGGCATGGGGGCGGTGAGCGAGTCGGCGCCCGCGTGCGCCCCCCGGGAGAGGGAGTCGGCGACCGGATCGTGATCGCGCACGTTCCAGGCGTCGCCGTCCCGGCCGAGCCAGGTGCCGTCCGCCAGCGCGGCGAAGGACTGTGCGACGCCGTCGAGCCGGCAGGTGAACCGGGGATCCGTTCCCGGCGCCGGGGCCGGGCCCGCGGCGCCCCGCAGCGGGGTGTCCGCCCCGTCCGGCAGTACCTCGGCCGTGCCGTCCGCCGTGCCGCGCACGCGGACGGTCACCGGGTCGTGCCCCGGCACGTGCAGGTGGTGCGCCGTCCAGGCGGGCTCGCCGCCCAGCCGCCAGCCGTCCGCGACGGCGAAGGGGTCCACCCAGCCCGTGCCGGGCGCGGGGGAGAGCGCGGCCTGGCGCAGCAGCGCCGCCGCCGCGTACACATCCCGCGGTACGTCGGCCACGACGAGCGCCGCGGCCTCCCGCTCCACCAGGCCCGTGTCCAGCTCGCCGGCCACCACCGCCGGATGGGCCAGCAGCCGCCGCAGGAACCCGGCGTTGGTCTGCACGCCCAGCGTGACCGTCTCCGCGAGGGCCGCCCGCAGCTTGCGCAGCGCGGTCTCCCGGTCCGGCCCGTAGGCGATCACCTTGGACAGCATCGGGTCGTAGAGGCTGCCGACCTCGGTGCCCTCGCTCAGCCCGGAGTCGGTGCGTACGCCGTCGCCCTGGGGTTCGCGCAGCCGGAGCACCGTCCCGCCGGAGGGCAGGAAGCCGCGCGCGGGGTCCTCGGCGCAGATCCGGGCCTCGATCGCGTGCCCGGTCAGCCGGACGTCGTCCTGGCCGAAGGACAGCGGCTCACCGGCGGCCACCCGCAGCTGCCACTCCACCAGGTCCAGGCCGGTGACCAGTTCGGTGACCGGGTGCTCCACCTGGAGCCGGGTGTTCATCTCCATGAAGTAGTACGAGGCCGGGTCGTTGCCCGGCACGATGAACTCCACCGTGCCGGCGCCCCGGTAGCCGCACGAACGCGCCGCCTGGACCGCCGCCTCGCCCATGGCCGCGCGGGTCTTCTCGTCCAGCAGGACCGAGGGCGCCTCCTCGATGATCTTCTGATGCCGGCGCTGGAGGGAGCATTCGCGCTCGCCCAGGTGCACCACGTTCCCGTGGCCGTCGGCCAGCACCTGGATCTCGATGTGGCGCGGCCGGTCCACCCACCGTTCGACGAGGAGCGTGTCGTCCCCGAAGGAGGCGCGGGCCTCGCGGCGGGCGGCGGCGATCTCCTCGTCCAGCACGGCCAGGTCCCGTACCAGGCGCATGCCCTTGCCGCCGCCGCCGGCCGACGGCTTGAGCAGCACGGGGGTGCCGATCTCGCGGGCCGCGTCGGAGAGTTCGGCGTCGGTGAGTCCGCTGCCGCTGGACCCGGGCACCACCGGAACCCCGGCCGCCTGCACGGTCTCCTTGGCCCGGATCTTGTCGCCCATCAGGGAGATGGCGTCCGCGGACGGTCCGATGAAGACCAGCCCGGCGTCGGCGCAGGCGCGCGCGAAGCCGGCGTTCTCCGCGAGGAAGCCGTAGCCGGGGTGCACCGCCTGCGCGCCGGTGCGGGCGGCCGCCGCGAGCAGCCGCTCCACCGACAGATAGCTCTCGGCCGCCGGCGCCGGTCCGATGCGGACGGCGGTGTCGGCCTCCCGGACGTGCCGGGCGTCCGCGTCGGCGTCGGAGAAGACGGCCACCGAGCGCACGCCCAGCGCGCGCAGGGTGCGGATGACGCGGACGGCGATCTCGCCCCGGTTGGCCACAAGCACGGTGTCGAACATCATTGCTCCCCTCCTCACATCCGGAAGACGCCGAACTGGGGGTCACCCAGCGGCGCATGGGCACAGGCGGTCAGGGCGAGGCCCAGCACCTGCCGGGTCTCCAACGGGTCGATGACGCCGTCGTCCCAGAGGCGGGCGGTGGCGTAGTAGGCGTTGCCCTGCCGCTCGTACTGCTGCCGGACCGGTGCCTTGAAGGCCTCTTCCTCGTCCGCGGGCCACTCCTGGCCCCGCGCCTCGAGCTGGTCCCGCTTCACGGTCGCGAGGACGGAGGCGGCCTGCTCACCGCCCATGACGGAGATCTTGGCGCCCGGCCACATCCACAGGAAGCGGGGCGAGTAGGCCCGGCCGCACATGGAGTAGTTCCCGGCGCCGTACGACCCGCCGACGACGACCGTCAGCTTCGGCACGCGCGTGCACGCCACGGCCGTCACCATCTTGGCGCCGTGCTTGGCGATGCCGCCGGCCTCGTAGTCCCGGCCGACCATGAACCCGGAGATGTTCTGGAGGAACACCAGCGGGATCCCGCGCTGGTCGCACAGCTCGATGAAGTGGGCGCCCTTCTGGGCGGACTCGGAGAACAGGATGCCGTTGTTGGCGACGATGCCGACCGGGTGGCCGTGGATCCGGGCGAAGCCGGTGACCAGGGTCTGCCCGAACTCGGCCTTGAACTCCGCGAAGCGGGAGCCGTCGACCACGCGCGCGATGACCTCGCGCGCGTCGTAGGGGGTGCGGGAGTCGACGGGCACCGCGCCGTACAGGCCGTAGGGGTCGACCTTGGGTTCGACGGACGGCCGCACCTCCCAGGGCAGCGGCCCGCGCGCGGGGAGGGTGCCGACGATGTTCCGGACGATCCGCAGCGCGTGCGCGTCGTCCTCCGCGAGATGGTCGGTCACGCCGGACACCCGCGCGTGCACCTCGCCGCCGCCCAGCTCCTCCGCGGTGACGACCTCGCCGGTGGCGGCCTTCACCAGCGGGGGCCCGCCCAGGAAGATCGTGCCCTGGCCGCGGACGATGACGGCCTCGTCGCTCATGGCCGGGACGTAGGCCCCGCCGGCCGTGCACGAGCCCAGCACCGCGGCGATCTGCGGGATCCCGGCCCCGGACATCCGGGCCTGGTTGTAGAAGATCCGCCCGAAGTGCTCCCGGTCCGGGAACACCTCGTCCTGCATGGGCAGGAAGGCCCCGCCGGAGTCCACGAGGTACAGGCAGGGCAGCCGGTTCTCGAGGGCGACCTCCTGGGCGCGCAGATGCTTCTTCACCGTCATCGGGTAGTACGTGCCGCCCTTGACGGTGGCGTCGTTGGCGACGATCACGCACGCGCGCCCGCCGACCCGGCCGATCCCGGCGATTACCCCGGCCGCCGGGGCCTGCCCCTCGTACATGCCGTCGGCGGCGAGGGGGGCGAGCTCCAGGAAGGGCGAACCCGGGTCCAGGAGGGTGTCGACCCGGTCCCGGGGCAGCAGTTTCCCGCGCGCGGTATGGCGTGCCCTCGCCTTCTCCCCACCTCCCAGCCGGGCCGCGGCCAGCTTGCCGCGCAGCTCGTCGACGAGTGCGCGGTGCGCCGCCTCGTTGGCCCGCCAGGCCTCCGACGCGGGGTCTGCCGCGCTCGTCAGCTCCGGTGCCTGCTCCATCCTTGCGGTCCCCTCACCCAGTGATCGACTGTTAATGAGCGTTAACCATTTCCTTCAGGTTAACGACCGCTAACCTCCCTGTCTAGAATTGCCTTCATGGCCACCAGAACCGACGCCCCCACCCGTCGCGAGCAGATCCTCAGGGAGGCCGCGCGGCTGTTCGCCGAGCGCGGGTTCCACGGTGTGGGGGTGGACGAGATAGGCGCCGCCGTCGGCATCAGCGGGCCGGGGCTGTACCGGCACTTCCCGGGCAAGGACGCGATGCTCGCCGAGTTGCTGGTCGGTATCAGCGGCCGGCTGCTGACCGGTGCGAAGGTCCGCCTGGCGGAGGCCGACGGCGTATCACCCGAGGCGTTCCTCGACTCGCTCGTCGAGGGCCACATCGACTTCGCCCTCGACGACCGTCCTCTGATCACCCTGCACGACCGTGAGCTGGACCGCCTCCGTGACAGTGACCGCAAGCTGGTCCGCCAGCTCCAGCGGCAGTACGTCGAACTGTGGGTGGAGGCCCTGCGCGCCGTGTATCCGGGTCTCGCCGAGCCGACCGCCCGCTCCGCGGTGCACTCCGTCTTCGGTCTGCTGAACTCCACCCCGCACCTCGGCCGACCGGGTTCCCTGCCCGGCCGCGCGGCCACCGCGGCGCTGCTGCACCGGATGGCCAGGGGGGCCTTCGCGGCGGCCGTGGAGTGACGAGCGTTACCCCCGCCCCACCCTGGACGCTCTTCGTACTCGCCGGTACGGTTGTTCTCTGAGCAAGCGCTTAGCCAGTGAGGGCTGCAACCATCAACCGAGCACCCCGACGGCGAGCAACCAGGTACGCGAGAGCGGCGCCGGTTTAGGCGCAAGGAAGGGTGGCGGCGGTGCGCCGTACGGTGTTCAACGAGGATCACGAGGCGTTCCGGGAGACCCTCCGGGCCTTCATCGAGGCCGAGGTCGTCCCCGTCTACGACGAGTGGTTCGCGGCCGGCCAGGCGCCGCGCGACTTCTACTACAAGCTCGCCGAGCTCGGCGTCTTCGGCATCCGCGTCGACGAGGAGTACGGCGGCGCCGGCATCGACTCGTACAAGTTCGAGGCCGTGCTGTACGAGGAGACCGCCCGCGCGGGTGTCTCCTTCGGCGGCTCCGGCGTGCACGTGCTGCTCGGTCTGCCGTACCTCAAGCTGCTCGCCACCGACGAGCAGAAGAAGCGCTTCCTGCCGAAGTTCGTCTCCGGCGAGGAGATGTGGGCGATCGCGATGACCGAGCCGGGCACCGGCTCCGACCTCGCGGGCATGAAGAGCACCGCCAAGCTCTCCGAGGACGGCACGCACTACGTCCTCAACGGCTCCAAGACCTTCATCACCGGTGGCGTGCACGCCGACCGCATGATCGTCTGCGCCCGTACCTCCGCGCCCACCGCCGAGGACCGCCGCCACGGCATCTCCCTCTTCGTGGTGGACACCAAGGCCGAGGGCTACTCGGTCGGCCGCAAGCTGGACAAGCTCGGCCTGAAGACCTCCGACACCGCCGAGCTGGCGTTCGTCGACGTCAAGGTGCCCGTCGAGGACCTGCTCGGCGAGGAGAACAAGGGCTTCTACTACCTCGGCCACAACCTCGCCTCCGAGCGCTGGGGCATCGCCTACGGCGCCTACGCGCAGGCCAAGGCCGCCGTCCGGTTCGCCAAGCAGTACGTGCAGGAGCGCGTCGTCTTCGGCAAGCCGGTCGCGCACTTCCAGAACACCAAGTTCGAGCTGGCCGCCTGCCAGGCCGAGGTGGACGCGGCCGAGGCCGTCGCCGACCGCGCCACGGACGCCCTGGACGCGGGCGAGCTGACCCCGGCCGAGGCCGCCAGCGCCAAGCTGTTCTGCACCGAGGTCGCCCACCGGGTGATCGACCGCTGCCTCCAGCTGCACGGCGGCTACGGCTTCATGAACGAGTACCCGATCGCCCGCCTGTACGCGGACAACCGGGTCAACCGCATCTACGGCGGCACCAGCGAGATCATGAAGTCGATCATTGCGAAGGACATGGGTCTGTAAGCAGCCCGCAATCACGGGCCGCTACAACCAGATGCCATGAGCCAGGCACTACAGGATCTCCTCGATCTGCTCGACATCGAGCAGATCGAGGAGAACATCTTCCGCGGCCGGTCCCGCTCCGCCGTCGTCCCGCGCGTCTTCGGCGGGCAGGTGGCGGCGCAGGCACTGGTCGCCGCCGGACGGACGGTCCCCGAGGACCGGCTCGCCCACTCCCTGCACGCGTACTTCCTGCGCATGGGCGACCCGGGCGCGCCCATCGTCTACACGGTCGACCGGATGAACGACGGCCGGTCCTTCACCGCCCGCCGCGTCGTCGCCGTCCAGCACGGACAGCCGATCTTCGCGCTCTCCGCCTCCTTCCAGCGGTACGAGGAGGGCTTCGACCACCAGACCCCCATGCCGCCCGCCCCGGACCCGGCCACGCTGCCGACTTCCGAGGAACGGCTGCGCGGCTACGCCCACCTCGATCCCGAGGTCGTCGAGAGGTTTCTGGAGGCCCGCGAGGCGGTCGACCTGCGCTATGTCGACGAGCCGCCGTACGGCCGCTACGGCGCGCCGCGCGAGCCGCACTCCCAGGTCTGGTTCCGCGCCAACGGCAAGCTCGCCGACGACCCGCTCCTGCACGTCGTCCTCGCCACCTACGTGTCCGACATGACGCTCCTCGACTCCGTCCTCCTCGCGCACGGGCGCGGCGGCTGGGCGGTCGGTGACGTGGTGGGGGCGTCCCTGGACCACGCGATGTGGTTCCACCGCCCGTTCCGCGCCGACGAGTGGCTCCTCTACGACCAGCAGTCGCCGTCCGCGCACGGCGGCCGGGGCCTCGGCCAGGCCCGTATCTACACCCAGGACGGGCGGCTGGCCGTCTCGGTGATCCAGGAGGGTGTGGTCCGCGCCCCCCGGGGCGGCTGAGCACCCGGCGCCGCACCCACGCGTGCGGCGCCCCCGGGGGATCGCTCCCCGGCCCCTCCGGGGACCCCGCCGCGGCCCCTCCGGCGGATCCCGCCCCGGCCTCTCCGGCGGATCCCGCCCCGGTCTCTCCGGGGGATCCCGCCCCGGTCTCTCCGGGGGATCCCGCCCCGGCCTCTCCGGGGGATCCGGCCCCGGCCTCTCTGGGGGATCTTGCCCCGGCCTCTCCGGGGATCTCGCCGGGCCTCTCCCGGGGATCTCGCCGGGCCTCTCCGGGGGATCTTGCCCCGGTCTCTCCGGGGGATCTTGCCCCGGTCTCTCCGGCGGATCCGGCCAGGGCCTTTCTGGGGGATCTTGCCCCGGCCTCTCCGGGGATCTCGCCGGGCCTCTCCCGGGGATCTTGCCCCGGCCCCTCCGGGGGATCCGGCCCCGGCCTCTCCGGCGGATCCCGCCCCCGGCCCCTCCGGGGGCCCGTCCCGGGCCTCTCCGGCGGATCCCGGGCCGGTCCGGCGCCCTAGTCGGTCAGTCCCGCCGCCGCCAGCAGGTACGCCGTCATCACGTCGTAGTGACGCGGGCTGACGACGTGGTCGTCGAGGGGGACCGCCACCTGGACGGTGCCCTCCGACTCGGCGATGAACAGCGCCGGGTCGTTGCAGTCCGCGTAACCGACGGAGTCGACGCCGTGCTGTCCCGCGTAGCCCGCCCAGCCGTGGTCGGCGACGACCAGGTCGGGCAGCGGCCGGCCCTCGCGCTCGAGGGCGGTGAGGATGGCCTTCATCGGCTCGCCCGAGTGGGTGTGCCAGAGCGTGGCGCCGTGTTCCAGGACCGCCACGTCCGCCAGCTGCCAGACGTACCCCTCGTCCGTCTGGAGCCCCTCCGGGATGACGACGATCTCGCAGCCGGCCCCGCGCAGGGCGGCGGCGGTGGCGCGGTGCACGTCGAGCAGGCCACCGGGGTGGCCGGTGGCGAAGAGGACCCGCTGCCGTCCTTCGGCCGCCTTGCGCAGCCGGGCCGCGAGCCGGTCCAGGCCGTCGACCGTCAGCTCGGGGTCGATGGTGTCCTGGCCGTAGCGGTACTCGGGATCGTCGTTCACGCCGACCCGCTCCGCCATCACCGCGAGCACGTCCTGCTCGTCGGTCCAGCGGTCGCCGAGTTCCAGACCGAGCCAGAAGTTGCGGACACCGTTCGCGAGCTGGCGGTAGTGGGAGAGGTTGTTCTCGCGGGGCGTGGCGACGTCCCCGGCGATACGGGTTCTGACGAGGTGGTCGACGAGTTCGGCGCGGCTGGGCGTCCCGGGTATCGGCATGGTTTCCATTGTGGGGCAGCGGGCTGTGCGCGTCTGTGCTGTTCCGGACGCTGGGACACGCGTCACTCACTGGTGTTTCAGGGAGAACCACAGCTCCATGCGGACGTCCGGATCGTCCAGGTCGGTCCCCAACAGGGCCGCGCAGCGCGCGATCCGCTGCCGCACGGTGTTGCGGTGCACGGACAGCGCCACCGCCGTGCGGTCCCAACTGCCGTGCAGGGAGAGCCAGGTGCGCAGCGTCTCGAGAAGCGCGGCGCTCGCGCCGCTCGCCCGGATCGGGGCGAGCAGCGCCCGGGCGTGGGCCCGGGCCTCGTCGTCGGGCACCAGGTCCCGCAGTCCGGCCCCGGAGCCGTGCCGGACGAGCGTGGCGCGGGTGGCGCGCGCCCGGGCCAGCGCGCGGGCCGCCTGCGCGTCGGCGGCCGGCCAGTCGGCGGGGGCCGCGTCCGCGCTGACGCCGAGGGTCCAGCCCGGCTGCGGCTGCGGCGGGTCGCCGTCGGCCGGGACGAGGACCCGTACGACGTCGTGCGCGAGGTCGACCAGCGGTGATCCGAGGCCGGCGCCGAGCGCGGAGGCCGCCACCGGGTCGGGGGCCTGCGTGTCCGGCCGGGCGTGCACGACGCGCCACCGCTCGCCTCCCAGCAGCGGGGCCACCTCGGCGGGCGCGGCCCCCAGCAGCAGCCGTACGAGCGCCGACGAGCGGGCCGCCCCCGAGCCGCTCTGGTGCTCGCCGGTGAGGAGCGAGAGCAGGACGGCGGCGACGGAGGCGATGGTGTGGTCACCGGGGTCACGCCGGGGCGCCGCGACCCCGAGCGCGAACGCGCGGCCGGCCCCGAGCGCGTAGGCGGCGAGGTGGGTCCCGTCGGGGGCGGTGTCGCCGGCGGTGACGGAGGCACGGGTGAGGAGGAGGCGGGCGAGCCCGGCGAGCGGGGCGTCCGCGGACGTCCGTCCCGCCCCCGCGATCTCGGTCCCCTCCGGCCCGTACAGCACCGCGCGCCCCCCGACCCGCTGGGCGAGCTGCCGCAGGACGGACGGGACCGGGTCCGGGCGGGAGGCGGCGGCCGCGAGGCTCTGCTGGGCCTCCGTCACCCGGCGCAGCTCGGCGGTGCGGGCCCGCTCCAGCAACTGCCAGACCGCGCGGGCCACGGCCGAGAACGTCGTCTGCGGGGGCACCTCCAGGAGCGGCAGCGCGTACGCCTCGCAGGCGGCGACCAGCGCCCTCGGCACGGTGTCGTGCACCGGTGCGACGCCGAACCCGAGGGCCGCGCCGCCCGCGGCGACGATCCGCGAGACGTAGTCGTCGAAATAGGTCCCCGACCCGGCCGCCTCCGGGATGTGCACGCCCGCCGTCAGCAGCAGCTCGCCGCCCAGCAGATACGGGTACGGGTCGGCCATCTCCGAGGTGTGTGCCCCGTGCAGCACGGTGCCGGGACCGGTGGGCCCGGCGATCTGCCGCAGGGCGAGGTCCTCACGGGTCAGCAGGGCGGCGAGAGGGACCGATGGGGTGGGAGGTACGGGAGGAGGTACGGCGGGCTCCGGCACTATGGACGTTCCCTCCACTAGGCGCGGATCCAATGGATGAAACGTACACTTCCGGGCCACTTTTCGGCCACCTAGGGTCAACTCCCGAACCACCTCAGCCATCGAGAAGGGTGGGCCCCCATGGCCGTCGACTACACCGTGATCGCCGTCTATCTGGCCGGGATGCTGGCCATGGGCTGGTGGGGCATGCGCCGCGCCCGCTCGAAGAGCGAGTTCCTCGTCGCCGGGCGCCGCCTCGGGCCCGTCATGTACTCCGGCACCATGGCGGCGATCGTCCTCGGCGGCGCGTCCACCATCGGCGGCGTGGGTCTGGGATACCAGTACGGGCTGTCCGGCGCCTGGATGGTGTTCACCATCGGCCTGGGCCTGCTCGCCCTCTCCGTCTTCTTCTCGGCCCGCATCGCCCGGCTCAAGGTCTACACGGTCTCCGAGATGCTGGACCTGCGCTACGGCGGCCGGGCCGGCGTCATCTCGGGCGTCGTGATGTGGGCGTACACCCTGATGCTCGCCGTGACGTCGACCATCGCGTACGCCACCATCTTCGACGTCCTCTTCGACCTGAACAGGACCGTCGCGATCATCCTCGGCGGCTCGATCGTCGTCGCGTACTCGACCCTCGGCGGCATGTGGTCGATCACCCTCACCGACATGGTGCAGTTCGTGGTGAAGACGATCGGCGTGCTCCTGCTGCTGCTGCCGATCGCGGTCGTCAAGGCGGGCGGCTTCGGCGAGATGAAGGCGAAGCTGCCGACCGGGTACTTCGACCCGCTGGGCATCGGCGGCGAGACCATCTTCACCTACGTGCTGATCTACACCTTCGGCATGCTCATCGGCCAGGACATCTGGCAGCGCGTGTTCACCGCCCGCGGGGACCGGACGGCGAAGTGGGGCGGCACGGTCGCGGGCACCTACTGCCTCGTCTACGCCCTCGCCGGTGCCGTCATCGGCACCGCGGCGAAGGTGCTCTACCCGGACCTCGCCTCCGCGGACGCCGCCTTCGCGACGATCGTCAAGGACGAACTCCCGGTCGGCGTGCGGGGACTGGTGCTGGCCGCCGCGCTCGCCGCGGTGATGTCGACCTCGTCCGGCGCGCTGATCGCCTGCGCGACCGTCGCCAACAACGACATCTGGTCCCGGCTGCGGGGCGTCGTCAGCGTCGACGGCGAGGAGCGCGACGAGGTCAGGGGCAACCGCCTGTTCATCCTCCTGATGGGCGTCGCGGTGATCGTCACGGCGATCGCCCTGAACAACGTCGTCGAGGCGCTGACCGTGGCGTACAACCTGCTCGTCGGCGGACTGCTGGTGCCCATCCTCGGCGGACTGCTCTGGAAGCGCGGCACGGTCCACGGCGCCCTCGCCTCCGTCGTGGTCGGCGGCGTCGCGGTGATCGGCCTGATGGCCGGCTACGGCATCCTCGCCAACGAGCCGGTCTACTACGGCCTCCTCGCCTCCCTGGCCGCCTACCTCGCCGTGTCCCTGGCGACCCCGGCCACCGACCCCGCCGTCCTGGCCGCCTGGCGCGAACGACTGGCGGGACGGACCCCCGAGGCGGCCGGAACCTCCCCTGTTCCGGTGTCCCGGTAGACGTCCCAGTAGAGTCGTACGAGTAGTAGTACATACGCGACGAAGCGTAAGAAAGAGAGCATTTGACCATGAGCGACAACGAGACGCCCCGCGGCCCCGTCGACTCCTCCCGCGTCCCGCGGTACGCCGGCCCCGCGACCTTCGCCCGGCTGCCCCGCCTCGACCAGGTCGGCCGTGCCGACGTCGCCGTGGTGGGCGTGCCCTTCGACTCGGGCGTCTCGTACCGGCCGGGCGCCCGCTTCGGCGGCAACGCGATCCGCGAGGCGTCCCGGCTGCTGCGGCCGTACAACCCGGCGCAGGACGCCTCCCCCTTCGCCCTCGCCCAGGTCGCGGACGGCGGCGACATCGCGGTGAACCCGTTCAACATCCACGAGGCCGTGGAGACGATCGAGGCGGCGGCCGACGACCTGCTCGGCACCGGCGCCCGCCTGATGACCCTGGGCGGCGACCACACCATCGCGCTGCCGCTGCTGCGCTCGGTCGCGAAGAAGCACGGACCCGTGGCCCTGCTCCACTTCGACGCGCACCTCGACACCTGGGACACGTACTTCGGCGCGGAGTACACCCACGGCACGCCGTTCCGCCGGGCCGTGGAGGAGGGCATCCTCGACACCGAGGCCCTCTCCCACGTCGGCACCCGCGGCCCGCTGTACGGCAAGCAGGACCTGACCGACGACGAGAAGCTCGGCTTCGGCATCGTCACCTCGGCGGACGTGTACCGGCGCGGCGCCGACGAGGTCGCCGACCAGCTGCGCCAGCGCATCGGCGACCGCCCGCTCTACATCTCCATCGACATCGACTGCCTCGACCCGGCACACGCCCCCGGCACCGGGACCCCGGAGGCGGGCGGCATGACCTCGCGCGAGCTCCTGGAGATCCTGCGCGGCCTGGCCTCGTGCAACCTGGTCTCGGCGGACGTCGTCGAGGTGGCCCCCGCGTACGATCACGCGGAGATCACGTCGGTGGCCGCGTCCCACACGGCGTACGAACTGACCACGATCATGTCCCGACAGATTGCCGAGGCTCGCGCGAAGTGACTCACGACCACGACCTGGTGCTCCGCCCGACGGAGGCGCAGACCGCCGCTGCTCTGAACCCTCCCGCCGGACGCAACGGCGGAGACCTGGTCGTGGAGACCCTGGCCGGGCTCGGCGCGACCACCGTCTTCGGGCTGCCCGGCCAGCACGCGCTCGGCATGTTCGACGCGCTGCGCCGCTCCTCGCTGCGGTACATCGGCCTGCGGGTGGAGAACAACGCGGGGTTCGCGGCGGACGCGTACGGCCGGATCACCGGCGAGGCGGCCCCGCTGCTGCTGTCGACCGGGCCGGGCGCGCTGACCTCGCTCGCGGCGCTCCAGGAGGCGGCGGCCGCCTCGGCGCCGGTGCTGGCGATCAGCAGCCAGGTCCCGACGGCCGGCCTGGGCGGCGGCCGGCACGGCTATCTGCACGAACTGCCCGACCAGGCGGCCTCGTTCCGCGGCGTGGTGAAGTCGGTCCACACCGTCCGCACCCAGTCGCAGATCCCGTCCGCGATCGAGGCGGCCTGGAAGTCCGCGCTGAGCGTGCCGCACGGCCCGGTGTGGGTGGAGATCCCGCAGGACGTGCTCCTCGCGCAGACACGGATCCCGGTGGTCACCGGCGGCGACGCCTTCCCCGAAGAGCTGCCGCCGCGCCCCGAACTGACGGCGGTCGCGGCCGACCTGCTGTCGAAGGCGGCCCGTCCGGCGATCATCGCGGGCGGCGGAGTCGTACGGGCGGACGCCTCGGGCAAGCTGAAGCAGCTGGCGGAGGTCCTGCGGGCCCCGGTGGTGACCACGCCCGGCGGCAAGGGGGCGTTCCCCTGGACGCACCCCCTCTCGCTCCAGTCCTGGATCGAGGACCGGCACACCACGGACTTCCTCGAGGACGCGGACGTGCTCCTGGTCGTCGGCTCGGGCCTCGGCGAACTCTCCTCCAACTACCACACGTTCAAGCCGCGGGGCCGGGTCGTCCAGATCGAGGCGGACCTCGGGAAGCTGGAGTCGAACCATCCGGCGCTCGGCATCCACGCGGACGCGCGACTGGCGTTGCAGGCGCTCCTCGAGACCGTGGAGCCGGTGGTGGAGGGGGCCCGGCCGGAGGCCGCCGAGCGCGTCCGCGAGGTCCTCGCGAAGGTCGCCGACCGCATCGCCGCCCAGGAACTCACCCTGGAGCAGGAGGTGCTGGCGTCGGTCCGCAAGGCGCTGCCGGCCGACTCCCCGTCCTTCTGGGACATGACGATCCTCGCGTACTGGGCCTGGTCGGCCTTCGACGCGAAGGGCCCCAACCACATGCACTCGGCCCAGGGCGCGGGCGGCCTGGGCTACGGCTTCCCGGCGGCGCTGGGCGCGGCGGCGGCCGACCCGACCCGCCCGGTGCTGGCGGTGTCCGGGGACGGCGGCGCCCTGTACTCGATCGCGGAGCTGGCGACGGCCAGGCAGTACGACCTGAACGTCACCTGGCTGATCGTCGACGACGGCGGCTACGGCATCCTGCGCGAGTACATGACCGACGCCTTCGGTGAGCCCACGGCCACCGAACTGGCCCGCCCGGACTACGTGGCCCTCGCGGAGTCCTTCGGGGTGCCGGGTGTGCGGACGTCGCCGGAGACCCTGGAGGCGGACCTGGCGAAGGCCCTGTCCGCACCCGGCCCCTCGGTGGTCCTCCTCCCGGCGGTGCTGCGGATGTTCGCGCCGACGCATCTGTCCTAGGCAGGACCGTTGATACGGTCCCGGCATGTCTGAAGCTCTCGGATCACCCGGCCCCGTCACCGCCGACGACGTGCAGGAGGCGGTCCGGTCGGCGGTGGCCGCGCTGCGCGGGGCCGAGACGGCCGACTGGGACGCCAAGGCCGGTTCCCTGGACTGGAGTTGCCGGGAGACCGTCGAGCATCTGGCCGACGACCTCTTCGCCTACGCCGCCCAACTGGGTCCGCGGGGCGGGCCGCCGGGCACCGAGGTGCCCTTCGTGTGGCGCGCGGAGCGGCCCGGTGCGCCGGCGAACGTCGTCTTCGCCGACCGGGCGGCCGGGGCGGCCGGGCTCGCGCAGGTGCTGGAGGCCTGCGGGGCGCTGCTGACCTCGATGGTGCGCACGACGCCGGCGGACGTCAGGTCGCATCACGTCTTCGGGGCCTCGGACCCCGAGGGGTTCGCCGCCATGGGGGTCGTCGAGACGCTGGTGCATCTGCACGACGTCGCCGAGGGGCTCGGTGTCCGCTGGGAGCCGGACGCCGGACTGTGCGACCGGGTGCTGGCGAGGCTCTTCCCGGACGCCCCGGCCGGCACCGACCGGTGGCCCACCCTGCTGTGGGCCACCGGCCGGGGAGAGATCCCGGGTCACGCGCGTCTGACGCGGTGGCGCTGGTACGGCGCTCCCCGCGGTGAGGGCGAGCGGCGGTAGGCCGGGCCGGGGGTCAGCAGGCGCCCGGGCCCACCGCGTCGATCCGGCCGCCGAAGTCGCCCAGGTAGCGGGTGCGGTAGTCGGCGTTGAAGACGTTCCGCTTCTCCACCGGGCCCCAGTTGATGAAACAGGCGCGGGTGCCGGAGACGAAGGAGCCCACGTGGTCGTGGAGGGCGGGAGGCATGTCGCGGTAGCCGCTGCGGGCGGTCCACTCCCAGCTGCTGCCGTGGAAGTTCTCGCCGCTGTAGAAACAGATCGACCCGTCGGGACAGGACGGCGCCGCGGCCGCCGCCGAGGCGCTCGGGGCGGGGAGGGTGAGGGCGGTCAGCGCGAGAGCGGCGGCGAAGGACCAGGCGCGAAGCTTCATGAAGGTCTCCGGGAAAGGGAGTGGGGGTCGCTCCGGCGGAGCTGCCGAGGCGCCCCCAGCCTCGCGTCCGGGCCGGGCGACATGCCCGGGAGGAAGATCCGGCTTCACCGGTGTGAGGGAACTAGTCCTTCCATCACACCGACTCCTGCGGCGGGTGTGCCCGTGCATGCCGAGAGGGGCTGAACCTCCCTGTCGTCTCGGGAAGTCCAGCTCCTCCGCGGTCGCGCTCCGGGTCCTACCAGATCGCCTCGACCCACTCCGGGTGGTCGATGAACGGGTTGCGGTTGTGCTGGTAGGTGTCGTAGATGACCTGGTTGCGGTTCTCCTCGAAGGCGCTCGGCGGGTCCGCCTCGTTCCACGCCTTGAGGACGGACAGCTTGCCCATGTACGGGTTGCTGCCGTTGCCGACCTTCTCGTTGGGCTCCAGGTCGGCGAAGCCGTCGTCACCCTCGTAGCGCACGGCCATGTAGAGGATCATGCGGGCCACGTCGCCCCGGTCCGCCGCGCGCGGCTGGAAGGAGTCGGAGTCGACGAGGCTGCCGCCGCCGTTGGTGACCGTGCTGCCGCCGTTGTCGAAGTCCAGGTTGCCGCGGATGCTGTTGACCTGTACGTCCGCGGGGCGCAGGTGGTGCAGGTCCGTGCCCGGACCGGTCACCTCGCCGAAGTCGCCGTGGGACTTGGCCCACGTGTGCTCGCGGTTCCAGTCGCCGACGTCACCGCCGTTGAGGGACTTGGCTCGCGAGACACCGCTGTACAGCAGGATCACGTTGCTGCTGTTGTTCGGGTCCTGGTCGGTGACCTTGAGGGCGTTCCAGACCGCGGAGTACGAGATCTTCGTCTGGCTGCTGATGATCGTATGCAGCGAGGACTTCAGGCTCGTGCCCGTCTTGCCGACCGCGTTCTTGTAGTACGTCGCGTCGTAGGCCGTCGTGGTCGCCGCGGCGGGGGTCGCGGTGAGCGCGGGCGCGGTGAGACCGACCAGGACGGCAGTGGTGGCAAGCGCCACCGACTTCCATCGGCGTATGCGTGTCGCCAGCATGTGGGGTGTCCGATCTACGCGGGTTGATTGGAGGCGGCAATCGGGAGAGTGACATGCACATGCGGTCATGGCAATGAATCTGACATGTCCATCAAGTGACGGGAACCGGCAAACTGCCCCTCATCTACGCGAGTTGAACGCGCTTTCTTACGCCGAAACGGCCCCTGACAATCAAGTCGGGGGCCGTTTCGTACTGTTGCGCCGTGCCGGTCAGCTCACGTCCGAGGCGTCCAGCCGGTAGATCGTCGACTGGTTGCTCTGCGACGAGGTGTCCGTGCCCGAGGCGTCCGTGCCGGACCCGGACGTGGTGGATCCCGAACCGGACTCCGACGTGGATCCCGAGCCGGACGCGGAGTCCGACGCCGAGCCGTAGTCGCTCTCCGGCACCGCCGTGCCGTTCTTCTGCACCCAGGCGGTGATCTCCTGGTTCAGGCTGCTGTTGCCGCCCATGCCGCCGCCGCCGAGCTGGATGTAGTGCAGCTCGCCGTTCTTCACCAGTTCCTCGAGCTTGGCGAGGGTCATCGCCTGGTCGCTGCCGGTGAAGCCCCACATGGAGATGACGGGCTTGCCGCTGCTGAGGATCATCTGGCCCGCGCTCTGCGAGTTGGAGACCGCGATCAGCCAGGTGGCGCCGTCCTGGTGCTTCTCCAGGTACGTGATCAGCTCGCTGTCGGCGCCGCCCATGCCGCCGCCCATGCCGCCACCACCCGTACCGCCGCCGGGGCCGCCACCGGTGCCGCCGCCCGGAGCCGTGCCGCTCTCGGCGCCGCCCTGGGCGCCACCGGGGAACTCCCCGTTCGCGCCGCCCTGTTGGCCGGCCTCGCCGCCCTGGCCGCCGCTGGGGGCACCGCTGGGGGCGCCGCCGCCCTGCGGGAGTTCGCCGTTGCCGCCGCCCGGCGTCGTCCGGCCGTCACCGCCGCCGGGGAACTCACCGTTCGCCTGGCCGCCCTGCTGCGTGCCGCCGGGGGCCTGGCCGCCGGGACCGCCGTTGCCGCCGCCGAAGCCGCCCCGGCCGCCGCCGGGACCGCCCATGCCGCCACCGGTGGACGGACCCGCGGTCGGGTTGGTGCCGCCCATCATCCCGCCGGAGGAACCGAAGGCCGGCGAGGCGGCGTACGCGGTCGGACCGGCGAGCGCCGCCACGATCGCCGCGACGACGGACGCGCCGAGCAGCCGGACCCTGACGCCGGAGCTCGCGGACCGCAGCACGAACAGGCCCGCGATCGCGAGGACCATGACCACGCCGACGGCCGGCCACAGCCAGGTGTTCCAGCCGGTGGCGCGCCGCAGCAGCACGATCGCCCAGACGCCGGTGACCGCGAGCCCCACGGGCAGCACCCACGACCAGCGGGCGTCACCGCCGCGCAGGGCACGCCACAGCATGACCCCGCCGCCACCGCACAGCGCCGCGATGCCCGGGGCGAGCGCGGTCGTGTAGTAGGGGTGCATGGTGCCCTCGGCCATGGCGAAGGTCAGGTAGTGCAGCACCAGCCAGCCGCCCCACAGCACCAGCGCGGCGCGGGTGGGGTCGGTGCGCGGGGCCCGGCCGCGCAGCACCAGACCGGCCACGAGCGCGATGCCCGCGAAGGGGATCAGCCAGGAGATCTGGCCGCCGAGGACGTCGTTGAACATCCGGCCGATGCCCGCGGTACCGGCGAAGGAGCCGCCGCCTCCGCCGCCCCCGCCGTTGCCCTCGCCGCCGAGGACCCGGCCCAGGCCGTTGTAGCCCATGATCAGGTCCCAGGCGCTGCCGTCGGTCGAACCGCCGATGTACGGCCGGTCGTCGGCGGGCACCAGGGACACGGCCGTCGCCCACCAGAAGCTGGCGACGGCCAGCGCCACGGCGGCCAGCGCCAGGTTCGCGGCCTTCTTCCTCCAGCCCGCCCTCGACGCGTACAGGTACACGGCGAAGACGGCGGGCAGGGCGATGTAGCCCTGGAGCATCTTGGTGTTGAAGGCGAGTCCGAAGCAGACCGCGGAGCCGAGGAGCGGCAGCAGCCGGTCCTCGCGGGTGGCGCGCAGGGCGAGGGCCGCGCCGGCCACCATCAGCAGGACGAGGACGGTGTCCGGGTTGTTGTCGCGGTTGATGGCGACGGTGATCGGCGTCAGCGCGAGCACGAGGGCCGCGACGGCGGCGGCCGCGTGTCCGAAGGCCCGCTTGACGCTGGAGTGCAGGATCCAGATCGTGCCCAGCGCCGCGGCCACCTCCGGCAGCATCATCTGCCAGGTGCCGAACCCGAAGATCCGGCAGGACAGACCCATGATCATGAGTGCGAACGGCGGCTTGTCGACGGTGATGAAGTTCCCGGCGTCCAGCGAGCCGAAGAACCACGCCTTCCAGCTCTGTGTGCCGCTGTAGATCGCGGCGCTGTAGAAGCTGTTGAGGCTCGACCCGGACAGGTTCCAGGAGTAGAGCACCGCCGCCAGGATCATGATCGCGATCAGCGCGGGCAGCGACCAGCGCGGGGCCCCGTCCGGCGGGGGCGCCGCCGGGGCCGTCTCGGAGGTCGTCGGCGGGGCCCAGTCCGGGGACACGGCGGGGGGCACGGCCGGGTGGGGGAGTGGATCGGTGGCAGATGTCACCCTGCGCATGCTGTACGGCCGTTGTGGGTGCTCGCTGTGGTCAGGCTGGCCGCCGCCTGTGAGAACGCACAGGGCGCGGTAACGCGTTGCCCAGGCTTTCCCCAACACCCGAGGTGACGCGCACAACCTTCGGTGACGCGTGACGCACACAACTTCGGTGACGCGCACAACCTTGCGGGCGAACACAAGCTCGGCGATGCGTACAACCTTTCGTACGAACTTGTGTGTCAACAGGTCATGACTCACCGGACACGAAGAAGCAGAAGGCTGCTCGGCGCCGGGCTCACCGCCGGCGTCCTCATATCCGGCGTGGCGGCCGCCGCGCCCGCCGCGGCCGCCACCCCCACCGTGAGCTGTACGTCGGCCAAGGCGGGGCTCGCGGCCAAACTGAAGAAGGACATCACCGCCGCGCTGGCGAACCGCAAGGGCACGATCGCCGTCGGCCTCTACGACCGCGCCACCGGCACCACCTGCACCCTGCGCGCCTCCACCGCCTTCGACTCGGCCAGCGTCGTCAAGGTCACCGTCCTGTCCGCGCTGCTGTGGGACGCGCAGAAGACCGGCCGGGCGCTGACCAGCCGTGAGAAGACCCTCGCCACGGCCATGATCACCAAGTCGGACAACGCCTCCACCTCCACCCTGTGGAAGCAGCTCGGCACCACGAAGATCAAGAACTTTCTGACGGCCGCGAAGATGACGCAGACCAAGCCGGGCGCGAACGGCTACTGGGGCCTGACCCAGATCACCGTCACCGACGAGCAGAAGCTGCTGAAGCTGCTCACCGCCAAGAACACGGTCCTGACCGACGCCTCGCGCGCCTACGTCAACACGCTGATGGGCCAGGTCGTCTCGTCGCAGCGCTGGGGCACGCCGTACGGGAGGCCGGCCGGGGTCGGCTGGCACGTCAAGAACGGGTGGCTGTCCCGCGCCACGAACGGCTGGCGGGTGCACAGCGTCGGCACCTTCAAGGGCGGCGGCCACGACTACGTCATGACCGTCCTCACCCACGGCAACAGCACCATGAACTACGGCATCACGACCATTCAGGGCGTCGCCAAGGTCATCCACAAGGACCTGGCCGCCTCCTGAACGAGGCTTTACGCGGTGTCCCACCGCACGTCACCGACCCGACCTACGGTGACGGGCATGCGCCTGCGAACCGTACTCGCCACCCTCACCGCCGGCCTGGCGGCGGCCGCCACGCTCACCGCCGCCGGGCCCGCCAACGCCCGCCCGGCCGCCGACCGGGCCACCGACACGGCCTCCGGCACGGCCCCCACCGCGCCCACCGGCACGGCCACGGGCGACGCCTGTTCGCCCGCCGTCTCCCTCGACGGCTTCTCCGACGCCCTCGACAAGACGACCTTCGACGGCACCTTCGTCGGCAACCTCTCCGCGCTCGCCCTGGACGGGGACGGCTCCCTCGCGGCCCTCTCCGACCGCTCCTCGCTCTTCCGCCTGGACGCGAAGACCCTCGCCCCGGAGTCGGTCGTCCCGCTCGCCGACGAGAGCGGCGCCGCACTCGACAGCGAGGGTCTCGCCGTCGACGGTGACGGCACCCGTCTGGTCACCTCCGAGACCGAGCCGTCCGTCCGCCGCTACAGCCACGACGGCAGGATCCTCGACCGTCTCCCGGTCCCGTCCTCGCTGCTCGTCGCCCCGGCCGGGCGTGCCACCGCCAACCAGACCTTCGAGGGCCTCACCCTTTTCCCCGGCGGCCGCACCCTCCTCGCGTCGATGGAGTACGCGATCTCCGGCGACAGCACGGGCATCGTCCGCTTCCAGACCTGGCGGCGCGGGCACGGCCGGTTCGCGCTCTCGGCCCAGTACGCCTACCGCGCCGACCCCGGCCTCGGTGTCCCCGAGGTCCAGGCCCTGCCCGACGGCCGGCTCCTCGTCCTGGAGCGCGGCTTCACCGCCGGCGTCGGCAACACGGTCCGCCTGTACCTGGCCGACCCCCGCCACGCCACGGACACCGTCGGTGTCGCGGACCTCACCGGCCAGGACGGCGTGCGCCCGGTCCGCAAGACACTCCTCGCCGACATCGTGAACTGCCCGTCACGCGGAGCGACCGCCGGGCAGCCCCAGCCGAACCCGCTGCTCGACAACATCGAGGGCATGGTGATCACCGGCCGCGCCAAGGGCCGCCTGCAGGTGCTCCTGGTCAGCGACGACAACCAGAACGCGGCGCAGACGACCCGCTTCTACCGGCTGCGCGTACGCGTCTGACCCCGTCCGGCCGCCGCTGACCGGCTGTGACCGTGTGTCCCCGATTGTTGCGGAGGGATGAAATCCGCTTCCTTCGGCGTTGGTGCCTTCCGGCAGACCGGGACGACCGGGAGGACCGGGACGACAGGAAGGCACCGGCGTGGCAGTGCAGCAGGGGGAGCAGCGGCGAGGCTGGGCGCGCAGACTGGCCAGGTACGCCTGGCGCCACCCGGCGAACGTCGTGCTCGCGCTCGGTTCCTCGCTCGCGGGCATGGCCGTCATGGCACTGGTCCCGCTGGTCACCAAGGTGATCATCGACGATGTGATCGGCGACCACAGCCGTTCCATGGGCCCCTGGGCCGGAGCCCTGATCGCCGCGGCCGTCCTCGTCTACGTCCTCACCTACGTCCGCCGCTACTACGGCGGACGTCTCGCCCTCGACGTCCAGCACGACCTGCGGACCGAGATGTTCGAGACGATCACCCGCCTCGACGGCCGGCGTCAGGACGAACTGTCCACCGGCCAGGTCGTGGGCCGCGCCACCAGTGACCTCCAGCTCATCCAGGGTCTGCTCTTCATGCTCCCGATGACGATCGGGAACCTGCTCCTCTTCCTGATCTCCCTCGTCGTCATGGCCTGGCTGTCCCTCCCGCTCACCCTGGTCGCCCTCGCCGTGGCACCCGCCCTCGCGTACATCGCCCGGCGCAGCCGCACCAGGCTGCACCCCGCCACCTGGTACGCCCAGGCCCAGGCGGCGGGCGTCGCCGGTGTGGTCGACGGAGCAGTCAGCGGCGTACGGGTCGTGAAGGGCTTCGGGCAGGAGGACCAGGAGACCGGCAAACTGCGCGAGGTCGGCCGCCGGCTCTTCGCCGGCCGGCTGCGCACGATCCGCCTGAACTCGGCCTACACCCCCGCCCTCCAGGCCGTCCCCGCCCTCGGCCAGGTCGCCATGCTGGCGCTCGGCGGCTGGCTGGCCGTGCGCGGCCACATCACCCTCGGCACCTTCGTCGCGTTCTCCACCTACCTCGCGCAGCTCGTCGGCCCGGTACGGATGCTCGCCGTGGTCCTCACGGTCGGCCAGCAGGCCCGCGCGGGCACCGAACGCGTCCTGGAGCTGATCGACACCGAACCGTCGATGAAGGACGGCACCAAGACACTGCCCGCCGACGCCCCCGCCACCGTCGAGTTCGACGACGTGACCTTCGGCTACGAAGCCGGCCGGCCGGTACTCGACGGCCTCACCTTCGAGATCCGCCCCGGCGAGACCCTCGCGGTGGTGGGCTCCTCCGGCTCCGGCAAGTCCACCGTCTCCCTCCTGCTGCCCCGCTTCTACGACGTCGGCAGGGGGGCGGTCCTCATCGGGGGCCACGACGTCCGCGAGCTCACCCTCGACTCGCTGCGGGCCGCGATCGGCCTGGTCCCCGAGGACTCGTTCCTCTTCTCCGACACCGTCCGCGCCAACATCGCGTACGGCCGTCCCGAGGCCACCCAGGAGCAGATCGAGGCGGCCGCCCGCGCCGCCCAGGCCGACCGGTTCATCGCCGAGCTGCCACAGGGCTACGACACGACGGTCGGCGAGCACGGCCTCACGCTCTCCGGCGGCCAGCGCCAGCGGGTCGCGCTCGCCCGGGCGATCCTCACCGACCCGCGCCTGCTGGTCCTCGACGACGCGACCTCCGCCGTGGACGCGGCGGTCGAGCACGAGATCCACCAGGCCCTGAAACAGGTCATGCAGGGCCGCACGACCCTGCTCATCGCGCACCGCCGCTCCACCCTCAACCTCGCCGACCGCATCGCCGTCCTGGACGCCGGCCGGCTCGCCGACCTCGGCACCCACGAGGAGCTCCAGGAGCGCTCCGCTCTCTACCGCCGTCTGCTCACCGACCCCGACGAGCTCGGCGGGGTCTCGCCCGGCCACGCCCAGCCCCTGGCGCCCGGCGAGGACACCTCCGTCCGCGACGAACTGGACGCCGAGTTCGACGCCGAGCGCGGGGTGACCCCCCGGCTGTGGACCGGCGACCGGGAGCCGAAGGACACCGCCCTGTCCGGGATGCCGGCCACCCCCGAGCTGCTCGCCCGGATCGAGGCGCTGCCGCCGCTCGTCGACACCCCCGACGTCGACGAGCGGCAGGCCGTCCGGCCGGAGGCGTCCTACGGCCTGCGCAGGCTGCTGCGCGGCTTCGGCGCGCCCCTTCTCGTCAGCCTCGCCCTGGTCGCCGTCGACGCCGGGACGAGCCTGCTGCTGCCGGTGATGATCCGGCACGGCATCGACCAGGGCGTGACCCGTGCGGCGCTGGGGGCCGTCTGGGCGGCCTCGCTGCTCGCGCTGCTCTCCGTCCTGGTGCAGTGGATCGCGCAGACCGGCGAGATCCGGATGACCGGCCGGACCGGCGAACGCGTGCTCTACACCCTGCGGCTGAAGATCTTCGCCCAGCTCCAGCGGCTCGGGCTCGACTACTACGAGCGGGAGCTGACCGGCCGGATCATGACGAGGATGACGACGGACGTCGACGCCCTCTCCACCTTCCTGCAGACCGGTCTGGTCACGGCCTTCGTAGCGATCGTCACCTTCTTCGGCATCATGGGCGCCCTGCTGGTCATCGACATACAGCTCGCGCTGGTCGTCTTCGCGACGCTCCCGCCGCTCGTCGTCGCCACGTACTTCTTCCGCCGGGCCAGCGTGAAGGCGTACGAGCTCGCCCGTGAGCGGGTGTCGACGGTCAACGCCGACCTCCAGGAGTCGGTGTCCGGGCTCAGGATCGTGCAGGCCTTCCGGCGCGAACGGGACGGCGCGGCACGGTTCGCGGAGCGCAGCGACAGCTACCGCACGGCGCGCATCCGGGGCCAGTGGCTGATCTCGATCTACTTCCCGTTCGTGCAGCTGCTGTCGTCGGTCGCGGCGGCGGCGGTGCTGATCGCGGGCGCCGGCCGGGTGGACGCGGCGACCCTCACCACCGGTGCGCTGGTCGCGTACCTCCTGTACATCGACCTGTTCTTCGCCCCCGTCCAGCAGCTCTCCCAGGTCTTCGACGGCTACCAGCAGGCGACCGTCTCCCTGGGCCGGATCCAGGAGCTGCTCCGGGAGCCGACGTCCACGAAGTCCGCCGAGGAGGCGGAGAAGGTCCGCTCGCTGCGCGGCGAGATCGCCTTCGAGGACGTGCACTTCCAGTACGGCTCCGCCGACGAACCCGAAGAGGCCCTGACCGGCATCGAGCTGCGCATCCCGGCCGGCCAGACCGTCGCCTTCGTCGGTGAGACCGGCGCGGGCAAGTCGACCCTGGTCAAACTGGTGGCCCGCTTCTACGACCCCACCGGCGGCCGGGTCACCGTCGACGGCACGGACCTCCGCGCCCTCGACCTCACCTCGTACCGCCACCGGCTGGGTGTCGTCCCGCAGGAGGCGTACCTCTTCCCCGGCACCGTCCGCGACGCCATCGCCTACGGCCGGCCCTCCGCCACCGACGCCGAGGTGGAGGCGGCGGCCAGGGCGGTCGGCGCGCACGAGATGATCGCCACCCTCGACGGCGGCTACCTCCACGAGGTCGCCGAGCGCGGCCGCAACCTCTCCGCGGGCCAGCGCCAGCTGATCGCGCTGGCCCGCGCCGAGCTCGTCGACCCGGACGTCCTGCTCCTCGACGAGGCGACGGCCGCCCTCGACCTGGCCACGGAGGCCCAGGTCAACCAGGCCACGGACCGCCTGACCGGCCGCCGCACCACACTGGTGGTGGCCCACCGCCTGACCACCGCCGCCCGAGCGGACCGCGTCGTGGTGATGGATCACGGCCGGGTCGTCGAGGACGGCACCCACGACGCCCTGCTCGCCCTGGGCGGCAGGTACGCCCGCCTCTGGCGCACCTTCGTCGGCGAGGACGAGCCCGCGGCGGTGTGACGGCGGCAGCGGAAGGTTCAGCACCCGAGACGGCGTGAGGGCAACCATTCGGCGTGTGTCGTGCGTCCGTACATCAGTACGGCGATCGTGAGTACGGCGGACGTGGGAGGGGCGGGGACCGTGGGCACAGGTGCGAGAAGCGGGACGGTCCGGCGGCTGACGCTCGGGCTGGTCGTGACGATCGTGTCCGCGCTGCTCGCCGTCGTCGCGCCGGGCAGCGCCCAGGCCGCGACCTCCGCCGGCTCCTGCCCGGGCCGGAAGGTGCGCACCCTGCCCTTCTCCACCGGCTCCGTGCTGGTCTACAAGGGCAGTGGCTACGTCTGTGCCGTCACCGTGCAGAAGCACCCCGGCACCAAGCGGCTGATCTCGGTGAGCGTCCAGGCGCGCGGCCATGTCGCCGTGCCGAAGTCGAGGAAACACACGCGCAGTTCCCCGCCGGCCAGGGTCTACGCGGGACACCGGTGCGTGCGGGTGACGGGCGCGGTGGCCGGCGGTTCGTACCGCTCGGGCTGGATCCTCTGCTGAGCCGACCCCCGGCGTGACGGCACGGTACGTCAATCCCCTCTGGTGTGACGGGTGTTGCTCCGATAGCTTCCGGCGACGCACATCTGTCTCACAGGGAGGGTGCACGCGCATGCGCAAGGCGCTCAGATGGCTGCTGGCGCTCACGGTGCTCATAGGCACCTTGAGCACGGCGGCCACGGCAGGGGCGGCCACCGCCGCCGAGCCCAAGGCCACCGCCGGCACGGACATCAAGGACCGGCTCCTCGCCGTACCCGGCATGAGCCTGGTCGAGGAGAAGCCGTACCCCGGCTACCGCTACTTCGTCCTGAACTACACCCAGCCGGTGGACCACCGGCACCCCGCCAAGGGCACGTTCCAGCAGCGGATCACCGTGCTGCACAAGGACACCGCGCGCCCCACGGTCTTCTACACCGGCGGCTACAACGTCTCCACCAACCCCAGCCGCCGCGAGCCCACCCAGATCGTGGACGGCAACCAGGTCTCCATGGAGTACCGCTTCTTCACGCCTTCCCGCCCCGACCCGGCCGACTGGTCCAAGCTGGACATCTGGCAGGCGGCGAGCGACCAGCACCGCATCTTCAAGGCGCTGAAGAAGATCTACGCCGAGAACTGGATCTCCACGGGCGGCTCCAAGGGCGGCATGACGGCGACGTACTACGAGCGGTTCTACCCCAAGGACATGGACGGCGTGGTGGCCTACGTGGCCCCGAACGACGTCGTCAACGACGAGGACTCCGCCTACGACCGGTTCTTCGCGGGCGTCGGCACCAAGGAGTGCCGCGACCGCCTGAACGCCGTGCAGCGCGAGGCGCTGGTGCGCCGGGAGCCGCTGGAGAAGAAGTACGCGGACTACGCGGCGGCGGAGGGCTTCACCTTCACCACCATCGGCAGTCTGGACCGCGCCTACGAGGCCGTCGTCCTCGACTACGTCTGGGGCTTCTGGCAGTACAGCCTGCTGTCCGACTGCGAGTCGATCCCGGCGAACGCCGCCACGGCGACGGACGACGAGATCTGGACGTCCGTCGACACGATCTCGGGCTTCTCGTTCTACACGGACCAGGGCCTGTCCCCGTACACCCCGTACTACTACCAGGCGGGCACCCAACTGGGCGCCCCCACGATCCACTTCCCGTCCATCGAGAAGAAGTACATCCGCTACGGCTACCAGCCCCCGCGGAACTTCGTCCCGCGTGACATCACCATGAAGTTCCAGCCGTCGGCGATGCGCGACGTCGACACCTGGGTGAAGCACAACGCCCATCACATGCTCTTCGTCTACGGCCAGAACGACCCGTGGGGCGCGGAACGCTTCCGGCTCGGCAAGGGCGCGCAGGACAGCTACGTCTTCACCGCCCCCGGCCTGAACCACGGCGCGAACGTCGCCGGTCTGGTCGCCGACCAGAAGGCGCTGGCCACGGCCCGCATCCTGGCCTGGGCTGGCGTCTCGCCGACCGCCGTCTCGCAGGCCCGGCCGCTGGCGAAGTTCGACGCGGGGCTGGACGTCCGGGACGTGGAGCGGGAGCCCGCGCTGCGCCCGTGACATCCGCCGGTTTCCCGCGCACAGGGGCCCCGACGGCCGGCCGGCCCACACGCCGGCCGGCCGTCGGGTCGTTGACCGCGGATCGGGCCCCCGCCGGGCTCGCCCGCACCGGACGCCGCGCGTCCCGCCCTGCGGGCGGACGGCGCTTCGTCGCGGACACGACCTAGTACGTCAGGCCGTGCCCGATCGGATACAGAACCTGCGTCGGATCGTCCGCCCGCCGCACGGGCACCGGCAGTCTCCCGCGTGGCCCGGCCACCCCGGCGATCACCCGGGCGGCGGCCCGCAGTTCGACGTCGGTCCAGCAGTAGGTGGCCAAACAGGCCCGGGCGAAGGGGAGTTGCGCCACGTCGTACGGGTTGCGGACGGCCACCGCCACCACCGGCCGTCCGGTCGCCGCCAGTTGTCGTACCAGCGACCGCTGCGCGTCGGCCGCCGTGACGTTGTACGTCGCGACCACCACGGCGTCCGCCGTGCCCGCCGCCGTCACCGCCCCGGCGATCGCCTCGGCGGACGGGGCCATGCCCGTGGCCAGGGCCGTCGCCCCGAACCCCAGCGCGGTGAGGGCGGCGGCCAGGACGCCGGTGGGCGGGCCCGTGGTGCCGGTGGGGGAGGCCGGGTCCGCGCCGACCACCAGGAGCCGGGGGTGGGTCCGGGGCGAGAGCGGCAGCAGCCCTCCCTCGTTGACCAGCAGCGTGGTGGTCCGCTCGGCGATCCGGTCGGCCGCGGCGAGGTGCTCCGGCGCCCCGACCGTCCGCCCCGCGTCGCCCGGGCCGACGTACGGATCGTCGAACAGGCCCAGCCGTGCCTTCAGCCGCAGGATCCGCAGGACCGACGCGTCGAGCCGCCGCTCCGAGAGCTCCCCGTCCCGGACGGCCCTCAGGACGGCGTTCCAGGCCACGTCCAGGTCCGGCGGGTTGAGGAGCTGGTCGACGCCCGCCTTCAGCGCGAGTACCGGCACCCGGTCGTCGCCGTACTTGGTGCGCACGCCCGCCATGTCGAGGGCGTCGGTGACCACGACCCCGTCGTAGCCGAGCCGCTGGCGCAGGATGCCGGTGACGATCGGCCGGGAGAGGGTGGCGGGGTCACCGGACGCGTCGAGGGAGGGGACCAGGATGTGCGCGGTCATGAGGCAGTCGACGCCGGCCGCGATCGCCGCCCGGAAGGGCACCGCGTCCAGCGTCTCCCACTCCTCGCGCGAGTGGGTGATGACGGGAAAGCCGGTGTGGCTGTCGACGGCGGTGTCGCCGTGCCCGGGGAAGTGCTTGGCGGTCGCCGCCACTCCCGCCGCCCGGTAGCCCTCGGCCTCCGCCGCGGCCAGGGCGGCCACCGCGGCCGGGTCGGCGCCGAAGGAACGGACGCCGATGACCGGATTGGCCGGGTTCACGTTCACGTCGGCGACGGGGGAGTAGTCCTGCCGGATGCCCATCGCCCGCAGCTCGCGGCCGGCGAGGCGGCCGAGGGTACGGGCGTCGGCGCGGCTGCCTCCGGCGCCGATCGCCATGGCCCCCGGGAAGAGGGTGGCGGGGCGGCCCACCCGGCAGACGGCACCGTGCTCCTGATCGGTGGAGATCAGCACCGGCAGGCCGCGCGGCTGTCGCAGGGAGGCCCGCTGGATGCCGTCGGAGAGGTCCGCGATCTGCCGCGGGTCCCGGGTGTTGTGTGCCCAGGCGAAGTAGATGATCCCGCCGAGCCGGTAGCGGGCGAGCAGCTCGGCGGCCGTGCGGACACCGAGTTCGCCGAGGTTGGCGTCGATGTCGGTCTGCTCGGGCGCGGTCGCCGAGTGGCCGTACACCCGGGAGACGAAGACCTGGCCGACCTTCTCCTCCAGGCTCATACGGGCGAGGAGTTCGTCGGGACGACGGTCGTCCGCGTGCGCCGGACCGCCGGCGGTGAGGGCGGCGGTGACGCTCGCGCCGGCGGCGAGGACGGTGCGTCTGGAGGGCATGTGCGCTCCTTCCGGTGGGGGGCCGGTGGCGCACGCTACCCGCGGAAGGCGCCGCCATCGGCGCATTGGAGGGGGGCGCGCCGATGACGGCTCGGCCGCCGGCCGCGGTGCGGCGGAGAGGGTGGGTCGGCGATCGCAGCCAGCAGCGAGGGCCGACACCGCACCGAGGTGACTCGTCCGACAGCTCGCGAGTTGGACGAACGGAGTTCGGACAGGGTTCCCGGCCGCACCCCGTTTCGCGGAAGTCGGTAAGGGAGCGACAGGGGGGACCAACGGGACGGCCGCGGTGCCTGGTCGCCCGGTGCCGGACCGCCCGGGGCCGGACCATCGGAGGCCCGGGGTCCGGTGGGCCGGGAGGAGCGGAGTCCCTGGGTCCGGGAGTCCGGGGGCGCGGAGGCCCCGGAGGCCGGGAGGCCGGGAGGCGCGGAGGTCCGGAGGTCCGGGGTCCGGGAGGCGCGGAGGCCCGGAGGCGCGGAGGCGCGGAGTCCCTGGGTCCGGGAGTCCGGGAGTCCGGAGGGCGCGGAGGCCCGGTGGCCGGGAGGCCGGGAGGCGCGGAGGTCCGGAGGTCCGGGGTCCGGGAGGCGCGGAGGTCCGGAGGTCCGGGGTCCGGGAGGCGCGGAGGCCCGGAGGCGCGGAGTCCCTGGGTCCGGGAGTCCGGGAGTCCGGGAGTCCGGGAGTCCGGGGGGCGCGGAGGGGAGGCCCGGTGGCCGGGAGGCGCGGTGGCCGGGAGGCGCGGAGGCGCGGAGTCCAGGCCCGAAGGGCCGGAAGCCCGGGGGGTCGGGGGACCCGGGATCCTGGACCCGGGGGTCTGATGCCCGGGGTGGTCAGTGTGCCGATGCCCTCGGCCACTCCTCCCGCAGTACCCGTACCGCCTCCGCGATCGCCGGACGACGGGCCGCCCCCGTGCGCCACAGCGCGTACAGCCGTCGTACGGGCGTCGGGTCGAGCGGGACCTCCACGACCCCGGCGGGCAGCGGGCCGCGCCCGAGGCGGGGGATCAGCGCGACCCCGAGACCGGCGGCCACCAGGGCGACGAGCGTCGGGTTCTCCTCCGCCGTGTGGACGAGGTCGGGCTCGTGCCCCGCCGCCCGCAGCGTGCGCACCAGCCAGTCGTGACAGACCCGGCCCGGCGGCTGGCAGATCCACCGCTCACCGCCCAGTTCCTCCCGCCGTACGCCCGTCCGCCCCGCGAAGGGGTGACCCGCGGGCACCAGCAGATCGCACGCGTCGTCGCCGATCACCGCGTGCTCGACACCCGCCGGGGCGGGCAGCGGCACGATGTCCCAGTCGTGCGCGACGGCGAGGTCGACGGCACCCTTCGCCACCAGGTCCACGGACAGGTGCGGGTCGACCTCGGTGAGCCGGGCGTCCAGGGCCGGGTGCCGACGGGCCAGGTCGGCGAGGACGGACGGCAGCAGTCCGCGCGCCGCCGAGGCGAACGCGGCGATGGCCAGCCGCCCGGCCGGCACCCCGCGCCGCTCCTCGAGCCCGGTCTCGGCCCGCTCGACGAGCGCCAGCAACTCCTTCGCCGTGGCGGCGAGTTGGATTGCCTCGTCGGTGAGCCGGATGCCGCGCCCCGCCCGCTCCAGCAGAACCGTCCGGGTCTCCCGTTCCAGCTTGGTGATCTGCTGGGAGACCGCCGACGGGGTGTAGCCGAGGGCGGCGGCCGCGGCGCCCACGGTGCCGTGGACGGAGACGGCGTGCAGGGCGCGCAGTCGCTGGAGATCGAGCACCGTGACTCCCATCGGTCGCAATCGGTAGCGTTCCTTCATCCCACCATGCAGCAATCATCGCTGGTGCTTCACGGTCCGGGCGGGTGATCCTCGGCGCATGCGCCCCGCTCACCTCGCCCTCGCCGTCCTCGTCGCCGCCGTCTGGGGCGTCAACTTCACCGTCGTCGAGATCGGCCTCGGTCACTTCCCGCCGCTGCTCTTCTCGGCCCTGCGTTTCCTGGTGGCGGCACTGCCCGCGGTGTTCTTCGTGGGCCGCCCGAAGGTGGCCTGGAAGTGGATCGTGGCGGTGGGACTGGTGCTGGGGGTGGCGAAGTTCGGCCTGCTCTTCGTCGGCATGGACGCGGGTATGCCGGCCGGCCTGTCGTCGCTGGTCCTCCAGATCCAGTCGGTGTTCACGGCCGGCATCGCGTTCGCGGTGCTCGGCGAACGCCCGACCCGGGTCCGGCTGCTGGGCATGGCCGTGGCCCTCGCCGGGATCGGGGTGGCCGCGGCCGACGAGGGCGCCTCCGGTTCGCTCGGCGCGTTCGCGCTGGTCATCGCGGCGGCGGCCTGCTGGGGCGCGTCGAACGTCCTCACCCGCAAGGCCTCCCCGCCGGATCCGCTGAACTTCATGGTGTGGGTGAGCACGGTCCCGGTACTGCCCCTGCTGGCCCTCTCCCTGCTGACCGAGGGCCCGTCGCGGGACCTGGCCGCGCTGCGCGCGCTGGACTGGCAGGGCGTCGGCACGGTCGGCTACGTCGCCTGGGTCACCACGGTCTTCGGCTTCGGCGCCTGGGGCTGGCTGCTGCGCCGCCACCCGGCGTCCACGGTGGCTCCCTTCTCCCTCCTGGTCCCCGTGTTCGGCATGACGTCGGCCGCCCTGTTCCTCGGCGAGCCGGTGAGCGGCCTGCGCTGGTGCGCGGCGGCGCTGCTGGTGGGCGGGGTGGCCCTGACCTCGCTCGCACCGGCCGCCCCACCCGCCGCCCCGGCGCCTGTTCGACCGCCCGAGCGATCGCCCGTCCAGCCTGATTCTCAAGCCGCCGACCGGGCCGCTGCTCAACCCACTGCTGAACCGGGTGTTGAAGCCGCTGCCGGACCCGCTGCCGGACCCGCTGCCGGACCCGCCGACCAGCCCGCCGTGCCACCCGTTGTTCAGCCGCAGGGAACCGTCTCGACACCCGTCCATCCCGTGGACGTACCGGCGCCGGAGCGGACCCACGCGGGATCATGAGGGGCATGGCCCTCGTCGACATCCCCGGTTCCAAGTCCCTCACCGCCCGCGCCCTGTTCCTGGCGGCGGCAGCCGACGGCGTCACCACCCTCCAGCGGCCCCTTCGCTCCGACGACACCGAGGGGTTCGCCGAGGGCCTGACCCGGCTCGGCTACCGCGTGGGACGGACACCGGACGCCTGGCAGGTCGACGGCCGCCCGCAGGGCCCGGCGCTCACCGAGGCCGACGTCTACTGCCGGGACGGCGCGACCACGGCCCGCTTCCTGCCCACCCTCGCCGCCGCCGGCCACGGCACCTACCGCTTCGACGCCTCCCCGCAGATGCGCCGCCGCCCCCTCCTCCCGCTCACCCGCGCCCTGCGCGACCTGGGCGTGGATCTGCGGCACGAGGAGGCGGAGGGCCACCACCCGCTGACCGTGCGGGCGGCCGGCGTCGAGGGCGGGGACGTGGTGCTGGACGCCGGCCAGTCCTCCCAGTACCTGACCGCCCTCCTGCTGCTCGGCCCGCTCACCCGCACCGGCCTGCGCATCACGGTCACCGACCTGGTCTCGGTGCCGTACGTCGAGATCACGATCGCGATGATGCGGGCGTTCGGGGTGGAGGTGGGGCGCGAGGGGAACACGTACGTCGTCCCGCCGGGCGGCTACCGGGCCACGACCTACGCGATCGAGCCCGACGCCTCCACCGCGAGCTACTTCTTCGCGGCGGCCGCGCTGACCGGCGGCGAGGTGACCGTGCCGGGCCTCGGCGAGCACGCGCTCCAGGGCGACCTGGGATTCGTGGACGTGCTGCGGCGGATGGGCGCCCGGGTGGCCGTCGGCGCGGACCGTACGACCGTGTCCGGCACCGGTGAACTCCACGGCGTCACGGTCAACATGCGGGACATCTCCGACACCATGCCGACCCTCGCCGCGATCGCCCCCTTCGCCTCCGGCCCCGTACGCATCGAGGACGTGGCGAACACGCGGGTGAAGGAGTGCGACCGCCTGGAAGCCTGCGCGGAGAACCTCCGGCGGCTGGGCGCCGAGGTGGCGACCGGCCCCGACTGGATCGAGATCAGGCCCGGCGCGGCCGGTTCCCGCGCGGGCGGCTCCCTCACGGGCACCGACATCAAGACCTACGGCGACCACCGCATCGTCATGTCCTTCGCGGTGACCGGACTGCGCGTCCCCGGAATCTCGTTCGACGACCCCGGCTGTGTCCGCAAGACTTTCCCCGGATTCCACGAGGCGTTCGCGGAACTGGCGAGGGTACTGCGGAAGGACATCGACGGGTGAGTTTCAAGCTGGAGGGGCCGGTCCTCGAAGGCGCGCTGGTGCGCCTGGAGCCGCTGGAGCAACGGCACGCGGCCGAGCTGGCGGTGGCGGCGGAGGAGAACCGGCAGACGTACGACTTCACCTGGGTGCCGAGGGCGCACGAGGTCGGTGACTACGTCGACGCCCAGCTCGCCCGCGCGGCGACCGGCATGCTCGCGCCCTACGCCCAGATCTCCCTCGCCTCCGGCCGGGCGGTCGGCGCGACCTCGTACTGGGAGCCGCGTTCCTGGCTCAGCGACGAGCAACTGGACGCCGTCGAGGTCGGTTTCACCTGGCTGGCCGGTTCCGCCCAGGGCACGGGCGTCAACGCCGAGGCCAAGCTCCTCCTCTTCCGGCACGCCTTCGCGCACTGGGGCGTCTCCCGGGTGGACCTGAAGACGGACGCCCGCAACGCCCGCTCCCGCGCGGCCATCGAGAGCGTCGGCGCCCGCTTCGAGGGCGTCCTGCGCAACTGGTCGCGCTCCTGGGCGCCGGGGGAGGACGACCGCCTGCGCGACTCCGCGATCTTCTCCGTCACGGCGGAGGAATGGCCGGGATGCGAGCGGCGGCTGGTGGAACGGGTGGCGGGATTCCTGCCCCGAGTGGGGTGAGCGCCGCGTGATCGCCGGGGGAGCTCCGCCGGGAACGCGGCACGGCGGTTCGTCCGGGCCCGGCCCCGGGGGTCATGCCGGTACGCGGGCGGCGGCCGTGCGCAGTTCCTCCCGCACCGCCGCCACCACCGGATCCCGCTCCGCCCCGGCCCGTACGGCGACGAAGACGTTCCGGGACGGAGGCTCGCCCTGCGCCGGGCGCAGCACCAGTTCCCGGTGGGCGTACAGCGACCGCACCAGCCGGGGCACCAGCGCCACCCCCTGGCCCGCCTCCACCAGACCCGCGAGCGCGGCCCAGTCGTTCACGTCGTGCCGGATGTCCGGCGTGAACCCCGCCGCCGCACAGACCGATCGGGTCACCGCCCCGCAGCAGCTGAGGGCGTTGCCGACGATCCAGACGTCCGTGGCCAGCTCCCGCAACGGCACCTCGGCGCGCTCCGCGAGGGGATGGCCGGGCGGGAGGGCGACGTCCAGCACGTCCGTCAGCAGGTCCTCGCGGGTGTAACGGCGGTCGGTGTGCGGGGGAGCGGCCGCGAAGTCGACGGCGACGGCCACGTCGACCTGCCCGCCGTCGAGCGCGGTGAACAGATCCGGCGGCTCCGCCTCCACGACGTCCACGCGCAGGTGCGGAAGCCGGTTCCGCAACGCCCGCAGCGCGGCCGGCAGCAGCCCCAGGATGCCACTGGAGAAACAGCCGACGGTGACCGCGCCCCGCCCGCCCTCCCCGTACACCGCCAGGTCGGCGCGGGCCCGCTCCAGCTGGGCGGCGATGACCTCGGCATGCCCGAGCAGGACCCGGGCCTGACCGGTGAGGCGTACGCCCCTGCCGTCCCGTTCCGTGAGCGGTACGCCCAGATCGCGGGCGAGGGCGGCGAGCTGCTGGGAGACCGCCGAGGGTGTGAGGTGCAGGGCCTCGGCCGTCCGCGCGAGGCTGCCCCTGCGCTCCAGCTCGCGCAGGACGGTCAGGCGGCGCAGGTCCAGGGAGAAGGCGGTGTCCGGGGGCCGGTTCGGCGGCGGGCCGTCGGGCTTGTCCGAGGGCCGCCCCGACGGCCGGCTCGACGGTCCGCCCGAAGGCTGGATTAAGGGATGGCTTACGGGTTCCACCAGAAAAGATTAACTGGACCTTGCGTGACGGGTTCGGAAATCATCGGACCCATGACCACGCGCTCCTGTCTCATCCTGCACGGCTGGCAGAACCACCGCCCCGAGGACCACTGGCAGCACTGGCTCGCGGACCGCCTCACCGAGCTCGGCCACGAGGCTGTCCACCCGCAGCTGCCCGACCCGGACGACCCCGACCTGGAGGTGTGGCTGAGCGAGCTGTCCCGTCACCTCCACGGGCTCGCCGCCGGCTCCGAGCGGGTGGTCGTCGCCCACAGCCTCTCGGTCCTCCTCTGGCTGCACGCCGTCGCCCGCGACCTGCCGGGGCTCGCGGGCGTCGACCGGGTGCTGCTGGTGGCCCCGCCGTCCGGCTCGGTCCTCGCGCGGTATCCGGAGGTCGAGGGATTCCGGCTCACGGGGAACCTCCTCGCGCGGTTCGACGGCCGCGCGCTCCCGCACCCCACCCGGCTCGTCGCCGGGGACGACGACCCCTACCTCCCGGAGGGCGTACAGGCGGCCTACGGCGACTTGCTGGGCCTCACCGCCGAACTCCTCCCGGGCGCCGCCCACCTCGACCTGGACGCCGGATACGGCTCCTGGCCGTCGGTGCTGGAGTGGTGCCTGGACGGAGAGGCGAAGCTCAGGGTTCGGGAGTAGGCGGCGCGGTGACGGGGGCGGCCGGGGGAGTGCCGGGCGGCGCGACAGGAACGACGACCTGCGGGCCAGGCGTCTGCGGGCCCGAGTCCTGCGGGCCCGAGTCCCGCGGCTGCGAGGCCTGCGGTCGCGGGGCCTTCCGGCGCGGGGCCCGCGGATCGGTGCCGCACGCGTGGCCGCCCCGCAGCTCCGGAGTCGTCGTCCCCACCGCGGTGACCGCCGCCAGGCACATCAGGCCGCCGGTGATCAGCGCGGTCGTGCCCGAGGTCCAGCCCGCCACCACACCGCCGCGCAGGTTGCCGAGGTTGGGCCCCGCCTGGCCGACGATCGCCTCGGCCGCCGTCACCCGGCCCAGCAGGGCGTCCGGGGTGCGGGTCTGCACGATCGTGGCCCGGGACAGCACCGCCACCGAGTCCGCCGCACCGGCCACCGCCAGCATGCCCAGGCCCGCCCAGGCGCTGGACGTCAGGCCGAAGAGCGCCAGGGCCGCACCCCAGACGCCCGCGCAGCAGAGCATCACCGGGCCGGGGCGGGCGAGCCGGGTGACCGGTCCGGAGAGGGCGGTCGCCGACACCCCTCCCACGGCGAGCGCGGACAGGAACAGACCGAGCGTGCGCGGGTCGCCGCCGAAACGTTCCTCGTTGACGAGCGGGAACAGACTGGCCGGCATCGCCAGCACGGTGGCGGCCAGGTCGACCAGCAGCGCGCCGCGCACCGCCCGGTGACCGGTCAGGAAGCGCAGGCCGTCCAGGACGCCCTGGACACCGGGGCGGGCCTTCTCGCCCTCGGGCGGCAGCGCGGGCAGTCCGTAGGCGCCGTAGAAGGCCATGCCGAACGTGACGGCGTCCACCAGGTAGCAGACGCCGACGCCCCACCAGCCGAGCACGACACCCGCGACGGCCGGGCCGAGCAGCATCATCGCCTGGCCGGTGACCTGGTTCAGGGCGAGACCGGCGGCGACCTGGTCCTTGGGCAGCAGCCGGGGCAGGAACACGCCCGCGGCGGGCGCGCCGATCGCCCCGAACGACGACTGCACCGCCACCAGGGCCAGCACGACGGCCACCGGCACCCGCCCGGTGAAGCCCTGCACGGCCAGCAGGACGGAGCAGACCGCCGAGCCGACGGTGCTCAGGAGATACGCGCGGCGCCGGTCGGCCCGGTCCACCCAGGAGCCCGCGAACAGCCCGACGCCGATGAGCGGCAGCGCCTGCGCCAGCCCGACCGCGCCGCTCCAGACCGAACTGTGGGTCGTGTCCCAGACCTGGTACATGACGGTGACCATGGTCATGAAGCCGCCGAGCGTGGACACCGTGCGCCCGATCAGCAGCCGCCGGAAGACGGGAGAGGAACGAAGAGGACGAACGTCGACCAGGGCCCTGGAAAGAAGACTCATGACGGAACGACGGCGCCGCACGCCGCTGGCTGCTGATACACGGCGCGGAGGCTAACCCGCCCACCGACCGGGCGGCCACTCGATTACCCGGCTCCACGGACCCCGAGGGGCCCCGGGCCGGACGCTGAACCCGACCCCACGCGCTACGCGCGCCGAATACAGGCCGAGCGCCTGCCGGGCCTCGGGCCGGAGGTTCCGCCCGGCGCCAGGCCGCAGGCCGGGCCGGGCCGGGCCGGGCCAGACACCCTGCCGGGTGTCGGCCGGATACAGGCCGAGCGCCCTGCTGAACGCCCGGCGGATGCCCTCCGGTTGCCGGCCGGATCCAGGCCGCACCCCCTGCCGAAGGCTCGGCCGGTAATGAGGCCATGCGCCGGACACCCTGCCGCCCGCCCGGCGCATGCCGTGCCGGGTCTCGGGCGGAACGCTCTGCCGGGCCTCGGGCCGAGCGCCCTGCCAGGCCTCAGGCCCGCAAGCGCCCCTGCCAGGCCTCAGGCCCGCAAGCGCCCTGCCAGGCCTCAGGCCGGATGTCCTCTCACGCGGAGTCGTTCAGCAGTCGTGCGAGATGGTCGCGGCCGGCGTTCAGCAGTCCGGGCAGGGGCTCGGCGTTCTCGTACCAGCGGCGCTCGTACTCCCAGCACAGCCAGCCGTCCCAGCCGTGCCGGGTCAGGACCTCCACGCAGTCGGCGAGCGGCAGCACCCCGGCGCCGAGGGCCAGCGGGGTGCTGTCCTCGGCCGAGGCGATGTCCTTGACCTGCACGTATCCGAGGTAGGGGGAGAGCGCCGCGTAGGTCTCCTGCGGCTGCTCGCCGCCCAGCCAGGTGTGCATGACGTCCCACAGCGCGCCGACCTGCCGATGCCCGACCAGGCCGAGCACCCGGATGGCGTCCGCGCCGGTGCGGTGCGAGTCGTGGGTCTCCAGCAGGATGCGTACGCCGAGGTCGGCGGCGTACTCGGCGGCGGTGCCGAGCCGCCGGGCGGCGATGGCGTCGGCGTGCTCGTCCTCGCCGCCGGGAAAGACCCGGACGAAGGGCGCCCCGAGGTCGCGGGCGAGGTCGACGAGCCCCCGGATCTCCTCGATCACGGGCTCGTCGTCGCCCGGCGCGGCGACCCGCGGATAGCCCGCGAGCCCCAGGATCTCGACGCCCGCCGCCTTGAACGCGGCGGCGGCGTCGGTTCGTTCGTCCGGACTCAGCCCCGGATGGACCGGTTCCTCCGGATGGGCGCGCAGCTCCACGCCGTGATACCCGTGCGCGACCGCGAGCCGCAGCACCTCGGGCAGGGGAACACCGGGAACGCCGAGGGTGGAGAAGGCGAGCTTCATGGTCACCACTGTCACCCCGGTACGGGGGTCGGGTCCAGTGGGGGCCGCCCGCGCCTCACCCGGAGGCCGCCGGTACCTCACCCCGGAGGCCGCCGGCGCCTCACCCGGGGGCACAGGCGCGGAACCGGCGCAGCAGCTCCCGTCCGGCCGGACTCTCCGCCGCGAAGTCCTGGTGACGCTGCTCCCGCGTGACGTCACGCCCCCAGAGCCGGGCTCCGTTGCACCGGAAGCAGAACGCGATCTCGAAGAGCGGCTCGGGATCGGTGTCGTCGTAGGCGCGGATGCCCCAGCCGGGGAGGAAGCAGCGGTACTTCGGGCTGTCCGGGAGTTCGCCGACCAGGCGCAGGAACTGCCGTACCTCCTCCCCGGCCCAGACCTCGACGACGTCACCGGCCAGATCCCGCGAGGTGAGGTGCCTGGCGGGATCGCCGATCCGGACGACCTCGATCAGCTCGGCCCGGTCGGGTGCGAGGGGCAGCCTCACTCCCGCGGCACTCCGGAGGACCCCCGCACCATCAACTCGCCCCGCACCGTGGCGATCCCGCCGGGCGGCGGCTCCTCGCGGCCCATGGCGATGCGTCCCGCCCGCGCTCCCGCCTCGGCCAGCGGCAGCCGCACCGTCGTGAGGGAGGGCACCGCGTCGATGCTGAAGGGGAGGTCGTCGAAGCCGGCGACCGAGACGTCGTCCGGGATCCGCCGGCCGGAGTCGCGCAGCGCCGCGCAGGCGCCCAGGGCGACGGAGTCGTTGGCGGCGACGACCGCCGTCAGGGAGGGATCCCGGCGCAGCAGTTCCAGCGTCGCCTCGTAGCCGGCCCGGCGGTCGTACCGTCCGTGCACGGTCCAGCGGGGGTCCTCCTCGATGCCGGCCGCGGCGAGCGCCGCCCGGTGGCCCTCCAGCCGGTGCCGGGTGGTCGTCCGCTCCTCCGGGCCCGCGATGTAGCCGAGCCGCCGGTGCCCGAGCCCGATCAGGTGCTCGGTCAGTTCCCGGCCGCCCCCGCGGTTGTCGAAGGTCAGCGCGATCGCCGTGGTCTCCGGGGCCGGCGGCCGGCCGCACAGCACGATCCGGGTGCCCGCCTCGCCGAGTCTGCGCAGCTTCGCCGCCACCGCCGCCGCGTGCGGCTCGTTCTCCATGGCTCCGCCGGTCAGCACCACGGCCGCGGCCCGCTGCCGCTGGAGGAGCGTCAGGTAGGTCAGCTCGCGCTCGGGGGAGCCCCCGGTGTTGCAGACCACCGCCAGCCGTTCGCCGCCGGCCCGCCCGCCCGGCCCCCCGATCTCCGACTGGATCGCGCTCGCCATGATCCCGAAGAAGGGGTCCGCGATGTCGTTCACCAGAATGCCGACCAGGTCGGACGTCGCCGCGGCGAGCGCGCTCGCCGGTCCGTTCAGTACGTAGTCCAGCTCGTCGACCGCCCGCAGCACCCGCTCCCTGGTGGTAGCGGCGACGGGGTAGTTCCCGTTCAGCACGCGCGACACCGTCGCGGGCGAGACCTGCGCGCGGGCCGCCACGTCCGCCAGGGTCACCGTCATCTCGTCTGTCCTCCGGTCACGCATCTTGTCGTACGTCGTCGTACGCCCTGGTAGACAGCTGCCTCGAGGGCTTGGTTCCGGGCGTGTCGAGCAGACCTTACGGCCCAGGACCCCCGCCGTTCGCCCCCTCGAACAACTCGAGATGGACACGGTCTTGTCCGGACCGCTGGTCAGAGGCTAGCTTCTCCTTGTATAGAAAGCGCTTGCTGTAACGCTGATCAGGAAGAGGCGTACGCGGCGCGCAAACCGCGTACAACGCCTGCGAAGGGACCGACGTGACACGCAAGACGGTGCGTATCGCCATGAACGGCGTGACGGGGCGCATGGGCTACCGCCAGCACCTCGTCCGCTCCATCCTGGCCCTGCGCGAGCAGGGCGGGCTCGACCTCGGCGACGGCACCGTGCTGTGGCCGGAACCGATCCTCGTCGGCCGCCGCGAGCACGCCCTGCGGGCGCTCGCCGAGCGGCACGGCCTGGAGCACGTCTCGACGGACGTCGACGAGGTCCTCGCCGACCCCACCGTCGACATCTACTTCGACGCCCAGGTCACCTCCGCGCGCGAGGAGGCCATCAAGAAGGCGATCGCCGCGGGCAAGCACATCTACACCGAGAAGCCGACGGCCACCGGCCTCGACGGCGCCCTCGAACTCGCCCGCCTCGCCACCGCCGCGGGAATCAAGCACGGCGTCGTCCAGGACAAGCTGTTCCTGCCGGGCCTGCTGAAGCTGAAGCGCCTCATCGACGGCGGCTTCTTCGGCCGGATCCTGTCCGTCCGCGGCGAGTTCGGCTACTGGGTCTTCGAGGGCGACTGGCAGGCCGCCCAGCGCCCGTCCTGGAACTACCGCGCCGAGGACGGCGGCGGCATCGTCGTCGACATGTTCCCGCACTGGGAGTACGTCCTGCACGAGCTGTTCGGCCGGGTGAAGTCCGTCCAGGCCATCGCCACCACCCACATCCCGCAGCGCTGGGACGAGAACGGCAAGCCCTATGACGCCACGGCCGACGACGCCGCCTACGGCATCTTCGAGCTCGACGGCGGCGCCATCGCCCAGATCAACTCCTCCTGGGCGGTCCGCGTCAACCGCGACGAGCTCGTGGAGTTCCAGGTCGACGGCACGGAGGGCTCGGCGGTCGCCGGCCTGCGCGACTGCCGGGTCCAGCACCGCAGCGCGACCCCCAAGCCCGTCTGGAACCCGGACATCCCCGCCACCGAGGTCTTCCGCGACCAGTGGCAGGAGGTGCCCGACAACGGCGAGTTCGACAACGGCTTCAAGGCCCAGTGGGAGCTGTTCCTCAGGCACGTCTACGCCGACGCCCCCTACCACTGGGACCTGCTGGCCGGCGCCCGTGGCGTCCAGCTCGCCGAACTCGGCCTGAAGTCCTCCTCGGAGGGTCTGCGTCTGGACGTCCCGGAGGTCACGCTGTGACGATCCAGCTCCCCGGCGCCGACGGGACCCTGCGCACCCACGAGCCCCGCACCGAGCCGCTCGCGCTCACCACGGGCGCGCCCTTCACCTCCCGTACGGTCTTCTCGGCGGCGCACGTCGTCGCGGACCCGTTCGCGGACACCTCGCCCGACTCGCCCGCCGCGATCGACTGGGAGGCCACCCTCGCCTTCCGCCGCCATCTGTGGTCCCACGGGCTCGGCGTCGCCGAGGCCATGGACACCGCCCAGCGCGGCATGGGCCTGGACTGGGCGGGCGCGGCCGAACTGATCCGCCGCTCGGCCGCCGAGGCGAAGTCCGTGGGCGGCCTCGTCGCCTGCGGCGTCGGCACCGACCAGCTCACCGGCCCGGCGGCGACCCTCGCCGAGGTCCGCGCCGCCTACGAGGAGCAGCTCGCCCTCGTCGAGGCCTCCGGCGCGCGGGCCATCCTGATGGCGTCCCGTGCCCTGGCGGCGGCCGCGTCGGGCCCCGAGGACTACCTCGACGTCTACGGTCACCTCCTGCGCCAGGCCTCGGAGCCGGTGGTCCTGCACTGGCTGGGCCCGATGTTCGACCCGGCGCTGGAGGGCTACTGGGGCTCGTCGGACCTGGACACGGCGACGGCCACCTTCCTGGAGGTCATCGCCGCCCACCCCGACAAGGTCGAGGGCATCAAGGTCTCGCTGCTGGACGCCGGGCGGGAGATCGACATCCGCCGCCGGCTGCCGCAGGGCGTGCGCTGCTACACGGGCGACGACTTCAACTACCCCGAGCTGATCGCGGGCGACGAGAAGGGCTTCAGTCACGCCCTCCTCGGCATCTTCGACCCGCTGGGCCCGCTGGCGGCGGAGGCGGTCCGGGTCCTCGACACGGGGAACACGGCCGGATTCCGCGAACTCCTCGACCCCACCGTCGAGTTGTCCCGCCACCTGTTCCAGACCCCCACCCGCTTCTACAAGACGGGCGTGGTGTTCCTGGCCTGGCTGGCCGGCCACCAGTCGCACTTCACGATGGTCGGCGGCCTGCAGTCGGCCCGTTCCCTCCCGCACTTCGCCCGCGCCTACGAACTCGCCGACGGCCTGGGCCTGTTCCCCGACCCCAAACTGGCCGAGGAACGGATGAAGAACCTGCTCGCCCTGTACGGAGTGACCCAGTGAGCAACCCGGACCTGACCCGCTTCTCCATCAACCAGATGACGGTGAAGCAGCTGTCGATGCCCGAACTCGCGGACGCCTGCCGGGAGTCGGGCGTGACCAACGTCGGCCTGTGGCGCGAGCCGGTGCAGACGTACGGCGTGGAGCGGACCGCGAAGCTGGTCCGCGACGCCGGCCTGACGGTGACGACACTGTGCCGCGGCGGCTTCTTCACCGCGATCGACCCGGACGAACAGGCCGCCGCGCTGGCCGACAACCGCCGGGCCGTCGACGAGGCGGCCACCCTCGGCACGGACACCCTCGTGCTGGTCTCCGGCGGCCTCCCGGCCGGCTCGAAGGACCTGCACGGCGCGCGGGAACGCATCGCGGACGCGCTGGCGGTGCTGGGCCCCTACGCCGAGGACCACGGGGTGAAGCTGGCCATCGAGCCCCTGCACCCCATGTACGCCTCCGACCGCTGCGTGGTCTCCACCCTCACGCAGGCCCTGGACCTCGCGGAACGCTTCCCCGCCCACCAGGTCGGCGTGACCGTCGACACGTACCACATCTGGTGGGACGACCAGGCGCCCGCCCAGATCGCCCGGGCGGGCGCGGGCGGCCGTATCCACACCTTCCAGCTCGCCGACTGGACGACCCCCCTCCCGGAGGGCGTCCTCAACGGCCGCGGCCAGATCGGCGACGGCGCGATCGACATGCGCGAGTGGCTGGGACACGTGACGGCGGCCGGATACACCGGCGCGATCGAGGTCGAACTGTTCAACGACGCCCTGTGGGCGAGGGACGGCAGGGAGGTGCTCGCCGAGACCGCGGAACGCTTCGTGACGCACACGGCGGACTGACGACACCCTGCCCTGCCGCGGTACCTCCGCCTCAGCGCTCCCTGTCCGCCGCCATGATGCCGACGCACTCCTCGAGCGCCGCGTGCAGTGACGGTACGAAGGCGGCGAGTTCGGCGTCGGAGGACCTGGCCGCCTCCAGTACGGCGCCGACGACCGTCACCAGGACGGCGGCGGCCTTCAGGGCGTGCGTGTCGGCCAGTTCTTCGAGGAGACCGCCGGGGCGCGCGACCGCGAACGCCTCCTTGCCGGTGGCGGGGTCGACACCGAGGCTGCGGAAGCGCCTCGTGCTCATGCGGCGGCCTCCGCGGGGACGCGGTCCTGCCCGAGGGTGGCGAGGACCGCCGCGCGGTGCCGCTCCCGTTGGAGGTGCCGGCGGTCCCGTGCGTCACGCTCGCGTTCCCAGACGGCGAGGTACGGCCTGACCAGGGGCAGGCCGTCGACGAGGACCACGTCCGCGGGCCGCTGCGCGCGGGCGGCCGGGGTCGGGAGCGGGGACGGGGCGAGGGCGCGGTGCGCTCCGCGCGGCGGCAGGAAGAGGCTCAGGATCGCGGCCAGTAGGCTGCGCATGGGTCGACTCCAGTTCAGTCGGCTCAGCCCCGGCACGGAAGCTGTCATCTTCCCGCCGGGGCACTTTTCGTTGGGCGACGCTCATTGTATCGCCTTGTATCGATTCGTAGTGAGACGTATCTCAAAGTGTGGGTAACTCTCCCGTTGCCTAGCGTCGACTCTATGAACCCCGACGCTGAGATCGATCATGGAGCGCCACTGACCCCGTACCGGCAGCTGGCCGAGATTCTGCGGGCGCAGATTCAACGCGGCGACTGGCAACCGGGGCGCATGCTGCCCAGCGAAGCGCAGCTCGTTCAGCGGTACGGGATCGCGAGGACAACCGTGCGGCGTGGACTTGGCCTGTTGGCCGACGAACGCTGGGTGTACGCCGTTCCACAACGCGGGTGGTTCGTCTCCGACCCCCTGCCGCCCGCCCCCGAGGTGTGACGAAGGGGCCGCCGTCCGCGGCTCTGCGCGGACGGGCGGCCCTGATGGTGTTCGGCGAGGGGCAGGTCAGTCGGGCAGCCGGTCCATCAGCCAGGTGCACAGCTCCCGGGTGATCCCGGTGTGCGGCGTGGTCGTCGTCGAACAGAGGAAGTCGTCCAACTCGCTCTCCTCCGGCGGCAGTCCCTCGATGCTCACGTACAGGTCGGACTGCGTCTCGATGTCGCGGACGGCGACCGCGCTCACCGACGGCACGAAGCAGATCTCCTCGTGCCGCAGGTCCACCGTGCCGCCGAGCTTCCGCAGCGTGTCGGCGAGGATCTGGTAGGTGTGCAGGGTGCCGCCCGGCGCGCCGTCGATCTCGGGGAAGCCGCTGGTGGTGATGGTCTTGTCGGCCTTCGGGAACCGCCGGTTGAGATAGGCGGCCGTCACGTCGTCGCCCTGGGCCTGGGTGTAGAAGGTGGTGCCGGGGTAGATCCCGTCGACGCGCAGCGCGACCTCACCGGGCTTCACGTCGGGCAGGCCGATCCCGTCGGCACGGCCGTTGGCCACGGCGATCTTGAGCGGGATCTGCGGCCAGCCGCCCAGCCGCTCCAGGGCGGCCAGGAACTCGGTGCGCTCCGGGGCGACCCCGATCTTCCCGGTGTCCTTGTCGTAGTGCCGCCACAGCATCTGACGCGCCGCCGGGCTGTTCATCTGCCGCGCGAAGTCGTTCGGGAACGGGATGAAGTACGAGAACGCCTGCACGCCGACCGGGATGGAGGCCCCGCGGTGCGGGCTGTCGTAGGAGAAGTACAGGCCGGTGCGGTGGTCCATGCGCTGCCTCTCGAACTTGGCCAGCGCGTAGCGGGTGACGATGCCGCCCATGCTGAACCCGCCGACGACCAGCCGGGTGTCGCCGACCTGCTCGGCGATGGTCCGCATGATGGCGGCCATGGCCGCCTCGGCGTTGTCCAGGATGGACGCGCTGCGCTCCTCGAAGCCGAGCAGGATCACGTCCCGGCCGCGCCGCCGCAGCTCGCTGACGAACGGGAAGTCGCCGCCCTCCAGGCCCTGGTAGAGCTTGTCGAGCTCGCTCCGGCCGAGGTTGAAACCGTCGGCCATGATCACGGGACGGCGGATGCCGCCGTTGTTGCCCTCGCCCGGGAAGACCCAGGCGAAGCCGTTCGGCAAGGGCCATTCCTCGTGCTCGGGAATGTCTGCCCGGGCGACGGTCTCGATGGCCGGCGAGGCGCCGAGGGTGAACGCGCCTACGTTGGGTTCGGCTGTTTCCGACATGGTCGCACTCCTTGGGGGAGGGGTGGGGGAACGACCACATCATGGGGGTCGATTTTCCCCCGTCACCCGTTTGACCTGCGCGGTTCATTCCAAGTGATGCAATGCGCCCGCGGGGTGTTTGATGCGCCTGGCATGTGCCAATGGCCTGTTTCATTCGCTCCGCCGTTCGCCTCGCGACCCGCTCCGGCAGGCGTATCGAACGGGCTGTCAGAAATTTCTCGGAAGCCGTACAACCCTTCCGCACCCCCGCCTGTCGTACTCGGCATCAGGGCTTCTGGAGGGGGATCCGGGGGGATCGCGGGGGTTCTGATACGGAGGGGAAAAGCCGAGGGGGCCCGGTCGACGGACCGGACCCCCTCGAAGCTTTTCCGCCGCGGTCGGTGGACCTCGGAAGAACATCGGCGGACCTCAGAAGAAGACCCCGCACCGCAGCAGGACGTTCGCGTACGGCCGTGCCTCGCCGGTGCGGACCACCAGCCGGGCCCCGGCCGACAGCCTCTTCAGCTCCTCGTGCGGGACCAGGGCCAGCCCGGGAAAGTGCCCGTCCAGCAGTCCGGCCGCCGCGGGATTCGCCTCCCGGACCTCCGTCGCCGCCGTGGCGCCCTCGACGACCAGCTCGGCCAGCAGCCCGTCGACCACCTCCGCGAACGACGGCACCCCCGCCAGGAACGCGAGGTCGACCACCCGGGGCCCGTCCGGTATCGGCATACCGGCATCGCACACCAGCACCCCGTCCCCGTGCCCCAGCTCGGCCAGCGCCCCGCACAGATGACGGTTGAGGATCCCGGCCCTTTTCACAGGGCGTCACCTCGCCGAGCGGCCCCGGGCACGCCGTCCGACTCCCGCCCGGGGGTCGGGAGGGCGTCTCCCGGGTCGGCGCAGCCCAGGGCCTCGACCTCCCGGGCCGTCGGGAACGACTCCTGCGCGCCCCGCCGGGTCACCGCCGCCGCCCCGACCCGCGCCGCGTAGGCCGCCGCCTCGGCCAGGGCGGAACCCGTGCCCAGCCGCCAGGCCAGCGCCGCGGTGAAGGAGTCACCCGCACCCGTCGTGTCCACCGCCGCCACCTTCACGGACGACACCCGAAAGACGCCCTCCGCCGACGCCACCAGCGCGCCTTCCGAACCCAGCGTCACGACCACCGACTTCGGCCCCTTCGCGAGCAGCAGACGTGCCCAGTCCTCCGGTTCCCCGCTCGCGCCCGCCCCGCCGAGGATCACCTTCGCCTCGTGCTCGTTGACGATCAGCGGGTCGCAGGCCGCCAGCACCTCGGCGGGCAACGGGCGCGGCGGTGACGGGTTCAGCACGAAGCGGCTGCCCGGCGCCAGGTTCCGCACGACCTCCACGACCGTCTCCAGCGGGATCTCCAGCTGCGCCGACACCACCCGGGAGGCGTGCAGGAGGCCGCCGGCCGCGCGGACGTCCGCCGGGGTGAGCCGCCCGTTCGCCCCCGGTGACACCACGATGCTGTTGTCGCCCGACGGGTCCACGGTGATCAGCGCGACGCCGGTCGGCGCCCCGCCCACCAGGACGCCCGCCGTGTCGACCCCGGCCGCCCGCTGCGAGTCGAGCAGCAGCCGGCCGTACGCGTCCTCGCCGACCCGGGCCAGCAGGGCCGTACGGGCCCCGAGCCGGGCGGCCGCGACGGCCTGGTTCGCTCCCTTGCCGCCGGGGTGGACCGCCAGGTCCGAACCGAGCACCGTCTCACCGGCGGCGGGCCTGCGCTCGACGTCGATCACCAGGTCGGCGTTGGCCGACCCTACGACCAGAAGGTCGTAGTCGTACATGAAGTGACTCCCCTGATACGTGACGCGGGGCGGACGGTCCCCGGAGGTGTTCCCCCGGGTGACCGTCCGCCCGCTCGCCGAATGTCAGCCGCTGAAGCCGGCCACGTTCTCCTTCGTGACCACCTTCACCGGCACCTTCACCGTCTTCTCGACCTTCTTGCCCTGAAGCGCCTTGAGCGCGTTGTCCACCGCGATCCTGCCCAGCTGGGACGGCTGCTGCGCCACGGACGCGTACAGCGTGCCGTTCTTGACGGCCGCCAGCCCGTCCGGGGTGCCGTCGAAGCCGACGACCTGGACGGACTTGCCGGCCTTGGAGCCCAGCGCCTTGATCGCGCCGAGCGCCATCTCGTCGTTGGCGGCGATGACGCCCTGGACGTCCGGGTGCGCCTGGAGCAGGTTCGACATCACGTCGAGGCCCTTGGTGCGGTCGAAGTCGGCCGGCTGCTGGGCCAGCACCTGGATGCCGGGGTAGGCCTTCAGACCCTTGGCGAAACCTTCCGCCCGCTCGCGCGCCGCGGAGGTGCCCGCCTGGCCCTGGAGGATCACGATCTTGCCGGTGCCGCCCAGCTTCTCGGCGACCGTCCTGGCCGCCAGCTCACCGCCGGCCACGTTGTCGGAGGCGACCAGCGCGTCCACCGTGGCCTTGTTGACGCCCCGGTCGACCGCGATCACCGGGATCTTCGCCTTGTCGGCGGCCTTCACCGAGTTGCTCGCCGCGTCCGAGTCCACCGGGTTGACGATGATCGAGTCGAGGCCGGAACTGGTGAAGTTCTGGAGCTGGTTGGCCTGCTGCGAGGCGTCGTTCTGCGCGTCGGTGACCGTCAGGTCCACGCCCAGCTTCTTCGCCTCGGCCTTCGCGCCCGACTGGATCTGCACGAAGAACGGGTTGTTGAGCGTGGACAGCGCCAGACCGACCTTCGGGTTCGCGCTCGCCCCGTTCCCGCCGTGCAGGAAGGAGGTCGCGCCGACGATCGCGACGGTGACCACGGCCGCGAGGCCGTACGTCGCCGCCTGCCGGCCCTTGCCGCCGCCGCTGCCCGTCCCGGCCGCCATCGGGGTCGCCCCCGCCTTGCGGCGCACCGTGTCGAGGAGCACCGCCAGCGCGATGACGACACCGATGACGACCTGCTGCCAGAAGGCGGAGACGGACAGCAGGTTCAGCCCGTTGCGCAGCACCGCCAGGATCAGCGCGCCGATCAGGGTGCCCGAGGCCTTGCCCGTACCACCCGCGAGGGAGGCGCCGCCGATGACGACCGCGGCGATCGCGTCCAGCTCGTAGCCGTCGGCGGCCTGCGGCTGCGCCGAGGACAGCCGGGAGGCGAGCACGACGCCCGCCGCGGCCGCGAACACACCGGACAGCGCGTAGATCGCGAGCTTCTGCTTCTTCACCCGCAGACCGGAGAGGCGGGCCGCCTCCTCGTTGCCGCCGATGGCGTACATCGAACGGCCGATGTAGGTCCGGCCGAGCACGAACGCGGCGATCAGCCCCATCACGACCATCACGAGCACCGGCACCGGCAGCCAGCCGCCGAGCGTGTCACCGAGGTGCGAGACCGAGTCGGGGAAGGCGATCGGCGAACCCTCGGAGATCACCAGCGACAGACCGCGCGCCACCGACAGCATCGCGAGGGTCGCGATGAACGGCGGCAGCTTGCCGTAGGCGATGAGGAAACCGTTCACCAGACCTGCCGCGATACCGGTCGCGACGGCCAGGACCACCGCGAGCACCACCGGCACACCGTGCTGCGTGGCGCTCCAGGCCAGCACGGTGGCCGACAGGGCCGCCACCGAGCCGACCGACAGGTCGATGCCCGCCGAGACGATCACGAAGGTCACGCCGAAGGCGAGAATGGCGGTCACGGCCGCCTGGACACCCACGTTGAGCAGGTTGTCCGTGGTCAGGAAGTCACCCGACAGCGCCGACATGGCGATGACGAGGACGATCAGCGCGGTCAGCGCGCCGTTGTCGAGGAGCAGACGGCGGACCGCCGCGGCGCCCCCGGCGCCCGCCCCGCTCTTGAGCGTCTCAGCGGCCACGGCCGGCCTCCAGTTCTTCGGTTGCGTCGTTTGCGTTGTCTTCGTGGTGAAGGGGGGTGCCGACGGCGAGCGCCATGACGGAGTCCTGGGTCGCCTCGGCCGCCGACAGCTCGCCGGCGATCCGGCCCTGGGCCATCACCAGCACCCGGTCGCTCATGCCGAGCACCTCGGGCAGATCGCTGGAGATCATCAGGACGGCGGCACCGGCGGCCGTCAGCTCGTTGATGAGCTGGTAGATCTCGACCTTGGCGCCGACGTCGATCCCGCGCGTCGGCTCGTCGAGGATCAGCACCTTGGTGTCGGCCAGCAGCCATTTGCCGATGACGACCTTCTGCTGGTTGCCGCCGGAGAGCGTGCGCACCTGCTGGCCGAGGCCCGCCATCCGCACGCCCAGCTGCCCCGCGATCCGCGCCGCCGCCTCGTGCTGGCTCTTCAGGTCCACCAGCCCGCCCCGGGTCGCGGCCCGCATGGTGACGAGCCCGAGGTTCTCCTCCACCGACTGGTCGAGCACCAGCCCCTGGCCCTTGCGGTCCTCGGGCACGAGCCCGATCCCGGCCGCCAGCGCGGCGTTCACGTCGTACCGGGGAAGGTGCGCGCCGGCGACCCGGACGGCTCCGCGGTCGTACGGGTCCGCCCCGAAGACGGCCCGTACGACCTCGGTACGGCCGGCGCCGACGAGCCCGGCGACACCGACGACCTCACCGGCGTGCACCTCGAAGCCGATGTCGTGGAAGACGCCGTCCCGCGTGAGTCCCTCGACGGACAGCAGCGCGGCGCCCGTCTCGGCGCGCTCCCTGGGGTACTGCTGCTCGATGGAGCGACCCACCATGAGCCGCACCAGCTCGTCCTCGGGCGTGGTGGCCGGGACCTGCCCGACACTCCTGCCGTCCCGGATGACCGTGACCCGGTCGCCGAGGGCGGCGATCTCCTCCAGGTGGTGCGTGATGAACACGATACCGACGCCGTCCTCGCGCAGCCTGCGCACGATGGCGAAGAGCTTCTCGACCTCCTCGGAGGTGAGCACGGCGGTCGGCTCGTCCATGATCAGCACGCGTGCGTTCAGACTGAGCGCCTTGGCGATCTCGACCATCTGCAGGCGGGCGATGCCGAGTTCACGCACGCGCGTGCGGGGCGGGACGTTCACTCCCACCCGCTCCAGCAGGGCGGCCGCCTCGGTCTCCATCCGCTTCCGGTCGATCATCCCGAAGCGGCGCGGCTGCCGTCCCAGGAAGATGTTCTCGGCGACGGTGAGATCGGGAACGAGGTTGAACTCCTGGTAGATGGTGGCGATCCCGAGGCGCTCGGAGTCCTGTGCGCCATGGATGCGCACCTCCTCGCCGCCGGCCAGGATCCGCCCGGCGTCGGGCCGGTAGGCGCCGGAGAGCATCTTGATGAGGGTGCTCTTGCCCGCGCCGTTCTCACCGAGCAGCACATGCACCTCGCCCCGGCGCAGGTCGAAGTCGACGCTGTCGAGCGCGACCACACCGGGGAAGGTCTTGCGTATGCCTTCGATGCGCAGCAACTCGTCCGCGTTGCTCACGTCTGGCTCCTGTTCGTTACGGGGGACGGCTCCGCGGAGGCGGGGAACTCCTCCGGAGCGGGCGGCTCTTGGGGGACCGGCTCGCCGCACGAACGGCGTACGACGAGCCGGGCCGGGAGGGTGACGGACTGCGGGGGCCGTCCCTCGATGCGGTCGACCAGCGCCCGGACGGCGGCCCGTCCCAGTTCGCCCGTGGGTTGGGCGATGGCGGTGATCGGCGGGTCGGTGTGCACGAACCAGCGGATGTCGTCGAACGCGGCCAGCGCGATGTCCCGCGGAACCCGCAGTCCACGCGCGCGTACGGCGTCCAGGGCGCCCAGGGCCATCAGGTTGTCGGCGGCGAACACGACCTCGGGCGGCTCGGGCAGGTCGAGGAAGCCCTCGGTGACCCGGCGGCCGCTCTCGGCCTGGAAGTCGCCCTGGCCTATGTAGGCGTCCGGGAGGGGGAGCCCGTACTCGGCCATGGCGGCCCGGAAGGCCTCGACGCGCTCGCTGCCGGTGGTGGTGGCCGCGGGGCCCGCGATGATGGCGAGCCTGCGGTGCCCCAGCCCGTGCAGATGCGCGACGAGGTCCCGCACGGCCGCGCGGCCGTCCGACCGCACCACCGGCACGTCGACGCCCGGGATCCACCGGTCGACGAACACCATCGGCGTCCCCGCGCGCGCTGCGTCGAGGATCAGCGGCGAGCCGCCGTCGGTCGGGGAGACCAGGAGGCCGTCGATCCGGCGGTCCAGCAGGGTCCGTACGTGGTGGTCCTGGAGGTCGGGCCGCTCGTCTGCGTTGCCGATGATGACGCTGTAGCCGAGCGCGCGGGCCTCCTCCTCGACGGAGCGGGCCAGCTCGGTGAAGTACGGGTTGAGCACGTCGCTGATGACCAGGCCGAGGGTGCGGGTCTGGTCCGTGCGCAGCGACCGGGCGACGGCGTTCGGTCGGTAGCCCAGCGCCTCGACCGCGGCCAGCACACGCGTGCGTGCGTCCTCGCTGACCGACGGATGGTCGTTCAGGACGCGCGACACCGTGGCGACGGAGACCCCCGCCTCGGCCGCGACGTCCTTGATGCTCGCCATCGCCGCCCCACCTCCTTGTGGACTCGGTTCATGGACGTCGAGGTCGTGGAATCGATTACATCGACGTGTAGGAAGGATTGGAATCGATTACACGGGGGTTAATCAAGCCCTCGACGGCATCCCGAGACCGGATCGTGATGAACAGCCACCGGCAGGCGGCCGCCGGTCGCCCCCCGGGGCCTGTCGGTGGCGGGCGGTAACGTCGGATCATGACCGATCAGGCGGGGGCCGCCCAGGCGGGAGAGCGGCGTACGGCCACGCTGGAAGGCGTGCTCGAGCGCATCACGTACGCGAACGAGGAGAACGGCTACACGGTCGCCCGTGTCGACACCGGCAGAGGCGGCGGCGACCTCCTCACGGTCGTCGGCGCGCTGCTCGGCGCCCAGGTCGGCGAGTCCCTGCGCATGGAGGGCCGCTGGGGCTCCCATCCGCAGTACGGCAAGCAGTTCACCGTCGAGAACTACACGACCGTCCTGCCCGCCACGGTCCAGGGCATCCGCCGCTACCTCGGCTCAGGACTGGTCAAGGGAATCGGCCCGGTCTTCGCCGACCGCATCACCCGGCACTTCGGCATGGACACCCTGAAGATCATCGAGGAGGAGCCGAAGCGGCTCGTCGAGGTCCCCGGCCTCGGCCCGAAACGCACGAAGAAGATCGCCGAAGCCTGGGAGGAGCAGAAGGCGATCAAGGAGGTCATGCTCTTCCTGCAGACCGTCGAGGTGTCCACCTCCATCGCGGTCCGCATCTACAAGAAGTACGGCGACGCCTCCATCTCGGTGGTGAGGAACCAGCCCTACCGGCTCGCCGCGGACGTCTGGGGCATCGGCTTCCTCACCGCCGACAAGATCGCCCAGTCCGTCGGCATCCCGCACGACAGCCCGGAGCGCGTCAAGGCGGGCCTCCAGTACGCGCTGTCCCAGGCCACCGACCAGGGCCACTGCTACCTCCCCGAGGAGCGGCTGATCGCCGACGCGGTGAAGCTGCTCCAGGTCGACACCGGCCTGGTCATCGAGTGCCTCGCCGAACTCGCGGCGCCGCCCCAGGAGGGCGAGGACCCCGGGGTCGTACGCGAGAAGGTCCCGGCGGCCGACGGGGGAGAGCCCGTCACCGCCGTCTACCTGGTCCCCTTCCATCGCGCCGAACTCTCCCTCTCCGCCCAGCTGTTGCGCCTGCTGCGCACCGAGGACGACCGGATGCCGGCCTTCCGGGACGTGGCCTGGGACAAGGCGCTGGCCTGGCTGCGGACCCGAACCGGCGCCGAACTCGCGCCCGAGCAGGAGGCGGCCGTCCGGCTCGCGCTGACCGAGCGGGTCGCGGTGCTCACCGGCGGCCCCGGCTGCGGCAAGTCCTTCACCGTCCGCTCGATCGTGGAACTGGCCCGCGCCAGGAAGGCGAAGGTCGTGCTGGCCGCCCCCACCGGCCGCGCCGCCAAGCGCCTGGCGGAGCTGACCGGCGCCGAGGCGTCCACCGTCCACCGGCTGCTGGAGCTCAAGCCCGGCGGCGACGCGGCCTACGACCGGGACCGCCCGCTGGACGCCGACCTGGTGGTGGTCGACGAGGCGTCGATGCTCGACCTGCTCCTCGCCAACAAGCTGGTCAAGGCCGTACCTCCGGGCGGGCACCTGCTGTTCGTGGGCGATGTCGACCAGTTGCCCAGCGTCGGCGCGGGCGAGGTGCTGCGCGATCTGCTGGCCGACGGCAGCCCGGTGCCCGCCGTGCGCCTCACGCGCGTGTTCCGCCAGGCCCAGCAGTCCGGCGTGGTGACCAACGCGCACCGGATCAACGCCGGACAGCACCCGGTCACCGACGGCATGAAGGACTTCTTCCTCTTCGTCGAGGACGACACGGAGGAGGCGGGTCGCCTCACGGTGGACGTGGCGGCCCGGCGCATTCCGGCGAAGTTCGGCCTGGATCCGCGCCGGGACGTGCAGGTGCTCGCGCCCATGCACCGCGGCCCGGCCGGGGCGGGCGCCCTCAACGGCCTGCTCCAGCAGGCCGTCACCCCCGGTCGTCCCGACGTGCCCGAGAAGCGGTTCGGCGGCCGGGTCTTCCGCGTCGGCGACAAGGTCACCCAGATCCGCAACAATTACGACAAGGGGAAAAACGGTGTCTTCAACGGCACCGTGGGCGTGGTGACCTCGCTCGATCCGGTCGACCAGCGCCTCACGGTGCTGACCGACGAGGACGAGGAGGTGCCGTACGAGTTCGACGAACTGGACGAACTGGCCCACGCGTACGCGGTCACCATTCACCGTTCACAGGGAAGTGAATATCCCGCCGTGGTGATCCCCGTCACCACGGGAGCATGGATGATGCTTCAACGGAACCTCTTGTATACGGCCGTGACGCGCGCCAAGAGGCTGGTCGTCCTCGTCGGCTCCCGCAAGGCGATCGGTCAGGCGGTGCGCACGGTGTCGGCGGGCCGTCGCTGCACGGCCCTGGACCACCGGCTGGCAGGCCGCTGACGGGCGGTTCGTACGGGATCGTCGGGACATCACAAAAAATGATCGATCAAATGAGTCGTGAAGGTCACAGAGCACTTCCCCAAGCGTGACGAAGGCGGCAGGATGAGCTGGTTGGCGGCACTGAGTGCCGCCGATAAGCCCAATGGTCGACCCCGAGTGCACTCTCGTGCGCCAAATGGGGGATGGTTAGAGACAGTCAGGGCAACCTCGAAGAAGAGGCACAACGTCGGTGAGGGATGACGTGAGCGAGCACACCAACAACGCTGTAGTACTGCGGTTCGGCGATGGCGAGTACACCTACCCGGTGATCGACAGCACCGTCGGCGACAAGGGCTTCGACATCGGGAAGCTTCGCGCCCAGACCGGTCTGGTGACCCTGGACAGCGGCTACGGCAACACCGCCGCCTATAAATCCGCCATCACCTACCTCGACGGCGAGCAGGGCATCCTCCGGTACCGCGGCTACCCGATCGAGCAGCTGGCCGAGCGGTCGACCTTCCTCGAGGTCGCGTACCTGTTGATCAACGGCGAACTGCCGACGGTCGACGAGCTGTCCGTCTTCAAGAGCGACATCACCCAGCACACGCTGCTGCACGAGGACGTCAAGAACTTCTACCGCGGCTTCCCGCGCGACGCCCACCCGATGGCCATGCTGTCGTCGGTGGTCTCCGCGCTGTCCACGTTCTACCAGGACAGCCACAACCCGTTCGACGAGAAGCAGCGCAACCTCTCCACGATCCGGCTGCTCGCCAAGCTTCCGACGATCGCGGCGTACGCCTACAAGAAGTCGATCGGTCACCCGTTCGTCTACCCGCGCAACGACCTCGGCTACGTCGAGAACTTCCTGCGCATGACGTTCTCGGTGCCGGCGCAGGAGTACGAGCTCGACCCGGTCGTCGTCTCCGCCCTCGACAAGCTGCTGATCCTGCACGCGGACCACGAGCAGAACTGCTCGACGTCCACGGTCCGTCTGGTCGGCTCCTCGCAGGCGAACATGTTCGCCTCGATCTCGGCCGGCATCTCCGCCCTGTGGGGTCCGCTGCACGGCGGCGCCAACCAGTCCGTGCTGGAGATGCTCGAGGGCATCCAGGCCAACGGCGGCGACGTCGACTCCTTCATCCGCAAGGTGAAGAACAAGGAGGACGGCGTCCGCCTGATGGGCTTCGGCCACCGGGTGTACAAGTCCTTCGACCCGCGCGCGAAGATCATCAAGGCCGCGGCGCACGACGTCCTCTCCGCCCTCGGCAAGTCCGACGAGCTGCTGGACATCGCGCTGAAGCTGGAGGAGCACGCGCTCTCCGACGACTACTTCGTCTCGCGCAACCTCTACCCGAACGTCGACTTCTACACCGGCCTGATCTACCGGGCCATGGGCTTCCCGACCGAGATGTTCACGGTCCTGTTCGCCCTGGGCCGCCTCCCGGGCTGGATCGCCCAGTGGCACGAGATGATCAAGGAGCCCGGCTCCCGCATCGGCCGCCCGCGCCAGATCTACACGGGTGTCGTCGAGCGCGACTTCGTCCCCGTCGAGGAGCGCTGACACCTGCCGGTGGGGGCGCCGCTGTTCGGGGCGCCCCGTCGTGGATGAATTTTCCTGACTGCCCGGGACCGATGTCCCGGGCAGTGGTGTGTCCGGGCAGTGGTCGGGGCGTCCCCGGTGGTCCTGCGTCGCGGCGGCGGTCGTCGACGGGCTCGTGCGCGCGGTGGTGCGGCGGCCGGCTGCGCGTGACTCCCGGTGGCCGGTGCGCAGGGCATACGGAAGGCGCCCCGGCGCCAGTCCCCCCACGGGCCGACGACCAGGGCGCCTTCCCATGTCCCGGTGCGGATTCCCCCCACGGGATCCGGCCGGGCGTTGTGAGAACAGCGCCTGAATTCGCTGTTGTGCAACCATCTTCGGTTGTTCTGCCTGCGGTTGAGCAGAACGAGCAGAACTCGTCCCACCACCGCCGTGTGCGGTCTGCCGGGACAGCGCACGCTGGGAGGGCCGCTCAAAGCTTCCCGGTGTACGTGCCCCGGCAACGCATCTCTGAGGAAGTCCCCCAAGACATCCCCAGATGTCAGGTCACGCCCCCCAAGACGCTTCCTGACATCGTCAACTTAGACCTTCGAACCCCTTCGATGGTTACGTTCACATCACTGTGATCTGTGTCTCTTGCATATGTCCGTTAGATGCGCAAGAGACCGGATACGGCGATCGAGGCCCCAGCGTAAGGATGATGCGCGAGCCTTGTGAAGAGCTTATGTGAGGCTCGCGCAGGACTCCAGGGGTCTCCCTGATCGGCGACGTCCTACTCGGCGGTATTACTTGAAGGCGCGCAGTCGCAGGCTGTTCGTCACGACGAACACCGACGAGAAGGCCATCGCCGCCCCCGCGATCATCGGGTTCAGCAGCCCGGCGGCGGCCAGCGGCAGCGCGGCGACGTTGTAGCCGAAGGCCCACACCAGGTTGCCCTTGATCGTCGCCAGGGTCCGCCGGGACAGCCGGATCGCGTCCGCGGCCACCCGCAGATCCCCGCGCACCAGCGTCAGGTCGCTCGCCTCGATCGCCGCGTCCGTGCCCGTCCCCATGGCCAGCCCCAGATCGGCTGTGGCGAGCGCGGCCGCGTCGTTGACACCGTCCCCGACCATGGCGACGACCCGGCCCTCGGCCTGCAGCCGCCGTACGACGTCGACCTTGTCCTCGGGCAGCACCTCGGCGATCACCCGGTCGATCCCGACCGCTTCCGCGACCGCCTCCGCGACCGCCCGGTTGTCGCCGGTCAGCAGCACCGGGGTGAGCCCCAGCGCCCGCAGCTGCCGTACCGCCTCGGCGCTCGTCTCCTTGACCGCGTCCGCGACCGCGAGCACCCCGCGTGCCACGCCGTCCCAGCCCACGACGACGGCCGTGCGGCCGCCCCGCTCGGCCTCCTCCTTCGCGCGGGCCACCCCGTCAGGGACCGTCTCGAAGAGGCGCCCCACGGCCACCTCGTGGCCCTCCACCCGCCCGCGCACTCCGCGCCCGGGCACGTTCTCGAACCGCTCGGCCGCCGGGAGCTCCCCGGCCCTCTGCGCCGCGCCCGCCGCGACCGCGCGGGCGACCGGGTGCTCGGAGGCGTGTTCCAGGGCGCCCGCGAGCCGCAGCAGCCGCCGCTCGTCGGTGCCGTCGACGACGTACACGTCCTGCAGGGTCATCCGGCCGGTGGTGACGGTCCCGGTCTTGTCGAGGACGACGGTGTCGACGCGGCGCGTGGACTCCAGGACCTCCGGGCCCTTGATGAGGATGCCGAGCTGGGCGCCGCGCCCGGTGCCGACCATGAGCGCGGTCGGCGTGGCGAGCCCGAGCGCGCACGGGCAGGCGATGATCAGGACCGCGACGGCGGCCGTGAACGCGGCGACCGTGTCGCCCGTCGCGCCGAGCCAGCCGCCGAAGGTGGCGAGCGCGATCAGCAGCACCGCCGGCACGAAGACCCCGGAGATCCGGTCGGCGAGCCGCTGCACCTCGGCCTTGCCGGTCTGCGCGGCCTCGACCAGCTGTGCCATGCGCGCGAGCCGGGTGTCCGCGCCGATCCGGCCGGCCTCGACGACCAGCCGGCCGCCGGCGTTCACGGTCGCGCCGGTGACGGCGTCGCCGGGCCCGACGTCCACCGGGACCGACTCGCCGGTCAGCATCGAGGCGTCCACGGCGGAGGTGCCCTCCACGACCGTCCCGTCGGTGGCGATCTTCTCCCCGGGCCGCACGACGAACCGGTCCCCGACGGCCAGCAGGTCGACCGGGATCCGCACTTCCCTCCCGTGCCGCAGCACGGCCACGTCCTTCGCGCCCAGCTCCATGAGCGCCCGCAGTGCCGCCCCCGCGCGTCGCTTGGAGCGGGCCTCCAGATAGCGGCCGAGCAGGATGAAGGCGGTCACCCCGGCGGCGACCTCCAGGTAGATCGTGGAGGCGCCGTCCGTACGGGAGACGGTGAGTTCGAAGGGGTGCCGCATGCCGGGCATGCCCGCGTCGCCGAAGAACAGCGCCCACAGCGACCAGCCGAGCGCGGCCATCGTGCCGACCGAGACCAGCGTGTCCATGGTGGCCGCGCCGTGCCGCAGGTTCGTCCAGGCGGCCTTGTGCAGCGGGCCGCCGCCCCAGACGACCACGGGCGCGGCGAGCGTCAGCGAGAGCCACTGCCAGTTGTCGAACTGGAGCGACGGGATCATCGCGAGCAGGACGACGGGCGCGGCGAGCAGCACGGAGACGAGGAGCCGGTGCCGCAGGCCCGCGAGTTCGGGCTCCTCGGGGGTGTCCTCCCGGACCGGCTCCGGGACGGGCACGGGTTCCTCGGCGGTGTACCCGGTCTTCACCACGGCCGCGATCAGGTCGGCGACCTCGGTCCCGGCCGGATAGCTGACCTTGGCCTTCTCCGTCGCGTAGTTGACCGTCGCGACGACGCCGTCCATGCGGTTGAGCTTCTTCTCGATGCGGGCCGCGCAGGAGGCGCAGGTCATCCCGCCGATGAGCAGTTCGACCTCGGCGGTCGGCGCGGGCGGTTCGGCTATCGGCGTTTCCGTGGTGGTGCTGGTCATGTCCGTGCTCCAGGAAGCGGACCGGGCCGTACGGAACCAGTATCAGCTGGTCGGCACGGCCCGATGGTGGAGGAGGGGGTGTCGAGGAGAGGTGCGCGGGTGCGGGTGCCTCAGACCTGGCCGGCCAGCTCGAAGCCCGCCTCGTCGACGGCGGCGCGTACGGCCTCCTCGTCGAGCGCGGCGACGGAGACGACCGTGACCTCGCCGGTCGAGGCGACGGCCTTCACCGAGGTGACACCGGCGAGCGCGGAGAGCTCGGCGGAGACGGCGCCCTCGCAGTGGCCGCAGCTCATGCCGTTCACCTGGTAGACGGTGGTGACGGAGCCCGGGGTGTCGATTTGAGCGGTCATGTCGTTCTCCTCGTGGAGGCAGGTGGGGCGGGCGGGGCCGTGAGAGGTCTCCCGTCTATGGAGACTATACCCCTAGGGGGTATGAATCAAAGAACAGGACCCGCCGCGCGGAGGGTGTGCGGACGCTTCCGGCAGGGGAGGCGGGTACCCGGACTACCGGGTCGTAGCGGCCCCGGCGCCGCTGTCCTCGACGCGGCCGAGCCGGGAGCCCACCAGTGGCTCCAGATAGCGGATCAGCACGTGCTTCAGCTCCTGCACGTACGCGTCGCGCTCGGCGCCCCCGTGGCCCAGGACCAGCTCCAGGCCCGCCTTGTACAGCCCCAGGCACATGTGTGCGGTGCGGGTGAGGTCGGCGGGCGGCGTGTCCGGCAGCAGGGAGGAGAGCAGGCCCTCGATGCGGGCGAGCAGGGTGGCGTGCAGCGCGTCGTGCTCCTCGGCGATGTGGCCGGGGATGTCGGGCCCGTGCATCAGGGCGAAGAACACCGGATGGTCGCAGTTGAAGGCGATGAACCGGTCCACGGCCGCGCCGACGGCCTCCTCCAGCGGGGTCGCGGGATCGACCGGTGCGAGCGCCTCGCCGTAGGTGTCGCGCATCTCGTGCATGAGACGGTCGCCCAGCTCGATCGCGATCGCTTCCTTGTTCGGGAAGAACTGGTAGAGCGTGCCCGGTGAGACGCCCGCCTCGCGGGCGATGGCGTTGGTGCTGGCGGCGGTGTAGCCGGTCGTGCAGAACACGCTGGCCGCGGCTTCGAGCAGCTGCGCGATACGCCGCTCGCCGCGCGCCTGGCGGCGGCGAGGCTGTTCCTTCTCCTGGCTCTCGGCCACGCGTTTTCCCCAGCTTTCCCGACCCGATTGACAAACGCGAGTGGTCGCTCGCATTCTGGAGCTCCATAAACGCGAGCGCTCTCTCGTGTTTGCCATTTTACGGCGTGCACGACTGCTTGCAGGGTGAAGGGGACACCGCACGATGACCGAAGTCAACAGCCCACCCCGTCCCGGAGGCTGGACCCGCTTCGTGACCGCCCGGCCCAGGCTGTCGCTGCTCGCGGCCCTGCTGCTCACCGCGCTCGCGGTACTGGCCGGCAGCGGGGTCGCCGAGCGGCTGGGCAGCGGCGGCTGGGAGGATCCGGGCGCGCAGTCCACGTACGCGACCAAGGCCCTGGAGCGTGAGTTCCCCGGCTCCCAGCCCAACCTGCTGCTGCTGGTCGACGCGGGCAGGGCCTCCGTGGACGACCCGGGGGTAGTCGCCGAGGCGAACCGGCTCACCGCGAGCCTGGCCGCCGAGAAGGGCATCGTCGGCGTCGGCTCCTACTGGCAGGCCGACGCGGGGGCGTCCTCCGCCCTGCGCGCGGAGGACGGCCACGAAGCGCTGATAGCCGCCCGCATCACGGGCGACGAGAAGACCATGGGGGAGACCCTCGACCGCATCGCCCCCGCCCTGCGCGGCACACACGGGCCGGTGGAGGTCAAGCTCGGCGGCGGCGTCGCCGTGCGGCACGAGATGCAGACCATCATCCAGGAGGACCTGACCCGCGCCGAGATGATCGCCCTGCCGATCACCCTGGTGCTGCTGGTGATGGTCTTCGGCAGCGCGATCGCCGCCCTGCTGCCGCTCGGCATCGGCATCGTCGCGATCCTCGGCACCAACGCCGTCCTCAGTGGCCTCACCCGGTTCACCGACGTCTCCATCTTCGCGATGAACCTCACCACGGCGCTGGGCCTCGGCCTCGCCATCGACTACGCCCTGTTCATCGTCCGCCGCTTCCGCGAGGAACTCGCCGCCGGCGCCGACCCGTCGACGGCCATCGGCACCACCCTGCGCACAGCCGGCCGCACGGTCCTGTTCTCCGCCCTCACGGTCGCGGTGTCCCTGGCGGCGATGCTCCTCTTCCCCCAGTACTTCCTGCGCTCCTTCGCCTACGCCGGCATGGCCGTGGTCCTGCTGGCCGCCGCTGCCGCCCTGATCCTGCTCCCGGCGGCGCTGATCCTGCTGGGCGACCGGGTCAACTCCCTCGACCTGCGCCGCCTGTTCCGCCGGGGCGGCCCCGCGCCGGCCCCCACCGACGAGGGCGGCAGCGCCTGGGGCCGCACGGCGAGCCTGGTCATGCGCCGCGCCCCCTTCTTCGCGCTGGCCACCACGGCCGCCCTCGTCCTCCTCGGACTGCCCTTCCTCGGCGTGAAGTTCGGCACGGCGGACGACCGCCAGCTGCCCTCCTCGGCCGAGTCCCACATCGTGCAGCAGCACATCAGGGACGGCTTCCCGGGCAGTCCCGGCGGCGGCCTCGAGGTCCTCGCCGAGGGCAGGGCGACCCAGGCCCAGTACGCGGCCTACAAGGAGCGCGTGGCCGCGCTGCCGGAGGTGGCCCGGGTGGACGGCCCGATGGTGAACGGCGACTCGGCGTACTTCACGGTGCTGCCCAAGGGCGAGGCCGTCGACGACACGGCCCAGAACCTGGTGGGTGACCTGCGCGCCACAGCCGCTCCCTTCGAGACCGCCGTGACCGGCACGGCGGCCGTCCTGGTCGACTCCAAGCACGCGATCGGCGACCGGCTGCCCTGGGCGGTGGCCTTCATCGCCATAGTCACCCTGTTCCTGGTCTTCCTGCTGACCGGCAGTGTGCTGATCCCGCTCCAGGCGGTGCTGCTCAACGCGCTCAGCCTGACGGCGATGTTCGGCGCGGTGGTCTGGGTCTTCCAGGACGGCCACCTCTCCGGCCTGCTCGGCTTCACCAGCCCCGGATCCATAGAGACCACCCTCCCGGTCCTGATGTTCTGCGTCGCCTTCGGCCTCTCGATGGACTACGGCGTCTTCCTGCTCTCCCGCATCAAGGAGGAGTACGACCGCACCGGCGACCACGAAGGGGCGGTCGCTCTGGGCCTGCGGCGCACCGGAGGCCTGATCACGGCGGCGGCGGTCATCCTGGCGGTGGTGATGGTCGCGATCGGCACCTCGCGCGTCACCAACACCAAGATGCTCGGCCTGGGGATCGCCCTGGCGGTCCTGATGGACGCGATGGTGGTGCGCAGCCTCCTGGTCCCGGCCATCATGCGCCTCACCGGCAGGGCCACCTGGTGGGCACCGGCACCGCTGCGCAGGTTCCACCAGCGGTTCGGACTGAGCGAGGGGGAGCCGGCCCGGCAGGCACCGGCCGCCGCCCCCGACGGACCGGCGCCCGACGCCCCCGCCCCCGACGGACCCGCGCCCGACGCGTCCGACCGACCCGCGTCCGACGGGCCCGGGCGGGACAAGGTCGACGCGCACGGTTAGCGTTCGCGGAGATCCATGGTGGACGGAGGTCCGCGGGTCACGCGGGTCACCTGGGTCACCTCTGGCCCCCGCGGGGCACCGTGGGTCTGCGCGGGCGAAGGCGAGGGTGAGGGCACATGCGGGCAGTGGTGTTCGAGCGGTACGGGGAGCCGGCCGAGGTGCGTGAGCTGGCCGACCCCCGACCGGCCGCCCACGGGGTGACCGTGCGCGTCGAGGCCACCGGCCTGTGCCGCAGCGACTGGCACGGCTGGATGGGCCACGACCCGGACATCACCCTGCCGCACGTGCCCGGGCACGAACTCGCCGGTGTCGTACAGGAGGTCGGAGGCCTGGTCACGAGGTGGCGAGCGGGCGACCGGGTGACCGTCCCCTTCGTGTGCGGCTGCGGCAGCTGCCCGTCCTGCGCGGCCGGCGACCACCAGGTGTGCGAGCGGCAGACCCAGCCCGGCTTCACGCACTGGGGCTCCTTCGCCCAGTACGTGGCCCTGGACCACGCCGACGTGAACCTGGTCGCGATCCCCGACGGCCTGTCGTACGCCACCGCCGCCTCCCTCGGCTGCCGGTTCGCCACGGCGTACCGGGCGGTGGTGCAGCAGGGCCGGGTCGCGGCGGGGCAGTGGGTGGCGGTGCACGGCTGCGGAGGCGTGGGCCTCTCGGCGGTGATGATCGCGGCGGCGAGCGGGGCGCGGGTGGTGGCGGTGGACGTCTCCCCGAAGGCCCTGGACCTGGCGCGGAGGTTCGGTGCGGCGGAGTGCGTGGACGCGCGGGGGGTGCCGGACACGGCCGAGGCGGTCCGTGAGCTGACCGGGGGCGGCGCCCACCTCTCACTCGACGCGCTCGGTTCCCCCGCCACCTGCGCCGCCTCGGTGGACGGACTGCGCCGCCGCGGCCGTCACGTCCAGGTCGGCCTGCTTCCCTCGGCGGACGGCACGACCCCCGTCCCGCTGGCCCGTGCCATCGCCCTGGAACTGGAGATCCTGGGCAGTCACGGCATGGCCGCGCACACCTACCCGCAGATGCTGGAGCTGGTCCGTGCGGGGGTGCTGCGCCCCGATCTGCTGGTGACGTCGACGATCACACTGGACGAGACCCCGGCCGCCCTGTCCGCGCTGGGCACCGCCCCGGGCGCGGGAGTGACCGTCATCGATCCGTGGGCCCGAGCGCGGCCCACTCCCGGTCCAGGATCGCCATGAGCACCTCGTCCACCCACACCCCGTTCCGCAGCGCGGCCTCCCGCCGCACCCCCTCGACCACGAAGCCGACCTTCTCGTAGACGTGCCGGGCCCGTTCGTTGTCGCCGTACAGCTCCAGCTGGACGCGGTGCAGGCCCAGTTGTTCGAAGCCGTGGCCGACGATGAGCCGGGTCGCCTCGGTACCGAGCCCGCGGCCGCGGCCCCGGGCTCCGATCAGCGTGCGGAAGGTGCAGCTGCGGGCGTCCGGATCCCACTCGTGCAGGACGACCTCGCCGACCAGTTCGCCGGTGTCGCGGACGGTGACGGCGAGATCCAGCCGGTCGGGCTGCTCGGCGCGGGAGCCGTACCAGGAACGCACCCGCTCCCGGGTGAGATCGCTGTTCGGCGGGAAGGTGAAGCGGACGACCTCGGGGTCGCCGATGATCTCCCACATGGCGTCGGCGTCGGCCTCGGTGAAGGGCCGCAGCACGGTCTTCGGGCCGGAGAGCTGGGGCTTGACGGAGAAGTTCATCCGCAGCACTGTGCCTCACGCGTCCGTGAGGCACAGCTGGTTTTCTCCGCCGGGGTCAGTCCAGAGCGCGTCCCCGGTTGCCCGGCCGGGAGGCGACCCAGGCACGCACGGTGTCGGCGTACCAGAACGGCTTGCCGCCCTCGACATGGTCGGGCTGGGGCAGCAGTCCGTGCTTGCGGTAGGACCGTACGGTGTCCGGCTGCACCTTGATGTACGCCGCGATCTCTTTGTACGACCAGAGCCTTCGGTCGGTCATGAGCTGCACCTCCCTGCGCGCGCGGGGGTCGGCGGCCGGGAGGCCGCCCGGGGGAGCCCGGCACTGCGCTGGCGATCACCAAGCCTGTGCCCGGTGAACGACGCTCGGTGACTGTGGGAGAGCGGCTGTTGACTTCGTGTGACACAAGACCCGCGTACGCGCGACATGCGTGACAGAAAAGGGGAGTTTGTGACACAGGTGCAGCACAGAAGTGTGCGGGGCCCATGGGAGAGGCGTGTTGACAATCGGCCCGAGGCCGCCGCCGACAGGAGGCGGGCCGGGCCCGCTGCGACAGGCCCGACCCGTTCCCGCTCCCCGCCATCCCCCCGGAACGACCAGAACGACCGAGGCATCCGGGCCACTCGAAGCACCGGAAAGCTCCAAGCACCCGAAACGGCCGGAAATCGCCGGATCAACTGGCAGACCCCCAGCCTGTATTCAGCCAATGCGGCGGGTCTTGGAAAAATGCGCACCCGGTCCGGACCAATCGCCCGGACGGGCCGGCAGGACCAGGCTCGTCGCCTCCCCGCTCAGCCGGTCCGCCGCCGGCGACACCTGTGCCGGAAGGCGTCTGGCCTGGGTGAACTCCTTCGGCGTGCACCCTGTCATCGCCTTGAACTCACCGCTGAGATGGGCCTGGTCGTAGAAGCCGCACAGGGCGGCGGTCTCCGCCGCGCTCCGCCCCTCCGTCAGCAGCCGGCGGGCCCGTTGCAGGCGCAGCACGCGGGCCGCCGCCTTGGGGCCGAGCCCGATCTGCTCACGGAACCGGTTCTCCAGGTGCCGTACGCTCCAGCCGACCTCCTCGGCCAGCCGGGGCACCGGTATCGCGCCGGCCGTCCGCACCAGCAGCGACCAGGCCCGCACCACCCGCTCGGAACTCGGCGTACCGGCCTCCCGCCACCGGGTGAGAACCTCGTCGAGCAGCCCGAACCGCTCCGCCCAGCCCGGTAACGCGGCCAGTGCGGCGGCGAGTTCGCCGAGGGGCGACCCCAGGGAGTGCGGCAGCTCGTCGGGGTCGACGGTGCGGTTGACGAGCTCGTGCTGGGGCGTGCCGAAGAGGGTGAACGCGGCCCAGGGCGTCATGAGCACCTCGATGCCCGAGAACCGCCCTCCGTGCTCCCCGACGGCGGGCGTGTTCGTGGGCCCGCAGTACACGGACACCAGCGTGTCCGGCGTCCGGCCCGCCCGGGAGATCCGCACGGGCTGCTCGAACCCCAGCAGCAGGGTCGAGGCCCCGATGGGGGTCTCCAGCCGCCGCCGCGGCCGGTTCATGGCGAGCCGGATCCCGCGGTAGCTCATCACTCCGGGCCGCAGCCGCGGATGGGGCGAGCCCATGGCGAACTCCCAAGAGCCACCGGGCCCTTCACCGGATCGGGTGCTGACGGCACTCCCAGCCATGGGCACTTATGGTGCTACGGCAGGGGCGACGCCGTTAAGGGGCGCGGGGCTGTATCTCTGTGCGGCTCCGCCGCGTGGGCGCGACAAGCCACACACGACCTGCACGCGCGCGGACACGGAACCCGGCACCCCGGTGGGCGCGTCTACGCCCCGCACGACCTCAGGAACGCCCGCGTACGTTGCGCGATGGGCAGCGGAGCGTCCGGCTCGCACGGATACATGTCCTGCTCGACGATCGCGAACAGATCGACATCCAGTTTCTGCGCGGCCTCCAGCACCGGCCCCAGCGCGGGCACACCGGCGGGCGGCTCGCACATGACGCCCCGCGCGACGGCCGGGCCGAACGGCACCTGGTTGGCCCGCACGTCCGCCAGGATCTCCGGGTCGACCTGCTTGAGGTGCAGGTATCCGATCCGTTCGCCGTAGGTCTCGATCAGCTTGACGCTGTCGCCGCCGCAGTACGCGTAGTGCCCGGTGTCCAGGCACAGCGACACGAGGTCGGAGTCGGTGCCGTCCAGGAAGCGGACCACGTTCTCCTCGCTGTCGATGTGGGTGTCGGCGTGCGGGTGGACGACGATCTGCAGGCCGTACCGCTCCCGCACCTCCTTGCCGAGCCGCTCGGTCAGCGAGGTGAGGTTGCGCCACTGGCCGGGGGTGAGGGTGTCCGGCTCCAGAACCTCGCCGGTCTTGTCGTCCCGCCAGAAGGACGGGATCACGACCAGGTGCTCGGCGCCCATCGCCTGGGCGAGCACCGCGTTGTCCGCGACATGCGCCCAGGTCTTCTCCCAGACGGCCTCGCCGTGGTGCAGGCCGGTGAAGACCGTGCCCGCCGACACCTTCAGGCCACGCCTGGTCGTTTCCTCGGTGAGGAGTGCGGGATCGGTCGGCAGGTACCCGTAGGGGCCGAGCTCGATCCATTCGTAGCCGGACTGCGCGACCTCGTCGAGGAAGCGCTGCCAGGGGACCTGGGCGGGATCGTCCGGGAACCAGACGCCCCAGCTGTCGGGGGCGGATCCGACACGGATGCGGGAAACACCGGAAACTGGTGACTGAGGTGACAACGACGTCATGGGCGTCAGCGTGCTGTCTCACCGAAGGGGGTGTCAAGGGCTGGTCCGAATGTCTGGACAAAACATTGACAGGGCCCGCCGCGCGGGGCTACAAAGCCGTGAGAGCCGATACGGGGACGTGCCGGGGACGTGCCACGAGCGGTCTCACGGGGACGAGCCGATACGAAGGGAACTCGATGGCGTACGACCTGATCACCATGGGGCGGATAGGGGTGGACCTCTATCCGCTACAGACGGGCGTCCCACTCCCGCAGGTCACGTCCTTCGGGAAGTTCCTCGGGGGATCGGCGACCAACGTCGCGGTCGCCGCCGCCCGCCTCGGCCGCGCGACGGCGGTGATCTCCCGCACCGGTGACGACCCCTTCGGCACCTATCTGCACGAGGCCCTGCGCGGCTTCGGCGTCGACGACCGCTGGGTCACCGCCGTCCCCGGACTGCCGACACCCGTCACCTTCTGCGAGGTCTTCCCGCCGGACGACTTCCCGCTGTACTTCTACCGGCAGCCCAAGGCGCCGGACCTGGAGATCGACGCCCACGAACTCGACCTCGACGCCGTCCGCGAGACCCGGATCTTCTGGGTCACCGGGACCGGCCTGAGCGAGGAACCCAGCCGCACGGCGACCCTCGCCGCCCTGGCCCACCGGGCCAAGGCCGGCACCACGGTCTTCGACCTGGACTGGCGCCCGATGTTCTGGAGCCACCCCGACACCGCCCGTCCCTTCTACGCCGAGGCCCTCAAGCACACCACCGTCGCCGTGGGCAACCTCGACGAGGTGGAGGTCGCCACCGGAGTGCGCGAACCCCGGGCCGCGGCGCAGGCGCTGCTGGACGCCGGTGTCGAACTCGCGGTGGTCAAGCAGGGCCCCAAGGGTGTCCTCGCCGTCAACAGCAAGGGTGAGTCCGCCGAGGTCCCGCCGCTCCCGGTGAGCGTCCTGAACGGCCTCGGGGCCGGGGACGCCTTCGGCGGCTCCCTCTGCCACGGTCTGCTCGCGGGCTGGGACCTGGAGAAGATCATGCGGTACGCCAACGCCGCGGGCGCCATCGTCGCCTCCCGGCTCGAGTGCTCCTCCGCGATGCCGACACCGGACGAAGTGGAAGCCGCGCTCAAGGCGGGGGCCGTCCTGTGACGACCGTCGACATCTCCGAACTCGTCCGCCTGCGCACGCAGTACCCCGAGGCGATCGCCGAGGCGGCCGTCCGCCGTCCGCGCAGGCCGCTGCTGGGCGACTCCGGCCGGCTGATGATCGTCGCCGCCGACCACCCGGCCCGTGGCGCGCTCGGCGTCGGCGGCGACCGGCTGGCCATGGCCAACCGGGCCGGGCTGCTCGAGCGCCTGTGCCTGGCCCTCTCCCGGCCCGGCGTCGACGGCGTCCTCGCGACCGCCGACATCCTGGACGACCTGCTCCTCCTCGGCGCCCTCGACGGCAAGGTCGTCATGGGCTCGCTGAACCGCGGCGGCCTCCAGGGATCCGTCTTCGAGCTCGACGACCGCTTCACCGGTCACCGCCCCGAGGACATCGAGCGGCTGAACTTCGACGCGGGCAAGCTGCTCGTGCGCATCGACTACGACGACCCGGGCTCGCTCACCACCCTGGAGTCCACGGCCCGCGCCATCGACGACATGGCCGCCCGCAGGCTCCCGCTCTTCGTCGAGCCGTTCATCAGCCGCCGCGGCCCGGACGGCAAGGTGGGCAACGACCTCTCCGCCGAGGCCGTCACCAAGTCGATCGCCATCGCCTCGGGCCTGGGCGGCACCTCGGCCTACACCTGGCTGAAGCTCCCGGTCACCGACAACCCCGACGACATGGCCGAGGTCATGCAGACGTCCACCCTGCCCGCCGTCCTGCTGGGCGGCGAGGTCGGCGAGGACCAGGACGGCGCGTACGAGAAGTGGCGCGGGGCGCTCCAGCTCCCCACCGTCCGGGGCCTGGTGGTCGGCCGTTCGCTGCTCTACCCGGCGGACGGGGATGTCGCCGCCGCCGTGGACACCGCCGTAGGACTGCTGTGAGGGCCGCATGACACACACAGAGCCGCACCACGACCTGTATCTGCCGCACGGCACCACGGCCGGCGCCGACTACACGCTCGACATCGATCCGAAGCGAGCCGGCTGGGGTTACTGCAGCCTGCGGATCGTCGAGCTGGAGCCGGGGGGCACGCACGTGTTCACCACCGGTGACAGTGAGTGGATCGTGCTTCCGCTGAAAGGCGGATGTACCGTGCAAACAGCCGGTGAAGAGTTCCAACTCCTGGGCAGGGAGAGCGTTTTCGCGTCGGTAACCGACTTCGCGTACGTTCCCCGTGACGCCCGGGTCCAGATCGCCTCCGGCGCGGGAGGCCGCTTCGCCCTGGCAGGAGCGAAGTGCGAGCGACAACTCCCCGCCCGCTACGGCCCCGCGCCGGAGGTCCCCGTCGAAGAGCGCGGCAGCGGCAACTGCGCCCGTCTGGTGCGCAACTTCGCCTCCGCCGACGCCTTCGACTGCGACAAGCTGATCGCCGTCGAGGTCATCACCCCGGGCGGCAACTGGTCCTCCTACCCGCCGCACAAGCACGACGAGCACCGGCCGGGCGAGGAGGCCGAACTCGAGGAGATCTACTACTTCGAGATCGACGGCCCGAACGGTTTCGGCTATCAGCGCGTATCCCCTTCACGCGAAGGCGGATCCGACGTCCTCGCGGAGGTCCGCTCCGGCGACGCCGTGCTCGTCCCCGACGGCTGGCACGGCCCGGCCGTCGCCCAGCCCGGACACGCCATGTACTACCTGAACGTCATGGCGGGACCGGGCGAGACACGGGAGTGGCGGATCTGCTTCCACCCGGACCACGTAGAGAGCACAGGGGGTTACCGATGACGGCGCAGACCTCGACGACGAGGCTGACGGTCGCCCAGGCACTCGTCCGCTTCCTCGCCGCCCAGTACACCGAGCGCGACGGCGTACGGCAGCGGCTGATCGGCGCGACCTGGGGCATCTTCGGCCACGGCAACGTCGCAGGCCTCGGCCAGGCGCTGGTCGAGTACGGCGACGACATGCCGTTCCACCAGGGCCGCAACGAGCAGTCGATGGTCCACGCGGCCGTCGGCTACGCCCGCCAGTCGAACCGCCTGTCCACCCACGCGGTGACGACGTCGATCGGCCCCGGCGCGACCAACCTGGTCACCGGCGCCGCCCTGGCGACCGTCAACCACCTCCCGGTCCTCCTGCTGCCCGGCGACATCTTCGCGACCCGCGTCGCCGACCCGGTGCTCCAGCAGCTCGAAGTCCCCTACGCGGGCGATGTGTCGGTCAACGACAGCCTGCGCCCGGTGTCCCGGTACTTCGACCGCGTCACCCGCCCCGAGGCCCTGATCCCGGCGGCCCTCCAGGCGATGCGCGTCCTCACCGACCCGGTGGAGACGGGCGCGGTCACCCTCGCGCTGCCCCAGGACGTCCAGGCCGAGGCCTACGACTGGCCCGACGGGTTCTTCGCCGAGCGCACCTGGGTCGTCCGCCGTCCGGGCGCCGACCCGACCGAACTCGCCGAGGCGGTCCGCGCGATCCGTGCCGCCCGCCGTCCGCTGATCGTCGCCGGCGGCGGCGTCCACCACAGCCGCGCCGAGGAGGCGCTCGCCGAGTTCGCCGAGAGCACCGGCATCCCGGTCGCCTCCACCCAGGCCGGCAAGGGCTCGCTGCGCTACGACCACCCCCAGGACGTGGGCGGCGTGGGCCACACCGGCACGGCGACGGCGGACGAACTCGCCCGCACCGCCGACCTGGTGATCGGCGTGGGCACCCGCTACACGGACTTCACCACCGCCTCGAACACCCTGTTCGCGGCCGACGGCGTCCGCTTCCTCAACCTCAACATCGCGCCCTACGACGGCCACAAGCTCGCCGGTCTGCCGCTCGTGGCCGACGCCCGCAGCGGCCTCGGCGAGCTGACCGCGGCCCTCCAGACGCACGGCCACCGGGTCACCGACGCCTATGTCACCGAGTACGCGGAGGACAAGGAGCGCTGGGAGCAGCGCGTCGACGCCTGCTACGAGGCCGAGGAGCCGGACGTACGGCCGACCCAGCCGCAGGTGCTCGGCGCCCTGGACGCCCTCGCCGACGAGTCGGACGTGATCATCAACGCGGCCGGTTCACTCCCCGGTGACCTGCACAAACTGTGGCGGGCGCGCTCCCGGGACCAGTACCACCTGGAGTACGGCTACTCCTGCATGGGGTACGAGATCCCGGCCGCGATCGGCGTGAAGCTGGCCGCTCCCGAGCGCAACGTCTGGGCCCTGGTCGGCGACGGCACCTACCTGATGATGCCGACGGAGATCGTGACGGCCGTGCAGGAGGGGATCGCGATCAAGATCCTGCTCGTGCAGAACCACGGCTACGCCTCGATCGGCGGTCTGTCGGAGTCGGTGGGCGGCGAGCGGTTCGGCACCGCGTACCGCTACACCTCGGACGACGGCACCTTCACCGGGGCCCCGCTGCCCGTCGACCTGGCCGCCAACGTGGCCAGCCTCGGCATGCGCGTGCTGCGCGCGAAGACCGTCCGCGAACTGCGCGAGGCCCTCGCCGAGGCGCGGCGCGCCGACACTCCCACATGTGTCTACGTCGAGACGGAAACGGCCGACACTGTGTCGGGCCCGCCGCCCGCGCAGGCCTGGTGGGATGTACCTGTGGCCGAGACCGCGACCCGACCGTCCGCGGTGAAGGCACGTGAGCTGTACGAACGGCACGTCTCCACCCGTCGCCGCCATCTGTGAAGGAGTACTCGGTCATGACGAAGATCGTCAACCACTGGATCGGCGGCAAGACCGTCGAAGGCGCGTCGGGTACGTACGGGCCGGTCACCGACCCGGCGACCGGCGCCGTCACCACCAAGGTCGCGTTCGCGACCGTCGACGAGGTCGACGCCGCGGTGGCCGCCGCGAAGGACGCCTACGCCACCTGGGGCACGTCCTCGCTGGCCAAGCGGACCACGATCCTGTTCAAGTTCCGGGCGCTGCTGGACGCGCACCGGGACGAGATCGCCGAGCTGATCACCGCCGAGCACGGCAAGGTGCACAGCGACGCGCTGGGCGAGGTCGCGCGCGGCCTGGAGATCGTGGACCTGGCGTGCGGGATCACCGTGCAGCTGAAGGGCGAGCTGTCGACCGAGGTGGCCAGCCGGGTGGACGTGTCGTCCATCCGGCAGCCGCTGGGTGTCGTCGCGGGCATCACGCCGTTCAACTTCCCGGCGATGGTCCCGATGTGGATGTTCCCGATCGCCATCGCGACCGGCAACACCTTCGTGCTGAAGCCGTCCGAGAAGGACCCGTCGGCCTCCCTCAAGCTCGCCGAGCTGCTGGCCGAGGCCGGGCTGCCGGACGGCGTCTTCAACGTCGTCAACGGTGACAAGGTCGCGGTCGACCGCCTTCTGGAGCACCCGGACGTCAAGGCCGTCTCCTTCGTCGGCTCGACCCCGATCGCCCGGTACATCCACACCACCGCCGCCGCGAACCACAAGCGCGTCCAGGCCCTGGGCGGCGCGAAGAACCACATGCTGGTCCTCCCGGACGCCGACCTCGACGCGGCGGCGGACGCGGCCGTCTCGGCGGCCTACGGCTCGGCGGGCGAGCGCTGCATGGCGATCTCCGCGGTGGTGGCCGTCGGCGCGATCGGCGACGAGCTGGTGCAGAAGATCCGCGAGCGCGCCGAGAAGATCAAGATCGGCCCCGGCAACGACCCCACCTCCGAGATGGGCCCGCTCATCACGAAGGTCCACCGCGACAAGGTGGCGTCGTACGTGACGGGCGCTGCGGCCGAGGGCGCGGAGGTCGTCCTGGACGGCTCCGGCTACACGGTCGAGGGCTTCGAGGACGGTCACTGGATCGGCATCTCGCTGCTCGACAAGGTCCCGACGACGGCGAAGGCCTACCAGGACGAGATCTTCGGCCCGGTGCTGTGCGTGCTGCGCGTGGACACCTACGACGAGGGCGTGGCCCTCATCAACAGCTCGCCGTTCGGCAACGGCACGGCGATCTTCACCCGGGACGGCGGCGCGGCCCGTCGCTTCCAGCTGGAGATCGAGGCCGGCATGGTCGGCGTGAACGTCCCGATCCCGGTCCCCGTGGGCTACCACAGCTTCGGCGGCTGGAAGGACTCGCTCTTCGGCGACCACCACATCTACGGCAACGACGGCACCCACTTCTACACCCGCGGCAAGGTCGTCACGACCCGCTGGCCGGACCCGGCCGACGGCCCGGGCGGCGTGGACCTGGGCTTCCCGCGCAACCACTGATCACCGAGCTCCGGCCGCGCCCTGTCCCCTCGCGCGAGGGGACAGGGCGCGGCCGTGTCACAGCGCGGCGCCGGCTTCCTTGATCGCCTCGGTGAGGTCGCCGGTCTGCGCGGCCGGCGGGGCCTTCACCTCGGCCGTCTCGCCGAACTTCTCGAAGTCCATGGTGACCTTCATGGCGCCGATCTCCTGGATCATGCGGACCGGCAGGTCCTTGTCTCCCACCCAGACATCCATCGTGATCGAGGTCGCGCCGCCGGTGAGCGAGCCGAAGAGGTTGTCCTCGTTGCCGTAGGCCTCCTTGTACTTGCCCATGCCCTTCTGGTCGACGACGGCCCGGTAGTGGGTCGCGGCCTTGCCGTTCACCGTCTCCGAGCCCAGGTCCTCGACGTTGTCGGCGTACTTCAGGCCCTTCATGGACGCCGACGGGCTGCCGCCGCTGCTGCCGCTGAGCGCCTGCGCGCCCTGCCGGCCGAAGATGGCCGAGCCGTCGATCTTCATCCACTCCTTGCCCTCGAGCGGGCCCGAGGCCTGCGGGTCGACGTCGTAGTAGTACGCGCCGTCCACGAAGAGCATGCGCATCTTCGGAGCGTCCTGCATCTGCTGCATCTGCGCGGCCGCGGTGTCCATCAGGACGTCGAACGCGAATCCGTCGCCCCAGGAGTAGGTGCCGTCCATGGTGACCGGGGTGCCGGTGCCCATGGAGGTGGTCATCCTCACCTCCGCCGAGCCCAGCTGCTCGGTCCGGTCGGTCGCCCTGCCGAGCGCCGCCATGATCGCGTCGGTGCCGTCCACGGCCTTCGCCGTCCCCTCGGCGGCGCGGGTGCCGCACCCGGCCGTCGTGATCAGCGCCACCGCCGTGACCGCCGTCCAGGCGGCCGCGTACTTCAGCTTCATGAGTCCCCACCCTGTGCTTCGTCTGTGATCCCCGAACCCTAAGGGGACACACTGACATGTCCGTATCCCGAACGTCCGCACGTTTTTTTGGCGTCCGCCCTGCGGTTCCCGCACGTCCCAAGGGGGCCGAACGGTCTGTTCAGAAATGCCAAATCCGCGACTCGGAGGTGCCTTCGGCAACGGATTCCGTAGGTGAACACCTATTGACGCACCGGTTTCCGTCGGGATTCCATGCAGCCGCCGGGAGCGGACGAACCACGTACGACCAAAGCCGCCGGAGGCGATAGCGCTCCCGCCTCACCCCCGCCGCACGAGTCGATCGGAATCGCCGCATGACCGACACGCTCCCCCCTGTCGAGGCCGCCCTCCCTCAGGCGCCCGACAGTCCCCAGCAGCTCAAGCGCTCCATCGGAGTCGTCGGCGGCACCCTCCTCACCCTGTCCTGCGTCACCCCCGCCTCCACCCTCTTCGTCGTCGTCCCGGACCTCTTCGGCTCGCTCGGCACCGCGACCGCCCTCACGATCGCGATCGGCTCGCTGCTCTGTATCGCCGTGGCGTTCTGCTACTCCGAGCTGGGCACCCTCATCCCCAGCGCGGGCGGCGAGTACGCCATGGTGTCGACGCTGGCCGGGCGGCTCGCAGGCTGGCTGGTCTTCGTCCTCTCCCTGCTCGTCGTCATGATCGTCCCGCCGGTGATCGCGATGGGCACGGCCGACTACCTGGCCCCGGTCGTCCATCTCGACCCCTCGATCGCGGGCGCCGCCGTCATGCTGCTCGCCACCCTCGCCGGCCTGCTCGACCTGCGCGCCAACGCCTGGATCACCGGCGTCTTCCTGGTCCTGGAGGTCATCGCGGCGGCCGTCGTCGCGGTGCTGGGCTTCGCCCACGGCCACCGCGGCGCGGGCAGCCTCGTCTCGATGCGGGTCGCCGGCACCGACGGCCACACCGACACCGTCACCGCCATGCTGGTCGTCTCCGGCCTCGCCATCGCCCTCTTCGTCACCCAGGGCTTCTCGACCGCCGTCTACCTCTCCGAGGAGCTGGAGAACCCGCGCCGCAACGTCGCCCGCACGGTCCTCGCCACCCTCGCCATCTCCTCCGTGATCATCCTGGTCCCGGTCGTCGCCATCACCTTCGGCGCCTCCGACCTCACCGAGCTCACCGGCGGCGACATCGGCGCCATGGTCACCGCCTGGTCCAACTCGGCCGTCGGCACCTTCGTCAGCCTCTGCGTGGCCCTCGCGATCATCAACGCGGGCATCGTGATGGTCATCCAGAACTCCCGGGTCCTGTTCGCCTCCGCCCGCGACAAGGCCTGGCCCCGGCCGGTCAACGAGCTCTTCGCCAAGCTCGGCCGGTTCGGCTCCCCCTGGGTCGCCACCCTCGCCGTGGGCATCCCCGGCGCCCTGCTCTGCTTCGTGAACCTCGACACCCTGTACGGCGTCACCGGCGTCTCCGTGACCGGCATGTACCTGCTCGTCGCGGTCGCCGCCCTGCTCTCCCGCGGCGGCCGGCACAAGGACACCCACGCCTGGCGCATGCCCCTGTGGCCGGTGCTGCCTGTCCTGCTGATCGTTGTCCTCGGCTACATCCTCACCCAGCAGGAGACGGCCTACCTCGTGTGGACCGGCGGCATCACCGCCGCCGCCACCCTCTACTGGGCCCTCTACCTCCGCCCGCACCGCGACACCCGCTGGCTCGTGTCGATCCCGGAGGACGCCCAGGACAGGCCGGTCTGAGTACCGCGTCTGGTGTAGGCGCGACGGCTCCGTACGCCGCCGGGATGGCGACGAGTTCGGTCTCCGGTCGACAACTCCACGACAGGTTGACCCCGTACGGTTGAAGCATGGATCTTCGATTGCCCGGTCTGCGAGGACCACGGCGGCCACGACGGCCACGACGGATCGTCTCCGCCGTGGCCGCCGTGGTCGTACTCGCCGGTGCCGGTACCTGGACGGCCGTCGCCTCCGACGACGACACGCCCGCGGTGCGCCACACCGACCGGGTCATGGCGGTGGACGGCGTACGCCTGGACACCTCCTACTTCACCTCCGGCGCCGCCGGCCGCCGCCCCGCGGTCCTCCTCGGGCACGGCTTCGGCGGAAGCAAGGAAGACGTACGCCGGCAGGCCGAACAGCTGGCCCGCGACGGATACGCGGTGCTCACCTGGTCGGCGCGCGGCTTCGGCAAGTCCACCGGCAAGATCGGGCTGAACGACCCGAAGGGCGAGGTCGCCGACGTCTCCCGGCTGATCGACTGGCTCGCGAAACAGCCCCAGGTGCAGCTCGACGGGACCGGCGACCCCCGGGTGGGCGTGGCCGGCGCCTCCTACGGCGGCGCGATCTCCCTGCTCGCCGCGGGTCACGACGACCGCGTCGACGCCATCGCCCCCGCGATCACCTACTGGAACCTCGCGGACGCCCTGTTCCCCGACGGCGTGTTCAAGAAGCTGTGGGCCGGCATCTTCTTCAACACGGGCGGCGGCTCCGCCCGCTTCGAACCCGCGCTGGCCGCGATGTACGACCGCGTCGCCGAGTCCGGCACCCCCGACCCCGCCGCCCGCGAGCTCCTCGAGCAGCGCTCGCCGTCCGCCGTCGCCGACCGCATCAAGGTCCCCACACTCCTCCTCCAGGGCCAGACCGACTCCCTCTTCACCCTCGCCCAGTCCGACGCCGCCGAGAAGGCGATCCGCGCCAACGGCGCCCCCGTCGACGTCGACTGGATCGCGGGCGGCCACGACGGCGGCGACATGGAGGGCGATCGCGTCCAGGCCCGTGTGCGTGCCTGGTTCGACCGCTACCTCAAGAACGAGAAGACCGCCGACACAGGCCCCGCCTTCCGGGTCACCCGCACCGGCGGCGTCGACTCCACCGACGGCGCCGCCCAGCTCAGGGGCGCGAGCGCCGACAGCTACCCCGGCCTGGAGAACGGCGCGCGCTCGTTCCCCCTGACCGGCCGCCGCGAGGAGCAGTCCTTCGCCAACCCGCCGGGCGCCAGCCCGCCCGCCGTCTCGGCCCTGCCCGGCCTCGGCGGCGGAGGCCTCTCCCAGCTCTCCTCCCTGGGCGTCGGCGTCTCCCTCGACTTCCCCGGCCAGTACGCCGCCTTCGACTCCGCCCCGGTCACCGGCGACCTGCGGGTCACCGGTTCCCCGACGGTCACCGTCCACGTGAAGTCGACGTCCGACACCGCCGTCCTCTTCGCCAAGGTCTACGACGTCGGCGGCAGCGGCAGCCAGGTGCTGCCCTCCCAGCTCGTCACCCCGGTCCGCGTCGAGGGCGCCAAGGCCGGCAAGGACGTCACGATCACGCTCCCGGCGATCGACCACAAGGTCGAGGACGGCCACCGGCTGCGCCTGGTCCTCGCCTCCACCGACCTCGGCTACGCCTCCCCGATGACCCCGGCGACGTACACCGTCTCGATGAAGGGCGACCTGAAGGTCCCGACCGCCCCCGCCGTGACGACCGCGGCCGCCCCGCTCCCGTCCTGGGTCTGGTGGCTGCCCCTCGCGGGCGCGGCGATCGCGCTCGCCCTGCTGCTGACGGCCCGCCGCCGCACCGCGGGCCCCGCCCCCGACCCCGCGCTCGCCGAGGTCCCGCTCCAGATCACCGACCTGAGCAAGAAGTACGCGAACGGCGACCGCTACAGCGTCCGCGACCTGTCCTTCCGCGTCGAGAAGGGCCAGGTCCTCGGACTCCTCGGCCCGAACGGCGCGGGCAAGACGACGACCCTGCGCATGCTGATGGGCCTGATCAGCCCCGACGGCGGCGAGATCCGGGTCTTCGGCCACGCCATCCGCCCGGGCGCGCCCGTCCTCTCCCGCGTCGGCTCCTTCGTCGAGGGCGCCGGCTTCCTCCCGCACCTGTCCGGCCGGGAGAACCTGGAGCTCTACTGGCAGGCCACCGGCCGCCCCGCAGGGGACGCCCATCTGGCGGAGGCCCTGGAGATCGCCGGCCTCGGCGACGCCCTCTCCCGCGCGGTGCGCACGTACTCGCAGGGCATGCGCCAGCGCCTCGCCATCGCCCAGGCCATGCTCGGCCTCCCGGACCTGCTCATCCTCGACGAGCCGACCAACGGTCTCGACCCGCCGCAGATCCGCGAGATGCGCGAGGTGATGATCCGGTACGCGGCGGCCGGCCGTACGGTCATCGTCTCCAGCCACCTCCTGTCCGAGGTCGAGCAGTCCTGCACGCACCTCGTGGTCATGGACCGGGGCCGGCTGGTCCAGGCGGGACCGGTCGCCGAGATCGTCGGCTCCGGCGACACCCTCCTCGTGGGCACCGCCACCCCCGTGGAGGAGCCGGTCGTGGAGAAGATCGCCGCGCTGCCGGGGGTGGCCTCCGCCGTCCCCGCCGCCGAGGGCCTGCTGATCCGCCTGGACGCCGACGGCAGCGCCCAGCGCCTGGTCGCCGAACTCGTCCGGCTCGACGTGCCCGTCCAGGCCGTCGGCCCGCACCGCCGCCTGGAGGACGCCTTCCTCACCCTGATCGGAGGTTCCGCATGAGCACGCTCACCGAGGTCGCCTCCGGCTACCAGGCGGGCCGCACGCTGCCGCTGCGCGTCGAGCTGGTCCGCCAGCTCAAGCGCCGCCGCACGCTGGTCATGGGCGGCATCCTCGCCGCCCTGCCGTTCGTCCTGCTCATCGCCTTCGCGATCGGCGGCGAGCCCGGCGGACGCAACAACCAGGTGACCCTGATGGACACGGCGACGGCGTCCGGCGCCAACTTCGCCGCCGTCAACCTGTTCGTGTCCGCGGGCTTCCTCCTGGTCATCCCGGTCGCCCTGTTCTGCGGGGACACGGTCGCCTCGGAGGCCGGCTGGTCCTCGCTGCGCTACCTCCTGGCCGCCCCCGTGCCCCGGGCCCGGCTGCTGTGGTCCAAGCTTGTCGTCGGCCTCGGCCTCAGCCTGGCCGCGATGGTCCTGCTGCCCGTCGTCGCCCTCGCCGTCGGCTCCGCGGCCTACGGCTGGGGCCCCCTGGAGCTGCCCACGGGCGGCGCGCTCGACTCCGGCACGGCGGCCCAGCGGCTGGTGGTCGTGGTCGGGTACGTCTTCGTCTCCCAACTGGTCACCGCCGGGCTCGCGTTCTGGCTCTCGACGAAGACCGACGCCCCGCTCGGCGCGGTTGGCGGCGCGGTCGGCCTGACCATCGTCGGCAACGTCCTGGACGCCGTCACCGCCCTCGGCGACTGGCGGGACTTCCTGCCCGCGCACTGGCAGTTCGCCTGGGCCGACGCCGTCCAGCCCACCCCCGAGTGGTCCGGCATGATCCAGGGCACGGCCGTCTCCGTGACCTACGCCCTGGTCCTGTTCGCCCTGGCCTTCCGGGGTTTCGCCCGCAAGGACGTCGTGTCCTAGGTCACCGGAGGGTCACCCACCGGTCTCGCCGGGCCGCTCCCGTGCCCGGTTCGAGACGGATCCGCAACACCCCGTGTCGCACGTTCCGGCCCCCTGTCCCGTCACAGTCACACACGTCGACGGACACAGGGGGCACGGCACATGAAGACACACCGGGCACACCGGACACCACGGCTGTTCGCGATCGCGGCGGCCACCGCACTGCTGCTCACCGGCTGCGGCGCGGGCGCCTCCGACAGCGGAGAGGCCTCGGACGGAGCGGCCCGCGGCAGCGAGGCCTTCCCCGCGCCGGGCGCACCCCGCGCGGACCCGGACAGGAACACGGACGGGGACACGGACGGGGACGCGGACGGGGACGCGGACAAAAAGGCGGACGAGGACGGCAGGACGGCCGCCCCCGACCACCTCTCCACCTTCGCCCTCGACGTCGACACCGCGTCGTACGGCTACGCCCGTCGCACCCTCACCGAGGGCCGGCGCCCGGACCCCTCGACGATCCGCCCCGAGGAGTTCGTCAACAGCTTCCGCCAGGACTACGAACGCCCCGACGGCAACGGCTTCTCGGTCACCGTCGACGGCGCCCGCACCGGCGACGACGACTGGTCCCTGGTCCGCGTGGGCCTCGCCACCCGCACGGCCGAGCAGCGGGGCGAACGCCCGCCCGCCGCCCTCACCTTCGTCATCGACGTCTCCGGCTCGATGGCCGAACCCGGCCGCCTGGACCTCGCCAGGTCCGCCCTCGGCACGATGACCGACCGCCTCCGCGACGACGACTCCGTCGCCCTCGTCACCTTCAGCGGCGAGGCCGAGACCGTCCTGCCGATGACCCGCCTCGGCGACCACCGCGCCCGCGTCCACCGGGCGGTCGACAGCCTGGAACCCACCGACTCCACCAACCTCGGCGCCGGCGTCGAGACCGGCTACGCCACCGCCGTCGAGGGCCTGCGCGAGGGCGCCACGAACCGGGTCGTCCTGGTCTCCGACGCCCTCGCCAACACCGGCGACACGGATGCCGACTCCATCCTGGAACGCGTCTCCGGTGCCCGCCGCGAACACGGCATCACCCTCTTCGGCGTCGGCGTCGGCAGCGACTACGGCGACGCCCTGATGGAACGCCTCGCCGACCGGGGCGACGGCCACACCACCTACGTCTCGACCGAGGACGAAGCCCGCGAGGTGTTCTCCACCGACCTCCCGCGGAACATCGACCTGACGGCACGCGACGCCAAGGCCCAGGTCGCCTTCGACCCCGAGACCGTCGCCGAGTTCCGTCTCATCGGCTACGACGACCGCCGGGTCGCCGACGAAGACTTCCGCGACGACCGCGTCGACGGCGGCGAGGTGGGCCCCGGCCACACCGTCACCGCCCTCTACGCCGTCCGCACCGAGCCCGGCGCCGACGGTCACCTCGCCACCGCCACCGTGCGCTGGCTCGACCCCGACACCCGCACCCCGCACGAGAACTCCGGCCGGCTGGAGACCGGCGCCCTGCACGACCGGCTGACCGACGCGCCCGTCCGCTTCCAGGTCACGGCGACCGCCGCCTACTTCGCCGACGCCCTGCGCCGACCGGAGAGCCCCCTGCCGGACGCCCCCGACCTGGGTGAACTCCGCGAAACCGCCGAGACGTTGGCGAGCAGGACCGAGGACAAGGACGTCCGGGGCCTCGCCGACGCGATCGACGACGCAAGCCGTCTCGACCTCTAGTGCAGAATCTTACGCGTGAGTAAGTTACTCACCCGGCACATGCAGCCGCACGCGACCGGGGAGCCGCCATGGGCGTACGCAAAGATCTGCAGCGGGCGAGGAAACGCACCGACCTGGCCTCCCGCACCCGGGTCGACCTGCTCCGGGACGACACCGGCGCCGTCCGGGAGGCACGCACCGCGCCCCTGGTAGCGCCGCCCACCACGGGCAGCACGGCCGACCTCCCCTTCACGAACGCGGCCGAAGCCCCCGAGGCGGTGGTGCTGCGCCGCCGGGGCCCCGCCGGCTGGCACCCGGTCACGGCCGCCGCGTTCGCCGCCGAGGTCACCGCGACGGCCAAGGGCCTGATCGCGCAGGGCCTCGCGCAGGGCGGCCGGGTCGCCGTGATGTCCCGCACCCGCTACGAGTGGACCCTCCTGGACTTCGCGATCTGGGCGGCCGGCGGCCAGACCGTCCCCATCTACGCCACCTCGTCGGCCGAACAGGTCGACTGGATCGTCCGGGACTCGGGCGCCACCCTGATCGTCGTCGAGAACGCCGACAACGCCCGTACGGCGACGACCGGCACGGCACACCACCCGCTGCCCCCGCGCATCCTCGAACTCGACGCGGGCGCGGTCGCCGAACTGAAAGCCCTCGGCCGCGGCCTCCCCGACGAGGAGGTGACCGGGCGCCGGGCCGCCCTCACCCCCGGCACCACCGCGACCCTCTGCTACACCTCCGGCACCACCGGCCGCCCCAAGGGCTGCGTCCTCACCCACGCCAACCTGCACGCCGAGGCGGCCAACACCCTCGAACTGCTCCACCCGATCTTCAAGGAGGTCACCGGCCAGACCGCCTCCACCCTCCTCTTCCTCCCGCTCGCCCACATCATGGGCCGCACCCTACAGATCGCCTGTCTGATGGCCCGCATCGAGACCGGCCACTTCCCGAGCGTCACACCCGACGAACTCCGCCCCGCCCTCAAGGAGTTCCGGCCGACCTTCCTGGTCGGCGTCCCCTATCTCTTCGAGCGCATCCACGACACCGGCCGCGCCACCGCCGAGAAGATCGGTCGCGGCGCCTCCTTCGACCGCGCCGAACGCATCGCCGTCCGCTTCGCGCAGGCGTACCTCGACAAGTTCCTGAGCGAGGGCGAGGGCGGAAGCGACAACGGAGGAGACGGAGACGGAGACGGCGGCGAAGGCGGGCGCCGAGGAGAGGGCAGGGGCGGGGGCAGGGGCGGAGCCAAGGGGAAGGCCAAGGGTCCCGGGCCCGGCCTCTACGCCGCCTGGGCCCTCTACGACCTGCTGGTCTACCGCCGCATCCGCAAGGAGCTGGGCGGCCGCATGCGATACGCCATCAGCGGCGGTTCCCCCCTCGACCGCACCCTCAGCCTCTTCTTCTACGCGGCCGGCATCATCGTCTACGAGGGCTACGGCCTGACGGAGACCACCGCCGCCGCCACCCTCGTCCCGCCCCTGAAGCCCCGGCCCGGAACGGTCGGCCTGCCGGTCCCCGGCACGGCCGTCCGGATCGCCGACGACGGCGAGATCCTCATCGAGGGCGCAGTGGTCTTCGACTCCTACTGGAACAACCCGGAGGCCACCGCCGAGGTCCGAACCGACGGCTGGTTCGCCACCGGCGACCTCGGCTCCCTCGATGACGACGGCTACCTCACCATCACCGGCCGCAAGAAGGACATCCTGGTCACCTCCGGCGGCAAGAACGTCTCCCCGGCCGTGCTGGAGGACCGGCTGCGCAGCCGCACCCCGGTCGGCCAGTGCCTGGTCGTCGGCGACAACCGCCCCTTCGTCGCCGCCCTCGTCACCCTGGACCCCGACGCGATCGCCCACTGGCTGGCCGTACGCGGACTGCCCGCCGACACCCCGCTCACCGAGGTGCTGCGCGACCCCCGGCTGCGCGCGGACGTCCAAAGTGCCGTCGACTACGCCAACGAGGCCGTCTCCCGGGCCGAGTCGATCCGCGCCTTCACCCTGGTCGAGGGCGAGTTCAACGAGGCCAACGGCCTGCTCGCCCCGTCCCTGAAGGTCAAACGGCACGCGGTGACGGCCCGGTACGCCGACGAGATCGAGGACCTGTACCGCAAGTGACACCACGTGACACCGGTGGGTGTACACACGAAACGGCGGGCCACCGGATGACCGGTGACCCGCCGTAGCGATGGGTCAGGCTGCTGCTCAGCCGTTGCCCGCGCCGTTGCCGGCCAGGACCGAGATGTCGTCCAGGATGTGCGACAGCGGCTCGTCGCCCTTGGCCTGGGTGGAGTTCTCGACGCACTGCTGGTTCTGCGGGGCGGACAGGATCGGGATGTCCTGGACGCCGATGTTCAGAGCCGCGATGAGCGACTGGGCGTTGACCTTCGCCGGCAGGCCGATGCACGGCTTGTTCAGCGAGCCCTGGACCAGCGACAGCTGCGGGCTCAGGTCGCCGAAGGTGGCCGAGTTGCCGAACTCCGACGAGGCGCCGTTGCCGCTGGCGGACGTGGTGCCGCTGTCGTCACCGATGGCGAGGGCCTGCGGGGCGCTCATCGCCGCAAGACCGGCGACGGAGGCGGCGAGGGCCGCGGTCGCCCACAGCTTCTTCATGTTCGTTCCCTTCGAAAACGCGGACTCCGGGGGAGGAGCTGCGTGATCAACAACGGGCCGGAACCGCCCGGGGTTGCGCCCTGTGCCCCGATCGGCGCAGCGCATCGCGCACGGCTGCCGTGCGCCCCTCAGTGGCACGCGTACGCGCTCCCCCGCACCGCAACCGTCTTGCCGAGGATGTCCGGCGGGTCCTTGGGCTTGGGCTCCGCATCCGGCTCGACCAGCGGCCGGTCGTCGCGCACCTTCGTGAAGAGTGTGTCCGCCTCCTTCGGGTCCCAGGCCAGCGCCGCGCCGATGCCCAGCCGGGCCGGGGCGAACCCCGCGATCGGCACGGTCGTGAACTCCGTCGCCGAGTCCGGCAGCCGGTGCAGCGCCGCCGCCAGTCCGACGAGCTCGCCGGCCTGGAAACCCTGCCGCCCGGACCCGAGCATCATCTCCGCCAGGTGCGTCATACGCCTCGGATGGGTGAGCAGCTTCCGTTCCCTCACCTCGTGCCAGGCCTGGACGAGGAAGCGCTGCTGACGCTGGATCCGGCCGAGGTCGGCGCTGCCGTCGACATGGCGTGAACGGACGTACTGCAACGCCTGCCCGCCACCGAGGCGGTGCTTGCCGGGCTTGAGGTCGAGCCTGGTCGCGGAGTCCTTCAGCCGCCGCGGCGTGCACACCTCGACGCCGCCGACCTCGTCCACGCTGTTCATGAAGCGCCGGAAGTCCACCTGGAGGAACCGGTCGATGTTCAGCTTGGCCATCGACTCCACGGTCCGGATCAGGAGCTCCGGACCGCCCTCCTGGTAGGCGGCGTTGAGCTTCGCCGGATGCGGCGGGCGTTCCCTGGCGCCGGGCTTCTCCCGGTACGGCGGGATCTCCGCGGCGGAGTCACGGGGCATGGCGATCACGCTGACGCGGTCCCGGTGGGCCGAGACGTGGATCAGCATCAGGACGTCCGAGCAGCCGCAGGGCTTTCCGCCGGCGTGGAACTTCTGCTTCTGGGCGGCGGTGAGGGTGTCCCGTTCGTCGGTGCCCATCAGCAGGATGTTCAGCCCGCGCGGGGCGTGCTCCCTGTGGGGTAGTCCGGGCAGTGAGGGGAGGGCGGAACTGCCGAGCAGAGCGCCCGTGGCGGCCAGGACGATTCCGGGAATCGCCAGGCGGCGTGGCCAAAGGTTTCTCTTCATCGTCACGCGCCGCACGCTAGAACAGCGGGCCGCCGATGATCCGGCGGCCCGCTGTCCGGGCGGAGAATCCACCCCGGGGCTCAGGAAAAGAACCCGTTCAGCGCGTGGGCTCAGTCGTTGGCCGCACCGTTGCCCGAGAGGGCCGAGATGTCGTCCAGGATGTGCGACAGCGGCTCGTCGCCCTTGGCCTGGGTGCTGTTCTCGACGCACTGCTGGTTCTGCGGGGCGGACAGGATCGGGATGTCCTGGACGCCGACGTTGACCAGGGCGAGGATGGACTGGGCGTTCAGCTTCGCCGGCAGGCCGATGCAGGGCTTGTTGAAGGAGCCCTGGATGAGCGCCATCTGGGGGCTCATGTTGCCGAAGGTGGCCGAGTTGCCGAACGACTGGCTCGCGCCGTTGCCGCTGGCGGAGGTGGTGCCGCTGTCGTTGCCGATGGCCAGTGCCGGAGCCGCCGCGGCGGCGGAGACGCCGACGACGGAAGCGGCGACCGCGGCGGTGGCGAGAACCTTCTTGATCACTTGATGAATCCCTTTCGGTGAGAAGCCCCGTCCACCGGAGCGTTTGGATTAACGTCACCTGACCTGTTTGGTTGCTCGGATTCACTCCGATGGCCCATTGGGGTGAACTCCGGCCACCGGGACGTAAAAACCGATCGGGTGACTGGCCGCAACCAAATCCGGCGCTTCCTGTTGGTTCGGTGGCAGGCACATGGTCCTGGCCACGAGTCAGGACAGGGAAAGGAATAGCGAAATGCTCAAGAAGGCAATGGCCGCGGCGGCGGTCGCCGCTTCCGTCGTCGGTATGTCCGCGGCGGTCGCCCCCCAGGCGCTTGCCATCGGGGACGACGCCGGCACCACCTCCGCCAGTGGCAACGGCGCGCACGAGGCGTTCGGCAACTCGGTGACCAAGGGCGACATGAGCCCCCAGGCCAGCCTGGTCCAGGGCACCGCCAACAAGCTCTGCGTGGGCCTGCCGGTCAAGGCCGACGTGCAGTCCGTCCTCGCCATCCTCGCCAACGTCGGCGTCCAGGACATCCCCGTCCTGTCCGCCCCGCAGAACCAGCAGTGCGCCGAGAACAGCACCCAGGCCAAGGGCGACGAGCCGCTGTCGCACATCCTGGACGACATCTCCGCGCTCTCAGGCAACGGCGTGGCCAACCACTGACGTCCCCGGCACGGCCCGCCGGACGGCCCGTCGCGTTCCCGGCGGGCCGTCCGGTCGGAGTATTTTTCTTCCCGCTGACTTCCTGTCATTTTCTTTGCGATTCCGGCGAATCGTTTCCCCTCCGGTGGGCCGTTCGCGTTAATCACCCGAAGGCGTTCGAGTGAATTCCCGGGCGACGCGCGTTCGGAAGTTTCTCGGCTGTCTATCTCTCGTTTGCAGCTTGCGGGTCATGGTGCGAGCCGTTCCAGTTGCGCTCGCTCGGTTCCGACCGTCATCTGGGCATGACCGCAGAGAAGGGAAACTCATGAAGAAGAGCGCTGCTGTTGTCGCGGGTCTGATCCTGGCCCTCGGCGGGGCTGCCCCCGCCTTCGCCGACGCCGGTGCCAACGGTGCGGCCATCGGCTCGCCGGGTGTCCTGTCGGGCAACGTCGTCCAGGTTCCGATCCACATTCCGATCAACGTGTGCGGCAACTCGGTCAACGTCATCGCCGCGCTGAACCCGGCCGGCGGCAACGTCTGCATCAACGACTGACAACGCGACACGCCGGCCGTACCGCCGGATCGAGGCCGGCCCTGGACGACACACCTGTGGTCCAGGGCCGGCTTTTCCCACTTCTACCAGCAGGAAGACAACGAGATTGCGACAGACCCTGAGCAGGGGAATGGTCGCGGCCGCCGCCGCGACGGGCATTCTGTCCCTGTACGCGGGCGGCAACGCCCTCGCCGACGCAACAGCCCAAGGAGCCGCCAAGGGTTCGCCCGGGGTCCTGTCGGGCAACACCGTCCAGGCCCCGGTGCACGTTCCGGTGAACGCCTGCGGCAACTCGGTAGACGTCGTCGCCGCGCTCGACCCGGCGTTCGGCAACTCCTGTGCCAACCTCTCGGACACGCACGGACATCGCTCACACGCCGCACCGCCCGGTGACGGCGATCCCCGCGACGGGGACTCCGGTTACGGGGGTTCGGCCTACGGGGACTCCGGTGACGGGGATTCGGGCTACGGGGACTCCGGGCACGGTGATTCGGGCCACGGYGACTCCGGCTACGGCGACTCCGGTGACGGGGGTTCGGGCCACGGCGACTCCGGCCACGGGGGTTCGGGCTACGGGGACTCCGGTGACGGGGGYTCGGGCCACGGCGACTCCGGCTACGGGGATTCGGGCCATGGCGACTCCGGTTACGGGGACTCCGGTGACGGGGGTTCGGGCCACGGCGACTCCGGCTACGGCGACTCCGGGCATGAGAACCATGGCCCCGGGGACGACTGCGGGGGCTACGGCGACACCTGCGGCGGTGGCGGTCACCCGACCCCGCCTCCGGGAGGGGGTCACTCGACTCCGCCGGGTGGTGGGCACACGAGTCCGCCTCCGCACGGGGGTGGCAGTACTCCGCCCGGTGGGGGTCACTCGACCCCGCCTCCCCATGGCGGTGGCAGCACTCCGCCGGGTGGTGGGCACACGAGTCCGCCTCCGCACGGCGGTGGCAGTACTCCGCCCGGTGGGGGTCACTCGACCCCGCCTCCCCATGGCGGTGGCAGTACTCCGCCGGGTGGTGGGCACACGAGTCCGCCTCCGCACGGCGGTGGCAGCACTCCGCCCGGTGGGGGCCACTCCACCCCGCCACCCCACGGCGGCGGTCACTCCACCCCGCCTCCGCACGGCGGTCACTCGACCCCGCCTCCGCACGGTGGTGGCGGCGGTCACTCCACCCCGCCTCCGCACGGCGGGCACACCGCGCCTCCGGAGGGTGGCGGTGAGCACAGCTCGCCCCCGCAGCTGCCGCACACCGGCGGTGACCGCACGGCTCTGCTGGCCGCCTCCGGCGTCAGTGCGGTGCTCATCGCGGGTGGCGCCGTCCTGTACCGGCGAGGCCGGGCCGCGTCCCGTAGGTGAACACACCGGGTGCCGGACGCCCTTGCGCCCGGCACCCACGCCTCACCCGGCACCCACGCCTCACACGCTCACCCGGCTCACCGCCGTACGGCGTCCGCCGCCCCGTGCCGACCCGGTGCCGGGATCACCCCGCTCGGTACGCCCGTACGCAGCCGGCGCCGTACGCCCCGGACGAGGGTCCTCGCCGTGAAGGTCGCGCCGTACACGAAGCGCATCGCCGGGCCGAAGCCGGCCGCCGTCGCGAGGCCGGCCAGGAACAGGCCGGGGTGGGACGACTCGAAGTCCCGGCCCACCTCGGGGGAGCCGTCGGACACCGCGGCCAGCGTCCCGCGCAGTTCGCCGGAGAGCAGTCCGAGCCGGTCACGGGTCGCCTTGAAGCCGGTGGCCGCGATCACGTGCTCGGTCTCGAAGGAGTCCCCGCCGGCCACCTCCAGCCGTACCCCGCCCGGTACCGCTCGCGCCGCCGTCACCTCGTGGTCGAGGCGTACCCGCACGGTGCTTTCCACCCGGTCCCGCACCCACCAGGCGCCGGCCGGGCCGAGCGCCGTCGTCGCGATGCGCGCCCGGGTCGGTTCCGGGAGCCTGCGGTAGAAGCCGGGGCGTTCGGCGTAGAACCAGTTGCGCCAGCCGCAGCCGAGCCCGCTCTGCGGGGAGCGGACCGCCTGCCACCACGGGCGCTCCCACGGCGGCGGCACATCGTTCCAGCGCAGCCGGTCCGCGCGGGCCAGCACCCTTACCCGCGAGCCCTGTTCGGCGAGCAGGGCGGCCGTCTCCAGAGCCGCCTGGCCGCCGCCGATCACCGTGACGTCCCGGTCGCGGAAGCGGTCGAGGTCACCGTGGTGGCTGCTGTGCGAGACCAGGTCGCCGGGGAGCCCGCGCAGGACGGCCGGGATCTCGACGAACGGCATGACGCCCACGGCGAGCGCGACCGTCCGGGCCCGCACGCACTCGCCGTCCGCGGTGACCGCCTCGAAGCCGCCCGGCAGGGACACGATCCGGGTCACCGTGCGCTCGTCGACCTCGGGGACGGCGTTGCGGGCGAACCACAGCCCGTACCGCGCGAACATCTCCACCGGGATCGGCTCCCCGTGCCGGGCCGTCACGCCCTGGGTCGCGCAGTACGCGTCGAGCCGCCAGCGGGCCGCGGGGTCGGAGAGGTTGGAGGCCCACGGCTCGGACTTCAGGAACATCCCGCCCGGCATGTTGTCGCGCCAGGAGGCCATCGGCCGGCCGAACACGCGCAGCTTCAGCCCGGCGGCCGCGGCGTGCGCCGCGATGGACAGGCCGTACGGGCCCGCACCCACCACCAGCAGGTCGTCCATCAGCAACTGCTCGCTTTCTCGTCGTCGATCGGTGCGGCCGGGGCGGGTGCGGTCGGGGCCGGCGCGCCGGGCGGCGGTTCGGTCAGGTCCGTCAGGGACGGCGTGGGCGGCGTCGCCTGGCGGACCACCCGGGGCCGCACCCCGGCCGCGCCCGAGGCACCGGCCCGGCGCAGCCGGTCGAGCAGCCGACGGGCGACATGGGCGCCCCACAGGCCCCACATGGCCCGGCCGGGGGAGGTGTCGTCGCCCGCGTGCCAGGCCAGCTCACGGCCGCGGCGGGCCGGTCGCAGTGCGGCCAGCGGCGCGTAGTTCTCCACCACGAACGCCCGGCCCGGCAGCGGCACCCCCGCCGGCAGCGGACGGTGGGTCAGATCGAGGTGCTGGGCGCGGACGACGTCGAGTCCGCCGCCGTCGGCGAAGAGCCGGAACTGGGCACCGGGGCGCGGGTTGAAGTCGAGCAGGTGGTAGTCGCCCGTTGCGCCGCAGCGGCGGAAGTCGAGGTCGAAGATGCCCCGGTAGCCGAGTTCGTCGGTGAGCCGCTGGGCCAGCGTCCGCACCTGCGGGTTCTCGGTCCACTCGCCCACCGCCGTGAGCCCCGCTCCGCGCGGCCACGCGCACAGCTTGCGGCCGGGGCCGCCGCCGCCGACCGCGCCGGAGCGGTCGGCGTACCCGTGGAAGAACCAGTCGCGGTCCGGGCCCGGCGGCAGGAAGGCCTGGAGCAGCAGTTGGCTGCCGGCCTCGGGAGTGCGCAGGTACAGGTCGCGCGCCTCCTGGGTGGAGCGCACCACGACGGTGCTGCGCAGCCCCGAATCGGCGGGCAGCAGCCAGGGCCGGCTCCACTTCGCCACCACCGGCAGGCCGAGCCGCCAGGCGGCGGAGGCGGCCTGCGCCGCGCTGTCCGGGATCACGGTGAGCGGGTGCGGCACGTCCGCCGCCGCGCACAGCCTCGTCAGTTCCGCCTTGTCGGCGACCCGTTCGGGCACCGAGCCGGGCTGTTGCGGCAGCAGATAGGCGGGCGCCAGCTCCTCACGCAGGCGGCTCACCGCGACCGCGCCGGCGTCGTCCATCGGGATCAGCACGGCGGGCCGCTCGACGCGGGTGGCCACCCGCAGCAGCGTGGCGGCGATGTCGGCGAGGGCGGCGCCTGGGGGCGGCGGGGGATGCAACTGGCTTACGAAACGGGACTTGCGTACGGGACTTCCCGTGGAGTCGGCGACCACGTGCACGTCGATTCCGGCTCTGCCGAGAGAGCGCACGGCACCCAGCGTTCCGTGGTGAAAGGGATTCCGGTCGATCCGCAGCAGAACGGCGGGGACGCGGGTGTCGAGCAGCGACTCGGGCATTTTTTCCGGGTCCTTCGGTTCAGTTCACCGGTATGGGCGATCGAGGCACTCGAAAGCCCTAACGGCGGTGGCGTAATTCCTTTTCGTGTGACTTTCATATGACTGAGTGTCAGTAACGGGCGTTCCTTGCGCGTTACGTGAGAGTGGAGAAAGGAGCAGGCATGGCTCCACAACAGCGACCCGCGCGGTCCCGACGGCTGGCCGTCGTCGCGGCAGCGGTCGCGGCGTCGGCCGCCCTGGCGTCCGGACCTGGATTCGCCGCGGGCGCGGGGGTGGTGCGGGTCGCCGATCCTCCCGCTCCCACCCCGACCGTCCCGACCGCCGCGGCGACCCTTCCCGCACCCGCCGAGCCCGGCCCTGTCGTGCCCGTCCCGGGCACGGCACCGGCGGCATCGGTGACCCCGGAGGCGCCGGTCACCCCCGAGGCGCCCGTGACCCCGGCGGAGACCGTCACGCCGTCCACCCCGGCCGTCCCGCCCGCGAAGAGCACTCCCGCGTTCGGCGCCTACCTCGACTACGGGGCCCGGGGCGTGGCCCGGATCGCCGAGCTCAGCGAGTGGCTGGGCGGTGCGGAGCTGCGCGTCGGCCACACCTACCTGCCGGGTGACCGGTGGCAGAACATCGAAGGTCCGCCCGGCTTCCTCGACGTGTGGGCGGACTGGAGGCTGGAGAAGGACGACCGCATGCTCGTCCTCAACGTGCCCATGATGGAGCGCAACGAGGAGGGGGTGTCCGACGAGGAGGTGCGCGGGCTCCTGCGGCAGGGTGCGGCCGGGGAGTTCGATCACCACTTCAGGGCTCTCGCCGAGCGGCTGGTCGCGCTGAAGGTGCCGGACACGGTGATCGTGCTCGGCTGGGAGATGAACGGCATCACGTACACCCATCGGTGCGGGCCGGACCCGGAGGCCTGGAAGAAGTACTGGAACAGGATCGTCTCCACCATGCGCTCGGTGCCGGGCCAGAAATTCAGGTTCGACTTCACGCCGACCCGCGGCAAGGACGCCGTTCCGTGGACCGAGTGCTATCCGGGGGACGACACGGTCGACATCCTCGGAATGGACTCCTACGACCAGCCGACCGGCCTGTCCTTCGACGAGCAGGTGAAAGAACCCTACGGGCTCCAGGCACACGTGGACTTCGCCAAAAGCCATGGCAAGCCCATTTCCTATCCCGAATGGGGACTCTTCCGCAACGGTGACAACGCCGAATACATGCGGCGCATGCTCGCCTGGATGGACGAGCACAAACCGCTGTACAACACGGTGACGGACTACTGCCCGCACGGTGTGTGGCAGTGCGGGCAGAACCCGCAGTCGTCCGCCGTCTACCGTTCCTTGCTGTCCGGCCGCACCGACGAGCCGAGCACGCCGCCGACGAGTCCGGCGCCCTCCGTGGAGCCCTCCGTCGAGCCGTCGCCCCCGGCGCCCTCTACGGATCCCACGACCGAGCCTCCCGTCGAACCCAGGCCGAACTGCACCCCGATGGACCTGGGCGACTGGGTCGAGTACTGGATCGGCGGCAAGCTGTGCTTCCGGCTGGACTGGTGGTCGGACGACGAGTGAACCGCGGTGCGGTGGCGGCAGGCCCGCGTCAGGACCTGCCGCCACCGTCACGCTCCCTCCGCTGCTCCAGCCGGAGCAGCAATTCCTTGCCCCGCCGTCGCGCGGCCACGTCGCACACGACCGCCGACAGCAGCGGCGCGGTACGCCGACGGGCCAGCAGCAGCCGCTGGTTGACGACCGGTTCGGGTCGCCAGTGGTGCTTGTAGGGCTCGTTGCCGCGCAGCAGGCTGAGCGCGGCGCGGCCCCCGCTGCGGGAGTGCTCGGCGCACGCGTCGAGCAGCATCACCGCCACGTCCGCCTTGCGTTCGCGCAGCCGGGGATGGGCGCCGTAGAGATAGCCACCGGCCAGCCGTCGCGACAGCAGGGTCAGATCGACGGCCACCACGTCGTCGTCGAGCCGGAACTCGGTGACCACCGCGTCCCCGGAGCGGACCATCGGCCCGACCGACCGCACCAGGTGTTCACAGAACCGTGTCCGCAGGTGCTCGCCCGTCACCTTCCGCCCCTGCCACTGCAACTGGTGCAGTTCCAGCAGCCGGCGCAGCGCCGAGTCGACCTCCTCCGGGCACACGACCTGACGCTCGACGCCCAACGCGGTCAGCTTGCGCAGCTTGGCGCGCACCCGCTGGGCCTTCGCCGACGGCAGCCGCGCCACCAGCTCGTCCATGGGCACGGCGGGCAGCTCCAGGCACACCGAGTCGCTCACCCGCCGCCGGGGGCCGTGCCAGCGCTCGTAGACCTGCTCCACCGCACCGCCCGGCCGCACCTCGCGGAAGTCGATCAGTGCCGTGCGGGCGGCTGCCGCCAGGCCCTCGGTGAGCGCGGCGACGGCCTGCTCGCCCTGTTCGTCGTCGACGAGGACGTCCCCGTAGTCGGAGATCGCCCCGCCGAGCGGCACGAGCGCGGGCAGCGGTCGGCGTACGGCCATCAGCGGGGCCGCGGCGACGAGTTCACCGCCGTCGCGGACCAGCAGCAGACGCAGCCGGCCGCGCCTGCCGTACGACAGCCACCACGAGTGCAGCCAGGCGTGGCTCTGGAACGGGGTGGCACTCGCACACCGCTGGTACAGCCGGCCCCAGGCCGGGGCGAGGGCGGCGAAGGCCTGCTCGTCGGTGACGAGTTCGGTGGTGAACGTCGGCTTCACAGCGCTCCGTGGGCGTCGGCGGCGAAGGCCGGACCGGGGACGGCGGCGGGGCGCGCGGCCTCGTCCTCCCGGCCCCGCCTCGGACGCGCCAGCAGCAGCAGCCCGCCGAGCAGACCGCCCGCGCTCGCCCCCACCAGACCCGTCACCGCCGGCGACACCGAGGAGGGGCCGGTCGGCCGGACCGCGCGGGCGAACTGCTGGAGCTCGACGTTGGTGGCGGCCTTGGAACTCCTGGCGTGCTGGGTCAGCGAGCGGGAGACCGCGTTGGCCATGTCCGCGGCCAGGTCGGCCCGGGTGGAGGTCGCCGTGATCGAGACCATCGGCGCGTCCGGCGAGGTCGCCGTCTGCACGCTCTGCTGGAGCGTCTTCACCGGCACGCCGGCCCACACCTGCGCGTCCCCGAGCACCGCGAGCTGCGTGGCGACCCGGCCGTAGGCCTGCGCGAAGCCGAGCGCGGACGCAGGGTCGGACTTCTCGGTGGGAACGGCGACGACATAGGCGGTGGCCGTGTACGCGGGCGGCTTGAGGACGCCGTACGTGCCGCCGAGCAGACCGCCGGCGACGGCGCCGACCGCGAGCAGGGACCAGGGCGGGAGCGCCTTGGCGCGGCGCAGGGCGGCGGGGCGGCGGGGGTTCTCGGTCATGGGGAACTGACTCCCTGGGGTGTCGGGGTGGCGGGGGAGAGCAGGGGCGGTCCGGAAACGGTGGCCGTGTACACGTCCATGAGCTGGGCGGCGCTGCGGGTGATGTCGTAGTGGCGGGCGGCTTCGGAGGCGGTGCGCGGGCCGGGGGGCTGCGCACGTGCCTCGGTCAGCGCGCGCACGAACGCCTCGGTGCCGCCGGTCACCCGGCGGGCGCCCCTCGCCGGGGCGGGCAGCTGCTCGATCGCGGGGCAGGAGGCGTAGAGCACGGGCAGGCCGCAGGCCAGCGCCTCGACGACGGCCAGGCCGAAGGTCTCCTCGGGGGAGGGGGAGACGAACAGGTCCATGGCGGAGGTGAGGGAGGGCAGGTCGGGGCCGGGGGTGCCGTCGGGGACGCAGGGGCGTTCACCGGTGAACAGGACCCGGTCGGCGACCCCCGACTCGTGCGCGGTGCGGCGCAGCACGTTCTCCTCGGGTCCGCCGCCGACCAGCACCAGCCAGTGGTCGGCGGGCAGCCGGGCGAGGGCGTGGATGAGGACGTCGAAGCGTTTGGCCGCCGTGAGCCGTCCGACGCCGCCGACGACACAGGCGTCGTCGGGCAGGCCGAGGCGGCGGCGGGTGCGGCGGCGGGCGTCCGGGTCGAAGCGGAAGCGGGCCAGGTCGATGCCGTTGGGGACGACCTCGATCCGGGGGGCGGGGACGCCCCAGCCGCGCAGACGGTCGGCGACCGTGGGGGAGACGGCGACCGTGGTGCGGCCCAGCCGCTCGCTGGCCAGGTAGAGCGCGCGGACCCCGGAGGTCAGTTTCCGCCCCTCCATCTGCGACTCGCCCAGGGAGTGTTCGGTGGCGACGACCGCGCGGACCCCGGCGAGCCGCGCGGCCAGCCGGCCGTACACGCAGGCCCGGTAGAGGTGGGTGTGGACGAGGTCGTAGCCCCCGGAGCGGATGATGCGGACCAGGCGGGGGAGCGCGGCCAGATCGCGGTTGCCGGCCATGCCGAGGTGGACGACCCGGACCCCGTCGCTCTCCAGCCCTTCGGCCACCGTGCCCGGGTTGGTCAGCGTCACCACCTCGCACTCGACCGGCAGATGCCGCAGCAGCAGCCGCAGTTGCTGCTCGGCACCGCCGACGCCGAGCCCCGTGATGATGTGCAGTGCCTTCACCGCAGCCCCTCGACGGGCCGCCGGCGCAACCGGTGCAGCCGGTACTTCAGATGCATGCGGAGGGAGTTGTCGCCCTGCCCGATGTGCAGGCGGGGAAGGGCGTGGAGCCCGTTCAGCGGGCCGGGGTCGATCGCGCAGGCGTAGGAGTAACCGGCCTCGCGCACGGCGTCCATGGCGCGCCGGTCGATCGTCCCGTACGGATAGCAGAAGCCCTCGGGCTCGGTGCCGAGCAACGCGGTGAGGGCCGCGCGGCTGTCGACGGTCTCCGTCTTGAGGGTGAGTTCGTCGGCCTTGGTGAGATCGACGTGGGTGAGGCCGTGCGAGCCGATCTCGACGCCCTCGGAGGCCGCGCGGCAGATGCCGTCGGCGGTCAGCAGCGGCTTGCGCGGGCCCAGCGGGTCCCAGGCGTTGTCGCCGCCGAGCCGGCCGGGCAGCACGAACAGGGTGGCCGTGCAACGGTGGCGGCGCAGCACGGGAAGCGCCTCGGTGAGGAAGTCGGCGTACCCGTCGTCGAAGGTGAGACCGACCAGGTCGCGGCCCTCGCCCCGGGCGCGGGCGGCGAGCAGCTCCGCCATGGAGACGCCGCGCAGCCCGCGCCGGCGCAGCCACACCAGCTGCTTCTCCAGCCGCTCGGGGGTGACGGTGATGCGGTACGGATCCTCGGAGCAGTCCCCCACGGAGTGGTACATCGCCACCCACGGGACGGGAGTGCGTCTGCTGTGGTCAGGAGCGGACATGGGAGAACCTTCGGGTCGCGGAACGTACGGAACGGAGTGCGGAGGCGATGCCCTGGGAGCCCAGGGCACGGCCGAGCAGCAGGAAGACGACGGTCACGGTGAGCCCCCCGGCGGCCAGGCCGGACAGGGGGTCGGTGAACCGCCCGGCGGCGAAGGACCCCGCCAGGGTGGCCACCAGGGCCGCCCGCACCGGTCGGCTCAGTTCGCGCAGAACGCCCCGGACCTCGACCGGAACGCTGCGCGGACCCATCCCGGCCAGCAGGACGAGGGCGGTGACGGTGATGCCGATCGCGTTGGCCGCGGCGATCCCGTACACGCCCCAGACGCCGACGCTCAGCGCGCCGATCCAGGAGGTCACGACGATCCCGGACGCCATCGCGGCGACCGGGTACCAGGAGCCCCGGCCGGCCGAGAAGTAGGAGCGGACCAGCACGCCCACCAGGGTCTGGCCGAGCAGCCCGAGCGCGTACACCCGCATCACGCCGGCCGTCGCCGCCGTGTCCTTCGCGGTGAACGCGCCCCGCTGGAAGAGGACTTCGATGATCTGCGGCGCACAGGCCAGCACGGCCGCCGTGCCCAGCAGCACGACACACGCGGCCAGTGCCAGATCCCGCTCCACCCGGGAGCGGGCCCGTTCGGTGTCCCCCTCGGCCAGCGCGCGCGCGACCACCGGGAAGGTGACCGTGCACACCATCACCGACAGGATCATCGGCATCTGCGCGACCTTCTGCGCGTAGTTCAGGTGCGAGATCGCCCCGGCCGGCAGCTGCGAGGCGAGGAAGCGCTCGATGAGGACCTGGGACTGCCGGCACAGCGCGAACAGGAGCACGGTCGTGAGGAGCAGGGTGTCGAGAGGCCGGGGCACCTCCTGCGCGGAGGCCTCCTCGGTCACCCCGCGCTTCCTCAGGCGGCCCAGCAGGGAGGGCAGCTGGACGAGGACCATCAGCAGCCCGCCGACCGCGACCCCGGCCGCCGCCGAGCGCACCCCCCAGCGCCCCCCGAGCACGAACATCCCGGTGATGATGCCGACGTTGTAGGCGACGTAGATCGCCGCGGGAGCTCCGTACCGCCGGTGCGCGCGCAGGGCGGCGCTGCAGTACCCGGCGAGCCCGAAGCTCACCACGCAGGTGGCGGTGAGCCGGGTGCAGTCGACGGCGAGCGCGGGGTCGGGCAGGCCCGGGGCGAGGACCTCGACCAACTGCGGTGCCAGGCCGATGAACAGGGCGCCCACCGCGACGAAGGCCAGCGACAGGCGGGGCAGCGTGCCGGCGACCAGGGCGCGGACCGGGTCGCCCGGGGCGCCCTGGGAGCGGCGGGCCAGCGCCATGCTGAACGCCGGGATCAGGGCGAACGCGAGCCCGTCCTCGATGAGCAGCGTGGCCGCGAACTCGGGCACGGTCCACGCCACGAGGAAGGCGTCGGTGTCGCTGCCCGCCCCGAACAACCGGGCCAGCGCCTGGTCCCGCACCAGCCCGAGCAGGGCCCCGGCGAGGGAGAGCACGGCGGTGACGAGCGTGGCCTTGGCGAGGAACCGACGTGAGGCCGGGGGGAGTTCGCCGCACTCCTGCCCGCCGCCCGCCGTCTCGCCGCCCGCCGTCTCGTCGGCCGCCGTGGCGGCGGTCGCGGCCTCGTCGGCCGTCTCCCCGGACCGGGCGGCGGACCGCGCCGACGGCACGGAGGCGGGACCGTCCGTGCGAGGCGTCCGGGGAGGGGTGACCGTCATCGGGTCAGCGCCTCCTCGCGGCCGTCGGCACCGACCAGCGCCCACCAGGCCACGGCCCCGAAGACGACGGCGGTCAGCACGGTCGACGGACCGCCGATGTCGGCGTACGTGAAGTCCACGAGTTGCCAGATCAGCAGGCCGCAGGCGACGAGCGCACAGTCGAGGCCGGGTCCGGAGCGCCGGACCCGGAACCATCCGCGCAGCCCGCACGCCAGCATCGCCAGCCAGCCGCCCGCGAGGGCGAGCAGCCCGATCAGGCCCTGCTCGCTGAGGATCAGCAGGTACATGTTGTGCGGGGAGAGCAACGGCTGCTTGACGAATCCGCCGCCCGCCCCGTCGGTGTCGCTGCCCGAGGACAGCGCGAGCGAGGCGTGGCCGTCGCGGTGCTCGGGGAAGCCCTTCAGCCCGACGCCGGTCAGCGGCTGGTCGCGCCACATGCCGACCGCCGCCGCCCACATCGTGTACCGGTCGGTGACCGACTGGTCGGGCGCGTCCCTGACCTGCGTGATGCTGTTGACGCGCTCCTGGAGCATCGCCGAGCCGACCCCGAAGCCGCCCACCAGGATCACCCCGGCCGCGGCCGCCACCGCGCCCACCTTCAGCGCCCGCCGCGGCCCGGCGAGCGCCACTTGGATCGCGCAGGTCAGCACGGTCGCGATCCACGCGCCCCGGCTGAAGGAGAGCGCCAGCGGCACCAGCAGCGCGAGCGCCGAGCAGGCGGCGATCACCCGCTGCCGTACCGGGGTCCGGCCGAGTGCCAGCCCGACGGCGCAGATCAGGCCGAACGCCACGACGGTCGCCATGCCCATCACGTCCTGCGGCCCGAAGGTGCCGACCGCCCGGATGTTCTCGCCCTGGTAGGAGGCGCCCGTCCCGGTGACGAACTGGTGGACGCCCACCGCCCCCTGCCACCCCGCGAGCCCGACGAACGACCAGGCCAGCACCCGGAAGTCGGTCCGGTCGCGGACGAGGAGGACGACCGCCGCCGGGACGAGCACGAAGATCTGGAGGTAGCGGCCCAGGCCGGAGAGCCCCGCCCCCGGCGAGGACGCGCCCATCGCGGCGAGCGCGAGCCCGACCACCGGCAGTCCGAGCACCAGGGCGGCCGTACGGGACAGCGGGCGCCGCCGCTGCCGCAGCAGCCGGACCACGCAGAACAGCACGACCAGCGCGGACAGCGCGTCGGCCGGTCCGGCGCCGCCCTCACCGCCGGGGCCGATCGGCAGGCCGAGCAGGGCGACCACGGCGACCACGGGCAGGACCGGTGACAGCGTCCGGGCGCGGGGCATGGGCAGGGCGAGGGTCATCGGCGATTCAGCTCCCGGTCGGTCGCACGAGGGCGGCCGCGGTGCGCAGCAGGATGCAGACGTCCTGCCACAGCGACCAGTTGTCGATGTACGCGTTGTCGAAACGGGCCCGGTCCTCGATCGAGGTGTCGCCGCGCAGCCCCTGGACCTGGGCGAGGCCGGTGATGCCGGTCTGCATCCGGTGGCGGGCCGCATAGCCGGGATAGGTCTGGCTGAACTGACCGACGAAGTAGGGGCGTTCGGGGCGCGGTCCGACCAGGCTCATGTCGCCGCACAGGACGTTCCACAGCTGGAGCAGCTCGTCCAGCGACGTCTGGCGCAGGATGCGGCAGAAGCGGCTCATCTCCCGCTCGCCGGCCACGCTCCACCGGGTCGCGGCCTCGTGCTCGTCGACGGGGCGGTGGGTGCGGAACTTCAGCAGCGTGAACGGCCGCCCGTCCTTGCCGATGCGCTCCTGCCGGAAGACGACCCCGGGCCCGTCGGTCAGCCGCAGCACCACCGCGCACACCGCCAGCAGCGGGCTCAGCAGCAGGAGCAGCGCCCCGGAGACCGCGATGTCCAGCAGCCGCTTGCCGAGACTGCCCCGGCGCCGGCCGCCCATGTCGAGACGCCGGCAGGAGAACCCGGCGAGCTGTTCGCGGCTCGCGTACGAGGGGGTGTCGGCGTCGACCTCCCACACCGTGCAGCCCGACTCGGCGAGCGCCCGCAGCAGCGGGCCCTGCACGGTACGTACGGCGGGATGGACGCACAGCACGTCCCGGACGCCGTTCTGGATGAGGGCCCGCTGCACCTCCTGACCCGTGGTCAGCACGGGCAGTCCGTCGGCGCCGTCCGCCCGTTCGGTCACGATGCCCACCGGCTGGACCCCGGACCTGGGGTGCCGCAGCACGGCGGCGGCCACCCGCTGCGCGGTCGCGGCGGGGCCGATGACGAGCGCGGCGTGCGGACGGCGCAGCAGCGCCCGGCGGTACCGCAGGTGTACCAGCGCGCGGCCCGCGCAGCCGGCCGCGGCCTGTGCCGCGCACCCGAGGACCAGGGTGCGGACCGACAGCGCGTGGGCCGGGTTCCACGCCGCGACGAGCGTGCCCAGCGCCAGCCAGGCCACCGCGATCCGGCCGCAGACGGTGGGCAGTTCGTCCAGCACGCCCACCACCGGACGCGGTCGCTGCGGGCGCAGCAATATGGTCGCCGCCACCAGCAGGGCCACCAGCAGGGGGCGGCGCTGCGCCCCGGTCAGTGCCAGCGCGCCCACGAACGTGGCGAGGCCGTCGGTGCACAGCAGCGGCAGCGGCGAGGCGGGGCGCGCCGGGGGCCGCCGGGTGGGGAACCGGAATCCCGCTCCGCTCTCCCGGCGCGGAATGACCGAGACGGGAGAGTACCCGGGCTGCGCGCCGGGAGAGGGGACGGTGCTTTCCGCAGTCACGAGTGGATGGACTCCCTGCACTCGGTGGGCGCGACGCGCGCCCCTTGTGTGGTCGTGAGCAGTTCGCGGTACACGTCCGCGACCGCCCCGGCCGTGCGCCGCACGTCGTGCGTGGTCAGGACGTGCCGGCGTCCCTGGTGGCCGAGCGACTCGCGCAGCAGCGGGTCGAGCAGCAGTCCGGCGACGGCACCGGCCAGCGCCGCCGGGTTCCCGGCGGGCACCAGACAGCGGGGCGCGAGCGCGGCCGGCAGGCTCTCCCGGGCGCCGTCCACGTCGGTCACCACCACGGGCCGCCCGCAGGCCAGCGCCTCCAGCGGGGCCAGTGCCATGCCCTCCCAGCGCGAGGGCAGCACGACCAGGTCGGCGGCCTGGTACCAGGGCACGGCATCGGTGACGGCCCCCGCGAACAGCACCGAATCCGGCGCGCGGGACCGCAGCCGCTCCCCGTCCGGTCCGTCGCCGACCAGGACCAGCCGGGCGCCGGGCACCTCGCGCGCGATGTCCGGCCACGCCGTCAGCAGGACGTCCTGCCCCTTCTGCCGGCACAGCCGCCCCACGCACACCACCAGCGGTGCGGCCGGTTCGAGTTGGGGCAGGAGGGAGGCCCGTACGGTGTCGACGGAGGCGGGGTGGAAGCGCTCGGGATCGATGCCGTTGGGGATGACGCTGACCTGCCCGCCGATCCGGGCGCGCAGGCCGGTGGTGCGCTCCGCCTCGCTCACACACACCAGCCGGTCCGCCCAACGGGCGCCGAACCGCTCCCACCTGAGCGCCAGGGCCGCGGTGGTGCCGCCCACCGCCTCGAAGGACCAGGCGTGCGGCTGGAACACGGTCGGGATCCGCCCGCGCACCGCGAGCCGCCCGGCCAGCCCGGCCTTCGCGCTGTGCGCGTGCACCAGGTCGGGGCGTACCTCGGCGAGCAGGCGTACGAGCCGTCGTACCTCACCGGGGAGCGAGGGCCCCGGCGACCGGCTCGCCGCCCAGTGCCGCACGTCCGCGCCCAGGGTCCGCAGGTCCCCGGCGAGCCGGCCGGCCGGGCACGCCACGGTGACGTGCAGGCCGTCCGCGAGCTGGGCCCGCGTCAGATCCGTCACGACCCGGGCGACCCCGCCGTCCACGGGCTGGGTGAGATGCAGGACCCGCGGTCTGACGTCGGGTTCTGGCTGGTGCATTGCGCGGTTTCCTCGCTCACGGTGGCGCTCGGGACGGGCGGGAACGCGCCTAGTGCTTCTTCCGTGTGTCGACGGCGACGAAGAGCGCCCCGGCCCACGCCGCGTCCCGGTGGGAAACGAGCCGGACGGCCAGCTGGTCACCGCCGCGCCGCAAACCGCCGCTCAGATCGAACACATCGGAGTCGTAGCCGAGGGTGTTGACGTACGCCGGTACACGCGCCGCCGGAGCCTCCCCCGGCTCGCTGATCGTGGAGTTCAACACATCGTCAGATGGGTTGACCGCGTCCGTGAGCGCGACGGCCGGTCGGCCACCGGTCGAGAACATGAGCGAATCACCCGTTCGGCCGCGGTCGCCGTCGTACGCGACGAGCCCGGCCCGGCCGCCCGCGCCCCGCGGAACGGCGAGCCCGCGCAGCCGGATCTCCTTGCCCGCGGGGGAGCCGAGGGTGTCGAAGCCGTCCCACAAGGACAGGTCCCGCAGCGGCTCCCTCGGGTTCTCGTACGCCACGACGAGCGTCCAGCCGCCCCACGCGCCGGCCGCCGAACGGCCCATGGCCACGTTGATCTGGGCGACCGTGTACAGACCCTGACCGCTCGAGCGCACCAGCCCGGTGACGTCCGCGGAGGCCTGGAAGGCGTCGGCGCCCTGGGCGACCCGGTGGCCCACGACCGTGTCCGCGAGCACCGCCTTGTACTCCCCGCCGGGCTCGGCGATCAGCACCCGCCCGTTGTCCTTGGGCGGCTTCTGCTCGCCGACGCGCAGGTTGCCGCCCCAGTACAGCCGCGCGTACGACACCCGCGCGCCCTGCGGGAGCCGGACCTCGGCGCGGGAGGAGTTGTAGGTGTTCGGGTCGCGGTCCACGTCGACGTAGAACATGTTGAAGGCGTTGTTGACGGCCGCTCCGCCCGCGCGCGCGGAGGGACAGGCGGGCGCCGCCCGGCCCGTGGGCGTGGTGGTGGTGCGGCAGCTGATGGCCGCGTTCGCCGCGCGGACGATCCCGCCGTGCTGTGTGGCGTGGTAGCGCTGTTTGAAGGCGAGTTGCTCCGCCTCCGCGGCGGGCGGCGCACCGGCCGCCCGGGCGCCGCCGGGTGCCCAGAGGGCGGTGAGGGCGAGAACGCCGACTGTTGCGCGGCGTAGCAGCGGACCCAGGGAATTACGCATGACCGGCGGTGCCCTTTCGTGCGATTTGCTTGCTATAGGCGTGCGTCGGATGGGGCGCAACTCTAGCCGCTGTCCGGATTAATCCACCGAAACCGGACAAGTGTGTCGGAATGGTGAAGTCGAGCTCCGGTGACATCACTCGTTTGGCGGCACAACCCCCGCGGGTCCCGCGCGTTGACTTCAGCGCCGGGCATCCCCGCCCGGGTGTTTGTGTCAAAACCCCAAGGAGCACCTCTCCATGTCGCGTATCGCGAAGGGCCTGGTCCTGACCTCCGTTGCCGCCGCGGCCGTCGCCGGCGCCTCCGGCATCGCCGCCGCCGACAGTGGCGCGAGCGGCGTCGCCGAGCACTCCCCGGGCGTGCTGTCGGGCAATGTCGTCCAGGTTCCCGTGCACATCCCCGTCAACGTCTGCGGCAACACGGTCAACGTGATCGGCCTGCTGAACCCGGCGTTCGGCAACACCTGCATCAACGACTGACGTCTCCTCCCTCTCCTTCGAGGTCACGACACGTCATTCGCCGAACGGCCGCCCTCCCGCCAGGAGGGCGGCCGTTCGCGTGTGGGTGGCCAGCCGTCGACGGCCTTGCCCCGAATGGGGGGAGAGTGCCTCGACACGCTCGGTGAGCCTTGACAGGCCCTCTCACCAGGGGTGATGCGAGTGAGCTGGACGAATGCCCGTCACGCACAGCGATCGAACTGTTGCGGAGGGCGACCGTCGTTTGCACGGTGGGGACAAGACCCGACGCAATCGAAAGGAATTCCCATGCGTGGTCTGCCCGTACGGCGTATTGCTTCCACCGCACTTTGCGCCACCCTCGTCCTCGGCATCTCCGGCCCCGCCGCCATGGCGGCCGACGGAGCCGCTGCCCATGAGCGCAAGGTCGCGTCGTCGAATACGCCCGTCGCCGGCACCGACGCGCTGCTCGCCCAGGCCCAGGGCCTCGGTGAGCTCGGCACTGTCCTCACCCCGGTAGCCAACCTCCTCAACACCGTCCTCAAGGCCGAAGACGGCCAGCTCACCGCCGAACAGGCGACCGAGCTCGGCGACGCCGTCAAGGCCGCCGTCGCCAAGATCACGGCGGCCACCCCGGCCACCCCGGCCACTCCGGCGACTCCGGCGACTCCGGCGACCCCGGCCGACCCCGAGGCGGAGCCGGCCGACCCGGCCGCCGCGGTCCCGGCGAAGCCCGAGGTCCCGGCCGACCCGGCTGCCGAGGTCCCGGCCAAGCCGGCCGACCCGGCCGCCGCGGTCCCGGCCAAGCCGGCGGTGCCCGCCGACCCGGCCGTCGTGCTGCCGGCCAAGCCCGCGGTGCCCGCGGACTCGGCGGTGGTGCTGCCGGCGAAGCCCGCGGCGCCCGCCGACGCGGCCGCCGCCCTGCCGGCCAAGCCCGTGCTCAGCAAGGGCGGTGACGACGCCAAGGCGAAGGCCGCCGCCGACCCGGTGGCCGACGCCGTGGCCGCCCTGGACAAGGCGGTCGCCGCTCTCCTCGCGGCCGCGACGTCCCTCGACGTCAGCCAGGTCGCCCCGGCGGTGACCGGGGTGGTGTCGGGCCTGCTCGACCTGGTCAGCGCGACGCTGGCCGGCGCCGGTCTGACGCTGCCGACCCTGCCGGCCGAGGCTCCGGCCGCGGCCGTGCCGGCGGTGCCCGCCGGCTGACGCTCGCCCGGTGATTTCCGCACCCCGGCATTCCGCCGGGGTGCGGAAATTTCTGCGCACACGGTTTCCGGTCTCGGCGGGGCTCGTTAGGCACGACGTCAGAATTTCCCTGGTGACCCGATTCGCCGACTGGTCGAGTCGCCGAGTCGCCGAGTCGCCGAAGAAAGGAATCCGATGAAGTCCCTGAAGGCTGCCGCTGTCGTTGCCGGATCCATCGTCCTCGCCGGTGCCGCCGCGCCCGCGTTCGCGACCCCCGCCGACCTCACGCCCACCAGCCTCAACGGTGCCGTGGACACCCTCGCCAGGGGTCCCATCAACCTGGAGGACGCGATGCCGGTCCAGCACCAGTCGGACGCGCTCGACACCGAGAACAAGGACTCCGTGCTCAGCACCGTCAAGGGCGCGACCGGTGCCCTCAACAGCCACACCGGCCTTCTCGGCGGGCTGCCGCTGCGGGGCTGAGTCGCCTTTCCCGCAAGGGCCGGTCACGTCACCGACGGGACCGGCCCTCGGTGCTGTTCGAGGCGAGTCGAGCGGCGCGTCCCTCGTTCGTGTGGAGCAACGGACCGGCGTCCCCCGGTCGGGTGAGAACACGCCCGAATGCCCCCCGATGCGCCGATAGGGTCGCGCGGTGACCTCAACCCCGAGCGCAACCCGCCCCTTCCGCGTGGCCGACCTTGGCACCCTCGTCGTGATGCCGTGGAGCGGCGAGGCCCCCGACGGCAGCGACATGCCCTACCTCCTCGCCTACTCCCTCGGTGACACCGAGGAAGGCCCCGAGGGGACCGCCGTGGCCGTCGCGCGTCTGCTCACCGACAACGGCATGCCCGTCGGCGGGGACGTCGTCGACGGCACCGAGCGGCCTAGCCTGCCGTTCACCCTGCTCGTCGAGTCCGGTGCGGCCGTCCTGAACATGCCGGGCCTCAACGCCCAGTGTCTGCCGCCGCAGGAGTGGCTCGCGGCCGTCGAGCAGCGCGGCTACGCCTACCTCGTCCTCACCACCCGTGCCTGGCCGGAGGCCGTTCCCGGCCGGGCCGTCACACCGGATCAGCTGGCCGCGTTCGCGGGCGCCCACGAGACCCTGACGGCCGCGGCGCACATCGTCCTGCCCGCTCGCAGTCTGCGCGGCTGATGCCCCGGCCGCACCCGGCGCCCGCGGGCGGCGGCCGCGCGTACGCCCTGCTGCTCGTGCTCACCGGTGCGGCCGGACTGCTGGCCGCCTGGGTCATCACCCTCGACAAGTTCAAGCTGCTGGAGGACCCCGGCTTCACCCCCGGGTGCAGCCTCAACCCGGTCGTCTCCTGCGGCAGTGTCATGACGAGCGACCAGGCCTCGGCGTTCGGGTTCCCCAATCCGATGCTGGGCCTGGTCGCCTACGGGATCGTCGTGTGCGTCGGCGTGAGCCTGCTGGCCGGCGCCGTCTTCCCGCGCTGGTACTGGCTGACCTTCACCGGCGGCTGTCTCTTCGGCGTCGGGTTCGTGTCCTGGTTGCAGTTCGAGTCCCTGTACCGGATCAACGCGCTGTGTCTGTGGTGCTGTCTGGCCTGGGTCGCCACGATCCTCATGTTCTGGTACGCCGTCGCGTTCGACGTACGCCACGCGTTCCTGCCGGCCCCGGCCGGAGTGCGGAACTTCCTCGACGAATTCACCTGGGTGCCGCCGCTGCTGCACATCGGGGTGATCGGCATGCTGATCCTGACCCGGTGGTGGGATTTCTGGACGAGCTGACCATCCGTCCGTCGTACCTCCGGCCTCGGCTCTCTCTCGCCTCAGCCCCGTATGGCATTCGCACTATTACGGCACACGGGGGAATTGTGAACTGATGTCGTTTTCCGGCTCGTTACCCGGTACGGACGCAACGCCCCCCGAACCCCTCCGAAAGGGCCCGTACCCGAGATGAAGTCGACCACCCGAGGAACCCTCGCCGCAGTCATCACGTGTGTGGCGGCCGCCGCAGGTGCCGCCGCCTCCGTGACCCCCGCCGCCGCGATCGGCACGGTGCCCGTTCCCGTACCGCTCGACGGCGTCGAGAAGTCCCTCAACGTGGAACTGCCCACGATCGGCGGCGAGATCCCCCTGCCGACGCCGGGTGCGCCCGAGGGCCCGCGTTTCGTCGAGGGCCGGCTCATCCCGGAGCGGGTCGTTCCGCAGCTGCCCGTCGCCGCGGGGCTGCCCGGTGTGGGGCTGCGCGCGCCCCTGCCGGAGGTCCTGGGGAGCGACTTCAACCACCTCGGCCTCGACGCCCCCGCCTCCGACCTGCGCACGCTGAGCCCGGGTCTCGCCCTGGAAGCCCCGCTGACCGCGCCCAACCCCGACCGCTACGGCCTGCCGGACCCCCGGCTGCCCCAGGCGGGAGTGATCACCCCGGTGCTCCAGGCGGTGCCCGGCGCGAACCTCGGTGTGGACGAGGGGCTCTAGCCCCTCCGGCGGGCGGATCGCCGCGCACCACGGGCCCGGACGCCGTCGTCCGGGCCCGTCGCCGTGTCCGGATCCGTCTCCCCGGCGGACCGTTCGGGCGCCGGGCGGTGACCAGGAGGGCCGCCGGGCGGTTACCCCCATGGAAACGCTGCGGAAAGCCGCTGCAGAAACGCGCCGCAGAAACCCGCTGCAGAAAGCCGCCGCAGAAAGCCGCTACGGACAGCCGGGCCGGATCAGCGAACCGGGCCGGCGCACCGGACGAGGAGCACACCATGGTCGTCAGCGTCGACGGAGTACCCGTGAGCGCAGTGCCGGTGGTCACGGGCAGACCGCGCACGGCGCACGGCGCACGGCGACGGGACCTGCTGCGCGGACTGCTCGGCGCCGCCGCGGCCCTCGCGATCGTCCCCGTCGTCTCCGCCTCCCGGCCCTCGCGCCCGGTGGCGGAGGGCCCCACGGACTCCTTCGACGAGACCTACCGGGGGCGGCGCATCCAGGGCGTCCTCGCCGCGACGGGAACCGCGGCCGAGGCGGACGTCCCCTGGGACATCACGGTCGACGGCCGCCCCCTGCCTCTCATGCGCCGCGCGGACGGCACCTGGCTGAGCATGGTCGACCACTACAGCTCGTACGCCACCCCGCTGGAGGCGGCCCGCGCAGCCGTGGACGGGCTCGGTCCGGGAGAGCGGCTGCGCGCGGCGGATCCAGTACACCGACACCCGCACATGGGGGGACACCATGGCCTACACCCGTAAGGACGTCAGCACCCTCACCAGCGCCGAGCGACGGCGCTTCGTGAAGGCGCTGCTGGAGATCAAACGGAAGGGCGAGTACGACGAGTTCGTCCGCATGCACATCGACTACTACGTGTCCGACGGCGACGGAGGTCTGCGGACGGCCCACATGGCGCCCTCCTTCCTGCCCTGGCACCGCCGATTCCTGCTGGACCTCGAGCAGGCACTGCGCCGGGTCGACTCCTCGGTGACGGTGCCCTACTGGGACTGGACGCGCGACCGCACCGCGACGGCCTCGCCCTGGACCGAGGACCTTCTCGGCGGCAACGGACGGCGCTCCGACCACCGGGTGACGACCGGTCCGTTCGCCTACGCCACCGGCGCCTGGACCATCAAGGAGAACGTGACCGACGGGGACTTCCTCACCCGGGACCTCGGCCGCGCCGCCGCCCCGATCGGCCTGCCCACCGGAAGCGACGTGGAGCGGGCGCTCCAGGACCCCGTCTACGACGCCGAGCCCTGGGACTCGACGGTCACCCGGGGCTTCCGCAACAAGCTGGAGGGATGGGGCACCGGCTCGGGCAGCGCCGCCTGGCGCAACCACAACCGGGTGCACCGGTGGGTCGGCGGGGTCATGCTCGGCGGCGCGTCGGTCAACGACCCCGTCTTCTGGCTGCACCACGCCTTCGTCGACCTGCTGTGGACCCGCTGGCAGCGCAGGCACCGCGAACACCGCTACCTGCCCGCCGAACCGCCGGGGCCGACCAGCCGCCAGTACCGCCGGGTCGTCGCCCGGCGGGAGAAGCTGCCCCCGTGGGACGTGACCCCGGACCAGTTGGAGGACGCGTCCCGGATCTACCGGTACGCGTGAGCGGGTCGCGGTGAGCCCGTCGGGGTGTACCCGTCGCGGTGAACCGCCCGCGGACAGGGGGAGAGCCCCGGCGCTCGAGGTGCCGGGGCTCTCCTGGTGGTACGTACGCGGGGTACGACCGGGGTGTACGTCCGGGACGTACGGGGTGAAGCTCAGCCGCCGTAGCCGCCGCCGTGCTTGTCACCGTGCTTGTCGTGGTGCTTGTCGCCACCCTTGTCGTGGTCGCTGACGTTGAGGCAGGCGTTGCCGAAGGCCGGGTTGAGCAGGCCGATGACGCTGACGCTGTTGCCGCAGACGTTGACCGGGATGTGGACCGGAACCTGGACGACGTTGCCCGACAGGACACCCGGCGAACCCACGGCCGCGCCCTGCGCACCCGCGTCCGCCATGGCCAGGCCGGCTCCGCTGACCACCACGGCGCTGGTGCCGAGGGCAACAGCGGCCACCTTCGCGATGCGAGACATCACGTTCTCCTTAGGGAATCGGTTCGTGCGGTGGCAGGGGGCGCCGCCGCACTCCCCGTTCAACGCCGACACCGTGAGCCGGTCACGGTACGTTCGGACGGATCACCCTTTTTGAACAGGACGGTCGTACAGTCGGGTGGCTAGTGCGACTGGAGATGTGTCGCGACGAAGTCGGTGAGGGTGGCGATGGACTGGAGGCTGTCCAGGCTCAGATCCAGCGCGGCCACGTCGACGCCGTAGCGCTTGTCGACCGTGCCCAGCAGGGTCACGCCGGCCAGCGAGGTGAGGCCGATCTCCGGTCCGAACAGGTCGGTGTCGGCGGGGAGTTCCGCGACCACCGCCTCGTCCAGACGGGCCGCCTCGGCGATCAGTGAACGGAGTTCCCGTTCCACCGCGGCCCGCTCTCGGATGTCCGTCACGCTTCGGCGTCCTCTCGGTCGGATACGTGCAGCCACGCGGGTGACCCGGGGAGGTCGCCCTGAAGTGTCCTGCCCAGGACCGCCGAATCCGCGGTGGTGGCACGGGCGGTGGGGGTGGCGTCGCCGACGCCGGTGGTCGTGGCCGTGGCGGGGGCGTCCGTGCGGCGCAGGCCCGCCTGGCGGAGCAGGATGCGCATCTCCAGGTTGGCGTCCGTGGGGCGCAGGGTCACCCGGAACTCCTCGGCGCCGGCCTCGCGGGCCCGCTCCATCAGCCGGAACAGGAAGGCCGCCGCCGCGCCCCGGCCGGCCACCCGGCAGGAGAGCGCGAGCAGCGGGACGGACCAGGTGGCTGGAGTGCCGCGGTCGGCGCGCCGGGTGCGGTCGACGAGGGCGGCGCCGATGATGCCGTACTCGCCGAAACGGTCCGTCATGCGGGCGGTGTACAGCTCGTGGCCGTCCGAGGAGGCCAGCTCGCGCAGGCGGTCGGGGGTGAGCCCGGAGGAGTTCAGCCGATGGGTACGGGCGGCGAGCTCCAGCGCGCGCGGGATCTCGTCGGCCGTGGCCGCGCCGACGCTGAGGCGCATGTCGCACCAGCGCAGGAACTCCTCGCGCGAGCCCTCGAAGCGTTCGCCCTCGGCCCTGCGGGTCTCCTCCGTGCGGTAGCGGCGCACGCGTTCGCGGGACTCGGCGGTGACCTCCCGGCCCTCGAACGCGGCCAGCAGCGCGGTCACGTCCTCCGGCGCGAGGGTGCGCACGCCCGGCAGGAGGGCCTCGACCTCGGCGCGCTCGTACGGGGAGTCGTCGACCAGGACCAAGGCGTCCACCGCGATGCCGAGGTCCTTCGCGATCCTGCGCAGCGACTCGCTCTTGTCCTGCCAGGACACCTGCGGGGCCAGGAAGCGCGCCCGCACCTCGGGTACGGCGTCCAGCCGGTCGAGCACCGAGGGCGCGCTGCGGCTCGCGATGCTGCTGAGCACACCGCGGGCCGCCAGGGCGTCGATCGCGGCGAGCGCCTCGGGGCGGGGCGTGGGCAGGTCGTCGGTGGCCGACTCGACGGCGATCTCGTCCCACAGGGTGCCGTCGAGATCCCACACGACGCACTTGACGCCGTCGGGATCGAAGCCGTCCGTGACGCTCATCGGGCGCTTTCTCCCTCCGGCTCGCCCTCGGGGAGGAACAGTTTCATCGACAGGCTGGTGGGGTCGAAGCCGAACTTGCGGTACACCGTGCGCATCGGGACGTTGCCCACGTGCACCCGGCCGACGACCTCGGTGATGCCGCGGGCCAGGCAGAACTCCAGACCGGCGGTGAGGAGGAGTTCGGCGACGTCGCTGCGGTTGTCCACCGGGGACACGGCCAGCGAACGGAAGTTGGCGTAGCGGTCGCCGGTCATCGCGTTCTGGTTGATGCTCACCCAGCACCAGCCGACGGGCTCCTCGCCCGGGCCGTGGGCGACGATCATGCCCTCCTTCGACTTCTCCATGGCACGGCCGAGGCGGGACTCCCACCGCGCGGGGTCGTCGATGGCGTCCTCGCCGAAGGAGACCCGGGCGATCTCGGCCTCGAACCTCCCGATGGCCGGCAGGTCGCGCTCGTCGGCCTGGCGGGTGACGTACGGCCGGGCCCGCTCGGCGAGGGCGGCGCGGTCCTGCTCGGCCGGCGGACGCCAGCCATGGGTGCGGCCGACGGGAGCGGCCGGGGCCGGAACCGGGGCGGGGGCTGCCTGCTGGCCGGGGACCTGTACCGGGCTCTGGACGGGGGCCCGGACCGGGGCGGGAGGCTGCTCGGCCGGGGTGGCCGGATCCTCCGCCGGGACCAGGCGGCCGGGGCGGAAGGGGCCCTTGCCGCAGTTCGGGCAGCCCTCCTCGCGCAGGGCGGCGACCGCGGTCCAGCGGGCGCCCGGCCCGACGCGGAAACGGGCGTCGCACGCCACGCACGTGTACTCGCGCTGCCGGGTCCGCTTGTCGCCCGTGTAGAGGGGACCGCTGAACTCGCCCGCGTGGGTGGGGGCCGTGGACGTCGTCGTGAGCAGGTGCTGGAAGAAGCCGATACCGCCGAGGATGCCGCTGCCCTCGTACTCGTTGAAGTTGCGGACGAAACCGTTGGTGACCAGGCCCAGCCCCATGATCTCGCGCTGTACCTCCAGCATCTCGTCGGGGCTCTTGCCGCCGAACGAGAAGAAGACGCTGTGCGAGGGGCCGGGCCGCAGCCCTTCCACGGCACGGGAGAGGAAGAGGCGGGCGCCTTCCGCGGTGTACGGCGGGTCCGTCATGGCCACGTCGTGCTGCGCGTGGAGCTCGTCGGGCAGCGGCAGGCGCAGGTCGTGCTGGACGGTCTCGATACGGGTGCCGAGGCCGGCCGACGCCTTGCGGATGTAGTCGAGGATCTCCGGGGAGATGTCCACGACCGTCACCTGCTCGACGATCGGACCGCCGAGCACGTCCCCCACCACGGCGACGGCGAGGGACACCAGGTCGTCGTCGCCGATCAGCAGCAGGGAGCCGCCGGGCAGCGTGCCCGCCGTGAGCAGCGCGAGCACCCGGCGCACCTTGGTCTCGGCCGTGCAGTGCGACTGGTCGATCGCCATGTCCGCGGCGGGACCCGACTCCATGAGGGCACGCAGCCGCAGCACGGCTTCGTCCAGGACGTCGGGGATGACGAGCTCGCGCCCGTCACAGGTGGTGCAGGTGGCGTCGAGGGACAGGTCCATGCCGAGCTGGGCGACGAGGTCCAGACCGGCCTCGGTCAGCCGGGACGGACGCTGTGTGGTGACGAATCCCCGGCGGCGCAGTTCGTTCCCCAGGGCGGCCACGATCGGGACGGGCAGCCCCGTCGCGCGGCTGAGGTCCTTCGTGGACGCGGGCGCCAGACGACGCAGCGCCCGCAGGACGGACCGCACTCCGGGCGGGCCCTCCTGGAGCCGGACGGCTTCCGCGACTTCCGTGAGTACGGAATCCGCGGTGGTGCTCCGAGGGTGCCGACGCGCGTTCGTCACAATGCTGCTCCAGGCAAGCTGATTGGTGGATTCCGGGACTATCGAGTATACGGGCTGGTACGCGGCCCTCCGGACCCACTCGGACGGTCGGGAACGGAACGGGAGTCGATGCGGAATTCGACCGTAATCGGATGAGGGTCGGATGAGGGTCGGATGGGGATCGCATCGGGAACTGGACGGGAACGGAACGGGAATAGAGCGGGAACGGGGCGGGAACAGGGCGGCATTCGAGCCGGTGATACGGAGTCCAGTGCAGGCGGTACGCGTTCCGTAACGGAATTCTTTTCGCCGCCCTCCGTGATATTTACGGGAAGGTTTGGGAATGAGTTCCCGGAGGGGGTGGGGTGGGTTTTCGGATAAATTCTCCGAACCCCCTCCTCCCCCCTTGACGCGGTGCGCGCGCGAGCCGTAGAGCGCCCCGGATGCTACGCTGGGTACCATCGAGCGCCGCTTACCGGCCTCGCAACCTTCCCCTTTGGCCGCGCGGACCAGCGCAGATCTATGTGAAAGGAGACGGGGGCAGCGGTTCGTCACCCCCGGTTCCCCATGACCAACTCCGCCAACCTCGCCACCGAGGGTATAAACGTCGACGATCTGTGCTCTTATGCCGTCGATGTGTGGGTGAGCGACCACAGCATCCTGACCGACGAGGAGCGCCTCCTCCAGGTGCTGCGCACGGCCGCCGAAAAGGGAAACGCCACCGTTCTCGGTGAGGCGTCGCATGTTTTCCCCAACGGTGCCGTCACCGCGATTCTCCTGCTTTCCGCGTCGCATCTGAGCATTCACACCTGGCCCGAATTCAGCCTGGCCAATGTCGACCTGCTCGCCTACGGCCGACTCAATGGCGAGCGGATGATGCAGAGCGTGGAGGTCGGCCTTTCGCCGACGCGGATCAACGTCACGCGCATGCTGCGCGCGGTTCACTGACCTGGTTCGACTCGTCCGATTCGGTCGGCTGGTTCGATCAGTTCGATCAGCCCGGCCGGTCGTCCGGCTGACAGCCGGTTCACCGAACTGCATTCCGACCTGCTCAGCCGCTCGCAGCCGCAGGTCTCTCAGTCGTAGGTCTCACAGCCACCCCGACAGCGACTCGACGAAAGCGTCGAACCGGTCCCGGTGGATCGCGTGCGGTGCGTCGGGCACCGTTCGCACCTCGAAACCGCGCCGCACCAGTTCCGCCCGCATCTCCGCGCTGACGAGCATGCTCGGGTCCGAGGTCTGGACGAGCGAGGGCACCAGAGCCTTCTCCGGCGTGTGGTCGATGTGCCGGTGGGAGGAGAGCGCGAGCGCCGTCTTCTCGTCCCAGTGGTCGAGGGCCTGCTGCTCGGCCGCCGCCCGCTTCTCGAGTCGCTCGTCCGGATCCCCGTCGCGCGGCGGACGGGAGAGGGCGGCCAGAGCGCGGGACGAGCGCTTGAAGAGCGTGAAGAGAGCCGGGTCCAGGGATCCATGGGCCCCGGCGAGCTGCCAGGCCGGTTCCGAGTAGACGGCTCGGCCCGGTCGCAGCTCCGCCACCGCGAGGGCCAGGGCCAGCGCGCCCAGCGAATGGCCCAGCGCCACTTCCGGGGCGTGCGGCAGCGTCTCGAGGAGATCCTCGGCGAAGAGCCGGGGCTCGTACTCCCCGCGCGCGCTGACGCCGTGCCCGCGCAGGTCCACGGCGAGGACGCGGTAGCCCCGTCCGGTCAGGACCGGGACCAGCTCGTGCCACGTGCGGTGGTCGGACATGATGCCGTGGACGAGGACGGCGACGCGCTCGCCCGTTCCCCACTCCTGTGTGTGCAGTCGCATGCGGCTGCCCCTCGTGTGGTGTGGTGTGAGCAGGAGTGTAGTGGCGTGGGCCGATCATCGAACCAGGACGAGGCGCTGTGGCAGGACACCCGGTGCAGGTGTGGTGGGCCCGTCTGGAGGACGCCCGGGCGGGTCTGCGGGGACTCCTCGATCCCGTGGAACGTGTCCGGTACGAAGCGACCGTCGACCCCGCGGGCAAGGGACGGTTCCTGGTCGGCTGCGCCCTCAGCCGCCTGGTCCTCGGCGAACTGCTGGGGCTGGCCCCGGCGGACGTTCCCCTGCGCCGCGTGTGTCCACGCTGCGGCGGGCCCCACGGCAAGGTCCGTCTGGCACCACCGCCGGACGGCCCCGGGGACGCCCCTCCGGCCTCCGACTCCTCCATCACCTTCTCCGTCACCCACAGCGGCGCGCTCGTCGGCGTGGCTGTCTGCCGGGGCGGGGAGGTGGGCCTCGACGTCGAGGAGTCCCACGGTGACATGGACGTCGACTCCGCCGCCCGCGTCGCCCTGTCCGACGCGGAACTCGCCGCGCTGTACGCCCGCCCGGCAGCCGAACGGCAGCCCGCCTTCCTGCGCACCTGGACGCGTAAGGAAGCCGTACTCAAAGCGCTGGGCGTGGGGCTGGGGGTGCCACCGCGCGAGCTGGAGGTCTCCGGGCCCGAGCAGCCACCGTCCGTCCTCGCCTGGCCCGCCCGATTCGCCACCCGGCCTCCCGTGACGAGCATGGCGGACATGGTCGTCGACGGCGTGCACCCCGCGGCGGTGGCGGTGGCCGTCACCGGGGCGGGGCACGGGGCGGGGGCGGGACGCGGGGAGGCCGCCGCGGTGCGGCTGACGTCGCACGACGGCTCGCAGGTGCTGGCCGGGTACGACCGCTGATCACCCTGTGGGGGCAGGCGGTCATGAAACCCCCGATCCACCGGGCGCTGTCATAGGGCTCGGCTACGTTGCACGCATGACTGACAGGGATCCGCTGGTGCCGGCCCTCGCCGGGGTGCTCGTCGATGTCGTGTGGTGGCTGGAGAGCTGCGGGGACGAGGAGGTGGATCCCGATTCCGCCGTGAAGATCATGGAGAGCGTCGGCGGGGAACTGCTCCGCCTGCCCTCCGGCCAACGCGAGCGATTCGTCCAGGTGCTCGCGGACCTGGCCGAGGCGGAACAGGACTCTGCGAGGCGCGACTTCCTGACGTCGTTCCCCTTCGCCGTCGGCCTGGTCGAGGAAGAGGAGAGCTGATAGCGCGGGCGGCCGGTGGGAGTCGGTTCTGACGCCTCCAGGCCCCGACGCCGGAGACACCGCTGGTGTGAGCCACTGAGCCGCACGGTGCCCCCGAGGCCGCAAACAGGGGACGGGCACCGGAGGGCTCGATGAACGGGAAAAGCGTGTCGGTGCCGCCGACCACTTACGCGCGGTGCGTCGCGGGGCAGCTGCCTGACTTGAAAAAGCGCCTGGAGGCCGCGGGGGATCCCCCCGGGCCGGCCGCCGCGGGCTGAGGCTTCCCGTCGAGGATTTCGACACGTATTCGACAGGGCCACCCGCGAAAACCCGCTGACAACCGCACGCCCCGGCAACCTCCCCCCGATCGTCGAGGGAGGCTCCCGGGGTTTCGCCATGTCGCGTGAAACGTGCTCTGAACAGCAAAAATGCCCTCCCGAAGGGAGGGCGGAGACTTGCGCCCCCGGCAGGACTCGAACCTGCGGCCAAGCGCTTAGAAGGCGCCTGCTCTATCCACTGAGCTACGGGGGCCGGGTGTGGTGGCCTCGTACGTGCTGCCCGGGTGTGGGCTGATCCGTGACGTTGCCGGGGACAAGGATAGGGCTCCCGGTTCCTTGTCCCGGTTGCTTCGCCTCCGTGGCTCAATGTGGAGGTTCGGTGAAGCGGTCCTGATAATCGCAGGCAGGTGCGAATCGTGCATCGCTTTTCGCGTCCCGGGCCACGGGTGTTGTGCACTCGTTATGCCTGCGCTGTGCCTCTGTCCCAGTCGTACCTTCCGTCCCTTGTGTCCTATCGGCGCGCAGACATGCCTATATGCTTCATAAATCCCCTAAAATTGGGCATTCTTCGCATGTGGTGACCTTGGACGTACGGCCTCAGCTGCTCGACGCACTTTCCGCCCTGCGCGACCGTGTCGCCGCCGCACGCTTCCCGCTTCCCTTGGCGGGGGCCCCACGCGCGCGTGCCAACCGCGACGAACTGCTCGCCCAGCTCGACGACTACCTGGTGCCCCGGCTCAAGCAGCCCGACGCACCGATGCTGGTCGTCGTGGGCGGCTCCACCGGCGCAGGCAAGTCGACCCTCGTCAACTCCCTGGTGGGCCGGCGCGTCAGTGAAGCGGGCGTGTTGCGGCCGACGACACGGACTCCGGTGCTCGTCTGCCATCCGGAGGACCATCACTGGTTCAGCGGCATGCGGGTGCTCCCACGGCTCACGCGCGTGTGGGCGCCCCATCAGGAGTCCGCGGAAGACCTGTTGCTGCCCGGCGAGGACGGCAGACACGTGCTGCGGATCGAGACCGCGGACACCCTCCCGCCGGGCCTCGCCCTCCTGGACGCACCCGACATCGACTCCCTCGTGGCCGACAACCGCGTGCTCGCCGCCGAACTGATCTGCGCCGCCGACGTCTGGGTGATGGTCACGACCGCCGCCCGATACGCCGACGCCGTGCCCTGGCATCTGCTCCGCACCGCCAAGGAGTACGACGCCATGCTCGTGACGGTTCTCGACCGCGTACCCCACCAGGTCGTCTCCGAGGTGTCCCGGCAGTACGGCGCACTGCTCACCAAGGCCGGGCTGGGCGACGTACCGCGCTTCACGGTGCCCGAACTGCCCGAGTCCGCCTGGGGCGGTGGGCTCCTCCCCGCCACCGCCGTGGCGCCGCTGCGGAACTGGCTCGTCCACCACGTCCAGGACCCCGGCTCCCGCCGCCACGTGCTGGCCCGCACGGCCCGGGGCGTCCTCGACTCCCTCAAGGCCCGGATGCCCGAACTGGCGGGCGCCGCCGCCTCGCAGTACGCCGCCGCGCTGCGCCTCACCTCGGCCGTCGACGCGGCGTACGACACCGAATACACGCGCGTGCGGGGCCGTCTGCAGAGCGGTGCCGTGCTCGCCGGTGACGCGCTCAAACGCTGGCGGGCCTTCCCGCTGGACTGCACCGCCGGTGAACTCCTCGACGCACTGGTGGAGAGCCTCGGTGCCCTCCTGCTGTGCGCCGTCACCGCCGCCGACGAGCGCATCGACGATGCCTGGCGGCGCGAACCGGCCTCGCAGGCACCGGAGCTGACGGACCGGGACGAGTCGGCGGAGAGCACCGAGCACCGGATCGGCCTGGCGGTACGGCGCTGGCGGCGCGAGCTCGAGGAGTACGCCGAGGACGAGGTCCGCGGCCTCGAACGCGGTGTCGCGCCCGATCCGGAGTCGGTCGCCGCCCTCGTCGCCACCGCCCTGCTGGGCGGTCGCAGGGCGCGTTCGGCCGGAGAGGGGCTCGCCGAGCGGATCGGCGCCCACGGGGCGCTGCGGCTGCGCGACCGCGCCGGACGGCTGCTCACCGAACACCTCGACCGCGTGCTGCACGCCGAACGCGAACGGCGCCTCGCACCCCTCGACGCACTCGAAGTCCACCCCGAACCCCAGGCCGAACTCATCGCCGCGCTGTCCGTACTTCAGAAGGAGAGGTGACCGGTGACCGCCGTCACTGACCAGGACCACACGGACAACGACCACATGGACGACGATCCCACGGACAACGACCAGACCGACAACGATCGGACCGACAGTGATCGGACCGACGACGACCGCAAGAACGGCAGGGACGGCAGGGACAGCAGGGACAGCGGGGACAGCACACGCGGCAAGAGCGGCGGCCCGGGGACGGGGGGCTCCCCGGAAGCCGCCGAGCAGGCACAGGCGCAGGCGCGGGACCGTGCGGGCGCGGAGGGCGGTGATACGGCGGAGCAACCCGCGGAAACGGCCGCGAAGGTGCCCGTGAGGGACTCCGCGAAGGAACCCCGTGCGCAGGAGGCTGCCGTCCACGCGCGCGTGCCCGACGCCGACGGGGTCACCGCCCCTCGCGCGGCCCCCGGCACCGGCCCGCACGCGCCCACCCGCAGGGAACGCCGCTCGGAAGCCGGTACGCCCCCGGGTGCGGGCCCGGGGGCGGAAGCGGACGGCGGCGAGGAGGGTGCGGACTCCGCCGAGGCCTGGGACGACGGACTCATCGCCCGCCGCGTGAGCGAGGCCTCCGCCGCCGAGCAGGCCGCCGTCATGGAGACCCGGGTCGGCGGTGGCGGCGGGAGCGCGCTGCCGTCGACGCCGCTCACGTACGACGCGCCGCTGCGGTCCCGGCTCGACGCGCTGCGTGAACTCGTGGGGCTCTCCCGCACCCGGCTCGACAGCCGGACACTGGCCGAGGCCGGCCGGGTGCTCGACGAGGCGGCGGCCCGGCGCAGGCTCTCCGGCCAGCACACCGTCGTCGCCATCGCGGGCGCCACCGGGAGCGGCAAGTCGCAGCTGTTCAACGCCCTCGCCGGAGTGAACATCTCGGAGACGGGGGTGCGCCGCCCGACCACCTCCGCACCCATCGCGTGCACTTGGAGCGACGGCGCGTCGACCCTCGTCGACCGGCTCGGCATCCCGGGGCGGCTGCGCAGGCGGCCGGTGCAGAGCCAGGACGCCGAGGCGCAGCTGCGCGGACTCGTCCTGATCGACCTGCCCGACCACGACTCGGCGGCCGTCCAGCACCGCGAGCAGGTCGACCGCGTTCTGGCGCTCGTCGACGCCGTCATCTGGGTCGTCGACCCGGAGAAGTACGCCGACGCCATCCTCCACGAGCGCTACCTGCGGCCCATGGCGGGCCACGCGGAGATCATGTTCATCGTCCTCAACCAGGTCGACCGGCTGCCCGGGGAGGCCGCCGAGCTGGTCCTGGACGACCTGCGACGCCTGCTCGACGAGGACGGCGTCGCCCTCGGCGAGTACGGCGAACCGGGCGCCACCGTGCTCGCCCTGTCGGCGCTCACCGGCGACGGCATCGGGGAACTGCGCGAAGTGCTCGGCCAGTTCGTCACGGAGCGCGGCGCCGCGGCACGCCGGATCGCCGCCGATGTGGACGCCGCCGCGTGGCGGCTGCGGCCCGTCTACGCCACCGGGCGGCGCACCGGGCTCAGCGAGGAGGCGCGGGACGAGTTCGCGGACCGCCTGGCGGACGCGGTGGGCGCCACCGCCGCGGGCGAGGCCGCCGAACGCGCCTGGCTGCGCAACGCGGGCCGGGCATGCGGGACGCCGTGGCTGCGGCTGTGGCGGTGGCACCAGGACCGGCGCGACCCTCCCACCGGACGGCTGCCGGTCCGTGCCCCGGCCGACGAGGAGGCCACGGCGCGGCAACGCGTCGAGCAGGCGGTGCGCACGGTGTCCGAGCGGGCCTCGGCGGGGCTGCCCATGCCGTGGGCGCAGGCCGTGCGGGAGGCCGCCGTACGCGGTGCCCAGGGGCTGCCCGAGGCGCTGGACCAGCTGGCGACACGGGCCGGACTGCCGCCGGGGCGGCCGCCGCGGCCGGGCTGGTGGCCGGTGGCCGTGCTGGCGCAGGCGTGTATGACCCTGCTCCAGGTGGTCGGCGGGCTGTGGCTGCTCGGGCAGATCGTCGGGGTGATGGCGCCGAATCTGGGGGTTCCGGTGCTGCTGATGGTGATGGGCATCATCGGCGGCCCGCTCGTCGAGTGGAGCTGCCGGCTGGCGGCACGGGGGCCCGCCCGGCGGTACGGGCAGGACGCGGAGCGCCGGTTGCGGGAGGCGGCGGCCGGCTGCGGCCGGGCCCGGGTTCTGGATCCCGTCGCCGCGGAACTGCTGAGGTACCGGGAGGTCCGGGAGCAGTACGGGCGGGTCACGGGGGTGGGGGCCGCCGCTCGGTGATGTGCCGTTTCCGAGTGGGGTGATCCACGGGTGCGGCGTGTGGATCACTCGTCCGGGTGGTGGAGTTTTCCACAAGCGGTGGGTGGTCCACAGCGCCCGGCGGGCCCGGTCCGACGGAGGCAGTCTGGCTTCGCGGTGATCGCGACGGACGCGATCGCCACGAGGGCGGTGACGGTACGCGGTGAAAGGACCGCGGCCGTCACGGCGGACGCAGCCGTGCGGGACGGGCCCGTACGTGTATCCGGGCGGGGCGACCGTCCGGCGAGGAGGGGTTCACGATGAACGAGACGATGGTCTGTGCGGTCGGCAACGTGGCGACGCAGCCGGTCTACCGGGACCTGGCGGCGGGGGCGTCGGTGAGGTTCCGGCTGGCGGTGACCTCGCGCTACTGGGACCGCGAGAAGGGCACCTGGACCGACGGGCACACCAACTTCTTCACGGTGTGGGCCAATCGGCAACTGGCGGGCAACGCGGCGGCCTCGCTGAACCTCGGCGACCCGGTGGTGGTGCAGGGCAGGCTGAGGTTGCGTACGGAGTCGCGCGAGGGACAGCAGAGCCGGACGTCGGCGGACATCGACGCCGTGGCGATCGGCCACGACATCTCGCGGGGCACCTCCGCCTTCCGGCGGTCGGGCCGACCCGAGCCGATGGCCGTCGGCGAACCGGCGCGGCCCGAGCCCGAGTGGGCGACACCACCGGCCGCCGACGGCGCCGAGCCGGAGCCCGACACCCCGCGGAGCCGGCGGCGCGAGGCAGTGGCGGTGACGTGAGCCCGTGAGCTGAGGAGCAGGACGGTCGGTGCGGTGCGGTGCCGTTCGTGGTGCCGGTGCCGGTGCCGGTGCCGGTGCGGTGCGTGCGGGAGGGAGTGGGGATGCGATGTCCTGCGGTCCCATGTGACGGGGTGGTGACGGACCGTCAGTGCCCATGCCGCGCCGACGCCGACCGAACTGCGGCTTATCGATGGATGCGGTTCGAGCAACCAAGTGGATTTGTCGATAAGCCGGACTCCTGGGCGATCTTGGGGATAACGATTCCGAGTCGGATCGGCGATCCGATGAGATGACCGGTAAGCGCGCTGTGCGACGTCTCTAGGATGCCGGACGTGGCTCACGGGGCTTCTGATTCTGCTGGTGGGACCCGTACCCCCCACATCAACGGGTCCTGCTCGAAGGGGAATTGTGTGATTTGTTCGTTCTCCGCGCCGCTCGCACGCGGGCGGGCGGCGGTCCGTCTCGCGGCGGCGGCGATGGCATCCGGCCTCTTCGCCGTCGGGGCGATCGCGGGCGCGGGCGCGGCCGCCGCCGCCGAGGTGACGCAGAGTCAGGGCGGGGCCACCGCGACGATAGGCGGCCTCAAGACCTACGGCGCCGCGGTGATCCACGCCGACGGCGGCGACCAGGAGGTCTCGGCCGGGCTGTTCGAGATGTCCGTCGAGGGCGGCGGCACCTTGCAGACCTACTGCGTAGACCTCTACAACCCCACGCAGAAGGACGCCAAGTACCAGGAGACGCCCTGGAGCGGCACCTCGCTGGGCGCCAACAAGGACGCGGGCCGCATCCGTTGGATCCTTCAGCACTCCTACCCGCAGGTGAACGACCTGGCCTCGCTCGCGGACAAGGCCGGCATCGACGGCGGTCTCACCGAACAGGACGCCGCCACCGGCACCCAGGTGGCCATCTGGCGCTACTCGGACGGCGCGGACGTCGACGCCGTCGACGCGCAGGCCGAGCGGCTCGCGGACTACCTCCAGAAGGCCGCCCGCACCGTGGCGGAGCCCGAGGCCTCGCTCACCCTCGAGGCGCCCGCCGTCTCCGGTCACCCCGGCGAACTTCTCGGCCCGGTGACCGTGCACACCAACGCGGGCGGCGTGACGGTGACGCCGCCGCTGGACGCCGCCACCAGCGGCGTACGGATCGTCGGCAAGGACGGCAAGGTGGTCACGTCGGTGACGGACGGCAGCCAGCTGTTCTTCGACGTGCCGGCCGATTCGGCCGACGGCTCGGCCGAGCTGACCGTCCAGGCCTCGACCACCGTCCCCGTCGGCCGCGCCTTCACCTCCGAGAGCCGCAGCCAGACCCAGATCCTGGCCGGCTCCAGCGAATCGACGGTGTCGGCGACGGCGAGCGCGACCTGGGCGAAGCAGGGCGCCATTCCGGCACTGTCCGCGGCGAAGAACTGCGCGAAGACCGGAGTGGACATCACGGCCGTCAACCAGGGCGACCAGGTCTTCACCTTCGAGCTGATGGAGACCGCGTACACCATCCCGGCCGGTGCGTCCCGGACGGTGACGATCCCGCTCCAGGAGGACCAGGCCTACGCCTTCACGATCAACGGCCCGCAAGGCGTCGAGAGCCGCTTCACCGGTGTCCTGGACTGCGTGACCCAGGCCGACGAGACCGCCGGCCTGACCACCCAGACCCTCAGCGAACCGAGCCCGGCCACCGTCGGCGGTACCTCCACCACCGACGACACCAACCTCGCCGCGACGGGCGGCACCAGCGCCACCCCCCTCATCGCGGGCACCGCCATCGGCCTGGTGGTCATCGGCGGAGCGGCCCTGCTGCTCGTGGGCCGCAAGGAGAACGAAACCCGTCACTGAGCGGCGGCGGGCGGGGGGCGGGGGCTTCGTCCGCGGTCACGCGGGCATGCTGTTCCCCGCCGCCTGCTCGGCCGGCCGTTCGACGGTGACCGAAAGTGACGGATCGGTCGCCGTCGTCCGTAGGGAAAGCCCAGCTCACAGGTCTCGGGCCGAATGGGTTAACACCCAGGGCTGGACCTCAGGCAAGATGGGGTGTATCTGCCCACCTGCCCACTGCCAGATCTCAAGCTGCCGGACGGTTTCTCTTGGCTGAGTACATCTACACCATGCGCAAGACGCGCAAGGCACACGGCGACAAGGTCATCCTTGACGACGTAACCCTGAGCTTCCTGCCCGGCGCGAAGATCGGTGTGGTCGGGCCCAACGGTGCCGGTAAGTCCACCGTTCTGAAGATCATGGCCGGGCTCGAGCAGCCCTCCAACGGTGACGCGTTCCTGTCGCCCGGGTACAGCGTCGGGATGCTGCTCCAAGAGCCGCCGCTCGACGAGGCCAAGACCGTTCTGGAGAACGTGCAGGACGGCGCGGCCGAGGTCATGGGCAAGCTCAAGCGCTTCAACGAGGTCGCCGAGCTGATGGCGACCGACTACTCCGACGCGCTGCTGGACGAGATGGGCAAGCTCCAGGAGGACCTGGACCACGCCAACGCGTGGGACCTGGACACCCAGCTGGAGCAGGCCATGGACGCCCTGGGCTGCCCGCCCGGCGACTGGCCCGTCACCAACCTCTCCGGTGGTGAGCGCCGCCGTGTCGCGCTCTGCAAGCTGCTGCTGGAGGCCCCCGACCTGCTGCTGCTCGACGAGCCCACCAACCACCTGGACGCCGAGTCCGTGCAGTGGCTGGAGCAGCACCTCGCGAAGTACCCCGGCACCGTCGTCGCCGTCACCCACGACCGGTACTTCCTCGACAACGTCGCCGAGTGGATCCTGGAGCTCGACCGCGGTCGCGCCCACCCCTACGAGGGCAACTACTCCACCTACCTCGACACCAAGGCGAGCCGCCTCAAGGTCGAGGGGCAGAAGGACGCCAAGCGTGCGAAGCGTCTGAAGGAGGAGCTCGAGTGGGTGCGGTCCAACGCCAAGGGGCGTCAGGCCAAGTCCAAGGCGCGTCTCGCCCGGTACGAGGAGATGGCGGCCGAGGCCGACAAGATGCGGAAGCTGGACTTCGAGGAGATCCAGATCCCGCCGGGCCCGCGCCTGGGCTCCATCGTCGTCGAGGTCAACAACCTCTCCAAGGCCTTCGGCGAGAAGGTGCTCATCGACGACCTCAGCTTCACGCTGCCGCGTAATGGCATCGTCGGGATCATCGGCCCGAACGGCGCCGGCAAGACGACCCTCTTCAAGATGATCCAGGGACTCGAGGAGCCGGACTCCGGTTCCATCAAGGTCGGCGACACCGTCAAGATCTCGTACGTCGACCAGAGCCGCGAGAACATCGACCCGAAGAAGTCGCTGTGGGCCGTGGTCTCCGACGAGCTCGACTACATCAACGTCGGGCAGGTGGAGATGCCGTCCCGCGCGTACGTCTCCGCGTTCGGCTTCAAGGGCCCCGACCAGCAGAAGCCGGCCGGTGTGCTCTCCGGTGGTGAGCGCAACCGCCTCAACCTGGCGCTCACCCTCAAGCAGGGCGGCAACCTGCTCCTCCTCGACGAGCCGACGAACGACCTCGACGTGGAGACCCTGTCCTCCCTCGAGAACGCGCTGCTGGAGTTCCCGGGTGCGGCCGTGGTCGTCTCCCACGACCGGTGGTTCCTCGACCGGGTCGCGACGCACATCCTCGCCTACGAGGGTGAGTCCAAGTGGTTCTGGTTCGAGGGCAACTTCGAGTCGTACGAGAAGAACAAGATCGAGCGGCTGGGCGCGGACGCCGCTCGTCCGCACCGCGCCACCTACAAGAAGCTGACCCGGGGCTGATCGATCTTGCGGCACATCTACCGCTGCCCGCTGCGCTGGGCGGACATGGACGCGTACGGCCACGTCAACAACGTGACCTTCCTCCGCTATCTGGAGGAGGCCCGTATCGACTTCCTGTTCCGCCCCGAGAAGAACTTCAAGCAGGGGTCCGTGGTGGCCCGCCACGAGATCGACTACAAGCGGCAGCTCGTGCACCGGCACTCCCCGGTCGACATCGAACTGTGGATCACCCAGATCAGGGCCGCGTCCTTCACCATCGCCTACGAGGTGAAGGACGGCGACCAGATCTATGTCACCGCGTCCACGGTGATCGTGCCGTTCGACTTCGAGGCGCAGCGGCCGCGCCGGCTCACCGCCGAGGAGCGTGACTTCCTCGCCGAGTACCGGGACGACGACGAGGAGGCCGTCGCCGCATGACGGTGCTCCACCTCGCCGACGAGGGGGAGGCGGCGGATGTCGCGGCCTTCCTCTCCCGGCTGCTCCACTACGACCGTGGAGCAGCCGTGCGGCTCCAGGCGGCCGGCACCGCGCTGGCCGTCTTCGGCCGGCCGCCCTCCTTCGAGGTGCTCGCGATCCGCGCGGTCCGGCTGGCCAAGCCGTACGAGAACGGCCTCGACAGCACGCTTGACGTGACCGTGTCGGCGGGGGAGCTGCTGGAATCCGTCGACGAGAGCGCCGCGACGGCCGCCGTTCCCGCGGCCGTCACCGGGCCTCCGTGGGCCGGTGTGCTGCCGCCGCGCGGTGGCTGGCGGCCCGAGGCGGGGCTGCCCGGCGCGGACGCGCTGCGTGCCATGGTCGGTGCGGCCGTCGCCGAATTCCGTTCCCGTACCGAGGAGTTGACGGCCGAGCTGCGGACGCGGGCCGAACTCGACCGGATCGGGCGGGAGATCTGGTCCCGTACGGTCGGGGACACCGGACTTCCCGTGCGCGCCGTGCACGCGGCCCAGTCGCTCGGATTCCTGCGGCCCTCCACGGGTTCGGAGGAGCTGAAACTGGTCTCCTTCGGCGCGTGGCTGCGGCTGCGCACCCCGTACGGGTCGATCGCCGTACGGCGGGCTGGGCGGCTTGGGATGCTCGACGTCAGCGTCCGCTGACCCGCGCCGTCCGCGGCGCCAGGTCCCGCGTCATGCCCCCGGCTCGTCCCCTGTCAGGCCGCCGGTTCGTCCCGCGTCATGCCCCCGGTTCGTCCCCCGTCAGGCCGCAGGTTCGTCCCCTGTCATGCCGTCCGCTCGTCCCCCGTCGTGCCGTCGCGGTATGCCCCCGGTGAGTCCCCCGTCAGGCCGTCTGCGCGGCGCCGTCGCGGTCTACTCCGGGGTGTTCACCATCGACGCCGCCGCGTACGTCAGGTAGTTCCACAGGGTGTGCTCGTGCTCCTCGGACAGACCGAGCTCGTCGACCGCGACCCGCATGTGCTTCAGCCAGGCGTCGTGCGCGGCCCGGTCCACGACGAAGGGGGCGTGCCGCATACGCAGACGCGGGTGGCCGCGGTGCTCGCTGTAGGTCGTCGGACCGCCCCAGTACTGCATGAGGAACAGCGCGAACCGCTCCTCGGCCGGACCCAGGTCCTCCTCCGGGTACATGGGCCGCAGGATCGGGTCCTCGGCGACTCCCTCGTAGAAACGGTGGACCAGCCGGCGGAAGGTCTCCTCCCCACCGACCTGCTCGTAGAAGGTCTGCTCCTGAAGCGTGCCGCGCCGAATCTCTTTCACGCCTCCCATGGTCTCAGACCGGGAGACGGAGGACTTGAGGCTTAGGACCGCCCCCTCCGGTCCCTCCCAGCAGCTCGCTTCCCGGGGCCGCACGCCGCACAGTGGAGTCATGAGCGCGGACGCACTCGACAAGGAGCTGGCAGACCTCGCCGTATCGGCGCGGTCGAGGTTGCTGCGCGAGATCGAGGCGAGCGGGGCCTTCGGTGCCGATCCGCGCTGGGCGGAGGCCTTCGCGGCGGTCCCGCGCCACCTCTTCGTGCCGTACTACTACGTCGGCGGTGTGGGCGGCTACGAACGGCGCTGGGGCGGGAGCCCCGACCGGCGTACCCGGGAGCGCTGGGTGCGGGGCGTGTACGAGGACGTCCCACTGGCCACCAGGCTGCGCGACGGCGTGCTGCTCTCCTCCAGCAGCCAGCCCTCGCTGATGGCGCTGATGCTGGCCGAGCTGCGGGTCGAGGACGGCGACCGGGTCCTGGAGATCGGCGCGGGTACCGGCTACAACGCGGCGCTGCTGTCATACCGGCTCGGCGACGGGAACGTCACCACCGTCGACCTGGATCCGGAGATCACCGAGTCCGCCCGACGGCACCTCGACGATGCCGGGTACCGGCCGGCCGTCGTCACCGGGGACGGGGCGCGCGGAGTGCCCGAACGCGCCCCCTTCGACCGGATCATCGCGACCTGCACGCTGGCGTCGGTCCCGCGCGCCTGGCTCGGCCAGTGCACCCCCGGAGCCCTGATCCTGGCGCCGCTGGCCACCGGCCTGATCGCGCTGACGGTGCGGGACGCCGGGCACGCCGAGGGCCACTTCCTGCAGACCCCGGCCTACTTCGTGCCGTTGCGCGGGTCGGAGCGGCCCGAGCCGGAGCAGGTGGCCCTCGCCGGAGTGCCGCACCGGGCCAGGGAGAGCGACACGTTCCGCTTCCTGCTGGCCCTGACCCGGGGCACCCTCGACCCTCAGGAGGCGTCCGCCCTGTGGGAGCGCGAGGGCATGCCTGGGCGGGAGCGGTACGGCATCACGGTCGGCGCCGAGCACGCGTGGGCGTGGCTCGACGAACCGGAGGGGCCGTACGCGTGGCCCCTGCCGGGTTCGTCGGGTCCGGGCCTCGTCGAGGCCTAGCCGCGGCGGATCGTGAGCGTCGTCCAGGCGCCGACGTGCACCTGGTCGCCGTCCTGGAGCGGCACCGGGACGAACGGCTGGATCGGTTCCTCCGAGCCGTTGACCGTGGTGCCGTTCGTCGAGTTCTGGTCGACGACGGCCCAGCTGCCGTCCGGCTGCTGGACCAGCACCGCGTGCTGATGCGAGACCCCCGGGTCCTCCGGCGGTACCGACAGGTCCAGGTCGGGGGTCTCCCCGGTGGAGTGGCGGCGGCGGCCGATGGTGAACTGGTTGCCGGTGAGCGTGCGCTGCTGCTCGGGCGAGTATGCGGGCAGGTTGAGCCCCGCGGCCTCGGGCCCCGAGCGGTGCATCATCGCCATGAAGTACGCGCGGTCCGGGCCGATGGTGACCGACCAGGTCGCCGGCTGCTGCTGGTAGGCGGGGCCGGGCTGGGGCGGTGCCTGGTTGGCGCCGGGCTGCGGGTAGCCGTAGCCGCCGCCCTGAGCCTGACCGGGGCCGCCGGGCGCGCCCTGACCGGGGCCGGTGTGCGACGGCGGGGAGATCACCCAGTCGTCGTCGGCGCCGCCGAAGGGCCGGCCGCCGGGCTGCTGCGGACGACCGGTCTCCTGCGGGAAGCCGGACGGGGCCGTCGGGCCGGACGGCTGGAAGGCCTGCGGAGCCCCGGGACCGCCCTGGTTCCTGGGGTCGTTCTGGTTCCTGGGGTCGTGGCCGCCACCGAAGCCACCCTGGCCCGGTATGCCGGGACCGGCCGTGGGCGTGGGGCCGGGCGGCGGCGGAACCGGCCGCGAGGGGTCGGCGCCGAAGGCGGACGGGCCACCGGGGCCGGGCGGACCCGGAGGACGGCCGCCGGGCTCGCGCCCGAAGGGGTCGCCGCCGGGACCGCCGGGCTCGCGCCCGAACGGGTCGGAGGCCTGTCCGCTCTGCTCACGCCGGTAGGGGTCCGAGGGCGGACCCGACGGCTCGCGCCCGAAGGGACCGCCGGGCGGGCCGGGAGGACGGCCGCCGGGGCCGGAGGGCTCGCGCCCGAAGGGGTCGCCGCCCTGGCCGGAGGGGTCCCGTCCGAAGGCGCCCGGAGGCGGGCCACCGGCAGGATTGCCCGGGCCACCCTGGCCGCCGGGCCTGCCCTGACCGCCCGGGCCCGAGGGCTCGCCGCCGAACGGCGGGATCGGCTCGGCGGGACGGTTCATCTGGGACGGGCGGGAGCTCTGGTAGTCGAACGAGTCACCGCCCCCGTAGGAGGGAGGCGGCGGCTGGAAACGCCCGCCGCCGGGACCACCCTGACCCGGACCACCCGGACCGCCAGGACCACCCGGGCCCGCGCCGGGGCCCGGAGCCGGTGGGCGTGGGGCGGCCGGGGTGTACGAGGTGGCCGTGTTGGTCAGGAAGTTCCACCGGCACTCCTCGCAGAACGGCGCACCGCCCTCACGGGGCGTACGGCACTGCGGGCAGAGCTCCGGCTCGTGGTCCGGTACGGAGGACAGGTGCCGTCCGCCGGGCTGACCGCCCTGGCCCTGGCCGGGCGGCGGGAAGCCGTAGCCGCCGGCGGTCGGAGGTGGCGGGGGAGGGGGCGGAGGTACGGCACCGGCCATGCGGTGACCGCAGACCTCGCACCAGTCGTCGGAACCCGACTGGTGTCCGTTCGGGCAGGTCGGCATGTCGGCGCGTCCCCCTCTCTCCTTCGGTGTCCCAAAAGCGCGTTCAGGTCACTTCTTTACACGAACAGTCTTTGTGGACCGGGTCTCGAGCGTCATCTCGTCGGCGTCCGTGACCTTCGCCTTCAGTCGCACAGTACCTGTCGTGGCATCGACCACGTCCACCACCTTCGCAAGCAGTTTCGCAGTATCACCGTTCCCCGAGGCGCTCGCGAGCTGAACGGCCCGGCCCAGTTTGGCCGTTGCTCCGTCCATATCGCCCGCTTTGCGAAGGTCCAGCCCCTGCTGGATGACCTGTGCCAGTTCGGCCTGCCCCGTGTAGTGCGCGACCTGGGGGTTGATCGAGGTGGAGGCGGACATGTCGTCGGTCCACACGGCCCGCACCAGCCCCTGGGCGCCGAGGTTCTGAACCGTCCCGTCCGGCTGCGGAATGACCAGGGAGACCCGGGCGGCGAGCATCTCCTGGCCGACGTTCGCGGCCGGGACCTCCACACACACGTGGTAGTCGCGGGACTCGTCGCCCCAGGAACCGGTGGGGTAGTCGCCCGCGCGCGGGCCCGCCTCGGTGCGGCGTTCGGTCAGCTCCTCGACCGTCGGCGCGACCTGCTTGACGAACTTGATGGCGGTGCCGACCGGGGTCCACAGGCGCAGCGCGACGTCCGCGACCTCCTTGCCCATCGCCGTCTCCATCATCTGCGTGAAGTCGGCGGCGAGGCCGGCCGGGTCCGCGACGATGTCGGCGGTGCCGAGCAGGGCGGAGGCGATCCCTGTGACTTCTTTCACTTCCCAGTCGGTGCCCACGCCGCGGGCGTCACAGGTGAAACGGCCGGCGCAGTCGTCGAGGGCGGCCTTGAGGTCCTGCGGCGTCTCGTGTTCGTTGCGGCCGTCGGTGAGCAGGATGCCGTGCCGGATGGCGACGTCCGCCGTCGACAGCAGCCGGTCGGCCAGCCGCAGCCAGGTGCCGATCGCGGTGCCGCCGCCCGCGCTCAGCCGGCGCAGCGCCTGCTTGGCCTGCTCGCGGGTGGTCGCGTCGGCTACCGCGAGCCGGCCCCCGCCCGGATAGACCTCCTTGGCGACGTGGGTGCCGCCGATCACCGAGAAGTGCACGCCGTCGCGCAGGGTGTCGACGGCAGCGGCGGTGGCGTCGCGGGCGTTGCGCATCTTGGTCGGCGGGTAGTCCATCGAGCCGGAACAGTCCACCATGATCGCCACGGCGGCGGACGGGCCCTGGCTCGGCGAGTACAGGTGTGGCGCGGCTGCGGCGCTGCCCACCGTGCCGCCGCCGGTGGCGGTCACCGTGACGATCGCGTTGACCTCGCGGCCGCCCTCGGGCAGGTATTCGTTCTGGTAGACGTCCACCGAGAACTGCGGCACGTTCGACTTCGAGAAATTGGCCATGCCTACTCAAATCCCCCTCAAACCCCACGCTCGCGGGGCGATGTCTGAATACGGACCGGTCCCCACCGGTCCGTACGCGTGCTTCCCCGTGCTTCCCGTGTTTCCCCGTGTTTTCCGGTGTTCCCCTGTTTGCGGCCTCAGGCCGATCCTGCCCCCTGCGCGGGGGCGGGGAACGGCACGACGGCCACTGTTACGTTGTCGTGGCCCCCGCCGTCCAAGGCGTGGCCGACCAGGACGCGTGCGCTGTGCAGCGGCCGGGTCGAGGCGTCCGGCGGGAGGACCTCGGCCATCTCCTCGGCCGCCTCCGCGTAGTTCCACAGGCCGTCCGTGCACACCACCACCACACCGGGCCGGTCCGGCTTGAAGGAAGCGGTGTGCGGCTCCAGTTCGTAGGCGTCGGCGCCGAGCCAGCCGGTGATCGCGTGGGCGCGCTCGTCGGCGTAGGCCTCGGCCTCGCTCATCAGGCCCGCGGCGACCATCTGCGCGGCCCACGAGTCGTCCTCGGTGAGCCGGGCCGGGGGTGAACTGCGGTCCGCCGGGACCCAGTAGGCGCGGCTGTCGCCGACCCAGCCGACGACGAGCAGCCCGGGTGTGACGATCGACCCCACGAGGGTGCAGGCCGGGGCGTTCTGGTGCGGGGCGTGCTCACGGGCCGTGGCCGGCTCGTCGGCCAGCGCGTTGACCGCGTACGAGGCGGCGACGATCGCCTCGTGCATGGCCTGCTGCGGGTGGGTGCCCTGGGGCAGGGCGGCGAGCAGCGACTCCCTCGCCGTCTTCGACGCGGCGAGGGAGGCGTCGTCGGGGCGGGTCGCGGAGGACACGCCGTCGCAGACGATCGCCACGAGTGCGGGCGATCCGTCGGGCAGGGCGGTGCGGCCGAGGCCGAAGGCGTCCTCGTTGCGGTGGTGGCGCAGACCGCGGTCACTGACGGCGGCCAGGGGCCCCGACTCCAGTTCCATGTGGTCGCGTTCGCGCGGCTGGGCGTGCCCGCAGTTCTCGCAGTACCCGTCGTCGTCGACCCGGCCCGCCCGGCAGGCCACGCACACCTGGGCGGTCTCGGCCACCACGGCGGCCTCGGCGGCGACCCGGGGGTCCGGCGCCTGCAGGGCGTACTCGTCGGGCTCCGAGGGCCGGTCGAACCGGACACCGGAGACACCGGCACCTCCGGTGACACCGGAGTCCCCGGAGGCGGGGGAGGCGGCGGGACCCGACGGGAGCGGGGCGCCCGGGGCCGACGGCACCGGCGCTCCGGGAGCGTGTGGCTGCGAGGCTCCGGGCCCGTGCGGCACCGGCGCACCGGACGCGTGTGGTCCCGGCGTACCGGAACCCGGCGGCACCGATGCCCCGGCATGCGGCGGCGCCGGTGCTCCCGGGGCCGACTGCGGCGGCGGTGCCGCGGCGGCGGCACCGTGGAAACCGGCGTCGCCGAAACCGGCACCGCTCACCCTCGCGCCGATCGGGCCGGTACCGGGAACGGCCGTACCGCTCACCGTCGGGCCCGTCGGCCCTGCCGCAGCTTGCGCGGGAGCCGGCTGGGCCGAGCCGTTCATCGTGAGGGTCGGGTGGTCGTCCGGGCACTGCGGTACGGCGGACAGGTCGTATCCGCACGCGCCGCAGAAACGGTCACCCGCGTCGAGCGGCTCCGCGCAGCTCGGACACGTCGGCAGGGCGGCCTGCCGGGGCATCTGGGACATCAACTACACCCACGTCCGGGGGCGGTAACGATTGGCACGTTCCACCAGGTCGATCCTTTCCTCGCCGCCGGTCGCCAGCCGGGCCAGCGTGCGGTACGAGCGCTCCAGGCCGAAGCGCAGCCCCCGCTCGTCCAGTTCGCTCCCCAGCAGTACCGGGGTGGTCGAGCCCGCGCCCTGGCCACCGGAGAGTATCCAGTCGAGGGCACAGCCGAGGACTTCCGCGGACAACTGCTCGCGCCGCGTCGGATCCAGACCGTACGCGTCCAGCGCCTCGACCTGGGCCGCGGCGGCGGTGAGGTCCTCCAGGAAGGGTACGTCGGAGGCGAGGGCGGTCCGCTCCCGGAGCCGGGCCCGCACGGCCGCCACCCGGGCCGCGGTGTAGTGGATGGAGGATTCCGGCACCGATTCCAGCGTCCGTACGGCACTCCGGCGGTCACCGGCCGCGAGCTGCACGCGGGCCAGACCGAACGCGGAGCTCACATAGCTCGGGTCGGTCGACCACACCAGGCGGTAGTACTCGGCGGCGTTGTCCAGCTGCCCCAGCACCTCCGCGCACAGGCCGAGTGCCAGCTTGGGCGTGGGCTCGCCCGGGAAGGCGTCGTAGATCGCGTCGAAGGCGAGCGCGGCGCCCTCGTGGTCGCCGGTGACCAGCGAGGTCACGCCCCGGTACCAGACCACCCGCCAGTCGTCGGGCCGTTCGCCCTCCAGTTTCTGGAGGGACATGAGGGCCGCCTGGTGGTCGCCGTTCTCCAGCCAGGCGCGGATCTGCCGCAGCCGGGTCTCCACCGAAGGCGCCGGCGCGGCCGCGAGAGCAGTGATCAGCTCGGCCGGCGCGGACGCCAGCAGGCCGGCCAGGAAACCCGCGTTGGGGTCGGTGGCGTCGACGTGCGGCACGGGCAGCGCGAGCGCGGCGGCGGGCGCGGGGACGGTCTTCACGAGGCCGGGGGCGACAGCGCCCGGGGCGACCGTGCTGCCGGCGCCTCCGGCACCGGGCGACAGGACACCGCCGGCACCCGGCGGCCCGGATCCGCCGGCGAAGGCGGAAGCGGCGCCGGAGAGTGCGGAAGCCGCGCCGGCGAAGGCGGGAGCCGCGCCCGGCAGGACGGGTGCGGCGCCGCCGGGGGCCGCGGCCGGGTTGGCCGGGCCGCGGGTGAGGGCCGGGGAGGCGCCCGAACCGCCGAACCGGCGCGACGACTTGACGGCGACCCGCGCCCCCAGCCGTGACACCTCGCCGGCCGGCTTCGGGAACAGCTCCGTGTCCGTGACCTTGACCTCCGGCCCGAACAGGGTGGACAGCGCGGGCCGCGCCCGGCCGCTCTGGAGCGAGACGACCTCGCGGAGCACGCCCGTCAGCTGCTCCGCCATCTCCTGCGCGGAGGCGAACCTGCGGGCCGGGTCGGGGTCGGTGGCGCGGACCAGCAGCCGGTAGAACGACTCGTACTGGCGGAAGACCTCGATGTTGTCGGGGTCGGGCAGCGAGTCGACGAAGACGGTCGTGTAGCCCTGGAAGTCGAAGGTCAGGACGGCGAGCGTCCGGCCCACCGTGTACAGGTCGGACGCGACCGACGGCCCGACCTCCGCGACCTCCGGACCCTGGTAGCCGACCGTGCCGTAGATGGCCGACTCGTCGTCGTCCATTCTCCGGACCGCGCCCATGTCGATCAGCTTGAGCTGGTCCTCGGTCTGGATCGCGTTGTCGACCTTGAAGTCGCAGTACAGCAGGTTGCGGCTGTGCAGATGGCCGAGCGCCTCGAGCGCCTCGATGCCGTACGCGCACGCCTGCTCCACGGGGAGCGGATCCCGCTTGCCCTGCGGGGTGCGGCGGTCGTTGGCGATCTCCTTGAGGGACTTGCCGCCGACGTACTCCATGACGATGTAGCCGTCGAGCGAGCCGGTGCGCTGGTCGAGGTGTTCGACGAAGTTGTAGATCCGCACGATGTTGGCGTGCTCGATCTCGGCGAGGAAGCGCCGCTCCGAGATGGCGGCGGCCATCGCGTCCTGGTCACCGGTGTCCAGGAGGCCCTTGAGCACCACCCACCGGTCGGAGACCGCGCGGTCGACCGCCAGGTAGACCCAGCCGAGCCCGCCGTGCGCCAGACAGCCCACGACCTCGTACTGGCCGTGCACGACGTCGCCGGCCTTCAGCTTCGGCACGAACGAGTACGGGTGGCCGCACTTGGTGCAGAAACCCTCCGTGCGTCCCTCCCGCTCGCCGCGCGAACGGCCCACCGGGGCACCGCAGTCGGAGCGCGAGCAGAACCGCTTGCGCTCCGGCACCTCGGGGTTCTCCTGCACCATCCCGCGCGGGTCGGGCCTCGGCACCTGCGGCACCGCGACCAGGCCGGCGCCGAGCCGGGCGCGCCCGGAGGAACCGGCGGTCGAGCCGGAGCTGCGCACGGACACCGAGCGGCCCGTCGACCTGCCCGACAGCGACCGGGACAGCCGCCCGGACACCGAGCGGCGCGACTTCGACGACTGCGACGACGTACGGGTGCTGCGGGCGCTGCGCCCGCTGGAACGTGAACTGGCGCTGCCCGCCGAGCCCTTGCCGCCGCCGGTCACCCCGGTCGGCGATGAGCCGACCAGGCCGTTCCCGGAGGAAGGCCCCCCGGACGAGACGACCGGGGCCAGACCGCAGGTGTCGCAGTACAGCTCGCCGCCGCCCACATCCTCGTACGCCCCCTCGCAGCCCGGCCGCTGACACGCCTGCCCTGCCTGACTCATGGCTACTGCTCCCCCCTACGGTCCTGAGGTCCGCCCTGCTCCGGCACACGCGGTGCCGTGAGCAGTTCGGCGGCCGCCTGCTGGTAGCGCAGGACGGCCTGTCCGGCCACGCGCAGATCACAGGGCGCGCTCCACAGCATGCGGCGCGCCGCGTCGTAGCGTTCGATGAGGAACGGGTCCTCGGCGAGCCCGTGCCGGGCCACCTTCGCCTTGTACGCGTCGAGGCGGCCGCGCAGTTCCGCGCGGACCGCCAGTGGCTGCGTGACAGCGGTCAACGACTCGCGGGCGCGCAGCAGTTCGTCCTCCGCCTTCTGCTCCAGGGACTCCAGGAGTGGGGACAGGCGGTGCCACTGGGCCTGCCTGCGGTACTCGGCGGCCGTCGCGAGCTGCTCCTGGAGCACGGTCGGCGGCCCGCTGACCACCGGCACCTCCGTCGCGGCGATCTTCGCGAGCACCTCGCCGCGCGCGGTGCGCGCCTCGGCGAGCGTCCGGTCGGCCCGGCTGAGGATGTCCCGCAGCTTCACCAGCCGCTGCTCGGCGTCCTGGCGGACCGTCAGCACGGCGTCGATCTCCCGGCGCACGTCCTCCAGGGCGCGTGCCTCACGGTCGTACACCGTGGTGTCCGGGCGGCCGCCGCCCGGCGCCGAACTGCCCTGCGCGCGTACCCAGAAGGCGAGCGGGTCCGACACCACCTGCTCGCGCAGGGAGGTCAGGGTCCGGGTGATGCGTTCGAGGTCGTCGCCCGCCGGATGCTCGCCCGGGCGGACGCCGACGGAGTGGGCGAGCCGACGGGTGCGCTGGAGCTCCGCGGCCAGTAAATCTATCCGGGCGGGCAGCGCCGACCACACCGCGTCGGCGGTCACGACCATGTCGAGCGAGGACGCGTAGAGCTCGTTCATCCGGTCGACGAGGGTGGCGAGGGAGAAGCTGTGGCTGAGCCGGCCGGCGCCGTGCAGCGTGGGCGCTTCGGCGGCCGCGGCCGTGCCGGCGGCCGAGCCCGCCACCGTGACCGACTCGCCGCGCAGCAGTTCCGTCAGCTCCGCCAGGTCCTCACGGCTGGACCAGCGGCGGCGCGAGCGGATGTCGCGGGCGCCGCGCAGCGCGTCCGTGTACGCGTCGAAGTACGTCCACAGCAGTGTGATCGACGCCTCCGCGGACGCCCAGCGCTCCTTGGTGACACCGGTGAGTTCGGCGCCTTCGAGGAGCCTGCGGCCCGCGTGGTCCTGGAGGGCGAGGAGCGAGGTCTCGATCGCCTCGTGCTCCGCGCCGAGCCGCGCCAGCGCACGGTCGACCTCGTCCCGGTCCATCACCGGCCCGGGGGGTCCCGTGACGCCCATCGATCACCTCTCGCTGCTGTCGGTCTTCTCGGCTCTGTCCGCCGCCTGCCCTGCCGTCGCGCCCGCCGGTCGTCAGCTCGTGCTCAGGTACTGGGGGGCGGGCGGCTTCGACTTCGTCGCGTCACTGCCCAGTGTCGCCGACAGCCACTTGTCGTACGAGGCCTGCCAGCCGCTCGCGCGGTACTCCACCAGGATCTGGTTGACCCGGCGTACCAGATCCGTCGCGTTCTTCTTCATGGCCACGCCGTAGTACTCGGTCGTGAAGGGGGCGCCCTTCAGTTCGACCGTGGGGTCCTGGGCGGCCTGACTGGCCGCGAGCGCCCCGTCGGTCACCACCGCGTCGACCTCGCCGAGCTGCAACCGGACCAGGCAGTCGAGCTGGTTGGGCACGGGGGTGGCGATCACGACGCCGGAGGCGATCCGGCCGGCCTTCTTGTCGTCGACCAGCTTGGTGTTGGCCGTCGAACCGGTCGCCGTGCAGACCTTGTTCTTCGCCAGCGTGTCGTCATAGCCCTTGATCGTCGAGGACTTCGGGGCGAGCACCTGCTGTCCCGTCTTGAAGTAGGGCGCGGAGAACGCGACATCGTTCAGGCGGGTGCAGGAGATCGTCATGGTGCGGACGACCATGTCGACCCGGCCCTCCTGGATGGCCGGGATGCGCTGGTTGGTCGGGATGGCCTTGAACTGGACCGCGTTCGGGTCGCCGAGGATGTCCTGGGCGATCCGGTGGACCAGGTCGATGTCGAAGCCCTCCAGCTCCGCGCCCGTGTTGTTGGGGTCGCGGTAGCCCCAGCGGTAGCTGTTCTGGTCGACGCCGACGATCAGCTTGCGCTTCTCGCCCGTCCGGGCCTTGATGGCGGCGATCGTCGGGCCGTCCGCGCTCGACGGTGTCGGCGTCCGCTTCTCCGGGTCGGTGCAGTCGGCGTCGGCCGCCTGGGTGCCCGCGGCGACCCCCTGGCCGGCCCGGTCGGTGCTTCCGTCGCCGGGCGACCGGGTCGTCCACGGCAGCAGCAGGACGAAGGACAGCGCGAGGGCGCACAGGGCCGCCATCGCGCCCACTCCGCCCCAGCCCTTCAGGCCGGCCCGCACTCGTCGCACACGCATTGTCACGCCCCCTTCCACCGGTACGCCTCCTTCCGCCGGTTCGCCCCCGCCCACCGACACGCTCCTGCCCACCGGCAGGCGCCTGTTCACCGATCCGCGCCCGTTCACCGGCACACGCCTGTTCACCGGTACTCCGACAGTCTGCGGCCGATGCCGACGACCGCGCCCGCGGCGCCCAGCACGGCGAGCACGGCGGCGCCGATCGGCAGGCCCGTCATCGCGCCCAGACCGTCCCCGGCCGCCTGCCGGAACTCGGTCTGCTCGTGCGCCAGCGCGTCCGCGAGGTTCTGGTCGACGTTGTCGAAGCACGCGCCGGTCGCGTCCTTGCCGCCGATCACCAGGGCCAGCGCCTGCTCGTAGTTGCCGTTGTCGTCCTGCGCGCGGGCCGCGGTGTGGCGCTTCTTCCACTCCGCCATGTTGCTCTCGGCCGACGCGACCGGCTTCTCGCCCGCCTGGTCGTCGGCGAGCTTCGCCGCGAGGGTGAGGCCCTTGCCGAGGGTGGTGATCTCGGTGCTGAACTCGTGGTCGTACTTGTCGAGCGTCACCTCCTCGCCGTCGGCGGCCACCTTCACCGTCTCGGCGCCGCGCGCCACCAGCGTCAGGTTCTCGTTGCCGCGCGCCTTCAGGGAGGCGATGCGGGCGTCGTGCAGGACGTTCAGCGAGCGGACGCCGTGGTCGTAGGAGTCGTCGAGCCCCGCGCGGGCCACGCTGTGGCCGACGACCAGCCAGAGCAGGACGACCGTGGTGGTCGCCGTCGCCGCGACCAGGCCGTGGTTCAGGACCCGGTTCGTACGGCGGTAGTTGCGGTGCTGCGCCCAGGCGAGACCGGCCAGCGCGAGGACGCCCAGCGCGATCGCCGCCCACGGGTAGGGGGTGGCGTCGCCGTAGTCGTCCCGCAGGCGCTGGTTCTCCTTCGTGTAGAGATCCTGGGCCGCCGGGAGCATCTCGCCCTGCATCTTCTGGTTCGCGTACCGCAGATAGGCGCCGCCGACCGGGAAACCCTGCCGGTTGTAGGTCCGCGCGCGCTCCACCAGGCCCTTGTACTCGGGCAGCAGTTTGTTCAGCTTGGTGATGAACGCCGTCGAGGGCGAATCGGGGTCGGCGTTGTTGGCCGCCGTGACGAGCTTGGAGGCGGCCTCGTCGATGTCCTCCTCGTAGCGCGACCGGGACTCCGCCGTCTCCTGGCCCCCCGCCAGGAATCCGCTGGAGGCCGCCGTGTTGGCGTCGGCCAGCGCACGGTAGATGTCGGCCGCGGCCGTGCTGAGCGGCTGGCTCTTGTGCAGCACGTCGTCGGCGGCGGCCGCGCGGTCGGTGGTCTGCCACGCCGTCACGGCGCCGAAGGCGAGGACGAGCAGGGCGAGGAGGGCGCCGATGATGCGGAGCCGGCCCGGCTCCGTGGTCGCCGCCGCGCGCGCCTTGTCGACGCCCTCGGCGAACGCCGTACGGCGCGTCGGCGGCGGCGCCGAGGCCGGCGCAAGTGGCTCTACGGTGCTGCCTGGTGCCGGGTTTGCCACGTTTGACCTCCCCCATGGTCATCTACCGCCGCCAGTATCGCTGGCGGGACCGGTCATGCGCACCGGCCTTCACTGGATCTTGATCAGATCGCAGTCACCCCTGTCCATGAATACGCGTCGGGTGGGTGTTCGGTTCCTTCGTGAGGGCCCGTGTTGTGTTCGGGGGCGCGTGGGTCACTCACCCCGCGTGGAAGTGTCCCCGCACCCTTCGCTGCACGTCGGCGTCCGCCCCCAGCCGGTCCAGGCCCAGCAGCGCGGCCCCCAGCACCGGGCGCTCCCGCACGACGCTCGCCACCGCCTTGGGCGCCCGCGCGGCCAGGAGTTCCCGTACCCCGTCGTCCAGTTGCCCGTGGCCCGCGGTGAGGACGCCTCCCCCCAGAAGCACCGGTGTCTCCTCCTCCAGAAGGTCCAGCCGGGTCAGGGCCACCGTCGCCATGGCCACCACCTCCCGTGCCAGCCGTTCGACGATCGTGCGCGCCACCGGGTCCCCGTCCCGCGCCGTCGCGAAGAGGACCGGGGTCAGTTCGTGGCGGCGGGACGGGGGGATGCGCTCCAGGTGGAGGGCCTCGATCAGGGCGTACATGGACGGCTGACCGAAGTGGGACGGGAGCGCGTCGGCGAGGACGGTCGGTCCTCCCCGGCCGTCCTCAGCCCTCGCCGCGTGCCATATCGCCTCCTCGGCCAGGCCCCAGCCGCCTCCCCAGTCGCCGGAGAGGCGGCCGAGGGCCGGGAAGCGGGCGGTGCGGCCGTCGGGGCGCATGCCGACGCAGTTGATGCCGGCGCCGCAGACGACGGCCACTCCCCGGGGTTCGGCGACGCCCGCCCGCAGGATGGCGAACGTGTCGTTGCGGACGTCCACCGAGGTGCCCCACGCGCGCGCGTGCAGGGCCGCCGCCAGCTGCTCCTCCTCCACCGGCAGGTCGGCGTTGGCCAGACAGGCCGAGACATGGACCGCCGAGTCGACGCCGGCCGCCGCGTACGCGCGCGTGACGGTGTCGGCCAGGGCGTCCACCGCCGCCGTCACGCCCACGGCCGGCGGGCGGAAGCCGTCGCCGCGGGCCGTGGCGAGGACCCTTCCGTCGGCCGCCACGACCGCGACGTCCGTCTTGCTGTTGCCCGCGTCGATGGCGAGCACGCTTGCCGTCAGGCCCACGCGAGATGCTCCCGGTTGTGTGCGATCAGCTGGTCGGTCAGCCGCTCGGCGTACTCGTACTGGGCGACCAGGGGGTGGGACAGCAGGGCCTTGAAGACCCGGTCACGGCCGCCGTGCAGGGCCGCCCGCAGGGCCAGGTCCTCGTACGCCGTCACGTTCGCCATCAGGCCGCTGTAGAGCGGGTCGAGGGGCGGTACGGGGAGCGGGGACGGACCCTTGGGGCCCACCGCCGCCTGGACCTCGATCACCGCGTCGTCGGGGAGGAAGGGCAGCGTGCCGTTGTTGAGCGTGTTCACCACCTGGTACGGGCTGCCGGAGCCGGTCAGCAGTGCCGCCGCCAGATCCACCGCGGCCTCGGAGTAGTAGGCGCCGCCGCGCTTGGCCAGCAGCTCCGGCTTCTCGTCCAGGGCCGGGTCCGCGTACAGCGACAGCAACCGGCGTTCCATCTCGGCCACTTCCGCCGCCCTGGACGGCTTCGTGCGCAGTTCCCGGACGACCTCGTCGTGCGCGTAGTAGTAGCGCAGGTAGTAGGAGGGGACCGTGCCCAGCCGGTCCAGGACGACGCGGGGCAGGCGCAGATCGGCGGCGATGGTGTCGGCGTGGGCGGCCAGCAGGCCCGGCAGCATGTCCTCGCCCTCGGGACCGCCCAGCCGTACCCCGGTCTCCCAGGTGAGGTGGTTGAGGCCGACGTGGTCCAGGTGGATGTCGGCCGGGGTGACGTCGAGCAGGGCGGCGAACTTCCGCTGCAGGCCGATCGCCACGTTGCACAGGCCGACCGCCTTGTGGCCGGCCCGGAGCAGGGCGCGGGTGACGATGCCGACCGGGTTGGTGAAGTCGATGATCCAGGCGTGCGGGTTGGTCCGGCGGACCCGTTCGGCGATGTCCAGGACCACCGGGACGGTCCGCAGCGCCTTCGCGAGGCCGCCCGCCCCCGTCGTCTCCTGTCCGACGCAGCCGCACTCCAGCGGCCATGTCTCGTCCTGCTCGCGCGCCGCCTGGCCGCCGACGCGGAGCTGGAGCAGCACGGCGTCGGCGCCCTCGACGGCCGCGTCCAGGTCGGACGTCGTCACGATGCGCCCCGGGTGGTCCTGCCGGGCGAAGATCCGGCGGGCCAGGCCGCCGACGAGTTCCAGCCGGTCGGCCGCCGGGTCGACGAGGACCAGTTCCTCCACGGGAAGGGTGTCCCGCAGGCGGGCGAAGCCGTCGACGAGTTCGGGTGTGTAGGTCGAGCCGCCGCCGACCACGGTGAGTTTCATGGCTTGTTAACCCTTTACTCCGGTGAGGGTGACACCTTCGACGAACGCCTTCTGGGCGAAGAAGAACACGAGGATCACGGGGGCCATGACCAGCACGGTGGCCGCCATGGTGAGGTTCCAGTCGGTGTGGTGCGCGCCTTTGAAGGACTCCAGGGCATAGGAGAGGGTCCACGCGTTCGGGTTTTCGGAGGCGTAGATCTGCGGGCCGAAGTAGTCGTTCCAGGCGGCGAAGAACTGGAAGAGGGCGACGGCGGCGATGCCGGGCTTCGCCATCGGCAGCACGACCTTCAGCAGGGTGCGCAGGTCGCCGCAGCCGTCCACCTTCGCCGCGTCCAGGTACTCGTTCGGGATGGTCAGCAGGAACTGGCGCAGCAGGAAGATCGAGAACGCGTCGCCGAACGCCAGCGGGATGATCATCGGCCACAGGGTGCCCGACAGGTCCAGCTGCTTCGCCCAGAACAGGTACATCGGGATGACGACCACCTGCGGGGGCAGCATCATCATCGAGATCACCAGCATGAGCGTCAGATTCCGGCCCCGGAAGCGGAACTTGGCCAGCGCGTACGCCACGGGCACGGACGAGACGACGGTGAGGACCGTGCCCAGTCCGGCGTAGATCAGCGTGTTCCGCCACCAGGTGAGGAAGCCAGGGGTGTCGAAGACCTTCTTGTAGTTGGCCCACTCCCAGGTGTGCGGGATCAGGTCCCGGCTGAGTGCCTGGGAGTCGCTCATCAGGGACGTCAGGAACACGAACACGAAGGGGAGGGTGAAGAAGAGGGCCGCGGCCAGGCCGAGGGAGTGGACCGCGATCCACTCCAGCAGGGCCTTGCGGCGGGCGGTGCGCTCGGCGGGGGAGGAGGATGTCCGCAACTCCGCCGGGCGGTCCAGTACTTGGGTCATACGGTCAGTCACCTGCCTGGATGAGACCGCCCCGGCGCCGCATCAACAGCGCGGTGAACGCCATCGACAGGGCGAACAGGACCAGGGCCACGACACAGGCCGAACCGTAGTCGAAGCGCTGGAAGCCGAGGTTGTAGACGAGTTGGGGAAGGGTGAGCGTGGAGTGCTCCGGATAGCCGGGCTCGAACATGGTGCCCGCGCCCTGGATCACACCGGAGGCGACCTTTCCGGCGACCAGCGGCTGTGTGTAGCACTGCATCGCCGCGATCACGCCGGTGACGACCGCGAACATGATGATCGGCGAGATGTTGGGGAGGGTGACGAACCGGAACCGCTGCCACGCCGAGGCGCCGTCCAGTTCCGCGGCCTCGTACTGCTCCTTCGGTACGTCGAGCAGCGCGGCCATGAAGATGACCATCAGGTCGCCGACCCCCCACAGGAACATCAGGGTGAGGGCCGGCTTGGACCAGCTCGGGTCGTTGAACCAGCCGGGGGCCGGGATGCCGATCCTCTCCAGGATCGAGTTGACCGGGCCGGTGCCGGGGTTGAGGAGGAAGGCGAAGGCCATGGTGGCCGCCACCGGCGGGGCCAGGTAGGGCAGGTAGAACAGGGTGCGGAAGACACCCGTACCGGTCTTGATCTTCGTGATGAGCATGCCGATCCCGAGCCCGAACAGGACACGCAGGGTCACCATGATCACGACGAGCCAGAGGGTGTTGCGCAGGGCCGGCCAGAAGAACGGATAGTGCTCGAAGACGTACGTCCAGTTCTTCGTGCCGCTCCACGTCGGCGGCTTGAAGCCGTCGTAGTGCATGAACGAGAAGTAGACCGTCGAGATCATCGGGTAGGCGAAGAAGACCGCGAATCCGATCAGCCAGGGAGAGAGGAAGGCGAGGGTGCGCAGCGCCGAGCGCCGGTGCTTCGCCCTCAACGTGTGGGTGGTCATCGCTACTTCGCCTGCGCGATGTCCGTGTCGATCTGCGCCGCCGCCTTCTTCAGGCCGGCCTTCAGGTCGGTGACCTTGCCGCTCTCGTAGTCGTAGCCGAGCTGCTGCACGGTGGTGAGGTACACGCCGCCGTTGATCGACGCGGGGGAGGTGGTCGAGTTCGGGTTCGCGGCGATGTCCAGGAACGTCTTGAAACGTGCGTCGTACTTCAGGTCCGGGGACTTCAGGGCCGCCAGGGTGGACGGCACGTTGTGGATGGCGTTGGAGAAGGCGACGACCGCGTCCGTGTCCGTGGTCATGTACTTCACCAGCTCCCAGGCCGCGTTCTGCTTCTTGCTGGTGGCGGCGACACCGGCGATGGTGCCGGTGATGTAGCCCTTGCCGTACTGGGCCGCCTGGTCGTCCGGGACGGGCAGCGGGGCGACGCCGATCTCGAAGTCCGGCTTGGCCTCCAGGGCCATGCCGAGGCGCCACTCACCGTCGAGCTGCATGGCGACCTGGCCGGTCTGGAAGGGGTGCTTGGGGCCCCATTCGTCGCCGAGGGTGGAGCGGAAGGTCTCCAGCTTCTTGAAGCCGCCGAGGCCGTCGACGAGCTTCTTCTGAAGGGTGAAGGCGGAGGCGACGGCCGGGTCCGTGGCGATGGTGGACTTCCCGGCGGTGTCGAAGTACGTCGGGGAGAACTGGCCGAGGTAGTGCTCGGTGGTCGTCTCCCAGCCGTGGTAGTTCGGCATGAAGCCGAGCTGCTTGAACGTGTTCCCCTGGGGGATCGTCAGCTTCTTGGCGTCGGCCTCGAACTCGGACCAGGTCTTGGGCGGAGCGGTGATGCCCGCCTTCTCGAACGCCGTCTTGTTGTAGTAGAGGCCGTAGGCGTCGCCCAGCAGCGGGACGGCGCAGCGGTTGCCGTCGAACTGGGTGTACTCGTTCATGGCCTTCGGGAAGGTCGTGGTCGGGTCGATGTCCGCCTTCTCGAAGAAGGGGTTGAGGTCGACGAGGGCGCCCGACGAGCAGAACTTGCCGACGTTGTTGGTGGTGAACGACGAGATCACGTCCGGCGCCTTGGTGCCGCCCGCGCGCAGCGCCTGGTTGATCTTGTCGTCGGTCATGTTGCCGACGACGTTCACATGGATGTTGGGGTGCGCCTTCTCGAAGCCCGCGATCAGTGACTTCACGGCCTTCACCTCGGTCGGCGCGCTCCAGGCGTGCCAGAAGGTGAGGGTCGTCTCCTTCGACGCGTCGTCGTCGGAACCGGCCGCGGACTGGCCGGTACAGGCGGTGGTGCTCAGCAGGAGGGCCGTGGAGGCGGTGAGGGCAAAAGCCGCCTTTCGGACGACTACGGGTATGCGTGTGGGCATGGCGGAGCCTTCCAGGGACAGGGCAGGGTGAGTGGAATGCGGTGGGGCGAGGTGAGGTGGAGCGGGGTGGAGCGGGGTGAGGTGTGGTTCCGGGGGCGGGGCGGGGGCGGGGCGGGGGCGGGGGTGTGGCTAGCGCGAGGTGTCGAAGACCTCGTCGCGGGTGGCCGCCAGCGCGCTCTCCAGCGCGCCGCGCAGCACGGGCCGTTCGGTGACGTCGCCCATGACCAGCTTCGGCCGGGACGCGGCCAGTTCCTCCAGCTCGTCCTGGACGAGGGCGCGCAGCACCTCGCCGCCGGCGGTCAGGGAGGCGCCGCTGAGGACGACGAGTTCGGGGTCGAGTACGGAGACCAGCGAGGCGAGACCGGTCGCGAGCCGGGTCGCGTACGTCTGGAGCAGCTCCCGGTGCGGTGCGGTGTCCTCGGCGGCGGCCCGCCCGACGAGCGCGGCGGCGACGTCGGCGTAGGGTCCGGACGGGAGGTCGGTGATGCCGAGCTCCCGGGCCAGCCGGGGGACGGCCTGTGAGCCCGCCAGTTCCTGGAAGCCACCGCTGTTGGCCTTGGTGACCTGCCGGACCAGGGGTGCGCCGGGAACCGGCAGGAAACCGACCTCGCCGGCGCCGCCGGTCCAGCCGCGGTGCAGCCGTCCGCCGAGCACGAGGGCGGCGCCGAGACCGCCCTCGTTCCACAGCAGGACGAAGTCCTCGTGGCCGCGTGCCGCGCCCAGGCGCTGCTCGGCGACGGCGGCGAGATTGACGTCGTTCTCGTACTCGACCGGCATCGGCAGGGCCGCCGCGAGATCGTCGAGCAGCGCGGGGGAGTGCCAGCCGGGCAGGTGCGAGGCGTAGCGCAGACGACCGGTGGTGGGGTCGAAGGCGCCGGGGGTGGCGACGACCAGCCGTCGCACCTCGTCCCGGGTGAGACCGGCGGCCTTCACCGCGCCGTCGAGCGCGTCGGTGACCTGCCGTACGACGGCGTCGGCGGTCTTCCGGCCTGGCGTGGGCACCTCGAACGTGCCCACGGTGCGGCCGGTGGCGTCGGCGACGGCGGCCAGGACGCGTTCGGGGGTGACGTCGAGACCCGCGGCGTACGCGGCGGCCGGATTGACCTCGTACAGCTGCGCGTTGGGGCCGGGTCGCCCCTCGGTTGTGCCGGTCGCGAGCACCAGCCCCGCCGCCTCCAGCCGGGCCAGCAGCTGTGAGGCGGTGGGCTTCGACAGGCCGGTGAGCTTGCCGATGCGGGTGCGGGACAGGGGGCCGTGCGCCAGCAGGAGGTCGAGGGCGGCGCGGTCGTTCATGGCGCGCAGGACGCGCGGGGTGCCCGGCGTACCGGCGATTCCTGCCATGGGGTCGACACCTGCCTTTCTGAACTGCCCAGCTTCTCAAGTACGCCGGACGCAAGTCCACATCCGGTCACTGTTAGGAAAGTTTCCTATCGGCTGGCAGGAAGGTAGACCCGTCACGAAGGGGACGTCAAGGAGTGAAAGGGGAAACGCCCCCGAGGCAACGGAGTCGTTACCTCGGGGGCGGAACGGTCGGCAGGCCCCGCAGACGCCGGAAGGCCGCACCCGGATCTCCCCGGGTGCGGCCTTCCGGCGTACGGGCTACTTCGCCGGGGTCACCGGACGGGGCTGTGCGATGGGCGTCGCCGCCGCCGACTGGGGCGAGTCCGCGTTGGAGAACACCGACGGGGCCGCGACCGCCGCCGTGGGGTCGGCCGGGTCCTCCGCGACGGGCGCGGTCGCACCGCCCACGATGCGGATGTCGGCCGCGTCGAAGGCACGCTTGACGCGCCAGCGCAGCTCCCGCTCGACGGCCAGGGCCTTGCCGGGCATCGTCTTCGCGGAGACGCGCACCACCATCGAGTCGAGCAGGACGCTGTCCAGGCCGAGCACCTCGATCGGGCTCCACAGGAGCTCGTTCCAGGGCTCTTCCTTGCTCATCTTCTCGGCGACCTCGTCCAGGGTGGCCTTGACCAGGTCGAGGTCCTCGGACGTCTTGACGGTCACGTCCACGCCGGCCGTCGCCCAGCCCTGCGAGAGGTTGCCGATCCGCTTCACCTCGCCGTTGCGGACGTACCAGATCTCCCCGTTGGCGCCGCGCAGCTTCGTCACGCGCAGCCCCACCTCGATGACCTCGCCGGTGGCCACGCCCGCGTCGATCTGGTCACCGACGCCGTACTGGTCCTCGAGGATCATGAACACACCGGAGAGGAAGTCCGTGACCAGGTTGCGCGCGCCGAAACCGATCGCCACGCCCGCGACACCGGCGGAGGCCAGCAGCGGGGCCAGATTGATCTCGAAGGTGCCCAGCACCATCAGGGCGGCGGTGCCGAGGATCAGGAAACTCGCCACCGAACGCAGCACCGAGCCGATCGCCTGCGAGCGCTGACGCCGCCGCTCGTTGTTGACCAGCAGCCCGCCCAGCGCCGTTCCGTCCACCGAGGAGACGGTGCGGTTCATCCGGTCGATCAGCTTGGTGATCGCCCGCTGCACGACCACTCTCAGCACCACCGCGATCACCAGGATCAGCAGGACGCGCAGACCGATCGCCAGCCAGGTCGACCAGTTCTGCTCGACCCAGCTGGCCGCGTTCGTCGCGCTCTCCTGGGCGTCCTGGAGGGACGGGACGGTCACGGCGGTCGGCGACTCCGAGGGAATCGGCGACGGTGACACGTCGGCGGCCGGCAGGGCGGCGGGCAAGGACACGGCAGGTACCTCCAGGTGCTGCACTGCTCCATTCGGTGCGGCGGTCAAGGGCGACACGCGCTGCGAGGTCACGGAAAGGTCACCGGACGGGCAGAACCACCACACTAACGGGGCATTGTGTGTGGTCCGGCGTGTTCCGTGAAGGAGAGACCGTCCTCACCTGCGCATGAACCGGCCATGATCCCGGGGAGACAACAGGGTGTGGTCGAAAACACTCCCAGCCCGTTACCGGCACATGGTGGCGCGTCCACCAGGCAAGAGGGGAGACTGACCACAGATCGTCCCGGCGCGAGCCACGCGCCGCCGACGCCCAAGGAGGCATCCGTGCCGCATGTCCTGGTCCTCAACGCGTCGTACGAGCCGCTCGGCGTCGTACCGCTCCGCCGCGCGCTCGTCCTCGTCCTGGAGAACAAGGCGATCTCCCTCGAGGAATCCGGCGCCTTCCTGCACAGCGCGACTGTCACAGTCCCCGCACCCAGCGTGGTCCGGCTCAAGCGATTCGTCCGGGTTCCCTATCGGGGGCCCGTTCCTCTGACCCGCCGGGCGCTCTTCGCCCGGGACGGGGGCCGGTGCATGTACTGCGGTGGCGTCGCAACCAGCGTCGACCACGTCATCCCGCGCAGTCGCGGAGGCAAACACGTGTGGGACAACGTCGTGGCGTCCTGCCGTCGCTGCAACCACGTCAAGGCCGACCGGCACCTCGTCGAGATCGGCTGGCGGCTGCGCCACAAACCCGCTCCACCTTCCGGACTCGCCTGGCGCATCATCGGCACCGGGCATAGGGATCCGCGCTGGCTGCCGTACTTGCAGCCGTACGGCGCGGACGACGCTCTGGCCCGGATCGACGGCATCTCCGCCTGACGATCCGGGTCTTCGTATTGCGTCGCCCGCGTCCTCGCCCCGCGTCACCACGGCCTCCGAGCCGGACGTGACCGGCTCCGGGGGTCCCCTGTGCCCCGGAGCCGATTGATCCCGTCGCGAGTGGCGCGGCGTGGGCGGGGTTCGCGCGGCGGCAGGATGGAAGCCGTGCCCACCGAGTCGGACAAGATCGAGCTGAGCGAACACGAACTGCGGGAGATCGCGGGCTACGCGGCCCGCTGCGCGCGCAGAGCGCTGCCGCTGTTCGAACAGAGCCTGCCCGCGGACCCGCGCCCTCGCGACGCCGTCGACGCGGCGGACGTCTTCGCCGCGGGCGGCCGGCGCACGGGCGCCCTGCGGCAGAGCGCGTGGGCGGCGTACCGGGCGGCGCAGGAAGCCGCCTCACCCGCTTCGGCCGCCTCACCCGCCGCGGCCGACGCGGCCCGAGCGGCGAGTCATGCGGCCGCCGCCGCGTATCTGCATCCCCTGGCGGACGCGCACCAGGTGAAGCACGTCCTCGGCGCGGCCGCACACGCGGCGCGAGCGGAGGAGCTGGCTGCGGAGGACTTGGCTGTGGGGGACCTGGCTGTGGGAGACGTGGCTGTGGGGGACCTGGCTGTGGGGGAGAGCCGGCCCGGCACCGTGGCGGAGCGTGCCGCGGGGAGGAGCCCTGCTGCCGGGGTGGGGACCCTGGAATGGGCGTGTCGTCACGCGCCGCCGGCGGTCGCCGCGGTGCTCGGCCGACTGCCGGCCGCACCTCCCGGAGGCGGACGCGTGGGAGAGCTCATGCGCGATCTCGACGCCGCTCTGCGCGCTTGAGGGCCACCTGAGACCGGCCGGACGGCGGCGGGAGGGCGGCCGCACGGCGGCCGGAGGCGCACTCGGGGCGGTCGGCGGGCTGGAGGGCGTGAGGTCGGTTGCCGCATGGCGGGCTTGTTCTGCGTGCGGAGGCGTGCGGAGGCGTGTGGGGCTGTGCGGGAGCGTGCGGAGGCCTGCGGATGCATGCGGGGGCGTGCGGGGGTGTGCGGGGGTGTGCGGAGTCGTACGTCGTCGTTTCGACGCGCCGGTCCTTCGTGTCGGCGGGGGCCGCGAGAGGGGGCGGCGGCGTGTAATGACGTGAGGACGTCTGTCCCCGCGTCCGCTGGGTAGGGCTGGGGTATCCGATGCCGTACTGATGAGGAGGCCACCGTGATCGCACCGGCCCGCTCCAAACGCCCGGCGGAGCCGTCCGCCGCCACCCCCGTCCAGCTCGAGGACCCCTGCCTCGGTGCCTTCAGCGCCGAGGGGAGCTGTGCCGAACCTCCGCTGACCAGCGAACCTCCGTTGCCCGACGCCGAGCCCCTGACCAGCGAGCCGCCGCTCGCCGTCACGGACTCCGACTCCACGAGGCCCTAGATGACCGCGCCCCCCGGAGAGGAGCTCGCCCGGCTCGCCGCGCTGCACGGCGTCGCCACCTCCTACCAGCCCTCCCCGGACCGCACGGTCACGGCCTCGGCCGGTGCCGTCACACGCGCCCTCGCCGCGCTCGGCGTCGACGCGGGCACCCCGAAGGCCGTACGCGCCGCGCTCGCCGCCCGGGAACGGGAGCTGCGCGAGCGGCTGCTGCCGCCGACGGTGGTGTGCTGGCGCGGAAGCCCCTGCGAAGCGCTCGCCGCCCTCCCCGAGGGCACCGCCCTGCGGGTGGAGACCGAACAGGGCGAGTTCCGTGACTCCGTCGGGCAACTCCCGCTCGGAGTGCATCGGCTGACGGCCACCGCACCCGACGGGCGGACCGGCCACGCCCATCTCGTCGTCGCCCCGCCCCGTCTGCCCACGCCCACGGGACGCTCGTACGGACTCCTCGTCCAGCTGTACTCCCTCCTCTCCCGGCGTTCCTGGGGCATGGGCGACCTCGGTGACCTGAGCGAGCTGACCTCTTGGGCGGGGCGGGCGCTCGGAGCCGGGTTCGTGCAGGTCAACCCCTTGCACGCGGCCGTGCCCGGCACCCCGACCGACCCCTCCCCGTACCGGCCCTCCTCGCGCCGTTTTCCGGACCCGGTGCATCTGCGGGTCGAGGACGTCCCCGAGTTCGCGTACGTCCGGGACGACGACGATCCGCGGTCCGCGTTGCTCGACCGCGCCGGACGACTGCGCGAAGCCGTCCTGGAGAAGGGCGAGTTGATCGACCGGGACGCCGTGTGGGAACTGAAGCGGGAGGCGCTGGAGCTGATCGCCCGGGTGCCCCTGGGGCCCGGCCGGCGCGCCGCCTACTGCGACTTCCTCGCCGAACAGGGCCAGGCCCTGGAGGACCACGCCACCTGGTGCGCGCTCGCCGAGGTGCACGGGTCGCAGTGGCGGCGGTGGCCGGCCGGACTCCGGGACCCGCGCTCCGCCGAGACCACCCGCGCCCGCGGTGAGTTGATGGACCGCGTCGACTTCCACTCCCGCCTCGCCTGGCTCACCGACGCCCAGCTGACCGCCGCCCAGCGCGCCGCACGCGAGGCGGGCATGCCGGTCGGGATCGTGCACGACCTGGCGGTCGGCGTGCACCCCGAGGGCGCCGACGCGTGGGCGCAGCAGGAGTACTTCGCCGCCGGGATGTCGGTGGGCGCACCGCCGGACGCCTTCAACGCGCGCGGCCAGGACTGGGGTCTGCCGCCCTGGCGCCCGGACCGGCTGGCCGCCTCCGGCTACGCGCCCTACCGGCGGCTCCTCAAGGCCCTCTTCCGGTACGCCGGCGCCCTGCGCATCGACCACGTCATGGGCCTGTTCCGCCTCTGGTGGGTCCCGCAGGGCGAGCCGCCCACCGAGGGCGCCTACGTCCGCTACGACGCCGAGGCCATGCTCGCCGTCCTGGTCCTGGAGGCCTCGCTGGCCGGTTCGGTGGTGATCGGCGAGGATCTCGGCACCGTCGAGCCGGGCGTGCGCGAGACGCTGCGCGAACGAGGGGTGCTGGGTACCTCCGTGCTGTGGTTCGAACGGGACTGGGAGGGCGACGGGCGCCCCTTGCCCCCCGACCGCTGGCGCGACGACTGTCTGGCCACCGCCACCACGCACGACCTGCCGTCCACCGCCGCCCGTCTCACCGGCGAGCATGTCGAACTCCGGGACAGCCTCGGCCTGTTGACCCGGCCGGTGGAGGAGGAACGCGCGGAGGCCGCCAACGACACGGCGGAGTGGCTGGGCCTGCTCACCCGCCTGGGACTGCTGGCGGGCACCGGCGGCGGCAGCGACCGCTCCTCCGAGGAGGCCGAGGTCCAGGCCGTCCACCGGTTCCTGCTGCGCACCCCCGCCCGGATGATCGGCGTCTGGCTGCCGGACGGCGTCGGCGACCGCCGCCCGCAGAACCTGCCCGGCACCTGGGACCAGTATCCGAACTGGCGGCTGCCGATCGCGGACGCGACGGGCCACCCGGTGACCCTGGAGGAGCTGGCGGCCTCACCGAGGCTGCGGGCCCTGGTCGAGGTACTGCGGGAGGAGCACGACCCGGCCGGGAACAGTCCCTCCGGCCAGGCTTCCCCGGAAGCCTGAGCGGGATCGGGAGCCACGGCGGGGGTGCGGCAAGGGTGCGGCGGGGGTGCGACGGGGGTGCGGCAAGGGTGCGACGGCGGCAGTTCCGCGGGCGGCCGTACGAGCGCCCCGCGCCTCATACGGCACCCCGGGCGCGCGCTCCCCGAGACCGTTCGCTAACTTGGGCACCGTGGACAAGAAGAACGCCCTGCGCGCCGGCGCCCTGGCTGCCGGTACGACGCTGATGATGCTGCTCATGTCGTCCCCCGCGCTCGCGCTGACCCGCGACGACGGTGACGACCCCGGCCCGGGTCTGAGCGTCGGCGAGACGCTGGGCCTCTACGTGGTGGCCCCGATCGCGATCTTCGCGCTGATCGCCGGCCTGGTGTGGGTCCTGGACAAGTCGAAGGACAGGGGCGACACCACCAGCTCCAACATCACCGTCAGGGGCCAGGCGAAGGCCAAGGCCTAGCTCGCCGGCCCCCTGGCTCCCGGCCTCGGCCCGGAGCCGGGCCCGAGGGCGTCGACTCCCTCCGTGTACGCGCATGCCGTACGCGGAGGAAGCCGACGCCCTCGACGCGTTTAACGGGCCCCGCCCGGCCCACCGGGCTGCGCCCCGACCGCCGGGCTGCGGCGCCCGGCCCTTCGGCGACCGACCCGCTCGCGGTCGGACCTCGGCGCGGCCCCGGGTCGACTCGTCGAGTGGCCGGCCGCAGTGCCGACTCAGCTCCTCGACGTCTCCGTCGTCAACAGCAACTCGCGCAGGAGGTCGCCCAGTTGGCCGGCCCGCTCGGTGTCCAGGGCGGCGGTCAGGGCCTCGGTCTGGGCGGCGAGGCCCGCGCCGACCGCCTGGTCGACCAGCTCGAGCCCCTTCTCGGTCAGCGTCACCTGGAGGCCCCGGCGGTCGTGCGGGTCGGGGGAGCGGCGCAGCAGTGCGGCCCGTTCCAGTTTGTCGAGGCGGCCGGTCATGCCGCCGGTGGTGAGCATGAGCGTCGCCGACAGCTGACGGGGTGAGAGCGTGTAGGGCTCGCCGGAGCGGCGGAGGGTGGCGAGTACGTCGAACTCGCCCCGACCGATGCCGAGCGCCGCGTACGCCTTCTCCAGCCGGTCGCCCATCGCGCGTGCAAGCCGGGAGATCCGGCCGAAGACCTCCATGGCGCCGGTGTCGAGGTCGGGCCGCACCGTCGCCCACTGCTCGATGATCGCGTCGACGGGGTCCTTGCGCGGGGGCTGCGGGCTGCTCATGGGACGAGTATCCCCCCGATGCCGGTCACCCACGAGAAAGTAGCTCCACGGTAAGCCGATCTCTTCTAAGTCGATCTTTTCTAAGCTGATGTCTGCTAAGCAGATCTCCACTAAGCCACTTGACGCTAAGTCGCTTAGCGCTAAGCTAATTTCATGAAGAGGTCCTCGACCGTCCTGCTCACCGCTCTCGCCCCGGTCTCCTGGGGCACCACCTACGCCGTCACCACCGAGCTGCTTCCCGCCGACCGCCCGCTGTTCACCGGCCTGATGCGGGCCCTGCCCGCCGGGCTGCTGCTGCTCGCCCTCGGCCGGGTCCTGCCGCGCGGCGCCTGGTGGGGGAAGGCCGCGATACTCGGCGCGCTGAACATCGGCGCCTTCTTCCCGCTCCTCTTCCTCTCCGCCTACCGGCTGCCCGGCGGCATGGCGGCGGTCGTCGGCTCGGTCGGACCCCTGTTCGTCGTGGGTCTCTCGGCGCTGCTGCTGGGCCGGCGGCCGACCGCCCGGACCGTGCTGGCCGGGGTGGTGGCCGCGTTCGGCGTCAGCCTGGTGGTGTTGAAGGCGGCCGGGGCGCTGGACCCGCTCGGTGTCCTCGCGGCGCTCGCCTCCACGGCCTCGATGTCGGCAGGCACGGTCCTCACCAAGCGGTGGGGCCGCCCGGACGGCGTCGGCCCGCTCGCCCTCGCCGGCTGGCAGCTCACCGCGGGCGGCCTGCTGATCGCCCCGCTCGCCCTTCTGGTCGAGGGCGCCCCGCCCGCCCTGGACGGCCGCGCGGTCGGTGGCTACCTCTATCTGGCCCTGGCGAACACGGCGGTCTCGTACTGGCTCTGGTTCCGCGGCATCGGCCGGCTCACCGCCACCCAGGTCACCTTCCTGGGCCCGCTGTCCCCGCTGACCGCGGCCGTCGTCGGCTGGGCCGCCCTCGGCCAGGCGCTGACGCCGCTCCAGCTGACGGGCATGGCGCTGGCGTTCGGCGCCACGGTGGCGGGCCAGCTGAGGGCCGGCGGGACGGCCGTACGCACGTTCGGGCCCGCTGGCGGGGGGAAGCCTCGCGAGGACCGGAACCGGGACCGGGACCGGGACCGGGACGGGGACGGGGACCGGGATACGGACCGGCCGGACGCGAGGGGGCCGGCGCTCCGGGGGTGAGCGCCGCGCGGCCCGGGCATGGCGGAGGGCGCCCGATGAGACATCGGACGCCCTCCGCCGCGTAGGGGCTGCCAGGCAGGCAGGGACTACTGCGCGTCCGCCGCCTGGGCCTTCAGCGCGCGCTCCACGCCCGCGCGGGCCTCGGAGACGAGGCGGCGCAGGGCCGCGTTCGGCTCGGCCGAGGCCAGCCAGGCGTCCGTCTTGTCCAGGGTCTCCCGGGAGACCTGGACCGCCGGGTAGAGGCCGACCGCGATCTGCTGGGCGATCTCGTGCGAACGGGAGTCCCAGATGCCCTTGACGACCTCGAAGTACCGGTCGGTGTACGGCGCGAGCAGCTCACGCTGGTCGGTCTGGACGAAGCCGCCGATGACCGCCTCCTGCACGGCGTTCGGCAGCTCGTCGGAGTCCACGACCGACGCCCACGCCTCCGCCTTGGCCTCCGCCGTCGGCCGGGCGGCCCGCGCGGTCGCCGCGTGCCGCTCACCGGCGGCCGTCTTGTCCCGCTCGTACTCGGCGGCGATGTCCGCCTCGTCGAAGGTCCCCACGGCCACCAGCCGCTGCACGAACGCCCAGCGCAGCTCGGTGTCGACGGCCAGGCCCTCGATGGTCTGGCCTCCGTCCAGCAGCGACTCCAGGAGGTCGATCTGCTCCGGCGTACGGGCGGTGGCCGCGAACGCGCGCGCCCACGCCAGCTGGTGGTCGCTGCCCGCCGCGGAGGACCGCAGATGCGCCAGCGTGGCGTCCGTCCAGCGGGTGAGCAGGGCCTCGCGGGTGGCCGGTGCGGCGTACAGGTCGATGGCGAGCTTGACCTGGCGGTGCAGCGACTGGACCACACCGATGTCGGACTCCTTGCCGATGCCGGAGAGCACCAGGGACAGGTAGTCGCGGGTGGGCAGCTCGCCGTCGCGGGTCATGTCCCAGGCGGACGCCCAGCACAGGGCGCGCGGCAGGGACGACTCGAAGTCGCCGAGGTGCTCGGTGACGAAGGCGAGCGACTGCTCGTCGAGGCGGACCTTGGCGTACGACAGGTCGTCGTCGTTGAGCAGGACGACGTCCGGACGGCGCTTGCCGACCAGCTGCGGCACGGCCGTCAGCTCGCCGTCGATGTCCAGCTCCACGCGCTCGTCACGTACCAGCTTGCCGCTGTCGGCGTCGAGTTCGTACAGACCGACGGCGATGCGGTGCGGTCGCAGGGTCGGCTCGCCCTTGGCGCCGGCCGGGAGCGCCGGGGCCTCCTGGCGGATCGCGAAGGACGTGACGACACCCTCGGCGTCCGTCTCGATCTCGGGACGGAGGATGTTGATGCCGGCGGTCTGGAGCCACTTCTGCGACCAGGTGCCGAGATCACGGCCGGAGGTCTCCTCCAGCGCGCCGAGCAGGTCGGACAGGCGCGTGTTGCCGTACGCGTGCCGCTTGAAGTAGGCCTGCACACCCGCGAAGAACTCGTCCATGCCGACGTACGCCACGAGCTGCTTCAGGACGGACGCGCCCTTGGCGTAGGTGATGCCGTCGAAGTTGACGAGGACGTCGTCCAGGTCGCGGATCTCGGCCATGATCGGGTGGGTGGACGGCAGCTGGTCCTGCCGGTACGCCCAGGTCTTCATGGAGTTGGCGAACGTGGTCCACGAGTGCGGCCAGCGCGACTGCGGGTAGTACGCCTGGCAGGCGATGGAGGTGTACGTGGCGAACGACTCGTTCAGCCACAGGTCGTTCCACCACTCCATGGTGACCAGGTCGCCGAACCACATGTGGGCCAGCTCGTGCAGAATCGTCTCCGCGCGCAGCTCGTACGCCGCGTCGGTCACCTTCGACCGGAACACGTACTGGTCCCGGATGGTGACGGCGCCCGCGTTCTCCATCGCGCCCGCGTTGAACTCCGGCACGAAGAGCTGGTCGTACTTCTTGAACGGGTACGCGTAGTCGAACTTCTCCTGGAACCACTCGAAGCCCTGCCGCGTGACCTCGAAGATCGCGTCCGAGTCGAGGTGCTCGGCGAGGGAGGGCCGGCAGTAGATGCCGAGGGGCACCGACTGTCCGTCCTTCTCGTACACGCTGTGGACGCTGTGGTACGGCCCGACGATGAGCGCGGTGATGTAGCTGGAGATCCGCGGGGTCGGCTCGAAGGCCCAGACGTCGTCCTTGGGCTCGGGCGTCGGGGAGTTGGAGATGACGGTCCAGCCGGTCGGCGCCTTCACGGTGAACCGGAAGGTGGCCTTGAGGTCCGGCTGCTCGAAGGACGCGAAGACGCGGCGGGCGTCCGGCACCTCGAACTGCGTGTACAGATAGGCCTGCTCGTCGACCGGGTCGACGAACCGGTGCAGACCCTCACCGGTGTTGGTGTACGCGCAGTCCGCGACGACCCGCAGGACGTTACGGCCCTTCAGCAGGCCCGGCAGCGCGATCCTCGAGTCCTTGAAGAGCCCCGCCGCGTCGAGGGTGTCCCCGTTCAGCGTGACCTCGTGGACGGTGGGCGCCACCAGGTCGATGAAGGACTCCGCGTCCCCCTCCGCGACGTCGAAGCGCACCGTCGTGACGGACCGGTAGGTCCCTCCCTCCTGCGCACCGGAGAGGTCGAGATCGATCTCGTACGAGTCAACGGTGAGCAGCTTCGCCCGCTGCTGCGCCTCTTCGCGAGTCAGGTTTGTGCCAGGCACGCGGTCATCTCCTCGGATATGTGTCGGTTGCGCCATCCTTCCACGGGACGGCTGCCTGGGGCGACGACCTTATGGGCGGCCGGTCGTCCGTCCGCCGAGGTGCCGGTCCGGTCGACGGACACCGTCGGGACCGCTGTCGAGCGCGACGTCCGGAAGCCGCCGGTCCCGTCGGCCGTCCGGCGGCAGGGTGGGGGATATGACCTTCACAGTGAACGTGAACGACGTGGCCTGTGCGCCACGGGCCATCCCGGGCGAGGCGCTCGACGAACTCCGGGTCGTCGACGACGCCGGACGGCGGACGGAAGCCTTCACCGACGAGGAGGGCGGCGCCCCGCTGCGGTGCTGTCTGCGCCGCAGTGCCGCGGGGGAGCGGATCGCGCTCGTCTCGTACGCGCCGCTGCGGCGCTGGGCGGCCGGGGCGGGGGTCGACCCCGGGGCCTATGACGAGCGGGGGCCCGTGTTCGTCCACGCCGACGGCTGCGCGGGGTTCGCCGGGGACGGGTACCCCTTCGACCAGGCGCACCGCACCGTGCGGCGGTACTCCGCCGAGGGCCGCATCCTGGGTGGCGCGCTCGTCGGCGTCGGCGGGCTCGACGAGGCGTTCCGGAACGCGTTCGACGACCCGGACGTGGCGTTCGTGCACGTCAGGGCCGTCGAGTACGGCTGCTTCCTCTACGAGGTCAGGCGGACCTGAGCTCGGCCGCCACCAGCTCCGCGATCTGCACGGCGTTCAGCGCCGCGCCCTTGCGGAGGTTGTCGTTGGAGATGAACAGGGCGAGACCGTGCTCCACGGTCTCGTCCTGCCGGATGCGGCCCACGAACGACGGGTCCTTGCCGGCCGCCTGGAGCGGGGTCGGGATGTCGCTGAGGGCCACGCCCGGGGCGCCGCCCAGCAGCTCCGTCGCGCGCTCGGCGCTGATCGGGCGCGCGAAACGGGCGTTGACCTGGAGCGAGTGGCCGGAGAAGACCGGGACGCGCACACAGGTGCCGGAGACCTTCAGCCCGGGGATCTCCAGGATCTTGCGGGACTCGTTGCGGAGCTTCTGCTCCTCGTCGGTCTCGTTCAGGCCGTCCTCGACGACCGAGCCCGCGAGCGGGATCACGTTGAAGGCGATGGGGCGCTGGTAGACCTGCGGCTCCGGGAACTCGACCGCCTCGCCGTCGTGGGTCAGCCGGTCCGCCTCGGGCACGACCTTCTGCGCCTGCCCGTGCAGCTCCGCCACGCCCGCGAGGCCCGAGCCGGACACCGCCTGGTACGTCGCGACGACCAGCGCCTCCAGACCGGCCTCCGCGTGCAGCGGCTTCAGGACCGGCATCGCGGCCATCGTCGTGCAGTTCGGGTTGGCGATGATGCCCTTGGGACGGTCCACGATCGCGTGCGGGTTCACCTCGGAGACGACCAGGGGCACCTGGGGGTCCTTGCGCCACGCCGACGAGTTGTCGATCACGACCGGGCCCTGCGCGGCGACCTTCTCGGCCAGCGCCCGCGAGGTCGCGCCACCGGCGGAGAACAGGACGATGTCGAGGTTCGCGTAGTCGGCCGTCGCCGCGTCCTCCACCGTCACGCCGTCCAGGACCGTCCCCGCCGAACGGGCCGAGGCGAACAGACGCAGCTCCGTGACGGGGAAGTCACGCTCCTTGAGGATCCTGCGCATGACCGTGCCGACCTGACCGGTGGCTCCGACGATTCCGACCCTCACGGCGACTCCTTGCTCTGTTCACGGCTCTGTACGGACTTTTCCATCATGCGGCCGACCCCGGCCCACCTGTCCAATTCTTTGCCCACCATGCCCGAGGACTGGGACGCCCGCCGGTGTGACGTATGCCTCCCGAGGATTTCCCACGGTGGCATCGAACGTTTTCGCGCGCCACGGCGTCGTAGAGGAAACGCGGTAGAGAGGGGTGGCTGTGCTGCGCAGAAAGGCCCGGCGCGCCCAGGGGGACGGGGCCGGACAGGGCGACGATCCGCTGGACGCGGCGCAGGAACGCCGGGTGCGGGCGGTGCTCGCGCTGGGCGGGGTGCCGCAGGCGGACCTGCCGGACGGGGTGCAGCAGGTCCGCCTGCGGCTCCTGGAGCGCGCGGCGAAGGGGTACGAGACGCCGCGCGACGTCTCCGCGTGGGCGGCCGTCGTCGCCTCCAACCTCGCCATGGACTGGCACCGCGCCAAGCGCCGCCAGGAGCGACTGGGGGAGCGGCTGGCCTCGCTGCGCCAGCACGAACACCCGTCCGGCGAGGACACCAGCGTGCTCTCCCTCGCCGTCGCGCAGGGGCTGGACGACCTGCCCGACGCCCAGCGCCAGGTCGTCGTCCTGCGTTTCTACGCCGACCTGCCGGTGCGTTCCATAGCCGTGGAACTGGGCGTCCCGGAGGGCACGGTCAAGAGCCGCCTGCACACGGCGGTCCGGGCCCTGCGCGCCCGCCTGCACGAAGACGAGGTGGTGTGACGTGACCGCCCTGCCCGGACAGCCGGACAAACCCGAACATCCCGAACAATTCAAACGACCCGAGCAACCCGAACAGCGACCCGGACGACCCGAAGGGCCCGGACGCGGCCGCGAACCGCACGACGACACCCGCGACGACAGCCGCGACGACACCCGCGACGAGAACCGGTACGAGGACCACGACCGGCGCGAGGGCGAGTACGACGACCGGCGCGAGGGCCGGAACGAGAACCACGACCAGTACGACGGACAGGAGGGCGACGACGGTATGGACGCGTTGATGGCCGCCGTCCTCGACGTGCCCCTCGCCGGCCTCTCCGAGGAAGCCCGCGCCGACCCCGCCTACCTGGCCGCCCACCGCTCGGCGACCGCCGACGTGGCGCTCCTGCGCGAGCAGCTCGGCGTCCTCGCCGACGTCCTGTCGGAGCCGGTGCGCGAGCCGGAGCGGGTTCCGGCGCCCGTCCCGGTACGGCGGCTGCACCCACCGCGCCGGGCGCGCCCCCTCGCCCTGCGGCTCGCCGGCGTGGCCGCCGCAGGAGCGCTGGTGCTCGGGGGCGGATGGGTGGTCGTCCAGATCGGCCAGGGGGTGGCCAACGTCGAGTCGGACAAGAGCGCCGACAGCGCGGCCGGGTCGGACGAGAAGGCCGACGCGTCGGCGGGCGACGGCGGGAGCCTCCTCGGCGACCCCGGCTATCTGGCCTGCGCCCGGCTCGTCGTCGAGGGGGACGTGACAGCCGTCGCCCGGGTGGCGGGCGCCGCCCGGGAACGGGTCACGCTGCACGTCACCCACGCCTACCGGCCGGCCGGGACGGCGCCCGAGGTCGACTTCGTGATGGAGGCGGACATGGACCCGCTGCTGCGCGAGGGAGACCACGTCCTCGTCGCTCTGTCGAAGGGGTCCGCCACCCCCGACGTCTGGGCGGTCGGCGAGCCCGACATCGCCCCCGAACGGGAGGCGCTCGCCCGGGCCCTGCCCGAGACGGAGGGCGTCACCTGCGAATAGGCGGGGCGCGCCGGGACACGGCGAAGGGCGGGCGCCCCGGTGGACGCCCGCCCCTGTTCGACCCCTGTCGGTCGACCGTTCGACCGATACCGGTGTACCGGTTACGGAGTGACCTTCTCGATGGCCACGTTGCCGATGCCCGCGACGGTGCCCCGCGCGTTCACCAGCTGGACCTGGCCGAAGAAGGCCCGGCCCTCGGGCGCGGCGGCCGCGGCCGTGACGGTCGCGGAGACCGACGCCGAGGCACCCGTGCCGAGCTTCACCGGCGTCGACTCGTCGACGGTGACGGTGCCGAGCGAGGACGAGAAGAACACGTCCAGGTAGTCGTACGCCGTCGTGCCGGCCGGGACCGAGTAGCCCGCGACCTCGATGGTGTACGTGCCGGCGGCGGGCGACGGGATGGAGACCGCCTCCTCCGAGTCACCGTCGGCCTGCTGGGCGACCTGGTTGCCGGCCGCGTCGAAGACCGTGAGGTCCAGGTCGGCGGAGGCGTCGGAGACGTTGCCGATGGAGACGTCCAGCGACTTGGCGCCGGCCGGGACCTCGACCGTGGTGGTCTCGGTCGCGCCGTTCGCGATGGTCGGACGGGTCGCCTTGGACGAGCCGAGCGGACCGCCGGCCAGCTTGCCGTCGATGGCGGCGAAGTTGTTCGTGACCTTCCAGGAGACGGGGGCCGGGGTGCCGACCTTCGCCTCGGGCACGGTCACGGTCGCCGGGTCGAAGGACGCGCCGTAGACGGTGGCGTCCAGCTTGTACGGGTTGTCGAGCAGCGGCGAGGTACGGCGCGACTCGACCTCGATCTCCCAGACCCCGGGCTGCGGGTTCTGGTACGAACGGGCGTCGGGCTTGCAGCCGTTGCCGTCGAGGTAGTTGTTGTAGCAGTAGATCGTGGAGCTGTCCTCGACCGCGACACCGTACGGGTGGATCGAGATGAACCGGGTCTGGCTCTTGTCCTTCAGCCCGCCGATCGCGACCTCGAACGCCTTGGCGCCCTCGGGCACGGTCAGGAAGTACGACTGCGAGCTGTTGCGCTGCACGGAGTTCGACGCGTGGAACGCGTACTTCACCGGCGTCGAGACGACGACCGTGTTGAGGATCTGCTTGTCGAGGCCCTCGGTCTTCGGGTCGTCGACCTCGAGGATCGCGCTGGCGATGCCCGCGGCCTTCGGCTGGGCCTGGATCTTGACGGTGACCGGCTTGTTCAGCGGCAGCTTCACCTCGTCGGAGCCGAGGATCCGGAAGGTGCCGCCCGCGTTGTTCGCGATGTGCAGCTCGTGCCGGATCGCCTTGTCGGCGCCGGACGTACGGGTGATGGTGACGTCGTACGTCTTCTTCTGGCCGGCCTTGAGGCCGCCCTCGCGGTCGTAGATGCCGGTGCCGAAGCCCGGCGTCTTCAGCGCGAAGTCGAGCGCGGTGTCGACCGGCGCCTTGACGGCGTAGTCGTGGGCGGTGGCGCCCTTCCTGATGGACTTCCAGGCGTCCACGATGTTGATGGCGCCCGCGCCCTCCTCGTACGCCTGAAGACCCTTGATGTGGTCGGCGGTGGAGGTCAGTGCCGTGCGCAGGATCGCCGGGGTGAGCGCGACCTTCTGCTGCTTGGCGGCCGAGATCAGCAGCGCCGAGGCGCCCGCGGCCTGCGGGGAGGCCATCGAGGTGCCCTGGAGCATGGAGTAGCCGGCCGGCAGCGGGTAGCCCGCCTCGGCGACCGGGGAACCCTCGAGCCAGGTCTGCGTGGTGTTGATCGCGGCGCCCGGGGCGACGAGCGTCGGCGTGAAGCCGCCGTCCTCACGCGGGCCGCGCGAGGAGAAGGGCAGCAGCGCGTACTTCTTCGTCACCTGCGAGCCGTAGTTGGCGGCCCAGGTCTGCTTGGAGATGGCCGCGCCGACCGAGATCACCTTGTCGGCCAGACCGGGGTCGCCGATGGTGTTGGCGCCGGGGCCCTCGTTGCCGGCCGAGATGACCAGCTGGACGCCGTAGGTGTCGATGAGGCGCGTGTACAGCTCGGCGCGCGCGTTGTTGCCGTCGTTCAGGCCCGGCAGACCGCCGATCGACATGTTGACGATGTCGACGCCGCGGTTGGCGACCAGGTCGATCATGCCCTCGGTGAGGGCGACGTTGGTGCAGCCCGGGCCGAAGACGCAGGCGCGGGAGGAGACGATCTTCGCGCCGGGCGCGGCGCCGTTCATCTTGCCGCCGAACAGTCCGTTCGCGGCGGTGATGCCGGCGACGTGCGTGCCGTGCTCGCTGGCGATGAGACCGATGTTGGCGAAGTCGGCCTTCTTGCCGACCCAGTCGCCGCCGTACGGGTCCATCGGCACGTCCTTGCGGATCTGCACGACGAACGGCTGCCGCTCGGCGACGTCGGTCGCCGGGTTGTCGGTGCCGAAGTACCCGATCTGGTAGCCGTCCTTGTACGGCTTCATCGCGGTGTCGTCGGTGAAGTCGCCGTTGTTGTTCACGTCGACGGTGACCGTGCCGGCGGCCGCGTCGTACAGGACGCCCCACACGTCGGTGGTGTCGCCGTCGCGGTTGACGTCACCCTTGGCGTCACCGCCCGCGGTGGCGGACTCCCGGAACAGGTTGACCTGGTAGGAGCCGGCCTTCGCCGTCCAGGTCCGGCCGCCGAAGGTGAAGCTGGGCCCGGACACGGAGGTCGTCATGGCGCGCCAGGAGGCGTCGCTGTCGATGATCGGGTCGGTCGCCGTCACCCAGTCGACGATCTTGCGCTCGCCGGTGGTGGTCTTCTGGAGCGCGGGGTGCGCCAGGTCCACGCCGGAGTCGAGGATGCCGATGGTGACTCCGCGGCCGTCCGCCTTCGGGTTCTTCTTCACGAAGTCGACGGCGCCCGTCTCGAAGGACGGGTTGTACGGGTTCTCGGCGGGGGTGTTCTTGTTCGGTGCGGCGTACGTCTTGGTCTTCGCGGCGGCGCCGGCGCCCTTCGCGGTGTCCGCGCTCGGCGTCGGGTCGTCGAGGACGATGTCCTGCCGCAGGTCGATGGCGTGCACCGAGGACAGCTTGGCCGCGGCGGCGATGGCCGAGTCGGCCTTGCCCGTCGGGACGGTGGCGCGGACGTAGCCGACCTTGTCGTAGGACTGGCCCACGGAGCCGCCCTTGACCGCGTCCAGCTCCTCGGCGACCTGCTCGGTCTGGCCGGGGGCGGTCGCGACCATCAGCGTGACGTTCTTGTCGCCGGCGGCCTTGGCCTCGGCGAGGAGGTCGGCGTCGTCGGAGCCGAGCTTGTCGTGGGCGGACTTCGCGCCCGGGTCGGCCGTGGCCGGGGCCTGGCCGGAGTCGGCCGAGAAGGCCATGGGTATCGGACCGGCCGCGGACAGCGCGGCCACCAGGCCTGCGGCCACGGCTATCCGGGCCACACGTCTTGCGCCCGATATCGGTTCACGCTGGGGGGTGAGGGTCATCGGCATCCCTTGTAGGTAAAGGAACGAGCACCACGTGACCAGGCCGTTCCTGCCTGATCACGGTCGTCCGGAATGCGGTCCCGGATGACCGCAAAGCTTTACCTAAGGGGCAGCTGTTTGGGGAGAGTTGACCGAATCGATATGGATGTATGGGGAAAACCCTCTACGAGCCCCCTGTGTGAGGGCTGTCCGCCGGTTGTGCGGGTTTCGGCCGGGCGGGTCGGCGACCGGGCGGGCAGGAGGTCCCGCGGGTCGGCGGCCGGACGGGTCGGAGGACGCGCGGGTCGGCGGCCGGGCCTGCGGGGTCAGGCGTCCTTGGCGCGGGCGTAGTGCCGGGAGGCCTTCGCGCGGTTGCCGCAGGCCGCCATGGAACACCAGCGGCGGGTGCCGTTGCGCGAGGTGTCGAAGAAGTGCAGCACGCAGGCCTCGTGCGCACAGCGGCGGATGCGGTCGGGGGCGGCGGAGAGCAACTCCAGGTAGTTGCGGGCGGCCAGCCAGCCGGGCCCCCAGGCGTCGTCCCTGAACTCGGCCCGCTCGCCCGGCCCTTCGGCGGTCAGGGTGGGCCGGATCCGTCCGTGTCCGAGCACGGTGTCGACGCCGGCGGTGTCCGCCGGGCCGTCCACCGCGGCCTCGATCGCGTCCCGCGCCCGGAGGGTGTGCCGCAGGGTCGCCGCGTCGGCCGCGAACCGCCCGTCCAGCCCGTTCGCGGCGAGCCAGACGGCGAGCCCTTCCGGGTCCCGCAGCAGATCCTGTACGGCGCCCTCCCGCATCCACCGTGTGTTGAGCAGGTCGAGCGCGAGGGGCTCGCCGGTGAGGGGGCGGGGGTCGGGGGSGGGGGCGGTGGCAGGGGTGGTGGCGGACATCGGGACTCCTTCCGGGCTAACCGCTCAAGGATATGTGACCGGTTGACATGACCGAGTCTAACCTTTAAATTGAATATGAGAGGTTATTCCTCTCGTGGGCTGCCCGAGGACTGTCCGAGGGGTCCGCCGGGGCCGAGGAGGTCGAGCAACTCATGGGCGTCTACCACTCCGGCTCACGCGCGGTTCAGGACCGCGTCGGGGTCCGTGACCTCGCCGACCACCTGGGCCGGGCGATCGGCGACGGCGTCAGACCGGTCGTCGCCGCCTTCCTGGAGCTTCAGCCGCTGCTGGTGCTGGGCGCCGCCGACCCGGTCGACGGCCGGGTCTGGGCGTCGGCGCTGACGGGCGCCCCCGGCTTCGTCCGGGCCACCGGACCCCGCCGGATCTCGGTCGCCACCGGCACCTCCCGCGCGTCGGGCGGTGCGGGCGGGTCCTCGCCGGCCGACCCCCTCGCGACGGCACTGGCCACCCCCGGGACCCCGGTGGGCACCATCGTCCTCGATCCGCGCACCCGTCGCCGGGTGCGGCTGAACGGCCGGCTGCTGCCGACCCCGCGCGGGTTCGCCGTCGAGACCGACCGGGTGTTCGCCAACTGCCCCAAGTACATCCAGCGCAGGGAGGCCTACGAGACGGTCGGGCGCACGCCCGGCAGCCCGCGCCGCGGCGCCGAACTGACCGCGGAGCAGCGGGACTTCCTCGCCGTCGCCGACACCTTCTTCCTCGCCACCCTCCACCCCGACGGCACCGGGGCCGAACTCAGCCACCGCGGCGGCAACCCCGGCTTCGTGCACGTCACCTCACCGAGCACCCTCGCCTGGCGCGACCACCCCGGCAACTCCATGTTCCTCACCCTGGGCAACCTCGCCACGGACCCCCGCGCCGGCCTGCTGTTCCTCGACTGGACGACGGGCCGCACCCTCCAGCTCACGGGCGAGGCCCGCACCCGGTTCGCCCCCGACGGCGAGCGGACGGTCCTCTTCACCGTCGCGGAGGCGGTCGACACCCCCGCCGCGCTCCCACTGCGCTGGTCCGCGCCGGAATACTCCCCTGCGAACCCGGACCCGACCGGCTAACGTCCCTCCATGCGCAAGAAGTTGAGGGTGGCGGCCTATGCCGTCTGTGTCCGTGACGGACAGCTCCTGCTCGCCCGCTCGCCGGCCGCCGACGGAACCCCCGAGTGGGTGCTGCCCGGCGGTGGCATGGAGCACGGCGAAGACCCCCTCGACACCGTCGTGCGCGAACTGGACGAGGAGACCGGCTACCGCGTCGAGGTGACCGGCCTGCTCGGCATCGACTCCTCCCGCCGCACCTTCCGCCGCGGTGGACTGCGCGGCTCCGTCGACCACCACGGCGTGCGGGTCGTCTACGAGGGCCGGGTCGTCGGAGGCGAACTGCGCAACGAGGTGAACGGCTCCACCGACCTGGCCGCCTGGCACGACCTGGAGGCGGTCCCCGCCCTCACCCGGGTCCGACTGGTCGACATCGCCCTGAAACTGTGGCGCGAACGTCCGGTGGACGGACGGGTGCTGTCCGCGCCCCCGCCGCCCGGCCCCGGAGCGTGAGCCGGACCCCGTGCGGGCTGTCCGCGCCCGCCCGCTGCGACGGGGCACGGCCGCCGGGCGACGCGAGGGAACGCGGCACCGAGCTGCTTCCGAGGAGGGGCGGCCGCCGCTGATCGTCACCTCTGCGGAGGGCGGCCGAGGGTCGCGCCGGGAGCGGGGCGCCCTCCCTGCCGTGGCCGCGGCATCGACCGCAGCCACGGCACCAACTGCGCCACACCCCAGGCCGCCTCCACGCCGAGGAACGGCCACAGCACCCCGGGGGCGCCCCGGCCCACCGCGTACGCCATCCACGCCGTGAACAGGACGCGGGCGACGCCGTCGAGCAGTCCGTGCACCGCCAGCGGTCCGGCCAGGCGCAGAACGGCCCAGACGATCACGACCGACCCCATCAGGTTCGCGAACAGCGTCTGGACCGGGTCGGCCTGCGGGAACGCGCCCAGATCCCACGCCCGGCTCCACGACGACAGCACGTCATGGACCAGGGTGTACGTCCACGGCGTCGCGAAGCCGGCCGTGACGACGAGGTCGTACCAGGCGCTCGCGCGGACGACACGGAGGTAGGAAGGGCCGTCGAGGCCGAGGACAGGTGCGGAAGTGGTCATGCGGCCGACGCTAGACACTGGACTACGCTCCAAGGTCAAGCGTCGGACCGGACCGCTACCTGACGGAGAATCCCGCATGAGAATCGGAGAGCTGGCTGCCCGCACCGGCACCACCCGGGACACCATCCGCTTCTACGAGCGGGTCGGTCTCGTCGAGGGCCGCCGACTGTCCAACGGATACCGCGACTTCGCGCCGGAGACGGTGGAGTGGCTGGCCTACGTCCGTACCGCGCAGACCCTGGGGTTCACCCTCGCGGAGATCGCCCGGCACGGCGAGGAACTGCGCGAGGCCCCCGACTCCGCGGACGCCCTCTCCGCCCTCTTCGAGCAGAAGATCCAGATCGTCGACGCCCGCATGGCCGAACTCGCCGCCCTCCGTGCCGAACTCGCCGACCGCGTCGGCACCGGCTGTCCGCTGCGCGTGGCGGAACGGCACGACGCTCCCTCCTCATGAGGCCCTCCGCGCGACGGCATCACGGCATGACGGCATGACGGCATGACGGCATGACGGCATGACGGCATCACGGCATGACGGCATCACGCATGAGGAGGGGCGTCGGGTCACGCCCGACGGCCCCTCCTCTCCCCTCCTGGCCCACCCCGGTCCGTCCCTACCGGGGCAGCACCACCACATACGCGGCCGGGTCCCTGTCGCCCGACGCCATCAACGCCGTGCGGACCACCGCCGCCTGCTGTTCCATCGCGTCCCTCAGCTTCTTGGGCGTGATGTACACGACCGTGATGCCGAGCCGCTCCAGATGCTCTCGCTTGCGGGCGTACTCCGACCACAGGGCGTCCTCGTCCTGTCGGGGCGCCCGGGTGTCCAGTTCGACCGCCACCGCCTGCTCCGGCCAGTACGCGTCCAGACCGCCCAGGTGGGGACCGCCCGGCAGGCGCAGGTCCACGTTCCACACCGGGTCGGGAAGGCCGTGGTCGCACACCATCGTGTACAGCCGGTCCTCCGCGAACGCGCGTCCCTCCGCGAGCAGTGAGTCCACCGCGTCGACCACGTGCGGGCGGCCCAGCAGCTTGGCGTTGTTCAACTCCCGTACCACCGCGGCAGGTTCACAGTGACCCCCGCGTACCGCCTCCGACAGCAGCCGCTGCACCACTCCCGCGTCCGTCAGCCGGGCGACCGCGTCGGCGAGCGCGCGGGGCACCGGCGCCACCGGAACTCCCGTGGCCTGCTCCGGAGTGGGCAGGGAGCCCGTGCGGACGACGTGGGCGCAGCCCGTCGAGCGCAGCCGGCGCATACGCGGGACCAGGACGTCGATGTGCTCCAGGGACGGCAGCGGGGGAGCGGACGAGATCCCGTGCAGGTTCAGGGCCGCCAGCCCGGTGATCATCGCCTCCTTGTACACCGGCCGGTGCGGATCGCCGGCGCCCGGCTGGGCCGGTACCGCGGGCGGTGGCGTCGCCGTGTCGCGGCCCGCGTACATCAGCACCGCGTGCAGCCGCTCCTCGCTGGTCGGCGGGCCCGGGTGGAGCAGGTACACGCCGGGGAGGAGCTGCTGCCAGGGGCCGCCGGGGCGGCACTGCTCGTTCGCCTCGGCCACGGCGACGCCCTGCGAGCGGAGCCGGCCCGCCGTCGTGACGCGGCGCTGTACGTCCGAGAGGTGGCGGACGGGGCGGGGGGACGCCGAGGGAACCTGGGGGAGCGGGGTGTTGTGGTGGTTCATGCAACGGGGATTCCGCGTCCGGCCGGTCTCTTAACCGCTGTTACACGCCCGTCGACAAATCCGGACAAGCTCGTCCTAAAGGACGGGTGTTCGGATGCCGATGGGGCGCCGAAAACCCCTGGTCCCGAATGAGGGAGCCAGGGGTTACGGGTCGGATTGCCTGAATTCCGTAACGGTGACCGTCAGCGGAATTCATGGCCAAAGATCAGGGCCCGGAGCGCTCAGTCGGTTCCGGCCTCCGTGCCGGCCTCCGCACCGGCCGCCTGCGCCCGCAGCGACCGCGCCAGGTCGTCGCGCGCCTCCAGCACCAGCCGGCGCAGCGCCGGGGCCGCCGACTCGTGCGCCGCGAGCCACGCGTCCGTCGCCTCCAGCGTCCGGGGGGAGTCCTGGAGCGAGGGGAACAGACCCTTGACGACGGTCATCGCGATCTGGATCGACCGCTCGGCCCAGATCCGCTCGATCGACGCGAAGTACTTCTCCGCGTACGGCACGAGCAGCTCCCGCTGCGAGGGCTGCGCGAATCCCGCGATCGTCGCCTCCACCAGCGCGTTGGACAGCGAGTCCGACTCCACCAGCTGTGCCCACGCCTGTGCCTTCACCGCCGCCGACGGGCGGGCCGCGAGACAGCGGACCTGATGCCGCTTGCCGGACGCCGTGTCGTCTCGGGCCAGTTCCTCCGCCAGCGCCTTCTCGTCGGCGTACCCGTGCGCGACCAGCGGCTCCACGAACACCCAGCGCAGCTCCTGGTCCACCTCCAGGCCGTCGATCTTCGCCGTACCGTCCAGCAGGCCCCGGAGCAGCTCGAAGTCGGCGTCCGAGGAGGCCACCGTCGCGAAGAAGCGCGCCCAGGCCAGCTGGTGCTCGCTGCCCGGCCCGGCCGCCCGCAGATTCCGCAACGCGGTGCCGGCCAGCAGCTCCTCGCCCGTCCGCCGCCAGGACCGCGGCGCGTAGTGGACCAGCGCCGACTCCGCCCACGCGTGAAGCATCTGCAGGACGCCGATGTCGGACTCGTGGTGCCCGAACCGCGTCACCAGGTCCACGAAGTCGGACGCGGGCAGCAGCGCGTCCCGGGTCAGGTTCCACAGGGCCGACCAGCACAGGGCGCGGGCCAGCGGGTCGGTCATCGAACCCAGGTGCTCGCGCAGCGTGGCCAGCGAGGTCTCGTCGAAACGGATCTTGCAGTACGTCAGGTCGTCGTCGTTGACCAGCACCAGGTCCGGGGCCGCGGCGCCCGCCAGCTCCGTCACGACCGTCCGCGGACCGTCGACGTCCGTCTCGGCGCGCGCGTACCGCACGAGATGTCCGTCCTCGCGGCGGTAGAGGCCGATCGCCACCCGGTGCGGCCGCAGTTCGGGGTACGCCTCGGCGGCCTCCTGGACCACCGCCAGCTCGTCGATCCGGCCCTGCGGGTCCAGCAGCACCTGCGGGGTCAGCGAGTTCACGCCCGCCGTCTGGAGCCAGGACCGCGCCCAGCCGCCCATGTCCCGGCCGCTGGTCTCGGCGAGCACCGACAGCAGATCCCCGAGACGCGTGTTGCCGTACGCGTGCCGCTTGAAGTAGCGCCGCGCGCCCTCGAGGAACGCGTCCTGGCCGACGTACGCCACCAGTTGCTTCAGGACGGAGGCGCCCTTGGCGTACGTGATGCCGTCGAAGTTCAGCTTCGCGTCCTGGAGGTCGCGGATGTCGGCGGTGATCGGGTGGGTGGAGGGGAGCTGGTCCGCGCGGTAGGCCCACGCCTTGCGGCGGTTGGCGAAGGTGATCCAGGCGTCGGTGAAGCGGGTCGCGCCGACGTTCGCGAACGTGCCCATGAAGTCGGCGAAGGACTCCTTCAGCCACAGGTCGTCCCACCACACCATGGTGACCAGGTCGCCGAACCACATGTGCGCCATCTCGTGCAGGATGACGTTCGCCCGCGCCTCGTACGACGCCTGCGTCACCTTGCCCCGGAAGATGTACTCCTCGCGGAAGGTCACCAGTCCCGGGTTCTCCATCGCGCCGAGGTTGTACTCGGGCACGAACGCCTGGTCGTACTTGCCGAACGGGTACGGGTAGTCGAAGTGGTCGTGGAAGAAGTCCAGGCCCTGCTTGGTGACGAGGAAGACGTCCGCGGGGTCGAAGTGGGGCGCCAGACCCTTGCGGCACATCGCGCCGAGGGGGATCTCCAGCGTCGTACCGTCACCCAGGTCGCGCGTGTACGTGTCCGTCACGTAGTGGTACGGGCCGGCCACGACACAGGTGATGTACGTCGAGATCGGCTTCGTCTCCGCGAAGCGCCACACCCCGTCGACGCGCTCGCCGGCGCCGTTGCTCCACACCACCCACTCCTCGGGCGCCCGTACCTCGAACCGGAACGGGGCCTTGAGGTCGGGCTGTTCGAAGCCCGCGAAGACCCGGCGGGCGTCGGCCGGCTCGTACTGGGTGTACAGGTAGACCTCGCCGTCCTCCGGGTCGACGAAGCGGTGCAGGCCCTCCCCGGTGCGGGAGTAGGCGCACTGGGCGTCGACGATCAGCTCGTTCTCCGCGGCCAGGTCCTCCAGCAGGATCCGGGCGCCGTCGAAGACCTCGCCGGGGTCGAGGTCGCGGCCGTTGAGGGAGACGGACGTCACACTCGGCGCGATCAGGTCGACGAAACTCGACGCGCCGGGCTCGCTGCTGCGGAAGCGGATCGTGGTGACCGACCGGAAGGTGCGGGGCTCGTCCCCGGTCCGGTCGCCGACCGCCGACCGGATGTCGAGGGACACGTCGTACCCGTCGACGGACAGCAGGGCGGCCCGCTCCCGGGCCTCGTCGCGGGACAGGTTCTCACCGGGCACGGCGGTACTCCCTCAGTGCTTGGACATGGGCTTTCGGACAGGAGTGATCCTGCCACGCGCCCCTGACGCGGGGCAGCAGGGAATGTGCGGCACGGACGCCGGTGTTCAGGGGAAAAGGCTTATCTCATGAGGATTGCTCAAGGAGAGACATGTCGGAGAAGACCCCCGTCGACTTCTGGTTCGACCCGCTGTGCCCGTGGGCCTGGATGACCTCCCGGTGGGTGCTGGAAGTGGAGAAGGTCCGTGACATCGAGGTCCGCTGGCACATCATGAGCCTCGCCGTCCTCAACGAGAACAAGCTCGACGAGCTCCCCGAGGAGTACCGCGAGATGCTCGCGGTCAAGGCCTGGCAGCCGGTCCGCGTCGTCACCGCCGCCTGGCAGCTGCACGGCGCCGACGTCCTCGGCCCCCTCTACACCGCGCTCGGCACCCGCATCCACAACAACGGCGAGGGCCCGACCGTGGAGGCCATCGCCGGCGCGCTCGAGGACGTCGGTCTGCCCGCGTCCCTGATCGAGTACGCCGAGCAGTCCGCCTTCGAGTTCGACGCCCAGCTGCGCGCCTCCCACAAGGAGGGCATCGAGAAGGTCGGCCAGGACGTCGGCACCCCCGTCATCGCCGTCCCCGGCCCCGACGGTGAGCAGATCGCCTTCTTCGGTCCCGTGGTGACCCCCGCGCCGAAGGGCGAGGAAGCCGCCCGCCTCTGGGACGGCACCCTCGCCGTCGCCTCGGTCCCCGGCTTCTACGAGATCAAGCGCACCCGCACCAAGGGCCCGGACTTCAGCAACCTGTGACGGCGGTGGTGCCCCGCGAGCATCACTCGCGGGGCACCATGGACCCATGACGGAGATCGACACCTCGGTGCCGCACTCGGCCCGGATCTGGAACTACTGGCTGGGCGGCAAGGACAACTACCCGGTGGACGAGGAGGCGGGCGACGCCTACACCGCCGTCTTCCCCGGCATCGTCACCATCGCCCGCAGCAGCCGGGCCTTCCTCGGCCGCAGCATCCGTTACCTGGTCGAGGAGGCGGGCATCCGCCAGTTCCTCGACGTCGGCACCGGGCTGCCCACCGTCGACAACACCCACGAGGTCGCCCAGCGCCTCGCCCCCGAGTCGCGGATCGTCTACGTCGACAACGACCCCCTGGTCCTCGCGCACGCCCGCGCGCTGCTCACCTCCACACCCGAGGGCGTCACCGCCTACGAGGACCTCGACCTCTACGAGCCCGCGCGCATCCTGGAAGCGGCGGGCCGGACACTCGACCCGACCCGCCCCACCGCCCTGATCCTCAGCGGCATCCTCGGTCACGTCGAGGACTACGACCGTGCCCGTGACCTCGTCCGCGCCCTGCTCTGCGGCCTGCCCGCCGGCAGCCACCTCTGCGTCAACGACGGCTCCCGCGGCACCGACCCCGTCTACGAGCAGGCCCAGGACGCCTACAACGAGACCGGGGCCGTCCCGTACTTCCTGCGCCCGGTCGGGCAGATCGAGGGCTACTTCGAGGGGCTCGACATGGTGCCGCCGGGCGTGGTGTCCGTCCCGATGTGGCGCCCGGACGGAACGCCCCCGCTGCCGATCGGCCAGCACGGCGGCGTGGGCCGCAAGCCCTGAGCCACGGTGCGTCCGGCGCAGACTCCCGGCCTCGCCGACCCGGTAGTCGGCCGGGATCTCCCCTAGGTGGCCGGCTGCGGCAACGTCCGGAACTCCTCCGGAAGATCGAAGCCGGAACGCCAGTTGAAGTAGGACTGCACCCGCACACAGCCTTCGCGGGTGCAGCGCCGGTACTTGTCGAGATCCGCACGGTGCGCCAGCACCTGCGTCTGCGTCAGGGCGAAGGCCCGCTCGGCGCCGCGCAGGTGCCGGAAGTGCTGTTCGGTGTCCCCGCAGTTGGGGCAACGCCTCTTCGGAAGACCCATGCGGGCCACTGTCGCCCCATGACGCGGTCCTTGGGAAGCCCCCGGCCAGGGCATACGGGAGCGGCCCCGCGAGTCATGTCCTCGCGGGGCCGCTCCTTCACTCCGCCTGCCGCCGTGAAGGGTGAGAAGACGATCACGAGGCAGGACGCTTCGCGCTGCCTCAGGGGGCGAGCAGCAGTACGTCCGCCCGGGACTTCGCGGCCTCCAGGCGCCGGGCCACGTCCTGCCAGTTCACGACGGCCCACATGGCCTCGATGAAGTCGACCTTCTGGTTCTTGTACTGCAGGTAGAAGGCGTGCTCCCAGGCGTCGAAGACGAGGATCGGCACGGAGCCCTGGCCGACGTTGCCCTGGTGGTCGTAGACCTGCTCGACGATCAGCCGGCCGCTGAGCGGCTCGTGGGCGAGGACGCCCCAGCCGGAACCCTGCGTCGTCGCGGACGCCTTGGTCAGCTGGGCCTTGAAGCCGGCGAACGAGCCGAAGGACTCGGTGATCGCGTCCGCGAGGTCGCCGAGGCCGTCCGCCGCGAGGGGCTCGCCGCCGCCGTCGCCGGTCATGTTGGCCCAGTAGATGCTGTGCAGGATGTGCCCGGAGAGGTGAAAGGCCAGGTTCTTCTCCAGGCCGTTCAGGGCCGCCCACTGCTCTTTGTCCCGCGCCTCCGCCAACTGCTCCAGCGTGTCGTTGGCGCCCTTCACATAGGCCGCGTGGTGCTTGTCGTGGTGCAGCTCGATGATCTCCGGGCTGATCACGGGGGCGAGTGCGGAGTAGTCGTAGGGCAGTTCGGGCAGCGTGTAGACGGGCATGCGGGTCCCCTCGAACCTCTTATTGCAAGTCACTTGCAAGTGCAGGCTAGCAACAAGAAGGGGGTTCCGGGCAAGTGCGCAGGGCGTGGCGGCAACGCAAAGGCCCCCACGTGTCGTGCACGTGGGGGCCGATGGGCCACCGGCCCGATGGGGGCTGACCCGATGGGGGCTGAGGGGGGGCGGCCGGGTCAGGCCTTCGCCCGCACGAGCTGCCGCCTCCGCTGCCAGGCGTACCCGACGGCCGCCAGGAACGCCGTCATCCCGCCCGACCCGTACAGCTGCACCCGGGTGCCCGGCTCCCGCGCCATCAGGACGAAGATCGCCGCCATCCCCGCCAGCGCGACCCAGGTGAGCACCGGGAACGCCCACATCCGGACGGTCAGCCGCTCGGGCGCCTCCCGCTCCAACCGGCCGCGCAGCCGCAGCTGGGAGCACGCGATGAAGATCCAGACGACCAGGATCACCGCGCCGATCATGTTCAGCAGCCAGGGGAACACATCGTCCGGCCGCCAGTGGCTGAGCAGCACGCAGCCGAAGCCGAAGACACAGGACGCGAGCACCGCGACCCGGGGCGCGCCGCCCGACACCCGGCCCAGCGCCTTCGGGCCGTGGCCCCGCTCCACCAGCGAGTACGCGATGCGCGAGGAGCCGTAGACATTGGCGTTCATGGCGCTCAGCAGCGCGGCCAGCACCACCACGTTCATGACCTGGCCGGCCCCGGGGATGCCGAGCCGGTCGAGAGCGGCGACATAGGGGCCCTGCTCGACGACCCCCTTCGCGTCCCAGGGGACGAGCGTGACGATGACCGCCATGGAACCGACGTAGAACAGCGCGATGCGCCACATCGCCGTACGGACCGCGCTCGCCACGCCCCGGACCGGGTCCTCCGACTCGGCGGCGGCGATGGTGACCGTCTCCAGTCCGCCGTACGCGAAGACGGACGCGAGCAGACCGACGACCAGGCCCTCGCTGCCGTGCGGGAAGAGCTCGCCCAGATGGGAGGTCCCCGGCGAGTTCGTGCCCGGCAGGACACCGGCGACGGCCAGCACGCCCAGCACCAGGAACAGGGTGATCGCGCCGACCTTCAGGGCCGCGAACCAGAACTCGAACTCGCCGAAGTTCTTCACGGCGGCCAGGTTCGCCCCGCAGAACAGGAGCATGAACAGCGCCACCCAGGCCCACTCGGGCGTGCCCGGCAGCCAGCCCGTGACGATCTTCGCGGCGCCGATGCCCTCCAGGCCGACGGCCGTGCACAGCAGGACCCAGAAGGCCCACCCCACCGTGAAGCCCGCCCAGGGGCCGAAGGCCCGCTCGGCGTGCGCGGAGAACGAGCCCGACGAGGGATACGCGGCCGACATCTCGCCCAGCATCCGCATCACCAGCATCACGAGCAGGCCGGAGAGGGCATAGGCGAGGACGATCGACGGACCGGCGGCGGCGATCCCCGCGCCCGAGCCGACGAAGAGACCGGCGCCGATGACGCCACCGAGGGCGATCATCGACAGATGGCGCTGCTTGAGGCCGTGGGACAGGGTGGCGTCCGGCTCCGGTGGAGTCGTGACGGTGGTGCTGCTGGGCATGGGCGCGGCTCGTCCAATGCGTGAGATGGGCAAAAACGCCCACAGTCTGGGCAGCCCCTCCGCGTCGGCGGAGGGGCTGCCCAGCATCCGGACGGACCGGACACGCGGTGTGGCTAGGCCGCTACGGAGCTGTAGTGCGCCGCGTCGCCCTCGATCGAGTAGCTCTCCTTGCCGTCGATGCCGACCGGGATGTCACCCGCGACCGTCACCCGGTGCAGCCGGCGGGGCCGGCCGTCGTAGTTGTCGACCGCGTAGTGCTGGGTGATGCGGTTGTCGAACAGGACCAGCTGGTTCTCCGACCAGCGGTGGCGCAGGATGTTCTCCGGCCGGGTGACGTACGACTGGAGCAGGTCGAGGATCTTGCGGGACTCGGCCGGCGACAGGCCCACGATGCGCTGCGCGAACCCGCCGATGAACAGTCCGCGCTCCCCGGTCAGCGGGTGCACGCGGACCACCGGGTGGACCGTGCGGTACTTGATCGAGGTGAACTGGGCGCGCGCGGCGGCCTGCGCCTCGTCGACCGTCTCCTCCGGCACCGCGTAGTCGTAGTCGTTGGTGTGCTCGGCCCACAGGGTGTCGGCGAGCTGCCTGAGCGGCTCCGGAAGCTGCCGGTAGGCCGCCGCCGAGCTGGTGATCAGGGTCTCGCCGCCGTACGGCGGGAGGACCAGGCTGCGCAGGGTGCTGGCCTGCGGCGGGTTCAGGACGAAGGTGACGTCCGTGTGCCAGTGGTTGGCGGCGCGGCCGCGTTCGCTGTCGACCGGCAGCACGTTCGGGGAGCCGTCGACGGCCGGCACGGTCGGGTGGGCGGTGGTGAGCTCGCCGAAGTGGCGGACGAAGGCCTGCTGGCCCGCGTCGTCCAGGTGCACGTCGTCGAAGACCAGGGCCTTGTGGACGTTGAGCGCCTCGCGCAGGGCGGTGGACGTCTCCTCGTCGAGGGGCTTCGCGATGTCGACGCCGGACACCCGGGCGCCGATGTGCGCGGTGACCTTGTGGATCTCGATGCTCATGGGAGGTTCCTTTCGGACGGGGGTCAGACGAGGACGGGTGCGGGGGCGGTCACGTACTGGTTGGCGGGGCGCGGGAGGCCGTACCTCTCGCGCAGGGTCGTGCGCGGCCCGTACTCGCTGCGCAACAGGCCGCGGGCGCGCAGGATCGGCACGACGTGGTCGACGAAGGCGTCCAGGCCGGAGGGCAGCACCGCGGGCATGATGTTGAAACCGTCGGCGGCGCCCTGGGTGAACCAGCTCTCGATCGCGTCGGCGACCTGCTCGGGCGTGCCCGCGAAGGTGAGGTGCCCGCGCCCGCCGCCGAGCCGCCCGATCAGCTGCCGCACGGTGAGGCGCTCACGCCGGGCCAGCTCCACCACGAGGGTGTAGCGGCTCTTGGCGCCCTCGATCGCGCTCTCCGGCGGCAGATCGGCGGGCAGCTCCGCGTCCAGCTCCAGGGCGCCCGGCTCCAGCTGGAGCAGCTGCTCCAGCCGCTGGACCCCGTGCGTGTGCACGATGTGGTCCTCCAGGACCTGCTCGTTGGCGCGCGCCTCGGCCTCCGTGGAGCCGATCACCGGGACGATGCCGGGCAGCACCTTGATGTGCTCGGGATCCCGGCCGGCCCGCCGGGTACGGGACTTGAGATCGGCGTAGAAGGCCTGCGCGTCGGCGAGCGTCTGCTGCGCGGTGAACACCGCCTCCGCGTACCGGGCCGCGAACGCCTTGCCGTCCTCGCTCGACCCGGCCTGCACCAGCAGCGGGTAACCCTGCGGCGAACGGGGGACGTTGAGGGCGCCCTCGACACTGAAGTACGTGCCCCGGTGCCGGGGCGGGTGGACCTTCGTGTCGTCGCCCCAGACGCCGGCCCCCTTGTCGGCGACGATCGCGTCGTCCTCCCAGCTGTCCCAGAGCTTCAGGGCCACGTCCAGGAACTCGCCGGCCCGGGCGTAGCGCTCGGCGTGCGCCGGCTCGGCGTCCAGTCCGAAGTTGCGGGCGGCCTCGGCGCCGGCGGTCGTGACGATGTTCCAGCCCGCCCGGCCGCCGCTGATGATGTCGAGCGAGGCGAACTTGCGGGCCAGGTTGTAGGGGGAGTTGTAGGAGGTCGACGCGGTGGCGATGAGGCCGATGTGCCGGGTGGCCGTCGCCAGCGCGGTCAGCAGGGTGAGCGGTTCCAGGGCACCGGCCGGGCGCTGGGCGATGGTGCCCCACAGCTGCGGCCCGTCGGCGAGGAACAGGGAGTCGAAGGTCCCGCGCTCGGCGATCCGGGCCAGGTGGACGTAGTGGTCCAGCTCCACGTGGGCGTACGGGTCGCTCTCCGGGAGCCGCCAGGACGCCTCGTGGTGGCCGGTGTTCATCAGGAACGCGTTCAGGTGGAGCTGTCGTCCGGGGTGCGGCGTGGTCACTTGTGGTCCTCCGTGACGCCCAGGGCGGCGAGCAGCCGTTCGCGGTACTCGCCGAGCAGCGGGTCCCGGTACGAGCGCGGGTGCGGGCGGTCGATGGTCAGGTCGAGGCCGATACGGCCGTGGTCGAGGACGAGGACCCGGTCGGCGAGCACGATCGCCTCGTCCACGTCGTGGGTGACGAGCAGCACGGAGGGCCGGTGGCGCTCCCACAGCTCGCGCAGCAGGGTGTGCATCCTGATCCGGGTGAGGGCGTCCAGCGCCCCGAACGGCTCGTCCGCGAGGAGGAGTTCGGGTTCACGGACCAGCGAGCGGGCCAGTGCGGCTCGCTGCGCCTCACCGCCGGACAGCTCGTTCGGCCAGGCCCGTTCGCGGCCCTTCAGCCCCACCTCGGCGAGGGCCTCGCGGCCCTTCTGCTCCGCCTCCTTGCCGTCGAGGCCCAGCAGGACGTTGTCCAGCACCCGCCGCCAGGGCAGCAGCCGGGAGTCCTGGAAGACCACCGACACCCGCTCCGGGGCGGTGAGCTGCCCGCTGCCGACGACCTCGTGGTCGAGGTGGGCGACCGCCCGCAGCAGGGTGCTCTTGCCGGACCCGCTGTGCCCGAGAAGGGCCACGAACTGGCCGGCGGGGATGTCCAGGTCGATGCCGTCGAGGACCGTGCGGGTCTCGAACGACCGTGTCAGGCCGCGCAGTTGAACTGCGGCGGAGCGGGTCAGCTGCTCAGTGTGCGGCGCCACGACAGCACCCTCCGTTCGATGAGACGGACCGCGGCGTCGGAGAGGAGACCGAAGACGCCGTAGATGAGGAGGCCGACGAGGATGACGTCCGACTGGCCGTAGTTCTGGGCCTGGAACATCATGTAACCGAGGCCGCTGGTGGCGTTGATCTGCTCCAGGACCACCAGTCCCAGCCAGGAGCCGGTCACCCCGAGCCGGAGTCCCACGAAGAATCCGGGCAGGGCGCCGGGGATCACGATCTGCCGGATGAACCGGACCTTCGACAGGCCCTGCACCTCGGCGAGTTCGACGAACCGGTGGTCGATGCCGGACAGCGCGGAGTGCGTGTTGAGGTAGATCGGGATGTAGACGACGATGGCGATGATCGCGATCTTGAAGGTCTCGCCGATGCCCAGCCAGAGGATGAACAGCGGGATCAGGCCGAGAGTCGGGATCGCCCGGTTGAGCTGCACGGTCCCGTCGATCAGGGCCTCCCCGGACCGGGTGAGGCCCGAGGCCAGCGCGAGGGTCACCCCGGCGGTCAGGCCGATCGCGAAGCCGTAGGCGGCGCGCTCCAGCGAGGTGAGGATGTCGGTGGTCAGCGTCCCGTCGGTCCACAGGTCGACGCCGGTCCGCAGCACCGTCCAGGGCGCGGGGATCGCCCCGGTGTCCAGCTGTCCGGCGGCCGAGGCGGCGGCCCACAGGACGATGAGCAGCAGGGGGCCGACGAGCCGGGAGGCGGGCCACGGTTTGCCGGGTGCGAGGCCACGGCGCCGTTGCCTGCGACGGACCCGGGACCCGTCGTCGGCGGCGACGGCGGCGGCCGGGACCGTGGTCGAGGTCGCGCCGGTCGAGGTCGTGCCGGTGGTGGTTGTGCCGGTGGGGGTACTGCCGGTGGTGGTCGTGTTCGTGCTTGCGCTGGTGGTCATGGCGGTCAACTCCGGTACTCGGCTGCCACGGACTTGGCGGCGATGCCCTCGAAGCGGTGGTCGAACAGCGAGGAGACGTCGAACTTCTTCACGAAGCCGCCCTCCGCGAGGAGGTCCGCGGTCTCCTGCTCCCACTTGATGGCCTCGTCCCAACTCGGCGGGAACAGCGGCTTGTTGGCGAGTGCGGTGATCGACTTGGCCTGGTCGAGGGTCAGGTTCTGCGTCTTGACGTAGAACTCCTCGTTCCAGACGTCCGGGTTCTCGTAGCTCCACACCAGGCCCTGCGCCCACTGCGGGATGTACGCGGCGACGGCGGCGGCCTTCGCCTTGTCGTTCAGCACGGACACCGGCGCCCACAGCAGGCTGAGCAGGTCGACGACGTCGGTGGTGATGATGCGGGCGCCCTTGGACTCGTACTGCTTGAGGTAGGCGGGCGACTGGGTGTTGCCGAGCGGGGCGATGTCCACCTGGCCCGACTGAAGCGCGGTGAGGAACTGGTTGCTGGTCAGCGGGACCAGCTTCACCTCGTCGTACTTCAGGCCGGCCTTCTTCAGCGCCCGCAGCAGGACGACGCCCTGCGCCTGCCCCTGCGAGAACGCCAGCTTCTTTCCGCGGAAGTCGTCGACGGTCTCGATGTCGCTGCCCGGCTTGGTGGCGAAGACGTAGTTCGGCTTGCGGGTGATGTTGATCGCGACGATTTTCGCGTCGAAGCCCTGGTAATGCGCCTGGATCGGCGGAATGCCCGCGTTGTTGGCGACGTCCAGGGACTTCGCGCGGAAGGCGTTGATGACGTCGGGACCGGCCCCGATGTTCAGCCAGTTCGACACCGTGAAGGGCAGTTCGGGCAGCTTCGCCAGCTTCAGCTGCAACTGCTGCGCGCCCTGGAAGGAGGCGATCTTCAGACTCGTGCCGGCGGGCACCTTGTCGGCGAGCGGGGCCGTGGAGGCGCCCTCACCACCGGTGGCGGCACTGCTCTCGGCGCAGCCGCTGAGCCCGGCGACACCGGCGGCGGCGCCCAGCAGCGAGGCGAGGAAGAGACGCCGGTCGACACCGGGCGTACGGGAAACAGGCACGGGAGAACCCCCAGGGGAAAACGGAGACAAGGCAGGCGGAAGCCGGCGGAGGAAAGCGGGTGTGGCAGAGGCTGCAAGGGCCTGCGGGAATCCAGAGGAATCCACGAGAAAACCGCGGGAGATCCTCGGGGGACGACCGGCAGGGGACCAGCAGGAGATCCGCAAGGAATCTGCAACAAGACCGAAACGAATCCTGCGGCTAAAGGCAGGAGAAGGACGCGCTCCCGGCGCGCCGGGGCGTCAGCAACAGAAGGTGCGACAGCTCATGAGAAAGATGTTCCTGTCCACGTGTGGGGCCTGTCAACATTCGGAGTTTCTGAATTAACTCGGCTCAGGTGGGGCGCCCGCAGGACGCGGCCAGGACGAGGCCAGCGGATCCCGGTAGAGCACGTCCAGTGCCACCGCCCCGCCCGCCACGGCCAGCACGGAGTCGGGGAAGCTGCTCGGCGAGACGGCTGCCGAGCGCCCCGCCCCGACCTCGTCGCGCAGCGCGGCGAGGCAGTCCTCCCGGAACAGCACGCCCACCTCGGTGACGACGACCCGCTCCGGATTGAGCACGTCCAGGAGCAGCCCGGCCGCCCGGCCCACCATCCGCGCCCGTTCCCGCAACAGCCGTACGGCCACCGGGTTCCCGGCGTCCGCCGCGGCGACCACGTGCATCGGGTTCACCCCGTCGATCACCCCGGCCTGCCGGGCCCGCCGGCACAACGTCCGCTCGCTCAGCTCCACCTGGAGGCAGCCGACCCGGCCGCACGCGCAGGGCTCGGTGCCGCCGGCCAACGGCAGATGGGCGATGGCCCCGGCCTGTGAACGCGGCCCGTGGTGCACCTCGTCGTTGGTGGCGAACGCCGCGTCGACCACGTTCCCGACGAACAGATGCAGCACGCTCAGGTTGCCGCGGGCCTGCCCGAACAGCCGCTCCGCGTTGACCAGCGCGCGGGCGTGCCCGTCCACCTGGACCGGCAGCCCGGTGTGCGCGCCGACCGCCTCCCGCACCGGCACGTCCCGCCACCCCAGCAGCGGATGCTCGACGACGGTCCCCGAATCGCGGTCCACCCAGCCGCCCACGGCGACCCCCACCCCGAGGGCCCGGCAGCCGGGAGCCTCCCCCAGCAGTGCGCCGAGTCCGTCGGCGGCCCGCGCCAGTACCCCGGACGGTTCGAGGCGGCCCCGATGCTTCAACTCCCGGCGTGCCACCACCCGGCCGCGCAGATCCAGCAGCGACACGGTCGTGTAGGGCACCGCCACATGGACCCCGCCCACCACGAACCGCGAGTCGTCCAGATCCACGGGAACGTGCGGCCTGCCCACCCCGTTGCTGCGCCGGGGCGCCGCCGCCTCCCGGAGCAGCCCGAGCCCGGTGAGCCGGGCACAGTGATCGGTGACGGAAGCGGGGGACAGCCCGGTGAGCCGGGCGATGGTGGAGCGTGCGACCGGCCCGTGCTCCAGCACGGAACGCAGGATCACACTGGCGCTGGTACGCCGCCGGTCGCTGTCGGCGACCCGGGTGACGGGAGAGGGCGGGGCGGGAGGAGCCGCGGTACGGGGCATGGGGAACTTCCTCGGAAGTCGGGAGCCGGTCCGACACTGCGCCGTCTGTGGAGCGCGGCGCGCCGGATGATCGGCTCCGCCCGCCTCACACCGGAGGGCGACAGGCGGCCGCGCCCACGCGTCGCAGGTCGACATGGCGACGCGACGAGAAGTTCAGGGCCTGGGCCTGGGCAACCATGGCTCGAAGCTAGCAAAGGGGGTCGGCCCTGCCCAGATGGCGACCGACGGGCGAGACAGCCGCCGTTCGATTGGCGAAACCCTACAGAGACCGCCCGGGGCACCCGCGTATCCCGGACCACTCCACCTCAGTGACCAGGGTCACCTCGTACCGCGTGTAACCCTCCCCCTTTGTCAGGAGCCCACCAACCTGCCGTTCGACCGTTTGTCGACCGCGGACGGTGATCGCCTCGATCCCCCTGGGATAGCGTCGCCGTGTCCCGTCCGTCCCGATCTCGCGGAGTCCCCATGAGCACCGCCGCCGTCACCCCCGCTCGTCCCGGAAAGGTCCTCGCCGACCTCCTCCCCGCTTCCCGTGTCCGGGACATCGCGCTCGTGCTCGGCGGTGCCGCGCTCACCGGCCTCGCGGCCCAGATCGCGGTCCCGGTGCCCGGCTCCCCGGTCCCGGTGACCGGCCAGACCTTCGCCGCGCTGCTCGTCGGCACCACCCTCGGCGTCCGCCGCGGGGTCTCCTCCCTCGCGCTCTACGCGGTGGCCGGTCTCGCCGGTGTGCCGTGGTTCGCGGGCGGCAGCTCGGGTGTCTCCGTCTCCTTCGGCTACATCCTCGGCATGATCCTCGCGACCGCCGCCGTGGGCGCCCTGGCCCGTCGGGGCGCCGACCGCTCCGTGCTGCGCATGGCGGGCACGATGCTGCTGGGCGAGGCGATCATCTACCTCGTCGGCGTCCCGTACCTGGCCTACGCCGCCGACATGAGCGCCTCCGCCGCGATCGCGGCCGGCCTCACGCCGTTCCTGATCGGCGACGCCGTCAAGGCGGCCCTGGCGATGGGCCTGCTCCCGACCGCCTGGAAGCTCGTCAAGGAGTAACCGCCCTCAGGCGATGACGAAGGGGTTCGCCGGGCGGGATCGCAGTACGCGACCCGGCCCGGCGAACCCCTTTCGCGTGGGCCCGGTCAGCTCTCGCGCCGCACCGGCCGGCGCTGGGACCACCACAGTCCGGCCGCGCCCGCCGCGAGCAGTGCGGCTCCGGCCGCGCCGAGCGACAACACGTCCCGCCCGACACCCGTCTTGGGCAGTTCGTCGCCGCCGGGCCCCACGGGTGTGTTGTCGGTGCCGAGGAGCAGCGGGGTGGCGGGCGCGTTCGGCGACGGGTTAGTCGTACCGAACGGCACCGGGCCCTGCTGCCAGAACGTCTTCTTCCCGTCGGCGGTCTGGACGGGCAGACAGATCTTCCCGGTCTTGCCCAGGTCGAAGGTCGCGTCGACGGCGTACGACTTCGACGCCCCGGCCGCGAGATTGTCGATGGGGCAGGAGAAGCCGCTGTTGGATCCTTCCGGGAGATCTTTCTCCGCGATGGCGTCACACCCCTGAACGCTTTTGACTGAAAGGCCGTCGAAACCGACGACCAGAAGCCGTATCTGTCCGCTGTCCTTGGTCCCCTCGTTCTTCACCGTGGCGGTGATCGCCGTTTTCCCGGAACTGTTGTCGACCGAGATCCGCTCCGGCAGTGTCGTCGTCGTCTTCACGCCCGCGGGCGCCTCGTCGACGGGCTTTCCCCCCTTGCTGCTGCCCGGCCCCTGATCGTCCGCCCCGGCGGGGAAGGAAAGGATCAACACCGCCGAGAAAGATGCCACGACCAGCGATCCGGCGACGGTCGTCGCACGACGAGAACTCATGTTCGCCCCCCTTGGCTGCGCCTGAATTCGCAGTACTGGAAGAGGTACCACAAGATTTCTCCACACTATGCTGATAGGGCAGTAAGTGTGACTATTGTGTTCCGGGGCCGGGCAATGAAGGGGGTGCAGCGGATTGCCGGGAAATGCGGGAAACACAGAGAATCCGGGGAATGCGGGGAACTCCGGGAACTCCGGGAACGCGGGGAACGCGGGGAACACGGTTGATTCCGGGAGTGGCGGTTTCTCCGGGTTGCTGGTGACGGGGCGCTACCGGCTGGTCGAGAGTATCGGCCAGGGGGGAATGGGGCGCGTGTGGCGAGCGACCGACGAGGTTCTCGACCGGCAGGTCGCGGTGAAGGAAATGCGCATCGACGGCCTCGACTCCGAGGACACCCGCACCCGCCGCGAACGCACCCTGCGCGAGGCCAGGGCCACCGCCCGCATAGACCATCCCAACGTGGTGCGCGTCTACGACGTCGTCGACGAGGGTGAACGCCTCTGGATCGTCATGGAGTTGGTGGCCGGCCGCTCCCTCGAACGGATCATGGCCGAGGAAGGCCCACTGGGCCCGCACGAAACCGCCCGGATCGGCCTGGGCCTGGTCACGGCACTGCGTCAGGTGCACGCGAGGGGAGTACTGCACCGCGACATCAAACCGGGCAACGTGCTGGTGGAAGGCGGGGGGAGCGGAGGGGACCGCGGAGGCGGGGGCAACGGGGGCAACGGGGAGAGCGGCGTCCGGCGAATCGTCCTCACCGACTTCGGCATCGCCGCGATCCAGGACACGAAGGCGTTGACCATGGTCGGCATGCTGGTCGGCTCCCCCGACTACATGGCCCCCGAGCGCATCTCGGGCCACCCGCAGGGCCCGCCCTCCGACGTGTGGTCCCTGGGCGCCACGCTCTGCGCCGCCCTGGCCGGCCACTCCCCCTTCTCCCGGGACACCACCCTGGCGACCCTGCACGCGGTCCTCTACGAGGAGCCCCGACTCCCTTCCAACGCGGGCCCGTTGTACGACATCCTCACCGCTCTCCTGGCCAAGGAACCCACGGCCCGCCCCACCCTCACGGACCTGGAGTCCACCCTTGAGCGCATAGCCTTCGCGCCGCCCCCACCGCAGCCGAACGAGGTGGTGGCAGAGGCGGCGGAAGAGGAGGCAGGAGAGGGGCCGGGGGAGGAGGCGGGAGAGGGGGCGGGAGAGGAGAAGGCGGAGACCGGCTCGTCGACTCGCGTACTCCTGAACCCCGTCAAGGCGCCCCACTCGCCCGAACCCCCTGCCACCGCCGATGCTTCCGCCGGTCCCTCTCCCGGTGCTTCCGCCGGCGTCTCCCTCGGTGCTTTTGCCGACTCCTCCAGTGAAGCGGCCTCCGAGATGCGCTCGGAGTCGGGCTCCGAACCCCCGTCCCCCAGCCCGCCGGGAACCCCGACCCCGCGCTCCGGCATCTCGCTCGCCCGCTCCCGCGCGGTGACGGAACGCAACCCGGCCCCGCATCCGGCCCCGCACTCGGCGCAGCACCCGGCCCCGCACTCGGCGACGACCCGTCGAGCCGGCCTGCCACCCGGTGGTGAGCTGCCGGGTCCGGCTGTCCCGGCCGCTTCCGGTGCCGGCAGGCGCCGTTCACGCGGGGGTACCGGAAGCCGTACGGGGGGTGTGGGGGGATGGACGGGGCGCCGGACCGGCACGGTCGCCGCCGTCGGTGTCGTCGTCGTGGCCACGGTCCTCGCGATCGTGCTGGCGTCGGCCCCCGGCTCGCACGACGGCGACAACCAGGCAGGCGGTTCCTCGCCCAAGCCGTCCCCCGTCACGGGCTCCGGGTCCGGCTCCGGACTCGGTTCCGGCTCCGGCTCGGGTTCCAGTCCCTCGGCGTCGCCCACCGTCGAGGGCACGTTCAGGCCCCCGAGCCTGCCCCCGGGCACGCACCAGGAGGCCGGCGGCTTCGCATGGGCGACGCCCAGGGGCTGGCGGCGGGACGTGAAGACGGGAGCGGAGGTGCACTACACGTCACCCGACGGCACCCAGGAGCTCGTCGCCAAGTCCTCCCTGGCCCGTGGCGACCTGATGGACACCTGGCGGACCTCCGAACGGAACGCCCACCAGGGCCGGGACTACAGCAAGATCCGCCTTGAGGAGACGACGTTCCGAGGCCGGCCGGCGGTCGTCTGGGAGTACACCTTCACACTCCAGGGCACCCCGTGGCACGCGCGGCTCCTGGGCTTCGACGAGAGCGGGAAGTCGTACCAGATCAACATCTGGTACCAGCCCGCGGCCGAGGCGGCGGCCCTGAAGACGTACGAGAAGGTCAAGGACAGCTTCACCGTGACGTGATGTGACGTGACGTGTCGTTGAGGTGCGAGAAAACGGAGGAAAGGGGCCCGCCGAAGCGGACCCCTTTCATCGGCCTAGGAGCGGAGCTACTCGACTTCCCGCCCGGCGGTGCCAGTGTCGGCACCAGCACCAGCACCAGCACCAGCACCAGCACCAGCACCAGCACCTGCGTCAGTCAAGGAGGTGGAGGCGGAGGCGGAGGCAGAAGCGGAGGTGGTGGCTCCAGCCTTGGCCCTGGCCTTGACCCGGCCCTCCTTCAGGAAGGCGACGGCGACCACGAGGGCGGCGACGAGCAGCGACAGCAGCACGGTCGTGCGCCCGCTGCTCTCTCCCTCGGTGTCGGTCAGCATGTAACCGAGCACGAAGACGATCAGCGCGGCCGTCGCCCAGGTCAGATACGGGTACAGCCACATCCGCACGACCAGCTTCTCCGGCGACTCGGCCTGGATGATCTTCCGCATCCGCAGCTGCGAGAAGCAGATCACGAGCCAGACGAACAGGGCCACGGCACCGCTGGAGTTCACGAGGAAGAGGAAGACGGAGTCCGGGAACTTGTAGTTGAAGAAGACCGCGACGAACCCGAACGTCACCGAGGCGACGATCGCGGCGAGAGGAACACCACGGCTCGTCGTCCGGGCGAACATCTTCGGCGCGTCACCCCGCTCGCCGAGCGAGAAGGCCATGCGGGAGGCCGTGTAGAGGCCGGAGTTGAGGCAGGACAGCACCGACGTCAGCACGATGAAGTTCATGATCTGACCGGCGTGCGCGATCCCGAGGGAGTCGAGGGCGGCCACGTAGGAGCCCTGCTCCTTGATGGACGCGTCGTCCCAGGGCAGCAGCGTGACGACGACGAAGATCGAACCGAGGTAGAAGACGCCGATACGCCAGATGATGCTGTTCGTGGACTTCGTCACGGCCCGCTGCGGGTTCTCGGACTCGCCGGCCGCGAGGGTGGCGATCTCGCTGCCCATGAAGGAGAAGACGACGAGCAGCACACCGGTGAGGATGGCGCCGGGCCCGTTGGGCAGGAAGCCGCCGTGTTCGGTGAGGTTGCCGAGCCCCGCCTTGTCGCTGTCGACACCGGGCAGCACGCCGAAGACGGCGAGCCCGCCGACGACGATGAAGGCGCCGATCGCGACGACCTTGATCCCGGCGAACCAGAACTCGAACTCGCCGTAGGACCCGACGGAGACGAGGTTGGTGGCGGTCAGCACCACCATCACGATGAGCGCCCACCCCCACTGCGGTACGCCGGGCATCCACCCTTCGAGGATCTTGGCCCCGGCGGTGGCCTCCACCGCGAGGACGACGACCCAGAAGAACCAGTACAGCCAGCCGATGGAGAAACCGGCCCAGCGGCCGAGCGCCCGGTCGGCGTGTGCGGAGAACGAACCGGAGGTCGGGTTGGCCGCGGACATCTCGCCGAGCATCCGCATCACCAGCACCACGAGCGTGCCGACGAGAGCGTAGGACAGCAGAATGCCCGGCCCGGCGGTGGCGATACCGGAACTGGAACCGACGAACAATCCGGCTCCGATGACCCCGCCGATGGCGATCATCGACAGATGCCGGTTCTTGAGCCCTGCCTGAAGTCCGGACCCGGATCCGTTTCCGGGTTCTCCGGAACCTCCGGGGCCGTGCTCGGCCTTGGTGAGGGTCGGCTGCGAAGTCATGAGGATGGTTTTCCTTTGCGCCGCGTGAGGGGAATCAGGTGCTTCGTGCGTGGGGGGCGTACGAGCCGGTCCAGTGAATCCGAGGTGAATGAATTCGGGAACCTTTGATTCCAGATTGTTACTTGAGGTTCTCCTGAGCTTCTATGGGATTGCTCAGGGATTTCGGACGCGGCACCCGGCGCTGCTACCCCGCAACACTCGTGTCACACTCATCCCATGCGCGTGTATCTCGGCTCGGACCATGCCGGCTTCGAACTCAAGAACCACCTCGTCGAATGGCTCAAGGCGGCGGGTCACGACCCGGTCGACTGCGGGCCCCACATCTACGACGCCCAGGACGACTACCCGCCGTTCTGCCTCCGCGCCGCGGAGCGGACGGCCGCGGACCCGGACTCCCTCGGCATCGTGATCGGTGGCTCCGGCAACGGTGAGCAGATCGCGGCGAACAAGGTGAAGGGCGTCCGTGCCGCCCTGGCCTGGAGCGAGGAGACCGCGTCCCTCGGCCGCCAGCACAACAACGCCAACGTCGTCGCGGTCGGCTCCCGCATGCACTCCCAGGACGAGGCGACGAAGTTCGTCGAGACCTTCCTCGCCACCCCGTTCTCCGAGGACGAGCGCCACATCCGCCGCATCGACATGCTGTCGTCGTACGAGACCACGGGCGACCTCCCGGCCATCCCGCCCCACCACCCGCAGCAGTAGACCGGCGGTGGACCGGACCGGCGGTGAAGCGCCGCCGGCGTGCACGGGTAGGTAGGCACCACCGGGGTACGGGGTCGGAGCCCTGCCGGGCGCAGGGGTAGGGCCTGCCCGGGGTGCAGGAGCGAAGCCCCGTCGGGGGTGCGGGGGCGGAGCCCCCGCGTGGGTCCGGGCGGAGTCCCGGGGCCTTCACCTCTCACCTGACCGAGTCGGGTGGGTGGACGGGCGTGGAGTGCGGGGCGGAGTCCCGGGTCTTCGCTTCTCACCTGACCGTGCCGGGTGGGTGGATGGACGGGACGAGGGGTCGGGGCGGAGCTCCGGCGTGGGTGGCCTCTCATCCGGCCGTGTCGGGTGGGCGGGTGGTACAGAGAAGGAGATCCCGGTGCCGGAAGGGCACACGATTCACCGGCTGGCGCAGGACTACGCCCGTTTCACCGACCACCCCCTCCAGGTGACCAGCCCGCAGGGCAAGTTCACCGACGCAGCCGCCCTCCTCACCGGCACCCCCCTCACCCACACCGAGGCCCACGGCAAACACCTCTTCCTCGGCTTCACCGGCGACCGGTGGATCCACATCCACCTGGGCCTCTTCGGCAAGGTCACCTTCGGCCCGGCCCCCGCGCCGCCGCCCACGGACACCGTCCGTCTCCGCCTCGCCGACCCCACCTCCTACGTGGACCTCCGGGGCCCCACCACCTGCGCCCTGATCACGGGCGACGAGAAGCGGGCGATACACGCCCGTCTCGGCGCCGACCCCCTCCGCGCCGACGCCGACCCCCGGTCCGCGTACACCCGCGTCTCCCGCAGCCGTACGACGATCGCCGCGCTCCTCATGGACCAGAAGATCATCGCCGGCGTCGGCAACGTCTACCGGGCCGAGGTCCTCTTCCGGCACCGCATCGACCCGTACCGCGCGGGCAGGGACGTCACCCCCGCCGAGTGGGACGCGATCTGGGCCGACCTGGTCGTCCTGATGCGCGAGGGCGTCCGCAACAACCGCATCGACACGGTCCGCCCGCAGCACACCCCGGAAGCGATGGGCCGCCCGCCGCGCGTCGACGACCACGGCGGCGAGGTGTACGTCTACCGCCGTACCCACCAGCCCTGCCACCTCTGCGGCGACGCCGTCCGCACCGCCGACCTCGCCGCCCGCAACCTCTTCTGGTGCCCGACCTGCCAGAAGAGCTGACCGCGGCGTCCGGCCTTCCGGCGGAACCGGCCGCGCGGACCCGTCAGAACCCGTGCGGCAGCCAAGGGGCGGTGATCGCCCCGAAGCCGACCGAGGCCTCGGCCAGCGCGCCCTGCCGCAGCTCCCGCACCCGCCCGGCCCCCGCCAGCGAGGCCAGGCTGACACCCCCGAGATACGCCGCCCCCAACTCCCTTACGGACAGCGCGAGATCGGCGGCGTCGGAGGTGCGCCCGCACACCGCGCCCTTGGCGTCTCCCGACAGCCGCCAACGCCCCGAGTTCCAGGGGCAGAAGGCGTCCTCGACCTCCAGCACCACGTCCACCGGGGCCAGATAGGTCCGCGCCTCCAGCGCCGCGCCCACGTCGACCGGTCGCACGTACAACGAGTCCCGCACCCGCAGCTCGCACCGCCGGATGTCGGACACGAGATGCTGCCACGCCTCGTCCATCGGCCGCCCCCGCACCTTCAGCGAGGTCGTGAGGTCGATCCCGAACAGGAACCGCCACAGCGCCGCCTCCGACACCGGATCGACCCCCGCCAGGTCCTGGAGCCGCACCTGCCCGTTGTGCCCGCTGTCCCGCCACTCGGACCGCACCCGGAAGCGGACGTACCCGGTGACCTCCCCGTCCCGCTCGGCGAGCACGCACTGGAGCGGCGACGCCCCACCCCGCTCGCTCTCCGGATCGAGCAGCCCCAGCCGCTCCCAGCCGGGGCGGCGCGCGAGCATCCCGGCCCGGGCGGTCACGGTCCGCGCGTACACCGCCTCGCACACCCCGAGCTCCGCGCCGGGGTCGACGTAGCGCAGCCGTACGTCGTCCGTGCCGGCCGGGACGGACAGCCGTACCCGACTGGTGTCGATCTCGGCGTGCAGTCCGAAGGTCGCGGCGGCGTACCCGAACCGTCCGTAGATGTCCGGTTCGGAGGCGGTGAGGATCGCGAGCGGTTCGCCCCACGCCCGCACGTCGTCCAGTTGTCGCCGCATCATCGACGTCAGCACTCCGCGCCGCCGGTGGGTCGCGCTCACGCCGACCATCGTCACGCCCGCCGCCGGCACCGAGGCCCCGCCCGGGACGGTCAGCCGGAAGTCGTACGCCCCCGCCGTGGCCACGCACCGGCCGTCGTCCCACACGCCCAGGGAGCGCTCGTACGAGGTGAGCGCCCGGAAGAGCTCCCGTTCCTCGGTCGACTCCCCGATCCCGCCGAAGGCGCGGAGAAGGGTGTCGTACCACTCGTCCCATTCGTCCCGGCGCAGCACTCGTGGTTCCTGCGACTCCCGCATCTCGCGCACCTTCCGCAATTCCCGGCGCCGGCCGCGGAAGAGGTCGCACGGCCCGTCGCCTCACTCTTCATGGACTCATGCCTAGCAGTCCAATGCGGGACGAGCCAGCCAATTTCTCCCTCCTCGGGGCGCGAGCGCTTTCCGTGAAGTTCACTGTGAAGTTGAGCCTCGGAGGGGGGACAAGTGGGACCTCCCGTGCCAAGCGGCGGGTTCGATGGATAGGGTCCCGAACTAATGGCAGTAGGACGGCAGCGGCGCGCGGAAGCCGAGACGTTGACGGCCCGGTTGAAGCACTTGATGCACCGGGTCCGCACCGGCCTGCGCAGAAGCGCCGTGGACTACTTCCGCGGCGACGGCTCGGACTGGATCGCGCTGGCGTTCCTGCTGCTCACCGTCCCGCTGATCGCCGTCACCACACTCGCCAACTCGGTGTGGTGCTCACCGGCCGCCCTGGTCCTGCCGATCGTCGCCGGCGGACTGCTGCTGCGCCCGTCGAGCCTGCTCGGCCTGTACGCGGCGGCCGCCACGGCTCTCATCGTGGAGTCCGTGCAACTGGGCCCGTACACGGAGGGCCCGTCCAGAGTCACCCCGGGCGTGGTCCTGGTCGTCGCAGCATGCGGTTTCTTCGGACTTCTCATCGCCCAGTTCCGCAGCCGGGTCGGCGTGCCCTGGCGGCGCGGCGGCACCATGCTCTTCGACCTGCGCGAACGCATCCGGGTGCAGAGCAAGCTGCCCAGCCTGCCGCACGGCTGGCACCGCGAGATGGCGCTGAGGCCGGCGGGGGGACAGTCGTTCTCGGGTGACTTCGTCGTCGCCGCCCGGACGAACGGCGGCCGCACCATGGAGGTCGTCCTCACGGACGTCTCCGGCAAGGGCATGGACGCCGGTTCCCGGGCGCTGCTGCTGTCGGGCGCCTTCGGCGGCCTGCTGGGCTCGCTGCCCCCGCACGCCTTCCTCCCGGCCGCCAACGGCTATCTGCTCCGCCAGGACTGGGACGAGGGCTTCGCGACCTCCATCCACCTGGTCCTCGACCTCGACTCCGGCGACTACGAGCTCTACTCGGCCGGCCATCCGCCGGGGCTCCAACTCAGCGCGGGCAGCGGCCGCTGGGAGGAGAAGGCCGCCGAGGGGCCCCTGCTCGGGGTGTACGACGGCGCCCAGTTCGACCCGGTGAAGGGTTCACTGCGCCCCGGCGACGTGCTGATGCTCTTCACCGACGGCCTGGTGGAGACCTCCGACCGGGACATCGTCGAGGGCATCGACCGCCTCACCGGCGAGGCCGACCGATACGTGGCCGGCGGCTTCCAGGGCGCCGCCTGGCACCTGATCGAGGCGGTGGCGAAGGACGTCAACGACGACCGCGCCCTGCTCCTGGTCTGCCGCGAGGGCCCGACGTCCCAGTCGGCCCCCTTGATCTGAGCTACCCCGAACCGTTCCGAAACACCCCGAGTCCTCCCAAGCCCTCCTGAACCATCCTGGGATCTCACGGAACGCCCCGAACTCTCATCAATCGCCCCGAGTTCCCCTGAGGCGCCCCGAGTTACCCTGAACCGCCCCGAGCTCCCCCCGAACCGTCCTGGGCTCCGCCGGGACTTCCGACTTCCGACACCCCGAAGGGGGCCACCCACGATGCTCACCCTGACCGAGGTCGAGAGCCTCGCCCGCGCGGCCCACCAGGGACAGACCGACAAGGCGGGCCGGCCCTACGCCGAGCACCTCCAGGCGGTCGCCGAGGGTGTACGCGCGCGGGGCGGCGACGCCGACCAGATCGCGGCCGCCTGGCTGCACGACGCGGTGGAGGACGACGCCCTGTCCGAGACCTGGCTGGACGAGGCGGCGCTGAGCGACCGTACGAAGGCCGTCGTCCTGGCGGTGACCAAACGGGCCGGGGAGACGCCGGAGGCTTACGCGGGCCGCATCCTGGCCACGCCGGGCGCCCTGCTGGTGAAGGAGGCGGACCTGGCGCACAACGCGGACCCGGCGCGGCTCGCGGTCCTGGACGCACCTACCCGGGCGCGACTGACCGAGAAGTACGCACGGATGCGCGCACTCCTCGGTCTCGCGGGTCAGACCTCCTGAGCCCCGAGCTTCTCCCGCCCGTCCTGTCCGTGACCCTGCGTCTGCGTGTGGGTCTGCGTCTGTGCGTGCTCGTGCTTCTCGCGCTCACGGGCGAGTTCGGCGGCGTCCCGCTTGAAGGCCCAATCCATCCTCGGCTCCATCACGAACCGGAAGACGCGCCGCACCGGTGGGGTGCACAGCAGCGTGACGGCCGCGGCGATCGTGACGGTGACGGCGATCTCGCCGAGCGGCCGGTGCAGCGCTCGGTGGTCGAACCAGCCTCGGTAGTCGGCGGTCTTGATCAGGAAGCCGTGCAGCAGATAACCGCACAGCGTGCCCGCGCCGAGTGTCGTGAACCACATCGTGCGCCCCGGCACCCAGGAGAAGAAGCAGGCCGTCAGCAGTAGCGAGCAGCCGAACAGCGCGAGCTGCATGGCGGGGCCGACCCACCACGGCAGGCCCAACTCCTGTGCGGAGGAGCGGTGGTAGAGCCAGCCGGTGTCCATCCTCGGCACCGCCCACCAGCAGAATGCCAGGGAGAAGGCGAACACCGGGACGGCCGCGATCCGTACCGAGCGGCGCCGGACCAGCCGGAAGTGCTCAGGCCTCAGACACAGGCCGAGCACGAAGTACGGAAGGAACTGCAGGACGCGCTGGAGGGCCAGATCGGCGCCGAGGTACGGGGTGAGGGACGCCAGCATCGCCATGCCGAGTGCGATCGGCAGCGGGTACCGGACCATCTTCCAGATGGGGGTCGTCAGCCGCCAGATGAACAGCGCGCACAGGAACCAGGTCAGGTAGTACGGGTCGAGGAGGGTGATGGCGGCCTGGGGGTCGTGGTCGACGAAGCGCTTGAAGAGCGGGTACGCGCTCTCGAAGACGACGTAGGGCACGGCGACGCCCGTGACCAGCCGCTTGAGCCGACTGGGGCTGGCGTCGAAGCTGCGCGAGAAGAAGCCCGAGACGACGATGAAGGCCGGCATGTGGAACGTGTACACGAGCATGTACGCGGCCTGCAGAACCCGGCTGCCGCCCTTGAGCGGCTCCCAGGAGTGACCCACGGCCACCAGCACGATCGCCAGGTACTTCGCGTTGTCGAAGAACGCGTCACGCCTCGCGGCGGGGCGCGGGGACGGTCCCTGGGCGGATCTGTCCCCGGACTGGTCGTGCGGATCGTTCTGGTTCTGGAGCGAGCGGGGGCTCGGAACGAGAGACGGGGCGGCGTGGAACATTTGAGGCACCCTAGCGTCGCGCCCGCGTACTCGTAAAACGCCCCAGGTCATTCCTTGTTATTGCTCACCGATTTGATCGCTGGGTCGGCCGGCGTGGGGGAGTCACGTTTCACGATGAGCCTTGATGTCATGATTCATCCCGACTAAAAGGTGCATAACGCCGGTTGTGTGCCTGTGGTTGATCGGGCTGCGGCCATAATTCGAATTACCTGCGCAGGCGTTGTGTGGACACGGCAACGAACTGCCCCAATTCCCTGTGCGGGCACGCCCTCGAATTGCTGTGCGGCGCACCCCGGCCGGACGCGCCCGCGCGATGATGTGTCACGGGCCGCATAGGGAGGCCCCGTTGGTGGCACGATGGTCTCGGGAGTGCGGACCGACCGAGGGTGTGTGATCAGTTGTGGCCATTTCACTGTCAGTGGTGCTGCTGTTGGCGATCATCCTGGTGGTGCTCATCAGAGGAGGGTCGATCAAGGCGGGGCCGGCGATAGTCGCGATCCTGTTCGGCTTCTTCCTCGCCTCGACCGGCATGGCCCCGTCGATCAACCGCTTCCTCGACTCCCTCGCGGACACCATCAACTCGATCAGCTTCTGAGGCCCGCCCCCCCCGCGTGTCCGGGCGGGTGCCCGAACACGACGAGGGCCGGGCCGCAGAAGTCACCCCGGGCGTCCCGGGTCGGTCGCCGTGGTTCCCCGCCGCTCCCCGCCTCGTGTCCCTGGATCGGGCACGCGGGGGCATGTGTGCTGCTCTCCCCGCCCTCGGAGGGCCCGGATGCCCTCCTCGGGCGGGGTGCGCGGGTGAGCAGGGTCACAGGCCGGCCGCAAGGGTCGTACCCGGGCCGTCACCGTCTGCTCCCGACCGGTCGCGGTGGCCCGGTCGCGGTGGTGTGGTCGCGGTGGCGACCAGGGCGGCGAGGACCGAGACCAGAGCGAGCGACGCGAACGGGTGCGGGTATCCGCCGAAGGCTGCCGCGAGGGCGGCACCCGCGAACGGCGCGAGTGCCGCGGCCGCGGTCGCCGGAGCCGTGAGGAGCCCGGACAGGCGGCCGTAATGGCTGGTGCCCCAACGGTCGGTGACGGCCGTGGCCTGGAGCAGGGTGAGGTTGCCGCGGACCGTGCCGGCCGCGATCGAGAGGGCGACCAGGAGGGCGTACGGGCCCGGCACGATGGCGAACGCGGCGGTGGTCACGCCACCGAGCGTGGGGAGAGTGACCGTTCGGGCGGTGGTTCCGACACGGCGGGCGAGGGTGGCGTACAGCGTGCGGCCGAGCGTCTGGCCGGCGCCGCCGAGACCGAGCGCCCAGGCGGCCTGGGTCGTGCTGCAACCGCGATCGAGGAGCAGCGGGACCAGGGCGACGACCACGGCGTACATCGCGAACGACGAGAGCGTGAGGGCGGCGGCCAGCAGCCGGAACGTGCGGCTGCGCGCGACCGCCGCCGCACTGCCGCCCGGACTCGTGGAGGGGCGCGGAGCCCTGGGCCAGGGGCCGCGCAGGGCCAGGGCGTGGGCAGGGATCGTCACGGCCGCCAGTACGGCGGCCAGCAGCAGGTAGGTGGTCCGCCAGCTGAAGTGGTCGGTGAGCAGGGCCGTCAGGGGCGCGAAAACCGTCGAGGCGAGGCCTCCGGCCAGAGTGACGATCGTCAGTGCGCGGATGTGGTCCGGGGCCCACCAGCGGGTGAGTGCGGCAAAGGCGGGCTGGTAGAACGTCGAGGCCATGGCGAGTCCGGCCAGCATCCAACCCGCGAAGAAGACCCCCGGACGGGGGGCGGCGGCCACGATCACCAGGCTCAGTGCGCCGAGGACCGAGCCCGCGGTCATGACGAGACGCGGACCGCGCCGGTCGAGGACGCGGCCCACGCGAATGCCCGCGAGGGCGGAGACGACCAGGGCCAGCGAGAACGCGGCGGTGGTGGTGCCTGCCGACCATCCGGTCTGGGAGGTGATCTCCGGGTTCAGTACCGGGAAGGCGTAGTAGACGATGCCCCAGCTCGTGATCTGTGTGGCGCAGAGCGCGGGCAGGGCGGCACGGGGCCGCGACCGGTCCCCTGTTCCGGTCGCGGCCCCGTCGGTGAGGGCGTGGAGGCCGGTCACGAGCCGCAGCAGCCGCCGGCCTGGCTCTGCCCGTCGGGCTCGCCGGCCGGGACGGTACCGATCCGGACGAGGGCGGGCGCGGGCGCGCAGCAGCCCCCTGCGTCCTGTGCGTCCTGGTCGGCCTCGGGGGCGTCGAACAGTCCGGCGCCGCCGCACACTCCGGTCTCCGGGAGGGTGAGTTCGACGCGGTCGGCGGATTCCAGGTCGCCCGCGATCGCGGCGGCCACGGATCGGACCTGCTCGTAGCCGGTCATCGCCAGGAACGTCGGGGCGCGTCCGTAGGACTTCATCCCGACCAGGTAGACCCCTTGCTCGGGGTGGGACAGTTCGCGGTGGCCGTGCGGGTAGACGGTGCCGCAGGAGTGCTGGTTGGGGTCGATCAGAGGCGCCAGCTCGACCGGGGCCTGGAGGCGCTCGTCCAGGTCGAGGCGGACCTCGGACAGGAACGACAGATCGGGGCGGAACCCGGTCAGCACGATGACCTCGTCCACCGGGTCCAGTCGTCGGCCGTCCTCGGCGACCAGGACCAGGCGGCCGCTGTCGTCGCGCTCGATGGTGTCGGTGCGGAAGCCGGTGACCGCGTCGGCGTGGCCGTCGTCCACCGCGGCCTTCGCCGCCAGGCCCAGAGCGCCGCGTGCGGGCAGTTCGTCGGCCGAGCCGCCGCCGAACGTGGAGCCGGAGATGCCGCGCCGCAGGACCCAGACCGCCTTCGTGCCCGTGCCGTCCTCGGCCTTGGCGAGGTCGGCCAGACAGGCGAGCGCGGTGAAGGCGGACGCCCCGGAGCCGATGACCGCTGTGCGCCTGCCTGCGTGGCGGGCCCGGGCGGCGGGGTCCTTCAGGTCGGGGACCCGGTAGGTGACGCGGTCGGCCGCCGCCTTCTCGCCGAGGGCGGGAAGCCCGCTGGCACCCGCCGGGGAGGGCGTGGTCCAGGTGCCGGACGCGTCGATCACCGCGCGGGCGAAGACGCGCTCCTCTCGGCCGTCGGCGTACTCGACGTGCACGACGAAGGGCTGGCTCTCGCGGTCGGCGTCGACGATGCGATCGCGGCCGGCCCGTGAAACACCGGTCACGGTCGCGCCGAAGCGGACCCGCGCGCCGAGGACGCCGGCGAGGGGCTCCAGGTACTGCGCCGCCCAGTCGCCGCCGGACGGGTAGGTCGCCGGGTCGGGCCGGGTCCAGCCGGTCGGGGCGAGGAGCTTCTCGGCGGTCGGGTCGACCACCTCGCCCCAGGTGGAGAACAGCTTCACGTGCGACCACTCCCGCACCGCTGCTCCCGCGGCCGCTCCGGTCTCCAGGACGAGCGGCTCCAGGCCCTGGTCGACCAGGTGGGCGGCGGCGGCAAGACCGGCGGGACCGGCTCCGACCACAACGACGGGCAGCGCGGTAAGGGCAGGCGCGTTCACGGCGACTCCTTGCTTGTTTCGACATCTGTCGATGGCTTGCGCGGCCAGCATGGCATCTGTATTGATGAGCGTCAACATAGACATTCATCGAAACTGTGGGTGCTTCGGTGATCGTGATCGCGACGGGCTGTCGGCCGGACCGCCTCCGGCTCGCCGGTCTCGACGGCGCTCTCGACGGCGCCCTCGCCGGCGCCCTCGGAGGCACCGGGCACCCGCGGCATCGCGAAGGGGTTGGCGTCTCCCTCCCCGGGCCGGCCTCCGTCGGTCCGGCGCGGCAGCGCGGCCTCTCGCCCCGTTCGCTGCGAGGCGTGGGCCGGGCCGCGGCCCGGTGGCCCGCCGCCCGGCCCCTGATCAAGCGCACCGTCGAGGGGTCCTCACCCGCTTGGTTCGACATGTGTCAACATAGACGTATGTCGAACATCAAGGCGTTGCCGCTGTTGGCCCCAGAGGTCGCCGAGGGTGTCGTGCCGTGCTGCCCGCCGCTCACCGAGCGCCCCCTGACGGCAGAGGAGGCCGAACGGACCGCCGCGATGTTCAAGGCGCTCGGCGATCCGGTACGCCTCCGGCTGTTCTCGCTGGTCGCGTCGCACGAGGGCGGTGAGGCGTGCGTGTGCGACATCTCCGACGTCGGTGTCTCGCAGCCCACGGTGTCGCACCACCTGAAGAAGCTCAAGGCGGCCGGCCTGCTCACTTCCGAGCGGCGCGGCACCTGGGTCTACTACCGGGTGGAGCCGTCGGTGGTGGCGGCGATGGGGCAGATGCTCGGCTCTCTCGGCTGAGCGGTGCGGACGGACCGGCAGGACGGTGCGTGCGCGACCGGCGGCGAGTCAGGACGGACCGCCGCCGGTCACCACCGCCTGCCTGCCGCGGGTCATCCGGCGGACCGGCCCGGGCGGAAGATGAGCGCGACCAGCGCCAAGCCGACCGCGCCGCCCACGAGTTGCGCACCGACGAAGCCTGCGACGGAGCCGGGCGCGATGCCCGCGAAGGTGTCGGAGAAGGCGCGGCCGACGGTCACCGCGGGGTTGGCGAAGGACGTGGACGAGGTGAACCAGTACGCGGCGCCGATGTACGAGGCGACCGCGACGGGGGCGAAGCGGAGCCGGCCGGTGCGGGCCAGGCCGAAGATCAGCAGGACCAGGACGGCGGTGGCCACCACCTCGCCCAGCAGGAGATTCCCGGCCGAGCGGTCGTGGGTGGACCACTGCGCCAACGGCTTGCCGAACATCGCGTCGGCCAGGACCGCGCCGGCGATCGCGCCGACGACCTGCGCGGGGACGTAGACGGCCACCTCGCGGGCCGTGACGCCGTCGCCGCCGTGCCGCGCCGTCCACCACTCGGCCAGCGTGACAACGGGGTTGAAGTGGGCGCCCGAGACCGGGCCCAGCAACAGGATCAGGATGCCGAGGCCGAAGACCGTGGCGATCGAGTTGGCCAGCAGCTGCACACCGACGTCGCGCGTGAGCTCGGTGGCCTGGATGCCGGAGCCGATCACGACGGCGACCAGGAGGGCGGTGCCGACGAACTCGGCCGTCGCCCTGGCGGTCAGCGGCGTGCGGGGCGGGGTGGCACCCGGGGCGGGCTGCGGACCGGGTCCCGTCGCGGCGGAGGCGACTGCGGCCCCTCCGGCTCCGTCGTTCTCGGTGGCCTCGGTGGCGGTCAACAGGACTCCTCGGTGCGTGCGACGGCGTCTGCCGTCCGATTCAGGGGCAGGACCGCTTGACGTTGTTCTCGGCGGTGGCGCGCGCCGTCTCGGCGAGAGCGGCGAACTGTCCCGCGAGCGAGGCGATGACGTCGGGCCTGAGCCGGTAGTAGGTGAACCGGCCGCACGGCTCCGTCTCCACGACCCCGGCCTCGCGCAGCACCTTCAGATGGTTGGAGAGGTTGGTCTGCCTGACCCCCGTCTCCTCGATCAGGTGCGTGCTGCACAGCGTCTCCCCGGCGAGCAGGGTGACGATCCGGAGCCGGACCGGGTCCGCCAGAACCCGCATCAGATCAGTGTCGACTGACATCATCATGGGCTGATACTGTCACATCACTCCTGACTGATACCAGCCTGGGATGATTCGGGTACGGGGACGTGCAAGCCCGCGGGGCGTACCAGAACCATGATCATGATCCGCTGACGAAGGAAGAAACGATGTCCTCCAGCCCGCTCGCCTCCGTTCTCTTCGTCTGCGTCCACAATGCCGGCCGCTCCCAGATGGCCGCCGGATTCCTGACCCACCTCGCGGGCGACCGGATCGAGGTCCGCTCGGCCGGTTCCCTCCCGGGCGACCAGGTCAACCCGGCCGCCGTCGAGGCCATGAAGGAAGTCGGCGTCGACATCGCCGGCGCCGAGCCGAAGGTCCTGACCACCGAGGCCGTTCGGGCGTCGGACTACGTCATCACCATGGGCTGCGGCGACGCCTGCCCGGTCTTCCCCGGCAAGAAGTACCTCGACTGGGCCCTGGAGGACCCCGCCGGCAAGGGTGTCGAGTCCGTGCGTCCGATCCGCGACGAGATCAAGACCCGCATCGAGGCCCTGATCGCCGAGATCGACGCCGAGCGGGAGTCGTGACGGATCAGGCTGTGGCGCAAGACGTGCGCCGAGGCGGGAGTCGGAGGCCTGCGCTCCCATGATCTTCGGCACACCGGCGACACGGCCGGCAACACCACCGGCAACACCTTGGCGTCCTGCACCGACGCCCGGACGCGGGAGCTGATCGTCCGGCTCGGACAGAGTGCGAACGAGAGATCGCGGACGGCGCCGACGTCGTGAGCGTGCACGCCCTGAAGCGCGCGCCGCGCTCGAAGGGGCACGGGAGGAGCGCGGGAGGGCACGGGAGGAGCGCGGGAGGGCGCTGGAGGGGCGCGAAGGACTGCAACGCCCCCAGGAACGCCGAAGGCCCGGGGAGAGGAAACGACCTCTCACCCGGGCCTTCGCCGTACAGAGCGGGCGACGGGAATCGAACCCGCGTAGCTAGTTTGGAAGACTAGTGCTCTACCATTGAGCTACGCCCGCACACGACGCGCCGCAGGTCAGCGACCGCGGCACTGCAGGCATCGTAGCGGGTCGGCACCCTGCCGCGCACACCCCGTTTCCCGGGCCCGCCGCGGCGCGCCCCGAGGCCCGGCAAAAGCGGCGGTCGGGCGGCCTGCGGCCATGTACCCTACGTGACGCACCAGACGGGGTGTGGCGCAGCTTGGTAGCGCGTCCGCTTTGGGAGCGGAAGGCCGTGGGTTCAAATCCCGCCACCCCGACCAACGACCGGCCGTAGCAACCACCGGACCGGCCGGTACGGCCATCACCGGCCACCGAACCGGCCATCGGTGACCATCGAACGGCCATCACCGGCCGTCAGCGGCCATCTGCGCGGTCACCTCGCTTGATCGCCTTTGGGGCGTGTCGCCGCTGCCGTTACTATGCAAGCTGCACGCCCGTATGCCTCATCCTCTGGTAGGTCCTCCGGGCGGCGAATCCGCGGGAGCCGGTCTGGCTCCTGCAGAAACCAAGAAGTCAGCCCCCAAGGAGACCGAACCGTGAAGAGCGCCGTGGAGACCCTGAACCCGACTCGGGTTCGGCTCAGCATCGAGGTGCCCTTCGAGGAGCTCAAGGACAGCCTCGACGCGGCGTACAAGAAGATCAACCAGCAGGTCACGGTGAAGGGCTTCCGCAAGGGCAAGATCCCCGCCCGGGTGATCGACCAGCGCTTCGGCCGTGGCGCCGTGCTGGAGGAGGCCGTCAACGACGCGCTGCCGAAGTTCTACACGGAGGCGGTCAACGAGGCCGAGATCGACGTCCTCGGCCAGCCCGAGGTCGACATCACGGAGCTGAAGGACGGCGAGACGCTGAACTTCACCGCCGAGGTCGACATCCGTCCCTCCCTCGAGCTCCCCGAGGACTTCTCCTCCATCGAGGTCGAGGTCGACGCCGTCGAGGTGTCCGAGGAGGACATCGACAAGGCGGTCGAGCAGCTCCGTGAGCGCTTCGCCTCGACCTCCCCGGTCGAGCGTGCCGCCGAGGACGGCGACGTCGTGACCGTCGACCTGGAGGCCAAGGTCGACGGCGAGATCCTCGAGGACGGCGTCGCCAGCGGCGTCTCCTACACCATCGGCTCGGGCGAGCTGCTGGAAGGCATCGACGACGCCGTGAAGGGCCTGGAGGCCGGTGGCGAGGCCACCTTCACCTCCGAGCTCAAGGGCGGCTCGGCGGCCGGCAAGGAGGCCGAGGTCACCGTCAAGGTCACCCAGGTCGCCGCCCGCGAGCTTCCCGAGCTGGACGACGAGTTCGCGCAGCTCGCCTCCGAGTTCGACACCCTCGAGGAGCTCAAGGCGGACAGCCGCAAGCGCCTCGAGAACACGAAGCAGTACGACCAGGCCACGCAGGCCCAGGAGCGCGTCCTGGAGAAGCTGCTGGAGCTCGTCGAGGTGCCCGTCCCCGAGAAGCTGCTCGAGGACGAGGTCAACACCCGCAAGCACAACCTGGAGCACCACCAGCTCGGCCAGATGGGCCTGGACCTCGACAAGTACCTGGAGATCCAGGGCAAGACCGCCGAGGAGTTCGACACCGAGACCCGTGAGGCCGCGGTCAAGGGCATCAAGACCCAGTTCGTGCTCGACGAGCTCGTCAAGCGCGAGAAGCTGAACGTCAACCAGGAGGAGCTCACCGAGCACCTCATGCGCCGTGCCGCCTCCTCCGGCATGTCCCCCGACCAGTTCGCCCAGGCGGTCGTCGAGGGCGGCCAGGTTCCGCTCCTGGTCGGCGAGGTCGCCCGCGGCAAGGCTCTGGCCACGGTCGTCGAGTCCGCCACGGTGAAGGACACCAACGGCGAGGTCATCGACCTGGACGACGAGGAAGAGGCCGAGGAGGCCGCCGCCGAGGCGACGACCTCCGAGGAGACCACCGAGGCCTGAGCGGCCTCGCGTCACCTCTGACGCAGACACGAGGGGCCCCGGGGCGGTATCCGCCCCGGGGCCCCTCTGTCATGCGACAGCGCGACCGGCGCGGTCCCGTCCGCGGGGTGTGACCGTCCGTGGACGGCCCGTGGCCGCCCATGGACGGGGCACCCACGTCTACGCCCCCGGCGAACACTCTCCTCTCCGGGATTCCCCGAAGGGACCCGCGCGTTAGGGTCCATGAGTACGAGGGCAGGGGACTCTCCGTTGCCCCCGGCAGTACACGTGAGACGGCCCGGCGCCGTCGTAAGACGAGCAGGTGGATACGTGACGAATCTGATGCCCACAGCCGCCGGCGACCCCATCGGTGGTGGCCTCGGCGACCAGGTCTACAACCGGCTGCTCGGCGAGCGGATCATCTTCCTCGGCCAGGCGGTCGACGACGACATCGCCAACAAGATCACCGCACAGCTGCTGCTCCTTGCCGCCGATCCGGACAAGGACATCTACCTGTACATCAACAGCCCCGGCGGATCGATCACGGCCGGCATGGCGATCTACGACACGATGCAGTTCATCAAGAACGACGTGGTGACCATCGCCATGGGTCTCGCGGCCTCCATGGGCCAGTTCCTGCTCAGCGCGGGCACGCCCGGCAAGCGCTTCGCGCTGCCGAACGCCGAGATCCTGATCCACCAGCCCTCCGCGGGCCTGGCGGGCTCGGCCTCCGATATCAAGATCCACGCCGAGCGGCTGCTGCACACCAAGAAGCGCATGGCCGAGCTGACCTCGCAGCACACGGGCCAGACGGTCGAGCAGGTCACCCGCGACTCGGACCGCGACCGCTGGTTCGACGCGTTCGAGGCCAAGGAGTACGGCCTCATCGACGACGTCATCCCGACGGCGGCCGGCATGCCGGGCGGCGGCGGCACCGGGGCGGCCTGAGAACCACTGACGGCAGCAGGGCCACGCAGGGCGCTCCGCGGAGCACCCTGACTCCCTGAGCCCCTTCCGGAGCCTCCGGGAGCCCCTGGATCCCTGCGGAGTCCCGAAAGCCCACGGAGGCCTGCGGAGTTCCGAAAGCTCCCAGAGGCACCCAGAGGCGCCAGAGGCTTCAGGAGTTCCGGAACTCCGGAGCTCCGGAACCGCTGGAGGCGGTCCTCCGAGACTCCCGGACTTCCAGGAGCCCGCTCGGAGGCCCCCGCAGCCCCAGGAGTTCCGCGGAAGCCCCTGGGTGGCCCTCGGAGCCCCTCGGGGTCCCGCGAGGCCCCCCGGGTCGCCGAGGACCTCGGAAGCCGTCAGTGCCCCGTCCAGCCCCTCCAGCCCACCGCCCCAGTCCTCTTTCCAGGAGACACCGTGAACGACTTCCCCGGCAGCGGCATCTACGCCCGCACCGAGGCCGAATACACCGGCCCTCGCGCCGAATCCCGCTACGTCATCCCGCGCTTCGTCGAGCGCACCTCGCAGGGCGTCCGCGAGTACGACCCGTACGCGAAGCTCTTCGAGGAGCGCGTGATCTTCCTCGGCGTGCAGATCGACGACGCCTCCGCCAACGACGTCATGGCGCAGCTGCTGTGCCTGGAGTCGATGGACCCTGACCGCGACATCTCGGTCTACATCAACAGCCCGGGCGGCTCCTTCACGGCGCTGACCGCGATCTACGACACGATGCAGTTCGTGAAGCCCGACATCCAGACGGTCTGCATGGGCCAGGCGGCCTCCGCCGCCGCGATCCTGCTGGCCGCCGGTACGCCGGGCAAGCGCATGGCGCTGCCGAACGCGCGCGTGCTGATCCACCAGCCGTACAGCGAGACGGGCCGCGGGCAGGTCTCCGACCTGGAGATCGCCGCCAACGAGATCCTCCGGATGCGCGCGCAGCTGGAGGACATGCTGGCCAAGCACTCGACCACGCCGATCGAGAAGATCCGCGAGGACATCGAGCGCGACAAGATCCTGACGGCCGAGGACGCGCTGGCGTACGGACTGATCGACCAGATCATCTCCACCCGCAAGCTGAACAACAACTCGCTCGTTTGAGGCACCCGGTCGTCCCGTCGGGGCCCCCTCGGGGCGGTGTGACACGGTCCACGTCACAGTGAACCGTGCCAAGGGGGGCCCGAACGGGGGGCCAGGCAAGGTACCGTCGGAATAAGGCAGCACCAGGAGCCGCTGGATTCGTAAGCGTCCAGTCGTCTCCCAGGCGAAGGGGAAGCACACCGTGGCACGCATCGGTGACGGCGGCGATCTGCTCAAGTGCTCGTTCTGCGGCAAGAGCCAGAAGCAGGTCAAGAAGCTCATCGCAGGGCCCGGTGTGTACATCTGCGACGAGTGCATCGACCTCTGCAACGAGATCATCGAGGAAGAGCTCGCGGAGACGAGCGAGGTCCGCTGGGAGGAACTCCCGAAGCCGCGCGAGATCTACGAGTTCCTCGAGGGCTACGTGGTGGGCCAGGAGCCCGCCAAGAAGGCCCTGTCGGTAGCGGTGTACAACCACTACAAGCGCGTTCAGGCCGGTGAGAACGGCGGTGGCCAAAGCCGCGAGGACGCCATCGAGTTGGCGAAGTCCAACATCCTCCTGCTCGGCCCCACCGGCTCGGGCAAGACGCTCCTGGCACAGACCCTCGCGCGCATGCTGAACGTCCCGTTCGCGATCGCCGACGCCACGGCGTTGACGGAGGCGGGCTACGTCGGCGAGGACGTCGAGAACATCCTGCTGAAGCTGATCCAGGCCGCGGACTACGACGTCAAGAAGGCCGAGACCGGGATCATCTACATCGATGAGATCGACAAGGTCGCGCGGAAGAGCGAGAACCCGTCCATCACCCGTGACGTGTCGGGCGAGGGCGTGCAGCAGGCCCTGCTGAAGATCCTGGAGGGCACCACCGCCTCGGTGCCGCCGCAGGGCGGCCGCAAGCACCCGCACCAGGAGTTCATCCAGATCGACACGACGAACGTGCTGTTCATCGTGGGCGGTGCCTTCTCGGGCCTGGAGAAGATCATCGAGACCCGGGCCGGCGCCAAGGGCATCGGGTTCGGCGCGACGATCCGCTCCAAGCGCGAGCTGGAGTCCAAGGACCAGTTCGAGGCCGTCATGCCGGAGGACCTGGTCAAGTTCGGCATGATCCCGGAGTTCATCGGCCGTCTCCCGGTGATCACCTCGGTCCACAACCTGGACCGCGAGGCGCTCCTCCAGATCCTGATCGAGCCGCGCAACGCGCTGGTGAAGCAGTACCAGCGGCTCTTCGAACTCGACGGTGTGGAGCTGGACTTCGAGCGGGAGGCGCTGGAGGCCATCGCCGACCAGGCCATCCTCCGCCAGACCGGCGCCCGCGGCCTGCGCGCCATCATGGAGGAAGTCCTCCAGGCGGTCATGTACGAGGTCCCGTCCCGCAAGGACGTGGCCCGCGTGGTCATCACGGCGGACGTGGTCCTCTCCAACGTCAACCCGACCCTGATCCCGCGCGACGCGCGCGGCGGTCGCGGCCCGGGCGAGCAGAAGACCGCCTGATCCGCCTCATCCGTACCCGAACGACGAAGGGGCCCCGGTCGGTCGACCGGGGCCCCTTCGTCGTCGCGTCAGCCGTCCAGGGCGTCAGGCCTTGACGCGGACCTCGTCACGCAGCTTCGTGGTGATGTCGATCGCCGCGTCCTTGGTGATGCTCTTCGTGTTGTCGCCCGGGGACACCATGGCGATCGTGCTGTAGTCGGACCAGACGCAGAACCAGTCGGTCGACTCCTTCTTGGTCAGCGAGTTGGTGCTCTTCGCCGACTGGCACTTCATGAGCGCGCCGTCGATGTCGGCCTCCTCGGGCTGGCCGATCAGCTCGGTCTTGCCCTCGCTACTGCTCGACGAGCTGGAGGAGTTGCTGTCCTGGAGTTCCTTCTGGATGGCGATGAAGTACTTGTCCAGGGCCGCCTCGGGGTCCGCGATCTCGCCGTATCCGCCCACCATCGTGATGCCCTTGGCGGTGAGCAGCTCCGCCTCGCTGGGCAGGTCGGCGGAGTCGGGGTTCTCCGGGTCGTAGTCGCCGAAGTCCGCCGTCGACCACTGCCCGAGGACGGCCTTGCCGCCCTTGACGCCGCTGGCCGTCAGATACTTGGTGGTGTCCGAGTCGCTGCTCTCGCCGCCCTTGCCGACCTGCTTGTACTCGGTGACCACGGTCGCCGGGGTGTCCAGCGTGTGTGCGCCGTCGTCCTCGAGGCCGCCGCTGCTTCCGCCGAGCACGAAGTACGCGCCGACGCCGATCGCGGCGACGACCGCGATCGCGCCGATGATGATGCCCGCCTTCTTGCCGCCGCCGCCCGGGGCCGGGGGCTGCGGGACGCCGTAGGGAGGCTGGCCGTAGGGCGGCGGCTGCTGGCCGTAGGGCGGCTGCTGGCCGTAGGGCGGGGTCTGCGGGGGGACGCCCTGCGGGGGCTGCTGCGGGTAGGCGTAGCCGGGCTGCGGGGCGGGGGGCTGCTGGGGGTAGCCGTAGCCGGGCTGGGGCGCCTGCGGCGGCTGGCCGTACGGGCCTTGCTGGCCGTAGGGTCCGGGCTGCTGGGGCGGCCCGCCGTACGGGCCCGGCTGGTTGTGACTCATTTCTGGGTTCCCCTCCAGATGCTTATGTGATTTTCACATCCTGGCTCAAAGCCAACACCTGCACGGCAGCGGGGCCCCTACCGTTACAGAGCAAACACGTTTCGGGACGGCGCGGTGACACCCCTAAACTGACCCTGTGACCGAGAACGCTCAGCAGCAGCCATCAGCGCCCCACACCGAACTGCCGACCCAGTACGCGCCGGCCGACGTAGAGGGGCCGCTGTACGAGCGCTGGGTAGAGCGGGGCTACTTCGAGGCCGACGCGAAGAGCGAGAAGCCTCCGTACACGATCGTCATCCCGCCGCCGAACGTCACGGGCAGCCTGCACCTGGGGCACGCCTTCCAGCACACGCTCATGGACGCCCTGACCCGCCGCAAGCGCATGCAGGGCTACGAGGCGTTGTGGCTGCCGGGCATGGACCACGCCGGCATCGCCACCCAGAACAAGGTCGAGCAGCAGCTCGCCGAGGAGGGCAAGTCCCGCCACGACCTGGGCCGCGAGGAGTTCGTCGAGCGCGTGTGGCAGTGGAAGGAGGAGTACGGCGGCAAGATCCTCGGCCAGATGCGCCGGCTCGGCGACGGAGTCGCCTGGGACCGCGAGCGCTTCACCATGGACGAGGGCCTGTCCAAGGCCGTCCAGACCATCTTCAAGAAGCTCTACGACGACGAGCTGATCTACCGCGCCGAGCGCATCATCAACTGGTGTCCGCGCTGTCTGACGGCCATCTCGGACATCGAGGTCGAGTACCAGGAGGACGACGGCGAGCTCGTCTCCATCAAGTACGGCGAGGGCGAGGAGACGCTGGTCGTCGCCACCACCCGCGCCGAGACGATGCTCGGTGACACCGCCGTCGCCGTCCACCCCGACGACGAGCGCTACCGGCACCTCGTCGGCCGGCACATCAAGCTGCCGCTGACCGACCGCACCATCCCCGTCGTCGCCGACACCCACGTCGACCCCGAGTTCGGCACGGGCGCCGTCAAGGTCACCCCGGCCCACGACCCCAACGACTTCGCGATCGGCCGGCGCCACGGCCTGGAGTCGATCACGGTCATGGACGAGCGCGCGGTCATCACCGTCCACGGCCCGTTCGAGGGCCTCGACCGCTTCGAGGCGCGCTCCGCCATCGTCGCGGCGCTGCGCTCCCAGGGCCGGATCGTCGCCGAGAAGCGGCCGTACGCCCACAGCGTCGGCCACTGCTCGCGCTGCAAGACCACCGTCGAGCCACGCCTGTCCCTCCAGTGGTGGGTCAAGGTCGGCCCGCTGGCCCAGGCGGCCGGCGACGCGGTCCGTGACGGCCGGGTCAAGATCCACCCCGAGGACATGTCGAAGCGGTACTTCGACTGGGTCGACAACATGCACGACTGGTGCATCTCGCGCCAGTTGTGGTGGGGTCACCGCATCCCGGTCTGGTACGGCCCCGAGGGCGAGGTCGTCTGCGTCGGCCCCGACGAGGAGCCGCCGACGGGCGAGGGCTGGCGCCAGGACACCGACGTCCTCGACACCTGGTTCTCCTCCGGCCTGTGGCCCTTCTCCACGCTCGGCTGGCCCGAACAGACGGCCGACCTGCGGAAGTTCTATCCGACCGACGTCCTCCTCACCGGCCACGACATCATCTTCTTCTGGGTCGCCCGGATGATGATGTTCGGCCTGTACGCCATGGACGGCGAGGTCCCCTTCAAGACCATCGCCCTCACCGGCCTGGTCCGCGACGAGCGCGGCAAGAAGATGTCGAAGTCCTTCGGCAACGTCGTCGACCCGCTCGACTGGATGGACAAGTACGGCTCCGACGCCGTCCGCTTCACCCTGGCCCGCGGCGCCAACCCCGGCACGGACGTCCCGATCGGCGAGGACTGGGTCCAGGCGTCCCGGAACTTCGCCAACAAGATCTGGAACGCCACGCGCTTCGCGCTGATGAACGGCGCGACGGTCGAGGGCCCCCTCCCCAGCCCGTCCGAGATGGGGGCGACGGACCGCTGGATCCTCTCCCGTCTGAACCAGACGGTCGCCGAAGTGGACGCGCTCTACGAGGACTTCCAGTTCGCGAAGCTCTCCGACGCGCTGTTCCACTTCGCCTGGGACGAGGTCTTCGACTGGTACGTCGAGCTGTCCAAGACGACGTTCATGGCCGGCGGCGAGCCCGCGAAGGTCTCCGGCCGCGTCCTCGGCGAGGTCCTCGACGTCACCCTCAGGCTGCTGCACCCGGTGGTCCCGTTCGTCACCGAGACGCTGTGGACCACGCTCACCGGCGGCGAGTCCGTCGTCATCGCCGAGTGGCCCGAGGACAGCGGCTTCCGGGACGCGGGTGCCGAGCAGGAGATCCGGAGCCTGCAGTCCGTGATCACCGAGGTCCGCCGCTTCCGCGCCGACCAGGGCCTCCAGCCCGGCCAGCGGGTCCCGGCCCGGCTGACGCTCGACGGCACGGCGCTGGCGCCCCACGAGACCGCCATCCGCCAGCTCCTCCGCCTCCAGCCGGAGGGCGACGCCTTCTCGGCGACGGCGACGCTGCCGGTCGCGGGCGCCACGGTCGCGCTGGACCTGTCCGGCACCATCGACGTGGTCGCGGAGCGCAAGCGCCTGGCCAAGGACCTGGCGGCCGCCGAGAAGGAGAAGGCCCAGGCCGACGCCAAGCTCGGCAACGAGGCGTTCCTGGCGAAGGCCCCGGACAACGTGGTCGAGAAGATCCGCGCCCGCCTCGCCAAGGCGGACGAGGACATCGCCCGCATCCAGACCCAGCTGGAGCGTCTGCCGCAGGCGTAGCACCGACGGGCGCCCTGCGAGGCCCGACGACGAAGGCCCCCGGGACCGATACGGTTCCGGGGGCCTTCGCCCACGTCTGTCACCGGCCGTCCGTAGACTGGCCCCGTGAGCGAGCTCCCCCCGAACGGCAACCAAGACGACCTGCCCGACCCCCTCGATCCCTTCGACGAGATCATCGCGGAGGAGACCGACCGCGACCCCGATCTCGCGGTCATCGAAGCCGGCAGCCGCACCCTCCGCACCCAGGGCGGCGCGCCGCAGGCCGATGTGCCCACGCGTCCCGAGGACCCCGAGGTCGACAAGGCCCTGCGCGAGGTCGAGGCGGAGCTGGCCACCCGCTGGGGCGAGACCAAGCTGGAGCCCTCCGTCGACCGCATCGCCGCGCTGATGGACGTGCTGGGGGACCCGCAGCGGTCGTACCCGTCGATCCACATCACCGGGACCAACGGCAAGACCTCCACCGCCCGCATGGTCGAGGCCCTGCTGGGCGCCTTCGACCTGCGCACGGGCCGGTACACCTCCCCGCACGTCCAGTCGATCACCGAGCGGATCAGCCTGGACGGCGCGCCGATCTCCGCCGAGCGGTTCATCGAGACGTACGAGGACATCAAGGCGTACGTCGAGATGGTCGACGGCATGCAGGAGTACCGGCTGTCCTTCTTCGAGGTGCTCACCGGCATGGCGTACGCCGCCTTCTCGGACGCGCCGGTCGACGTCGCCGTCGTGGAGGTGGGGATGGGCGGCTCGTGGGACGCGACCAACGTGATCGACGGTGACGTCGCCGTCGTGACGCCCATCGACCTGGACCACACCGACCGGCTCGGGGAGACGACCGCCGAGATCGCCGCCGAGAAGAGCGGGATCATCAAGCCGGACGCCACCGTCATCCTGGCCCAGCAGCCCGTCGACGCGGCCCAGGTGCTGCTGAAGAAGGCCGTCGAGGTCGACGCGACCGTGGCCCGGGAGGGGCTGGAGTTCGGGGTCGTCGCCCGCCAGGTCGCCGTCGGCGGACAGATGGTCACCCTGCGCGGCCTGGGCGGCGAGTACCCCGAGGTGTACCTGCCCCTGCACGGCCCCTACCAGGCGCACAACGCGGCCGTGGCGCTCGCCGCCGTGGAGGCGTTCTTCGGCGTCGGCTCCCAGCGACCCGAGCCGCTCGACATCGACACGGTCCGCAAGGCCTTCGCGGCCGTCTCCTCGCCGGGCCGCCTCGAAGTCGTACGGCGTTCCCCGACCGTGGTCCTCGACGCCGCCCACAATCCGGCCGGCGCGCGGGCCACCGCCGAGGCCGTCGGCGAGGCCTTCGACTTCAGCCGGCTGATCGGTGTGGTCGGGGCCAGCGGCGACAAGAACGTGCGGGGGCTGCTGGAGGCCTTCGAGCCGATCTTCGCGGAGGTCGTCGTCACCCAGAACTCCAGCCATCGCGCGATGGACGCCGACGAACTGGCCGCGATCGCCGTCGAGGTGTTCGGCGACGACCGCGTCCAGGTCGAGCCGAGGCTGCCCGACGCTCTGGAGGCGGCGGTCACGCTCGCCGAGGAGGAGGGCGAGTTCGCGGGCGGCGCGGTGCTGGTCACCGGTTCCGTCATCACGGTCGGCGAGGCCCGGCTGCTTCTCGGAAAGGGCTGAGGTCCCCCATGCGTACGCTCTGCTCCTCGACTCTGATCGGCGAGTTCTTCGTCATCGGCTTTGCCGGTCTGGTCGCCATGAAGGACGGCGACCTGTCCACCGCCACGGTGTGGACGGTGTGCGGCATCGCCATGTTCCTCAGCGTGCTGCTGTGCGGCATGGTCACCCGGCCCGGGGGCGTCGCCCTCGGCTGGGCGCTCCAGATCGCCCTCGTCGCGTCCGGCTTCTTCGTCCCGATCATGTTCTTCCTGGGGGTGCTCTTCGCGGCCCTGTGGTGGGCGTCCGTGCACTTCGGGCGGAAGGTCGACGAGGCGAAGGCGCGCTTCGCGGCACAGGCCGACGCAGCCTCTCCGGATACCGCTGACGCTGCGTAACAGGTGCCGGGACACGCCCTGTAACCTCATCCCACCGCACACACCGGCATGAGAAACACACCGGCCGTAGAAGGAGTCACCTCGTGAGCCAGCGCACCCTCGTCCTGCTCAAGCCCGACGCCGTCCGTCGTGGCCTGACCGGCGAGATCATCAGCCGTATCGAACGTAAGGCCGGCTGGCAGATCACCGCGCTGGAGCTGCGCACCCTGGACCAGGACACGCTGGAGCAGCACTACGGCGAGCACAAGGGCAAGCCCTTCTACGAGCCGCTGGTGGAGTTCATGGCCTCCGGTCCGGTCGTCGCGCTGATCGTCGAGGGCGACCGGGTCATCGAGGGCGTGCGCGCGCTCGCGGGTCCGACCGACCCGATCGCCGCGGCCCCCGGTTCCATCCGCGGCGACTACGGTGTGATCGTTCGCGAGAACCTGATCCACGCCTCCGACTCCGAGGAGTCCGCCGCGCGTGAGGTGAAGATCTTCTTCCCCGGTCGAGCCTGATCCGACGGCGTCCGGAGCGGTCTGAAGCGGGCGATCGAGGGAACGTGAGCCCCCGAACGCCCGTCTCCAGAAGCGAACCCTCACAGCATCTGCAAACAATGGCGGAGACCGCTCCGCAGTGTTCGTGCAGGCGCGTTTACGATGGAAGCCTTCACGTCACAGCACCCACCTCGCCGACCTGATAAGCCCTCAAAGCTCATGGAAGGCCAGTCGAATCCTGATGGGGAACTCAATGTCGTTCATCGGCCGTGACATGGCTGTCGACCTCGGGACCGCCAACACGCTGGTGTACGTCAGGGGTCGCGGGATCGTACTCAACGAGCCGTCCGTCGTCGCGATCAACACCAACACCGGTGGCATCCTCGCGGTCGGCGCCGAAGCGAAGAAGATGATCGGGCGCACCCCCGGCAACATCGTTGCCGTGCGTCCGCTGAAGGACGGCGTGATCGCCGACTTCGAGATCACCGAGCGGATGCTCCGCTACTTCATCCTGAAGATCCACAAGCGGCGGTATCTGGCTCGTCCGCGGGTCGTCGTCTGTGTGCCCTCGGGCATCACGGGTGTCGAGCGCCGCGCCGTCATCGAGGCGTCGACCCAGGCCGGCGCCCGTCAGGTGCACATCATCGAGGAGCCCATGGCCGCGGCCATCGGTTCCGGCCTGCCGGTCCACGAGGCCACGGGCAACATGGTGGTGGACATCGGCGGCGGCACCACGGAGGTCGCGGTCATCTCGCTCGGCGGCATCGTCACCGCCCAGTCCATCCGCGTCGCGGGCGATGAACTGGACAACGCGATCATCCAGCACATCAAGAAGGAGTACAGCCTCCTCCTCGGTGAGCGGACGGCCGAACAGATCAAGATCACGATCGGTTCGGCCTACGACCTCGACGACGACCAGCACACCGAAATCCGCGGCCGGGATCTCGTGTCCGGGCTGCCCAAGACCGTGGTCATCTCCGCCGCCGAGGTGCGCAAGGCGATCGAGGAACCCGTCAACGCGATCGTCGACGCCGTGAAGACCACGCTCGACAAGTGCCCGCCGGAGCTGTCCGGCGACATCATGGACCGAGGAATCGTTCTGACCGGCGGCGGAGCCCTGCTGCGCGGTCTGGACGAGCGGCTGCGCCGGGAGACCGGCATGCCCATCCACATCGCCGAGGACCCGCTGGACAGCGTGGCGCTCGGCTCCGGAAAGTGCGTCGAGGAGTTCGAGGCGCTCCAGCAGGTCCTGGACGCCGCGCCCCGCAGATGACGTAACGCTTCGATTCCGCCGTACGGGATGATCTCCTCTCGTGCGGCGGATCGTTGATATCGAGGCATAAGCTCCCACAAAGCGCCCTTGGTCATCTTGGCCCGGGGCTACCCCAATTCCAGATCCTGCTTCCTGATTCCTGTTCTTGGTTTTTTCTCGAGGAAGGGCACGGCCGCCGCACGTGAGGGACACACGAGAGAGCCGGCTGCTCCTGGTGCTGCTGATCGCCGTAGCGTTCGCGCTGATCACGGTGGACATCCGGGGTGGGGAGGACTCCCCGGTCGACGGTGCCCGGCAGGCCGCGGCCGCGGCCTTCGGTCCGATCGAGAACGGCGTGTCGTCGGCGGTGGACCCCGTCGGCAACGCCGTGTCCGCCGTCCGGGACTCCGGTGAACGCCATGACCGGCTCACCGACCTGGAGAAGGAGAACGCGGCTCTCAAGGCGAAGCTCGGCAGCGACGACCGCAACCGCAGCCGGCTGGCGCAGCTCGACAAGATGCTGAAGATCGCCGGCACGGGCCAGTACGGCATCAAGGGCGCCGAGGTCATCGCGATAGGAGCGGCCCAGGGCTTCTCCTGGACCATCACCATCGACGTCGGCGCGAACGACGGCGTCAAGCGCGACATGACGGTCCTCAACGGGGACGGTCTGGTCGGGCGGGTCACCACCGTCGGGCCCGACACCGCGACCGTCCTCCTGGCCAGCGACCCCGACTTCACCGTCGGCACCCGGATGGAGGCGTCCGACGAGCTGGGCTTCGCCTCCGGACAGGGCGACCGGCCGCTGCGCGTCGAACTCCTCAACGGCAAGGCCGAGGTGAAGAAGGGCGACCGGCTGGTCACCTTCGGCTCGCAGGCCGACAAGCCCTTCGTACCCGGCGTCCCCGTCGGCGTCGTCTCCCGCGTCGACCCCTCCGGCGGCGACCTCACCCGCACCCTCTACGTCACGCCGTACGTCAGCTTCACCCAGCTCGACATCGTGGGCGTGGTCGTCGAGGCTCCGAAGAAGGATCCGCGCGACACCGTGCTCCCCTCGAAGCCCAAACCGGTCCCCACGCCGACGGTGACCGTGACGGTCACTCCGAACGCGAACGCACCCGTAGACGGCCAGCAGCAGTAGGAGCTGACAATCCCCATGCGCGTCAACCGGATCCTGCTCTCCGTCCCGCTGGTCGTCGTCGCCCTGGTGATCCAGGTGAGCGTCCTCGCCCGCCTCCACCTCCCCGGCGCCGTCCCCGACCTCCTCCTGCTCACCGTGCTGGGCCTCGCCATGGTCTACGGCCATGTCGGCGGTGCCCTCATCGGCTTCGGCGCCGGTCTGCTCGCCGACCTCGCGCCGCCCGCCGACCACGCCGCCGGGCGGTACGCCCTCGTGCTGTGTGTGATCGGCTACCTCGCCGGGCTCGTCAAGCCCGAGAGCGGGCAGATCAAGTCGGCCACCGGCCCGATGGTCGTGGTCGTCGGGGCCGCGATCGGCTCCACCCTGCTGTACGCCGGGGTGGGCGCCCTCGTCGGTGACACCGCCGCCCGCCATGTCGGCCTCACCGGGCTGCTGTTCACGGCCGGCCTGTACGACCTGCTGCTGGCCCCGTTCATCGTCCCCGCGGTCATGTTCCTGGCGCGCCGCGCCGACAACGACCCGCTCGCGGAGACCAACTCCGCCGCGAAGAGCCCGGACATCTCCTCGGGCTGGCTCTCCTCCGGGACGGGTCTCAGGATCGGCGGGCAGCGCAACGGGCTGAAGCTGAAGGCGGCCCGCTCGCGCGGGGCGCGCGCCGGCCGGATCAAGGGGGTCAAGCGGCTGTGAGCGCGGGCGCCCGGGCGCGGAGCGCGCCAGTCGAAGGATCACCCGAACGGGGAGCTTCCGGCGGAACGAGCCCTCACAGGCTGATCGTTCATCATTCGTCAGCGCGCACCTGTTCGCGCGCCGACTCCGCGTGCGGAGAGGGGGAGGCACCGCAGTGACCAACATTCCCGAGACCGGTCGGACCCCACGGGTCCAGATCAGGCTCGTCGTGATCCAGATCCTCGTCCTCTCCCTGCTCGGCACCCTCGGCGGCCGCCTGTGGTACCTCCAGATCCGGGAGGGCGCGGAGTACGCCAAGGAGGCCTCCGGCAACCACGTCCAGCAGGTCGTCGAGCCCGCCGTGCGCGGCTCGATCCTGGACGCGCGCGGGGTGGCCCTCGCCGACAACGAGACGCGGCTGGTGGTCTCCGCCTCCCGCACGGACCTGCTGAAGCAGAAGGACGACGGCAAGGCGGTCCTGGCCAAGCTCGCGGGCGTCCTCGGCATGAGCGCGGAGGAGGTCGAGCAGAAGGTCCGGCTCTGCGACGCGAAGACCCCCCAGCCCTGCTGGAACGGCTCGCCCTACCAGCCGATCCCGATCACCGACGAGGCCACCGCCAAGCAGGCCCTCCAGATCCGCGAGCGCGCCGAGGACTTCCCCGGCATCACCGCCGAGCCCGAGGCCGTTCGCCGTTACGCGGCCCCCGGGAACGCCAACACCGCCCAGGTGCTCGGTTACCTCTCGCCGGTGACGGACGACGAGATCACCAAGGCCCAGGACACCGACTCGCCCTATCTGCGTTCCGACCAGGTCGGCCGCAGCGGCCTTGAGCGCCAGTACGACAAGCAGCTGCGCGGCAAGGCCGGCGTCACCCGCTACGAGGTGGACAACCTCGGCCGGGTCATCGGCCAGGCCGAGGCGGACGCGGCCCAGCCCGGCTCCAACCTCGTCACCAGCATCGACGCCCGCGTCCAGCGGGTCGCCGAGTACGAGCTGAACAACGCGATGAAGATCGCCCGCACCCAGTTCGACAAGATCACCGGCGAGAACTACAAGGCCGACTCCGGAGCGGTCGTGGTGATGGAGGCCAAGACCGGCCGTGTCGTCGCCATGGCGTCCGCCCCGGCCTACGACCCCAACGTCTGGGTCGGCGGCATCTCCGCCAAGGACTACAAGAAGCTCACCGGGAAGAACTCCGACTACCCGCTGCTGAACCGGGCCATACAGGGTCAGTCCGCGCCTGGTTCGACCTTCAAGGTGGTCTCCACGGCCGCCGCGGTCGAGGCGGGCTACGAGTGGGACGGCGGCTACCCGTGCACCAGCTCGTACTCGGTGGGCGGCCAGGTCTTCAAGAACTTCGAGGGCGAGAGCTTCGGCCCCATCTCGCTCGGCCGGGCTCTGGAGGTCTCCTGCGACACCGTCTTCTACGGTCTGGCGGACCGGGAGTGGAAGAAGGACGGCGGCATCAACCCGGCGAAGGGTGAGCCCAAGGACTACTTCTACAAGGCCGCCCACCAGTTCGGTCTGGGCAAGGTGACCGGCATCGACCTGCCCAACGAGGTCACCGGCCGGGTCCCGGACCGCCAGTGGAAGGAGTCCTACTGGAAGGCCAACAAGGACTCCTGGTGCAAGTACGGCAAGAAGGACGGCAGTTACGTCGAGAAGATCGCCTACGAGAACTGCCTCGAGGGCAACAAGATGCGCGAGGGCGACTCGATCAACTACTCCATCGGCCAGGGCGACACCCTCGTCACGCCGATCCAGGAGGCCGTGATCTACGGGGCGCTCGCCAACGGCGGCACGATGTACACCCCGACCATCGGCAAGGCGATCGTCAGCGCCGACGGCAAGACCGTCCAGGAGATCAAGCCCAAGGTCCAGGGCAAGCTGCCGGTCGACAAGGCGACGATCAAGGGCATGGACGCCGCGCTGGAGGGCGTGGTCACCCGCGGTACCGCCGCCTGGAAGTTCGGCGGCTGGCCGCAGGAGGAGATCCCGCTGCACGCCAAGACCGGTACCGCGGAGGTCTACGGCAAGCAGACGACGTCCTGGCTCGCCACGTACAGCAAGGACTACACGGTCGTCATGACGATCGCTCAGGCCGGTACCGGTTCGGGCGCCTCCGGTGAGGCCGTGCGGCACATCTACAACGCGATGTACGGCGTCGCCGACGACGGCAAGATCGACAAGAAGAACGCCCTGCTGCCCACCCCGCAGACCAGCCTGCCGAAGGTCCAGGCGGACGGCACGATCAAGGCCCCGAAGGTCTCCAAGGACCCGGCGAAGGAGCAGCGCGTCAGCCAGCAGGGCGCGCCGGAGCAGGACGAGACGCAGCCGGCGGGCACCGTGCAGCAGAACACGAGCACCAACCGCGACACCCGCAGGCGACGGCGGAAGAGGGGAAGCCGGAGGATGTGCACATGAGCGGCGCGAACGGTTTCTCCGTCTCCGGATACGGGCCCGAGCGGGCCGGCTGGACCCGGGTCTTCGCCCGTGACTCGCTGGCCCGGCGGCTGGACTGGCCGATACTGATGTCGGCGATCGCCCTGTCGCTGATCGGCTCGCTCCTGGTCTACTCGGCGACCCGCAACCGCACCGAGATCAACCAGGGCGACCCGTACTACTTCCTCGTCCGGCACCTGATGAACACCGGCATCGGCATGTGCCTGATGATCGGCACGATCTGGCTCGGCCACCGCACCCTGCGCAACGCGGTGCCGGTCCTCTACGGCCTCTCGCTCATGGGGATCCTGGCGGTGCTGACACCGCTGGGCTCGACGGTCAACGGCGCGCACTCCTGGATCGTGGTCGGCGGCGGTTTCTCGCTCCAGCCCTCGGAGTTCGTGAAGATCACGATCATCCTGGGCATGGCGATGCTGCTCGCGGCGCGGGTCGACGCCGGCGACAAGCTCTACCCCGACCACCGCACGGTGCTCCAGGCCCTCGGGCTCGCGGCCGTCCCCATGCTGATCGTGATGCTGATGCCCGACCTCGGGTCCGTCATGGTCATGGTGATGATCGTGCTGGGCGTGCTGCTGGCCTCCGGCGCCTCCAACCGCTGGGTCTTCGGACTGCTCGGCGCGGGCGCGGCCGGCGCGATCGCCGTCTGGCAGCTGCACATCCTGGACGACTACCAGATCGCCCGGTTCGCCGCCTTCGCCAACCCCAGCCTCGATCCCGCGGGCGTCGGCTACAACACCAACCAGGCGCGGATCGCGATCGGCTCCGGCGGCCTCACCGGCGCCGGGCTGTTCCACGGCTCACAGACGACCGGCCAGTTCGTCCCGGAGCAGCAGACGGACTTCGTCTTCACCGTCGCGGGCGAGGAACTGGGCTTCATGGGCGCGGGCCTGATCATCGTCCTGCTCGGGGTGATCCTCTGGCGTGCCAGCCGTATAGCGCGTGAGACCACGGAGCTGTACGGCACGATCGTCGCCGCGGGCATCGTGGCCTGGTTCGCCTTCCAGTCCTTCGAGAACATCGGGATGACCCTGGGGATCATGCCGGTGACGGGTCTGCCGCTGCCGTTCGTGTCCTACGGCGGCACGTCGATGTTCGCGGTGTGGGTGGCGTTGGGGCTGCTCCAGTCCATCCGGGTGCAGCGGCCCATGTCGGCGTAGGAGGCGCGGGACAGCGTCAGACCTCCGGTTTTCCCCTGGTCGGGTCGCGATTCGGCTTCGGTGCACACTGCCGTTCGGGCCCGACTCCGACTAGGTTCGATTCATGACGGAGACGAAACGCGAGATCGAGCGCAAGTACGAATCCGATGAGAGCGGGCTGCCCGACCTGACCGGTGTCGCCGGGGTCGCGTCCGTTCTCGACAAGGGCGTCACCGAGCTGGACGCGACCTATTACGACACCTCCGACCTGCGCCTGGCCTCGGCCTCGATCACCCTGCGTCGCCGCACCGGGGGCGCCGACGCCGGCTGGCACCTGAAGCTGCCGGTGGGGCCCGGCGTCCGGGACGAGATCAGGGCGCCGCTCTCCGACGCCGTACCCGACGAGCTCGCCGGGCTGGTCCGCTCCCGCATCCGGGAGGGACAGCTCGTGCCCGTGGTGCGGCTGCGTTCCAGCCGGGACATCCGTGAACTCGTCGACGCGCAGGGCCGGCTGCTCGCCGAGGCGAGCGTGGACGCCGTCACCGCGGACCGGAAGTTCGGCGGCGAGGGCAGCGCCCAGTGGACCGAGATCGAGGTGGAGCTCGCCGACGGCGGCGATCCGGTCCTGCTCGACAAGGTGGAGAAGCGGCTGCGCAAGGCGGGCGTACGGCCGTCGAAGTCGGCGTCGAAGCTGGCGCGGGCGCTGGCGGAGACGAAGGGCGGGCACCCGCGGCCGAAGGACAAGGGTCCCGCCGAGCCCGTCACCGCCGGCGATCACGTCCTGGCGTACATCCGTGCCCAGCGGGACGCGATCGTGGAGCTGGACCCGGCCGTGCGCCGGGACGCCGAGGAGTCGATCCACGACATGCGGGTCGCCACCCGCAGGCTGCGCAGCACGTTCCGCTCCTTCCGCAAGGTCCTCGACCGGGAGGTCACCGACCCGATCGCCGCCGAACTGAAATGGCTGGCCGGGGAGCTGGGCGTGGGCCGCGACCACGAGGTGCTGGCCGCGCGGCTGGACGCGGCCCTCGACGAACTGCCGTCCACCCTGGTCTCCGGCCCGATCCACGACCGGCTGCGCACCTGGGCCAAGGCCGGGGAGCACGGGTCCCGCCGCCGGCTGCTCGGTGTACTCGACTCCCAGCGCTATCTGACGCTCCTCGACAGCCTGGACGCCGTGGTCACCGACCCGCCGACGCTGAAGGCGGCCGGCAAGAAGCCGGACAAGGTGCTCGCCAAGGCCGTACGCAAGGACTTCGGGAAGGTGTCCGCGCTGGTCGAGGAGGCCATGGAGCAGGAACCGGGTACCGACCGCGATCTCGCGCTGCACGAGGCCCGCAAGAAGGCCAAGCGGACGCGGTACGCGGCCGAGACGGCCGGCCCGGCCCTCGGCGGCGCGGCCAAGACGCTGGTCAAGTCCATGAAGTCGCTCCAGAGCCTGCTCGGCGACCACCAGGACAGCGTCATGGCCCGCACCACCCTGCGGGAGCTGTCCGCGGTGGCGCACGCGGCGGGGGAGAGCGCCTTCACGTACGGCGTGCTGTACGCCCGTGAGGAGCGGCGCGCGGAGCGGGTCGAGGAGGCCATGCCGGCGGAGTGGAAGAGGACCAAGGGGGCGATGGAGGTCTAGCGCCGGGACCTTCGCGGGCGGGGGAGTCCGCCGAGCGGGTTACGCTTGATGGTCACCCCTGTCCCCGCCAGCTCACGAAGGTAATGCCGCGATGTCTGTCGAGTCGGTCTTCCCGCAGCTAGAAGCCTTGCTCCCGCATGTGCAGAAGCCGATCCAGTACGTGGGCGGCGAGCTCAACTCCACCGTCAAGCCCTGGGAGTCCTGCGACGTCCGCTGGGCGCTCATGTACCCGGACGCCTACGAGGTCGGGCTGCCCAACCAGGGCGTCATGATCCTCTACGAGGTGCTGAACGAGCAGGAGGGGGTCCTGGCCGAGCGCACGTACAGCGTGTGGCCGGACCTGGAGGCGCTGATGCGGGAGCACTCGGTCCCGCAGTTCACCGTGGACGGCCACCGCCCGGTGAAGGCCTTCGACGTGTTCGGACTGTCCTTCTCCACGGAGCTGGGCTACACGAACATGCTCACGGCGCTGGACCTCGCGGGTATCCCGCTGGAGTCCAAGGACCGCGGCCTCGACGACCCGATCGTGCTGGCGGGCGGTCACGCGGCCTTCAACCCCGAGCCGATCGCCGACTTCATCGACGCGGCGGTCATCGGCGACGGCGAGCAGGCCGTGCTGGACATGACGAAGATCATCCGCGAGTGGAAGGCGGAGGGCCGGCCGGGCGGCCGCGAGGAGGTCCTCTTCCGTCTCGCGAAGACGGGCGCGGTGTACATCCCGCGGTTCTACGACGTGGAGTACCTGCCCGACGGCCGGATCGCCCGTGTGGTGCCGAACAAGTCGGGCGTTCCGTGGCGCGTGTCGAAGCACACGGTCATGGACCTCGACGAGTGGCCCTACCCCAAGCAGCCGCTGGTCCCGCTCGCCGAGACGGTGCACGAGCGGATGTCGGTGGAGATCTTCCGCGGCTGCACCCGCGGCTGCCGTTTCTGCCAGGCCGGCATGATCACGCGTCCGGTGCGCGAGCGGTCGATCACCGGTATCGGCGACATGGTCGAGAAGGGCCTGAAGGCGACCGGGTTCGAGGAGGTCGGCCTGCTCTCGCTGTCGAGCGCCGACCACAGCGAGATCGGCGAGGTCGCGAAGGGCCTCGCGGACCGCTACGAGGAGGACAAGATCGGCCTGTCCCTCCCCTCCACCCGCGTGGACGCCTTCAACGTGGACCTGGCGAACGAGCTGACCCGCAACGGCCGCCGGTCCGGTCTGACCTTCGCCCCCGAGGGCGGCTCGGAGCGCATGCGCAAGGTCATCAACAAGATGGTCTCCGAGGAGGACCTGATCCGGACGGTCTCCACCGCGTACGGCAACGGCTGGCGCCAGGTGAAGCTGTACTTCATGTGCGGTCTGCCGACGGAGACGGACGAGGACGTCCTGCAGATCGCCGACATGGCGATGAAGGTGATCGCCGAGGGCCGCAAGGTCTCCGGCCAGAACGACATCCGCTGCACGGTGTCGATCGGCGGGTTCGTGCCGAAGCCGCACACCCCGTTCCAGTGGGCGCCGCAGCTCTCCGCCGAGGAGACCGACGCGCGCCTGACGAAGCTGCGGGACAAGATCCGGGGCGACAAGAAGTACGGCCGCTCGATCGGCTTCCGCTACCACGACGGCAAGCCGGGCATCGTCGAGGGCCTCCTCTCGCGCGGCGACCGCCGTATCGGTGCCGTCATCCGGGCCGTCTACGAGGACGGCGGCCGCTTCGACGGCTGGCGCGAGCACTTCTCCTACGACCGCTGGATGGCCTGCGCCGACAAGACGCTGCCCGCCTTCGGCGTGGACGTCGACTGGTACACGACCCGCGAGAAGTCCTACGAGGAGGTCCTGCCCTGGGACCACCTGGACTCGGGCCTCGACAAGGACTGGCTCTGGGAGGACTGGCAGGACGCCCTCGACGAGACGGAGGTCGAGGACTGCCGCTGGACGCCCTGCTTCGACTGCGGGGTGTGCCCGGCGATGGACACCCACATCCAGATCGGCCCGACCGGCAAGAAGCTGCTGCCGTTGACGGTGAAGCAGCCGACGGGGAGCGCGCACGCGCACTGAGCCCGTCGTCGAGTGGGTCCCCCTTCCGATGGGAAGGGGGATCAGGGCCGTCTGTCGCGCTGCCGCCGTCGGCGTCAGAGGCGACGGTTGTTGTTGTTCCCCGGCTCCGGGGAGTTCAACGGCTGCCAGGCCAGGGTCGGGAGTGCGGGGTTGGGGCAGCTCAAGGTGGCCGCGGTGCCCGCGGTGTGGCTCTCCGTGCAGATGATCTCGAAGACCTGACCCGTGGTGGTCAGGATGTCGATCTTGATGCCCGCCAGGTCCTGGTTGCCCTGGCTGTGTTCGTTGATCGAGACGCCGCAGGCGAAGCCGGCCGCGCCGCCGTTCGGATACCCGGTCCTGTTGCTGAGGTCGGTCCACCTCAGGGTGTGGTCGAAGTTGGGACGGACATCACGGATGCCCGCGTACGTGACGGTGCCGCTCACCGCGCCACGGACCTCGTAGACCTGCTGGTCCTGGAAGGCGTCGATGTCGGCGCACGGCCCGGTGGCCCCCGTGGGACCCGGCCCGCCGTCGGTGCCGGTGGCTCCCGTCGCGCCGGTGGCTCCCGTGGGGCCGGTCGGTCCCGTCGGGCCGGTCGCGCCCTTGGGGCCCCGCGGGCCGGTGGGCCCCTGGCACTTGTCCTTGCCGCCGGCGGCCTCGGTCGCCCGGGGCTTGTGGTGCGCGGGCTTGCACTTGCCGCCCGCATCGGGGGCCTCGGCCCGTACCAGGCCGGTGACGCCACGCGCCGCCGCGGCGGCCGGGCTGATCACGCCGGCCGTCATGATCACGGCGAGCGAGGCCACCATGCCGGCCTGCTTGCATCTGTGTCGGGCCACCGGCCCGAGGAGGGAGTACGGTCCCCATTCGCGTCGCATGCACGTGCTCCTTGCGTCAACCGGTCCGGGCGCTCCCCGGGCCTGAGGGCGAGCTTGACCCGGGCGACGTGATTCGAGCGGTATATAAGGTCATAAACCTCATGTTTATTGACGTATCGGGCTAATCCATGCGTTCTGATGGGGTATTCCTCGCGTGGGACGGCCGGCCGGAGATCGGGCCTGTGTCACGTTGACGCCCGTGACGAACCAGACCCTGTGCCTGTGCATGATCGTCAAGGACGAGTCGCGCGTGATCGAACGCTGCCTGGAGTCCGTACGGCCCCTCATCGACCACTGGGTGATCTCCGACACCGGCTCGACCGACGGCACGCAGGATCTGATCCGCAAGGTGCTCGACGGCATCCCGGGCGAACTCCACGAGGAGCCCTGGGTCGACTTCGGGCACAACCGGACGCTGAACATCCGGCACGCCCGCGGCAAGGCCGGCTACCTGCTCACCCTCGACGCCGACCACGTGATGCGCCAGGACGCCCCGCTGCCCCGGCTGACCGCGGACTCGTACATGCTGCGGTACGACACCCCGGGCACCCAGCACCGCTTCAAACACCTCATGCGGGGCGACCTGGCCTGGCGCTACGAGGGCGTCACCCACGAGTACCCGTGCACCGACGGCCCCGACCGGCAGGAGAACCTGGACGCGCTCGTCATCGAGGACCACGCGGACGGCGGCTGCCGCAGCGACAAGTTCGAGCGCGACGCGCGCCTGCTGCGGGGCGAGTTGGAGCGCGACCCCACCAACGCGCGCACGGTCTTCTATCTCGCCAACACTGAACGCGACCTGGGCCACGCGGACGAGGCGATCGCCCTGTACGAGCGGCGTGCCGAGCTCGGCGGCTGGGGCGAGGAGGTCTACTGCTCGCTCCTGGAGGCCGGGATCCTGCGGGCGGAGAAGACCGACGACTGGCCCGGAGCCATGGACGCGTTCTCCCGCGCCTGGAATTCCCGCCCGACGCGCCTGGAGGCCGTCTACGAACTGGCCTCACGACTGCGCCTGAAGAGCCGCTACCACACCGCGTACGCCCTGCTCAGTGCGGTCGTCGGCAGGAGTGAACCCGACGACCTGCTCTTCACCCGGTCGTGGGTCTACCGGTGGGGCCTGCTCTTCGAGTTCTCCATCTGCGCCTACTGGGTCGGCGACCACCGGACCGCCGTCCGGGCGTGCGACACCCTGCTGGCGATGCCGGACCTGCCCGACGCCGTGCGCCGCCAGACGATGGCCAACCGCGAGTTCTCCGCGCCCCACGTCCAGGCCGTCCCCCGGCCGGCCGGCCCGGAACGCCGTCCGAAGGTGTCCCGGGCGGGGAAGGCGGCGCGGCCCCGGAAGAGGTAGCCCGCCCCTGACGCACCCTCAACAGCGCATCCACCGAGGTGGTTGTAGCGTCTACGTCGTTATGGACCTGGAGAAGCCGCCCGCCGGACAGCGCACCGGACAGCCCGCGCAGCCGCCTGTGCGGGCGCCCGAGGGGTGCCTCGTGGTGGCCGTCCGGCTGCCCGTGCGGATCGTCGTGCTCGTGCTGGTCGTCCCGGTGCGGATGGTGTGGGACGCGCTCGTCGTCGTGGGGCGGCTCCTTCGGGACGCGGTGCTCCGGCCGCTGGGGCGAGCCCTGCTGTGGCTCGGGAAAGCGCTGCTCGTCTGGCCGCTGATCGGGCTGTGGCGATATGTCCTCGTCCCGGTGGGCAGGGCGCTCGGATGGCTCGTCCACGTGCTGCTCGTGGTGCCGGTGGTATGGGTCTACCGGCACGTCCTGACGCCGGCCGGGCACGGCATCGCGTGGCTCGCGCGCGGCATCGGGGCCGGTCTGGCGTGGGTGTACGCGCGCCTGCTGACGCCGGTCGGGCACGCGGGCCGTTGGCTGCTGAAGGGGATCGGGGTTCTTCTCGCCGCCGTCGGCGTCGGCGCGTACACCGTCGTGGCGTGGCTGCTGCGGTACCTCGTCGTCGTGCCTGCGGGCTGGGTCCACCGATGGGTCCTCGCGCCGGCCGGTCGGGCGATCGCCTGGTGCGCCCGCGGGGTGTGGCAGCTCCTGACACTGCTCGTCACCGGGATCGGCGCGGTCCTGTACTGGACCGCCCGGATCCTGGTCGTGCTGCCGGTGCTCGCGCTGTGGCGCTGGGTGCTCGCCCCCGTCGGCCGCTTCCTGGCGGTCGTCGCGCGGGAGGTGGGGGAGGCCCTCGGGCACGCCTGGCGGATCGCCGGACGGATCTCGCGGGCCGTCGGCCGGTTCCTCGGGACGCTCTTCCGGTGGATCTTCGTCGAGCCCGTGCGCTGGATGTACCGGAGCGTCCTCACCCCGGTCGGGCATGTCGTCCGGGACGCCGTGCTGCGTCCCGCCGCCCGCGCCGCGCGCAGTGTGGGACGGGCCACCCGGCAGACCCTGGCCGCCGCGCGGGAGACCGCCCGCCAGGCCCGCGCGGACGTGCGCCGGATGCTCTTCGGGGAGTCGCCGGAGCGGGAGGCGGTCGGCCGGCGGGAACCATCGGGGGCGGAGACACGTACTCTTGGTAGGAGTACGACCGCTCTCACGAAGGACTGAACGACACTGGGCAAGCGACAGCCCGAAGGCCCGCCGCCCGCACCCGCGGTGCAGCGCATCCGACTGCGCTACACCAAGCGCGGCCGCCTCCGGTTCACCAGCCACCGTGACTTCCAGCGCGCCTTCGAGCGTGCGCTGCGCCGTGCCGAGGTGCCGATGGCGTACTCGGCGGGGTTCACGCCGCATCCGAAGGTGTCGTACGCCAATGCCGCACCCACCGGCACGGGCAGTGAGGCGGAGTACCTGGAGATCGCGCTCACCGCGGCGCGTGATCCGGAGAAGCTGAGAATCCTCCTCGACGAGTCGCTGCCCACCGGGCTCGACATCGTCGACGCGGTCGAGGCCCGGACCTCGGGGCTCGCCGACCGGCTGACGGCCTCCGTATGGGAGCTGCGGCTGGACGGGGTGGACCCGGCCGACGCCGATCGCGCGGTGGAGGCCTTCAACAAGGCCGACGCCGTCGAGGTCCAGCGGATGGCCAAGAACGGCGTCCGAACCTTCGACGCCCGCGCCGCCGTCGTACAACTTGAGACGCACAGTGAACCCGCTGATAGGCCGACGGACCAGCCCTGTGCGATACTGCGCCTGGTTGTTCGGCACGTGACGCCTGCCGTACGACCCGACGACGTCCTGTCCGGTCTTCGCGCCGTGGCCGACCTGGCGCCGCCGGTCCCCGCTGCGGTGACCAGGCTGGCGCAGGGGCTGTTCGATGAAGAGACCGGCACGGTGACCGACCCGCTCGCACCCGACCGCGAGGCAGCTCAGGCCCCCACAACGGCCGAACCCGCTGCCGCCGCGAAGGCGCCCGCGTAGGGAAGTCCCGCGAAGGGACGGACGTCGTAGCGCCGCCCTCGTACTCGGGAGCCACCTGGGTCGGGCGGCAACCGACCAGAAGACTTTCGCCAGGCCGTACGCATTCGGCGTACGGAACCGGCGAGACAGGACACAGAGAGCTCCCGTGCGGCGCCCGCGCCCCGGACGGCGGCACCGCGCATCGCGCGAGCCGCGGACGTCAACGGCGATCGATCCCCCGTGATCGACGCCGGACCAGGCGCGGCGCCCGGGAGCCTGACGGGAGAAACGCCCGCATGCTCGAGCCAACCGAATCCGCAGAGTCCGCCAAGGACTCCGAAGCGAACAGCCCCAGCGACACCCTGCCGCCGCGTCGGCGGCGCCGTGCCGCTTCCCGGCCGGCGGGTCCGCCGGTCGCCGGCGCCGACACCTCGGCCGAGATCACCACGCCGGCCATACCGGCCGTGGAGTCCGCCGAGCAGTTGGCGGAGGACCTCGAAGACGAGGTCACCGAGGCCGCCCAGGCCGACGGCACGGCCGACACCCAGGCCGAGGAAGCCGCCGAGGCCGCGCCGCGTACCCGGCGCCGGGCCACCCGCCGTGCCTCCGCGCCCGCCGGGGCTCCGGCCGCCGCCGAGGCCGCCGAGACCGTACTGCCCGTGGCCGCCGAGGTGAGCGCGCCCGCCGCCGTGGAGGAAGCCCCCGCCGAGGAGGCAGCCGCCGAGGACGCCGCTCCTCGCCGTGGCCGTCGCCGGGCCACGCGTCGCGTGGCGACGCCCACCGAGGCCCCGGCCGAGGTCGTCGAGCCCGCCGTCGAGCCCGAGCCTGTCGCGCAGGCGGCGGACGAGGCGCCCGCCGAGGCCGCGCCCCGTACGCGGCGCCGGGCCACCCGCAGGGTGACCGCGCCCGCCGGTGCGCCGGAGGCCGAGACGCCCGCCGTCGCCGCCGAGACGGCGGCTCCGGCCGTCGCCGCCGAGCCCGAGGCGCCCGCCGTGAGCGACGAGGCGCCCGCCGAGCCCGCTCCCCGCACCCGCCGTCGCGCCACGCGTCGGGTGACCGCGCCCGCCGAGGCCGAGGTTTCCGAGCCGGCCGTCACCGAGGCTGTCGCCCCCGTCGAAGAGGCGAAGGCCCCCGAGGCGCCCGCCGCCCCGGCCGAGGCCGCGCCCGCCGCCGAGACCGCTCAGACCGCGCCGTCCGCCCAGGAGGACGAGGACGCCGGTTCCCGTCGTGGGCGCCGTCGGGTGGTCCGCCGGGCCGCCGGAGGCTTCTCCGCGCCCTCGCAGGAGAGCGCGGAGGCCGACGCGCCGCGTCGTCCGGCGCGGCCCGCGGTCGCCGTGTTCCAGGCGCCCGTGTTCGCCGAGCCGCAGTTCCAGACACCGCAGCGGGCCGCGGCCGAGGCCGCCGCCGCCGGGACCGAGGTGCCGGAGGCCGAGGAGCCCGAGGAGACCGAGGTCACTCAGGAGGCTCCGGAGGAGCCGACCGGGTCGCGTCGCCGCCGCCGTCGCCGCGCCGCCGGTTCCGGCGACGAGGCCGAGACCGGCCGGACCGCCGCGGCCGCCGCGCCCGTCGCGACCCCCGTCGCCGACGAGTCGGAGACCGAGCAGGACGAGGCCGACGAGGCCGAGGACGTCGTCGACGGTGACGACGACACCGAGGAGACCGGTTCGCGCCGCCGTCGCCGTCGTGGCGGCCGCCGCCGTCGTCGTGGCGATGCGGCCGACGGCGAGGGGGACTCCGGCGAGGCCGATTCCGACGACTTCGCCGCCGAGCAGGCCGCGCAGGACGCCGAGGACACCGCCGAGCAGGAGGACGAGGACGCGGAGGACGCCGAGGAGGAGGCCGGTGGCTCCACCGCCGGCAGCCGTCGTCGCCGTCGCCGTCGCCGTCGTGCCGGCGACTCCTCTCCCGAAGCCGAGCAGAGTGACGGGGACCCGGAGCGCACGGTCGTCAAGGTCCGTGAGCCGCGCAAGCCCTCCGAGCCGTCCGACGAGGTGCAGTCCATCAAGGGCTCGACCCGTCTGGAGGCGAAGAAGCAGCGCCGCCGGGAAGGCCGTGAGCAGGGCCGCCGTCGTGTGCCGATCATCACCGAGGCCGAGTTCCTGGCCCGTCGCGAGGCCGTCGAGCGGGTGATGGTCGTCCGCCAGAGCGGCGAGCGCACCCAGATCGGCGTCCTGGAAGACAACGTGCTCGTCGAGCACTACGTCAACAAGGAGCAGGCCACCTCCTACGTCGGCAACGTGTACCTGGGCAAGGTCCAGAACGTGCTGCCGTCCATGGAGGCCGCCTTCATCGACATCGGCAAGGGGCGCAACGCCGTCCTGTACGCCGGTGAGGTCAACTTCGAGGCGCTCGGCATGGCCAACGGGCCGCGTCGCATCGAGGCCGCCCTCAAGTCGGGTCAGTCGGTCCTCGTCCAGGTGACCAAGGACCCGATCGGCCACAAGGGCGCCCGGCTGACCAGCCAGGTGTCGCTCCCGGGCCGCTACCTCGTGTACGTGCCCGAGGGCTCGATGACCGGCATCAGCCGCAAGCTGCCCGACACCGAGCGGGCCCGGCTGAAGACGATCCTCAAGAAGATCGTCCCCGAGGACGCGGGCGTCATCGTGCGCACCGCCGCCGAGGGCGCGAGCGAGGACGAGCTGCGCCGCGATGTCGAGCGGCTGCAGGGGCAGTGGGAGGACATCCAGAAGAAGGCGAAGAACGGCGGCAACGCGCCGACGCTGCTGTACGGCGAGCCGGACATGACCGTCCGGGTCGTGCGCGACATCTTCAACGAGGACTTCTCCAAGGTCATCGTCAGCGGTGACGAGGCCTGGTCGACCATCCACGGGTACGTCTCGCACGTCGCGCCCGACCTGGCCGACCGCCTGAACAGGTGGACCTCCGAGGTCGACGTCTTCGCCACGTACCGGATCGACGAGCAGCTCGCCAAGGCGCTGGACCGCAAGGTCTGGCTGCCCAGCGGCGGTTCGCTGGTGATCGACCGGACCGAGGCGATGGTCGTCGTCGACGTCAACACCGGCAAGTTCACCGGCCAGGGCGGCAACCTCGAGGAGACGGTCACCAGGAACAACCTGGAGGCGGCCGAGGAGATCGTGCGTCAGCTGCGGCTGCGCGACCTCGGCGGCATCATCGTGATCGACTTCATCGACATGGTGCTGGAGTCCAACCGGGACCTGGTGCTGCGGCGCCTGCTGGAGTGCCTGGGCCGCGACCGTACGAAGCACCAGGTCGCGGAAGTGACCTCGCTGGGCCTCGTGCAGATGACCCGCAAGCGGGTCGGCCAGGGACTGCTGGAGTCGTTCTCCGAGACCTGCGTGCACTGCAACGGGCGCGGCGTCATCGTCCACATGGAGCAGCCGACCGCGGTCGGTGGCGGCGGCAAGCGCAAGAAGCGCGGCCGCGGTGGCGAGGGACAGGGCCATGACCACGAGCACGACACGGTGACGGCCGACCTCGCCGAGTCGCCGGCAGGCGCCGGGCAGGAGACGGAGAGCGAGGCCGAGGTCGCCGCCGAGGTGGCCGAGCCGGTCGCGCTCGCGGCCCCCGAGTTCGCGCCGGACGAGGAGCTGTACAGCAGCATCGCCGAGGCGGAGGCCTCTGCCACGCGTGGCCGGGGCCGCCGTAGGGCGAGCCGCCGGGCGTCCGCTCCGGCGGGTACGCCGAGGGGCGGCGCGTCGCGCAGGGCGGGCGGCTTCGAGGCGAGCGCCACGGAGGAGCCCGTCGAGGAGATCGTCGAGGCGCCCACCGCGCAGGAGGTCACCGCCGAGGCGGAGGCCGAGCGTCCGGTGCAGCCGGCCGAGGCGGTCACCGCGCAGGCCGAACCGGTCGCCGTCGAGGACCCGGTCGTCGAGGCCGCGGCCGCCGAGGCCCCCGTCGACGAGGCCGCGCCCAAGGGCCGTACCCGTCGTCGCGCCACCCGCAAGGTGTCCGCGCCGGCCGGTTCGCCCGCCGGGGCGGAGGCCGCCGTGCTGACGGTCGCCGAGCCGTCGGTCGCGCCGGCCCCGGTCGCCGAGGCCGCAGCGGTGGAGCAGCCCGAGGCGGAGCAGGTCGCCGAGCCCGTCGTCGAGAGCGCGGCTCCGGCCCGCCCGCGGCGCCGTGCCGTACGCAAGGCCACCGCGCCGACCGCGTCCGAGGAGGCGGCCGTCGTGGTCGTGCCGTCGGTCGTGGAAGCGCCCGCCGAGGAGACCGACGCGCCCGAGGCGCCCGAGGCACTCGCCGAGGAGGCGGAGGCCGCTCCGGCGAAGAAGGCGGCCGCGCGCAAGACGGCGAAGAAGGCCACGGCGAAGAAGGCCGCCACCAAGAAGACGGCGGCGGTGAAGAAGACGGCCGCGAAGAAGACCGTCGCGAAGAAGACGACGGCGAAGAAGGCCGCCAAGGCGGTGTCGAAGACCACGGCGGCGGCCCAGCAGGGCCAGCCGACGGTCTCGGCCTCGACGGAGGAGTGACGTCCGCTGCTCCCCGGCGCTGATGCGACGCGGCCATCCGGTGTCCTCCGGGTGGCCGCGTCGCATGGCGTTCGGCAGCGGGCTACTCTGTGCTTCCCTTGTGATGGAGCGCACGCTTTCCGTGAGTTTCACTGTGGTAACCCTTGGGAAAATCGCTGTCCGCGTGCTGGTAACGTGCACCGTGGTCCCGGTGGCCAAAGCTATGCACACCGTGACCCCGGCCGATGAGCACATCCGGTCCTCCAACCGGACACGGCTGACTACCCGCAAGAAACCCTCAGGGGGCGGGGTCCTGTGTACAACCCGTCCGTCCCGCTCACCGGCATCGGCGGACAAACACCAGGGATGCGGCCGTGCTGAGCATCGACACGGTCTCTTCCCGACCGAGCAAGACGTGGTGCGGCTTAGAGGTCGCCGTAGAGGAGGGGATGTCGATGACCGACGCCCATGAGTTCGTACCGGCCGCCAAGCCCGTGATCGGCGAGGAGGAGATCGAGGCCGCGGTGCGCGTACTGCGCAGCGGCATGGTCGTCCAGGGGCCCGAAGTGGCCGCCTTCGAGGAGGAGTTCTCGGAGCTCGTCGACGGGCGTCACTGCGTCGCCGTCAACTCCGGTACCTCCGCGCTGCATCTGTCGCTCCTCGCCCTCGGTCTCGGCCCGGGCGACGAGGTCATCGTGCCGTCGTTCTCGTTCGCCGCCTCCGCCAACGCGGTACGGCTGGTCGGCGCCGACGTGGTCTTCGCGGACATCGACCCGGAGACGTACTGCCTGGACCCGGCCGCCGTCGAGGCCGCCCTGTCGCCGCGCACCGCCGCGATCATGCCGGTGCACCTGTACGGTCACCCGGCCGCCATGGACAAGATCATGGCGATCGCCGAGCAGCACGGGCTCGCCGTGGTCGAGGACGCCTGCCAGGCCCACGCGGCCGCGCTGCACGGCACCCCGGTCGGCGCCTTCGGTGCCGCGGGCACCTTCAGCTTCTACCCGACGAAGAACATGCACAGCCTCGAGGGCGGCATGATCTCCACCGGCGACGCGGAGACCGCCCGCACCCTGCGCCTGCTGCGCAACCAGGGCATGGAGAAGCGCTACGCCAACGAGATCGTCGGCGCCAACGTGCGCATGACGGACGTCTCGGCCGCGATCGGCCGCGTGCAGCGCCGCAAGCTGGACGGCTGGACCGAGCAGCGCATCGCCAACGCCGCGTACCTCACCGAGCACATCACCGCGCCGAACGTGATCACGCCGAAGGTCGCCGAGGGCGCGCGGCACATCTACCACCAGTACACGGTGCGCGTCCTGGGCGACCGCGACGCCGCCATGGCCAAGCTGACCGAGGCCGGCATCGGCAACGCCGTGTACTACCCGACTCCCATCCACCGGCTGAAGCCGTACTGGGAGCCGGACCAGAAGGCGGGCCGTGACTGGGACCTGCCCGAAACGGACCGCGCGGCCGCCCAGGTCGTGTCCTTGCCCGTGCACCCGGCCCTGTCCGCCCAGGACCTGGAGCGCATCGTCACCGCCGTCAATGCTCTGGGGGAGCAGCTGTGAGTACCGGGAAGTCGCTGCGAGCGGGACTCGTCGGCCTCGGTTCCATGGGGCGTCACCACGCCCGCGTGCTGTCGGGTCTGGAGGGCGTCGACCTCGTCGGCGTCGTCGACCCGATGGGCGACAAGTTCGGCGCCGCCCAGGGCGCGCCGATCCTGAACACCGTCGAGGAGCTCATCGCACTCGGTGTGGACTACGCCGTCGTGGCCTGCCCCACCGCCCTGCACGAGCCGGTCGGTCTGGCGCTCGCCGAGGCCGGCGTCTGCGCGCTGGTCGAGAAGCCGGTCGCCGACACCGTCGAGGGTGCCCGCCGTCTCGTCGAGGCCTTCGAGTCGCGCGGTCTGGTGGCCGGCGTGGGTCACATCGAGCGCTGCAACCCGGCGCTGATGTCGCTGCGCGCCCGCCTGGAGGCAGGTGAGCTCGGTGACGTCTACCAGGTCGTCACCCGCCGCCAGGGCCCCTTCCCGCACCGCATCGCGGACGTCGGTGTCGTCAAGGACCTCGCCACCCACGACATCGACCTCACGGGCTGGGTGACGGGCCGCCAGTACGTGTCCATCGCCGCGCACACCGTCTCCAAGAGCGGCCGTGAGCACGAGGACATGGTCTCCGCGGTGGGGCGTCTCGACGACGGCACCATGGTCAACCACCTGGTGAACTGGCTGAGCCCGCTCAAGGAGCGGTTCACCTCGGTCACCGGTGAGCGCGGCTGCTTCATCGCCGACACCCTCACCGCCGACCTGACGTTCCACTCCAACGCCGCCGTGACCACCGAGTGGGAGGCCCTCCAGGCGTTCCGCGGTGTGTCCGAGGGCGACATGATCCGCTACGCCATCCCGAAGCGCGAGCCGCTCCAGGTCGAGCACGAGCTGTTCCGGGACGCGGTGCTCGGCAAGCCCGCCGACATCTGCACCCTGCGCCAGGGCATGCGCACCGTCGAGGTGGCGGCGGCACTCCTGGAATCGGCCACGAACAACACCAGCGTTACCCTTCCGGTGGAGGACCTGGCCGTCCATGGCAGCTGAGCATCACACATCGGGGGAACGGTGCGTGCTCGGTAGGACTCCTATGTTCTGTGAGACTTTCCCCGCAGGACCCAGCCACGCCGGCTGGCGGAGACCAGGAGCCCGAGAATGAGTGCTGCGCCCGACGTCAGCGTCGTCGTCGCGGTCTACAACACGATGCCGTACCTGACGGAGTGCCTGAACTCCTTGGTGCAGCAGAGCATCGGACGGGAACGGCTGGAGATCGTCGCTGTCGACGACGGTTCCACCGATGACAGCGGCCGCGAACTCGACCGGTTCGCGGCGCTGTACCCGGACACCGTCAAGGTGATCCACCAGCCGAACTCCGGTGGCCCGGCGGCGCCCAGCAACCGGGCGCTGGACGTCGCCACCGGCCGGTACGTGTACTTCATAGGCTCCGACGACTACCTCGGTGAGGAAGCGCTGGAGCGCATGGTGCGGTGTGCCGACCAGTACGAGTCGGACGTCGTCGTCGGCAAGATGGTCGGCACCAACGGCCGGTACGTGCACCAGGCTCTTTACAAGAAGAACGACCCGGACGTCAGTCTGTACGACTCGGCGCTGCCGTTCACCCTCGCCAACACCAAGCTGTTCCGGCGGGAACTGGTCGAGAAGTACAAGCTGCGCTTCCCCGAGCACCTGCCGGTGGGCAGCGACCAGCCCTTCACCATCGAGGCCTGCGTGCGTGCGCGCAAGATCTCGGTGGTGGCCGACTACACCTGCTACTACGCGGTCAAGCGCGGCGACGCCAGCAACATCACCTACCGTGCCGACCACCTGGCACGGCTGCGTGCCACGGCGGAGATCATGGACTTCACGGCCGGTCTCGTCGAGGCGGGCCCCGGGCGGGACGCGCTACTGCGACGGCACTTCACGTGGGAGCTCGCCAAGCTCGTCCAGGACGACTTTCCGGGCCTGGACCGCGAACTGCAGCGGCAGATCTGCGCGGGCGTCGCGCGGCTCGCCGACGTCTACTTCACCGACGGCATCCGCGACGCGATGGACGTCAAGCGCCGGGTGCGCATCGTGCTGGCGCGGGCCGGCGCGATCGACGAACTGGCCGAGGCGATCAGCTCGGAGAAGGAGCACGGGGCGCCCCCGTTCCTCATCGAGGGCGACCGCGCCTACGCCCGCTACCCCGGCTTCCGCGACCCGCGCATCGGCCTGCCCGACCGGGTCTACGAGCTGGTCGGGGAGTCGGTTCCGGGCCGCCTCGCCGACGGGACCCGGCTGCTGGCCTCCGGCTGGGAGCAGCAGGGCGACGCCCTCACCTATACGGTGTCCGTGCGGGTGCCGGTCCTCGGTGACGTCTCCGGCACGGTGCTGCGGCTGGTCAAGGGGGCCATGCCCAAGTCGGCGGACAAGCCCGGCGCACGCCGGCTGAAGCCGGACCACGTCCTGCCCGCGCCGGTGGGCGAGATGACGGTGGAGCCCGCCGACGACGGCGCGGCGACCGTGCTGCACGCCCGGGTCCCGCTGGAGTACGTCACCGCCAAGCGCGGTGTGCGGGTATACCTGTATGTCGCCGGTTCGACGTACGAGATCCCCGTGCGGGGCAAGGATCTTCCCATGCCGCTGGCCCGCCAGTGGGGCCGCGAGGAAGACCCCTACCGCGCGTCGGCCCTGGTGAACGACAAGGGGCGGGTCGTGATCGACACGGCCCGGATGCACCCGCCGAAGAGGGAACGGATCCTCCGGGCGCTGGCGGCTCCCGCCCGGAAGCTGAAGTCCCTGGCCGTCCGCCTGCGGTCGGTCGGTGTCAGGAAGTTGAAGTCCGCCGGTTTCAAGAAGTCGACCGGTTCCAAAAGGAAGTAGCGACCCTCCATGAACATCTGTGTAGTAGCACTCGGCAAGATTGGCCTCCCGCTGGCCGTGCAGTTCGCCTCCAAGGGCCACCGGGTCATCGGCGCGGACGTCAACGAGAAGGTCGTCGAGCTGGTCAACGCCGGCGTCGAGCCCTTCCCCGGCGAGCACGACCTCGACGTCAAGCTGAAGCAGGCCGTCGACGCCGGGCTGCTGAGCGCGACCACGGACACCGCGTCCGCCGTCGCCGAGTCCGAGGCCGTGGTCGTGGTCGTCCCGCTGTTCGTGGACGCCGAGGGCACGCCGGACTTCGGCTGGATGGACTCCGCGACGAAGGCGATCGCCCAGGGCCTCAAGCCCGGCACGCTCGTCAGCTACGAGACCACCCTGCCGGTCGGCACCACCCGCACCCGCTGGGCGCCGATGCTGGCCGAGGGCTCGGGTCTGACCGCGGGCGAGGACTTCCACCTGGTGTTCTCCCCGGAGCGCGTCCTCACCGGCCGCGTCTTCTCCGACCTGCGCCGCTACCCCAAGCTGGTCGGCGGCATCGACGAGGCTTCCGCCGCCCGTGGTGTCGAGTTCTACGAGGCCGTCCTCGACTTCGACGCCCGTGACGACCTGCCCCAGCCGAACGGCGTGTGGGACCTGGGCACCGCCGAGGCCTCCGAGCTGGCCAAGCTCGCCGAGACGACCTACCGGGACGTCAACATCGGCCTGGCGAACCAGTTCGCGCGCTTCGCCGACAGCAACGGCATCGACGTCAAGAAGGTCATCGAGGCCTGCAACTCGCAGCCCTACAGCCACATCCACCAGCCGGGCATCGCCGTCGGCGGTCACTGCATCCCGATCTACCCGCGGATGTACCTGTGGAACGACCCGGCCGCGACCGTCGTGCGCTCCGCCCGTGAGGCGAACGCCGCGATGCCCGAGTACGCCGTCGACCTGCTGGCCGCCGCCTACGGCGACTTGACCGGTGTGAACGTGCTGGTGCTGGGCGCCGCCTACCGTGGTGGCGTGAAGGAGACCGCCTTCTCGGGCGTCTTCCCGACCGTCGAGGCCCTCAAGGCGCGCGGCGCGGTGCCGTTCGTCTCGGACCCGATGTACACGGACGAGGAGCTCGCCGCCCACGGTCTCACCCCGCACGCGGGCGAGAAGGTCACCGCGGCGATCCTCCAGGCCGACCACGCCGAGTACCGCACGCTGACCCCGGCCGACCTGCCGGACGTCACCGTCCTGGTCGACGGTCGCCGTACGACGGACCCGGAGGCCTGGAAGGGCGTCCGCCGCGTCGTCATCGGCGGCTGAGCCCTTCCTCGTACGGACGAGGAAGGGCCCGAGCCGTTTCGCGTCGACTACTGCGCGCCCACGGTCGGCCGGGGGCCGGGCCGGCCGGAGGGCTGCACGGACGGTCCGGCGCGGCGCAGCCACCGTTCGGCCGGGTGCTCCACCCAGTGGTAGGCCGTGCCCGCGGCGGCCAGGCTGACCACCAGCACACCCGCCCAGAACAGAAGCGTTTCCGCGCCCGGGGCGGGCTTGCCCCAGTGGAAGACGGCCGCGCGGATCACGATCTCGTGGATGAGGTACCAGGCGAACGACCAGTGCCCCAGCCGGATCATCCGGGCCCCGCCGAGTCCGGTGCGCCGGCCGTCCAGGTCGGCGCGGGCGGCGGCGCAGATCAGGGCCGCGAAGATCGGCGCCGACAGCCACTGCGAGGCGGTGTAGGGGCTGTACCAGAGGGCGTCCGGGACGGCGTGCGACCACGGGATCAGGGCCAGGTGCCAGCCGACGACGAGCCCCACGGCCGCCCACAGGGGCACGGGAGGCCGCCAGCCGCGCTTGAGCGCGAGACCGGCCACCACGCCCAGTACGAACTGCAGGGCGCGGGTCAGCGGCAGGTAGTCCAGCGCCCAGCTGCGGGTGGTGGGCGAGAGGCTTGACAGGGCGGGCCACAGCACGAGGGCGGCGCAGGTGACCCCGAGAGCCGTCCAGACCCAGACCCGGGCGCGGCGGCCCGAGAGTGCCGCCAGCAGCGCGGGGAAGAGCAGATAGAAGAAGGCCTCGTCACTGAGCGACCAGGCCGCAGGATTGCCCCCGGTGAACATCACCGGCTGCGGGAACCAGGCGTGCACCACCAGCAGCGTCGCGGCCACCGCGTCGAGCCGTACGGCACGGCCCATGACGGCCCATACGGTGACGGACAGTCCGACGCTGACGGCGAGCAGCGGCCAGATGCGGGCGAAGCGCCGCCACAGGAAGACCTTGGCGGGGATCCGGGCGCCGTCGTACGTCCAGGCGAGGACGACGCCCGACAGGACGAAGAAGAACGTCACACCACTACGGCCGTACCAGACCGTCTCGCTGAGGTACGGGACGGTGCCGACCTGGCGGGACAGGTGGTACAGAACGACGAGCAGAGCCGCCCAGAAACGGAGCCCGGTCAGCGACGGAAGCCGGTCGCGACCGGGCCCGGGTATGGAGGTCAATGGAGGTCCTTGTCAGGGAAGCAGAAGGCGGTCGAACTCCTCACGGACGACCGTCCAGTCCCATGCTGCCATCGCATGCGCGGACGCCGCCTCTCCGGCCTTGCGCCAGCTCTCGGGGGTCGCGGTGACCTTGAGGATCCGCTCGGCGGCCTCCTCCGGCGAGGCGACGACCCAGTCGGCGGGGAACAGCGTGCGGGCGCCGTTGGCCTTGCCCGCGAAGAACGGCCAGTCGCGGCCCACCGGCACGGCACCGCTCGCGGCGCCCTCGACGAACCCGCAGTGGAAGCTCTCCCGCACCGAGGAGCTGAGGATGACACCGACCTCGGTCAGCGCGGCGGGCACGTCGTCCAGCTGGCCCAGCCTGCGGACGGCACCCGAGGGTTCCAGCTCCGCCAGGTCGCCGCGGTAGCGCCGGGCGTAGGCGCGCGCCGCGGCACTGAGCTTCGCGTCGACGTCCTCACCGATCAGCAGAAGCCGGTACCGGGGGTCCTGGGCGCGCAGGATCCGCAGGACCTCGATCGCCCAGCGGGGGTCCTTGGCCACCGACGAGATTCCCGTCACGCCGAGGGTGAAGCGGGCCTCGTCGGCCTTGTGGCGCAGCTGGCCCGCCAGGTCCATGGCGTTGGCGATGACGTGCAGCCGGGGTACGCGCCGCTGCCCCGTGGACGCCAGCTGGGGCACCACCGCGACCGTCAGGTCACGCAGATGGGCCCCGACGAACACCAGATCGTCGACGCGGGAGAAGTCGACCAGGAACGGCCAGAGGCTGAACGTCTCGGCGCTGTGCAGGCGTACGACGATCCGGGTGCTTCCGGGGTCGACGGAGGTCACCAGCGCGGCCGGCCCGACGCACCAGTCGACGAACACGGTGTCCGCCCAGTCCAGGTGCGGGCGCAGGAGCTCCTCGGCCTGCCGGCCGAACTCCGCGTCGTCACCGAGGCGGTGGGCGGCCATACGGGTGAGGGAGTTGGCCAGCTCGTCGAGCGCCGGCTCGTCCGCGAGGTCCAGGCACCGCACTTCCACCTTGGGGTGGGCCCGGTAGTGGTCACGGATCTGGCGGAGGAAGTTCGCGTTGCCCCGGGTGACGAACAGCAGGCGCAGCGGCCTGTCCGTGGGCGGGTCGGCCGGCTCGGCGGACCGGCCCGCTCCCTCGGTGAGTGCCCGGACGGCCGCGCTGGCGTGCACCGGTGCCAGGTAGGCGCCGGGGTCCTGGGCGAGCGGGGAGGTGGTCCGGTCGAAGTGCAGCACCCGGTGGAAGGCGAGCCGCAGTGCCCGGACCACGGAAGCGGCGGACGCCGTGGCCTCACCTGCGGCCAACTGGGCGTCCGCACAGACGAGTTCGGCGGAGACGGCGGCCGTCAGGGCGCGCGGGGGCCGACCGCGCAGCAGCTCGAGACGAGCGGCGTCGCCGAGAAGGTCGGCCCGGTGGCGCGCGCTGCTCGTGCGGCGGGCCGCCGAGCTCAGGGTGAGCACGGCGCCCTCGGGCCGGTTGGCCTTGTCCAGGCCGTCCCGTACGCGCTGGGCGATACGGAAGCGCAGCGAGTCGGACAGACCCGGAGCCGACACCACGAACCGCCAGGCCCGGGCACCGGCTCCGGTCCGCAGCACCCTCGGATGCAGGGCGCTGCGGGCCACCGCTCCGGGTAGTCGCAGAACCCCCCGTTTGCCGTTCGTCATGCCTGCGGGCTCCCCGCGAGCGCCGGGCGGACGGCGGCGCTCAGCTGCTCGGCCGCGGGGGCCATCAGCAGGCCACGCGTGAACCGGGCGGCGTGGGCGCGCGCGTCGGCACGCTGTTCGGGAGTCGTCTCCACGGCCATCCGGGCCGCCTTGACGAACGAGTCCGCGATGCCCTCCGCGTCGAGGCCGCACGCCCCGGTCCACAGCGGATGGCCGGCCAGGACCGCGGAGGCGTCGTGGTCCACCTCGTGGGCGGAGACCACCGGCAGCCCCGAGGCCATGAACTCGTACACCTTCCCCGAGGTGACGAAGCGGCCGCCGACGAGCATCAGGACCAGCGCGTCCCAGCGGCCGTAGGTCGGACCGACCTCCGCCTTGGGCACGGGGCCGCCGAACAGCACACCGTCGGACTCCGCCTGCCGGATGAGGGTCATGTGGGCGTTGGCCTCGCGGCTGGCGCCCGCGCCGATGTGCCCGCGGATCTCGAAGCGGGACCGGGCGACCAGCGGGTCGCGCTCCCGGGCCGCCCGCCAGCCGTCCAGGACGGTGGCCAGGAACGCGGGCTTGAAGTTCACCGAACCCAGGTAACCGAAGGTCAGGCCCTTCTCCGGGTCCGGCCGGCCGTGCACCTCCGGGACGCTGTCCGGGTCGAACCCGTTGCGTACGACGTGCACCCGCTCGGCGAGCCGGGGGTAGCGCTCGCGGTAGAAGTCCGCGATCGGATCGTTGACGCACCAGATCGCGACGGCGTCCGACAGGACGCGCTCCTCCCACTCGCCCGCCTCGGAGTCACGGGTGAACGCCTCGCCACCGCCGATGACGTCGACCGACCAGCCGTCACGGAAGTCGATCGCGTACGGGACCTTGTGGGTCTCCCACAGCTTCCAGGCGGCGGCCAGGTTGACGTAGGGTGCGCAGCTCGCCAGCAGCAGGTCGGCCGGGAACTCGCGGTGGATGTCCACGACGCCCTGCTCCAGGGCCGACCGCCAGCCACCGAACACCGGCTCGGGGAAGTGCTCCAGGTGGCGGTCCCGCTCCCGCTGCATCCAACGGATCGGGTTCAGTGCCCGGTCCTCGGTGAACAGCCGGATGTCCGTCTCCAGGTCCTCACGGGCCAGCGGGAGTTCGACGATCCGCACGCGCGGGTCCACCGGGTCGGAGAGCGTGTGGTCGAGACCGTACTCACGCTCCCAGGACTCCTCCGCGATGGTGAGCACGGTCACGTCCCAGCCGAGTTCGACGAACTTGTTCGCCGTCTCACGCATCCGGTACGCACAGCTCTTGGCCGCCGGCGGGAAGCCGATGGCCAGGTAGATCATGTGCGGACGGACTCCGTCGGGTCGTGGGCCCGTCGTCCTGGGGCGCTTGATCACGTTTCGCAAGGGGTGCTCCGAAAGACTGATGGAACGGTGACGAGAACGGCGTCGGATCAGGCCTCGACGATGGCCTGGACCGCGCGCACGGCGGCGTTCCCATCACCGTACGGCGTACCGCGCGGGGTTTCGGGCGCCGGGCGGATGGCGAGTTCGGTGAAGCCGGGGGTCTCGTGCGGGTCGGGCACGAGGTGGTTCCAGCCGTCCTCAAGGGTCTCGACCCACTCGGTCTCCGGGCGCACCGTGGTGCAGGCGCGGCCCAGGAGGAAGGCCTCCTTCTGAAGACCACCCGAATCGGTGACGACACCCGCGGAGCCGAGGACGGCGCCCACGAGACCGGCGTAAGGAAGGGGACGGCCGACACGCACCGCGCCCTGGTTCAGGTCGATGCCGTACTGCTCGGCACGGGCCACGAGGCGCGGGTGGGCCAGCAGCGCCACCGGGACGGGCAGGGCGGCCAGCGAACCGATGATGGCGGCGAGCCGCTCGGGGTCGTCGGTGTTGTCCGGGCGGTGCAGCGTCGACACCAGGTAGGGGGCGTCGGCGTCGATGCCCTCGGGCAGCGACGGGCGCGGGTGCTCACCGGCGAGTACGGCGTCGCGGATGCGCAGGCACACGTCGACCATGACATCGCCGACGAGCGTCGAACGGTGTGCCAGGCCCTCGTTCGAGAGGTGGCGCATGGCCTCCTCGGTCGGCGCGAGCAGCAGGTCGGCGGCGTGGTCGGTGAGGACGCGGTTGTGCTCCTCGGGCATCCGCCGGTTGAACGAGCGCAGACCGGCCTCGAGGTGGGCGACGCGGTAGTGCAGCTTCACCGCGGACAGCGCGCCGGCGACGGTCGAGTTCGTGTCGCCGTACACCAGCACCCAGTCGGGCTTCTCCGACTCCAGCACCTTGTCCATGGCGGCGAGGACCGCGCCGGTCTGCTCGCCGTGACCGCCGGAGCCGACGCCGAGATGCACGTCGGGGTCCGGGATGCCCAGACCGGAGAAGAAGACATCGGAGAGATCCGCGTCATAGTGCTGGCCGGTGTGCACGATGACGTGCTCGTGGGGGGTGTCGGAGAAAGCCGCCGCGATGGGTGCGAGCTTGACCAACTGGGGGCGTGCGCCCACGACACTGATGACCTTCACGTGCGCTGCTCCTACCGAATAAAACGTATGGACGGCCGAACCCAGATCATACGGGCGCGTCGGGTACGGACGTCGCGGCCCGGCGACAGCCCGGCGACAGCCGTGCAACGGCCCGGCAACGGCCCGGCCCGTGCCGCTGGGAGGCTCTTCGCTGACGGTATGCTTTGTCGCGCCGGGATATCGGGTTATGTAGACGTGCCGTTAGCGCCCCAGTGCACTGCACGAGACGCCCGCTTTGGACGGAACTGGTGTGCGGGCCCGAATCTTCCTCGCGGGCGCCTGCAACGTGCCAGAAGCTTCGGATTCAGGAAAGGCACACATACATGGAGCTCGACAGCACCGACGGGCGGAGAAGGCCCCGCGCGGCCTCCCGAGGCCGAATTGTGATGCTGGTCGACAACGGTGTCCGAAATGACTCGCGTGTCCAGAAGTCGGCTCGATCTGCCGCCGAAGCCGGGTGGGAGGTCGTTCTTTTCGGAATTTCACCCGCTCCCGAGGTCCAGACCTGGAACATCGGTGACGCCGAGGTCCGTCTGGTCCCCAAGCCGAGCCCGCTGGGCCCCAGCCGACAGGACAGGCACGGACTGCGCTGGCGCAGTCCGCTCGCGTACCGCTCGCCCCAGATCGCCAAGTACCGCAAGCAGCAGGTGAAGGCCTGGCGCGCGGACCTCCGGTTCCGTGCCGCGGCGGCCAAGGCCGACGGCCCCGGCCGTCCGAGCGCCAGTGGTGCGGCCGTCCGACTGGTCGTCCCCAAGGCCGCCGCGAAGGCGACGAGCAAGTGGGTCTCGCTGCGCTCCCGCCTGACGCACCGCGCCAAGCGGAAGCGGTCCAGGTTCGACACGCCGCTGGACAAGCTCCAGATCAAGTTCTGGCAGCTCACCATGGGCCCGCGTGCCTGGCGTCGGCTGCTGCCGTACCTGTGGGACTTCGAGCTGGCCTTCGGCCCGCACATCGACGAGCTCAAGCCCGACCTGATCCACGCGCACGACTTCCGCATGCTGGGCGTCGCCGCCCGGTCCGCCGTCCGGCTGCGGGCCGCGGGACACCCCGTCAAGCTGGTCTGGGACGCGCACGAGTTCGTGCCCGGTCTGCACTCCCACCACGACCGCTGGATCCCGGGCCACGTGGCCTGGGAGAAGGAGCACGCGGTCTTCGCCGACGCGGCGATCACCGTCTCGCCCTCGCTCGCCGAGCTGCTGGTCAAGGGCCACAAGCTCCAGGAGACGCCCTACGTCGTCCTGAACGCCCCGGTGATGAAGCCGGCCCCCGACGAGGTGGCCGACGTCGAACCGGTCCCCGACCTGCGGGAGCTGTGCGGCGTCGACGAGGACACCCCGCTGCTGGCGTACTGCGGTGGCATCAACCCGGTGCGTGGCGTCGAGACCATCATCGAGGGTCTGACCCGGATGCCGGACGTGCATGTCGCGCTGGTCTCCCTGCCGCCGTCGGGCAAGCACTTCCCCGCCACGAAGAAGATCATCGAACTGATCGAGGAGCTGGGCGTGGGCGACCGTGCCCACATCCTGCCCTTCGTGCCGCACTGGCAGGTGCCCGAGTTCCTGTCCACGGCGGACGCGGCGGTCAGCCCGCTGCACCACCTGCCCAACCACGAACTGGCCCTGAGCAACAAGTTCTTCGAGTACTCCCAGGCCCGGCTCCCGCTGGTGGTCAGCGACATCCGCACCATGGCCGAGATGGTCGAGAAGACCGGCCAGGGCGAGATCTTCAAGGCGCAGGACGTCGAGGACTACGTACGCGCCGTCAAGGCCGTCCTCGCCAACCCGGAGCGCTACCGGGCCGCCTACGACGACCCGGGGCTGCTCGAGAAGTGGACCTGGGAGGCCCAGGCCGTGGTCCTGGACCAGATCTACAGCCGGCTGCTGCCCGGCGACGGGAAGGCCGTGTGACGGGACGGCTGTGACCCACGGCGCCGGTCCGGTGAAGGGACAGGGAGTCGTCCCTTCACCGGACCGGCGTTCACAGCACGACCCCCGCACGGACGCAGAACAGGTGGAGGACCTCCTCGCATGACCCACGTACTACTGGTCGCCGGTACGGCGCCGACGCTCTCGATGCTGAAAGCCGCCGTCGAACAGTTCCGGGCCGCGGGAGCGACGGTGCGGCTGGCCGGCTACTTCGATCGCGAAGCGGTGGACGGCGTGCTCGACGCCGCCGACGTGTGCTCGCTGACCGAAGCGGCCGCCGAGCGGGGCGACGCCTTCGCCAAGCGCGTCGCGAAACTGCCGCCCGCCCGCAGGACCTGGGCGAGCGCGGAACGCAACCGTCGGGTCCTGCGTGACGCACGCCGGGCGCAGGTCCTGGTCGCCCTGGACGCGAACGCCGTGTACACCGTCTGGCGGCTCGCCGAGCGCAACCGGCGTGCCGACGCGGTCTTCGGTGTCGCCCCGGGTCTTCGAGCCCTCCAGGCGCGCGCCGAGAGCCCGGTGCAGTACGTGCTGCGCGACGCCGTCCGTACCGTCCCCTCGCCCACCGTCACCCTGCGCTCCACCAAGCGCGGCGTGCGGCACAGCGCCGGTGCCGTGCTGCGCCGGGCGTCGTCGCCCGCCGTGATGCGCACCGCGATCGGCGCCAAGGCCTGGCGGACCGCGGTGGTCGCGCCGCGCGTCCCGGACGCGATGCGCGCCAAGCTGGCCCGCCGGGTGAGCCTCAGCATGGCGAAGGGCGGCCGCAAGACCGGCGCCACGCTGGTGCTCGACCAGGCCGCCGAGCGGATCGGCAACCGCAAGCTCAGCGCCGCCCTGCTCGCGGACGCCGCCCGGGCCGACCTGGCCCGCGGCCACGACAACCCGAAGCTGCGCAACAAGGCCATCGGGGCCGCGCTGAACCTCGCGGACCAGCGGTTCAAGAAGAAGGACCTCGCGGCCGCCGCCGACCAGCTCTCCACGGCGTTCGCCCTCGCCTTCAACCGGGGCCTGCACTTCGACGGGGTCTCCTCGCCGATGGCCGACGATCCCGACGCCTACCTCGCGGCCTTCCGTAAGAACGCCGCGTTCAAGGCGCTGTCCGCGCCGCGTGGCCGTGCCCTCCCGGCCGCGCCGGCCCCGACCGGACGCCCGCTGCGGCTGCTGGTCACGACGTACGCCAACGCCGCCTTCCTCAAGGCGATCCGGGACCGCTACGAGAACCACCCCGACGTCGAGATCCGCTATCTCGACGTCAACGAGGACGAGACGCTGCGGCCGCTGGTCCGTGGCATCAAGCGGATCATGGAGCACGCGCTGGGCGGCCAGCCGGCCTTCCACGACAAGGTCGAGGAGGCGCTGCGCCCCCACCTCGACTGGGCGGACACCGTCTTCGTCGACTGGTGCACCAACGCGGCCGCGATCTTCACCGCCGTGGACCCCGGCACCACACGCATGGTCATACGGCTGCACAGCTACGAGGCGTTCGCGTTCTGGCCGCATCTCGTGGACTTCACACGGGTCGACGACCTGATCCTGGTCAGCGACCATCTGCGCGAGGTGGTGGAGAAGGTCCTGCCGCAGCTGGCCGGACCGGACACCGCCACGACGCACGTCGTCGCCAACGCCATGGATCTGCTGCCCTTCAACCGGGAGAAGACCGACCCGGACGCCCGCTTCAACCTCGGTCTGGTCGGCGTCAGCGCCGTGGCCAAGGACCCGCGCTGGGCGGTGCAGGTGCTGCGGCTGGTGCGTGAGAAGGACGAGCGCTACCGCCTGGTCGTCATCGGCGAGGGCCTGCCCCGCAAGGCGAGCGCCGCCGTCCGCGCCTACGACGACCTGCTCCAGGCGGACCTGGCGGAGCTGGAGGCGGCCGGCGCCGTACATCTGGTGGGCCAGACGGACGACGTGCCGGCGGCACTCACCGAGGTCGGCGTCATCCTGAGCAGTTCGGTCCGCGAGAGCTTCCACTGCGGCCTGGTGGAGGGCACCGTCAGCGGCGCGCTCCCGGTGGTCCGCGACTGGCCGTTCTTCGCCTCGCTGGAGAACGGGCCGCGCACGCTCTTCCCGACCGACTGGGTCGTCTCCACGCCGGAGGAGGCCGCGGAGCGGATCCTGAAGCTCACGGCCACCGAGGACAGCTGGCGTGCGGCGGCGGAGCCCGCGGCGAAGCACGCGCTGACGATGTGGGACTGGTCGGTGGTGAGCCGGGAGTTCGACCGGCTGCTGCTGGGCGAGAAGGAGTAGTCGCCCGGGATCGTCGGCCGCCCGGTCACCCGAGGGCCGGGTGACCGGGCGGCCGGAACGTCGTAAAGGGTTCGGCCGCGTCCCACTGGACGCGGCCGAACCCTTTACGACGTTCCGGGGAGGGCGAGGGACTAGCCCGCGATCCGCTCCGCCAGCACACCGTCCTTCTCGTCGTACAGCTCACCGGTCTGCGGGCACTCCCACACGTCGGCCTCGCCCGTGCGCGCGACCAGCTTGACGCCGGCCTTGCCGACCCAGCCGACCTGCCGCGCGGGCACCCCGACGACCAGGCCGAAGTCCGGCACGTCCTTGGTGACGACGGCGCCGGCGGCGATCATGGCCCAGCGGCCGATGGTGATCGGCGCGACACACACGGCGCGGGCGCCGATGGACGCCCCGTCGGCGATCTTCACACCGACGGCCTCCCAGTCGCCGCCCCGCTTCTGCTTGCCGTCGGGGTCCACGGAACGCGGGTTGTGGTCGTTCGTGAGGACCACGGCGGGGCCGATGAAGACACCGTCGCCGAGTTCGGCCGGCTCGTAGACGAGCGCGTAGTTCTGCAGCTTGCAGTTGTCGCCCATGTGGACGCCCGAACCGACGTACGCGCCACGGCCGATCACACAGCCCTCGCCGAGGCGCGCGCCCTCACGGATCTGCGCGAGGTCCCAGACGCTGCTCCCGGCGCCGATCTCGGCACTGTCGTCGACCTGCGCGCTGGGCTGGACCCTGTAGTTCACTTCTGCTGCCTTCCGGTGTGGGGCTTCGGTTGGCGAGCATACGGGGGCCGGGCGGACGACGTTCACGCGCGGGCCGCAAGCCGGTGCGACCGGCCCGCGGGGCCGCGCGCGGACGTGCCGGACGGCACCGCCGCCGTCCGGCGCCACTCGCCGCCTAACCGTCGGTGAGAACCGGCCCGTTCGGTACCCAGTAGCCGGTCAGCCCGCCCGCGGTGATCCGCAGCATGGGCCGGCCGTTGACGATGGCCCGCTGGTCGAAGGGGGCCTTGGAGCTCTTGGCGAACTTCACCGTCTTCGTGGTGCCGGTCCTGCCGTCGCTGCCGAACTTGATGCAGGTGATCGAGACGTTCGGCGGGAAGGTGGCGGTGCGCTGCGGACGGAAGGTGGTGGGCAGATGCACCCCGCGCAGGAAGACCTTGGGGTAGTACTCCCCGACCCAGTAGCCCGCGTACGCGCCCGCGCTGATGCGGTAGTAGATCCCGCGTCCCTCGATACGACGGCGGACGTCCACGGGAGCCTGGGTGGCCTTGGAGAAGGTCACCTTCTTGGTCGCCAGCTGGGCGTCCTTCATCGTCGGCGACCAGCCGTAGAGGGGTGCGCCCTGCGTCTTCAGCTTGTACAGCGTGTGCGTACCGGCGGCGAACGCGGCGACCGAGCCCGCGGGCAGGTTCTGGGCGTACGGGTAGTCGTTGATCAGCGCGTCCTGCTGAGCGGCGAAGGTGGGGCTGCCGGTCTGCCAGTGGAGCTGGCGGAACAGGTTGATGTGGTGCTGGTGGTAGCCCTTGGTCGGGACCCGGTGCGTGTTGCAGTAGTAGGAGAGCCACTTGGCCTGGCGCAGCCGCGTGAAGTGGTCGCGGATGGTGGTGACCGCTCCGTCGTACATCTTGAGGGCCAGTTCGTTGCCGGTGGCGACGTAGTAGTCCCAGAGGCCGAAGGTGGCGAAGATCATGCCGTTGAAGGTGTAGTCACCGGTGCCGGCCGTGGCGCCCGGGTACTCCTGGATCCACAGGTAGCCCTTCGAGTCCTTGTTGACGACCCACGGCTTGGCGTTGTCCCCGCGCAGCAGCGAGGCGAACGCGCCGTCGGCCGCCGCCCTGTAGAGCGCCTTCTCCTCCTCGGTGACCCCGTCCAGCTGCGTCAGCTGGATGAAGAGGCTGATCGACTCGCCCTGTGCCATGCCCGAGTACCAGGGCGCCTTGTAGGTGACCCCGCTGTGCTCGGGGTGGTACCAGTCGAAGGGGTAGGGGAAGTACCAGGCGCCGCGCGTCTCCACCCGCTTGTCGATGAGCCGCTTCGCCTGCGCCTTGGCGCGCTCCAGGAAGAGCGCCTTGCGGGTGGGGTCGGTCGCGGTGCGGTAGCTCGAGATGCAGCCGAGCCCGAACTGGATCTGGGTGACGGGCTGGTCGTAGCCGGGGGTGTTCCGGTCGGGCCGGTACTGGACGGCTCCCTCGGCGTCGAGGTACACGTTCTCGGTGTTGGGCGTGACGTTCGACCAGGTGGTGGGCCGGTCGCGCCAGGGCCGCATGTACTCGGGGAGTTCGGTGTCGAGCGTGTAGCCCGAGGTCTTGAACTCGAACGGCAGCGTCGTCGGTACGGAGCCCTCGTCGGGGTCCGGGGTCCCACCGGTGTAGGGGATCCGGGTGTTCGGACTCGGCGGGCTGAGGACACCGTCACCGAGCTGGTCCGGCAGCTCCGGAGCCGGCGGCTGGGTGCTGCCCGGCGCATCGGGAAGGCTCAGCACGAGGGAGCGCGGCACCCCGTCGAGCAGATCCGGTGAGGGGGAGTCGAGAACTCCCGTGGCCAGCGCGGTGAAGGTTCCCCCACCCACCACCGCGACTCCGGCGACGGAACCGCCGGCGACCCTTATGAAGCGTCTGCGCCCCAGCTCGACACGTCTTTTTCCAGGCATGACTTGTCTACCCCCACGGTGTGATGGACCGTACGGGGCCGCGATGTTGGTGAATGTTCCCTGCGGCCCCTGAATCCCCGAACCAGTAAAGAAGTTCAACTGAACGGGAGGGAGAAGGTAATTGGGGCATGTGCGTGCGAGATGGGGCAATCGTCCACACCCGACAGATTTCTGTGATGAAACTGTGACTATGTGAATGTGATCATGTCGGACATGCATCTCTGGTGAGACGTAAGAGGTCGGTAAAGGATCTGTGGCGATCAGCCGACTGTGCGGGGACGGTGACTGCTGGTGTCCGGGGTGGGGATGGGGCGATGGCGCGGGGGCGCCGCTGTCACGGCGGCGGCACTTCCGCCGTCAGGCGTGAGCGGGGTCTTTCCTGAGTCGCCGACGTGCGGGGCCGGACGCGTCGGTGGAACCGATGTGGACCGCGCCGGCGGCGGAGTGCGTGACACGGCCGTCGTCCCGGATCCCCTGGCAACGGTGTCAGGGCAGGACGGCGGGCCCCACCGCCGTTTCGCCTCGTCGGGCGAGTACGTGACTGCCGCCTTCGCGGGTGCCGTCGAGGCGGCGGGCGGGGCGGCGGGCGGGGCATGAACTCGCGCAGCCTGACGGCCTGTTCGCCAAGGCCTCTTCGTTCGGCGAGGGCGGCCGGCTGATGTCCGGCCCGACAGTGGCGACCGCCATGTGACGCGACCGTCATGTGACGCGACCGTCATGTGACGCACCGGCCATGTCCCTTGCGCGCCAGGCCTGTTGGGGCTCGACATGCCCTCCATTTCCAGCACGTTCTCCTTCGACCAGGAAGTTGCCGAATGTTTTTCCGTGGCCGCTCACTGAGCCGCCGCATGCCCAGATCGACGGTTGTCGCTTGGCGCTCGACGACGGCGACCGGGGCCGCACCAGCCGCCCCGGCGTCCAGGACGACGGTGATCCCGCCAAGGGGTCCGACGCGAAAGCGAAGTCCCGTCCCTCCGATCCGGCGCGCAAGGCGGCGGTCAAGGGGCTGGACAAGGCGGTGTGGCCCAAGCAGGGCGGCGCCGAGGTGAAGCTCGGGGCCACCGTGGAAGCGGGCGGTCTGCCGATCACGATCGGCAAGGCGAAGGCGAAGGCGAAGGCCACCGGGAAGGCCGCCGCGGGCGAGGCGAAGGGCGAGGCGAAGGGTGTCGCGTCGTCGGAGGTCGCGGAGAAGGTCCATGTCGACGTCCTCGACCCGAAGCGCGCGGGGCAGCTCGGCGCCGGCGTCCTCCTCGGCGTGGAACGCGCCGACGGTGAGGACGCGGCCGCCAAGGTCCGCCTGACGGTGGACTATTCGGAGTTCGCCGAGGGTTTCGGCGGCTCGTATGCCTCGCGTCTTCGGCTCGTGCAGTTGCCGGCGTGTGCCGCTGTGGCGGTTCCGGGCAGCAAGGCGTGTCCGGAGCAGCCGAAGGTGCTGCCGACGGTGAACGACGTGAAGTCGGGCACGGTCTCGGCAGACGTGACGGCGGCCCCGGCTCCCGCCGAGGGTGTCTCGACGATGGCCGGTACCGCGACCTCCCTGGTGGCGGTGGCGGCGGGTCCGTCGAGCGCACAGGGCACCTACAAGGCGACGGCCCTTTCCCCGTCGTCCAGTTGGAGCGTCGCACCGTCCTCCGGTGGGTTCAGCTGGAACTATCCGCTGAATTCCGTTCCGACGCCGGGCGGGCTGACTCCCACGGTGGGTCTCGGCTACTCCTCGCAGTCGGCGGACGGCCGCACGTCGGCCACCAACAACCAGGGTTCCTGGATCGGTGAGGGTTTCTCCTACGACGCCGGTTACATCGAGCGGCGCTACAAGCCCTGTTCCGAGGACGGTCACGACGGCTCCGGTGAACAGTGCTGGGCGTTCGAGAACGCCACGGTCATGCTCTCCGGTTCGTCCGGTGAGCTGGTCAAGGACGACACGACCGGTACGTGGCATCTGTCGTCCGACGACGGTGCGAAGGTCGAGCGGCTGACGGGCGCCACCAATGGCGACGACGGCAGCACCGGTGACAAGGGCGAACACTGGAAGATCACGACCTCCGATGGCACGGAGTACTACTTCGGGCTGAACCGTCTCCCCGGCTGGGCGACGGGCAACGAGGAGACCAACTCGGTCTGGACGGCTCCGGTTTTCGGTGACGACTCGGGTGAGCCGTGCTACAACGCCACTTTCACGAGCGCGTACTGCCAGCAGGCGTGGCGGTGGAGCCTGGACTACGTCAAGGACACGCACGGCAACGTGATGTCCTACTTCTACGACCGTGAGACGAACTACTACGCGCTCAACGGCAAGACGGATGTCAACGGCACGGCCTACCACCGCGGCGGCTGGCTGAAGCGGATCGACTACGGTCAGCGTGACGGCAGTGTCTACGCGGCGAAGGCTCCGGCCCGGATCGTGTTCAACACTGCCGAACGCTGCCTGGTGACCTCCGACTTCGACTGTGCGGAGAGCAAGCGCACCAAGGCGAACGCCTCCTACTGGCCGGATGTCCCGGTCGACCAGGAGTGCAAGTCCGCGACCAAGTGCACCTCGCCGGTCCAGACGTTCTTCACGACGAAGCGTCTGACGTCGGTCGTGACGCAGATGCGCAAGGACGCCACGACCTACCAGGACGTGGACGCCTGGAGTTTCACGCACCTGTTCACGGACAACGGTGACGACTCCAAGACGCTGTGGCTGTCGAAGATCGAGCACGAGGGCCGCGTCGGCACCGCCGTGAAGCTGCCGTCGGTCGACCTCTTCGGTGAGCAACTAGCCAACCGTGTGGACGCCATCGGCGACAACATCGCCCCGTTCTACCGCTACCGCCTCTCGATGGTCCTCAGTGACACCGGATCGCAGCTCGACGTGACGTACGCGCCGGCCGACTGTGCGAAGGCCTCGCTGCCGAAGCCGGGCGAGTCGACGAAGCGCTGCTATCCGGTGAAGTGGGCCCCGCCGGGCTATGTGGACCCGATCACGGACTGGTTCCACAAGTACGTGGTCTCGGCGGTCATCGAGACCGACCGCACCGGCGGCAGCGACTCGATGGTCACCCGCTACGACTACCAGGGCGACGCGGCCTGGCGTAAGGCGAAGCCGGACGGCATCACCGACGCCAAGTACCTCACCTGGGGCGGTTGGCAGGGATACGGCAAGGTCAAGGTCACCAGCGGCAGCTCCGACAAGCAGACCACCCGTGTCGACTACACGTTCATGCAGGGCATGGACGGTGACAAGGACGCCGACGGCAACGCCCGCTCGGTGACGGTGAAGGACTCCACGGGAGCCTCCTACACGGACTCCGAGGAGTTCACGGGGCACCAGTTGGAGGCGGCCACCTACGACGGTGCGAAGCTCGTCTCCAAGACGATCGACACCCCGTGGAAGTACTACACGGCAACCCAGACCCAGAGCTGGGGTACCACTCACGCGGCGATCGTGAATACCCAGGTCGGCCGGGGCTTCAGTCTGAAGTCCGACGGCAGCTGGAGCGAGACGAAGTCCACGACGACCTACGACACGTCCAACGGCACAGGGCGCGTGTTGACCGTCGACGACCAGGGCGACGTCTCGACCACGAAGGACGACACCTGTACGCGTACGACCTACGCGGACAACGTGGCGAAGAACATCCTGTCGCTGCCTGCCCGCAGCGACGTCGTGTCGGTCAAGTGCGCCACGACACCGGACCGCAAGACGCAGGTCCTGGGCGACGAGCGCACCTCGTACGACAACCTCGCGTTCGGTGCGGCACCGACCAAGGGTGACGCGACCAAGACCGAGCGGCTGACCTCGCACGACGGCACCACGGCCACGTATCAGGTCACCGGTGCCACGACCTACGACGACTTCGGCCGTCCGAAGTCCCAACAGGACGCCAAGCAGTACGGGACCTCCGACGCGACGAAGACCGTCTACACCGAGACCAACGGCCTGTTGACGAAGACGGTCGTCACCAACGCCCTCGGGCACAACACGACCACCGACTACGCCCCCGCCTGGGGCATGTCGACCGGGCAGACCGACCCCAACGGCGAGCGCACCAGCCTCGCTTATGACGGCCTGGGCCGTTTGACGTCGGTGTGGCTGGCGGACCGGGCGTCGACGCAGACGCCGAGCATCAAGTACTCGTACAACGTCCGCAAGGACAAGGTCACCTCGATCAAGACCGAGAAGATCGAGAACGACGGGTCGTACGGCGCCGAGTACCAGCTGTACGACAGCATGCTGCGGGCCCGCCAGATCCAGACCGAGGGCGTGGACGGCACCCGCATGGTCGCCGACACCTGGTACGACGCCACCGGCAACGTCAGGAAGACCAACGCGACGTACAACGCCTCCGGCGCCCCCTCGGACGAACTGCTGCTGGTGAGCAACGGCCAGGTCGGCGCGCAGAGCCTGCTGGAGTACGACGGCCTGGGCCGCAGCACGGCCCAGATCTCCGCCGTCTCGGGTGCCGAGCAGTGGCGCACCACGACCACGTACGACGGCGAACTGACGCACGTCGACCCGCCGGTCGGCGGCGTGCCGACCACGACGATCACCGACGGACAGGGCAACCTCTCGGAGATCCGCCATTACAAGGGCGCTTCGCCGGGTGCGGGCGTGGCGTACGACTCGACGAAGTACACGTACAACGTGGCCGGTCTGCTGGAGACGGTCACCGACGCCAAGAGCAACGTGTGGCGTTACGAGTACGACCAGCTGGGCCGCAAGACCAAGTCGATCGACCCCGACGCGGGTACCTCGCGCACGGAGTACGACGAGCTGGACCGCCCGGTCGTCACGTACGACGGACGCAACAAGAAGACCTCCACGGTCTACGACAAGCTCGGCCGCGTGCTCACGACCTGGCAGGGCGACGCCGGTACCGGCACGAAGCTGAGCGAGAACAAGTACGACAAGGCGGGCTGGCTGGGACAGGCCTACGGCCACCTCAGCTACATCTCGCCGACGGAGTACTTCGCCACGGCCATCCAGTCGATGGACGAGTTCTACCGCCCGCTGCAGACCGCCTACCAGGTGCCTGCCTCCCAGGGATCCCTGGCCGGCACGTATGTCTACACCTCCACGTACAACCGGGACGGAACGCTCCAGAGCTCCGGTCTGCCCGCCATCGGCGACCTGCCGACTGAGGCGCTGACCTACACGTACGACTCGCTGCAGCGTCCGATGACGATGACGGGCAGCACCTCGTACGTCACCAACACCGTCTACTCCAAGAAGAGCCAGCTGCAGCAGCTCGAACTGTCTTCGGGCAGTGGCAAGAAGGTCTGGCAGAGCTTCTTCTACGAGAAGGGCACCGACCGGCTGACCCGCTCGGTGGTCGACGTCTACGGCGCGACCGCCCCGGCCAAGGACTCGAACTACTCCTACGACCAGGTGGGCAACGTCCTGTCCATCGCGGACACGGCGAACTCGACGTCACCGGACGTGCAGTGCTTCGCCTACGACAGCCGTCAGCGGCTGTCGGACGCCTGGACCCCGGCGGCCACCGCGACGACCGCGGCCGGTTCCGGAACCCGTGGCTCGACCACGCCGGTGGACGGCACCGGGCCCACGGCCTGCGACTCGGCCGCCGGGTCGAGCGCGCTGGGCGGTCCGGCCCCGTACTGGAAGTCGTACGAGACCGACGCCATCGGCAACCGTGTCTCCGAGATCAACCACGACACCGCGCTCAACGCGGCGAACAACATCACCCGCAGTTACGAGTACGGCGGCGCGGGCGCCCTCGGCGACGGACCGCACCAGGTCACCAAGGTCACCGAGAAGACCCCGACCGGGGACAAGCAGTCGACGTACGAGTACGACGACGCGGGCAACACCAGCAAGCGCACCATCGGCGGCAACGCCCAGTCGCTGGCCTGGACCGACCAGGGCAAGGTCAACGAGGTCACCGAGGCGAACGGCTCGAAGACGAGCTACCTGTACGACGCCTCCGGCAACCGTCTCGTGCGCAAGGACCCGAGCGGTACGACGGTCTACCTGCCGGGCACCGAGCTGAAGCTGTCGGCGGACGGCACCAAGAAGGAGGCCACCCGGTACTACGAGTACGCCGGCCAGACCGTCGCGGTCCGCACAGCGGCGAAGCTCTCCTTCTCGGCTGCCGACCACCACGGCACGGGCGAGCTGGCGATCGACTCCGCGACCGGGGCGATCTCCCAACGGCGCTTCGACCCCTACGGTGTGGAGCGCGGCGAGAAGCTCGGTCCCTGGCCGGGGGAGAGGGGTTTTGTCGGCGGCACGATCGACGCCTCGACCGGGCTCACTCATCTTGGAGCACGCGAATACGACTCGGCGATCGGCAAGTTCATCTCCGTCGACCCGATCATCGACTACACCAGGCCGAGCCAGATCAACGGCTACGCCTACGCCGACAACACCCCGGTGACCCTGTCCGACCCGTCGGGACTGGAGAGCTGCTTCCCGGTCTACTGCTCGGCCTACGCGGGCACCTACAAGAAGGAGACCGGCAACAAGGACGTCGACGACGCGCAGTCGGATGCCGACGCGGCCTCCGCGAACGTGGCGTCGGCGCAGGCGCAGCAATCCTCCGCCAAGCAGCGCATGAAGTCCGCGGGCAAGGCGCTGATCAAGATCGCCCGGGACATCCTGGGCGTGGACGCGGCGCTGGACTGCATCTCCAGTGGCGATGTCGGAGCCTGTGGCGAGACCCTGCTCAACATCGCAGGCAGCTTCGCGGGTGGTCTGGCGGGCAAGATCCTCGCCAAGTACGGCGCCCCGTGGAAGTGGGCCAAGGGCCTCAAACTCGTCAAGCGTGTCGCTGGGCTGGTCAAGGACCTGATCGGCGGTGCGAAGGGTTACTTCAAGGCGAACAAGGCTCTGGGCAAGGCCAAGATGGGGTTGGCCAAGGCCACGGAGAAACTGGCGCAGGCCAGGGCGAAGGCAGCGGCGGCCCTCAAGAGAGGCAAGGGCTCCTGTAAGTCACCCCACAGTTTCCTGCCCGGCACCAAAGTCCTGCTTGCAAATGGCAAGGTCAAGCCGATCGAAGAGGTCAGGCTCGGCGACAAGGTCAAGGTGACCGACCCCGAGCAGGGCGGAACGGCGGTTCGCGAGGTCGTCGGCACGATCGTCACCGAGGACGACAAGCACTTCGTCGATCTCACGGTGAAGGGGACCTCCGGCAAGGAGGAGGCGCTCGTCTCCACCACCACACACCCGTTCTGGGTCGAGACGCAGCACCGCTGGATCAAGGCCGGAGACCTGACGCCCGGCATGAGACTGCTCACCCCCTCGGGTGGCACGGTGGAGCTGACGGCGACGCGCGAGTACCACAAGGTGCAGCGCACGCACGACCTGACGATCAGTGACATCCACACGTACTATGTCCTGGCCGAGTCGACCCCCCTGCTGGTGCACAACTGCGACGTCAATACCCCCGACGACCCGTCCGGTACGGCGACGGTCCACCTGGACTACGGCGGCAATCCCCAGCACGCCTCGATCGAGGTCGAGCATGGCGGGACGGTCATTCACAGCGAGCAGGTCGGTGTCCCGGGCTCGGACGCTGTTGGCGCGTTCTTCGAGGGGGAGGTGTCGAGTAAATCGTTCACGATCAGGATCCCCCTGCCCAACGCCAAGAGGGCCCAGGCCTATCAGAAGGCAACCGAGGGACATACTTTCGGTTCCTACGACTATGACACGCAAAGCTGTGTCACCTACTGCGCGGACGTGTTGCGCGCAGGCGGGATCGGCCCGGAGGACCTGCCGAAGGGGATGGTCAACAATGACGTCACCAGCTGGCTGTTCAGCAAGCATTGAGCACCGAGCACACCTGGAAGACCGACGAAAGGAGAAAGGAGGAGACCGTGGAGAAGACATTCGACACGACGGGTGAGGCCCTCTGCTGCGCTGCGAGCGTACGGTTGGGCGGAGCTTTGCGAGTGCTCGCCGCCCGGGCGGGACTGTCCGACCGCTACGACACAGTCATGGCGGGGATGGAGCACCTTGCGGCCTCCCTCGACGGGGGTGAGCTCGACGACGCGGTCCTCGGCCCGGCCTTCGGCGCGAACTGGAACCTGGGCACCAGGTACCCGGACGACCTGTCGGGCGTGGAGTTCTTCAGGACTGGGCTGAAGATCGTGTTCGTCGCGCTCGTGCATACGCGGCCGGGCCAGCAGGCTGAGCCGGCGCAAGGGCTGGAGTTCGCTCTGGAGGCGGCCGAGGCCTGGCCGACGGACGTCCGCATCGGCTCGTTCACGCGGCTCGCCGATTTCGAACTGGCCTGCCAGCAGGAGGCGGAGGCACGGCTCCGGACGGATGGGCTGGCTGCCCTCTGGAAGCTGACCGAGGGGCGCTGCGAGCAGTATCGGCGCGTGGCGGAACTGCTCGTCGGGTAGGAGCCCGGAAGGGTGCCGGAGTAAGGGCTGGGGACCCCGTTCGACCCGTCGATACGGGCTTTATTGGGTCCCTGGGTACAAGCGCTCGGCCGGGTTCTCCCGGCCGAGCGCTTCCATGATTGTCTGTGGGCGACTCGCTGCTTCATGGTTTTGCCATCCGCTCGGCGGCGGTCTCTCCGAGAGCGCCGCCCTCTCCTACGCCGTGGGGAGCTGACCTCGGACTCGACCAAGGACGTCGACTGGATCGACAAGATGGAGACGTACGGGCGGGTTGTCCCCGTGTATTTGCTTTTGGACATGGAAATCGGGGAGATCAACGTCCTCTGGGATCCGCCCCCCAGGGCTACCGGTCCCGGACCAACGTTCCCTTCGGGCGGCTCGTGCGCATCCCGGCGCCCTTCGACTTTGAGCTCGACACCTCGGGGTTACTCCTGCCCGAAGCCGAGGCCGGTACCCCCTGGCCTCGACGCCCCACGCCCCATCCACCCACCAGGGTCCGCCAGTTCGCCGGCGGGCCCTTCTTGTGTCCGGCCGGGCCGGCCGGACCGGCCGGACCGCGCGGTCCGGATTGTCCGACCGGCTGGCATATGCCAGGAGCCGTGAAGCTAACGTGCCTCTTCTGTGATTCATGTCATGTTCAGGGGAACATGACAGGTGTTGCATGTGCACTTCATGTAAAGGGATGATCCGTTGACCTTATTTAGTTCCTCTTTAACTACGGGGCATTTGTGTCAAGGGTGGGGAAAGTGTGGCGGCGCGGTTCCGTCACCGTTTTGGCAGGGGCATTGCTGACCTGGGGGCTCGGGATCGGCGGGACGCCGGCCGAGGCCGCCGTCGCGTGTCCGTCGGGCGTCGAGTCGGACTTCAACGGGGACGGGATCAGGGACACGGCGATCGCCGACCCCGAGGCCACCGTCAGCGGCGCGGCCAGGGCGGGTGAGGTGCAGATCGTCTACGGCGGGGGCAAGGGGGTCCTCACCCTCTCGCAGGCCCTCGACAGCATCCCGGGGGCGCCCGAGGCCGGCGACCAGTACGGCTCTTCGCTGGCGGTGTACGACGCCGACCTCGACGGGTGCAGCGACCTGGTGGTCGGCGACCCCTACGAGGACATGGGCACCGTTCCCGACGCCGGCAACGTGCACTTGATCTACGGCTCCACGAGCGGGCTCAACGCAGGCACCAAGGCCGTCAAGGAGTTCTACCAGGGCGCCGACAAGCCCCTGGGCGGCGGTCAGGAGGACGAGGACTGGGTGGGCTACGCGCTGGCCGCCGGCAAGACCTCGGCCGGCACGCCGTACCTGATCATCGGCGTCCCCGGTGAGTCGATCGGTGACATCGAGGACGCGGGCGGGTTCCACTACATCAGCGGCACCGCGCAGACGATGGCCTTCGTCCACCAGGACACCGACGTCGCCGGCGCCGTTCCCGGCAACGCCGAACAGGACGACCGCTTCGGCTCCACGCTCGCCGCGACCCCGACCCACTTCGCGGTCGGCACGCCCGGCGAGGCGCTCGGCACCGTGGCCTTCGCGGGCGGCGTGGCCTTCTTCAACCACACACTCACCTCCAACTCCCCGAAGCCGCTCGGCGGACTCGGCCAGGACCAGGACGTGATCTCCGGGGCCGAGGAGGTCGGCGACCAGTTCGGCGCCGCGCTCGCCATGGTCCCGTACCGGGCCTCCGGCGCCACCTCCACCACCGAGTCGCTGCTCGCGGTGGGCGTCCCTGGCGAGGATCTGTCGACGACCGTCGACGCCGGCGCCGTCCAGGTCTTCAAGCTGGCCGCCAACGGCACCTTCACGCAGACCGCCTGGATCGACCAGAACACGCTGGACGTGGACCAGGAGGCCGAGGCGGGCGACTTCTTCGGCAAGCGGCTCGCCGCCGTCAACTCCTCCCCGAACGCGGTCTCCACCGCCACCACCACCCGGCTCGCGATCGGCGTGCCCGGCGAGGAGTCTGCCGAGGAGCACGCGGAGAAGGGCGGCGTCCAGATCGTTCCGCTGGTCGGTGCGCCCGGCGCCTCCGACCAGTGGCTCGACCCCGGATACGGCGTCGGGCCCACCCCCGCGCCGCGCATGCTCACTGGCATCTCCCTGGCCGCCAGCCCCTCGCTGCTGTACGTCGGCGTGCCCTACGGCCCGGCGGAGACCCGCGCGGTCTACGGCTTCCCGTGGAACGTGGCGTCCGGCGGGGCCGCGACCCAGACGATCAAGCCCGGTGAGGGCGGCGTGCCGGCGACCGGCGTGGCCTTCGGCGCGGTCATCGGCTGATCGCCGCGGTCCTTCCGCCCTGGCGGCTCTCCACTTCCTTCGGTTCGTCACCGCCGCGTCCGGTCGTCCGGACACGGCGGTGACGCACCGCGCAGACACCAGAAGCACACCCAGCCTCACGGGGAGGAACACCCATGTCCGCACGCGGACACCGGACGGGAGACCAGACGGTCCGCCGTCGCCCGTCCGGCCGAAGACACCCGACACCGGCACCGGCCGGCTCAGGCGTCCGACGTGTCGCCGCGGGATCGCTGGCGGCGGCGCTGCTGCTCCTGGGCCTGGGCACCGGCGCGCCTCCGGCCGCGGCCGCCGCCGCCTGCACGGCCGGCACCTCGTCCGACTTCAACGGCGACGGCGTCCGGGACACGGCCATCGCCGATCCCGACGCCACCGTGTCGGGCCACGCCCGGGCGGGCCTGGTCCACATCGTGCTCGGCGGCGGCAAGGGGGTCGTCGAGATCTCGCAGGACACCGCCAATGTGGCGGACGCCCCCGAGGACGGGGACCAGTTCGGCTTCTCGCTCGCGGTGTACGACGCCAACAAGGACGGCTGCAGCGACCTCGCCGTCGGTATCCCGTACGAGGACGTCGGCACCGTCAAGGACGCGGGCTACGTCCAGGTGATCTACGGCTCGACGACCGCCGTCGGGTCGGAGTTCAACAGCAAGGGCTTCGTCCAGGGCGAGACCCAGCCGCTGGGCGGCGGCCCCGAGACCGACGACTGGCTCGGCTACGCGGTGGCGGCCGGCACCTCGACCACCGGCTTCCCGTTCCTGGTCATCGGAATTCCGGGCGAGGACGGCGCGGCCGGCGCGGACATCGGCGTGATCGGCTACGTCTACGGCACCGACTACCAGGCCGCGTCCGTGGGCCAGGCCACCACCGGAGTGTGGGAGGACGCCGAGCCCTACGACCGTTTCGGCGCCTCGATCTCCGCCACCGACCGCCACTTCGTGGTCGGCGCTCCCGGCGAGAGCCTCGGCACGGCCGCGTTCGCGGGCGGTGTCGTCGCCTTCCGGCCGTCGATCAACACCAACGGCATCCCCGACCCCCTCTTCGGCATGGGGCAGGCCCGCACCGTCGGGACGAACCCGGATCTGGCCGCCCAGACCGACGACCGGTACGGCGCCGCCCTCGCGATGGCCCCGTACCGCCCGACGGGCGCGGCCACCATCACCGACTCGCTGCTCGCCGTGGGCGTGCCGGGGGAGGACCTCGGCACCACCGTCGACGCCGGAGCGGTGCACGTCTACCACATCAAGGCCGACGGCACGGTCGTCCTCCTCAACTGGATCGACCAGAACCAGGAAAACGCCGCGGGGGACGTCGAGGGGACCGCCGAGGCCGGCGACTTCTTCGGCCAGCGGCTCGCCGCGGTCAACACCACCACCAACGTGGTGAGTACGGCGGCCACCATGCGCCTCGCGGTGGGCGTTCCCGGCGAGGAGTCCACCGAGGACGCCCCGGAGGCCGGCGGTGTCCAGATCTTCCCGATGATCGGGACGCCGGGCGCCTCGGACGCGTGGATCGAGCCCGGCAACGGGATCCCCTCCGGTCCGTCGGCCCGGACGTACGCGGGCACCGGCCTCGGAGCCGGCCCGTCGCTGCTGTACGTGGGTGTGCCCTACGGGCCGGCCGAGGGCCGCGCGGTCCATGGCTTCCCGTGGAACGTGACCACGGGCGGCGCGCCGACCCAGACCTGGAAGCCCGGTGAGGGCGGTATCCCCGCCGGCGGCACCGCGTTCGGGACGGTGATCCGATGACGGCTCACGACAGACGACCGACTTCCCGCAAAAAACTCGACACAACTGACCTGACCCAACGGGAGAGTGGACGCGTGTCCGCAGACACACAGAGACCGATACGGCGTGGCGTGCTGGTGCGCGCCGCCGTCGCGGCCGCCGTCGCCGGCGCGGTGACGGCCGGGACCCTGGCGGTCCTGCCGGGCGGCGGCCCGGCCGGACCGGCACCGGTCGCCGCCGACCAGCCGATGGTGACCGAGCAGCAGGCCATGGCCGTCGCCAAGGACAGCGGTAGGAAGACCGAGGTCGTGGGTCTGCGGACGGAGCGCCGGGAGATCTTCGCGGAGCCCGACGGCACGTTCACCGCCCGTGAGTACACCGAGCCGGTGCGCACGGTGCAGGGCGGCAAGTGGGTCAAGGTCGACGCCACGCTGGTGAAGCACGCCGACGGCAGCTGGGGCCCGAAGGCCGCCACCGTCGACCTCAGCTTCTCCGCCGGCCAGGCGGGCAAGCCGTTCGTGACGATGCTGCGGGCGGGCCGTGAGTTCGCCCTGACCTGGCCGTACGGCAAGCTGCCCGCGCCGACGGTCGAAGGGGACACGGCCACGTACGCCGACGCCCTGCCCGGCGTGGACCTGACGGTGCGGGCCGAGGCCGACGGCTTCGGTCACCTGCTCGTCGTCAAGACGCCGGAGGCCGCGGCCGATCCGAGGCTCACCCAGCTCGACCTGGGCATGGCGACCGACGGCCTGAAGGTCACCGAGGACGCCACCGGAGCGATCGTCGCGGAGGACTCCGTCGTCGGCGGCACCGTCTTCCAGGCGGGCAAGCCCTCGATGTGGGACTCGGCCGCCGTCCAGGAGGCCACCGCCAGGAAGCAGGGCCCGAAGGCGGTCGCGAAGGCGCTGAAGGCGGCGTCGGCCGCCGTGGCCGGCGCCGACGACACCGCCGCCGCGGCCGGCACGACCGTCGCCCCGACGGCCGCCACGGCCACCCCCGGCCCGCAGGCCGCCCCGGAGGCAGCGCTCGAGGGCCCGGGCGGCGGCGGTCGCGTCGCTCCGCTGGGCGTCGAGGTCGGCAAGGGCAAGCTGCGTCTCGTCCCCGACCAGAAGCTCCTGAAGGGCGCGAACACCGTCTTCCCGGTCGTCATCGACCCGATCCAGCGCACCACCTCGCGGACCTCCTGGACCGGCGTCATGTCCGGGATGCCCAGCGAGCAGGACTGGAAGTACTCCGGCAGCGCGGGCGTGGGCAAGTGCCCGACCGACTACAACCCGGTCTCCTGCAACGGCGTCGGCACGCGCCGCGTGATGTTCACGATGCCGCTCTCCTTCTACAAGGGGAAGCAGATCCTGGGCGCGACGTTCTCCGCCCGCGTCGAGCACATCTACAGCGCCTCCCCGACCGCCGAGCCCATCCAGCTGTACCGGATCGGCGGCCAGAACTACTCGCTCTCCTCGTCCAGCAACTGGTCCAACACCTCGGACGACTGGGACGACTATCTGCAGACCGTCGACAAGGCGATCTCCCCGACCTCCTGCTCCAGCCAGGCCAACCTGCACTTCGAGAGCGGCGCGAGCGGTGAGCTGACGAGCGAGATCAAGACGGCGGCGGCCGGCGGCTGGAACTCGATGACGCTGGGCCTGCGCGCCGCCGACGAGTCCCGTTTCGCCGAGTGGAAGCGGATCTGCGGCAACGCCTACCTGTCCGTCTCGTACAACAACCTGCCGCGGCAGATCAAGACGTCGGACATGTCGACCGACCCCGGTGGCGTGTGCAAGTGGGGTGCGAACCGTCCCTACGTCGACACTCCGCCGAAGCTGCGCGCCATCGCCAGCGACCCCGACCACGGCAACGGCCAGACCGACAAGGTGAAGGTCGAGTTCAAGATCGAGTGGGGCGGGACCACCCCGGGCTCGTACACCTACATCACGAAGGACGCGCTCTCCCCGACCGCGAACACCAAGTTCGAGCACACCGTCAAGTCGACGATCCCGCAGAACACCGTCATCTACTGGAGCGCACGCGCCAACGACGGTGACGGCAACGGCCCGTGGAGCTCGGAGGGGGACCCCGCCCAGCGCTGCGAGTTCATCTACGACAAGACCTGGCCGGGCAAGCCGAACGTGCTGTCCAAGCAGTACCCGTCCGACACCGTCTACCACGACGGCGTGGGCACCTACGGCACCTTCACCTTCTCGCCCAACCCGAACGACTCCATCCCGGACACCGACGTCGTCAAGTACCAGTACTCCTTCGACGGCGCCGCGCTGACCACCCTCACCCCGACCACCGGCGGTGGCTCCGTCACCGCGAGCTGGGTGCCGACCCGGGCCGGGCGGCACGTGCTCGAGGTGATCGCCATCGACAAGGCGACGCACGCCGCGAGCAACTCGTACGACTTCCTGGTGGCCGAGGGCCGGCCGGTCGTCGGTCAGTGGAACCTCGCCGACGAGGCCGGCGGCGAAGCCCACGACGAGAGCGGTGAGTACTCGGCGACCGCGGGCAGCGCCGTCACCTTCGGCGTGGACGGTCCCGGCGGGAAGGCCGACAAGGCCGCCCGCTTCGACGGCACCGCCGAGTCCTACCTCGACGCAAGCGAGACCGTGCTCGACTCCGCCAAGAGCTTCAGCGTCAGCGCCTGGGTCCGGCCCACCGCGCTGGACAAGAACATGACGGTGATCAGCCAGGACGGCACCGGCGAACCCGGCTTCACCCTCGGCTACGACGCGTCCGCGCAGACCTGGAAGTTCTCCGTCCCGGTCAACGACGTGGACTCGCTCGGCGAGTGGAAGGCCGTCTCCACCGGAATCTCCGTGGTCAAGGACCAGTGGGTGCTGCTGACCGGCGTGTACGACGCGCAGAAGACCGGCGGCCCGCAGCTCCAGCTCTACATCAACAAGGACCTGAAGGCCTCCACCATCCGGCGCTCCACCTGGAAGTCGTACGGCCCGCTGCAGATCGGCCGGTCCACGGCCAAGAGCGGCTACCGCGACAACTTCTCCGGTGACCTCGCCGAGGTCCGCGTCTTCGACCGCGTCGTCTCGGCGACGGAGGTCTCCGAGCTGCTGACCGTCAAGCCGGCCCGCAAGGGCTACTGGCAGCTCGACGACGCCGCCAGCGGCGCCTCCGTCGAGACCGGCGGCGGCCAGGCCCTCACCCTGGCGGGCAACGCCTCCATCTACCGCCCCGCCGACCCGCTGTTCGACACGGCCGCCCTGGTGGGCGACGGCAACCTGGTGCTGGACGGTGACGGGGACTACGCGTCCACCGCGACCGCCCCGGTCACCGGCAACAGCAGCTTCACCGTGAGCGCCCGCGCCCAGCTCACCTCGCTGGACCCGGAGAAGTCGCAGACGGTGCTGTCCCTGCCGGGCGCCAACGCCAACCGTGTGCAGGTCCGTTACCAGGCGACCACCGGCCAGTGGGAGCTGGCCGTCGCCAAGTCGGACGTGGCCGCCCCCGCGGTCGTCACCTTCACCGACGACCAGGAACTGCCCGACACCGGCGGCTCCGGCCAGCACCTGGCGGTGGTCTACGACGCCTTCGCCAACTCGATCCGCCTGTACGTCGAGGGCCAGCTGGTCGCCGGCGCCTACGGCACGGACGACACCCTGTGGCCCGCCACCGGTGGTCTCCAGGTGGGCCGTTCGCTGCGCGGGGCGAGCGAGTACTTCGCCGGCGCGATCGACGAGGTCCGCGTCTACAGCGGAGCCGCCGACCAGATCGCGGTGCAGCAGATGTCCGCGCTGACCGCCGTTTCCGACCTCTGACCGATCGGACAGATCGTCAGTTCTGAGGTGTGCCGGGTCCTTTGAGGGGGCCCGGCACACCTGTCCTGTCACCTTTCTTTCTCCTTCCCTTCAACACGTTCTCCCTCGATCAGAAAGTCTCCGAATGTTTTTCCGTGGCCGCTCACTGAGCCGCCGCATGCCCAGATTGGCGCTCGACGACGGCGACCGGGGCCGCACCAGCCGCCCCGGCGTCCAGGACGACGGTGATCCCGCCAAGGGGTCCGACGCGAAAGCGAAGTCCCGCCCTTCCGATCCGGCGCGCAAGGCGGCGGTCAAGGGTCTCGACAAGGCGGTGTGGCCCAAGCAGGGCGGCGCCGAGGTGAGTGTCGGCGCGGCCGGAGCGACCGAGGCCGGTGGTCTGCCGGTCAAGGTCGGCAAGGCGCTGAAGGCGTCCAAGACGTCCAAGGCCGCGAAGGGCGTCTCGGCGTCCGAGGCGGCCGAGAAGGTCCGCGTGGACGTTCTCGACCCGAAGCGTGCCCAGCAGCTCGGTGCGGGTGTCCTCCTGGGTGTGGAGCGTGCCGACGGTGAGGACGCGGCCGCCAAGGTCCGCCTCACGGTCGACTACTCGGAGTTCGCCGAGGGCTTCGGCGGCTCCTACGCCTCCCGTTTGCAACTGGTGCAGCTCCCGGCGTGTGCCGCGGTCGCCACTCCGGGCAGCAAGGCGTGTCCGGAGCAGCCGAAGGCGCTGCCGACGGTGAACGACGTGAAGTCGGGCACGGTCTCGGCCGATGTGACGGCCGCCCCGGCTCCCGCCGAGGGCGTCTCGACGATGGCCGGTACCGCGACCTCCCTGGTGGCGGTGGCGGCGGGTCCGTCCAGCGCCCAGGGCACCTACAAGGCCACGGCTCTCGCCCCCTCGGCCAGTTGGAGTGTCGCCACCTCCTCCGGCGCCTTCAACTGGAACTACCCCTTCCGGTCCGTCCCGACCCCGGGCGGCCTCACCCCGACCGTTGGTCTCGGCTATTCCTCCCAGTCGGCGGACGGCCGTACCTCGGCCACGAACAACCAGGGTTCCTGGATCGGTGAGGGTTTCTCCTACGACCCCGGCTACATCGAGCGGCGCTACAAGCCGTGCTCCGAGGACGGCCATGACAGCTCGGCCGAGCAGTGCTGGGCGTTCGAGAACGCCACCGTCATGCTCAACGGCTCTTCCGGTGAGCTGGTCAAGGACGACACCACCGGCAAGTGGCACATGTCGTCCGACGACGGCAGCAAGGTCGAGAAGCTGACGGGCGCCACCAACGGCGACAACGACGGCGAGTACTGGCGCATCACCACCTCGGACGGCACCGAGTACTACTTCGGCCAGAACCGTCTGCCGGGCTGGGCCACCGGGAACGAGGAGACCAACTCCACCTGGACGACCCCCGTCTTCGGTGACGACTCGGGTGAGCCGTGCTACAACGCCACCTTCACGAGCGCGTACTGCCAGCAGGCGTGGCGTTGGAGCCTGGACTACGTCAAGGACACGCACGGCAACGTGATGTCCTACTTCTACGACCGGGAGACCAACTACTACGCGCTCAATGGCAAGACGGACGTCAACGGCACCGCGTACCACCGCGGCGGCTACCTGAAGCGCATCGACTACGGCCAGCAGGACACCAAGGTCTACGCGGCGAAGGCCCCGGCCCGGATCGTCTTCAACACCGCCGAACGCTGCCTGGTGACCTCCGACTTCGACTGTGCGGAGAGCAAGCGCACCAAGGCGAACGCCTCCCACTGGCCGGACGTTCCGGTCGACCAGGAGTGCAAGTCCGCCACCAAGTGCACCTCGCCCGTCGCGACCTTCTTCACGACGAAGCGGCTGACGTCGGTCGTGACGCAGATGCGCAAGGACGCCACGACGTACCAGGACGTGGACGCCTGGAGTTTCACGCACCTGTTCACGGACAACGGTGACGACTCCAAGACGCTGTGGCTGTCGAAGATCGAGAATGAGGGCCGGGTCGGCACGGCGGTGAAGCTGCCGTCCGTGGACCTCTTCGGCGAGCAGCTCGCCAACCGCGTCGACGCCATCGGCGACAACATCGCCCCCTTCTACCGCTTCCGCCTCTCGATGGTCCTCAGCGAGACGGGCGCGCAGCTCGACGTCACCTATGCGCCGACCGACTGTGCGAAGGCCTCGCTGCCGAAGCCGGGCGAGTCGACGAAGCGCTGCTACCCCGTGAAGTGGGCCCCGCCCGGGTACACCGACCCGATCACGGACTGGTTCCACAAGTACGTGGTCTCGGCGGTCATCGAGACGGACCGCACCGGCGGCAGCGACTCGATGGTCACTCGTTACGACTACCAGGGTGACGCGGCCTGGCGTAAGGGGAAGCCGGACGGCATCACCGACGCCAAGTACCTGACCTGGGGTGGCTGGCAGGGCTACGGCAAGGTCAAGGTCACCAGCGGTACGGCCGATGTGCAGAAGTCCCGCGTCGACTACACGTTCCTCCAGGGCATGGACGGCGACAAGGACGCCGACGGCAACACCCGCTCGGTCACGGTGAAGGACTCCACAGGAGCCTCGTACACCGACGAGGAGGAGTTCACCGGCCAGCAGCTGGAGGTCGCCACCTACGACGGCGCCAAGCTGGTCGGCAAGACGATCAACACGCCCTTCAAGTACAACACCGCCACGCAGAAGAACAGCTGGGGCACCAGCAACGCGGTGATCGTGCGTACCCAGACCGGCCGGGGCTTCAGCCTGAAGTCCGACGGCAGCTGGAGCGAGACGAAGTCCACGACGACGTACGACACGTCCAACGGCACCGGCCGCACCCTGACCGTCGACGACCAGGGCGACGTCTCCACCACGAAGGACGACACCTGCACGCGTACGACCTACGCGGACAACGCGGCGAAGAACATCCTGTCGCTGCCGGCCCGCAGCGAGGTCGTGTCGGTCAAGTGCGCCACGACACCGGACCGCAAGACCCAGGTCCTGGGGGACGAGCGCACCTCGTACGACGGAGGCGCGTTCGGCGCGGCACCGACCAAGGGTGACGCGACCAAGACCGAGCGGCTCACCTCGCACGACGGCACCACGGCCACCTACCAGATCACCGGCGCCACGACCTACGACGCCTACGGCCGCCCGCTGAGCCAGAAAGACGCCAAGCAGTACGGGACGTCGGACCAGACGAAGACCGTCTACACCGAGACCAACGGCCTGCTGACGAAGACGGTCGTCACCAACGCGCTCGGGCACAACACCACCACCGACTACGCCCCCGCCTGGGGCATGTCGTCAGGCCAGACCGACCCGAACGGCAAGCGGACGGACCTGGCCTACGACGCGCTGGGCCGTCTGACCTCGGTGTGGCTGGCCGACCGCGCGTCCACGCAGACGCCGAGCATCAAGTACTCGTACAACGTCCGCAAGGACAAGGTCACCTCGATCAAGACGGAGAAGATCGAGAACGACGGCTCCTACGGCGCCGAGTACCAGCTCTACGACAGCATGCTGCGGGCCCGCCAGATCCAGACCGAAGGTCCGGACGGCACCCGCATGGTCGCCGACACCTGGTACGACGCCACGGGCAACGTCAGGAAGACCAACTCCACCTACAATGCGGCCGACGCGGCCTCGGACGAGCTGCTGCTCGTGAGCAACGGCCAGGTCGGCGCGCAGAGCCTGCTCGAGTACGACGGCCTGGGCCGGGCGACGGCTGAGATCCTCGCGGTATCCGGCGCTGAGCAGTGGCGGACCACGACGACGTACGACGGCGAGCTGACCCACGTCGACCCGCCGGTCGGCGGCGTGCCCACGACGACCGTCAACGACGGACAGGGGAACGTCTCCGAGATCCGGCATTACAGGGGCTCCTCTCCCGGAGCCGGTGTGCCGTACGACTCGACCAGGTACACGTACAACACGAACGGTCTGCTGGAGACGGTCACCGACGCCAAGAACAACGTGTGGCGCTACGAGTACGACCAGCTGGGCCGCCAGACCAAGTCGATCGACCCGGACGCGGGTACCTCGCGCACGGAGTACGACGAGCTGGACCGGCCGGTCGTCACGTACGACGGCCGCGACAAGAAGGTATCCACGGTCTACGACAAGCTCGGTCGCGCCATCTCGACCTGGCAGGGCGACGCGGACACGGGAACCAAGCTCTCGGAGACCAAGTACGACAAGGCGGGTTGGCTGGGTCAGCCCTACGGTCATCTGAGCTACGTCTCCGCCACGGAGTACTTCGCGGTGGCCGTCCAGAGCATGGACGAGTTCTACCGTCCGCTGAAGACCGCGTACCAGGTTCCCGCTTCGCAGGGAGCGCTGACCGGTACCTACGTCTTCACCTCGACGTACAACCGTGACGGCACGCTCCAGTCCTCGGGACTGCCGGCCATCGGCGACCTGCCGGCTGAGGCGCTGACGTACACGTACGACTCCCTTCAGCGCCCCATGACGATGACGGGTACCTCCTCGTACGTCACCAACACGGTCTATTCCCGGGACAGCCAGCTCCAGCAGCTGGAGCTGTACGCGGGCAGTGGCAAGAAGGTGTGGCAGACCTTCGACTACGAGAAGGGCACCGATCGCCTGACCCGTTCGACGGTCGACGTCTACGGCGCGACCGCCCCGGCCAAGGACGCGAACTACGCCTACGACCAGGCGGGCAACGTCCTGTCCATCGCGGACTCGGCGAACTCCGCTTCGCCGGACGTGCAGTGCTTCGCCTACGACGGCCGGCAGCGCCTGTCGGACGCCTGGACCCCGGCGGCCACCGCGACGACCGCGGCCGGCTCCGGGACCCGCGGCTCCACCACGCCGGTGGACGGCACCGGGCCCACGGCCTGCGACTCCGCCGCCGGTTCGAGCGCGCTGGGCGGTCCGGCCCCGTACTGGAAGTCGTACGAGACCGACGCCCTCGGCAACCGGACCTCGGAGACCCTCCACGACACAGGTCTGAACGCGGCCAAGAACATCACCCGCGGCTACGAGTACGGCGGCGCGGGCGCCCTCGGTGACGGACCGCACCAGGTCACCAAGGCCACGGAGACGACCCCCACCGGGAACAAGCAGTCGACGTACGAGTACGACGACTCCGGCAACACCACCAAGCGCACCATCGGTGGCGACGCCCAGTCGCTGGTCTGGAGCGATTCCGGGACCCTGACCGACGTCACCGAGGCGAACGGCTCGAAGGCCAGCTACCTGTACGACTCGACCGGTGCCCGTATCCAGCGCAAGGACACCTCCGGCACGACTGTCTACCTGCCGGGCACCGAGCTGAAGCTGTCCGCCGACGGCACCAAGAAGGAGGCCACGCGCTACTACGACTACGCCGAACAGACCGTCGCCGTCCGAGGCGGCGGCAAGCTGTCCTTCGTCGCCTCCGACCACCACGAGACGGGCGAACTGGCCATCGACAGCGCGACGGGTGCGGTAGCCCAGCGGCGCTTCGATCCCTTCGGCGTCGAACGGGGTGCGACGACCGGCGTCTGGCCCGGGCAGAAGGGCTTCGTCGGAGGCACGATCGACGCCTCGACCGGGCTCACCCGCCTGGGAGCACGGGAGTACGACGCGGTCATCGGCAAGTTCATATCCGTCGACCCTGTCATCGACTACACCCAGCCGCAGCAGATCAACGGCTACGCCTACGCCAACAACTCCCCGGTCACCCACGCCGACCCCACCGGCATGATCGTCCCGGAGTGCCGGGAGGGCCTGATCGAATGCCGTGGCGGCATCCCGGTCACCGACACCGATCCGGAAGTCTCCAATGCGCAGTCGGAAGTCAGCAAGGCATCCGGTGACGTGGCGGCGGCGCAACAGCAGCAGTCCTCCGCCAAGCAGCGCATCAAGTCCGCGGGCAAGGCCCTGATCAAGATCGCCCGGGACATCCTCGGCGTGGACGCGGCCCTGGACTGCATCTCCAGCGGCGACGTCGGAGCCTGCGGCGAAACCCTGCTCAACATCGCAGGCAGCTTCGCCGGCGGCCTGGCGGGCAAGATCCTCGCCAAGTACGGCGCCCCGTGGAAGTGGGCCAAGGGCCTCAAACTCGCCAAGCGGGTCACCGGCCTGGTCGGAGACCTGATCGGCGGAGCCAAGAGCCTGTTCAAGGCCAACAAGGCACTCGGCAAGGCGAGGGGTGGTCTCACCAAGGCCGCGGAGAAACTGGCCGCCGCGAAGAAGAAGGCGGCGCAGGCCCTCAAGAGGAACAAGACCTCGTGCGAGATCGAGAACCACAGCTTCCTGCCCGGTACGAAGGTTCTCTTCGCTGACGGCACCAGCCGCCCCATCGAGAACGTCAAACTCGGTGACGAGGTCGTGGTGACCGACCCGGAGACGGGCGAGACGACGGTCCGGGAGGTCGTCGGCACCATCGTCACGAAGGACGACAAGCACTTCGTCGACCTCACCATCACCACGGACGCCGGCGCCTCGGCGAAACTGGTGTCCACCACCACACATCCCTTCTGGGCGGAGTCCGAGGGAGAGTGGGTCGACGCCGGTGACCTGAAGCCGGGCATGACCCTGCGCACACCCGACGGAGCCACGGTCGACCTCGTGGGTGTGCGCCAATTCGAGGAGCGGCAGCGGACGTACGACCTCACCGTCGCAGGCATCCACACCTACTATGTGGTCGCGGGCCAATCGCCGCTCCTGGTGCACAACCGTGGCGGTGACCTGGGGCCGGACGAGATCTACCTCTGGCGGGCGGTCAAGGGCATGGAGCGGGACGACATCCACAAGAACCGCGCCTTCAGGAGCACCCAGGGCGTCAAGTACTTCTCCTTCACGGAAAGGGGTGCGGCGGAGTATGCGCGCCGGGCGTTCAAGGCGTTCAAGAAGGAGGGGTCCTACACGATGACCCGCACCAAGGTCAGCCTCTCCGACCTCCCCGAGTCGGCTCGCATGGCCTACACGGCCGATGTCGTGGACGGCGGGGTCGCCCTACAGGACGACGTGCTGCCCAAGCTGAGCAGGCCCAGTCTCATGCCGAGCATGAGTTGCGGGTGATGCGGGCATGAAGGTGGACTACGTGATCGCCTCGGGGACAGAGCGAGTCGTCGAGGCGTGCCGGGCGGCACTGGGCGGGATCGCCGAGGTCGACATCCGGGTGGGCTCGGTGCCCGAGACCGGATGGGACTGCGATGCCGCGATCCTGAACGGTCCCCTCGCGCATGAGCGCTACGGGGGAGCGCCCCGCCGGGGTGAGGTGCAGGTTCTGGCAAATCGTCTCAAGGACGGAGCGCCGCCGGTCATCGTGGCAACGGCTCCCAGAGCGATGGACAGGGCGGTCACCGAGCCTACGGACGTCGAGATCGAGGATTACGTCCAAGACGTCCTCACGTCGTGTGTCTCGGCGGTCGTGGCGGCGTTTGCGGACCGCGGCGAAGTGCGGGTTCTCGTGCATCTGGAGGGTGCGGCGCTGGATCGCCCCGCCATCGAGGTGCCCTTGAGAGGCATCCGGCGATTCCTGACGGAGTCAGGCCGCAGGTAGGCCCACGCCCTCTGCCCACCACCTGCCACGGGGCCCGGTTTGACCCCTCAAGCCGGGCCCCGTAGCCTTGTCCCTCGGCGTGTCGGTTGACGTGCCACATCTCCGTAAACCCTCTTCCTCCCGGGTACCGGTACCTAGGTGGCCGGGAGAGGTCGTCCGTGTTCGTTCCCGGGCGACTGGACTGCGGGGATGCCGTCCCAGAGCGAGAGAGTGAGATCCGCGTGTACGCCATCGTGCGCAGCGGTGGCCGCCAGCACAAGGTTGCTGTCGGTGACATCGTTGAGGTTGACAAGATTTCCACTGCCAAGGTTGGCGACACGGTCGAGCTCTCGACCCTGCTCGTTGTCGACGGCGACGCTGTGACCAGCGACCCGTGGGTGCTGGCCGGCATCAAGGTCCAGGCCGAGGTCGTGGACCACCACAAGGGCGTCAAGATCGACATCCTTCGCTACAAGAACAAGACCGGTTACCGCCGTCGTCAGGGCCACCGCCAGCAGTACACGGCGATCAAGGTCACTGAGATCCCCGCGGCTGCGAAGTAAGGGACTGAGGAGACATGGCACACAAGAAGGGCGCATCGTCCACCCGGAACGGTCGCGACTCCAATGCCCAGCGGCTCGGCGTGAAGCGCTTCGGCGGTCAGGTCGTCAACGCGGGTGAGATCCTGGTCCGCCAGCGCGGCACCCACTTCCACCCCGGTGCGGGCGTCGGCCGTGGCGGCGACGACACGCTGTTCGCGCTGAACGCCGGTGCGGTGGAGTTCGGTACCCACCGTGGCCGCAAGGTCGTGAACATCGTTCCGGTCGCCTGAATCCTCTGATTCACGGCTTCGACCGAACATTTCGCGAGGCGGACCTCACTTCCCTTCCGGGAAGGCGGGTCCGCCTTTCGCGTGTTAGAGCAGTAGATAGTTCCTTACGTTTTCGTAGTGCTGGAGGCACCCACCATGACCACCTTCGTGGACCGCGTCGAACTGCATGTCGCCGCGGGTAACGGAGGCCACGGCTGTGCCTCCGTCCACCGTGAGAAGTTCAAGCCGCTCGGCGGCCCGGACGGCGGCAACGGCGGCCGTGGCGGCGATGTGATCCTGGTCGTCGACCAGTCGGTCACCACGCTCCTCGACTACCACCACAAGCCCCACCGCAGCGCCACCAACGGCAAGCCGGGTGAGGGCGGCAACCGCTCCGGCAAGGACGGCCAGGACCTGATCCTGCCGGTCCCGGACGGCACCGTGATCCAGGACAAGGCCGGCAACGTGCTGGCGGACCTGGTCGGCCACGGCACCTCGTTCGTCGCCGCCCAGGGCGGCCGCGGCGGCCTCGGCAACGCGGCGCTCGCCTCGGCCCGCCGCAAGGCGCCCGGCTTCGCGCTGCTCGGCGAGCCCGGCGACCTCCAGGACATCGTCCTGGAGCTGAAGACGGTCGCGGACGTGGCCCTCGTCGGTTACCCGAGCGCGGGCAAGTCGTCGCTGATCTCCGTCCTGTCCGCCGCCAAGCCGAAGATCGCGGACTACCCGTTCACGACCCTGGTCCCGAACCTGGGCGTGGTGACGGCCGGCTCCACGGTCTACACGATCGCCGACGTGCCGGGCCTGATCCCGGGCGCCAGCCAGGGCAAGGGCCTGGGGCTGGAGTTCCTGCGCCATGTCGAGCGGTGCAGCGTCCTCGTGCACGTGCTGGACACGGCGACCCTGGAGTCCGAGCGTGACCCGCTCTCCGACCTCGACATGATCGAGGAGGAGCTCAAGCAGTACGGCGGCCTCGGCAACCGGCCGCGGCTCGTGGTGCTGAACAAGATCGACGTACCGGACGGCAAGGACCTCGCCGAGATGGTCCGCCCGGATCTGGAGGCGCGCGGATACCGCGTCTTCGAGGTGTCCGCGGTCGCGCACATGGGCCTCAAGGAGCTGTCCTTCGCCGTCGCCGAGATGGTGGGCGCCGCGCGCGCGGCCAGGCCGAAGGAGGAGGCGACCCGGATCGTCATCCGTCCGAAGGCGGTCGACGACACCGGCTTCACCGTCACGCTGGAGGAGGACGGCCTGTTCCGCGTCCGGGGCGAGAAGCCCGAACGCTGGGTGCGGCAGACCGACTTCAACAACGACGAGGCCGTCGGCTACCTCGCCGACCGGCTCAACCGCCTCGGCGTGGAGGCCGCGTTGATGAAGGCGGGCGCCCGGGGCGGCGACGGCGTCGCCATCGGCCCCGAGGACAACGCGGTCGTCTTCGACTGGGAGCCGTCCGTGACGGCCGGCGCCGAGATGCTCGGCCGACGGGGCGAGGACCACCGCTTCGAGGAGCCGCGTTGTTTCGGCTCCGGCCGCTTTCAGTGTTCCGATGCCGACGATCGCCTCGCCCAGATATCCCTGGGACTTTTGGGGCGGGCCCTGTTCCAGGGAGCCCGCCCCGCCGTTTCCTGTTCCCCGTGCCGTTCCCGATGTTGGCAGATTTGATGTGGGCATGATCCTCCGGGCGGGGAGAGCATGACCAGGGATCCGACCTCGGCGCACGTCGTGCCGAGGTCGGATCCCGGACAACGGCGGAGCGGGTGAGCAGTGACGCCCGCTGCCCGACTCCGCCGCCTCCGGTTCGACCGCCGGCCCGGCTCCACTGCCGGACACCCTGCAGACCGCACCGACCAGGCCACCGACCAGGCCACCGACCAGGCCATCGGCCGGTCCGCCTGCCAGGACACCGACCAGGCCATAGGCCAGGCGGGCGCCGAGGACCCGGCGCGCACCATGCATGCTCGGCGCCGAGTGGAAGCAGTGGATGCGCGACTCGCTGCACGGCTCGCCGCACGGCTCGGGCGCGCCCGCCGGAGCCTCGTCTCCTTGCAGATCAGGCGCCGGCGGAAACCGGTCTTCCGGCCGCCCCGGGCAGGCAGTCGGACCGCGACGCCCGGGAGGGCTGTCAGGTTCAACGCGGCGCCCTCCTGCGGGAGTTCGCCTCGGTCCGCGACCCGGTCGTCCTCAGCGGCGGCCGGCGCCCCTGACCGTGATCAGGGACCTGCACCGTCCTCGCGCCGAAGGCGGCCCCCCGTACCCTCGCGAGGCCGCGGGTGACGGACGGTAGGAGCGGAGTGCGGAGCGTGTGAAGACCCCGAGGGGGGAAACGCGGGCCCGCGCGGGGGACTCGCGCCGGGGACTCGCGGGCCGGCGCCCGGGACTCATCTGTGCCCCAGGCTCCTCTCACCGTCCCCTAAGGAACCTCTCTTACCGTCTCTTGACCATGGAGACGGACTGTACGAACCCCTCGGACCGTACGAGCGGCGGCGCCCCGGCCCCCGGGCAGCCCGGGCAGCCCACCCCGCTGCCCGCCGGCACCCGCCTGCTGCACATAGGGCCGCACAAGACCGGGACCACCTCGATCCAGGGCGCCCTCTTCGCGGCGAAGGAGAAGCTGCCGGCCCACGGCGTCGCGTACCCGGCGCAGAGCAGACACCCCATGCAGGCCGTGCTGGCGGCCTGCTCGCGGACCGGCATGATCGGTGACACCACGCCCACCGAACGGCACTGGACGCGGCTCGTGGACCAGGTGCGTGCCACCGGCCGCCACACCGCCGTGATCAGCAGCGAGTTCTTCGCCGACGCCCCGGACGACGCGACCGCCGCGCGGATCGTCGAGCAGCTCGGCGGGGAGTCGGTGCGGGTGCTCGTCACCTTGCGACCGCTGGTGAGGATCATGCCCTCGCAGTGGCAGCAGTACGTGCAGAACGGCCTGCGCATGGGCTACGAGGAGTGGTTGGAGCACATGCTCCGCAAGGCCCCCTACGAGAAGCCCAACCCCAGTTTCTGGCGCCGGCACCGGCACGACCGGCTGGTCGAGCGGTGGGTGCGGGTGGTCGGGGCCGACCGGGTCACCGTCGTCGTGGTGGACGACCGGGACCGGGGCGGGCTCATGCGCGTCTTCGAGGGACTGCTCGGACTGCCCGTCAATCTCCTTCAGCCCGTTCCCGACACGGCGAATCGCTCACTCACCCTCGCCGAGACCGAAATGCTGCGCAAGCTCAACAAGGAATTCCGTGGAAATGGCCTCCCTGATGAGCTCTATTCCCTGCTGGTTCGTAACGGCGCGGTCATGCATATGAAGAACACGTGCAGTCCCACCTCACAGGACGTGAGGATCTCCACACCCGACTGGGCGGTCCGGGCAGCCGCCCGGATCGGCGCCGAGATGGCCGACCGGATCGGGGCGACGGGGGTGCGGGTGATCGGTGACCCGGGCCTGCTGTCCGCTCCGTCCCCTGGGCCCGAGCCCACCGGGCAGGGACCGGGGGAGGCCCGGATCGCTCCCGAGGTGGCCGCTCAGGCCCTGTACGGGGCGCTCGCCGCGGTGGCCGCGGCGCCCGGCGGGGGCTCGGCGCGCGCGGTGCACCAGACCTCGTCGAGGGAGCTGGTGCGGGTTCTCGGGCACCGCTGCCTCAAGCGGCTGCGACGGCACTGACGCCGTCCGGCGCCGCTCGTGTCCGTGGCGCTCCGTCACTCTCGGCAATGACATACTCGTTGTGGAGTAACTCACAGGATTTCCAGGGACCATCCACGGGAAGCCGCGTCGGTGTCCAATCAATCACCGGCGACCCAAGGTGAATGCCGGGTTGCGTGCACATTTGCAGCGAACGGCGCTCACCTTGCATCGCGGTTACCGCAAGTGGGACCATTTCCCCGTTCCCTGTCGCCCCAAGGTAGGTCTTCTGTGTCCCAGCACATAGCCAAGCCCCGTACCACCGCAGTGATCCTGGCCGGTGGCACCGGCCAGCGGGTGGGTCTGTCGATCCCCAAGCAGCTGCTGAAGATCGCCGGCAAGGCAGTCATCGAGCACACCCTGACCACCTTCGAGAAGGCCGACTCGGTCGACGAGATCATCGTGCTGATGGCGCCGGGCTATGTGCCGGACGTCGAGAAGATCGTGTCCAAGGCCGGTTTCAAGAAGGTCCGGAAGATCATCGAGGGCGGCTCCACGCGGAACGAGACCACCGAGCGCGCCATCGCGGCCCTGGGCGAGGGGCTGGCCGACGGCGAGGACCTCAACGTCCTCTTCCACGACGCCGTGCGCCCCCTGCTCTCGCAGCGGGTCATCGACGACTGCGTCACGGCGCTGGAGCGCTTCCAGGCGGTCGACGTCGCCATCCCGTCCGCGGACACCATCATCGTCACGCGCACGCACGGCGAGGACGGTGAGTTCATCACCGAGATCCCGGACCGTTCCAGGCTGCGCCGAGGTCAGACCCCGCAGGCGTTCAAGCTGTCCACGATCCGCCGGGCCTACGAGGTGGCGGCGGGCGACCCCAATTTCCAGGCCACCGACGACTGCACCGTCGTGCTGCGCTACCTGCCCGACGTGCCGATCCACGTCGTGGCGGGTGACGAGTACAACATGAAGGTGACCCAGCCCGTCGACGTCTTCATCGCCGACAAGCTCTTCCAGCTGGCCTCCTCCGCCACCCCCGAGCAGAACGGTGAGGAGGTCTACCGCGAGCTCCTCACCGGCAAGACCATGGTGGTCTTCGGCGGTTCCTACGGCATCGGCAAGGACATCGCCGAGCTGGCGGAGGGCTACGGCGCCACGGTCTACGCCCTGGGCCGCTCCACCACCGGCACGCACGTGGAGAACCCGGAGGAGGTCGACGACGCCCTGTCCAAGGCGTACAGCGAGACCGGGCGCATCGACTACGTCGTCAACACGGCGGGTGTGCTGCGCATCGGCAAGCTGGCCGAGACCGACAACGCGACCATCGAGGAAGCGCTGAAAGTCAACTACCTGGCACCGGTGCAGATCGCACGTTCGGCGTACAAGTACCTGGCGGAAACGAAGGGCCAGCTGCTGCTGTACACCTCCAGCAGTTACACCCGGGGACGTGCTGAGTACAGCCTGTACTCCTCGACCAAGGCGGCCATGGTGAACCTCACCCAGGCCCTCTCCGACGAGTGGGCCGGTGACGGCATCCGGGTGAATTGCGTCAACCCGGAACGCACGGCCACACCCATGCGTACCAAGGCCTTCGGGCAGGAGCCGTCGGGCAGCCTGCTCTCCTCCGAGGCCGTCGCCCGTACCTCGCTCGACGTGCTGCTCTCCGAGCTCACCGGGCATGTGATCGACGTCCGCCAGCAGGACCCCACGGCGGCCGCCGGCCGGGCCTCGGGCTTCGAGCAGGCACTGGCCGGAGTGCTCGACCGACAGGATGGCATGGCATAATCCCGCGTAAATAGCCATCGATTTTTCAGGCCTCTGTGACTCCCTGTTTACGGAGAATTCACAGAGGCCTGATCCGTAAAACTCCCGAAACCTTCACAAAGGATTTTCCGGACTTTTAGTACCTCTGACCGGCCCCCTCCCAGAGCAGGTTTCTCCGTGATATCCACCGCTATTCGCGTAGCCCGGGTGGGCAGCGCGGCCGAACTGGCCGCGGCGGCCCTCATGATGCTGGGCTACCCCGGCCTCATGGCGGCCGCGCTCGTTCCGAGCGCCCCCGCCTTCGCCGTCGCGGCCGCCGTGACGTACCTGGCGGACCTTTACCTCCACCGCAAAGGCAGTCGCCTCATCGCCCTCCTGGGCAAGGTGCGGGCCGGTCTGTCCACCCGGTTCCTGGTCCGCGAGCTGCTGCTGATCCTGCTGCTGGCGAGACTCGACCTCTCCCGGGAGCCGGTCTTCTACGCGGCGATCGCGTGCTTCACGGTGTTCTTCGGTCTCCAGGCCCCGCACGGCGCGCTGGTCACCCTGATCGGCAAGCGCCGTCAGATGCCGGTCGTCACCAGGAACGTCGACCTGGCCTCCAGGCTGCGCATCCCGGACGCGCCGCCGCGCCCGCTGCTGAGCCGCGCCACCGTGAAGATGCTCCACCTCGACCTCGCGGCCGTCGTGGGTCTCCTCGTCAGCGCGGTCACCGACTCCGAGGCCGCGGGCTTCGCCGGCATCGGCGTCACCCTGGGCCTGGGCGCGCTGTACGTGCTGGCGCTGGTGCCGTACCTGCGGGCGAAGCGGCTGCCGCCGAAGGCCGACAAGGTGCTCGGCACGGTCAGCGCGTGGCTGCGCGAGTACCGGCCGCAGACGGTGCTGTACTTCTCCGGCTCCGACGACTCCGCCTACCAGGTCAACATGTGGCTGGAGACCATGGAGCAGATGGAGTCGCGGCCCCTGGTCATCCTGCGTGAGCGCACCGTCCTGGAGAAGATGGCGCCCACCTCGGTCCCTGTCGTCTGCGTGCCCGGGGGGGTGCACCTGATGAACATGGACCTGTCCATGGTGCGGGTCGCGTTGTACTGCGCGAACGTCGGCAAGAACATCCACCTGCTGCGGGTGCCGACCATGAAGCACGTCTTCATCGGCCACGGCGACAGCGACAAGCTCGCCAGCGTCAACCCGTTCAGCAAGGTCTACGACGAGGTGTGGACCGCCGGCCGCGCGGGCCGCGACCGCTACGCCATCGCCGACGTCGGCATCCGCGACGAGGACATCGTGGAGGTCGGCCGTCCGCAGCTGGCGCCGATCAGGACCTCGCAGGGCACGCCCGCGGGTCGGATCGCGACGGTCCTGTACGCGCCCACCTGGGAGGGCTGGGACGACAACCCGGGCAACACCTCGCTCCTGCTGGCCGGCGAGAACATCGTGAAGAAGCTGGTCGCGGCCGATCCCCCGGTCCGCGTCCTGTACAAGCCGCACCCCTTCACCGGCACCCGCAGCGCCAAGGCGGGCGCCGCGCACCGGCGGATCACCGCCCTGATCAAGAAGGCCGCCGCCCAGCGCGCCGGTGACCCCCGCTTCACCGCGGACCCGGCGTCCGAGGCCAAGGCCAAGGCGGAACTGACCCGCCTCAAGACCCGGCTGGACGGTCTCGCCCTCGCGTTCGACGAGCGCGCCGACGAGGCCGTGACGAGCCGTGACGGCATCGTCGACGTCCGCAAGCACCAGGAGGCCGCCCGGCTGCGCGCCGAGTGGAACGAGACCTACTGGCGCTCCTTCCCCTCCTACGAGCACCGGGTGATCACCGGCGCCGGACCCCGCCTGTACGACTGCTTCAACGCCTCCGAGGCGATGGTCTCGGACATCTCCAGCGTGGTCTCCGACTTCATCGCGAGCGGCAAGCCGTATGCGATCGCGGACTCCGCGGAGCTGGGCGCCGAGGAGTTCAGGCGGCAGAACACCGCCGTGCGCGCCGCGGTGATCCTCAGCAACAGCGCCGTCGAGCTGGACCAGCTGCTGGACGCGGTCGCCGACCCGGCCGCCGATCCGCTGGCGAAGGACCGCAAGGAGCTCAAGGAGTACCTGCTCGGACCCGACGAGCCGACCTCGCTCGAGCAGTTCGACACCGCGGTCACCAACCTCGCGCTGAAGGCCGAGGCACGCAATGTCGGTCAGGAGTCGCACGCCGTCTCGGCGGACAACGCGGTCGGCGCCGCGCCGGACGACGCGACGGAACTGCCCAAGGATGCCAAGGGTGTTACGGCCGGCTGACACCCGTATTTCCTGAGGCCGGGCCCCCGGAGAGTTCTCTCCGGGGGCCCGGCCTTTCCCGTGTTCTGTGATGTGGGACACGTACCGAAACCCAGGCAACCCACCCCGTTCATCCATCGTCTACCGGGTATCCAAAGTGTTCATATGAGGGAACCGGTGCGTGATGAGAGGGAAAAGTGACCGCTGTGCAGCCTGACGTCACGGTGGTCATCGGGGCGTACGAAGCGATGCCGTACCTGGTCGAGTGCCTGGCATCGGTCGAAGCGCAGACCCTGGACGCGGCGCGCCTGGAGGTCGTCGCCGTGGACGACGGTTCCCAGGACGGCACCGGGGAGTACCTGGAGGAGTTCGCCGCCCGCGTGCCCATGGCCGTCACCGTGATCCGCCAGGAGAACTCCGGCGGCCCCAGCGGCCCGCGCAACGTCGGCCTCGCCAAGGCCACCGGGCGTTACGTCTTCTTCCTGGACGCCGACGACCGGCTCGGCCCCGAGGCGCTGGAGCGCATGGTGGCCATGGCCGACCGCAACGGCACGGACGTGGTCCTCGGCCGGGTCGAGGGCATCAACCGCAAGCCGCCGAAGTCGATGTGGGGCGAGACCCTCGACCGAACGGACGTCTACTCCTCCAACATCAAATTCACGCTCAGCGCGCAGAAGCTGTTCCGCCGGGAGTTCCTGGAGCGCCACGGCATGCGCTTCGACGAGTCGCTGTGGACGGGCGAGGACGCCCTGTTCACGATGGAGGCCTACCTGCGGGCCGACGGCGTCTCCGTGGTCGCCGACTACACCTGCTACTACCTGGTGGGCCGCACCGACGGCAAGCACGTGACGAAGAGCGGGAGTTACACCCTGCGCTTCGACTCCGCGCGCGCCCTGATGGGCCTGCTGGAGCGGCTCGTCCCGCCCGGCGCCAAGCGGGACGTGCTCATGGTCCGCCCCTTCCTCGTCACCGTGCTGCCGCAGTTCGGGCCCGTCTTCCTCAGGAACGACGAGGAGGTCCGGCGCACCAAGATGGAGCTGGCCAAGCCGCTGATGGACGCCTACTGGAACGAGGGCGTCGCCCAGCGGCTCCGGGTCCACGAGCGGCTGCGCCTGGAGCTGGTGGCCCGGCAGCGCCCCGAACTCCTCGTGGACGTCCTGGAGTTCATCAAGGCCAAGAGCCAGCCGGTCCCGGTACTGAAGAAGCGCAACACCCGGCTCTACCTGGCGTACCCGCACTACGGCTCCCGCACGGCCGGCCTGCCCGACCGGATCTACCTGGCCGAGCCCCGCGAGGCGAAGGACTTCCCCGGCTGGCGCAAGGACCCGACCGAGACCTTCCTCCGCGGCTTCCTCCGCAAGGTCCGCCGCAGGCTTCGCCGACCCCGCCGCCCGATGCGGCCGGGCGGCACGGCGGCGGCGTGAGCCCCCGTGCGGTGCCGCCCTGCCGTCCCCGGCGGGGGAGGGGACTACTTGCCCGGCTTCAGGGCGCGGCGCAGCGGGCCGCCGACCACGCGCTTCGCGCGGCGGTAGATCGACGGGGCGGGGATGACCGCGGCGGCCTTGGCCGCGGCCTTCGCGCCGGGCCGGTGCTTCGCCAGGTCCCGCTGCAACTGGGCGTTGTGGGAGTCCAGCTCGGTGATCCGCTGCTGGAGCCAGCCGAACCTGCTGGTCAGCGCGGCGGGGTCGGTGTCGTTCCAGGGGCGCACGCCCGCCGGGAAGGACAGCGAGCGCAGCTTCTTGTCGAAGGCCGCGCCACCGTCGCCGTGGGTGAAGGTGTTCGACAGCCCGTTCTTGTCCAGGAACGCGGTGAACCGGTCGAAGCGCTCCTTGTGGTTGCCCGTGAGCGCGCTGAAGTCGGCCTCCTCGTAGAGGTCGGCCGGGTCGAGGTCCGCGGGCACCTCACTGAGCAGGCGGTGCGGTATCTCGAAGTAGCGGCACAGCTCCAGCGTGCGCGAGTCGAAGGCCAGCACGGTCGCGGGCGTGCCGGCCAGCAGTGCCGCTATGTTGCCGTGGATACGCCCGCCGAAGGAGAAGTCGTACTCCTTGAGGTCGTCGATCCAGGTGACCGGGTCGACGTACACCCGGACCTTGTCCTCCCGGTACATCGGGTGGTCGGGGTGGGTCGGCATCTGCGTCATCCGGCCGGCCGGCGAGTTCACGTCCCGCCAGTGCAGCTGCCGCGCGTCGGTGAGGTTCTGGCCTATGTAGCGCAGATTCGGGTAGTGCGCGTGGGTGCGGGTGATGATCCGGTGCAGGCCCCCGGTGCGCACGGCGGTGTGGGAACCGTTGACCGCGATCCGCGAGTCCGCGGTCAGTGCCGCCGCCCGCTTCTCCACCGGAAGCCGGTCGCCGTGCAGGAACATCGAGGGGCAGCCGATGACCTCGACGTCCCGGAAGCCCATGTCGTTCAGGTACTTCTCGGTGAACTCGCCGCGCACGCCTATGGAGGCGCTGTGCTCCAGCACCGCCGAGCAGAACGCGCGAACGGTCGGCTCCATGGCCTTCAGCCGTGTCGGGTCCTGGTCCAGGGCGGCCTGCGCGCCGACACCCATCACCACGACCGGGATCTTCAGCTTCCCGATGAGCCTGGTCAGCCGCTGGAGCGGCTGCTCGAAGGTCGGCCGGAAGGCGTTGGCGAGGGGCACGACGAAGGCGTCGTACTCCTCGTTGATCCGGGCCGCCGCGCTCACGTCGGTGCGCATACCGTTCGAGAAGACCTCGGTGTCCGGCGTGGTGAGGATCTTGTGGGCGGCATCGCTGAAGATCAGGTTGCCGGAGTTGGTGGCGATCACGTCGCGGTGGAGGGCTTCCTCGACGGGGACGACGTCGAAGGGGCTCTTCCCCGATCTCAGGAGTATGCGCTTCACAGGGCGAACTGTAGGTGACACAAACTTCAAAATAAATTTGTGTTCTCTTCAAATTGCATGGGGAACCGGTACAACCTTTTTGCCGTACGCAAAGCGTGAGCGAACGGTTACGGCGGCGTGCTGTCCGCGAGCTGGAACTCCCGCGCGGCCTCCGCCCCTGTTCGCGTAGATTGCCTGGCGGGCAGCCGTCGACCTACGCGAGGGGCGAAGAACAAGGTGGCAGGGGCAAGGCAGGCCGTGAGCGAGGCCCGCAGGATCGTCGTCAAGGTCGGCTCCTCGTCGCTGACCACCGCCTCCGGCGGCCTCGACGCCGACCGGGTCGACGCGCTCGTCGACGTCCTCGCCAAGAGCCGCAGCGGGGGAGAGAAGGAGATCGTGCTCGTCTCCTCGGGCGCCATCGCCGCCGGTCTCGCCCCGCTGGGCCTGCGCCGCCGCCCCCGGGACCTCGCCCGCCAGCAGGCCGCCGCGAGCGTCGGCCAGGGGCTGCTCGTCGCCCGCTACACCGCCTCCTTCGCCCGCTACGGTGTCCGTGTCGGCCAGGTGCTGCTGACCAGCGACGACATGAGCCGACGGGCCCACCACCGCAACGCCTCCCGCACCCTCGACGAGCTGCTCGCGATGGGCGCGTTCCCGATCGTCAACGAGAACGACACCGTCGCCACCGACGAGATCCGCTTCGGCGACAACGACCGGCTCGCCGCCCTCGTCGCCCACCTCGTCCACGCCGACCTGCTGATCCTCCTGTCCGACGTCGACGGCGTGTACGACGGCGACCCCGGCAGGGCCGGCACCTCGCGGATCGCCGAGGTGCGGCGCCCCGAGGACCTCGCGCACGTCGAGATCGGCAGCGCCGGCAAGGCGGGCGTCGGTACCGGCGGCATGGTCACCAAGGTCGAGGCCGCCCGGATCGCGGCCGCCGCCGGCATCCCGGTGGTCCTCACCAGCGCCGTCCACGCGGCCGACGCCTTCACCGGCGGGGACACCGGCACCTACTTCCACTCCACCGGCAAGCGCTCCGCGGACCGGCTGCTGTGGCTCCAGCACGCCTCCACCCCGCAGGGCTCGCTGACGCTGGACGACGGGGCGGTGCGCGCCGTGGTCGAGCGGCGCACCTCGCTGCTGCCGGCCGGGATCGCCGCCGTCGAGGGCGAGTTCAGCGCGGGTGACCCCGTCGAACTGCGCGACACCCGGGGCCGCGCGGTGGCCCGCGGTCTCGTCAACTTCGACGCCAAGGAGATCCCCCAGCTGATCGGCCGGTCGACCAGGGAACTGGCGCGGGAGCTGGGCGCGGAGTACGAGCGCGAGGTCGTCCACCGGGACGACCTGGTGATCCTGCACCCGTAAACCCGCTCGAACGGTCCGTGCCGGTGGGGGACGTTCCGTGAAACCGCCCCGCGGAGCCGTGCGGCCTGCTCAACTTTGTTCCAGGGACAGATTTCGCACGAGCGCTGCGTAAAGGAGGCCGTCGTGAGACGAGTGCGCCCTGGGGTGGCAGCGACCCGTGGGAGTACCGGGGAAACCGGTTCGGCGGCGGCGCCGCGTGCGGCCGGTCCGGCGTCGTCACGCGCCGCGAGCCCGGCGCCCTCACGCGCGCAGGGCGAGGAGCGCGCCCTGACCAGCGTGGCGGCCGGCGACCGGTACCTGGCCCAGGAGGGCGCCGAGTCGAAGGGCGGCCAGCCCGTGGACCTCCCGCGGCTGTGGCACGTCACCCTCAGCGTCTCCGGCGAGGAGGCCCCGCTGAAGGAGGTCCGGCGGGCCCTCGAGCAGCTCGCCCACGACCATCCCTTCCTCCTGACCAGCAGGTACGCGGGCGACCACGCCGAGATCCGGTACTGGGAGGAGGCCCGCGACCTGCACGACGCGGCCGCCGTCGCGCTGCGGCTGTGGGGGGAGCACCGCCAGACCGCCGGGCTGCCGCCCTGGGAGATCGTCGGCCTGGAGGTCATCGACCGCCAGACCTACCACCAGCGCATCGCGGAGGGCTACGGACCGGCCCCGGCGACCCCGGTCGGCGTCCACCCGTACTGAGCCTCTCGCCGACGGGCCCCGGGTGTTCCGGCGGCACATCTCGGGGTGTGGAACGAACGGTGGACCGGCCCGCGCGGCGCACTACCCTTCCCTTATGACCACGCTCTCGCCGTACGACTCCATGTCCCCGGTCACCCGCGCCGCCTACCGCGCCAAGGCGGCCGCCGCCGACCTCGCGCCGCTGCCCAGGGCCGCCAAGGACGACGCGCTGCTCGCCATCGCGGACGCGCTGGAGGTCCGTACGAGCGAAATCGTCGAGGCCAACGCGAAGGACATCGCCAAGGCCCGGGAGGCGGGCACCAGCGAGGCGATCGTGGACCGGCTGACCCTCACCCCGGAGCGGGTGCGGGCCATCGCCGCGGACGTCCGGGACGTCGTCGCGCTGCCCGACCCGGTCGGCGAGGTGGTCCGCGGATCCACCCTCCCCAACGGCATCGACCTGCGCCAGGTCCGCGTCCCGCTCGGCGTCGTCGGCATCATCTACGAGGCCCGCCCGAACGTCACCGTGGACGCCGCCGCCCTCTGCCTGAAGTCCGGCAACGCGGTCCTGCTGCGCGGCTCGTCCTCCGCCTACGAGTCGAACACCGCCCTCGTCCGGGTGATCCGCGACGCCGTCGGCGGGGCCGGGCTGCCCGCCGACGCCGTGCAGCTGGTGCCCGGCGAGAGCCGCGACAGCGTGCGCGAGCTGATGCGGGCCCGCGGCCTGGTCGACGTGCTCATCCCGCGCGGCGGCGCCTCGCTCATCCGGACCGTGGTCACGGAGTCCACCGTCCCGGTCATCGAGACCGGCACCGGCAACTGCCACGTCTACGTCGACGCCAACGCCGACCTCGACATGGCGATCGACATCCTGATCAATTCCAAGGCGCACCGGGTCAGCGTCTGCAACGCCGCCGAGACCCTCCTGGTCCACCAGGACATCGCCCCCGCGTTCTTGCCGCGCGCCCTGGACGCCCTCGCGGAGGCGGGCGTGACGGTGCACGCCGACGAGCGCGTGCTGGCCTATGCCGAGGACTCCAAGGCGACCGTGGTCGAGGCGACGCCCGAGGACTGGGAGACGGAGTACCTCTCCTACGACATCGCCGCCGCCGTCGTCGACTCGCTGGACCGGGCCGTCGAGCACATCCGGCTGTGGACCTCCGGCCACACCGAGGCCATCGTCACCACCTCGCAGCAGGCCGCCCGCCGCTTCACCCAGTTGGTCGACTCCACCACGGTGGCCGTGAACGCCTCCACCCGCTTCACCGACGGCGGCCAGTTCGGCTTCGGCGCGGAGATCGGCATCTCCACCCAGAAGCTGCACGCCCGGGGCCCGATGGGCCTCCCGGAGCTGACCAGCACCAAGTACATCGTCACGGGCGACGGGCACGTACGGCGCTGAAACGCCTCCCCGGGCGTCGTGAGAGGGGTCTCATCCGGCGGATGAATTTCCCTACCGACTGCCCAAATTGACCCCCCAGGTCTACTCTGGGTCTGTGCCGGAGGACGTGGGGGGTACGCCGTTCCCTGACGGCTGGGAGCCCGACGACGACCACGACCGCGGGGTGTCGGACGAAGAGTTCGCCTCCGTGGTCTTCGACGAGGCGTTCGTCAAGGCGGCCGTGGTACACGAGCCGACCGCCGTGGAGCGCCTCCTGGCCGCCGCGGAGGCGAGAGCCGAGGCCTCCGAGGCCGAGGCCCGCCGGGCCCGCGCCAGAGGCGACCACTACGACGATGCCTACGGTTCCGACGGACCCGGCGATTTCGGCCATGATCCCGATCTCGACGAGCTGGACGACGCCGATCTCCCCGAAGCCTGGGAACGCCGCTACGGCGCCCCCGGGGCGTACGGCAGGCAGGTCCGCTGGCATCGCCCCGTCGCCTGGATGCTCGCCCTCGTCATGGGCGTCGGCATGGTCGCGCTGGCCTTCGCCGCGGTCTACCGGGGCGCCTCGTCGAGCAGCCGGGACCAGCTGCCCTCGCCCGCCACGACCGGACTCGAACAGGGGAGCGTGCCGCCTCCCTCGGCGTCCGCCGATCACTCCCGGCCACCTGTCTCGGCGGTTCCGCGCACGCCCTGAGCGTCTGTCAGAAGTTGTCGTGCGGCGGGGCGTTTACCTGAGGTCCGTGCGACCTACTCTGAAAGTATGGCCGGGCCTGGAGACCCACCGGAGGGGACACCCGAGGGCACTCCCGGAGGTGGAGAGGACGAGTACCGATCCGTCGTCTTCGACGAATCGTTCGTCCGCGCTGCCCGCATCCAGGAGTACTCCGCGCAGGAACGCATGGCCGACCACGCACCCGCAGTCCGTCGTCGGCCCACCCGGCGGCGGGGCCTGTCGCGGCAGGTGCTGATCCTGGTCATGCTGATCGCCGTCGCCTTCGGGACCGCCATCTACATGGGCGTCCGCCACCCCTACCAGAGCTCCGTGGCCCGCCGGTCCGTCGAGCCCCTGCGGATGACCGTCATCCCGCTCTCCCCGCAGGGCGTCGTGCCCGGCGCGGCCGACCCCGACGCGCTGTTCGCGCACAGCCCCGCCGCGCAGTTCCGGATCGGCGCCGAGGGCATCCCGCTGCCCGCCTCCCGGCGCACCGCGCACTTCTCCGACAGCCAGGTCGTCACCGCTCTGACCGCGGCCAAGGAGTACATCGTGCACTCCTCCCTCTACCCGGAGGTGCTCACCCGGCAGCAGGTGCGGCCCGTGCGGGCCCTGATCGCCGCCGAGCAGCTCGACCAGTTCGACCAGAGCTTCAGCCACCCGGCCGCGGACGGCCGCCACGCGCCGACCGGCTGGCTGGTCCGCTTCGACCCCGCCCAGGCCCGGCTGGCCGACAGCAACATCAGGGTCCAGGGCACGCTCCAGGCCGCCGAGACCGACTCGGCGACCCTCGAGGTCACCGCGGACCACACCTTCGTGTACGCGCTGCGGCCGGCCGGCGAGGGCGCCGACACCTCGGCCTCCCTCTTCACCGTCCGCCGCGAGCTGCACTTCCGCTTCGACCGCACCGACCTGCGCACCCACCAGGTCCAGCTGATCGTGTCCTACGTCCAGGCCGGCCCGCTGTCCTGCGCGGAGGACTCCACGAACCACCTGCGTCCCCTGCTGGCCGGCCAGACCGCCAAGACGGGTGGCCCGGCCGGCACGGACCCCTATGCGACGGGCGGCGCGACGGCCCTGTGCGGATCGCTCGCGACGAGCGCACAGCCCAAGGTGTGAATCCGCTCGGGTGCCCGGCTGCGGATCAGTCGTCGGTGCGCGGAGGCGTGTCCGCAGGTCCGTCCGAGCCGTCCGCTCCGGCCGAGCCGTTCCTCGGGGGCCCGTCCTCCGTCGGCGCCGAGGCCGCGAACCCGCCGAAGCCGCGCCGCACCCGGCCGCCCAGGTCGCCCGCCCCGCCCGCGATGTCGCTGACCAGCTTCATCAGCGGGTCCTTGGAGCTCTTGACGCTCGTCGCGTAGTGGCTCGCGGACTCGCGGAAGGAGTCCGTGACCGAGGTCTCCTTGTCCTCGGTGCGCCGCGGGTAGTGGCCGTCCATGATCCGCTGATGGTCGCGGGACTCGGCCCACTTCTTCAGCTCGGCCGCGCGCACGGTGGTGAAGGGGTGCGTGCGGGGCAGCACGTTCAGGATCTTCAGCACGGAGTCGCGCAGGTCGCCGCCCGCCTCGTACTCCTCGGCCTGCTTCAGGAAAGCGTCCACGTTCATCTCGTGCAGGTGGTTGCCGCCGGCGATCTTCATCAGGCCGCGCATCGAGGCCTTCAGGTCCTGGCCGACGAGAAGACCCGCCCGGTCGGCGGACAGCTCCGACTTGCGGAACCACTCGCGCAGCGCCGTGACGATCGCCATGATCGCGAGGTTGCCCAGCGGGATCCACGCGATCCGGATGGCCAGGCTCGTCAGGAACAGCAGGATCGTGCGGTACACGGCGTGCCCGGACAGGGCGTGGCCCACCTCGTGGCCGACGACCGCGCGCATCTCCTCCTCGTCGAGCAGCTCGACGAGCCCGGTGGTGACCACGATGATCGGCTCGTCCAGACCGATGCACATCGCGTTGGGCTGCGGGTCCTGGGTGACGTACATCGGCGGGACCTTCTCCAGGTCCAGGATGTAACAGGCGTCCCGCAGCATGTCGTTGAGGTGCGCGAACTGCTGGTCGGAGACCCGCACCGAGTCGGACAGGAACAGCAGCCGCAGGCTCCGCTCGGGCAACAGCCCGCTGAGTGCCTTGAACACGGTGTCGAAGCCGCTCAGCTTGCGCAGCGCCACCAGGGCGGAGCGGTCGGCCGGGTGCTCGTAGGCACGGGAGGAGATTCCCGGGAAGCGCCTGCGCTGCCTGCTGGGCACGCTCTCGTGGCCGGTGCCGTTGTGCTGGTGGCCGTCGTCGGACATGTCTTCCCCCATGTGCGTCTGTGTGGCCGCTACCGCTGTGTGGCCTCTGCCTGACCCTTTACGGACCCTTGTGCGGCCCTTTGCGCCCCCGAAGCGGATCCCAGCCTAGGCGGCGTTACCGTGGACGGGCACTACACCGAAGGAGTCCCGCCCCATGGAGCACCACCCCGCAGCCGCCTGGCTCACCGAAGCCGCCGCTCAGCAGCAGGGGGCGGGGAATCTGCTCCGCGTCGTACTGGTCGTGATGATCCTGGGCTGTGTGCTCACCGCGTGGTTCCTGCTGCGGGGCTACAAGCGGAAGGACGACTGAGCCGCCGGGAAGGTTCCCAATGGCGGAGTCGGCGTGATCGCCGCGCGGGCGCCCGCTTACCATGGGCCGACGTCTTTATCCCGCCCTCCCCCACTCTCGACTTCGCTCGAGCGGGGGGACCTCCATCGGATAGGTCCTGCCGAAGATGAGCCTTCACAGCACCGCTGCCCAGCTGGTCACCCTCGCCGCCGAGGGCGAGGAGCACGGCGGCAACCACGAGAGCCTCAGCCCGTACATCACCGGCGGCAGTGCTTTCCTCATCCTGCTGCTCCTGCTGTGGATCACCACCCGCTTCAACCGCGACCGCTGAGACACGACGTGTTCACCGACGGGCAGTCCGGCATAGCGGGGCGCTCCGGGCATCCGCCGGCCGGTGCCCCGGGACCGGGCCGGTAGGGTCTGCACGCATGGGAGAGCAGGACATGCCTAGCGGCCCGTCGAACCCTGGCAGGCGCCGCCTCGGCGTCATGGGCGGGACGTTCGATCCGATCCACCACGGACACCTCGTGGCGGCCAGTGAGGTCGCCGCGCAGTTCCACCTGGACGAGGTCGTGTTCGTCCCGACCGGCCAGCCGTGGCAGAAGACGCACCGCAGTGTCTCCCCGGCCGAGGACCGCTACCTGATGACGGTCATCGCGACCGCCGAGAACCCGCAGTTCTCGGTGAGCCGCATCGACATCGACCGCGGTGGCCCCACGTACACCGTGGACACCCTGCGCGACCTGCGGGCCCTCAACCTCGGGACCGACCTTTTCTTCATCACCGGCGCCGATGCCCTGGGTCAGATCCTGACCTGGCGGGACAGCGAGGAACTGTTCTCCCTCTCGCACTTCATCGGCGTCACCCGGCCGGGACACAACCTCATGGACCCCGGTCTGCCCGAAGGCGGTGTCTCGCTCGTCGAGGTGCCCGCGCTCGCCATCTCCTCCACAGACTGCCGTGCGAGAGTCGCCAAGGGCGACCCCGTCTGGTATCTGGTGCCGGACGGAGTCGTGCGCTACATCGACAAGCGCGAGCTGTACCGCGGCGAGTGAGCCGAGAGGGGTACCGGTGAACGACCGATACGACGCGGGGTACGGGGGCGACCAGTACGAGCTCGTCGGCTACGACGAGTTCGGACAGCCCGTCTACCGACAGGTCCCGGCGCAGCAGGTGCCGCAGCAGTCCTACGACCCGTACGGGCAGCAGGGGCAGCAGACGCAGCAGCCCCAGGGGCAGCAGGGGTACGGCTACGACCCCTACGCCACCGGCGGGCAGCAGACGCCTGCCTACGACCCGTACGACACCGGTCAGCAGCCGCCCACGCCCGCGTACGACCCGTACGACACCGGCAGGCAGGCTCCCGTCGGATACGACCCCTACGGCACCGCCCCGCAGGCCCCGTACGACCCCTACGGGCAGACGGCCACCGGCGGACAGCAGCCCCGGGCCGAACAGCCCCGCGCCGCCGAGCAGACCGCCTACATCCCGCAGCAGGGCGGCCCGGTCGGGACCGGGGCGAAGGCCGAGGCCGCAACCGGCACCGACGCCGGCGCACGGCCCGGTGCGGCGGCGGCCGGGCCGGGCGCCTCCGCAGCTCCCGGGCAGCCCCAACGGGATTACGAGACCGAGCAGTTCGCGTTCGTGGAGGAGCCCGACGGTGACTCCGAGGACGTCATCGACTGGCTGAACTTCACCGAGAACCGCACCGAGCGCCGCGAGGAGGCCAAGCGCCTCGCCCGCAGCCGGCTCGTCGCCCTCGCCGTGGTCCTGGCGCTGGTCGCGGTCGGCGGAGTGGGCTACCTCTGGTACGCGGGGAAGCTGCCAGGCCTGTCGTCGTCCCCGGACGCCGGCACCGGGACCACGACCGCGACCGCGGCGCAGAAGCGTGACGTGGTCGTCGTCCACCTGCACAACACCACCGGCGGCGGCACCTCCACGGTGCTGCTCGTCGACAACACCACCACCAAGCAGGCCGCCACGGTCCTGCTGCCCAACTCCCTCGTCGTCACGGACGATGACGGCACCACGACGACCCTCGCCAAGTCCGTCGACGACGACGGCTCGGCCGGTACGCGCGACGCGCTGGACACCGTCCTCGGCACCGACATCGAGGGCACCTGGCGGCTCGACACGCCCTACCTGCAGAACCTCGTCGACCTCGTCGGCAACATCGACGTCGACACCGACGCCACCGTGCCCGACCCGGCCGCCAAGAAGGGTGAGGCGCCCCTCGTCAGCAAGGGCGAGAAGCAGACCCTCAGCGGCAAGATGGCGGTCGCCTACGCCACCTACCGCGCGCCGGGCGAGGCCCAGAACGCCCAGCTGGAGCGGTTCGGCCAGGTCATGCAGGGAGTGCTGCGCAAGGTGTCGTCCGACGCGCAGGGCGCCACCGTCACCGTCCAGACCCTGGCGCAGATCCTCGACCCCTCGCTGACCGACAAGGACCTCGGCACCTTCCTCGCCAAGCTCGCGGACCTCGCCAAGGGCGGCGACTACAAGACCGCGCTGCTGCCCGTGCAGACCGACGGCACCCTCAACGCGGAGGCCAGCGCGAGCGTCGTCAAGGACGTCCTCGGCGGCGCCGCGAAGAGCCCGGACAAGGACGCGGCCGTCAGCGTCTCCGTCCAGAACGCCAGCGGCACCAAGGCCAACACCGAGGACGCGCGCGTGGTGCTCCTGAACGGCGGTTTCACCTTCTCGGAGGCCGGCACCCCGTCGGACACGAAGGCCACCTCCCGGGTGCTCTACGCGGACGCCGCAGGCAAGGAGAACGCCACCGAGGTCGCCAAGACCCTGGGGCTCGACGCCGACGCGGTGGAGAAGGGCACGGTCCCCGCGAACGCCGACGTCGCGGTCGTCCTGGGCGAGGACTACCGGCCCTCCTCGGCGGGGTCGGCCGACTGAGAGCAGGCGTGGGGGCCGTGCCGGAGCGGCCCCCGCGCGGGTGATCCCTCCATCACGTGGGGTGCCGTCGGCGGACCGTGAGACCCTTGGGGACAAGTGTCCGCCGACGGAAAGCCACGTAGTGACCGCCACCGACCGCTCCATCGAGCTCATCCAGACCGCCGCCCAGGCGGCTGCCGACAAGCTCGCGCACGACATCATCGCGTACGACGTCAGCGACGTGCTGTCGATCACGGACGCCTTCCTGCTGGCCTCCGCGCCCAACGACCGCCAGGTCAAGTCGATCGTCGACGAGATCGAGGAGCGCCTCAACAAGGAGCTCGGCGCCAAGCCGGTACGCCGTGAGGGCGACCGCGACGCCCGCTGGATCCTGCTCGACTACGTCGACATCGTCGTCCACGTCCAGCACAGCGAGGAGCGTGTCTTCTACGCTCTGGAGCGGCTCTGGAAGGACTGCCCCGAGCTGGACCTGCCCGCCGACGCCAAGGCGACGCGCGGCAAGGCCCAGGAGCACGCCAAGCTGCAGGCCGAGGCCGAGGAGGACGACACGGCAGGCTTCGGGGAGCTGCGGTGAGTGCCCCCGCGGAGAACGCCGCCGACCGTAAGCCGGGCCGTGGCCGCCGGGTCATCCTGTGGCGGCACGGCCAGACCGCCTGGAACGTGGAGCGCCGCTTCCAGGGCACGACGGACGTGGAGCTGACGGAGACCGGCGTGGCCCAGGCCCGCCGCGCCGCCCGGCTGCTCGCCTCCCTGCGGCCCGACGCGATCGTCTCCTCGGACCTGTCGCGGGCCGCGAACACGGCCGCCGAGCTCGTCGCCCTCACCGGCCTCGAGGTCACCCACGACGAGGCCCTGCGTGAGACGTACGCGGGCCTCTGGCAGGGTCTGACGCACGACGAGATCATCGCCGCCCACGGCGACGAGTACGCCGCGTGGAAGCGCGGTGAGCCGGTTCGTCGAGGCGGCGGCGAACTGGAGTCGGAGGTCGCCGACCGTGCCGCTCCCGTGGTGCTGCGGCACGCCGAGAAGCTGCCCGAGGACGGCACGCTCGTCGTGGTCAGCCACGGCGGCACCATCCGCACCACCATCGGCCGTCTCCTCGGCCTGGACGCCCACCACTGGGAGGCCCTCGGCGGTCTCTCGAACTGCTGCTGGTCCGTCCTCGGGGAGGGCGCTCGGGGCTGGCGCCTGCTCGAGCACAACGCCGGCACCCTGCCCGAGCCGGTGCTCGGCGACGACGACTGAGGGCCGTGCGGCCGCCGGGACCCGGATTTCACTTTCCGGCAGGTCGCAGGCTAAAGTTCTTCTTGTTCGCCCCCGAGCGGGAAGAACGCAAGGGGCTATAGCTCAGTTGGTAGAGCGCCTGCATGGCATGCAGGAGGTCAGGAGTTCAATTCTCCTTAGCTCCACGGATCACCTGGTCTGTCGGTCGACACTCTGTTGAGTTGTCAAAGATCGGCAGTGACCGGTTGAGGTCTGTTCACAAGGATCCCGTCCCCTCAGGGGGCGGGATTTTTTGTCGCTCCGCTCCGCAGCATGGCCGCGCGGCGCTCCGTCTCCTCGTCGTTGGGCGTGTACACGACGATCCGGCACTCCGGCATCCCGTTGATCGACAGGGACATCGACGTCATCCGCAGCTCGCCCACCGCCTGGTGCCGGAAGACCTTCACCCGGCGGCCGGGCTCCGCCACGTCACCGGACGCCCACAGCCGCGTGAACAGCGGGCTCGCCTGCGACAGCCGGCGTATGAAGTCCTCCCAGCCGGGCTCACCGGCATGCAGTCCGTACGACGCCCGCAGGGTCGCCACCATCACCGGCAGCTCCTTGTCCCGGAACAGCAGCGGGCAGTCCTGCTCCCGGACCGTGAACAGCCGCCACAGCGCGTTGTTCGGCCCGGGCGCACAGTCGTCCACCGGCGTGATGAACAGGTCGTGGTAGACGGAGTTGGTGGCCAGGATGTCGTAGCGCGAGTTGTAGACCACCGCCGGTCGGGGCGCCAGGGCGTCGATGATGCCCTGGATCTCCGGGCCCACGCTCTGCGCCAGGGCTTCCGGCACGTACGCGTAGGGCACTTCCGCCAGGTGGTACAGATGCTCCCGCTCCGGCGGATCGAGCCGCAGGGTGCGCGCCACGGCGTCCAGGACCTGCGCGGAGGCGTTGATCGGCCGGCCCTGCTCCAGCCAGGTGTACCAGGTCACACCCACGCCCGAGAGCTGCGCGACCTCCTCGCGCCGCAGTCCCGGAGTGCGGCGCCGCAGCCCGGGTGGCATCCCGACGTCCCCCGGTGTGACCCGGGCCCGCCTGCTGCGCAGGAACGCGGCCAGCTCGGGTCGGCGTCGATGCGACGACCCCGGTGCGGGCCTCGGCGCCGGTACCGGCTGTGTCTGCGTATCTGTCCGCGTCACCGTCGTCACGTCCCCCATCGTCACGTCCCCCATGGTCGCTCCCCCGTCCGTCCCCTGCCAGGTGCCGTCAGTACCAGCATCAGCGGGCTCTCGGCACCCGTACCGGATCCTCGTCACGCTCGACGGCATGACGACGACACCCCGGACGGGCCCGGTCCCCGCGCCCGTCCCTCCCGCTTCAAGTCCTGCCGCCAGTAAAGACCCTGGCACTGACAACCGGCCTCGGCAGCTGCTGGCGCTCGTGCTCGCGGCCCAGTTCATGGCATTGCTCGACGTCTTCATCGTGAACGTCGCGGCCCCCACGATCGGTTCCGACCTGAACGCCTCCGGGGCGGAACTCCAACTGGTCGTCGCCGGATACGCCATCACGTACTCGGTCCTGCTGATCACCGGCGCCCGCCTCGGCGACCGGTTCGGGCACGGCCGCGTCCACCTCGTCGGGCTCGCCCTCTTCACGACCGCCTCGCTGGCCTGCGGGCTCGCTCAGGGCAGTACCGAACTGATCGTGTTCCGGCTGGTGCAGGGGGCCGGGTCGGCGGTGATGATCCCGCAGGTGCTCAGCCTGATCCAGCGCACGTTCACCGGCGAGGCCCGGGTGCGGGCGCTGGGCGTCTACGCGGCGGTCCTCGCCGTCGGTGCGGCGGCCGGGCAGGTGGTGGGCGGCGTCCTGGTCGCCGCCGATCTGCTGGGCACCGGATGGCGTCCGGTGTTCCTCGTGAACGTGCCGGTGGGTCTGGTCCTGCTGGTCGCCGGCAGGCGCGTCCTGCCCCGTGGTGGGGGAGCGGTCGGCGCGGCGGCGGGCGCGGGGGCGCGGGAACAGGCGCGCGGAATGGACTGGCCCGGCCTCGTGCTTCTGGGCGCCGCCGTGTCGCTGATCACGGTGCCGCTCGTGCTCGGCCAGGAAGAGGACTGGCCGCTGTGGTCCTGGGTGTCGCTGGCCGTCGGCGCGCTCGCGCTCGTGCTGTTCCGTGGCTACGAGGCCCGGCTCGCCCGGCGGGGCGGCGCCCCGCTGATCGCGCCCCGTGTTCTGCGTCACCCCGGGATGGGTCTCGCCGTCGTGCGCGTGCTGGCCGTCATGGCGGTCAACGGGGGTTTCCTGTTCGTGCTGACCCTGCACGTCCAGGGCGGCCTCGGCTACAGCGCGCTGCGCGCCGGCCTCACCTTCGCGCCGACCGCCGTGGTCTTCGGACTGGTCGGACTGACCTGGCGCAGGTGGCCCGCGTCCTGGCAACGGTCCCTGGCCCCGGCCGGGTTCACGCTCACCGCGCTCTCCGTGCTGGGAGTGGGGCTGGCCTTCCGGGGCGGCGACCACGGCGGTGCCGGGCTGTACGCGGCGTACGCCGGTGTGGGTGTCGGGCTCGCCCTGGCCTTCAGCCCGACGCTCACCGGGGCGCTGGCGGCGGTGCGCCCCGAGGACGCGGCGGATGCCAGCGGGCTGCTCGCCACGGTCACCCAGCTCGGGCAGCTGATCGGTGTCGCGGCCTTCGGCACACTGTTCTTCGAGCGGCTTGAGTCACTTGGGGCCCCAGAGGCGTATACCTCTTCGGAAGCGCTTCTCACATGCATGTTCGCGCTCGCTACGACAGCTGCCCTGGGTGCCGTGTCCGGACTGGTACTGAGGCGTCGCTGACCGTATTGGCCCGGCCGTGGCAGAATCAAACGGCCGGAAGGGAGCGCGGCCCGACGGGAGGGAGTAGCGATGCCTGCGAGCATCCTCGGAGAGGTCGGTGACCTCTCCGATGCGGCGGTGACACCGGACAAGGCCACCCGGCTCAGCTGCCCCTCCTGTGGTTCCGGTCATGTGGCCCAGGTTCTTGGTGACAACGGCGGGATTTCCTACGTGTGCACGGCCTGCGGCCACAGCTGGAGCTGATCGATGGGTGCACACAGGCGGAAGTGCGACTGGTGCGGCAGCGGCACCCCGATCGTCCGTGACATGGAGCCGGTCAACCCCGACTACCAGTACTGGTGCGAGGAATGCGCGCGGGCGCTGATCATAAAAGGCGACCCGATCGAGACGTACCGTGAGCTGGAGGGCGAGCCGATCTACGGGCGGCTCCTCGAGGAGCACTGCACCCTCAAGCGGTTCTACTCGTTCGTCACCGCTTGACCCGCATACCGGTTGAAACCGGACAGGGCGGAAACGATTTGGTGCTCCACGCCCCGGCCCGGTAATGTTGGCGTCGCCGCCGGGGAAACCGGGCGACACGGTCAGTACGCGGCTCGGCCGCTTGGCCACGAGGGGCTATAGCTCAGTTGGTAGAGCGCCTGCATGGCATGCAGGAGGTCAGGAGTTCAATTCTCCTTAGCTCCACAGCAGATCCCGCCGGATCGGATGCGATCCGGCGGGATCTTTTTGCGTTCGGCCGGTGTTCCGGCATTCCCTCTTCGGACATTCCGTCAGGGCCGAGACCGACAGCGAGGGGCCGCCTCTTCCGAGGCGGCCCCTTGGTCGTCTGCCGTCTGCCGTCTGCCGTCTGCCGTCTGCCGTCTGCTCGGCGCTCAGCGGCCGAGGGCGCGGCGGCCGCGGCCCTGGGAGAGGACCGGGAGGTTACGGGCGGGCGCCTGCGGGCGTGTGTCCTCCTCGATGCGCAGGGCGAGCGCCGGGCAGCGGCGTACCGCGCGCAGCGCCTTCGCCTCCGCGTTCTGCGGCACCTTCGCCTGCGCCACCGTCGGGAAGCCGTCGGCGCCGAGTTGGAAGACCTCCGGGAGGATGTCGGCGCACAGGCCGTGGCCGCGGCACAGCGTCCAGTCGACGAAGATCTTCTGGCGGCTCGAGCCGCTCTCCTCCGGCGCGATGCCGCTCGTGATGGCCGCGGGTGCCATGCCGGCCTCGAAGAGCGGCAGAACACCCTCCACGGGGCGTCCGCACCCGTTGCCGAGGACATGCGCGGCCAGGTCGTCGGTGAACGCCTTGATGGTCGACTCCAGGAACATCGCGGAGCCGTCCGGGTGCGAGCACGCACCGCGCCGCTTGACGTTCTTGGCGACCTGCTTGAGCGCCTCCAGGGCGGCCGGACCGCCGCCGTTGATGATGTCCTCCATGCCGCGCGCGGCGGCCGGCAGGCCGAGGTAGCAGGGACCGCACTGGCCCGCGCTCTCGTCGGCCAGCCACTGGGCGACGCGCAGCGACTCGCCCAGCGGGCAGGTGTCCTGGCTGATCGGCAGGATCGCGCCGGCGCCGAGTGCCCCGCCCACCGCGTCGAGGGAGTTGCGGGAGACGATCGCCTCGTTGACCGTCGCGGCGTCGATCCACTTGCCGTGGTAGCCGCCGGTCAGCACGCCCTGGGGCACCGGCGGGGCACCGGCGAGCTGAAGGACGTAGCGCAGCGGCACACCCGTGGGCACCTCGATGACCATCGGGCGGGCGACCGCGCCGGAGACCGTCAGCATGACGGTGCCCGGCTCGTCGTACAGGCCGGTGTTGCCGTAGCGCTCCGGGCCGATGCGGGCGGCGATGGCCAGCTGGGCGAACGTCTCGGCGTTGGAGAGCAGGGTCGGCGCGCCGCCGACACCGTTCTGCGAGGCGCTGACCTTGCGGCCGGGCGGGATCGGCGGGCCGCCGTCGATGGAGCGGATCAGCGACGCGGCGGCGCCGGTGACCATGCGGATCGGGTTGCGTTGGACGAATGCCTTCAGCGCCGATCTGCGGCCGTTGCTGAGGCCGCGCTCGGCGAGCGCGGCCTCCATGGAGCGCTGAGTGGATTCGCGGGTGACCCCCACCACGAGCGTGCGGGCACCCAGCGCCTCCGCGACCAGCAGCGCGCCGTCCAGGATGAGATGCGGGGCACGGTTGATGAGCACCGTGTCCTTGCGGCAGGCCGGTTCGTCCTCACTGCCGTTGACGACGACGACCGGCCGTACGCCGCGCTTGATCGCCGCCTCGGCGACCGAGCGCAGCTTCTTGTGGAAGGGGAAGCCCGCGCCGCCGCGGCCCTTCAGGTTGATGTTCTCGGAGAGCTTCGCGAGTGCCTCTCCGCCCAGGGGTTCGAGCGGCCCGTGCACCTTCAGGTGCATGGGCAGGTCAAGTCTTTCGACAAGGTCGAAGCCCGACGTGAGCTGCGGAAGCCCGACCACGCGGACTTCCGGGACGTCGGGCAGGGCCTCGTTCACCTATAGCCTCCGGAAGGCGTGTTCCAAGGTTCGCCCGAACCCGGTGCGTCGAACGACGAGCCAGGTGATGGTTCATTGGCGGGACCGCTGTTGTACGTGTCGTTCTGGTTGTACGTCCCGAAAGGGGGATTCGTCTCACCGGTGTCGTACACGTCACGTCCGCCATACCCGGCGGTGCCCGGATTGCCATAGACCGGGATGTTGAATCCCGTGTCCTGGAGCGGGTCGTAGGCCGACGGGGGTGCCTCGCCGACCGGCGGCGGGGACGGGACCGGCCAGCTGCCCGAGGTGCTGCCGCCGGTGTCGACCCGGGGGATGGCCTCGGTGGCCTGGATGTCGAACGGCACGTTCATCCGCGCCGTCTGGTCGGCCGCGTAGGGCTGCTGCTGGCCGCGTTGCGGTGTGTTGACGGCGCGGTAGGCGGCCGCGAAGCCGTTCGCGGGCTCCGGGGCGGCGGGCGCGGGCGTGTCGTACAGCGGCGACCGCGGGGACATCCTGGTCGAGCCCGTCGTGTCGGTCAGCGGCGAGCGGCCGGAGCGCCCGGAGCGGCCCTCGTAGCCGGGCAGCGCGGACGATCCGGTTTCTCCCACGCGCGCGCGTGACGCGTCGAGGCCGTCCATGGCGGAGCGGTCCTGTGTGCCCAGGATCGAGGCGATTTGGTCGGCGACCTTGCGCTTGAAGGGGCGCGGGGCGGAACGCAGGGCGAGGGCCGCCATGACGCCGGCCAGGCACAGCTCGTACGAGACCATGAAGAACGGTTTGGCCGCGCGCCCTGCGAACAGGCCGTGGATCAGTGCCGCGCACAGGGCCGGGTAGGCCAGCATGTGCATCGCGCGCCAGCGGGCGGCCACCTCGGCGGGTGCGGCGAACCGGTTGCGCAGTGCGCCGGTGATGCCGACGAAGATCATGAGCAGGGCGGCCAGGGAGCCGAGGCCGATGAGTCCGGCGGTGCCCTTGATGCCGAGGCTGAACGGGATCAGCGCGGCGATCAGGACGGTGTGCTGCAGCACCAGCTTGATCGAGATGTGGACGACGAGGAAGGCGATGGACCCCACGGCGGTCACACGGTGGATGGCCTGCGCGATGATCCGCTGACGGGTGTTCAGGATGAGCCGGTCCTGGGCGACGAGGCCCCAGATGACCGAGCAGGTGAGGCATACCAGTGACAGCACGCCCGCACCGAAGTTGAGGAACGCCTGGAACTGGTCGCCACCGACCAGCACGACCACGGGTATGAGGACCAGGACGACAGCCGTCGCCACCCCATAGGCCGACCGGCCGGGCTTGGGAAGCGAGCTGTTACTAGGACGAGGGTTCATGGGGGCAACTCCGAGCAGTTTCGGGAAAGCGGTCCCGCTGCCGAACTCTAAGTGGCTCCATACCGATGGGTACGAGGTTTGAGTTATTGCGCTGTTATCAAACGACAATGTGACTGTTGTGATGTCCCTTAGCTACTGTTACGCGAAGTAACCCTTGACCTTGATTCAGTTCCGGCCTCGCCATTCTGGTCGCAGCAACGGTGTCGCGACCATGCATACGTACGAGCGTCGCGGCTTGCTCAAGGCCTGCGGTACCCTAACGCCATGCGTGCTGTACGCCTTCTGCTTAGCGAGCCGCGCTGATCAGTCCCGACCGCCGGTGAACGGACGGTTCGGAATCGGCGCGGCGTCCCCTCCTGTGCGAGGGGATTTTTCGTTTCCTGGACGACAACCCGCTGGCAGAGACGATCGATGGAGCTTTGAGGACCATGAGCGAGACGAACCCCGCTGCCGCCGCTGCACCGGCGGAGGCCGCGCCGCACCGCTACACGGCTGCCATGGCCGCCGAGATCGAGGCACGCTGGCAGGACTTCTGGGACGCCGAGGGTACGTACGCCGCGCCGAACCCGAAGGGCGACCTGGCCGGTGACCCCGAGCTGGTGGCCCGGCCCAAGAAGTTCATCATGGACATGTTCCCGTACCCCTCCGGTGCGGGCCTGCACGTCGGCCACCCCCTGGGCTACATCGCGACCGACGTCTTCGCACGCTTCCAGCGCATGACCGGCCACAACGTCCTGCACACCCTGGGCTTCGACGCCTTCGGCCTGCCCGCCGAGCAGCATGCCGTGCAGACGGGCGAGCACCCTCGGATCACCACCGAAGCGGCGATCAACAACATGAAGTCCCAGCTGCGCCGGCTGGGTCTGGGCCACGACAAGCGCCGGTCGTTCGCCACGATCGACCCGGACTACTACAAGTGGACCCAGTGGATCTTCCTGCAGATCTTCAACTCCTGGTACGACAGCGAGGCGGACAAGGCCCGCCCGATCGCCGAACTGGTCGCCCAGTTCGAGTCCGGTGAGCGCGGCGTACCGGGCCACACGCGCGCGTGGAACGAGCTGACCGCCGCCGAGCGCGCCGACGTCCTGAGCGAGTACCGCCTGGCCTACGCCTCCGACGCCCCGGTCAACTGGTGCCCCGGCCTGGGCACCGTGCTGGCCAACGAGGAGGTCACCGCCGACGGCCGTTCCGAGCGCGGCAACTTCCCCGTCTTCAAGGCCAAGCTGCGCCAGTGGAACATGCGCATCACCGCCTACGCGGACCGCCTGCTGGACGACCTGGACGCCCTGGACTGGCCCGAGGCGATCAAGCTGCAGCAGCGCAACTGGATCGGCCGCTCCGAGGGCGCCCGCGTCGACTTCCCCGTGGACGGCGAGCGCATCACGGTCTTCACCACGCGCCCGGACACCCTGTTCGGCGCGACCTACATGGTCCTGGCGCCCGAGCACCCGCTGGTCGACAAGTTCACCCCGGACGCCTGGCCCGAGGGCACGCACGACGTCTGGACCGGCGGCCACGCGACCCCGGCCGAGGCCGTCGCCGCGTACCGGGCGCAGGCCGAGTCCAAGTCCGACGTCGAGCGCCAGGCCGAGGCCAAGGACAAGACCGGCGTCTTCACCGGCGTGTACGCGACCAACCCGGTCAACGGCGAGCAGGTCCCCGTCTTCATCGCCGACTACGTGCTGATGGGCTACGGCACCGGCGCGATCATGGCCGTCCCGGCGGGCGACCAGCGCGACTTCGAGTTCGCGCGCGCCTTCGAGCTGCCGATCCGCTGCATCGTCGAGCCGACCGACGGCCGCGGCACCGACACGTCGACGTGGGAGAACGCCTTCGGCTCGTACGACGCGAAGATCATCGCCTCGTCCAACGAGGACATCTCGCTGGACGGCCTGGGTGTCGTCGACGCCAAGGCCCGCATCACCGAGTGGCTGGCCCGCAAGGGCATCGGCGAGGGCACCGTCAACTTCCGCCTGCGTGACTGGCTGTTCAGCCGCCAGCGCTACTGGGGCGAGCCCTTCCCGATCGTCTACGACGAGGACGGCGTCGCCCACTCGCTGCCCGAGTCGATGCTGCCCCTGGAGCTGCCGGAGGTCGAGGACTACTCGCCCCGCACCTTCGACCCGGACGACGCGAACACCTCCCCGGAGACGCCGCTGTCGCGCAACGAGGACTGGGTGAACGTCACCCTGGACCTGGGCGACGGCAACGGTCCGCGCAGGTACCGCCGCGAGACCAACACCATGCCCAACTGGGCCGGTTCCTGCTGGTACGAACTGCGCTACCTGGACCCGCACAACAGCGAGAAGCTGGTCGACCCGGAGATCGAGCAGTACTGGATGGGCCCCCGCGAGGGTCAGCCGCACGGCGGTGTCGACCTGTACGTCGGTGGCGCCGAGCACGCCGTGCTGCACCTGCTGTACGCGCGCTTCTGGTCCAAGGTCCTGTTCGACCTGGGACACGTCTCCTCCGCGGAGCCGTTCCACAAGCTGTTCAACCAGGGCATGATCCAGGCCTACGTCTACCGCGACAGCCGCGGCTTCCCGGTGCCGGCCGCCGAGGTGGAGGAGCGCGACGGCGCGTACTTCCACCAGGGCGAGAAGGTCAGCCGGCTGCTGGGCAAGATGGGCAAGTCCCTGAAGAACGCGGTCACTCCGGACGAGATCTGCGTCGAGTACGGCGCGGACACCCTGCGTCTGTACGAGATGGCGATGGGCCCGCTGGACGTGTCGCGGCCGTGGGACACGCGCGCGGTGGTGGGCCAGTACCGCCTGCTGCAGCGGCTGTGGCGCAACGTCGTCGACGAGACCACCGGCGAGCTGAGCGTCGTCGAGGTCGAGGACGCCGACATCGACGTGGACACCCTGCGGGCCCTGCACAAGGCGATCGACGGAGTGCGGCAGGACCTGGAGGGTCTGCGCTTCAACACCGCCATCGCGAAGATCACCGAGCTGAACAACCACCTGACCAAGGTGGGCGGCGCGGTGCCGCGTTCCGTCGCCGAGGCCCTGGTGCTGCTGGTCGCCCCGCTGGCCCCGCACATCGCCGAGGAGCTGTGGCGCAGGCTGGGCCACACCGACTCGGTCGTGCACCGGGACCTGCCCGTCGCCGACCCCGCGTACGTCGTGGACGAGAGCGTGACCTGCGTCGTACAGATCAAGGGCAAGGTCAAGGCGCGCCTGGAGGTGTCCCCGGCGATCTCCGACGAGGAGCTGGAGAAGGTGGCGCTGGCCGACGAGGGTGTCGTGAAGGCGCTGGGCGGGGCCGGTATCCGCAAGGTCATCGTGCGGGCGCCGAAGCTGGTGAACATCGTTCCTGCGTGAGCGGGAGCGGGAGCTAAAGCCTGAGCGTGAGCGGGAGCGCGGGCTCGGGCCAGGGCTGGGGCTCGGGCTCGGGCTCGGGCTTGAAGGTGACGGCCGCGCTGGACGCGTGGCCGGGCCGGGTGCCGCGGGCCGGTGGGTGCGGCTCCGGGTAGTCCCCTACGGGCAGGTTCGGGGTTCTTCTGGAACTCCGAGCCTGCCCGTCTCGTTTACCGTTTGAAGTGCGGCGTGCCCTGTGCGGCGCCGGATGTGTCGTGGCAGGCCGGAGGAGGAGCTCGTGGAAGCAGTGATCGCAGTAGTCGCCCTGCTCTTCCTGCTCTTTGTGGTGCTCGGCGCCTACGCCACGGTGAAGGTGGTCGGAGCCGCGAAGCGGGGCGTCGACCGCACCATCGACCAGGCCCGGCGCACGGTCGAGGACCACACGCTGCGGGCCAAGTCCTTCACCCAGTTCGGACCGGCCGGCGAGATCGCCCAGCTGAGGCTCAAGCTGCGCACATCGATGCGGGCGACCCAGGACGCGCTGCACGCCGGCGTCACCGAAGACGAGTCCCTCAAGGAGTCCCTCGCCCTGTTCCAGAGGCTCAGCGCGCACGGGCACGAACTGGACAACGAGCTCAAGCGCCTGGAGTCGGAACCGGACCGGGCGACGCTGGCCGCGCGGCTGCCCTCGCTGCGGGAGCGCATCGAGCGCGTCACGGGATCGGCGGACTCGCTGCGCTGGGCGGCCCGCGACCGGGCCCGCCGCTTCGCGGACGACGACCTCGACTCCCTCAGCGCCCAGATCGACGTCGAGGCCGGCGCTCTTCGCCACTGGACCACGGCGGACCCCTCCACGCAGACGCCCCCGCCCCCGTGGCCCGAGGCGCCGGCCGCCGACAGCGCGGCGGAAGGACAGACCTGGCCGGAGACACCCGGCGCGCGCACCGTGCAGGAGCCGACCCGGCCCGCGATCACCCCGCCGGGACCGCGCCCCACCTACCCGTGGCAGAAGAAGCCGCGCCCCGAGAGCACCACCTGAGGCCGGGGCCGGACTCCTGCCCTCCGGGGTCCCGGTTCATCAGGTGACGGGCATGGATCAGGTGCCGTCAGGAGTGGTACCGGATTCGGTCAAGGGCGGTCCAGCTGCGAGGGGCCGGGCTGCCGCACGGGGGCTACGCCAGGTAACCTCCAGGTCATGTCCCGCCATGTCGCGATCGTCACGGATTCAACGGCCTACTTGCCGCAGCGGACGATGGAGCGTCATGGCATCACCTCGGTGCCCCTGACCGTCGTCCTCGGCGACCAGGCTCTCGAAGAGGGCAACGAGATCTCCACCCGCTCCCTCGCCCAGGCCTTGCAGAAGCGACGTTCCGTCACCACCTCGCGTCCCAGCCCCCAGCTCTTCGCCGAGACGTACCGCAGGATCGCCGAGTCCGGTGCCACCGGCATCGTCTCATTGCACCTCTCCGCCGAACTGTCCGGCACCTACGACGCCGCGGTGGTCGCGGCGCGTGAGGCGCCGGTACCGGTGCGGGTGGTGGACACCGGCATGGTCGCGATGGCGCTCGGCTTCTGCGCGCTCGCGGCGGCCGAGGTCGCCGAGGCGGGCGGCACGGTCGACGAGGCGGTCACCGCGGCGGAGAAACGGGCCGCCGGCACCTCCGCCTATTTCTACGTCGACACCCTGGAGTACCTGCGCCGCGGCGGCCGGATCGGCGCCGCCCAGGCCCTGTTGGGCTCCGCGCTCGCGGTGAAGCCACTGCTCCAGCTGAGCGGGGGGCGTATCGACCTCCTGGAGAAGGTGAGGACGGCGTCGAAGGCGATCGCCCGCCTGGAGGAACTCGGGGCGGAGCGGGCGGGCAGCGGGTCGGTCGACATCGCCGTGCACCATCTAGCCGCTCCCGACCGGGCGTCCGCGCTCGCCGACCGTCTGCGGTCCCGCGTGCCCGGACTCGCCGACCTGCATGTGAGCGAGGTCGGCGCGGTGATCGGTGCGCACACCGGGCCGGGACTGCTGGGCGTCGTGGTCTCGCCGCGCTGAAGGCTCGGCTCACTCGTGTGAGTGGCGGAGTTGTCCACAAGCGGGCGTTCGTCCCCGGAAGTTGAGCAAGATCATCGCGGCGTGGCGAAGTGTCCGATCCTCGTCGCATGGCACTTCGATCACGTCCACGCAGCCCGAACGCGACCAGCGGCCCCGGCCGGGGCCCCGGCTCCGACGGCCGTTCGCACCGTCCCCGCCCCCGTCCCTCTGTCGTCGGCCGGACCGGGCCCCGGCACGCCTCGGCGGAGGAGATCCGTCGCCGGGCGAAGGCGCTCTTCGCCGAACGGCCCGGGGAGCAAGGAGAGATGGGGGTGGGGCCGCCGGGTGGAGGCGGTCGGGATGATGGCACTGGTGGGGATGGCGGGGGTGGCAGGGGTGCTGTCCTGGTCCGTGCGTCGGGTGCGTCGGGTGCGCTGGAGTCTGCGGGTGGGGCGGTGGCGGTGGCGGGTGGGGTGCCGGTTGCCCCGGGTGTTCTGAAGAGGACGGGTGCGCCGCAGGTAGTGGTGCCCGACGACGCGGGCGGGCGGCACGCCGACGTCGACAGCGACAGCGACAGCGACAGCGACGGCGGCAGCGACGGCGATGAGATGCGCAAGGGGCGTGCTCCTCGTGTCGCCGGGCCCTGGCCGGAGCGGGTGGGGCTTGCTCTGCGGGAGCGGATGCCGGTGTGGCTGCTGGCGCGCTGCGGACTGGAACGCAGGAGTGTGCTGGCGCTCTCGGTGCTGCTCGTCGTCGCCGCCGCCTTCGCCGCGCAGCACTTCTGGGTCGGCCGGGCTCAGCCGGTGCGGGCACCGGAGGTGGTGCGGGCCGCCGCGCCCTATGCGGCGGGAGAGCTCAACTCGGCTGCCGGGAGCGCTCCTTCCGCAGGTCCGCCGGGCGCCGGCGGTACGGCCGGGGCCGAGATCGTGGTGGACGTCAGCGGCAAGGTGAGGAAGCCCGGCATCCACCGTCTCCCGGCAGGTTCACGGGTGGTCGACGCACTGGACGCGGCCGGTGGTGTGCGACCGGGTACCGACACCGACGGTCTCAACCGCGCGCGTTTTCTCGTGGACGGGGAACAGGTCGTCGTCGGCTTCCCCGCGCCGCAGACCGGTGACGCCGGGACGGGAGCAGGGGCGGCGGCGGGTGCCACCGGTGCCGGCACGGGAGGCGGACCCCCGGCGCCGGTGTCCCTCAACACGGCCACCGTGGACCAGTTCGACACGCTGCCGGGCGTCGGCCCCGTGCTGGCGCAGCACATCATCGACTACCGGGCGCAGCACGGGGGTTTCCGATCGGTGGACGAACTGCGCGAGGTCAACGGCATCGGCGAGCGACGCTTCGCCGACCTGCGGAATCTTGTGCGGCCATGAGGCGCGAAGACACCGGTTTCGCCGGTGTTCGGGCGGGACCCGGCTCGGCTGCCCGCCGAGCCGTGCACGCGGCCTCCGGGAAGAGGCTGGGCGACGCCCATCCACGTCAGGAAGGGCCGGTGGATCTACGGCTCGTACCACCCGCGCTGGCGGCCTGGGCGACGGCGGCGCTGACGTTGGACGCGTCTTCGGGGGTGGTGGGTGGCGTCGTTGCCGGCTGCCTCCTGGCCGCCGGTGCCCTTCTGATCGTGAGCCGGCGCGCGGCGGGGCGTGGCGTGGGTCCCGAAGCGGGTCCCGCTGCCGGTCCTGTTGACGATCTTGAAGCGGGTCCCGTTGCAGGTCCCGTTGCAGGTCCTGTTGCCGGTGGGCGCATGTGGCCCCGGGTGACCGTCGCCGCCTCGTTGCTCTGCGTGGGTGCGGCCGCCGCGTCGGCCGGGCTGCACGGGGCCGATCTGCGCCGGGGACCGGTGCCGGAGTTGGCGCGGGAGTACGCGACCGTCACCGCCGAGGTCGAGATCACCTCCGACCCACGGCTCACCCGGCCCCGGGTCAGAGGGGACCACGTGACCCCGGACAGCGTCCTGATCAACGCCGAGGTGCGCAGAGTCGAGGGGGCGACCCGGACGGCGGTGGCGACGCGGGCCCCGGTGCTGCTGGTGGTGGATGTCGGCTCGCGGTGGGGCGAGGGTGGGGCCCGGGTGAACCCCGGAAGCCGGGAGACGCCGGGCCGCCTGGCCCCCGGCGGTCTGGAGCCGGGCCACCCGGCACCCGGTGGTCTGGTGCGCGGCGGTCTGGGGCCTGGCCGCCCGGCACCCGACGGTCTGGTGCGCGGCGATCTGGTGTCCGGTCATCATGAGCCTGGTCGTCAGGCGTACGGCGGGATTGCCGAGGAGGCTGCCGGTCGGGCTGGAGCCGGCGGTGTGCCGGGATCCGGGATGTGGGCCGGGGCGCGGTCCGGGGCTTCGTGGCTGGGGCTGTTGCCGTCCACACGGGTGCGGGTGACCGGGCGGCTGGTGCCCGCGCTGGCCGGTGGTGACCGGTTCGCGGCCGTGCTGCGGGTGCGGGGCCGGGCGGTGCCGTCGGTCGTGCGGGAGCCCTCGGGCGCGCAGCAGTTGGCCGGGCGGCTGCGGGCGGGGCTGCGGGCGGCCACCGACGGGCTTCCGGCGGACGCGAGGGCACTGCTGCCGGGGCTGGTCGTCGGGGACATCTCGCGGATCACGCCCGAACTGGACGAGGCGTTCAAGGCGACGGATCTGGCCCACACCCTCGCTGTTTCCGGGAGCAACCTCACGATCATCCTCGCCCTGCTCCTCGGCCCGCCCGGGCTGGCCCAGCACGTCGAGCGACGCGGTCTCGCACCTCGCCTCGGCGTCCCGCTCCGGGCGACCGCGCTGCTCGGCGGAGCGCTCACCCTCGGTTTCGTGGTGGTGTGCCGGCCCGACCCGAGCGTGCTGCGCGCCGCGGCCTGCGGAGCGATCGTGCTGCTAGCGCTGGCGACCGGCCTCCGCCGGTCCCTGATCCCCGCGCTGGCGACGGCGGTGCTGCTGCTGGTGCTCTACGACCCGTGGCTGGCCCGGAGCTACGGGTTCCTGCTGTCCGTCCTGGCCACCGGGGCCCTGCTGACGCTGGCGCCACGCTGGAGTGCCGCGCTGCGACGGCGGAGGGTGCCCCCGCGGCTCGCTGAGGCGTTGGCGGCCGCGGGAGCCGCGCAGGCGCTGTGCGCACCGGTCGTGGCGGTGCTGTCGGCGCGGGTGAGTCTGGTGGCGGTGCCCTGCAATCTCCTGGTGGAGTTCGCGGTCGCGCCGGCCACGGTGCTGGGCTTCGCGGTGCTGGCGACGGCTCCCGTGGCGATGCCGGTGGCCGAGGCGCTGGCGTGGTGCGCGAGTTGGCCGGCCGGGTGGATCGCCGGTGTGGCACGGACCGGGGCGGCGCTGCCCGGCGGGGGAGTGGACTGGCCCGGGAGCTGGGGTGGGGCGTTCCTGCTCGCTTTGGTCACGGGCGTGGTGGTGTTGCTGGGGCGACGACTGGCGGGACACCCGTGGCTGTGCGCGGTCTGCGGGGTGCTGCTCCTGCTCGCGGTGGTGCAACCGCCGCCACTGACCCGGGTGCTCACGGGCTGGCCGCCACCGGGCTGGCGGCTCGCGATGTGCGACGTGGGACAGGGGGACGCGACCGTCCTGGCGGCGGGCGGGGGCACCGGCGTGGTGGTGGACGCCGGGCCGGACCCGACCCTGGTCGACCGGTGTCTGCGCAAGCTGGGGATCACCCGGGTGCCGCTCGTCGTGCTGACCCACTTCCACGCGGATCACGTGGCCGGGCTGCCGGGGGTGCTGCGGGGCCGGGCGGTGGGGGCGATCGAGACGACGGGGTTCGAGGAGCCCCTGGACCAGGTGGAGTTCGTACGGAGGGAGGCGGCGGCGAGGCAGGTGCCGGTGGTGCGGGCCGCGGCCGGGGAGCGGCGGCGGGTCGGCGCTCTCGACTGGGAGGTGCTCTGGCCGCCGCCGCATCCGGTACCGCGCCCGGACGGGCCGAACGACGCGAGCGTGACGTTGCTCGTGCGGGTGGCCGGGCTGCGGATGCTGCTGCTCGGCGATCTCGAACCCCCGGCCCAGCGGGCGTTGTCGCGATCGTCGGCGGCACCGCTGGTCCGCGGGGTGGACGTGCTCAAGGTGGCCCATCACGGCTCGGCCTACCAGGACCCCGACCTCATACGCGCCGTGGCGCCACGGCTGGCGTTGATCTCGTGCGGCGCGGACAACCCGTACGGGCACCCCGCGCCCAGCACGGTCGCGGCGTTGCGCGCGGGAGGGGCGGCGGTGCTGCGGACGGACCGGGACGGGGCGCTGGCGGTCGCCACCGGTACGGACGGGGAACTGCGGGTGGCGCGGGACTGAGGGCCGTGCGGGCCGAGAATCTCTCGGCCGAGCGGGTGGGATGACCGTCCGGGGGCCATGGGGCTCGGGGCACTGTCCGGGGGCCCCGGGGGACCGGTTGGGCACTGTCCGGGGAGGCCGGTTGGGCGCTCTCCGGGGTGACCGGTCGAAGCACTCGGAAGGACTGATCGAGGCACATCGGAAGGACTGGTCGAGGCACATCGGAAGGACTGGCCGGAAGGACCGGTCGAGGCGCTTCGGAAGGGCCGGTCGAGGCGTTGTCGGGCACCGGGTGGGTACCGCCTGGGGACTGCCCCGGGGCGTGTCGGAAAATGGCGCGGTGAGTGATGTGAGACATGTGCTGGTGCTGCCCGATCGCGATGCCGCGGAGGAGGTGGCCCAGGCGCTCGGGGACCGGTTCGGGGTGCGCGAGGAGCCGAGGGTCGTCCGGGACGCGTTGGCGGGGGAGGACGACGCGGAGGACGCGCAGTGGCTCGTCCTGCTGCGGGACGAGGAGGAACGCCTCGACGCAGCGGCGCTCGACGAGTTCGCGGGGGAGTGGGAGGGCTGGCGGGAGGAGCCGTGACCGTGACCCCTCGGCGGCCCGTCGGTGCGGGCCGGGTTGTCAGTGGCTCGTGGGATGCTTTCGGTGATGGCCAGGAAGACTGCGAATGACGACCCTCTCGCCCCGGTGACGCTTGCCGTGGGCCAGGAGGACCTCCTGCTCGACCGTGCCGTGCAGGAGGTGGTGGCCGCCGCCAGGGCCGCCGACGCCGACACGGACGTGCGCGACCTGACCCCGGACCAGGTGCAGCCCGGCACCCTCGCCGAGCTGACCAGCCCCTCGCTCTTCGCGGAACGCAAGGTCGTGGTCGTACGCAACGCGCACGACCTGTCCGCCGACACGGTCAAGGACGTCAAGGCGTATCTGGGGTCGCCAGCCGAGGAGATCACGCTGGTGCTGCTGCACGCCGGCGGAGTCAAGGGCAAGGGGCTGCTGGACGCCGCGCGCAAGGCGGGGGCGCGGGAGGTGGCCTGTCCGAAGATGACCAAGCCGGCGGACCGGCTGGCCTTCGTGCGGCAGGAGTTCCGGGCCACCGGGCGGTCGGCCACGCCCGAGGCGTGCCAGTCGCTCGTCGACGCCATCGGCAGCGATCTGCGGGAGCTGGCCTCGGCCGTGTCCCAGCTGGTCGCCGATGTCGAGGGGACCATCGACGAGGCCGTCGTCGGGCGGTACTACACGGGGCGGGCCGAGGCCTCGAGCTTCACCGTCGCCGACCGCGCGGTGGAGGGGCGGGCCGCCGAGGCACTGGAGGCGCTGCGCTGGTCGCTGGCGACCGGGGTCGCGCCGGTGCTGATCACGAGTGCGCTGGCCCAGGGAGTGCGGGCCATCGGCAAGCTGTCCTCGGCGCGGGGTGGCCGGCCGGCCGATCTCGCCCGGGAGCTGGGCATGCCGCCGTGGAAGATCGACCGGGTGCGCCAGCAGATGCGGGGCTGGACGCCGGACGGAGTGGCCGCCGCGCTGCGGGCCGTCGCCGATGCGGACGCGGGAGTCAAGGGCGGCGGCGACGACCCGGAATACGCCCTGGAGAAGGCCGTCGTGGCGGTCGCGCGGGCGGCCCGGTCCGGGGGACGCGGTTAGCCGTCCGTCCCGGGTGTCGGCGGGGGTGATCCAGTAGCCGTTCCCCTGCCGGGGAGGAGAATCGGGGGTACCAGCCGCACATCGCCGACGCATGGGAAAGGTGGCGATCGACATGGCTGAACACCCGCACGCGGCGCTCGTCCGCAAGGGATACGAGGCCTTCACCCGCGGAGACATGGACACCCTGCGAGGGATGATGACGGGGGACTGTACGCACCACGTGCCCGGCTCCCACATGCTCTCCGGGGACTTCAAGGGCCTCGACGCGGTCATGGACATGTACGGCAGGCTGTTCTCGGAGACGGGCGGGTCCTTGCGCGTCGACCTGCGCACCGTACTCGTCGACGACCGGGGGCACGCCGTCTCCCTGCACCGGATCACCGCCGACCGCAACGGCAAGCACATGGACGACGACGGGGGCATCGTCTTCCGGATCGTCGGTGACAAGATCAGCGATCTCGACGAGTGCGTCGGGGACATCGACGCGAGCAACGACTTCTGGTCCTGACGGCGCTCTCAGCCCCGACAGCCCCGCCAGCCCTGGCGGGGGCTCTCACCCCTGACAGCCCCGACAGCCCTGATGGGCCCTCTCAGCCCTGACGGCCCTGTCGGCGCCCTCACCTCAGCCGCTCCTGAGATCCCTGAGGCCTCCGAGGTCGCCTCCCGGGGGCGTTCCGGCATGCCGAAGGCCCCCGTGCTCGTCCTGGGGAAGGGCGAGACGCGGGGGCCTTCGGATCAAGGTTCAAGCTGATGGATCGCGCCCGCGTGGCGAACGCAGGCCGTGCGCGATCCGTTGGGTGCCGGTCGGGGGCGGATGAGAGAGGGCCCGCCCTGGTCCTTCCGGCGATCAGATCTGAGGGATTCAGCCCTTGAGGGTCTCGACCTTGGAAGCAAGCGCCGACTTCTTGTTGGCGGCCTGGTTCTTGTGGATGACGCCCTTCGAGACGGCCTTGTCGAGCTGGCGCGCGGCAGCGCGCTGGTACTCGGTGGCCTTCTCGACGTCACCCGCGGCAGCAGCCTCACGGGCCTTGCGGATCGCGGTCTTCAGGGAGGACTTGACGGCCTTGTTGCGCAGCCGAGCCTTCTCGTTGGTCTTGATCCGCTTGATCTGGGACTTGATGTTCGCCACGAATGAGCCTTTTCAGGTTCAGGCACGGGCCCGTACGGGTCCCGTACCGATGAGTTTCCGAGATGCCTCGAAGTTCCCCGAGAATTGTTGTCCGCGAAGTTCTCCGAGGAGACGTGCCTCGTGCTGAGAGGGCAGGAGACACAGCTGCCCAGACTACCAGTGGCTCCCCGAGTGGCCCAAACCGGTCCCCGGTCGCCACCCGTGGGACCATGGAGCCTACGTATCGATCCGACCCGAGGCACAAGGCGCCTCAAGAGACAGGACCCTGCGTGCCCGCGACCCCTAACAATGTGCCCGAGCCGAGCCGTACCGACCCGGCTCTGATCCGCAATTTCTGCATCATCGCGCACATCGACCACGGCAAGTCCACGCTCGCCGACCGCATGCTCCAGCTGACCGGAGTGGTCGATCAGCGCCAGATGCGTGCTCAGTACCTCGACCGCATGGACATCGAGCGTGAGCGCGGCATCACGATCAAGTCCCAGGCGGTCCGACTGCCCTGGGCCCCGACCGAGGACCCGGGCAAGACCCACATCCTCAACATGATCGACACCCCGGGGCACGTGGACTTCACGTACGAGGTGTCCCGGTCGCTGGCCGCCTGTGAGGGGACCGTCCTCCTGGTCGACGCCGCCCAGGGCATCGAGGCCCAGACTCTCGCCAACCTCTACCTGGCGATGGAGAACGACCTCAAGATCATCCCCGTACTGAACAAGATCGACCTGCCGGCCGCGCAGCCCGAGAAGTTCTCCGAAGAGCTCGCCAACCTCATCGGCTGCGACCCGTCGGACGTGCTCAAGGTCTCCGCCAAGACCGGTCTGGGCGTCGAGGCGCTGCTGGACCGCGTCGTGGCCGACGTCCCCGCGCCGGTCGGCGTCCAGGACGCCCCCGCGCGCGCCATGATCTTCGACTCTGTGTACGACTCCTACCGCGGCGTCGTGACGTATGTGCGTGTCATCGACGGTCAGCTCAACAAGCGTGAGCGGATCCGCATGATGTCCACCGGCGCGACGCACGAGCTGCTGGAGATCGGCGTCTCGGCCCCCGAGATGAAGTCGGCCGACGGCCTCGGTGTCGGTGAGGTCGGCTATCTGATCACCGGTGTGAAGGACGTCCGCCAGTCCAAGGTCGGTGACACGATCACCACCCTGCACAAGGGGGCCACCGAGGCGCTCGGCGGTTACAAGGACCCGAAGCCGATGGTCTTCTCGGGTCTGTATCCGCTGGACGGCTCCGACTACCCCGAGCTGCGCGACGCCCTCGACAAGCTCCAGCTCAACGACGCCGCGCTGGTGTACGAGCCGGAGACGTCCGCCGCCCTCGGCTTCGGTTTCCGCGTCGGCTTCCTGGGCCTGCTGCACCTGGACGTGATCCGCGAGCGGCTGGAGCGCGAGTTCGGGCTCGACCTCATCGCCACCGCGCCCAACGTGGTCTACCGCGTGGTCATGGAGGACGGCTCCGAGCACACCGTCACCAACCCGAGCGAGTTCCCCGAGGGGAAGATCGACGACGTGTACGAGCCCGTCGTACGCGCCACGATCCTCGCGCCCTCCGAGTTCATCGGCTCGATCATGGAGCTGTGCCAGACCCGGCGCGGCACGCTGCTCGGCATGGACTACCTCTCCGAGGACCGGGTCGAGATCCGCTACACGCTCCCGCTCGCGGAGATCGTCTTCGACTTCTTCGACCAGCTGAAGTCCAAGACGCGCGGCTACGCCTCGCTGGACTACGAGCCCACCGGCGAGCAGGCCTCCAGCCTGGTCAAGGTCGACATCCTGCTGCACGGCGACAAGGTGGACGCCTTCTCGGCGGTCACCCACAAGGACGCGGCGTACGCGTACGGCGTACGGCTCGTCGCCAAGCTGCGCGAGCTGATCCCGCGGCAGGCCTTCGAGGTGCCCATCCAGGCGGCCATCGGCTCCCGGGTCATCGCCCGCGAGACCATCCGCGCCATCCGCAAGGACGTCCTCGCCAAGTGCTACGGCGGTGACATCTCCCGTAAGCGGAAGCTTCTGGAGAAGCAGAAGGAGGGCAAGAAGCGGATGAAGATGGTGGGTTCCGTGGAGGTTCCGCAGGAGGCCTTCATCGCCGTCCTGAGCAGTGACGACAACCCGGGATCGGGCAAGGGCAAGAAGTAGCCACGATCCACGCAGGTTTCCAGGGCCCGTCGCGCGACAGCGCGGCGGGCCCTGTGGCTGTATTCAGGAGAAAGTGACTGCCCGGAGCCCCTTACGTGCTGGCCAGTCGCCCTCTACTCTGATCCCTGCTCGGTAGTTACTCGTGAGTTAAACAACAGCCGCCGTCAACAACCGCCGCTGTCAGCAACCGCCGCGTCGAACGACGCCGCAATGAGCCAGCCGCATCGTCGCGGGCCCGGAGGATGTCGTGAGCGACACACAGACACTGATCGAGAACCGTCCGCCGTCCGTCGCGGGCCTCTTCCTGGAGCGCGTGGCGTCCACGCCCGACGCCGAGGCCTACCGGTACCCCGTACCGGCCGCGGCCGGTGAGGGCCCGGACGACTGGAAGTCGCTGACCTGGGCGCAGGCCGCCGAACGCGTCTACGCGATCGCGGCCGGCCTGATCGAGCTGGGCGTACGGGCCGAGGAGCGCGTCGCGCTCGCCGCCTCGACCCGGCTCGAATGGATCCTCGCCGACCTCGGCATCATGTGCGCCGGGGCCGCCACGACCACCGTCTACCCGCAGACCAACGCCGACGAGTCCGCGTTCATCCTCGCGGACTCCGAGTCCAAGGTGCTGATCGCCGAGGACGCGGCCCAGCTCGCCAAGGCCGTCGAGAAGCGCGCCGAGCTGCCCGCCCTCACCCATGTGGTCGTGATCGACCCAGCCGGTGTGGAGACCGCCGACTGGATCCTCACCCTCGACGAGCTGGAGAAGCGCGGCGCCGCCCGGCTGGAGAAGGAAGCCGAGCTGATCAAGGAGCGGGTCGGCGCGATCACGAAGGACCAGCTCGCCACCCTGATCTACACCTCCGGCACCACCGGCCGGCCCAAGGGCGTCCGCCTGCCGCACGACAACTGGTCGTACATGGCGAAGGCGATCGCCGCGACCGGCCTGGTCGGCCCGGACGACGTGCAGTACCTGTGGCTGCCGCTCGCGCACGTCTTCGGCAAGGTCCTCACCTCGGGCCAGATCGAGGTCGGGCACGTCACCGCCGTCGACGGCCGCGTCGACAAGATCATCGAAAACCTGCCGGTCGTCCAGCCGACGTACATGGCCGCCGTGCCGCGCATCTTCGAGAAGGTCTACAACGGGGTCGCCGCCAAGGCCCGGGCGGGCGGCGGAGCCAAGTTCAAGATCTTCCAGTGGGCCGCCGAGGTCTCCCGGGAGTACGCCAAGGCCGCCCAGGACAACTTCCGGCGCACCGGCACCGCCGCCGTCCCGTTCGGGCTCGGCGCCAAGCACAAGGTCGCCGACGCGCTCGTCTACGCCAAGATCCGCGAGGCCTTCGGCGGCAACCTGCGCGCGTGTGTCTCCGGGTCGGCGGCGCTCGCGCCGGAGATCGGCTACTTCTTCGCCGGAGCCGGCATCCACATCCTCGAGGGCTACGGCCTGACGGAGTCCTCCGCGGCCTCCTTCGTCAACCCCGGTGAGGCCTACCGCACCGGCACGGTCGGCAAGCCGCTGCCCGGCACGGAGGTGCGGATCGCCGACGACGGCGAGATCCTGCTGCGCGGCCCCGGCATCATGGAGGGCTACCACGGCCTCCCCGAGAAGACCGCCGAGGTCCTGGAGGCCGACGGCTGGTTCCACACCGGCGACATCGGCGAGCTGTCGCCCGACGGGTACCTGCGCATCACCGACCGCAAGAAGGACCTCATCAAGACCTCCGGCGGCAAGTACATCGCGCCCGCCGAGGTCGAGGGACAGTTCAAGGCGGTCTGCCCGTACGTCTCCAACATCCTCGTGCACGGCGCCGACCGGAACTTCTGCACGGCGCTCATCGCCCTCGACGAACCGTCGCTCCTGGACTGGGCGAAGGACAACGGGCTGGCCGGAAAGTCGTACGCGGACGTCGTCGCCTCGCCCGTCACCGTGGAGCTCATCGACGGCTACGTCAAGCAGCTCAACGAGGGGCTCCAGCGCTGGCAGACCATCAAGAAGTTCCGGCTGCTGCCCCGGGACCTGGACGTCGAGCACGGCGAGATCACGCCCAGCCTGAAGCTGAAGCGGCCCGTCGTGGAGCGGGAGTACAAGCACCTCATCGACGAGATGTACGCCGGATCGCGCGAGGCGTAGGACGGGGGCGCGACGGCGCGGCGCACGGCGCGTCGGCGCGCGACCGGGGCGGAGTCCGAATGCTCGGATTCCGCCCCTCAAGCGCGCCTCATCGAGCACATCCGGACAGTCGCGTAGCACGGTTCTCACTCAGGACGGCCCACTTCGGTAACCCAGCGCTCATGGCCGGGACCGGTCTGTCACCCTGTGGGCATCCGACCGCCCGGGGAGCTGCGCATGGGGGCCATTCCGACGCAACGGGAGACCGCGTCCCGTGCCCTGGGCGCGCCCGCGCACCCGGGTACGCACTCGGTCGCACTCCCGCACATCCGCGCGACCCTGAACGGCAGCCCCCTCGCGCCCGGCGCCGCCCGCGAGCTGGTGCGCGCCGCACTCGCGGAGTGGGCCGGTCTCGGCCTGCTCGGCGCGAAAGGGGCCGGGGAGGCCGCTCGGACCGCGCAGACCGGCCAGACCGCGCGGACCGGCCAGACCGCGCGGACCGGCCAGACCTCGCGGACCGGCAAGACCGGCAAGATCGCGCAGGCCGGAGAAGGCGGAGAGGGCGGAGAGGCCGGAGAGGGCGGGGACCCCGGAGAGCGCCTCGCGCAGGACACCACACTCGTCGTCAGCGAGCTGGTCACGAACGCCGTCGTGCACGCCGGCACCGACGTCGAGCTGGCGTGCCGGCTGGAGGAGGATCCCGAACACCCCGGGCATCCCGGTGGATGCCGCGCGGTCGTCGTCGAGGTCTCCGACCACCACCCCTCCCGCGCCCCGCGCGACGGCACCGCCGAACCGTCGTACGGGACGCCGGAGTACGGCCGCGGCCTGCGCCTGGTCGCCGCGCTCGCCGACGCCTGGGGGGTGACGTACCGCAGGGGGACGAAAACGGTCTGGGCCCGGCTGCTGCCGACGACGGCCGCCGAGTCCCATGACGCCGACCGTGCCGACCAGCCGCATCCCGGCCGTGAGTACGACCTCCCCGGCCACGCGGGCCACCTGGGTTGCTTCAGCCACGCCGGCCTCACCGCCCACCCGGACCGCCCGCTCGACGCCGGCCCGGGCCTTCTCGAAGCCCTGGCCCCGGTCCGGCAGCCGGTCGGAACGCGGGACCGGGACTGGCTCAACCGCGGTGCCCTGTCCTTTCTCGCCGAGGCGTCCGATCTGCTCGCCGGGCAGCTCGACGAGGATCTGGTGGCCGCGCTGACCGGCCAGCTGCTCGTGCCGCGGCTCGCCGACTGGTGCGCGGTGTGGCTCGAGGACGAGGTCAGCGGGCGCGGTGAGTGGGCAGGCGGGGCCGGGCCTCGGCTGGCCCGGGTCTGGCACGGCTGCGAGAGCCGCGTCGAGGAGCTGCGCCGGGCCCTGGAGAAGGATCCGCCGTGTCCTCCCGACGGCGGCCCCCGCTCCGGGCCCGAGCCCTTTCCGTGGCCCGGCGCGGCGCTCGGCCCGCCCGGCACGGCCCTCGCCTACCGGCTGATCGCCGGCGGACGGCCGCTCGGCACCCTGGTCATCGGACAGGCCGGGCTGCCGGCCTTCGCCGACGAGGTCACCGGGCTCGTCGAGGATCTCGGCCGCCGGGTGGCGCTCGCCATCGGAGCTGCCCGTCAGTACGCCCGCCAGGCCACCATCAGCGCCGTCCTGCAACGCGGGCTGCTGCCCGGCGCGGTCGCCGAGATCCCCGGCGTGCGCAGCGCCCTCGTCTACGAGCCGCGCGAGCAGGGCGGTCCGAGCGGCGACTTCTACGACCTGTTCCCGGCGGGTGACGGCCGCTGGTGCTTCGCGGTGGGCGACGTGCAGGGCAAGGGGCCCGAGGCGGCCGTCGTCATCGGCCTGGCCCGGCCCTGGCTGCGGCTGCTGGCCCGCGAGGGCTATGGCGTGGCCGACGTACTGGACCGGCTCAACCAGCTCCTCCTCGACGACGCGACCGAGGCCGCCGACGCCGCAGCCCGCGCCTTCGTCGGCCCCGCCGGCCCGGGCGACGGCCCGCAGACCCGCTTCCTGTCGCTCCTCTACGGCGAGCTGGCCCCCTTCGAGGGAGGGGTCCGCTGCACCCTCGCCTCCGCCGGGCACCCGCTGCCGCTGCTGCTCGGCCCCGACGGCTCGGTCGCCACGGGCGGGCGGCCGCAGACGCTGCTGGGAGTCATCGAGGACGTCACGTACACCAGCGACAGCCTGGAGCTGCGACCCGGCGACAGCCTGCTGTGCGTCACCGACGGCGTCACGGAACGGCGCTCGGGCCTGCGGCAGTTCGACGACGAGGACGGTCTCGCCGTCGCGCTGGCGGGCTGCGTCGGTCTCGACGCGGAGCTGATCGCGGAGCGGATCCGGCGGCTGGTGCACGAGTTCGGCGACCAGCCGCCGGAGGACGACCTGGCGCTGCTGGTGCTCCAGGCGGAGTAGCCGCCGCCGGTGCTGTCGGCGGGGGCCGGGCGCGGTGGTGGTGGCGGGCCTGGGTCGGGCCGGGGTGGTGGCGGAGCCGGGGGCGGCGGGGGTGGTCGTGGGCCGGGCGGGGTGGTGGTGGGGGCCCGGGTGATCGTGGGTGGGCGGCCGGGAGAGGGCTGGGGGTGTCGTGTGGGGCGGGGTTAGGCCGGGGTGTCGGGTCTGCGGCTGTATCGTCCGGTTCGTGCCGAAGGCGACGAATGCCGTATCCGAGACTCCCACCCGTCGACGGGTCCTGATCGCCGGAGCGGGGATCGGGCTGACCGTGACCGCCTGTACCCGTGACGCCGATCCGCCCGAGGACGCCCGCGGGCCGGGCTTCCACGGGCTGCGTCAGGCCGGGGTGACGACCCCGCGGCAGGCCACCGCGCTGCTCCTGGCGTACGACCTCGATCCCGCCCTGCGCGGCGCGGCGGGCGTGCGTGCGCTGAAGGCCGTGCTCGGCGCGTGGACCCGCGCCCTCGCCGAGACGCTGGAGTCGGACAGCTCGCGCGCCGCCCGCCTCACCGCGACCCTCGGCATCGGCCCCGCCCTCCCCGCGCGCCTCGGCCTGCGGGCCCCGGCCGCCCTGCGTGAGCTGCCCGCCTTCACCGGTGACCGGCTCGACCCCGACCGCTGCGGCGGCGACCTGCTGGTGCAGCTCTGCGCCGACACCGCGGACGCCACCGAGGCGATCGCCGCGACCCTGACCCGGCTGGCCGGGGAGACCCTGTACCCGCGCTGGCGGCAGGACGGCTTCCTGCCCCCGTCATCCGACGGCGGCACCACCCCGCGCAACCTGCTCGGCTTCAAGGACGGGCCCGCCAATCCGACCCCCGAGGAGTGCGAACGCTGGGTGTGGTCGGGCAACGCCACCTACCTCGTCGTACGGCGAGTTCACCTGCGCCTGGAGGACTTCGCGCGGCTCGCCGTGCCTCGCCAGGAGGAGATCATCGGCCGCAGCCGTTCGACCGGCGGCCCGCTGGACGGCGCCCCGTCGGCCGGTGGCCCGCAGGGCGCCGCCCCGCCGCGCTCCCACGTCCGGGCCGTCAGCCCCCGCCTCGACGCGGGGGCCCGGATGCTGCGCCGCGGCTACTCCTACGCCGACGGCCCCACCGACCAGGGCCTGCTGTTCCTCGCGTTCATGCGGGACCCTGCGCTGTTCGCTCGGGTGCAGCGCCGGCTGGCGGCCCAGGACGAGCTGAGCGGGTTCACCGAGGCCCGGGGCTCGGCGGTGGCGTACATCCTGCCGGGCGCACGAGCGGGACGGCCGCTGGGCGCGGAGCTGCTGGGCTGACGGCCCGCCGTCGTCCACATCCCGCCGTGGCCCGGCGCCCACCGTCGTCCGGCGCCCACCGTCGTCCGGCGCCCACCGTCGTCCGGCGCCCGCCCCGGTGTCCGGCGCCCGCCCCGGTGTCCGGCACCGGCCCCGTAGGCGCCCGGCACTGGCCCGGTATCCGGCATCCCACACCGGCCCGGCATCCCACACCGGCCCGGTATCCGGCGCCCGCCCGGTATCCGGCCGCGGCTCAGCGGCCGGGATGCGGCCCGGTGGACTGGGCATCCGGAGGCGGGGTGGACGTACGGGACAATGGGTTGCATGCCTTCCGCACTTCCCGACGGTGAGCCGGTTCCCGACGACGGCGCGCTCCCCGCGCACGCGCTCGCCGGCGCCGCCGACCGCCCCCTCGGGTTCTATCTGCACGTTCCGTACTGCGCGACCCGCTGCGGCTACTGCGACTTCAACACCTACACCGCCACCGAGCTGCGCGGCACCGGCGGAGTGCTCGCCTCCCGCGACAACTACGCCGACACCCTGATCGACGAGGTCCGGCTGGCCCGCAAGGTGCTCGGCGACGACCCGCGCGAGGTCCGCACGGTCTTCGTCGGCGGCGGTACGCCGACCCTGCTGGCCGCCTCCGAACTGGTACGGATGCTGGGCGCGATCCGTGACGAGTTCGGGCTGGCGGCGGACGCGGAGGTGACGACCGAGGCGAACCCGGAGTCCGTCGACCCCGCCTATCTGGCCACCCTCCGCGAGGGCGGCTTCAACCGGATCTCCTTCGGCATGCAGAGCGCCAGGCAGCATGTGCTGAAGGTGCTCGACCGCACGCACACCCCCGGCCGGCCCGAGCGGTGTGTGGCGGAGGCCCGGGCGGCCGGCTTCGACCACGTCAACCTGGACCTGATCTACGGCACCCCGGGCGAGTCGGACGACGACTGGCGGGCCTCGCTGGACGCCGCCCTGGGGGCCGGCCCGGACCACGTCTCGGCGTACGCCCTGATCGTCGAGGAGGGCACCCAGCTCGCCCGCCGGATCCGCCGGGGCGAGGTCCCGATGACCGACGACGACGTCCACGCCGACCGGTACCTGATCGCCGAGGAGACGCTCGCCGCGGCGGGCTACGAGTGGTACGAGGTGTCCAACTGGGCCACCTCCGAGGCGGCCCGCTGCCTGCACAACGAGCTGTACTGGCGCGGCGCCGACTGGTGGGGCGCGGGCCCGGGAGCCCACTCGCACGTGGGCGGCGTCCGCTGGTGGAACGTGAAGCACCCCGGGGCGTACGCGGCGGCGCTGTCGGCCGGACGGTCACCGGGAGCCGGACGGGAGCTGCTGCCGGCCGAGGACCGCCGGGTGGAGCGGATCCTGCTGGAGCTGCGGCTGCGGGAGGGCGTGCCGCTGGACCTGCTGCGGCCGGAGGGGCTCGCGGCGTCACGACGGGCCCTGGCCGACGGACTGCTCGACAACGGCCCCTACGACGAGGGACGCGCCGTGCTCACCCTGCGCGGGCGACTGCTGGCCGACGCGGTGGTGCGAGACCTGGWGSMCKGASCCCGGAGCCCGGAGCCCGGAGCCCGGAGCCCGGAGCCCGGAGCCCGGAGCCCGGAGCCCGGAGCCCGGAGCCCGGAGCCCGCCTCCGTCCCCGCCCCGGTGCCGGTGCCGGTCCCAGCACCCGCCTTCGTCCCCGCCCCGTGACTCAGGACACCGTCACGAAGTCGATCAGTTCCTCGACCCGGCCCAGCAGTTCCGGTTCGAGGTCCTTGTAGGAGCCCACCCGCTTCAGGATCGCCTGCCAGACCGCGCCGGTGTTCTCCGGCCAGCCCAGGGCCCGGCACACGCCCGTCTTCCAGTCCTGGCCGCGCGGTACCCGGGGCCAGGCCTCGATGCCGACGGCGGACGGCTTCACGGCCTCCCAGATGTCGATGTACGGGTGGCCGACGACGAGGGCGTGCTCGCTCGTGACCGCCTGCGCGATGCGCCACTCCTTGGTGCCGGGGACGAGGTGGTCCACGAGGACGCCCAGCTTCGCGTCGGGGCCCGGCGCGAACTCGGCGACGATCGCCGGCAGGTCGTCCACGCCCTCCAGGTACTCCACGACCACGCCCTCGACGCGCAGATCGTCGCCCCACACCTTCTCGACCAGCTCGGCGTCGTGCCGGCCCTCGACGTAGATGCGGCCGGCGCGGGCGACCCGCGCGCGTGCCCCGGGGACGGCGACCGAACCGGAGGCGGTACGGGTGGGACGTACCGGACCGCCGGACGGGGGCCGTACGAGGGTCACGACCCTGCCCTCCAGCAGGAAGCCGCGCGGCTCCAGCGGGAACACCCGGTGCTTGCCGAAGCGGTCCTCCAGGGTCACCGTGCCCGCCTCGCAGCGGATCACCGCCCCGCAGAACCCGGTGCCGGGCTCCTCCACCACCAGCCCGGCCTCCGCCGGGACCTCGGGGACGGGCTTCGGCCGCTTCCAGGGAGGGGTCAGGTCGGCGGAGTACTGGCGCATTCGGATGACGATAGGAGAAGCCCCGGGCCGAGGGGCACACGATCAGCGCGACACGCCGAAACGGGCCGCCAGCGCGTCGCGTTGCGCCCGTACGAACGCCGCGTCCACCACCGCCCCGTGACCGGGCACGTACAGCGCGTCCTCGCCGCCGAGTTCCAGGAGGCGGTCGAGGGCGGCGGGCCAGTGTGAGGGTACGGCGTCGGGGCCGGCCTGGGGCGCGCCGGACTCCTCGACCAGGTCGCCGCAGAACACCGTCTCGGGGCTGCCGGGGACCAGGACCGCCAGGTCGTGGGCGGTGTGCCCGGGGCCGACGTTCGCCAGCAGCACCTGCCGGCCGCCGCCCAGGTCGAGGGTCCACTCACCGGAGACGAGGTGCCGGGGCCGGACGAGCGTGTCCGCGGCCTCCGTCGCCGCCGTCTCGTCGAGGCCGTTGCGCACCGCGTCCGCCCGCAGCTCCTCGGCGGGCACGGTGTCCACCCCCACCGCCCCGAAGACCTCCGCGCCCGCGAACGCCGCAGCCCCGAACGCATGGTCGAAATGGGGGTGGGTGAGCGCGAGATGGGTCACACGGGAGCCGGTGAGTTCCTCGGCCCACGCCCGCAGCCGCGCCCCCTCGGCCAGGCTCGAACCCGCGTCGATCATCAGTACCGCGCCCGCCCCGACGACCAGCCCCGCCGTGCAGTCCCAGCCCGGCAGCCGTACCCGTCCGACCCCGGCCGCGACCCGCTCCCACCCCAGCTCTTCCCAAGTCACCGTCATACCGCGACGCTAGCCCTACGACGCTGCGCCGGGGGCCGACCTTGCCCCGGGTGTACCCCACAGCCGTACACTGGGCCGGGGAACGCTGGCACTCGGATGTGAAGAGTGCCAGACGGGGCCCCCAGGGGACTGGGGACGACTGCTGGAGGTGTGTGCGCGATGCTGAGTGAACGCAGGCTCCAGGTGCTGCGCGCCATCGTCCAGGACTACGTCGGCACCGAGGAACCCGTGGGGTCGAAGGCGCTCACCGAGCGGCACAGCCTCGGCGTGTCCCCGGCGACGGTCCGTAACGACATGGCCGCCCTGGAGGACGAGGGGTACATCGCCCAGCCGCACACCAGTGCGGGGCGGATCCCCACGGACAAGGGCTACCGGCTGTTCGTCGACAAGCTGGCCGGCGTCAAGCCGATGACCGGTCCCGAGCGGCGGGCCATCCAGAACTTCCTCGACGGCGCGGTCGACCTCGACGACGTGGTGGCCCGGACCGTACGGCTGCTCGCGCAGCTCACCCGGCAGGTCGCCGTGGTGCAGTACCCGTCGCTGACCCGCTCGACCGTGCGGCACGTGGAGCTTCTCTCGCTCGCCCCCGCACGTCTGATGCTCGTGCTGATCACGGACACCGGTCGGGTCGAGCAGCGGATGGTGGACTGCCCGGCGCCCTTCGGGGAGGCCTCTCTGGCGGATCTACGCGCGCGGCTCAACAGCCGGGTCGCGGGCCGGCGGTTCGCGGATGTGCCGCATCTGGTGGAGGATCTGCCGGACGCGTTCGAGACCGAGGACCGCGGCACGGTCACGACGGTGCTCTCCACCCTGCTGGAGACGCTCGTCGAGGAGAACGAGGAGCGGCTGATGATCGGCGGAACCGCCAATCTCACCCGTTTCGGACATGACTTTCCCCTCACCATCCGCCCCGTCCTGGAGGCACTGGAGGAGCAGGTCGTGCTCCTCAAGCTCCTTGGCGAGGCGGGGGATTCGGGCATGACCGTACGCATCGGTCACGAGAACGCCTATGAGGGACTCAACTCCACTTCGGTGGTGTCGGTCGGCTACGGTTCGGGCGGCGAGGCAGTCGCCAAGCTGGGCGTGGTCGGACCGACCCGCATGGATTACCCGGGAACGATGGGAGCGGTACGAGCGGTGGCACGGTACGTCGGACAGATCCTGGCGGAGTCGTAGGTGGCCACGGACTACTACGCCGTTCTCGGCGTGCGCCGCGATGCGTCGCAGGAAGAGATCAAGAAGGCCTTCCGGCGGCTCGCTCGCGAGCTGCACCCGGACGTCAACCCGGACCCGAAGACCCAGGAGCGGTTCAAGGAGATCAACGCCGCCTACGAGGTGTTGTCGGATCCGCAGAAGAAGCAGGTCTACGACCTCGGCGGCGACCCGCTGTCGCAGTCGGGCGGCGGAGGCGCGGGCGGCTTCGGCGCCGGCGGCTTCGGGAACTTCTCGGACATCATGGACGCGTTCTTCGGTACCGCGTCGCAGCGCGGTCCGCGCTCGCGCACCCGGCGTGGCCAGGACGCGATGATCCGGCTGGAGATCGACCTCGAGGAGGCGGCCTTCGGCACCACCAAGGACCTCCAGGTCGACACGGCGATCGTCTGCACGACGTGCAGTGGCGAGGGCGCGGCCCCCGGCACCAGCGCCCAGACGTGTGACATGTGCCGCGGCCGCGGCGAGGTGTCCCAGGTGACGCGGTCCTTCCTCGGACAGGTCATGACCTCGCGGCCGTGCCCGCAGTGCCAGGGCTTCGGCACCGTGGTGCCGACGCCGTGCCCGGAGTGCGCGGGCGACGGGCGCGTGCGCTCGCGCCGGACCCTGACGGTGAAGATCCCGGCCGGTGTCGACAACGGCACCCGGATCCAGCTCGCGGGCGAGGGCGAGGTCGGCCCCGGCGGCGGCCCCGCCGGCGACCTGTACGTGGAGATCCACGAGCTGCCGCACGCGCAGTTCCAGCGCCGCGGCGACGATCTGCACTGCACGGTGACCCTGCCGATGACGGCGGCGGCCCTCGGCACCAAGGTGCCGCTGGAGACGCTCGACGGGCTGGAGGAGGTCGACATCCGGCCCGGTACCCAGTCCGGCCAGTCGATCCCGCTGCACGGCCGGGGTGTCACGCATCTGCGGGGCGGCGGCCGTGGCGACCTCATCGTGCACGTCGAGGTGCAGACGCCGAGCAAGCTCGACCCGGAGCAGGAGCGGGTGCTGCGGGAGCTGGCCAAGCTGCGCGGCGAGGAGCGGCCCACCGGCCAGTTCCAGCCCGGGCAGCAGGGGCTGTTCTCCCGGCTGAAGGACGCCTTCAACGGGCGGTGACGGTGGGTGCGCGGGGGCTTTTCCGCCCCCGCCGCCCTTCCCTTTCCCGTCCCCGGGGGCTGCGACCCCGGACCCCCGCCTTCGGCCCTGAACGGGCCCGGTCCGCGATCGCCGGACGGCTGGATCTGCCGGCACGTGACGGCATGTGCCGAGGGGAAGGGTCGATTCGGACTTGTTCGGAGGACGTGACAACATGCCGTCATGTCCTCCGCACTGACCGATCTCTTCCCGTATCCGATCGTGCAGGCCCCCATGGCGGGCGGTGTCTCCCTCCCGCGGCTCGCGGCCGCCGTGTGCGAGGCCGGCGGCCTCGGATTCCTGGCCGCCGGGTACAAGACGGCCGACGGCGTGTACCAGGAGATCAAGCAGCTGCGGAGCCTCACCACCCGTCCCTTCGGCGTGAACCTCTTCATGCCGCAGCCCGAGTACGCGGAGACGGGTGCCGTCGAGGTCTACGCCCACCAGCTGGCCGGTGAGGCCGCCTGGTACGAGACCGAGCTGGGCGACCCGGAGAGCGGCCGCGACGACGGCTACGACGCCAAGCTCGCGGTGCTGCTGGACAACCCGGTGGCGGTGGTCTCGTTCCACTTCGGCGTCCCGAGCGCCGAGGTGCTGGACTCCCTGCGGCGCGCGGGAACCTTCACCCTGGTCACGGCGACCACCGCCGCGGAGGCCCGCGCGGTGGAGCGGGCCGGTGCGGACGCGGTGATCGTGCAGGGTGTGGAGGCCGGCGGCCACCAGGGCACCCACAAGGACAACCCGGAGAACGACCGCTCCGGCATCGGGCTGCTCGCGCTGATCGCGCAGGTCCGCGAGTCGGTGAACCTGCCGATCGTCGCCGCGGGCGGGCTCATGCGCGGCAGCCAGATCGCCGCGGCCCTCGCGGCCGGTGCGAACGCGGCCCAGCTGGGGACCGCGTTCCTCGTCACGCCCGAGTCCGGCGCGCACGCCGTGCACAAGCAGGCGCTGACCAACCCCCTCTTCGTACGCACCGAGCTGACCCGCGCCTTCTCCGGCCGCCCGGCCCGCGGCCTGGTCAACCGCTTCCTGCGCGAGCACGGCCCGTACGCACCCGCCGCCTACCCGGAGGTCCACCACCTCACCTCGCCGCTGCGCAAGGCGGCCGCCAAGGCGGGCGACGCGCAGGGCATGGCGCTGTGGGCGGGACAGGGCCACCGGCTGGCCCGCGAGCTGCCCGCCGGGCAGCTGGTGGAGGTCCTGGTGTCCGAGATCGCCGAGGCGCGGACAGCGTTGTCGGACTTCCAGGCCCGTGAGGGCGGTGCCTCGTGACGGCGCCCGTCTTCGTCGTCGGCGAACTCCCGGCCTCCCGGTCCGAGTTCGTACTGGAGGGTCCCGAGGGGCGGCACGCCGTCTCCGTGAAGCGGCTGCGGACCGGTGAGGAGGTCGTCCTCACCGACGGCGCCGGGCGCTGGGCGCCGGGCGAGGTCGTCGCCGCCGAGGGCAAGGACCGGCTCGTGGTGAGCCTGGGGGAGGTCGTCGAGGAGCCCGCCGAGGCGCCCCGGATCACCGTCGTCCAGGCGCTGCCGAAGGGCGACCGGGGCGAGCTGGCCGTCGAGACGATGACCGAGACCGGCGTCGACGCGATCGTGCCGTGGGCGGCCGCGCGCTGCATCACCCAGTGGAAGGGCGAGCGCGGCGCGAAGGCCCTCGCCAAGTGGCGGGCCACCGCCCGCGAGGCCGGCAAGCAGTCCCGTCGGGTCCGCTTCCCCGAGGTCGCCGACGTGTCGACGTCCCGGCAGGTGGCGGAGGTGCTCGCCCGCGCCGACTTCGCCGCCGTCCTGCACGAGGACCGTGACTACGGCAGCGAGCCCCTGGCGACCGCCGCACTGCCCGCCACGGGCGAGATCGTGCTCGTCGTGGGCCCCGAAGGGGGCGTCTCGCCGGACGAGTTGGCGCTCTTCGCGGAGGCGGGCGCGAAGGCTTACCGGCTCGGGCGGAGCGTCCTGCGCACCTCGACCGCCGGCACGGCGGCCGCGTCCCTGATCCTCGGCAGGACCGGTCGCTGGTCCTGACCCCGCCCGTCCTCCGGGAGGACATTGTGGAATTCGTCCAGGTAAGGCTGCTGGTCACCGACTTCGCCGCCTGCTACCGCTTCTACGCCGACGTCCTCGGCCTGAAGCCGCAGTCGGGGGCGGAGCGGGGGCCGTACGAGAAGTTCTCGCCCGCCACCGGCTCGGCGGGGATAGCCATCCAGGACCGGAAGATGATGGCGGAGGTGCTGGGCGAGCTGGGCGGCACGGCGAACGGTCACCGCTCCCTGGTGGCCCTGCGCGTCGACGACCTGGACGCCCTGTGCGAGCGGATCACCGCCCGCGGCGCCGTCCTGATCCACGGCCCCGCCCCGATGTCCGACCGGATGCGCGTGGCCCACCTCAAGGACCCGGAGGGCAATCTGGTGGAGCTTCAGGAGTGGCTGCTGCTGCGCGGCTGAGTGCCACCGCGGTGAACAGCTCCCACCCGTCCAACTCGCCGTCCAGGGGCAGCAGTTCCCGCTTGACCGCCTCGTCGACGAAGGCGCGCACCACACCGGGTTCGTTGAGGTTGAGGTGATGGTGCCGGTCGCCCACCCCGCCGCTGTGCCCGTAGGCGACGCTGCCCACGTAACGCCCTTCACCGTCCCGGAAGACGAGGTGGGTGCGCACGCCGTCCCGGTGGAGGGTGAGGACCTCCTGACACGGCTCTCCGTCCCCGTGCCGGTGGCGGACCGTCCATACGTAGGCGGTCGTGTCGTCCACGACGAGGGTTCTCCGGCGGCGCTGATCGCTCATGCGTCCACGGTAGGAGCCGCGCGGAACGTGACCGCATACGGGCTACCGCACCGACCGCCCGAGTGGCACGCTGCCGTCCATGGGGGCGTTGAGGCGCATTTGGCTTCTCCCGGCGGTGGCCGTGGTGGCGGTGGGCGCCGTGGCGTGCGAGCCGGGCGGGCTGAGCAGCATGTCCGTGGCGTACACCACCGACGAGGCCGCGACGGCCGAGATCCAGCGGCGGGACGTGGACGTGCGCTGGCTGACCTGCACGGCTCGGTACGAGGACCAGGAGAAGGCGGGGACCGTCGCCTCCGTGGACTGTCGGGGGAAGACCGCCGACGGGCGGGACATCACGGTCGAGGGGCAGGTCGCGCGGGCGGTCGACGGGGCCTGTGTGCGCGGGGATCTCACCGCCGTCGTCGGGAAGAAGCAGCTGTTCCGGGTGAGCGGGCTCGGCGACTGCGAGTCCGCGACACCGTCACCCGTCGCGCCGTCCGGTTCCGACCGGCCCGGCGGGCGGCCGACGGTCACCGTGACCGTCACGGTCACCGAGACCGTGAGCGGAGGCGGAGGCGGAGGCGGGGGCGGGGGCGGCGGAAGGAAGTGATCGAAACCCCTGACCTGCGATCCCACCGGTGCATACAGTGATTCGGTGACACAGCCCTCGACGCCTGCCGCATACCTCCGACACCCCCATCTGCACGGCGAGTCGGTGGCCTTCGCCGCCGAGGACGACGTGTGGCTGGCCCCCCTCGACGGCGGCCGCGCCTGGCGGGTCAGCGCCGACAACGTGCCGGTCACCCTGCCGCGGATCTCGCCCGACGGCACCACCGTGGCCTGGACCTCGACCCGCGACGGCGCCCCCGAGGTGCACATCGCCCCCGTCGACGGCGGCCCGTCGACCCGGCTGACGTACTGGGGGAGCTGGCAGACCCGGGTGCGGGGCTGGACCCCGGACGGCCGGGTCCTCGCCGTCAGCAGCCACGACCAGGCGACCCTGCGCCGCAGCTGGGCCCGCGCCGTCCCGGTCGACGGCGGACCGGCGACGACCCTGCCGTACGGGCCGGTCGGCACGGTCGCGTACGGCCCGCACACCGTCGTGGTGTCCGCGTCGATGGGGCGCGAGGCCGCCCACTGGAAGCGCTACCGGGGCGGCACGGCGGGCAGGTTGTGGATCGACCGGGAGGGCGACGGGGAGTTCGTCCGGCTGCACGAGGAGCTGGACGGCAACATCGAGTACCCGGTCTGGGCCGGGGAGCGCCTCGCGTTCCTGTCGGACCATGAAGGCACGGGGGCCCTGTACTCCTCCCTCGCCGACGGATCGGACCTGCGGCGGCACACCCCGCTCGGGGGCTTCTACGCCCGGCACGCCGCCGGTGACGGCACCCGGGTCGTGTACATGTCCGCGGGCGAGCTGTGGCTGCTCGACGACCTCGACGGGGCCGAACCGCGCCGGCTCGAGATCCGTCTCGGCGGGCAGCGCACCGACCGCCGCCCGTATCCCGTGGCCGCCTCCCGCTGGCTGGGCGGGGCCGCGCCCGACCACACCGCGCGGGGCAGCGCCGTGGAGGTGCGCGGCGCCGTCCACTGGGTGACCCACCGCTCAGGACCCGCCCGTGCGCTCGCCGCCGAACCCGGCGTCCGGGCCCGGCTGCCCCGCACCTTCCGCACGGAGGGCGAGGAGTGGGTCGTGTGGGTGACGGACGCCGAGGGCGAGGACGCGCTGGAGTTCGCCCCGGCCACCGGGGCGGCGCCCGGTGCCACTCCGCGCCGGCTCGCCGCCGGACGGCTCGGGCGGGTCCTGGAGCTCGCCATGGCGCCCGACGGCAGCCGGGCCGCCGTCGCCGCGCACGACGGACGGCTGCTGCTCGTCGAGCGGGAGACCGGGGAGGTCCGCGAGGTCGACAGCAGCCCCGACGGCGAGGTGTCCGACCTGGTCTTCTCGCCCGACTCGGCCTGGCTCGCCTGGTCGCACCCCGGGCCGCGCCCGCTCAGCCAGCTCAGGCTCGCCAACGTCACCGACCTGTCGGTCACCGAGGCGACCCCCCTGCGCTTCCGGGACTACGCGCCCGCCTTCACCCTCGACGGCAAGCACCTCGCGTTCCTCTCCGCGCGCGCCTTCGACCCGGTCTACGACGAGCACGTCTTCGACCTCTCCTTCGTGGCCGGGGCCCGCCCGCACCTCATCACGCTCGCGGCGACGACCCCGTCCCCCTTCGGCCCGCAGCGGCACGGCAGGCCCTTCGAGGCCCCCGACGAGGACGAGACACCCGACAGCGAGGGCACCCCGACCACCCGTATCGACCTCGAAGGCCTCGCCGACCGGATAGTCCCCTTCCCCGTCGAGGCCGGCCGGTACTCCGGGCTCGCCGCGGCGAAGGACGGCGTGCTGTGGCTGCGGCACCCCGTGCGCGGCGTCCTCGGCGCCTCCCGCGCCACCCCGGACGACCCCGACCCGCACACCGAGCTGGAGCGCTACGACCTCGCCCAGCAGCGCATCGAGCACCTCGCCGCCGACGCCGACGGCTTCGAGGTCAGCGGCGACGGCAAGCGGCTGCTGCTGTGGACCGACGGCAAGCTCAAGGTCGTCCCGAGCGACCGGCGCGCCTCCGGGGACGAGGACAGCGACAGCAACATCACCGTCGACCTCGGCCGGATCCGCCGCACCGTCGACCCGGCCGCCGAGTGGCGGCAGATGTACGACGAGACCGGCCGGATCATGCGGGACAACTTCTGGCGCCCCGACCTGGGCGGCGTCGACTGGGACGGTGTCCTGGACCGCTACCGGCCCGTGCTGGAACGGGTCGCCACCCACGACGACCTCGTCGACCTGCTGTGGGAGGTGCACGGCGAACTCGGCACCTCGCACGCCTACGTCACGCCGCGCGGCGGCCACGGCGGCGGTGCCCGGCAGGGCCTGCTGGGCGCCGACATCTCCCGTCACGAGGACGGCAGCTGGCGCATCGACCGGGTCCTGCCCTCGGAGACCTCCGACCCCGACGCGCGCTCCCCGCTCGCCGCGCCCGGTGTCGCGGTGCGGGCCGGTGACGCCGTCGTCGCCGTCGGCGGACAGCCGGTGGACCCGGTCGCCGGGCCCGGACCGCTGCTCGTCGGCACCGCGGGCAAGGTCGTCGAGCTGACGATCTCGCCGTCCGGCGGGGGCGAGCCGAGGCATGCCGTCGTCGTCCCCGTCGCGGACGAGGAGGCGCTGCGCTACCACGCGTGGGTCTCGGACCGGCGGGCGTACGTGCACGAGGCCTCCGGCGGGCGGCTGGGGTATCTGCACGTGCCCGACATGCAGGCGCCCGGGTGGGCCCAGATCCACCGCGACCTGCGGGTGGAGGTGGCGCGGGAGGGGCTGATCGTGGACGTCCGGGAGAACCGGGGCGGGCACACCTCGCAGCTGGTCGTCGAGAAGCTCGCCCGGCGCATCGTCGGCTGGGACCTGCCGCGAGGGATGCGGGCGTCCAGCTATCCGGAGGACGCGCCCCGGGGGCCCGTCGTCGCCGTCGCCAACGAGTTCTCCGGGTCCGACGGGGACATCGTCAACGCGGCGATCAAGGCGCTCGGGATCGGTCCGGTGGTGGGCACGCGCACCTGGGGCGGGACGATCGGGATCGACAGCCGGTACCGGTTGGTCGACGGGACGCTCGTCACCCAGCCCAAGTACGCGTTCTGGCTGGAGGGGTACGAGTGGGGCGTGGAGAACCACGGCGTCGACCCGGACGTCGAGGTGGTCTGTGCTCCTCAGGACTACGCGGCCGGGCGGGACGTCCAGCTGGACGAGGCGGTCTCGCTGGCGCTGGCCGCTCTGCGGGAAACCCCCGCGAAGACGCCGCCGCTGCTGCCCGGGTCATAGCCCACCCGGCGTCCTGCTGACCGACTCCGGGGGGTGCCGCCGCCGGGCCCCCGCCCCGGCCCGAACGGCCTCGCCCTCAAGTGCCGGACGGGCTGGAACGACGCGCCCCCCGCTACCATGCCCCCGTACTGATCAACCGTCTGAGGAGGAACCCGCATGGCAGGGGAACCGCAGGACGACTGTCTGTTCTGCAAGATCGTCGCGGGGAACATCCCGGCGACGATCGTGCGGGAGACCGAGACGACCATCGCCTTCCGGGACATCAACCCGCAGGCGCCCACCCACGTCCTGGTGATCCCGAAGGCGCACTACCGGGACGCCGCCGCGCTGGCCGCCGGCGCGCCGGAGCTCGCCGCCGACGTGCTGCGCGAGACGCAGGCGGTCGCGGACGAGGACAAGCTGGAGAGCTACCGCGTCGTCTTCAACACCGGTGCCGGCGCCGGTCAGACGGTCTGGCACGCCCACGCGCACGTCGTCGGCGGCCGGGGCCTGCACTGGCCTCCCGGATAGGCCGCCGTGTCCGTACGTGAACTGGTGGTGCTCGGCACCGCCAGCCAGGTCCCCACCCGGCATCGCAACCACAACGGCTACCTGCTGCGCTGGGACGGCGAGGGTGTCCTCTTCGATCCGGGCGAGGGCACCCAGCGGCAGATGCTGCGGGCCGGGGTCGCCGCGCACGACCTCAACCGGATCTGCGTCACGCACTTCCACGGCGACCACTCCCTCGGTCTCGCCGGCGTCATCCAGCGCATCAACCTGGACCAGGTCCCGCACCCGGTCACCGCGCACTATCCGCGCTCCGGGCAGCGCTTCTTCGACCGGCTGCGCTACTCCACCGCCTACCGCGAGACCGTCGGCATCACCGAGGCCCCGGTGGACGCGGACGGCGTGCTGGACACCACCGCGTCCTACCGTCTGGAAGCCGCCCGGCTCTCCCACCCCGTCGAGTCCTACGGCTACCGGGTGGTCGAGCCCGACGGCCGCCGTATGCTGCCCGAGCGGCTGGCCGCGCACGGCATCAAGGGACCGGACGTGGGCCGGATCCAGCGGGAGGGCGCGATCGGCGGGGTGTCGCTGGACGAGGTCAGCGAGGTGCGGACCGGACAGCGGTTCGCGTTCATCATGGACACCCGGCTGTGCGAGGGCGTGCATACGCTCGCCGACGGCGCCGACCTGCTCGTCATCGAGTCGACCTTCCTCGACGAGGACGAGCGACTCGCCGTCGACCACGGTCATCTGACCGCCGGTCAGGCCGCCCGGGTGGCCCGTGACGCCGGGGTGCGGCATCTCGTCCTCACCCACTTCAGCCAGCGCTACGCGGAGCCCGAGGAATTCGAGCGGCAGGCGCGGGCGGCCGGGTTCGAGGGCGAGCTGACCGTGGCGCACGACCTGCTGCGAGTGCCGGTTCCGAAACGGCGGTAAAACGGTCGTACGATTCTTTGATGCCCCTCCCCAAAGCTGAACTGCACCTGCACATCGAAGGAACCCTGGAGCCCGAGCTCGCTTTCGAGCTGGCCGCCCGCAACGGGGTCGCACTGCCGTACGCCGACACGGACGAGCTCCGCAAGGCGTATCAGTTCGAGGACCTCCAGTCCTTCCTGAACCTGTACTACGAGCTCATGGCGGTCCTGCGCACCGAGCGCGACTTCGAGGACCTCGCGAACGCCTACCTCGCGCGGGCCGCCGCGCAGGGCGTGCGGCACGCGGAGATCTTCTTCGACCCGCAGGCCCACCTCGCCCGCGGGGTGGGCATGGCCACGGTCGTGGACGGGCTGTGGCGCGCGCTGGGCGGCAGTGAGGCCGAGCACGGCATCTCGACCCGGCTGATCCTGTGCTTCCTGCGCGACGAGTCCGCCGAGTCGGCGCTGGAGACCCTGGAGGCGGCGCGGCCGCACCTCGACCGGATCACCGGGGTGGGCCTGGACTCCGCCGAGGTCGGGCATCCGCCGGTGAAGTTCCGCGAGGTGTACGAGGCGGCGGCCGCTCTCGGACTGCGGCGCGTCGCGCACGCCGGTGAGGAGGGGCCGCCGGAGTACATCACCGAGGCCCTGGACGTGCTCGGCGTGGAGCGGGTCGACCACGGGCTCCGGTGCATGGAGGACCCGGCCCTCGTCGAGCGGCTGGTGCGGGGGCGGATCCCGCTGACGCTGTGCCCGCTGTCGAACGTGCGGCTGCGCACCGTCGACGTCCTCGCCGACCACCCGCTGCCCGCCATGCTCGACGCCGGGCTGCTGTGCACGGTCAACTCCGACGACCCGGCCTACTTCGGCGGGTACGCCGGCGACAACTTCGACGCCGTGGGCGCCGCCCTGGGCCTGGGCGAGGAGCGGCTGCGCGAACTGGCCCGCAACTCCTTCGTCGCCTCCTTCCTGGAGGACGACGAGGAGCGGCGGGCGCGGTATCTCGCGGAGGTAGACGCCTACACGTTCTAGCGTCCGTCTAGAACGGATCCCGCCGGGGCGGGAACGACGCGAGACCGACCGCCGCCTGCCGCTCACCGCGGCCGGCTGGTACGTCCACCCGGCGGGCCAGGACGGCGTGCGCCGGGCAGCGGGCGACGTCAGGCTCTGGGCGGCCTCAGCCACCGGACCCCGGCGCGGCGCCCGCCGGCCGGGGTCCGGCCGTGCCGTACGCGTCGCGGACCGGTACCGCCGAGCCCTCCACCGGGAACTCCACCACCTGAGGCTCCGGAGCGCCGCCCCGCCGCCGCACCGCGCCCGCGACCCGCGGGCCGCCCGTGCGCAGGGCGACGGCGGTCATCGGCACCGCGACGACGAGCAGCCCGGCCCCCAGCAGCAGGCCCATCACCGGGAACCCGGCCCACGCCGACAGCACGCTCCCGGTCAGCGGTCCGGCCGCCGTCCCCAGCGAGCCCGCCGAGCCGACGAGCACCGCCCAGCGGCCGCGCGGGTCGAGCGAGGCGGCCAGTCCGATCAGGTACGACAGCACGATCGGGTAGAGCGTGTTCCAGGCGATCTCGCCGGCCGCGAAGCTCACCGGCCCGGTCGCGGAGGCGCTGGCGACGACACAGCCGGCGATCAGGACGGTCCCGGCGCCGATGGGCACCGCCCGCCCGAGCCGCGTCCCGAGCGCGCCCGCGCCCAGCACACCCGTGAGCCCGGCCCCCAGCGCCACCGCGAAGACGACACCGACGCCGGCCTCGGTGAGGTGCGCCTGGGTCAGGCCGATGCGTCCGCTGACGCCCCAGAGCGAGTTCTGGACCAGCGACCAGCAGGGCATGGCGGCGGCCAGGACGAGTCCGGCCCGCAGCCGGGGCAGCCCCGGCCGGTCCTCGCGGCGGGTCCGGACGGGGGCCGTCCGGCCGGGCAGACGCCCTGTCAGCGGCCAGACGGCGAGCGCGGTGAGGGCGATCGCGGCCAGTGGCTGACCGTGCCCCGCGCCCAGGTGCGGCACCGTCAGATAGACGGCGCCCGCGAGCGCGGAGACCCCGAGCAGGCCCGCCGTGGAGACGCGGTGCGGGTCGGGATGGGCGGCGATCCGGGTGGCGGCGACCGTGGTGACCGTGCCGGAGCCGAAGCCGCCGAGGACCGCGCCCGCGATGACGGCGCTCACCTCACCGGCGAGGGCGGCACCGCCGTAGCCGAGCACGGCGAGGGTCAGTCCGAGCCGGGCGAGGGTCCGGGCCCCGATCCGCTCCACGCGGGAGGCGAGCAGGAACCCGGCGGCGGCCGAGCCGAGCAGCAGCGCACTGCCGACGGCTCCGGCCTCGGTGGCGGACAGCGGCAGCCCGGTGTCCAGTCGGCCGACCACGGTCGGCAGCAGATAGGGGGCGAGGTACCCGGCCGTGAACAGGGCGACGACAGGCCAGGGCAGGGTGGTGCGAGGGGCGAACACGGGCGTTCCAGGGCATGCGAAAGGGACGGCTCGGAAGGGGCCGGAGGAGGGGTGGGGCGCCGACCGTCGACGGACAGGAACGCGCGGGCAATTTGTATCAAGCACGCGGTGGGAGATGAAGGGCAGGGTGGGTGATGTGGATCACCATGCGTTTGGGGCGGCGAGGACCGGGTAACAGCGGTCGCTAACGCCAGTCGGGGGCGCCGCCGGAACCCGGTGCCGTGGCCTCGATCTTCGCCCTGATCTCCCGCATCACCGCGACGATCCGCTCCTCGTGCTCCGGCGTCAGCCGGGCCACCGGCACCGAGCAGCTGACCGCGTCCTGCGCGGGGGTGTCGTAGCGCAGCGCGAACCCGAACCCGACGATGCCGAGGACGCCCTCCTCGCGGTCCACGGAGTACCCGCGCGCCCGCACCCCGGCGAGGTCGTCGAGCAGTGCCCGGCGGCTCGTGCGGGTGTGCGGGGTGAACGCCTCGTACGGCCCCTCGGGCAGCTCGCCGTCAGGCCGCTGGGCGAGCAGCGCCTTGCCGAGCGCGCCGACGTGCGCCGGGAGCCGCCGCCCGACCCGGCTGATCGTGCGCAGGTACTCGTGCGACTCGCGCGTCGCCAGATACGCCACGCCCCGGCCGTCCAGCCGGCCCAGGTGGATGGTCTCGCCCAGCGCCTCGGACGCCTCGTCGAGATAGGGCCGCACCAGTCGCACGCGCGGGTCGGAGTCGAGATAGCTGGTACCGGTCAGCAGGGCGTGGATGCCGATGCCGTAGAGGGAGCCGGTCACGTCCGTGCGGACCCAGCCCCGGCTGATCAGGGTCTGGAGCAGCGCGTACATCGAGCTGCGCGGTACCCCCAGTTCGTCCGCCAGCTCCTGGAGCCGCGCCGGCCGGTCGCCGCGCGCCGCGAGCAGTTCCAGCAGCTCGACCGTGCGCGCCGCGGACTTCACCTCGCGGACGCCGCCTGTCTCCGACATGTGCCGATCGTAAGGGTGTGCGGGTCGGGGAGCGCACACCCATTGACGGTCGGTGTTCGCGTATCTAATCTCCATCTTCATACGTAGATGACGTCCACATAGGGAGATGACGAGGGTGAGCCCCGACAGGGAAACGGTCCGACGCCTGCGGGACGGCATGGCACAGGGGGTGCTGTCGTTCCCGCTCACGAGCTTCCACGACGACGGCTCCCTCGACCCCAACGGCTTCCGCGCGCATGTCGCGGACCGGATCGCGACCGCGCCCGGCGCCGTCTTTCCCGCCTGCGGCACCGGAGAGTTCTTCTCCCTCGACGAGGACGAGTACCGCCGGGTGGTCACGATCGCCGTCGAGGAGGCGGGCGGCCGCCTGCCCGTCGTCGCCGGGGTCGGCTACGGCTGGGCCCAGGCCGCCCGGTTCGCGCGCATCGCGGAGGAGGCCGGCGCCGACGCCCTCCTCGTCCTGCCGCACTACCTCGTCGCCGCCCCGCAGGACGGCCTCGTCGCCCAGCTGGAGCAGCTCGCCGCCCGCACCCGGCTGCCCCTCATCGCCTACCAGCGCGGCCAGGTCGCCTTCACCGCCGCCTCGCTGCGGCGCGTCGCCGCCATCCCGGGCGTCATCGGCCTCAAGGACGGCCACAGCGACCTCGACCGCCTCCAGCGGCTCACCCTCGCCGCCCCCGACGGCTTCCTCTTCTTCAACGGCGCCGCCACCGCCGAGATCCAGGCCCGCGCCTACGCCACCGTGGGCGTCCCCGCCTACTCCTCCGCCGTCCACGCCTTCGCCCCGGAGATCGCCGACGCCTTCTTCACCGCGCTGCGCGACGGCGACGACAAGGCGGTGGACCGGCTGCTGCGCGACTTCTACGTCCCGCTCGTCGAACTCCGCGACCGGGTCCCCGGGTACGCCGTGTCCCTGGTGAAGGCGGCGGCCCGGCTGCGCGGCCGCCCCGTCGGACCCGTCCGCGCCCCGCTCACCGACCCCTCGCCCACCGACCTCGCCGACCTCCGGGCCCTCCTGAGCAACGGCCTCGACCTCGTAGGAGCCGCGCTGTGAACCTCACGATCACCGACGTCCGCCTGACCCCGATCCTGGTCGCCGACCCGCCGCTGCTCAACACCCAGGGCGTGCACCAGCCGTACACGCCCCGGCTGATCGTGGAGGTCGAGACGGCGGACGGGGTCACCGGCGTCGGCGAGACGTACGGCGACACCAAGTACCTGGAACTGGCCCGCCCGTTCGCCGAGAAGCTGCACGGCCGCCCGGTGAGCGACCTGAACGGCCTGTTCACCGTGGCCGACGAGGTGGCCGTCGACAGCTCCCGGATCTCCGGGCAGGTGGACGTCGGCGGGCTGCGCGGCGTCCAGACCGCCGACAAGCTGCGGCTGTCCGTCGTCTCCGCCTTCGAGGTCGCCTGCCTCGACGCCCTCGGCAAGGCGCTCGGCCTGCCCGTGCACGCACTGCTCGGCGGCAAGGTGCGCGACGCCGTCGAATACAGCGCCTACCTCTTCTACAAGTGGGCCGACCACCCCGAGGGCGTTCCCGCGGAGAAGGACGACTGGGGCGCCGCCGTCGACCCGGCCGGGGTGGTCGAGCAGGCCCGGCGCTTCAAGGAGCGCTACGGCTTCACCTCCTTCAAGCTCAAGGGCGGCGTCTTCCCGCCGGACGAGGAGATCGCCGCCGTACGGGCGCTGGCCGAGGCGTTCCCCGGCCATCCCCTGCGCCTGGACCCCAACGGCGCCTGGTCCGTCGCTACCTCCCTCAGGGTGGCCGACGAGATCGGCGGCATCCTCGAATACCTGGAGGACCCGGCCCTCGGCACCCCGGCCATGGCCGAGGTGGCCGCGAAGACCGACGTGCCGCTCGCCACGAACATGTGCGTGACGACGTTCGCCGAGATCAAGGAGGCGTTCACCCGCGACGCCGTCCAGGTCGTCCTCTCCGACCACCACTACTGGGGCGGACTGCGCAACACGCGGCAACTCGCGGAGATCTGCCGGACGTTCGGCGTCGGCATCTCCATGCACTCCAACACCCACCTGGGCATCTCGCTGGCCGCCATGACCCACGTGGCGTCCACCGTGCCGAACCTCCGCCACGCCTGCGACTCCCACTACCCCTGGCAGTCGGAGGACGTCCTCACCGAACGCCTCACCTTCGACGACGGCAAGGTCACCGTGTCGGACGCGCCCGGCCTCGGCGTCGAGCTCGACCGGGACAAGCTCCGGTTCCTGCACCGGCGCTGGCTCGACGACGACGGCGCCCTGCGCGAGCGCGACGACGCGGCGGCCATGCGCCTGGCCGACCCCGACTGGGTCACCCCGGCCGTCCCCCGCTGGTGACTCTGGCCGTCCCCTGCCGGTGACTCCCCGCCGGTGTCCCCGCACCGGCAACTCCCCTTCCCCTGCCCACGATCGGAGCCGCTCGTGTCAGCAGCAGTCCCCGAAACCCACTCCCCGGCCGTCCGGTCCGCCATCCACAAGATCTTCCGCAGAGTGGTCCCGCTGTTCTTCGTGATGTTCGTCGCGAACTACATGGACCGCGTCAACCTGGGCTTCGCACAGGACGAACTCCGCGCCGACGTGGGCCTGTCCGCCGCGGCCTTCGGACTCGGCGCCGGCGTCTTCTTCATCGCCTACGCCCTCTTCGAAGTGCCCTCCAACATGCTGATGGAGCGCTTCGGCGCCAAGGTCTGGCTCACCCGGATCATGATCAGCTGGGGTGTCGTCGCCACCGCGATGGCGTTCGTCGACAGCGCGGGCATGTTCTACGCCCTGCGCTTCCTCCTCGGCGTCGCGGAGGCCGGGTTCTTCCCGGCCGTCATCTACTACTTCTCCCGCTGGCTGCCCGACTCCCACCGCGGCCGCGCCACCTCGATCTTCCTCATGGGCTCGGGGACGGCGACCGTCATCGTGGGACCGATCTCGGGCGCGCTGCTGGAGATGCACGGCGTCTGGGGCCACTCCGGCTGGCAGTGGATGTTCTTCATCGAAGGCGTCTTCTCCGTCGTCCTCGGCTTCGTCGTCTACCGCTTCCTCGACTCCGGTGTGGAGGAGGCGACCTGGCTGACCCGGGAGGAGAAGGCGGGGCTCGTCGAGGTGATCGCAGCGGAGCAGGAGGCGCGCGGCACCGCGCACGCCCGCGTCTCCCGCTGGAAGCTCCTCGCCGACCCCCAGATCCTGCTCTTCCTGTGGATCTACTTCGCGATCAACGTCGCCCTGTACGCGGTCACCTTCTGGCTGCCGTCGATCGTGGACGACATCGGCGGACTGAGCGCCTTCCAGGTCGGCTTGCTGACCTCGGTGCCGTGGCTGTGCGCGATCGTGGCGGTCTACGTCAGCGGCCGGATCTCGGACCGGATCGGCAAACGGCGCCCCATCCTGGTCGGGCTGCTGCTGCTCGGCGGCTGCGGCACGCTCCTCGCCGTCTTCGTGTCGCCGTGGGCGGGCCTCGGCGCGCTGTGCCTGGCGGCGATGGGCTTCAAGCCGGCCTCGCCGATCTTCTGGACCATCCCGCAGAGCTATCTCGACGCCCGCGCCGCCGCCCCCGGCATCGCGCTGGTCAACTCCATCGGCAACCTGGGCGGCTTCGTCGCCCCGACCGCCTTCGGCGTCATCGAGGACACGACGGGATCGACGAAGGGCGGACTGGTGGGCCTGACGGTCGTCGGCTTCCTGGCCGCGCTCAGCGTGCTGCTGGTGCGGGGCGGCGGCCGCAACGACCGCGTCCGCACCCGCCCGGCCAAGTCCCCGGCCGCCCAGGCGCCCCCGGCCTCCGAGGCGAGCCCGGGCGCCGCCCGCGCGATGCCCCCGGCCCAGGGCCCGGCCACGGCCTGACGGAACGGCGCCGGGGGGCGGCCACGGATCCGTGGGCGACGGGGCCCGGCGCGCGCGGTACGATCCGCGCCCGAATGCCGGGCCCGAATGCCGGGCCCGAATGCCGCGCCCGGCCGCCGCCCGGCGCCGACCGGCCGACGAGGCGAAGGGGGCACGTGACGTGACGGTCATCGCCGTGACCGGGCACATGGACCTGACCGAGGACAGCCTCCCCCTGGTCCGCTCCGCCCTGGACGACCTCCTCGGGCGCTACGCACGCGACGGCCGGCTCGTCGGCGTCTCCTGCCTCGCCAGGGGCGCCGACCTGCTGTTCGCCGAGGCCGTCCTCGCGGCCGGCGGACGCCTCACGGTCGTCGTCCCGTCGCGGGACTACCGGCTGAGCCAGGTCGGCCCCGCCGACGCACCCCTCTTCGACCGCCTGCTCGAAGCCGCCGCGGAGGTCCTCGTCCTCCCGCGGGAGAAGGCCGGCCCGCGGGCGTACGAGGCCGCCAACACCGTGCTGATCGAACGCGCCGACCGGCTCGTCGCCGTGTGGAACGGCGGACCGCCCAGCGGCCGGGGCGGCGGCACCGCCGACACCGTCCTCGCGGCTCGGGCGGCGAGCCTGCCGGTCGACGTCGTGTGGCCCGAAGGCGCTGTCCGCGGCGGCTGACGCGATCCGCGCACCCCGGCACCCCCCGCCTCCGCAGGTACCCGTACCTGCCGCGCACCCGCTGCGTACCGGGGGGTGGTTGTTCCCGGCGCGTGCGCGACGGACCGCGTGCTGTCGGTGGTGTGGTGCACACTGGCCAGATCGGCACCACGTCAGGGAGCGCACCGTGACCGCGTCCAACGCGTCCACCGGAGAGGGACACCACCGCCAGACCGGCAAGGCCGGCCAGATCTGCCAGGCTGCCCGGGTCGACCCCCTGGCGGCCCGGCGCGCCCCCGGTGATCCACCGTGGGACGTCTACCTCACCGGCACCGTCTTCCTCGACATCATCTTCACCGGGCTCGACTCCGCCCCGGTGCGCGGGACCGAGTCCTGGGCGCGCGGGATGGGTTCGAGCCCGGGCGGCGTCGCCAACATGGCCACCGCACTCGCCCGGCTCGGCCTGCGCACCTCCCTGGCGGCGGCCTTCGGGGACGACCACTACGGCGAGTACTGCTGGGACGCTCTCGAACAGGGCGAGGGCATCGACCTCAGCGTCTCGCGCTCCGTCCCCGGCTGGCACTCGCCGGTCACCGTCTCCATGGCCTACGAGGGCGAGCGGACCATGGTCTCCCACGGCCACGAACCGCCCGTCGAGGCCGTGCTGACGCAGGAAGGGGCGCCCGAGCACCCGCCGCACGCCCGCGCCGCCGTCGCCTCCCTCACCCCCGGCAAGCCCGCCCCCTGGATCGAGCGGGCCGCCGGTCAGGGCACCCGCATCTTCGCCGACGTCGGCTGGGACGACACCGGCGCCTGGGACCTGGCCGGTCTCACCGACCTGGCGCACTGCGAGGCCTTCCTGCCGAACGCGGAGGAGGCCATGCGCTACACCGGCGCCACCTGTCCCCGCGCCGCCGCCCACGCCCTCACCGCGTACGTACCGCTCGCGGTCGTGACCCTCGGCGCGGAGGGCGCCTACGCCGTGGACCGGCGCACCGGCGAGTCCGCCGAGGTCCCGGCCATCGCCGTCGAGGCCCTCGACCCCACCGGCGCGGGGGACGTCTTCGTGGCCGGCTTCGTCACCGGCACGCTGGCCGACTGGCCGCTCGCCGACCGCCTCGCCTTCGCGGGCCTCACCGCGGCCCTCTCCGTGCAGGAGTTCGGCGGCTCGCTCTCCGCCCCCGGCTGGTCCGAGATCGCGGCCTGGTGGAGCAGGGTCCAGTCGGTCGAGAGCCAGGACCCCGAGGCGCTCCTGCGGTACGCGTTCCTGGACGCCCTGCTCCCGACGCTGCTCCCGGCGGCGGAGGAGGCCACGCCGTGGCCGCTGCGCAGAGCGGTGCCGACGATCGGTTTCGGCCGCTCGGCGTAGTCGCGGACACGGTCCCCGGACCCGCCCCGCCCTGTCGCAGGACCCGCCGTCCGCCCCTCGCAGGACCCGCCGCCCGACCCTCGTCGGCCCCGGAAAAGCCCTACGGCGTTGTCAGTCCCCTGGCGTACCCTTGAACTCGCCAGGCCGCCCTTGTGGCAGGCGAGACGCATCCGGGAGGACGTAGAGGCCTTCGGGCCGGCCTATGACTCAGACACCCACAGCTCACACGCCCGCGCAGGGCCAGGCGAGAGCACAGTTCACCGTTCCCGCCCAGCACCCCATGGTGACGGTGCTGGGATCCGGAGACTCCCTCCTGCGCGTGATAGAGACGGCCTTCCCGGCGGCCGACATCCATGTCCGGGGCAATGAGATCAGCGCGGTCGGCGACCCACGGGAAGTCGCTCTCGTCCAGCGCCTGTTCGACGAGATGATGCTGGTGCTCCGCACCGGACAGCCGATGACGGAGGACGCAGTGGAACGCTCGATCGCCATGCTGCGGGCGAGTGAGAACGGGACGAACGACGGCCAGGAGACCCCGGCCGAGGTTCTGACGCAGAACATCCTGTCCTCGCGCGGCCGCACCATCAGACCCAAGACCCTCAACCAGAAGCGCTACGTCGACGCGATCGACAAGCACACGATCGTCTTCGGCATCGGCCCGGCCGGTACCGGCAAGACCTACCTGGCCATGGCCAAGGCGGTCCAGGCCCTCCAGTCCAAGCAGGTCAACCGCATCATCCTGACCCGCCCGGCGGTCGAGGCGGGGGAGCGGCTCGGCTTCCTCCCGGGCACGCTGTACGAGAAGATCGACCCCTACCTGCGCCCGCTGTACGACGCGCTGCACGACATGCTGGACCCGGACTCGATCCCGAAGCTGATGGCCTCGGGAACGATCGAGGTCGCGCCGCTGGCGTACATGCGCGGCCGGACGCTCAACGACGCCTTCATCATCCTGGACGAGGCCCAGAACACGAGCCCCGAGCAGATGAAGATGTTCCTCACCCGGCTCGGCTTCGACTCGAAGATCGTGATCACGGGTGACGTGACCCAGGTCGACCTGCCGAACGGCACGAAGTCGGGTCTGCGGCAGGTCCAGGACATCCTGGAGGGGCTCGACGACGTGCACTTCTCCCGCCTGTCGTCCCAGGACGTCGTCCGGCACAAGCTCGTCGGCCGTATCGTCGACGCGTACGAGCAGTACGACAGCGAGAACGGTACGGAGAACGGCACCCACAAGGGCGGCCGTAACAAGCGGAAGTAGACAAGCCAGCACCATGTCGATCGACGTCAACAACGAGTCCGGAACCGAGGTCGACGAGCAGGCGATCCTCGACATCGCCCGCTACGCGCTCGCGCGGATGCGCATCCACCCGCTCTCCGAGCTCTCGGTGATCGTCGTGGACACCGATGCCATGGAGCAGCTGCACATCCAGTGGATGGACCTGCCGGGGCCGACGGACGTCATGTCCTTCCCCATGGACGAGCTGCGTCCGCCGTCGAAGGACGACGACGAGCCCCCGCAGGGCCTCCTCGGCGACATCGTGCTGTGCCCCGAGGTCGCCGCCCGGCAGGGCACCGAGGCGCCGACGCAGCACTCCATGGACGAGGAGCTCCAACTGCTCACCGTCCACGGGGTGCTGCACCTGCTGGGGTACGACCACGAGGAGCCCGAGGAGAAGGCCGAGATGTTCGGTCTGCAGGCCGCCATCGTCGACGGCTGGCGTGCGGAGAAGGGCCTGACCGGCCCGTCCCCGGCCCCGACCGTGTCATGAGCCCCACCCTCGTCGCCGGCGCGATCGCCCTGGTCGTCGTCGCCTGGCTCGCCGCCTGCGCGGAGGCGGGTCTCGCGCGCGTCTCCAGCTTCCGCGCCGAGGAGGCCGTACGGTCCGGCCGGCGGGGCAGCGCCAAGCTCGCGCAGATCGCCGCCGACCCCACCCGCTATCTGAACGTGGCGCTGCTGGTCCGCGTCGCCTGCGAGATGGCGGCCGCCGCGCTGGTCACCTACGCCTGCCTCCAGGAGATCGACGGCACGACCGGGGCCCTGCTCGCGGCGATCGGCGTGATGGTCCTCGTCTCGTACGTCGCCGTGGGCGTCTCCCCGCGCACGATCGGCCGCCAGCACCCGCTGAACACCGCGACGGCGGCCGCGTACGTGCTGCTCCCGCTGGCGCGGATCATGGGCCCGATCCCGTCGCTGCTGATCCTCATCGGCAACGCGCTGACCCCCGGCAAGGGCTTCCGCCGGGGCCCCTTCGCCTCCGAGGCGGAGCTGCGCGCGCTGGTCGACCTCGCCGAGAAGGAGTCCCTGATCGAGGACGACGAGCGCCGCATGGTGCACTCCGTCTTCGAACTCGGCGACACCCTCGTACGCGAGGTCATGGTCCCGAGGACCGACCTCGTCGTCATCGAGCGGTACAAGACCATCCGCCAGGCGCTGACCCTCGCCCTGCGCTCCGGCTTCTCCCGCATACCGGTGACCGGGGAGAACGAGGACGACATCGTCGGCATCGTGTATCTGAAGGACCTGGTCCGCAAGACGCACATCAACCGGGACGCCGAGGGCGAGCTGGTGTCGACGGCGATGCGGCCCGCCGCCTTCGTCCCCGACACCAAGAACGCCGGTGACCTGCTGCGGGAGATGCAGCAGGACCGCAACCACGTCGCCGTCGTCATCGACGAGTACGGGGGCACGGCCGGCATCGTCACCATCGAGGACATCCTCGAGGAGATCGTCGGCGAGATCACCGACGAGTACGACCGTGAACTCCCGCCGGTGGAGGAACTCGGCGACGACCGTCACCGGGTCACCGCCCGCCTCGACATCACCGACCTCGGCGAGCTGTACGGCCTCGAGGAGTACGACGACGAGGACGTGGAGACGGTCGGCGGGCTGCTCGCCAAGGCGTTGGGCCGGGTGCCCATCGCCGGGGCGTCGAGCGTGGTCGACCTGCCGGACGGGCGCGCGCTGCGGCTGACGGCGGAGGCCGCGGCCGGCCGTCGGAACAAGATCGTCACGGTGCTGGTGGAGCCGCTGGAATCGGCGGACCGGCCGCAGGACGAGACGAAACCGGAATGACGGAATGACGGAGTGACGGAGTGACGGAGTGACCCCTCAGGAACTGCGCGCCTTGTGCCTCTCCTTCAACGCGGCGGTGGAGGACTTCCCCTTCCGGCCGGAGATCTCGGTCTTCAAGGTCGGCGGCAAGCTGTTCGCCCTGACGACCCTGGACGCGCGGCCCCTGACGGTGAACCTCAAGTGCGACCCGGACGACGCGGTGCGGCTGCGCGGGGAGTACGAGGGGCTGATCGTCCCCGGATGGCACATGAACAAGCGGCACTGGAACACGGTGACGGTCGACGGAGAGCTCCCGGACCGGCTGGTCCGGGAGCTCGTCGAGGACTCCTACGACCTGGTGGTCGCCGGTCTGCCGCGCGCCGAGCGGCTGCGGCTCGACCGTCCCTGAGTCCGTCCGGCGGCCACCCGGTCGCGCGGCCCGAGTCCTTCAGGCCACCGGAACGGACGGGGGAGCCGCCGGAGCCGCCCCTGCCGGTGCCGACGGCACCACCCGTCACGCGGTCGAGCAGGGCAGACGCGGTGAGCGGATCGGTTCTTCGTATGCTCGGGGCATGACCGACAGCAACGCGCTCGACCCCGAGGACCGCAAGATCGTCACCCTGGCCCGTTCCGCGCGGGCCCGCAACGGTGTGCCCGAGGGGGCCGCCGTACGGGACGAGACCGGACGTACGTATGTCGCGGGGACGGTGGATCTGCCGTCGCTGCGGCTGAGCGCGCTCCGGACGGCGGTGGCGATGGCGGTGGCCTCGGGGGCGGAGTCGCTGGAGGCGGCGGCGGTGGTGACGGCGTCGGACACGGCCGCCGAGGACGATCTGGCCGCCGTACGGGATCTCGGAGGGGCGGGGACGCCGGTGCTGCTGGCCTCGCCGGACGGCACCGTCCGGCGCACCGTGTCCGCCGGCTGACGGCTGACAGCAGGTCACGGGTGGGCCTGTCGGAGGTAGGCCGGAATTCAACCTTGCCGTTCTCGCATCGCTCGCGCATCAATGGAACCGCAAGTTCCGACGGACCGTCAGATCGGTCGCCGGATCCGGATGCCGGATCCGGACGTCGGATCTCCACCTGGGCAGGGTGTCCGCACCCATCCCTCCCGGGCGGTGGTCCGTCGGCATCTCCCGTCCATCCACCCCCCACATGGATTCCCGTAGTCGGGAAGGGAGCGGATCCCATGAGAGGCAAGCGAATCGGATCAGGTGCGGCAATGCTGGTCGGGGCCCTCGCGGTCACCGGACTGGCGCTCGCGCCCTCGGCTGTCGCCGTCACCCCGCTGACGGCGACCGTCACCGCCAACTGCGGTCTCTTCGGAGGCGGCGCAGCCACCCTCACGGCCACCCAGACGGGTACGGCCGCCACCCTCAAACTGTCGTCCACCGCCATCACCGCGCCGATCCCGATCGGCGCGAACAGCATCAGTTCCACGCTCACGATGGCGAACTCGACCGGCGCCGCCAGGGTCTTCTCCGGCGCCGTGAACCCCGCCATGGCCACCGGCGACCCGATCACGGTCGGTCCGCTCAACGGGACCGTGGCCTCCGGCGACAGCCTGAACTTCTACGGCGGCTCCCTGAAGATGGTCGTCTTCGGGATCACCGTCACCTGTACGGCGAACGCGGCACAGGCGCCGGGTCCGTTCGTGTTCAGCTGATAGCGGTTGGAAACTGATCCGACAGGCCGTCAGTTTTCCGGCTCCGCCAGGAAGCTGACGGCCCATCAGTTCACCGCGTGATGTCCATTGACTTCTCGCGCGATCCGCATCTCAATGCCCCCTGTCGGCGCAGAAGAGCCGCTGCGCCCGCACCCTGGAGGAGGGGGCAACATGGGTTCACCCCGAAGTTCCGGAAGCACCCGAGGTTCCCGAAGACGGCGCTGGGCGTCGCTGCTCGGGGCGACCGCGCTCGCGGTCGCCGCCGGCGGTGCGCTGGCGGCCCCGGCCGGCGCCGCGGCCAACGTGGACTTTCCCACGCACTGCATCCCGCCGGCCATCGCGGGCCTCCCGCCGATCGACGGCACCACGACCGCGAAGATCACGGCGGACAAGACCAGCCCCGAGGTCGGGGACACCGTCACCGTCACGTACACGGTGGTCACGCCCGCCGCGAGCAACCCCACCGACCTGGCCCTGCCGGCCGACATCATGACGCCGACGGGCAAGGTCACCCTCGGTGGCGCGCAGACCGGCAGCGTCACGGTCACGGGGCCGAAGAAGAACGACCCGGTGCCGGGCAAGGGAGCCTTCCCGTCGTTCTCCATGACCGGCACGTTCACCGTCACCACGCCCGGCGCGATCACCCTCTCGCCCGGTGACTACAACATCCACACCAGCTACATCCTGGAGCTGGACACCCCCTGCACGGTGACCAACCCGCCCGCCCCGGTGTCGGAGACCGTCACCGCCGCCGACAACCCGCCGGCCAACACCCGCGCGATCTCGCTGGGTTCGGCCTCCGGCAGTCCGGGCGCGGCCGTCGCCGTCACCGGCAGCGGCTTCACCGCGGGCGCGACCGTCACGCTGGCCGGACGCTCCGCGTCCGCCCAGACCGCGGACACGGCCACCGTGACCGCGGACGCGCAGGGCGGCATCTCCGGCTCGCTCGTCGTCAGCGACCTCACCACGACCGGTGTCGTGGCGTACGAGGGCGGCGCGTGGAGCTCGGACCTCGGTGCCGGGCCGGTCGCGTACGTCGTCATCGACGACCAGCCCGTACCGGAGGGCAGCCAGAAGGTGACCACCACGGTCCGGGCGGGCACGCTGTCGATGTCCCAGGCCGGGGACGCCGTCCAGCTGTCCGCCGTCGACTTCGGTCAGGGCGGGGCCTCGACCGGCGCGCTCCAGACCGTGACCGTCAAGGACTTCCGCGGCGGACCCGCGGGCTGGTCCCTGACCGGCAAGGTCACCGACTTCAGCGGCCCCGGCGCCAAGATCGACGCCGGCAAGCTGAGCTGGACGCCCGCGTGCACCACCAAGGCGGGCAGCCCGAGCACCTGTCAGGCCGGTTCCGCGGGCACGGTCGGCGCCTCGGGGGCGACCCTGGCGTCCACACCCGACGGCACGGCCACCGGCGGCGAGTTCACCACCGGCGCCCAACTGTCCCTCGACGTACCGTCGTTCACGCCTCCGGGCAGCTACGCCGGCGTCCTGACCCTGACGCTCACCTGACCCGTACCCACCACGTCCACCGGTGGCCGGGCGCCCGCCCCACAGGTCCGCACCCGCCCGACCACCCAGCCGCCGAAGCCCGTCCGCCGGCGCCCGTCCGACGAAGTCCTTCGTCGGCGCCCGTCCGCCGAGCGCGTCAGTCGGCGCCCGTCCGCCGAAGCCCGTTCTGCGAAGTCCGTTCGCCGAAGTCCGTTCGCCGGGACCCGCCAGACGGGGCCCGTCCGCCGGGGGGTCCGCACCCATGCGCAAGCCGTACGTCCTCCTCCTGCTCCTGCCGCTGCTGGTGTTCCTGTCGCCCGCGCCCCCCGCCCGCGCCGCCGACAACGGCAGCTGGTCGGTCTACCCCGTCTCCTCGGCCGTCGCCGCACGGCCCTACTTCTATGTCTCCGCCGATCCCGGCCAGACGATCGAGGACAAGGTCGTCGTCGCCAACAAGACGGCCGGACCCCTCACCTTCCGGCTGTACGCGGCCGACGCCTACAACACCGCGCGCGACGGCGGGTTCGCCGTGAAGTCGCTCGGCGAGAAGATGCGCGGTGTCGGCGCCTGGGCCGAGCTGCCGAAGAACCGGGTCACGGTGCCCGGCCGCGCCACGGTCACCGTGCCGTTCACCGTCCGGGTGCCCGAGGGCGCCGAGCCCGGCGACCACCCGGGGGCGATCGTCGCCCTCGACGAACGGGTCGAGCAGGGCGACGGCGGGGTCGCGCTGGGCGTCCAGCGGGCCGTCGGCGCCCGCGTCTACCTGCAGGTCGGCGGGCCCACGCTGCCCGCGCTCGCCGTCGAGAACGTCCAGGTCAGCCATCACCAGCCGCTGGTCCCCGGCCTCGGCGACAGCACGGCGACCATCTCGTACACCCTGCACAACACCGGCAACGTCACCCTCGCACCGAAGGTGGAGCTGAAGGCGAGCGGCCTGTTCGGCCGCACCCTCCTGACCCGGGACCTGACGAAGCTCCCCTCCCAGCTCCTCCCGGGCCAACGCGTCCGCCTCACCGAACGCTGGACCGACGCCCCCCAGCTCGACCGGACGGACGTCACGCTGACGGCGACCGCCAAGGGCACCGAGGAGTCGGCGAAAGCGTCCTTCGTGGCGGTGCCGTGGCTGGTGGTCGGGGTCGTGGTGGCGGCGATCGCGGCAGGGGTGTGGCTCGTGATCAGACGACGGCGAAGGCCCGCAGGGTCCAGCCGCCCAGGGGCGCGGGGAACTGCGCGACAAGCCCCCACGGACCCGCGGCCGAAACTCAGCCGGACCGCCGGAGGCTGACGCCAGTGCCGTGGCCGGAAAGGTTCACCGAGCCGGTGCACCTTTCCGGTCGCAGCACTAGAGCGCGTCGGGCCCCCGCTCGCCCGTCCGCACCCGCACGACCGTCTCGACGGGCAGCGCCCACACCTTGCCGTCACCGATCTTCCCGGTGTGCGCGGCGCGCACGATCGCGTCGATCACGGCCTCGGACTCCGCGTCGCCGACGACGACCTCGATGCGCACCTTGGGCACGAGGTCGACCTGGTACTCGGCGCCCCGGTACACCTCGGTGTGACCGCGCTGCCGGCCGTAGCCGCTGGCCTCGGTCACGGTCAGGCCGTGCACGCCGAGCTCCTGGAGGGCCGTCTTGACCTCGTCGAGGCGGTAGGGCTTGACGATCGCGGTGATGAGCTTCATTCCTGTGGCTTGACCTTCTGGGCGGAGAGGAGGGGGTGCGAGCCGACCGGGGCGCCGTGGCCCAGGACGCCGTGATCGTATGCCGTCTCGGCGTGCACCGTAAGGTCCAGGCCGGTGTGCTCGTGGTCCTCGTGCGCGCGCAGGCCGATCGCCTTGTCGAGCACCTTGGCGATGCCGTACGTGACGGTGAAGGCGTACGCCCCCACGACGGCCACGGCGACCAGCTGCCTGCCGAGCTGGGCGAGCCCGCCGCCGTAGAGGAGGCCCTCGGCGCCGCCGGTCATGGTGTCCACGGCGAAGACGCCGATGAGGAGCGTGCCGATGATCCCGCCGACCAGGTGGACCCCGACCACGTCGAGGGAGTCGTCGTAGTTCAGCTTGAACTTCCAGCTCACGGCATAGGAGCAGACGACTCCGGCGGCGAGGCCGACGACCAGGGCGCCGAGCAGGGAGACGGAGCCGCAGGAGGGCGTGATGGCCACCAGGCCCGCGACCGCGCCGGACGCCGCGCCCAGCGTCGTCGGGTGGCCGTCGCGCCGCTGCTCGACGAAGAGCCAGCCGAGCAGACCGGTGCAGCCGGCGGCGAGGGTGTTGAGGAACGCGGCCGCAGCCAGACCGTTCGCGCCCAGTGCCGAGCCCGCGTTGAAACCGAACCAGCCGAACCAGAGCAGACCCGCGCCCAGCATCACCATGGGGAGGTTGTGCGGACGCATCGCGTCCTTCCTGAAGCCCAGCCGCGGGCCCAGGACCAGGCACAACGCGAGGCCCGAGGCGCCCGAGGTGATCTCGACGGGGAGACCGCCGGCGAAGTCGAGGGCGCCGAGCCGGTCGAGGATCAAGCCACCGGGGCCCCACACCCAGTGCGCCACGGGAACGTATACGAGGAGCGCCCAGACCGGCACGAAGACCAGCCACGCGCCGAATTTCGCCCGGTCCGCGATCGCGCCGCTGATCAGGGCGGCCGTGATGATCGCGAAGGTGAGCTGGAAGGTGGCGAACAGCAGGGTCGGGACCGTGCCCTGCACGCTGTCCGGGCCGAGGCCGGCCATCCCGGCGTGCTCGAGTCCGCCGATCAGTCCGCCCCCGGCGTCGTCGCCGAACGCGAGCGAGTAGCCGGCCGTCAGCCACACCACCGTGACCAGCGCGATCGACACAAAGCTCATCATGAGCATGTTGAGGACGCTCTTCGTGCGGACCATGCCTCCGTAGAAGAGGGCGAGACCCGGGGTCATCAGCAGGACGAGGGCGGTGGCGGCGAGCAGCCAGGCGGTGTCGCCGGTGTCCGCGTGGGCGGCGGCCAGAGTCACGGGAATCTCCAACGATGCGGGGGCTCGTCAGAGGTTCACCGCTTCCGGTTTCCGGTCGCGTACAGGTGTGTTTCCGTGACGTTTCGTTGCGTGGAGGTTTCCGGGAGCTCACGGTGGAGGGCGTTGCCGCTCGTGTGTGCGGCGGGGCTTCGTGGATCAGGGAGAATGGGGGCCATGAGCGTTCGTAACCAGTCATCCGAGCAGTCGGCCGAGGCCATCCACCGCGCCGGCTTCGCCTGCTTCGTGGGCCGTCCCAACGCGGGCAAGTCCACCCTCACGAACGCTCTGGTCGGGAAGAAGGTGGCGATCACCTCGAACCGTCCCCAGACCACCCGGCACACGGTGCGGGGCATCGTGCACCGCCCGGACGCCCAGCTGATCCTGGTCGACACACCGGGCCTGCACAAGCCGCGCACCCTGCTCGGCGAGCGGCTCAACGACGTCGTGCGCGCCACCTGGGCCGAGGTCGACGTCATCGGCTTCTGCCTGCCGGCCAACGAGAAGCTGGGCCCCGGCGACCGCTTCATCGCCAAGGAGCTGGCCGGGATCAAGCGGACCCCGAAGGTCGCGGTCGTCACGAAGACCGACCTCGTGGACTCCAAGACGCTCGCCGAGCAGCTCATCGCGATCGACCAGCTCGGCAAGGAGCTGGGGTTCGAGTGGGCGGAGATCGTGCCGGTCTCGGCGGTCGGCGACCAGCAGGTCGGACTGCTGGCGGACCTCCTCGCCCCGATGCTCCCGGAGAGCCCGCCCCTCTACCCCGAGGGCGACCTGACGGACGAGCCCGAGCAGGTGATGGTCGCCGAGCTGATCCGCGAGGCGGCGCTGGAGGGCGTCCGGGACGAACTCCCGCACTCCATCGCGGTGGTCGTCGAGGAGATGCTCCCGCGCGAGGACCGCCCGGCGGAGAAGCCGCTGCTCGACATCCACGCGAACATCTACATCGAGCGCCCCAGCCAGAAGGGCATCATCATCGGCCCCAAGGGCAAGCGCCTGAAGGACGTCGGCATCAAGTCCCGCAAGCAGATCGAAGCCCTGCTGGGCACTCCGGTCTTCCTCGACCTGCACGTGAAGGTCGCGAAGGACTGGCAGCGCGACCCCAAGCAGCTGCGCAAGCTGGGGTTCTGAGGCCGTCAGGGGCTTTCAGACGGCCTGCGGGGACATGTCCTGCAACCCCACCACCCGGAGCAACCGGAGCCGCTCGTAGGCCTCCGTGCCCGGGCGGGCCGTGTGGATGACCAGGAGCTGGTGGTGTTCGTGGCTGAGCAGGACCTCGCAGTCCAGCTCCAGCAGGCCGACCAGCGGGTGCAGGAAGCGTTTCGTCGCCTTGTGGCGCAGGGACACCTCGTGTTCGTCCCAGAGGCGGGCGAACTCCTCGCTCGACGAACGGAGTTCGGCGACCAGCGCGGCCGGTTCGGGGTCGTCGGGGCGGGCGGCGGTCACCGCGCGCAGGTTGGCCACCTGGGCGCGGGCGTGGTCCGGCCGGTCCTCCTCCGGGAACAGGCAACGGGCCTGCGGATCGGTGAAGTAGAGACGGAGCAGGTTGCGCTCGCGCCGGGGGCGCGACATCACATCGCGGGTCAGCGCCCTGCCCATGGCGTTCTGGGCCAGGACCTCGCCGCAGTCCGTCACGACCTGCGCCGGTGTGTCGTGCAGACGGTCCAGGATCAGCATCAGACCGGGCGGGACGTGCGCCGACGCCGTCTCGCGGCGCGGGGGCTCCTCGCCGGTCAGGTGGAACAGATGGTCGCGTTCGTCGTCGGTGAGACGCAGGGCGCGGGCCAGCGCCGTCAGCATCTGGCGGGACGGGCGCGGGCCGCGGCACTGTTCCAGGCGTGTGTAGTAGTCGACCGACATGCCTGCCAGCTGGGCCACCTCCTCGCGGCGCAGTCCGGGCGTACGGCGGCGGGCCCCCGGCGTCAGACCCACGTCCGACGGGTTCAGACGGGCCCGGCCGCGGCGCAGGAAGTCGGCGAGTTCGGTTCGGTTCACCCCTCCAGGCTGCGCCAGGCCGGCCGTCTTATCCAGGGACTGCCGGTCCCCTGATCGACGGGTCTCTCCCGGTCGTCCCCGCTCCGTCCGAGGCTGGTGGCACCGACCAAGAGGAGTGGATGACGATGCTGACACTGGTGACGGGTACGACGGGACAGGTCGGCCGGCGCTTTGTGCCGAGGCTGCTGGCACAGGCCGCGCCGGGGGAGAACGTGCGGGTCCTGGTGCGCGACGCGGCACGGGGGGAGCGGTTCGCGGAGCTGGGCGCCGAGGTCGTGCTCGGGGATCTGCGGGACGCGGAGGCGCTCGGCAAGGCGGTGGCCGGGGTGGACGCGGTCGTGAACGTCGCGGCGTCCTTCCGCGGGGTGCCGGACGAGGAGGCGTGGGCCGTCAACCGGGACGCGGCGGTGGAACTGGGCCGCGCCGCGCTGGCCTCGGGCGTGCGGCGCTTCGTGCAGGTCAGCACGGGACTGGTGTACGGCCTCGGGCGGGGCCGCCCGCTGGTCGAGGACGACGAGGTCCGGCCCGGCGGCGGGGCGATGTGGGGCGCCTACCCCGAGGCGAAGGGGGTGGCCGAGCGGGAACTGTTCGCGCTGGACGGCCTGGACGTGCGCGTCGGCCGTCTCGCCTTCGTCTACGGCGAGGGCGATCCGCACCTCGCCCAGTCGCTGATGTGGGCGGGGAACTGGGCGGCGGCCCAGCGGCTGCACATGGTCCATCACGTGGACGTCGCCCAGGGGCTGCTGCGCCTCCTGCACGCGCCGGGAGCCGCCGGCCGGGCCTACAACATCGCCGACGACGCGCCCGTCACGGCGGTCGAGCTGCACCAGCTCAACGGGGTCGAGGTGCCCGCCGAGCTCTACGAGCGCACCGACCCCGACCCGTTCTTCCAGCTGACCTCCACCGAACGCATCCGCCGCGAACTCGGCTTCCGCCCGCTGTACCCCAGCGTCTACGCGGCCCGGGACGCCGGAGCCCTCTGACGGGTCAGTCCACGCCCCTGATCCGGCCCACCAGTACCGCCCCCGCCAGCCCGACCGCCGCCGCCACCAGGTAGAGCACCCGGTAGCCGCCGAGGTAGGTGACGATCGGCGCGGCGAGGGCGGGGGCCGCGACCTGGGGCAGGGCGTTGGCCACGTTGATGACGCCCAGGTCCTTGCCCCGGTCCCCGGCCTTCGGCAGCACGTCCGTCATGAGCGCGAAGTCGACCGACGTGAACACGCCGAAGCCGATGCCCAGCACCGCGGCCGCGGCGATCGCGCCCGGCCAGGTCTGCCAGACCGCCAGTCCCGCCGTCGCCACCGCCATCAGCACGCCCGACCAGATCACGAACGGCTTGCGCCTGCCGACCCGGTCCGACCAGGCGCCTCCGACGACCACGGTGGCGAGCAGCGTCAGCCCGTTCACCGCGGTCAGGATCAGCACGCCCTGCTCGGGGTCGGAGTGGTGCAGGCGGTCGCGCAGGTAGTAGAGGAGGTACAGCAGCACCAGCGCGTTGCTCAGGTTCATCAGGAAGCGGGTCAGCCATGCCCAGCCCAGGTCGGGGTACTTCCGCGGGCTCAGCCAGAACCCGGCCGCGAAGCCCCGCCAGGACCAGGCCGGCCGGTCCTCCACGGCCAGCCGCAGATCCTCGTACCGGAGCACGTACGGCAGGACGCCCAGCGTCGTGAAGACCGCGCACGCGAGGTACCCCGCTCCGACGCCCCCTGCGGCCGTCGCGAGCCCGGTGCCGCCGACCACGCCGAGGATCTGCGCGGCCCCCAGCCAGCCGCCCACCGAGCCCCGCTGGAGCCGGGGGACCCGGTCGGGAACGGCGGCCGTCACCGCCGCGAAGGCCGCGTTCAGCGTCAGCTGGACCAGGCACCAGCCCGCCGCCATGGTCCAGACGCCGTCCGCTCCCGCGAGCAGCAGCAGCGAGAGGGCGCCGCCCGCCGTTCCCGCCACGATCCACGGCGTACGGCGGCCCCGGCGGGAGGCCGTACGGTCCGACAGCGCGCCGAAGAGGGGGTTCGCGGCCAGGGACACCATCGCGCCCACGCCCGTGACCCAGGCGAGCATGGTCTCCTTCGACATGCCCGAGCCGGGCGCGAAGTCCTCGGCCTGGGAGGCCAGCAGGATCTGGAGGGGCCCGTACCAGCCCACCCAGATCGCTCCGTTGGCGAGGGACAGGGCCGAGGTCCAGCCCCGGCCCACCCGCTCGACGGGCTCGGCCAGCGCGGCCGCCGGGGCCCTGTCCGCCGTCGTCATCTCTGTGCCCGCAGGACGTCCCGCAGCCAGGCGTACGACGCCTTCGGGGTCCTGACCTGGGTCTCGAAGTCCACGTGGACCAGGCCGAAGCGGCGCTCGTAACCCTCGGCCCACTCGAAGTTGTCCAGCAGCGACCACACGAAGTAGCCGCGCACGTCGACGCCCGCCTCCACGGCCCGGTGCAGGGCGCGGAGATGACCGTCCAGGTAGGCGATGCGCTCCCGGTCGTCGACGCCGTCGTAGCTGCATCCGTTCTCCGTGATGACGATCGGGGGGAGCCGGTCGCCGTAGCGGTCGCGGAAGGTGGTCAGGAGTTCCGTGAGACCCTCCGGGACGACCGGCCAGCCGAAGTCCGTCACCGGGACGCCCTCTATCTGCTGTACGGAGAACGGCAGTTCGGCCGGCATGCGGATGCCGCCGAACTCGATCTCCGTGCCCTGCGGGGCGCCCACCTTCGTCGGCGCGTAGTAGTTGATCCCGTACCAGTCGAGCGGCTCCGAGATCACCTTGAGGTCGCCCTGGACGTCACCGCCCGGCATCAACTCGCCCAGTCCTTCCGGGTATTCGCCCAGCAGCACGGGCTCCGCGAACAGCCGGTTCAGCAGCAGGTCGTAGAAGGCGGCCGCCTCCACGTCGGCGGTTTCCCGGGAGGCCGGCCAGGTCGGGCCGTGCGAGTTGGCGATGCCGATGTCCGTGGCGCCGGCGGCGCGTAGCGCCTGGACGGCGAGGCCGTGCCCCAGCAGCTGGTGGTGGGCGGCCGGGAGCGCGTCGAACAGCAGCTGCCTGCCGGGCGCGTGGGTGCCGAGGGCGTGTCCCAGCAGGGTGTGCTCGGCCGGCTCGTTGAGGGTGATCCACTTCGTCACGCGGTCGCCGAGGCGCCCGGCCACCACCGACACGTACTCGGCGAAACGGGCCGCCGTGTCCCGCTCCAGCCAGTCGAACCGGACCGGCAGGTCCCAGTGGAAGAGGGTGGGGACCGGGCGGACACCGGCCGCGCACAGCTCGTCGACGAGCCGGTCGTAGAAGTCGAGACCGCCGGGCGAGTTCACCCTCGGCCACGAGATCGAGAAGCGGTAGGCGCCCACGCCCAGGCCCGACAGGAGCGCCACGTCCTCGGGGTAGCGGTGGTAGTGGTCGCAGGCCACCGCCGCCGTGGAGCCGTCCTTCACCCGTCCCGGCTCGGCGGTGAAGGTGTCCCAGACCGAAGGTTCGCGCTGGTCCGCCGCGCCTTCTATCTGATGCGCGGAGGTGGACACGCCCCACAGGAAGTCTGCCGGAAACCGGGGCATCGGGTTCGCCGCGTCGCGCGGATCGTTCGCCATGGGCGGGATCATCCTTACCGCTGGGTAAGGAAGTCAACGTCCCGGCCCGAACCGGCAGTTGTCCCCGCCCCGCACGCCCCCCGCGAGCCCCCTCAGGCCCCTTCCTTCAGCACCCGTGAGATCAGCTCGCGCTGCTCCTCCGTGAGCCGGGGGTCGGCCGCGTACACCGTCCTGCCGTCCACGGTGATCTCGTAGCTGAAGCCGTCGGGTACGCCGACCGAAGGCACGCCCCGGCCGGCGGCGAGCGCCCGCTCGGCCAGGGTGTGCCACTCGTGGGCGTCGGGCCGTCCCGAGGTGTCCACCTCGGCACGGCGCTCGATGCCCGCGAACCCGCCCGTGCGACTCACCTGAATACGCATGGGTCCCTGTCTATTACGGACTCAGAGAATCCGCACCCCCACCTGCTCCCACGCCTTCTCCACGGCCTGGAGCTCCTCCCCGCCGCTGCCGAAGCGCTCGCGCGCGGCCCGCACCGTCAGCTTGGCGAAGTCGGTGAAGAAGGCCCGCTCGGAGAGCTCGCCGCCGGTCAGGACGTCGTACCAGATCTGGCCGGCCTTCTCCCAGGCGTAGCCGCCGAGGGCCGTGGCGGCCAGGTAGAACGCGTGGTTGGGGATACCGGAGTTGATGTGGACGCCGCCGTTGTCGCGGCCGGTGCGGACGTACTCGTCCATCGTCGCGGGCTGCGGGTCCTTGCCGAGGACGTCGTCGTCGTACGCGGTGCCCGGCGCCTTCATGGAGCGCAGGGCGGTGCCGGTGACGGCCGGGGCGAGCAGGCCTGCGCCGATCAGCCAGTCGGCCTCGGCGGCGGTCTGGCCGAGGGAGTATTGCTTGATGAGCGAGCCGAAGACGTCGGACATCGACTCGTTGAGGGCGCCCGGCTGGCCGTTGTAGGTCAGGTTCGCCGTGTACTGCGTGACGCCGTGGGCGAGCTCGTGCCCGATGACGTCGATGGAGTTGGTGAAGTCGACGAAGATCTCGCCGTCGCCGTCACCGAACACCATCTGCTCGCCGTTCCAGAAGGCGTTGTTGTAGCCCTCGTCGTAGTGCACGGTGGCGTCGAGGGCGAGGCCGTCGCCGTCGATCGAGTGGCGCCGGTAGGCCTTCAGGTACAGGTCGAAGGTGGCGCCGAGTCCGGAGTAGGCGCGGTTGACGGTGGCGTCCCGGCCGGGATCCTGGCCCTCGGCGCGGACCTCGGTGCCGGGCAGCGAGGTGCCGTGCTCGGCGTCGTAGATGGTGCGCAGCGGCTGGTCCGACGGTGCCTTCGCCGCCGGGGCGGCCAGCAGGCCGTACTCGGTGTTCACCTGACGCAGGGCGCGCAGCTCGCTGTCGCGCAGGATGGTGCGCCGGGCGGGACCGGAGAGAGCGGGGTCGTCGTTGCGCGCCAGCCGGTCGAGGACGTGTGGCGGTACGACGGTGCAGAAGACGGGCTCGAAGCCCCCGTGAGTCGTCATGCCCGGCACCCTTGCACTGCGTTACCCGGCTGTCACCACCTGCAACCATGATTGGTGAAATACGGTGACAAAGGGGCCTGGTCCGCGGGGCCGGGTGGTATTGCGCAGGGACGGGGAGTGGCATGGCGCACGTTCTGTACCTTTTTCTATGGTTCATCCCTCCGGTCCCGCATACTGGAACGAACCCGCGCGACGGAAGCGGCTCCGCTAGGCTGCGGAGCACTATGCGTTTCGGGCTGCTTCTCCTTAGCCGCCGCGGCGAGGGCCTGTAGTCGAGGCCGACCCCCTCCCCGCGGTGCTTGGTGTTGCGCGTCGGCCGTCCTTCCGCCCGGACATTCTCCGGTCACCCCGAGGAGCCCACGCCCCATGGCGAACCGCCAGCAGCCCAGTCACATGCCGATCCACAAGTACGGACAGTACGACCAGGTCGACATCCCCGACCGCACCTGGCCGGACAACCGGATCACCGTCGCCCCCCGCTGGCTCTCCACCGACCTGCGGGACGGCAACCAGGCGCTGATCGACCCCATGTCGCCCGAGCGCAAGCGCCGGATGTTCGACCAGCTGGTCAAGATGGGTTACAAGGAGATCGAGGTCGGCTTCCCCGCGTCCGGCCAGACCGACTTCGACTTCGTGCGCTCGATCATCGAGGAAGAGGGCGCGATCCCGGACGACGTCACCATCTCCGTACTGACCCAGGCCCGTGAGGACCTGATCGAGCGGACCGTGGAGTCCCTGAAGGGCGCCAGGCGGGCGACCGTCCACCTGTACAACGCCACGGCCCCCGTGTTCCGCCGGGTCGTCTTCCGCGGCTCCAAGGACGACATCAAGCAGATCGCCGTCGACGGCACCCGGCTGGTCGTCGAGTACGCGGAGAAGCTGCTGGGCCCCGAGACCGAGTTCGGCTACCAGTACAGCCCGGAGATCTTCACCGACACCGAGCTGGACTTCGCGCTGGAGGTCTGCGAGGCGGTCATGGACGTCTGGCAGCCCGGCCCGGGCCGCGAGATCATCCTGAACCTGCCGGCCACCGTCGAGCGCTCCACGCCGTCCACCCACGCCGACCGCTTCGAGTGGATGAGCCGCAACCTCTCCCGCCGCGAGCACGTCTGCGTCTCCGTCCACCCGCACAACGACCGCGGGACGGCCGTCGCCGCCGCCGAGCTGGCGCTGATGGCGGGCGCCGACCGCGTCGAGGGCTGCCTGTTCGGACAGGGCGAGCGCACCGGCAACGTCGACCTGGTCACCCTGGGCATGAACCTGTTCTCCCAGGGCGTCGACCCGCAGATCGACTTCTCCGACATCGACGAGATCCGTCGTACGTGGGAGTACTGCAACCAGATGGAGGTCCACCCGCGCCACCCGTACGTGGGCGACCTGGTCTACACGTCCTTCTCCGGCTCCCACCAGGACGCCATCAAGAAGGGCTTCGACGCGATGGAGGCCGACGCGGCCGCCAAGGGCGTCACCGTCGACGACATCGAGTGGGCGGTCCCGTACCTGCCGATCGACCCGAAGGACGTCGGCCGCTCCTACGAGGCCGTCATCCGCGTCAACTCGCAGTCCGGCAAGGGCGGTATCGCGTACGTCCTGAAGAACGACCACAAGCTGGACCTGCCGCGCCGGATGCAGATCGAGTTCTCCAAGCTCATCCAGGCGAAGACGGACGCCGAGGGCGGCGAGGTCACCGGCGGCGCCATCTGGTCGGTCTTCCAGGACGAGTACCTGCCCAACCCGGACAACCCCTGGGGCCGCATCCAGGTCCGCGCGGGCCAGTCCACGACCGACACCGACGGCGTCGACACCCTGACCGTCGAGGCCACGGTCGACGGCGAGGACACCGTCCTGACCGGCACCGGGAACGGTCCGATCTCGGCCTTCTTCAACGCCCTGGAGTCCATCGGCATCGACGTACGCCTGCTGGACTACCAGGAGCACACGATGAGCGAGGGCGCGTCCGCGCAGGCCGCCTCCTACATCGAATGCGCGATCGACGACAAGATCCTGTGGGGGATCGGCATCGACGCGAACACGACGCGTGCGTCGCTGAAGGCGGTCGTCTCCGCCGTCAACCGCGCGACCCGCTGACCGGCCTGACCGGGACTTTCGGGGCCCTGACCGCTGTATACGGCGGTCAGGGCCCCGTCGTTTATCGGCCATCACCGTAGGGAGGTCACGGGAAGGTCTCGTCATGGGTGCTGACTACACCTCATGGATGTGGCTAACATCACGGAGGCGTGCGGCGATGTTGCCGCGGGGTTACGGAGGTGCGACGTGCTGCCAGAACGGGGACGAGACAGCCGTGTCACCGGGCTTGCCCGCATCCTGGGCACCCGCACCGCGTGGACGCCCGCGGGCGACGGTGAGTTCTTCTGCCCCGGCTGCGGAGGCGACCGCAACTACCAGCGGCTGACCGGACGGCGCCGCTTCACCGTGCTCGGCATGCCGGTCGTGTCACGCGGCGAGACCGGCCCGGTCGTCGAGTGCGCGGCCTGCCGCCGCCGCTTCGGCACCGACGTCCTCGACCACCCCACCACCATCCGCTTCTCGGCGATGCTCCGCGACGCCGTCCACACCGTCGCCCTCGCGGTCCTGTCCGCGGGCGGCATCTGTTCCCGTACGTCCCTGGAGACGGCGGCGGGCGCCGTGCGCGCGGCCGGCTTCACCGACTGCACGGAGGAACAGCTCGCCGCGCTCGTCGCCGCCGTCGCCTCCGACACGGGCCCGGACTACGGCGAACCGTACGGCGCCGGCCTCGCCATAGAGCTCCACGAGGCCCTCGACCCGCTCGCCCCGCACCTCGCCGCGGTCGGCCGCGAATCGATCCTGCTCCAGGGCGCCCGCATCGCCCTCGCGGACGGCCCGTACACCCCGGCCGAGCGGGAGGTCCTCACGACGGTCGGCGCCGCCCTGACGATCCGCGCGGAAGACGTGACCCGTCTGCTGGTCGCGGCCCGGACGCCGTCCTGATACTCCCCGGGGAGTAGTCCCCCCGCCCGGCCACCCCCGGCAGTACACCCGAACTCGCCCTCACGCGCGACGTTCCGCCCCTCGCGTGCCGGAAGTCTGGAGAGCGCAACCGGACAGCCGTGCAGAAGGGAGGGCCCGATTCATGGGGGCCGGAGATTTCATGGGGGCCGGGAAGAAGGCGAAGGGCCGGCGCAGCGCCATCCCCTGGGTGGTGCTCGCGCTGTGGGTGGGCGTTCTCGCGCTCGCCTCGCCGTTCGCCGCCAAGCTCGCCGACGTACAGCACGACCGGGTCACCGACTACCTGCCCGCGAGCGCCGACTCGACCAGGGTCGCGAGGCTCCAGGAGCAGTTGCCCGGCGGTGAGAGCACCGAGCTGGTGCTCGTCTACCACCGCGACGGCGGGCTGACCGCCGCCGACCGGGCGACGGCGGGGGAGCAGGTCGCCCGGGTCGCCGGGGACCACGTCCTGACCGGGGCCCCGCGGGGAGTCCCGTCCGCCGACGGCGCCACGCTCATGTACCCGGTCGCCACCAACGAGCCCGGCACCGACGAGAAGAAGCGGGACGCCTTCGTCGAGGACGTCCGCGAAGTCGCCCACAGCGAGGGCGGTTTGACCGTCGAGGTGGGCGGCACGGGGGCGCTGGCCACCGACGCGGGCAAGGTCTACGAGTCGCTCGGCGGGCCGCTGCTCTACACCACAGTAGGTGTTGTCGCCCTTCTGCTGATCCTCATCTACCGCAGCCCGGTGCTGTGGCTGGTGCCGCTCGCCGTGGCCGGGATCGCCGACTACCTGTCCATGGGTGTCGCCTACGGCCTCAACCAGGGCTTCGGCACCACGGTCTCGGGACAGAGCTCGGGCATCATGACCATCCTCGTCTTCGGCGCGGGGACGGACTACGCGCTGTTGCTCGTCTCCCGCTACCGGGAGGAACTGCGGCGCGTGGAGCGGCCGTACGACGCCATGCGGGCCGCGCTGCGCGGCTGCGGCCCTGCCGTGCTGGCCTCCTCCGGGACCGTCGCCGCCGGACTGCTGTGCCTGCTCGCCGCCGACCTCAACTCCAACCGGGGCATGGGACCGCTGGGCACGGTCGGCGTGCTCTGCGCGCTCGTCACGATGCTGACGCTGCTGCCCGCGCTCCTCGTCCTGCTGGGCCGCCGGGTGTTCTGGCCGCTGGTGCCCGCCTTCGGCAGCACGCCCAAGGTCCGCCGGTCGCTGTTCGCCGCGATGGGCACCTCGGCCGGGCGGCGCCCGCGGACCGTCCTTGCGGCCGGCGCCGTCCTGCTCGGCGCCCTCGCGCTGGGCGCGCTGAACCTGCCCGGCGCGGTCAAGCAGCAGGACTCCTTCGTCGACCGGCCCGAGTCGGTCGTCGCCATGGAGACCCTGGCCGAGGCCTTCCCGGAACAGTCCGCCCAGCCCATCGACGTGCTGACCCCGACGGGCCGGACCGAGGCCACCCTCGCCGCGATCCGGGACACCGGCGGCGTCGCCGACGTACGGCAGGGCCGTACCGGAGAAGGCTGGACGGAGATCACGGTGACCGCCGCCGCACCGCCGCAGTCCGCGGCCGAGACGGCGACCATCGAGGCGCTGCGGGACCGGCTGGCCGGCTCGTACGTCGGCGGGCCCAGCGCCCAGCAGATCGACCTGGTGGACACCAACGCCCGTGACCGGCTCATCGTCGTACCGCTCGTCCTCGTCTCCGTCCTGCTGATCCTGATCGCGCTGCTGCGGTCGCTCGTCGCGCCGCTGATGCTCGTCGCCGCCGTGGTCGCGGTGTGGGGTGCGGCGCTCGGCCTGGGCGGCCTGGTCTTCGGCCCGGTGTTCGGCTTCGAGGGCACGGATCCGGGGCTGGGACTGCTGTCCTTCGTGTTCCTGGTCGCCCTCGGCGTCGACTACGGCATCTTCCTCATGCACCGGATGCGGGAGGAGTCGACGCGCGGCGCCGATCCCGTCGCCGCGGCGCTCACCGCGCTGCGCACGACCGGCGGGGTCATCGCCTCCGCCGGCCTCGTCCTCGCCGCGACCTTCGCCGTGCTGACGAACATGGGGCTCGTCCAACTCGTCGAGCTGGGCTTCGTGATCGCGGTCGGGGTGCTGCTGGACACGTTCCTCGTCCGCACCTACCTCGTGACCAGCGCCAGCGTGGCGCTGGGGCGCAAGGTGTGGTGGCCGGGACGGCTGTCGCGGGCGCCGCAGACGGAGCCGCGGCGGCCCGGGCAGCCGGGCAGGCCGGAGCGGCAGACGGAGCCGGTGTGAGCCGCTCGCGGACCGGCGGGGCGCCCCTCCTCTCCCGGAGGGGCGCCCCCGTGCCGCAGGATGAACCCGTGCAGGAGACCACGACAGCGGTGCGGCCCAGCCGGGGCGAGCGGATCATGGCGGCGATCAACCGCGACCCCCGCACCGCCCCGCACGGCACCCGCAACGACGTACTGCTGGCCGTGGCGGCGGCCGTCCTGGCCACCGTCATCTCCCTGATCGGCGGCGACGGGTCCCGGCCCGACGCGCTCGGCTGGACGCTGCTGCTCACCGCGAACGTGCCCCTCGCGTGGCGCCGCCGCCGTCCGGTGGCGACCCTGATCGCGGTGGCGGCCTGCGTCGCCCCGTACCACGCCCTCGACTACAACCACGTCGGGCCGGTCCCGGCGACCATGGTGGCGCTCTACACGGTCGCGGCGACCGGCACGGTGCGCCGGACACTGATCACCGGGGGCGCCGTCCTCGGCCCGACGCTGATCATCAACGCCCTCACCGACCCGGGCCGGGCGCTGGAGTTCCTGCGGATCTCGGGCTGGATCATCGCCGTCCTCTTCTGCGGCATCGACGTCCGCTACTACCGCCGCTACGTCGCCGCCATCGTCGAGCGCGCCGAGCGCGCCGAACGCACCCGGGAGGAGGAGGCCCGCCGCCGGGTCGCCGAGGAACGCCTGCGCATCGCCCGTGACCTGCACGACCTGCTCGCGCACACCATCACCCTGATCGGTGTGCAGACCTCCGTCGCCGCGCACGTGCTGGCCGCCGACCCCGACCGCCTGGACCGCGCGGCCGTCGCCAAGGCCCTCGACGACATCGCCGGGACCTGCCGCAGCGCGCGCGGTGAACTCCGCACGACACTGGAGGTGTTGCGCGACCTCGGCACACCGGACGCCCGGGGTTCGCTCCCGGGCCTGCACGGCCTGTCCGACCTCGCGGAGACGGCCCGCGCGGCCGGTGCGCGGGTCGACCTGACGGTACGGTCGGGGGAGGTGCCGCCCGCGGTCGGCGCGGCCGCCTACCGGATCGTCCAGGAGGCACTGACGAACGCCGTGCGGCACGGCGGCCGGGACGGCGGGCCCGACGACCCGGCGGCGGGGGTCGGGGTCCGGGTCCGGGTGTACGAGGAGCAGGACGCCCTGCGGCTCAGGGTCACCGACGACGGAGTGGGCGTGGACACGGGGGGAGACGGCGGCGTGGGGAGAGGTGGCGGCGCGGGTGACGGCGGCCGTGCGACGGCCGGCGGTGGAGCGCCCGGTTTCGGGATCGTCGGGATGCGGGAGCGGGCGCGCAGCGTCGGCGGCTCGCTGCAGGCCGGACCGCGCGACGACGGCAGGGGCTTCGAAGTGAGCGCCGTACTGCCGCACGGGAAGGACCGATGAAGCCGCTCAGAGTGCTGCTCGCCGACGACCAGACGCTGGTGCGGGAGGCGTTCGCGATGCTCGTCGAGTCGGCGCCGGACATGCGGGTGGTCGGGCAGGCCGGCACCGGCCGGGAGGCGGTGGCGCTGGCCCGCGGCGAACGCCCCGACCTGGTGGTGATGGACATCCGCATGCCCGACCTCGACGGCATCGAGGCGACCCGGCTGATCGCGGCCGACGAGGAACTGGCCGGGGTGCGCGTCCTCGTCCTGACCACGTACGACACCGACGAGAACATCGTCGAGGCGCTGCGCGCGGGGGCGGCGGGCTTCCTGGTGAAGGACACCCGGCCCGCCGACCTCCTCGACGCCATCCGCACGGTCGCCGCGGGCGAGGCCCTGCTGTCGCCGGGGCCCACCGCCCGGCTGATCGCCCGCTTCCTGCGCGGCACCTGCGGACCGCCCACGGCGGGCGGCCCGGAGTGCCTCTCCGAACGGGAGCGCGAGGTGCTGGCCCTGGTCGCCCGCGGCCTGACCAACGCGGGGATCGCCGAGGAGCTGGGTCTCAGCCCGCTCACGGCGAAGACCCACGTCAGCCGGATCATGGGCAAGCTGGGCGCCCGGGACCGGGCCCAACTGGTCATCGTGGCCTACGAGTCGGGTCTGGTGACGCCGGGGCCCGGCGCGCCCTGACCGACGTCGGCCAGGGCGTGTCCGACAATTCGCGTGGCGCGCCCGGCGGGAATTGCCAGACGTGCCCTAGGGCAGCGTGCGCTGGTACGTCCCGTCCTGGTCGGAGTCGTAGACCAGCTTGCCGGAGCCGTCGTAGCCCTTGATGTGCGGGGCCAGCGTGACCTGCTGGTTCAGCAGACCGGCGGCGGCGAACCAGCCGTGGTCCAGGGTCGCGGTCACGGGGCCGCCGTCACCGTAGGAGACGGTCACCTCGGCCACCGACGCCTCGACGGTGCCGATCATCCCCCATCGGAACGGCAGCTTCCACCTGCCCTTGTCCATGAACGACTGCTGGTACAGCTGCTCGCCGTTGCCGTCGACCACGACCGGGCCCGTGCCCGGGACGCCGGTGTCGATCGTGCCGGCGCTGATGCCCGAGGCCAGCCCGTCCTTGAGGGAGCAGACCACCCAGCGTCCCGCGGACCGCTCGTTCACCGCGGTGACGTAGATGCCGTCGCCGGGAGCGTTGGAGTCTCCGGTGCTCTTGATCGCCAGGATGATCCGGTAGTCCTCGGCCTCGCCCAGATCCGCGGCGCTGCCGGGCGGCCCGCCCTCGGCGGCCAGGCACTTCCGCAGGCCGTCCGCCGCCTGCGCGAAGGTGATCCCGTCGAGCAACTGCCCGTCCGTGGCGGGCTGCGCGGGCCCGGCCGCCGTGCCGCCCGGGGTCGCGGACGGGCTGCCGGCCGGGCTGTGCGGGGCGCTGACCGACGGCTTGGGTGCCGCCGTGTCCGCGCCCCGCCCCCCGTTGCCCCCGGCCACGGCGTAGGCCCCCACGGGCACCGCGGCCAGCGTCATCAGCGCCGCCCCGGTCAGCGCGACGCGCCGCCGCCGCTCGGCCAGTCCACGCCGCCGGATGGCCGGATACGGCGCCGACGTGGGCTGGATGGCGTAGGCGTCCTCGGCGAGCAGCTCACGCATCCGCTCCTCGAATCCGGAGCCCCCCTGGTCCACCCGCTCTCCCGTCACCTTCACCTGCTGCCTCCCTGAACCCGACCATGGACCGGAACGTGACCGCGGCTCCGCCCCTGAGCCTCCTGGCCCTGACCCTGGCCTTGGCCCTGGCCCTGACTGTGCCCTTGCCCCTGACCCTGACCCCGATCACCGGACACCGTGCGGTCGGCGGCCAGTCCGGGATACCCACGCAACTTCGCGAGCCCCTTGGACGCCTGGCTCTTGACCGTGCCGGGCGAGCAGCCGAGCGCCTCGGCCACCTCCGCCTCGGACAGGTCCTCCCAGTACCTCAGGACCACCACCGCCCGCTGCTTCGGCGGCAGTTGGGCCAGCCCGGCCAGCAGGGAGCCACGCTCCTCCACCCGCCCCGCGCCCTCGTCGCGCCCCGCCCGTTCCGGCGGCGCCGCGGTCAGCGCCTCGGCGACCCGCCGCTTGCGGAACCGGTCGCTGTTGCAAGTGACCAGCATCCGCCGCACATACGCCTCCGGGTTGTCGCTGCGCGAGATCCGCCGCCACGACCGGTACGCCTTGGCCAGCGCGGTCTGCGTCAGGTCCTCCGCGTGATGGACGTCCCCCGTGAGCAGATACGCGGTCCGTACGAGCCGGGACCACCGGGCTCTGACGAACTCCTGGAACCGGTCTTCTTGTTCGGCCTGCATCAAGCACCCTCCTCGCCCTCCAGACCACCGGTTGCGCCGAATCGGTTGCCCGTCCCGCGTGACCGCGTTCGAATAGGGGGATGGGAAACGACGCGTGGGTCTGGCGTGAGGGCGAGCCCGGGGTGCTCCTGCTGCCGTCCGGCCGCCTGATCCGCGGCCGCGGCCTGCGCCGCCCGCTGGACCGTACGGCCCCCACCCCCGCGTACGGCGTCTACCTCCTCGGCGCGCGGCCCCCACGGCCGCCCTGGGAGTCCCGCTGGCTCCGCTGGCCCGACTTCCGGCTCCCGAGCGACCGCGCGGAGGCCCGCGCCACGCTCACCGAGGCGTGGCGCCGCGCGGCCGACGAACGCGTGGAGATCGCCTGCGCGGGCGGCCGCGGCCGCACCGGAACGGCCCTGGCCTGTCTGGCGGTCCTGGACGGCGTACCGGCGGCCGAGGCGGTGGACTACGTCCGCCGCCACTACGACCGACGCGCGGTGGAGACGCCTTGGCAGCGCAGGTATGTGCTGGGGTTCGAGGGAGTCACCGGGTGAGCGTCACCGGGTGAGTGCCACGGGCCGGGCGTCACGGGCTCGGCGTCACAGGGTGAGCGTCATGAGGAGACGGTCCTCCCCGGGGCCGAAGTAGTCTTCGCGCGGTCCGCCGGGATCCGGGACGAAGCCCAGGGAGCGGTACAACGCGATGGCCGAGTCGTTGCGCGGCTCCACGGAGAGCCGGACGGCATGGGCGCCCTTCGTCCGTAGCCGGCCGAGCAGTTTCGTCATCAGTTGCCGGCCGAGGCCCTTTCCGCGCAGCCCCGGGGTGATGGCGAGGCTGAGGACCCAGCTCTGCGCGTCGTTCGGCGAGGTCGCGAGCACGTATCCGTAGAGGTCCGTGCCGTCGTCCACGACGTACACGAGGTCGGCGCAGGCGGCGATCAGCTGGCGCAGGACGAAGTAGGGGTAGGGGCCGTGCGGGAACGCGTCGGCATCGAGGCGCACGATATGGGGTAGATCCGCCTCGGTGACCGCTCTGATCCGTAAGGGTCTTTCTCCGGACATCTGGCTCATTATCGAACCAGTGCCCGACGGAAAACGATCTCCGGGAAGAGGAGTCATACCGTCCCCTTGTGAATGTCGACAAATCGAATTGCAGCCAGTGCGATTTGCGTACCTGATCTCCATCATTGCTCCAGGCACCCACTCCTTCAAGACCCATGCCTCCTGCTACCCTGAATCATGACCTCGGTACCGTCCGCCGCTGACCAAAAGCTGAATGATGACGTGCTCTGGGACGAGTTCGATCCCGGCGTGTACATCAGCCACAATTACCTCGAGATGCAGGCCGTGGACGAGGAGATCCTCTCCCATGTGCGCGATCACTTCAGTGATCACTTCCGAGGTCGTGGGCGGGTCGCTTCCGGTATCGACGTCGGCGCCGGACCCAATCTCTATCCGGCCCTCGCCATGCTTCCCTGGTGTGACCGGATCACGCTGCTGGAACGGTCCGCCCGGAATCTCGAGTATCTCCGGAGCCAGTGCCCCGACTACGCCCCGCACTGGGATCAGTTCTGGAACGTCCTGTGCAAGGACGAGGCATATGCCACGCTCGACGTGACGCCCCGGGTCCGCTTCAAGGAGGCCGTCCAGCAGCCCGAGCCGGGCAGCCTCTTCGATCTCTGCGCGGGTGCGCGCCGCTGGGACCTCGGCACCATGTTCTTCGTCGCCGAGTCCATCACCACCTCGCTCGCCGAATTCCGGCGAGGGGTGGGATGCTTCATGAACGCCCTGAATTCCGGGGCGCCTTTCGCCGCCGCCTTCATGGAGCATTCCGAAGGGTATCGAGTCGGACCTCATGAATTTCCCGCCCGTGATATCGACGAATCCGAAGTCCGGGCGGTTCTAGGTCGTTACGCGGACCATGTGGAGATTCATCGCACGGCCAATCCGAAGCAACTTGTACGGGACGGCTACACGGGTATGATCCTGGCCTGCGGGCAACGTAAAGAGCGACGCGACGAATAAGCTGTCGGAGTTCTTCTACATGGTGACGGGCCTGTGCGAGGGGAATGGGCATGCAGATCAAGCCGAGACAGAACCTGCTTGAGGTGTGGCAGGCCATCGCTCGTCATTCTTTCGACAACGGAGAATGGCAGTGGGGTGAATGGGGCGGCCGCAGCAGTGTCGCCGACGCGGAGCGCCTGCTCTGCCTTCTGTACCCCGCCACCGAAATCGAACCGTTCCGTCTGGACGACCCCGACACCACCCAGCTGGACGTGGAGAGGGCCCTCAGGAACGCGGGTGACTCCAGCGAGATTCCCATGAACCTCCTGGAGATCCTCGGCGACTTCATGGAGAACCACCGCGGCGAGGAGAGTCCGACCTTCGCCGGGGGCTACTACTTCGCCCCGGAGAACCCGGAGCACGAACTCTCCAAGGAGCAGGAGGAAGTGGGAGTCGTCGACTCCTACTCCATGTCGATCACGCTCTGCCTGGCCACCCTCGGCTTCCTCAAGGTCTACCGGGGCAAGACCCAGCGGGCCAGCACCCTCGCCCGCATCGACAAGCTGAGGGACGCGACCAGCGCCCGCCTGACCGCGGCGATGGTGAGCCTGCTGCGCTCCTTCACCGTCAACGTCGTCGACATCGCCTCCGACCAGGGCCAGGCGCTCGCCCGGCTGCTCGGCCGGGGCCGGCTGTCCGACCGTCAGGTCCTGCAGCGCTTCCAGGAGCGGTTCAAGTCGCTGCGCGCCCTCATCAGCGAGAGCGTCACCCTCGGCCTGGACACCGATGTCGCCGACCAACTCCGCAACGAGAACCGGCTGTTCGAGTGCGGCTGGGCCTGGAGCCTGGTGAAGGACGCACCCGAGGTCGAGGTCGAGGCGCAGACCGCCCAGGACATCGGCAAGCAGCCCCAGGGTGTCGCCCACGCCGTGCCGTACCTGTACTTCACCGTCGTCGCCCTCGACGGCATCCCCGACCTGTCCTCCGAGCGCACCCTCGTCCTCGGCCTGCTCACCGCCGAACAGCAGAAGCTGGCCGACGCGCTGCGGCTGCGCTGGGAGATCACCCAGCAGTACTGGTCGGGCATCGCCCGCTTCGACGCCGCCACCTGGCCGCTGGAGGAGATCCCCTGGCGCACCACGCTCCAGCAGCTGGAGTCCGAGTACTTCTCGCTGTCCGTGGCCTCGATCCTCGTCCACGACCTGGTGCGCCGCCGTGCCACCGACGACGACCTCACCCGCACCGTCGCCGTCATGGAACGCCTCGCCGAACGCGGCCGCATCACGAGCCGCACGGCCCGTGAGGACCCGGCGATCGGCCTGCACAACCCCGGAGTCACCCTCCCGCTGCTGGGCAGTGAGGAGATCGGCCCGGCCATGAAGTGGACGATGGGCGACTTCTCCGCGCAGCTGCTCAAGCGGACCGTCCAACTGTGCGCGCTGTCCCGGAACATCGGCTCGCAGGACCGTCTGCTCACGCTCGCCGAGAACATCCTCGACCACCTCTGGGCGCGTCGCGTCAGCGACGGCGAGGGCGTCGGCCTGTGGGACAACGTGCACGCCGTGTACCCCGAATCACCGGTCCGCACAGGACCGTTGTCCTGGAGCATCACCGAGCGGGTCACCGAGTGCATGGTCGCCGCGCACGCCCTCTACACGCAGGATCCGATCCGCAGCTCCGAGATGACCGCCCTCGCCCAGGCGGCGCTCAGCGAGGCCGCCCACCTGTTCGGCAAGGAGCAGCTGGAGCAGCCCGCTCCCGCCCCCAAGAGTCCCCAGGGAGAAGAGATCAAGGGCATCGAGGCCGACCTGCGTCGCGCCCGTCAGCTCGTCGACAAACAGCCCGGCACCGCCCACGCGCTCGCCCTCGGCGTCCTCGCCCGGCTCTACGCCCTGGCCCGCGCCCGGGGCGCAGACGCCCGGGGGGTGTGAAGGTGCTCGTCTTCGCCGCCTCCGACAAGGGAGGCACCGGCCGCTCCGTCACCAGTGCCAACCTCGCGTATCACCGCGCGCTGGACGGGGACGACGTCTGCTACCTGGACTTCGACTTCGGCTCGCCCACCGCCGCCGCCGTCTTCGACCTGCCCGACGTCCTCTCCGAGGCCGAGGGGCGCGGCCTGCACTCGTATCTGAAGGGCAAGACGGGCGAGCCGCTGCGGGTCGACGTCTGGGCGCGGACCGAACACCCCGTGCTGCGCGGCAGGCCTGGTGGCTCCGGGCGGCTGGTGCTGCTGCCCGGCGACCGCACGGCCGGTGAATTCGTCACCGACGAGGAGAACCTGCACCGCTGTGTGGACCTCGTCCTGCGGCTGAAACGCGAATTCGACGTCATCATCATCGACCTGAGCGCCGGACGCAGTTACGCGATGGACCTGGCACTCGCCGCCACCTCGCCCCGGGGCGGGCTCGGCCGCCTCAAGAACCGCTGGCTCGTCTATCACCGGTGGACCCGCCAGCACGTCATGGCGGCCGCCGAACTCGTATTCGGGAAACAGGGGATAGTGCAAGCCGGTACGGCCATCGGACACGACCCCGACGTACTGGGCGGCGCCATCAGGTTCGTCCGCGCCGCGGTGCCCGATCTCGAGTCGCCGTTGTGGTCCCAGGTGTCGCCCGCCCAGTACGCGTGGATGCGGCAGTGCGACAAGGAACTCGAGGAACTCGCGGCCGGCCGGGGCATCGGCAGAACCCGGGTGCTGGCGTCCATTCCTTTGGAACCCGTTCTCCAGTGGCAGGAACGCCTCATCACCGACGAGGACGTGCACGACCGCCGGATCGCCAACAACGAGACCTGGCAGGCGATCGGGGATCTCGCCCAGCGGCTGACCGACGACAAGTTCTGGGGGCAGTTGTGAACGGGCCGGGCACCGTTTTCCGGGAGAGCAGCGCCGACCCGCGCACCGAATCCGTGCCCTTCTCCCATCTCTCCCTGGAATTAGGCCACTTGTACATGGAGGACTTCGCCGAGGGGGCCGCGCGGCTGCGGCGGCACTTCGCCGGCGTACGGCCCTGGGTGGAGGCCGCGCGGGCCGGTCTCGGCCCGCTGCCGCCGGGCCGCCGGCCCCGGATCAGCACCTGCTTCCTGATCGACGACTACTTCTCCCGGCTGGCCACCCCCGCCGAGCTGATCCCGCCCCTGCTGGACGCGGCGGCCGAGGCCGGGCTGACCATCGACTACCTGGCCCGCGAGTCGGGCTGCGCCGGCCCCGCCCCCGGCGGCTCCGACCACCGCGACCGGGCCCGCCCGGCCGAGTCCGTCCTGCACCGGCTGGTGGAGTCACCGCCGCCCGGCAGCAACGGCTTCCGTCCGCCCGTCGGCCGCACCGGCTGGCTCACCAACGGCCGCCGCACCCCCTCCCAGCGGACCTCGGCCGCCCTGGACTCCACGGGCGTCTGGCAGCCGCCGAGCGAGACCGAGGCCCGCGGCCACTCCGTGTTCCTGGACGTCGAACTGTGGAACGGGCCCGAGGACGCGCGCACCTGGTCCTGCGCCTTCCTGGCCTCCGTCTGGCAGCTGGTCCGGCTCGGGCTGCTGCGGGACAACGGCGCGGCCGTGCTGACCCCCACCCGCTGGCAGGGTGCGGAGTTCCCGGCCGAGTGGGACGCGCTGCCGCCCGTCCTCCAGCTCAACCCCGCCGCTACCCCCTTCACCGCCTACGTCACGTGCAGCGTCCTGCCGACCCGGTTCCTGCCCGTCGAGCACGCGGTACGCGTCATCCTCGACCAGGTGCACGTCGAGGCCGAGGCGCTCGCGCAGGTCGCCGCGCGGTCCACCGGTGAGGGCTTCCCGGTGCCCACGGGGGTCGTGGACCGCACGTCCTACGTGTTCCCGCCGGGGTTGTGACATGAGCGGCCTGGGCACGCCCTCCGGTCCCGTCCTCATCTGCGGTGAGGTACGGACCTGTCTGCTGCCCACCCGCAGGGCCGTGGACGAGCGGACCGCCGTGCGGCTGCTGCGGCTGCGCGCCGACGAACCCGTCCGGACCTCGCGGCGCCCCAACCGGCACGCCCTCTCCCCGGACGTCCTCACCGGAGTCGACTGCCGGCTGCCCACCGCCACCGGGGCCAAGGTCCGCGCGGTCGGCACCGTCGCCGCGCACGCGGGGCTCGTCGAGGGTCGCGTCCTGCAGTCGACGGCGTACTTCTCCGCCCCGGCCACCGGGCCCGACCGGCGCCGGCCCTGGGGGTACTACCTGGTCCGGCCCGGTTCTCTGGTCCCGGTCGGCCGGCTGCCCGAGAAGTCCGTCCTCGAGGGATTCCTGACCGGACACCAGCAGGACCGGCTGGACATCGGTTCGATCGCCGAGTCCCTGCTGGCGAGGATCTCCCGCCGGCATGACCTCCTGGACCACGACGCTCCGCTCACCACCACCGACACCAGCCTGCGCTGGACCGCCTCGCCGGCCGACGACGGCGAACCCGCGTCCGCGCTCTTCACCGAACTCGGCTCGGGCCTGCGGATCGTCGCACTGCGGCTGCCGCGAGGGACCACACCCGTCGCGGCGGCCACGCTGTGCGAGGACCTCGCCCTGCACGACTGGCTGCTGACGACCGTCGGCGACAAGCTCGACGGCCTGCCGCCCGGCTCCGAGAACCAGGCGGCCGCGATGAAGGTGCTGCGTCCGCTCGTCGATCATCTGCTGCACCTGTGGATGCCCCAGGCGCGCCTGGACCGGGCCCTGAGCCCGCCCTGGGAGGAGCTGGAGCGGCACCCGGGGTTCAGCAGACAGTGGAACACCATGGCACAGCGCATCCGGGACCAGCTGGCACTGCAGAACCTCGTCCGGGGTGAGGTGCCGGCCCTGTCCTGACGGCAACACGACATCTGTTCGCGCAGCATCCCGACGGGGGGAGAAAACAGAGATGCATGCACCGACGAACCCGAGCTTCCGGGGCGACCGGATCCGGGACGGCGAGGGCGCCCGGCATGTGACGCAGAAGATCCTGATCACCGTGGTGACGGGCGGCGGCGTCTATCTGCTCACCAATGTCGTCGGACCGTCCGAGGAGGACGGCCCGTGGCAGCTCGTGCTGTCCGTGCTGTGCGGCGGCATCGTGCTGATCGTGCAGTTCCTGGCGTCCTTCGTCAGTCAGCTGGCCGATCTCAGGGAGTCGGTCGACAAGCGGTTCGCCGACATAGGCGAGGCGACGAAGCTCTTCACCGAGGTGGAGAAGCTGCGCGGCGACGGGGTGCCCCGGCTCGCCGAGCACGCCACCAAGGTCGTGTCCATGGGGCCCGACATCCTGCACGAGTTCGCGCACACGGAGATCGACCGTCTCGCCGCGCAGATGGAGGACTTCACCAACCTCAGCGCCGAGTGCGCGGGCGAGAACCACGACTGGCTCCTGACGCTCACCAAGTGCGCGAGGACGAGCATCGACGCCATCAGCACCACCGTCGTCGACGACGGGTTCTGGAACACCGAGCCGGCCGGACGCTATCTGACCGCCCAGCGTGAGGCGATCCTCGAACGGCGCATCTCGGTGCGGCGCCTGTTCATCGTGAAGCGGCCCGAGGAACTGGCCGCCCTGGAACCGATCTGCGCGGAGCAGCGGGAGATGGGCATCCAGGTCCAGGTGGTGGCCCTGGAGGAACTCCCGCTGTTCCTGCGCCGCGGCAAGATGATCGACTGCATCGTCTTCGACGGGGTGCTGTCGTACGAGATCCACGCGGACCAGCTCAGCGTGAACACCTCGACGACGGTGAACGCCCGGGCCGACGAGGTCCAGCCCCTGATCCGCCGGTTCGACCAGCTGTGGGAGGCCGCCGCCGCGGGCACGTCGCCGAACGGCCTTCCCGACAGCGTCAGGCTCAGGCCCGAGGGGTCCTAGGGCGCGTCTGACGATTCCCGCCGGGCGAAGTGTCGGACACGCCCTAGCCCAGCGTCTCGGCCAGCAGCCCGGCCGTTTCCACGATCAGTTCGTGGTCGTAGGCCGCGTCCCGGGCCGGCTTGGTGAGCTGGACCACCAGGACGACGGGGGTGCCGTCCGGGGTCCAGGCGATGCCCGCGTCGTTGTTGGCGCCGTACCAGCCGCCGCCGGTCTTGTCGGCGAGCGTCCAGGTCGGGGGGAGCCCGGCGCGGAAGCGGTTGGCGCTGGTGACGGTGCCGAGCATCCAGTCGGTCAGGCGCCGGCGGTCGGCCGGGGCCAGCGCGTCGCCGAGGACGAGCCGGGCGTACGTGCGGCCGATCGCGTACGGGCTGGTGGTGTCCGTGATCCGGTCCGGTTCGGCCGAGTTGAGCTCCGGCTCCCAGCGGTCGAGCCGGGTCACGCGGTCGCCGACGGAGCGGGCGAAGCGGGTGAGCGCGGCCGGGCCGCCCAGCTCGCGCAGAAGCAGGTTGCCGGCCGTGTTGTCGCTGCGCTGGATGGCCGCGGCGGACAGCTCGGCGATCGTCATGCCGTCGGCCACATGCTCCTGGGTGACGGGGGAGTTCTCCACCACGTCCGCCGCCGTCCAGAAGACGCGGCGGTCCGGAGTTCCCTCGGGCAGGTCCCGCAGGACGGCCGCCACCGCCAGGGTCTTGAACAGGGAGCAGACCGGGAAGCGCTCGTCGGCGCGGTAGCGGACCGAGCGTCCGGTGCGGACGTTGTGCGCGAACACACCGAGGCGGGCGCCGTGCCCGGCTTCGAGGTCGCGCAGGCGGTCGGTGACGGGGTCCGTGGCGGCCCCGGCGGGACCCGCGGTGAGCAGGGCGGCCGTGGTGGCCGCGCCGGCCGTCAGCAGGGTGCGGCGGGTGGGCCTGGGGGAAAGGTGCGAGCTTAAGATCGTTCTCTCCGTCCGTCGAGGATCATGGTCTCTTCTGTCACGGACGTCTCTCCGCTCCCGCCGGTTGCGCCGCCGCCGGTCACGCGCGCCCCGTCCGGGGGATCGTGGCGGGCGGGCGCACCGCTCCTCCGGCGTAGGCGAGAATGGGCGCATGAGCCTGTTCCGCGACGACGGCATCGTGCCCCCCACCCGACAGCCGGGTGCGGCGGACCGCGGCATGCCGCACCCCCGGCAGGCCGCCCCCGGCGGTGCCCGATGAGTCTCTTCCGGGACGACGGCATCGTTCTGCGGACCCAGAAACTCGGCGAGGCCGACCGCATCATCACGCTGCTCACCCGCGGGCACGGCCGGGTGCGGGCCGTGGCGCGGGGGGTACGGCGGACGAAGTCCAAGTTCGGCGCCCGCCTCGAACCCTTCTCCCACGTCGACGTGCAGTTCTTCGCGCGGGGCAGCAGCGAACTGGTCGGACGCGGGCTGCCGCTGTGCACGCAGAGCGAGATCATCGCTCCCTACGGTGGCGGGATCGTGACCGACTACGCCCGCTACACCGCCGGGACGGCAATGCTGGAGACCGCCGAGCGGTTCACCGACCACGAGGGCGAACCGGCCGTCCAGCAGTACCTGCTGCTCGTCGGGGCGCTGCGGACCCTGGCCCGCGGTGAGCACGCCCCGCACCTCGTCCTCGACGCGTTCCTGCTGCGCTCGCTGGCCGTCAACGGATACGCGCCGAGCTTCGGCGACTGCGCCAAGTGCGGAATGCCGGGACCCAACCGGTTCTTCTCCGTCGCGGCCGGCGGCTCCGTCTGCGTCGACTGCCGGGTGGCCGGCAGCGTCGTACCCTCGCCACAGACCCTGGTCCTGCTGGGTGCGCTGCTCACGGGAGACTGGGAGACGGCGGACACGTGCGAGGCGCGGTACGTCCGGGAGGGCAGCGGGCTGGTGTCCGCCTATCTCCACTGGCACCTGGAGCGCGGGCTGCGCTCACTCAGGTACGTAGAGAAATAAGCAAGCGAGAGTCAGAGGAGACGAGAGGCACATGGTGGTACGCGGGTTCCTGGGGCGGCAGCGTCGTGAGTACCGGACGCCGGAGCCGCACCCGTCCGGCGCGCGCCCGCCGAAGCTCCCGGGCGAGCTGATCCCCGAGCATGTGGCGATCGTCATGGACGGCAACGGCCGCTGGGCCAAGGAGCGCGGGCTGCCGCGCACCGAGGGGCACAAGGTCGGCGCCGAGCAGGTCCTCGACGTCCTGCAGGGCGCGGTCGAGATGGGCGTGCGCAACATCTCGCTGTACGCCTTCTCCACCGAGAACTGGAAGCGCTCGCCCGACGAGGTCCGCTTCCTGATGAACTTCAACCGCGACTTCATCCGCAAGACCCGCGACCAGCTCGACGAGCTCGGCATCCGGGTGCGCTGGGTGGGCCGGATGCCCAAGCTGTGGAAGTCGGTCGCCAAGGAGCTCCAGGTCGCCCAGGAGCAGACCAAGGACAACGACCGTCTCACCCTGTACTTCTGCATGAACTACGGCGGCCGGGCGGAGATCGCGGACGCGGCGCAGGCGCTCGCCGAGGATGTGAAGGCGGGCCGGCTCGACCCGTCGAAGGTCAACGAGAAGACCCTTGCGAAGTACCTGTACTACCCGGACATGCCGGACGTCGACCTGTTCCTGCGGCCGAGCGGTGAGCAGCGCACCTCCAACTACCTGCTCTGGCAGAGCGCGTACGCGGAGCTGGTCTTCCAGGACGTCCTGTGGCCCGACTTCGACCGCCGTGACCTGTGGCGCGCGTGCGTCGAGTTCGCGTCCCGGGACCGCCGTTTCGGCGGCGCGGTCACGAACGAGGAACTCCTGGCCATGGAGCGAAGGAGCGGGGACCAGGAGGTCACCTCCTAGCCTTCGCGCGTTCACCCGGCCCGTCGACGCTGCGGGGGATCAGTCCACCCCCGGTCTCCCGCTCGCTCGGCGTGCGTGTCCTCAGCCCGTCCGGCGCTTGAGGACGAGGCCCGTTCAGGGCCGACGGCGGGGGTCCCGGGGGCGCAGCCCCGGGGTCCGGTCACCCCACCCGGCCCGTGCCGCACGACAGCTCAGCCGCCGGAGGCACCCGCGCAGTCGGAACACGTGCCGAAGATCTCCACCGTGTGGGCCACGTTGACGTAGCCGTGCTCCGCGGCGATCGCCTCGGCCCACTTCTCCACCGCCGGGCCCTCCACCTCCACGGCCTTGCCGCAGACGCGGCAGACGAGGTGGTGGTGGTGCTCGCCGGTGGAGCACCGGCGGTACACCGACTCGCCGTCCGAGGTGCGCAGCACGTCGACCTCGCCCGCGTCGGCGAGGGACTGGAGGGTGCGGTAGACCGTGGTCAGGCCCACCGAGTCGCCCTTGTGCTTGAGCATGTCGTGCAGATCCTGGGCGCTGCGGAACTCGTCGACCTCGTCGAGCGCCGCCGCCACGGCGGCACGCTGCCGGGTGGAACGGCCCTTCACGGGCGGTCCAGCGGTTGTCACCGTTGCCTCCTCACGTCTGCGGCTTGCCGGGCCATTGTGCCAGCACCGGCTGTGCGCGGTCAGACGCCGACCCCGTCCCCCGCCGCCCGGGTGGCCGGAATCGCGCACTCCGCCGGATCGCCGGCGGGCTGGGCCGCCGCCAGCGCGCGGGCGCGGCGGCGGGCCAGCGGCGCGGCCAGCACGCTCAGCGCGATGAACGCGGCGATGGTCAGCAGCACGATCGTCGCACCGGGCGGGACGTCCTGGTAGTACGAGGTGACCGTGCCGCCGATGGCCACCGTCACGCCGATCGACACCGCGATCGCGAAGGTCGCTGCGAAGCTGCGGCTGAGCTGCTGGGCCGCGGCCACCGGGACCACCATCAGGGCCGACACCAGCAGCAGGCCCACGACCCGCATCGCCACCGTCACGGTGACCGCCGCCGTGATCGCCGTCAGCAGGTTCAGCGCGCGGACCGGCAGGCCGGTCACCCGGGCGAACTCCTCGTCCTGGCTGACCGCGAAGAGCTGGCGGCGCAGGCCGAGGGTGACGGCGACCACGAAGGCCGCGAGCAGGCAGATCGCCGTGACGTCCGACTCGGAGACGGTCGACAGCGAGCCGAACAGGTACGACGTCAGGTTGGCGTTCGAGCCGCCCGGCGCGAGGTTGATGAACATCACGCCGCCGGCCATACCGCCGTAGAAGAGCATGGCGAGGGCGATGTCGCCGCGGGTCCTGCCGTACCAGCGGATCAGTTCCATGGTCACCGCGCCCAGGACCGAGATGGCGGTGGCCATCCACACCGGGGACCAGGACAGCAGGAAGCCCAGGCCGACGCCGGTCATCGCGACATGGCCGATACCGTCGCCCATGAGGGCCTGGCGGCGCTGGACGAGGTAGATGCCGACGGCGGGGGCCGTGATGCCGACCAGGAGGGCGGCCAGCAGCGCCCGCTGCATGAAGGCGTAGTTCAGGAGGTCCATCAGCTCAGCAGTCCCGTGCGGATCGGTTCGGCGCCCGCGGGTGCGTGCGGGTGTACGTGGTCGTGGCCGGGCAGCGCGTGCTGGCCGAGGGCGCGCGGGGGCGGGCCGTCGTGCTGGACGCAGCCGTCGCGCAGGACGACCGCCCGGTCGATCAGGGGCTCCAGGGGGCCCAGCTCGTGCAGGACGAGGAGGACCGTCGTATCGGCCGCGACCTGGTCCTTCAGCGTCCGCGCCAGGACCTCCTGGCTGGCCAGGTCGACGCCCGCCATCGGCTCGTCCATGATCAGCAGTTCGGGTTCGGCGGCCAGGGCGCGGGCGATGAGCACGCGTTGGTGCTGGCCGCCGGAGAGGGCGTCGACGTTGTCCCTGGCCCGGTCGGCCATGCCGACGAGGTCCAGGGCGTGCCGTACGGCCTCCCGGTCGGCCTTGCGGAAGACGCCGAAGCGGGTGCGGGAGAGCCGGCCGGAGGAGACGACCTCCGTCACCGTGGCCGGGACCCCGCCGGCGGCCGTCGTGCGCTGCGGGACGTATCCGATCCGCGCCCAGTCCCGGAACCGGCGCTGCGGGGTGCCGAACAGCTCGACCTCCCCGGCAGTGACCGGGACCTGCCCGATCACGCTGCGTACGGCGGTCGACTTGCCCGAGCCGTTCGCGCCGAGCAGGGCGACGACCTCACCGCGCCGCACGGTGAGGTCGATGCCCCGCAGCACCGGACGCGAGCCCAGCTCGGCGCGGACACCGCGCAGGGAGATGACGGACTCCGACGAGACGGACTCCGATGAGCCGGACTCGGCCTTCGCGCCGGTGACGCTCGCGTCCATGACGCCCTCCGTAGAGATCACTTCGTTCCCAGCGCTGTCTTCAGCGCCTCGAGGTTCGCCTCCTGGACCGAGAAGTAGTCCGTGCCCCGGGACTTCTTCGTGATGCCCTCGATCGGGTCGAGGACATCGGTCTTGAGGTTCGCGTCGGAGGCGATGGTCTTCGCCGTCTTGTCGCTGACGAGCGTCTCGTAGAACACGGTCGTGACGCCGTCGGCCTTCGCCATCTTCTCAAGCTCCTTCACGCGGGCGGCGCTGGGCTCCGACTCGGGGTCGAGGCCGTTGATGGCCTCCTCGGTCAGGCCGTAGCGCTCGGCGAGGTAGCCGAAGGCGGCGTGCGTGGTGACGAAGACCTTGGTCTTCGTGTTCGCGAGCCCGACCTCGAACCGGGTGTTCAGGGCGTCGAGCTTCTTCACGAGGGCCGCGGTGTTCGCCTTGTAGTCGGCCGCGTGCTCCGGGTCGGCCTTCTCGAAGGCCTTGCCGACGCCCTCGGCGACCTGGGAGTAGCGCACCGGGTCGAGCCAGATGTGCGGGTCGAGGCCGGACAGCTCCTCGTTCTCGTGGTCGTCGTGCTCGGCCGCGTGGCCGCCGACCTCGTTGCCGTGCTTCTCCAGCGTGGTGAGGGAGGCGGCGTCGATCTTCGTCTTGATCTCGGACTGGGCCACCGCGTCGTCGACGGAGGGCTGCAGGTCCTTGAGGTAGAGCACCGCGTCGGACTCCTGGAGCGCGGCGGTCTGCCGGGCGCTGATCTCCAGGTCGTGCGGCTCCTGGCCGGGCTCGGTCAGGCTGGTGACGTTCACACGGTCCCCGCCTATCTGCTCGGCGAGGAAGGCCATCGGGTAGAACGACGCGACGACGTCGAACTTGTCCGTGTTGGCCGCGGCCGCGCTGTCGGAGGAGCAGGCGGAGAGGGTGGCGAGGCCGAGGGCGGTGGCCGCCGCGACCGCGGTGCCGGATATGAGTCGTCGTCGTACGTTCATGACAGTCATTTTCAACAAATATGGAAACCGTTGTCAACAAGGCCTGGTAACGGCTGGGTAAGGGTCTGGGTAGGGATCCGATTTGGTCGAGGGGGAGTCCGCGCCGGTACCCTGAAGTCTTCTCTGGAAGCGCATCTCGCTTCGCCGCCCGTCGTCGTTATGAAGAGAGCACCGTGGCCGCCGACAAGATCGACACCATCGTCAGCCTGAGCAAGCGCCGTGGCTTCGTATTCCCGTGCAGTGAGATCTACGGCGGCCAGAAGGCCGCCTGGGATTACGGACCGCTGGGTGTCGAGCTCAAGGAGAACCTGAAGCGCCAGTGGTGGCGCTACATGGTGACGTCGCGCGAGGACGTGGTCGGCATCGACTCGTCCGTCATCCTGGCCCCCGAGGTCTGGGTGGCCTCCGGCCACGTCGCCACTTTCTCCGACCCGCTGACCGAGTGCACCTCCTGCCACAAGCGGTTCCGCGCGGACCACCTGGAAGAGGCGTACGAGGCCAAGCACCACCGCCTGCCGGAGAACGGCCTGGCGGACGTGAACTGCCCCAACTGCGGCAACAAGGGTCAGTTCACCGAGCCCAAGCAGTTCTCGGGTCTGCTCTCCACCCACCTCGGCCCCACGCAGGACACCGGCTCCATCGCCTACCTGCGCCCCGAGACCGCCCAGGGCATCTTCACCAACTTCGCCCAGGTGCAGACCACTTCGCGCCGCAAGCCGCCGTTCGGCATCGCGCAGATGGGCAAGTCCTTCCGCAACGAGATCACGCCCGGCAACTTCATCTTCCGCACCCGCGAGTTCGAGCAGATGGAGATGGAGTTCTTCGTCAAGCCGGGCGAGGACGAGAAGTGGCAGGAGTACTGGATGGAGCAGCGCTGGAACTGGTACACCGGCCTGGGCCTGCGCGAGGAGAACATGCGGTGGTACGACCACCCGAAGGAGAAGCTCTCCCACTACTCCAAGCGCACCGCTGACATCGAGTACCGCTTCCAGTTCGGCGGCAACGAGTGGGGCGAGCTGGAGGGTGTCGCCAACCGCACCGACTTCGACCTCTCCGCCCACGCCAAGGCCTCCGGCCAGGACCTCTCCTACTTCGACCAGGAGGCCCAGGAGCGCTGGACCCCCTACGTCATCGAGCCCGCGGCCGGTGTCGGCCGCGCGATGCTGGCCTTCCTCCTCGACGCCTACATCGAGGACGAGGCGCCCAACGCCAAGGGCAAGCTGGAGAAGCGGACCGTCCTGCGTCTCGACCACCGTCTGGCCCCGGTGAAGGTCGCGGTCCTGCCGCTGTCCCGCAACCCCGAGCTGTCGCCCAAGGCCAAGGGCCTCGCCGCCGCGCTGCGCCAGAACTGGAACATCGAGTTCGACGACGCCGGCGCCATCGGCCGCCGCTACCGCCGCCAGGACGAGATCGGCACGCCGTACTGCGTGACCGTCGACTTCGACACCCTGGACGACAACGCGGTGACCGTCCGCGAGCGTGACTCGATGAAGCAGGAGCGTGTGTCCCTCGACCAGATCGAGAGCTACCTCGCCGGCCGCCTGATCGGCTGCTGACCTCGCGTTCTCGCTTCCTCGCCCGACGAGTGCCGGGTCCCTTACGAGGGGCCCGGCACTCGTCATTCGCCGCCGGCCACCACCCCTCCCTCGTCCCGGTCCGGGGCGGGGCGGCGAAGACCCCGCCCGAGGGGTGCCGGCGTTAGGCGCTGAGGCCCGGGGGCACTTCGTCCGTGGCTACAGGTCCACGTCCGTGTAGAGCGCCGCGTGGTCCGAGGCCGCGTTCACCGGCGAGGTCACGGAGTCGAAGGACTTGATGCCCTCCGCCGAGATGCCACGGGTCTCCAGGCCCACGTGCTGCACCTCCGGCCACAGCTCCGGCGACAGCAGGAGGTAGTCGATCTTGTTCTGCTCGCTCTTGCACTCGCCGTAAGTGCCGGGCAGGCCGTGGTAGGAGCGGTGGCTCATCACGTCTCGCAGACCGGCGTCCCGCAGGAGCGCGGCCGGGTCGCTGTCCGGGTGATCGTTGAGGTCCCCGGCGACGATGACGTGCGGGGTGCGTTCCAGTGCGGCCCGGTAGATCTCCGCGACCCGCTCCGCCTGGGCCAGCCGTAGCTCCGGGTCGTCCTGGGACTTGCTCTTCAGGTGGTTGCCGAGCATCACCAGGGGCGTGCCGTTGAGCTGGATCTCGAACTCGGGGCAGTCGCGGCTGAAGAGGCGCTGGCTGGGGCGTTCCGGGTTGGTGTCGAAGACGTGGGTCCGGATGGACGTGATCGGGTGCCGGCTGAGGATGCCGATGTCGATCCCCCGGGGGTCGTTGCCGTCGATCAGCAGGGCGTAGGGGTACGGCCGCCTCCCGAGTGCCCCGGCGAGCACCTGCGTGTTGAAGCGCTCCAGGGTGAGTCGGTCCTCGACCTCCACGGTGAGCAGGATGTCGGCGTCGACCTCCGAGACCACCCGGCCCGTGTTGTGCACCGCGTCCAGGTCGAGATCGTCCCGCCCCAGTTCGGCCCAGCCCGCCCAGGAGGCGCGGCCGGCGGCGATGACCTGGATGGTGACGTTCTTTCCTGACCCGGACTTGTTGAACAGTCTGGATTCCTCGCTGAAGCGGGGCTGGTTGACGAAGATCGGCGGCGGGTCCTTCGGGTCGGTGTCGTATGCCCGGTGCTTCTTGATGATCCGCTCGATCTCCGTCCTGTCCTTGTCCCCGTACGTCTTCAGATCGAGGAGGGCGGCCAGCGTGGCGAAGTCGTCGAGGATCACCTTGCGCTTCGCCGGATCCTTGATGCGGAAGGCCGTGGGTCGGCGGAAGAGGTTCTCCATGTTGAAGGTGGCGATGCGAATGCTCATGGCAGACCTCCATGGCGGCGCGGAAGGGCCGCTCGGCCGGCGGCAGGCGCCGCCGAGGTGACTGCGCACCGACATCTCTCATTGTCCTCGGACCTCCCGTCCCGTCGACCGGACAGATATCGGATGGCGGACGACGGATGACGGATGACGGATGGCAGGCGACGGATGACGGACGGCGGATGACGACTGTCAGATGACAGATGTTGAAATCTGTCATCTGTCATGTCAGGCTGGTGGGCATGACGATGCGAACCCGTTCCCTCGGCACCACCGGTCCTCAGGTCTCCGCCCTCGGCCTCGGCTGCATGGGCATGTCCGCGCTGTACGGCGACGCGGACCGGACCGAGGGCATCGCGACGATCCACGCCGCCCTCGAGGCCGGCGTGACGCTGCTCGACACCGGCGACTTCTACGGCATGGGCCACAACGAACTGCTGATCGGCGAAGCGCTGCGCTCCGCACCCGCCGCCCGGCGCGAACAGGCGCAGGTGAGCGTGAAGTTCGGCGCCCTGCGCGACCCGGACGGCGGCTGGAGCGGCTACGACGGCCGTCCGGCGGCCGTCAAGAACTTCGCCGCCTACTCCCTCCAGCGCCTGGGCGTCGACCACATCGACGTCTACCGCATCGCCCGGCTCGACCCCGACGTGCCGATCGAGGAGACGGTCGGCGCGATCGCCGAACTGGTCGAGAAGGGGTACGTCCGGCACATCGGCCTCAGCGAGGTCGGCGCCGAGACCATCCGCAAGGCCGCCGCCACCGCGCCGATCGCCGACCTCCAGATCGAGTACGCGCTGATCTCACGCGGCATCGAGCGGTCGATCCTGCCGGTCACCCGGGAGCTGGGGATCTCGATCACCGCGTACGGCGTGCTGTCGCGCGGGCTGATCTCCGGGCACTTCACCCCCGACCGCAAGCTCGCCGCGAACGACTTCCGGCTCTACTCGCCGCGCTTCCAGGGCGACAACCTCCAGCACAACCTGAACCTGGTGGAGGCCCTGCGGAAGATCGCCGAGCAGAAGGGCGTCTCCGTCGCGCAGATCGCGATCGCCTGGGTGCTGGCCCAGGGCGAGGACATCGTGCCGCTGGTCGGCGCCCGGACCAGGGAGCGGCTGGCGGAGTCGCTGGGCGCGCTGGACGTCGTCCTGGAGACGGCCGACCTCGCCGCGATCGAGGACGCCGTCCCGGCCGACGCGGCCGCCGGTGACCGCTACTCCGCCGCCGCGATGGCGCACCTCGACAGCGAGCGCTGACCCGCTCTCCGGGTACGGTCTGAGCATGTCACCGACCACCGAGACCCTGACCGCCGAGCGCATCCTCGAGGCGACCGAGGAGGTGCTGCGCCGCCACGGACCGGCCAAGGCCACCGTGGTCGACGTGGCGCGCGCGCTCGGTGTCAGTCACGGCAGCGTCTACCGGCACTTCCGGACGAAGGCGGCGCTGCGCGAGGCGGTCACGAAGCGGTGGCTGGACCGTACGTCCGAGACCCTCTCCGCCATCACCGCCGACGCGACCCGCGCCCCGGAGACCCGGCTGCGCGACTGGCTCGCGGCCCTCTTCGAGGCCAAGCGGCGCAAGGCGGGCGACGACCCCGAACTGTTCGCCACCTACATGGTGCTGACCGGGGAGACCGGCGAGGTGGTCGGCGAGCACCTCGCCGACCTGACCGGCCAGCTCACCCGGATCATCGAGGCGGGAGTGGCGTCGGGCGACTTCGCCGTCCCCGACCCGAGGACCACCGCCGGCGCCGTCTTCCAGGCCACCGGACGCTTCCACGACCCCGGCTACCACCGGGTGTGGGAGCGACCGGGTGCCCAGGAGGACTTCACGGCGCTGGTGGACCTGCTGCTGCGCGGACTGCGGAGGCAGGCCTGATGTCCCCGACGATCCGCCGGGCCGTGATCCCCGCCGCCGGTCTGGGCTCGCGGCTGCTGCCCCTCACCAAGGCGATCCCGAAGGAGATGCTCCCCGTCGGCGACAAGCCGGTGATCGAGCACACCGTGCGCGAGCTGGTGGACTCCGGCATCACCGACATCACCATCGTCGTATCCGGCGGCAAGAGCCTGATCCAGGACCACTTCCGCCCCAACCCGGCCCTCGTCGAGCAGCTCCGCGCCGACGGCAGGACGGCCTACGCGGACGCGGTCGAGGAGGTGGCCGAGCTGGCTCGCCAGGGCCATATCACCTACCTGGACCAGCGCGGTCCGTACGGCAACGGCACGCCGGTGCTGAACGCCGCCCGCTCCTTCGGGGACGAGCCGGTCCTGGTGCTCTGGCCCGACGACGTCTTCGTCGCCGAGACCCCCCGCGCCCAGCAACTGATCCGCGCCTACGAGCAGACCGGCTGCCCGGTGCTCGCCCTGCTGCCGATGGACCCCGCCGACTCCCAGCGCTACGGCGTCCCCGTCGTCAAGGAGGACCTCGGCGACGGGACCCTGCGCATCACCGGCCTGGTCGAGAAACCCGACCCCGCGCGGGCACCGTCGGCCTATGCGGCCATCGGCGGTTACGTCGTCACCCCCGGCATCATCGACGAACTGCGCGAGCAGACCCGCCGCTGGTACGAACACCGGACCGGTGAGATCTACCTGACCGACGCCATCAACGCCTACGCCCGCGGCCGCGCGGTGTACGGCCAGGTCATCCAGGGCCGCTGGTACGACACCGGCAACCCGGCCGACTACCTCGTCGCCCAGCTGGCCCACGCGCTGGCCCACCCCGAGTACGGGCCGGTGCTGCGGGCCCTGGTCAGCGACCTCGACTCCCGCGGCGACCGCGCCGCCTCCCTCGCGCCGACCGGGGAGCGGTCGAGCCGGTTCCCGCCCGCGTAGGCGCGGCGGGTTCAACGCGGGAGCACCCAGCCCGGCGCCCAGGTCCCGGCGGCGTCGTGGCCGGCCGCCGTGGCGTCGAGGTGGGCGCGGAGGGTGGCCAGCGCCGGGTGGGGGTTGTCCCGGTGCCACAGGAGCGAGTGCGGATAGACGGGTGTCGGGTCGGTCACCGGGATGAGGCGCAGGCCGTGACCGGAGGGCCAGACGAGACGGGTCTGTCCCCCCATGAAGGTGGCCAGGGCCGGGGTGTCGGCGATGGTGTCGAGAAGGGCGTCGGAGCCGAAGTTGGGGCCGGTCGCCTCGATGGTGAGGCCGAACTCGGCGACGAGGTCGTCGTAGTAGGCGGTCCACTCGGTTCCGGGGGCGAGACCGGGCATCCAGATCCGGTGCCCGGCGAGCTGGGCCAGCGGCACCGACCGGGCGCCCGCCAGCGCGTGGGCGGAGCCGGTGAGGAGCTGGAGCGGCTCGTCGAGCACCCGGACGGACGCGATGTCCTCGGGCAGCGCCCGCCCGGGCGCGGCGACGGCGCGGAAGGACGCGTCGATCGCACCGGACCGGATGGCGGCGACGGCCGTCTCGATGTCGAACAGCATCACCACGTCGAGGTCGATCTCGGGGTGGGCGCGGTGGAAGCCGCGCATCAGGCCCGTCGCCGCGCCGCGCGAGGCGATCACGTCGACGCGCAGCGGACGGTGGCCGGTGCGCACGGACGCGACCGCGCGCTCGGTGACGCGCAGCAGCTCGCGTGCGTGGGGCAGGAAGGCCTGCCCGTCGATGGTGAGCTCGGCGCCGCGCGGGGTGCGGGTGAACAGCCGCACCCCGAGGCTGCGCTCCAGCGCGGCGATGCGCTTGGAGACGGCCTGCTGGGTGATCGCCAGCTCGGCGGCGGCCTCCTGGAACTGCCCCGCGTCGGCGGCGACGACGAAGGTCCGGACGGTGTCGAGATCCATGGCGACACCCTAGGGATACAACCGATGGTTGTGGTCGAGCGGTCCCGCGGTTGTTTGATCCCCGGTCGGGGTGCTCGCTTTGATGCCTTTGGACGCGGATCGGTTGTGCGGATGAGGGGCGGGGAGCGGCGGGCATGAGAAGCGGGCATCGGCTGGGGCGGCGGTTCGCGTGGCTCTGGGGAGCGTACGCAACCAGCGCGCTCGGCACCTGGCTGGCCTTCGGCGCCTTCCCGCTGATCGCGGTCCAGGTGCTCGACGCCGGACCCGCCGAGGTCGCCGCGCTCGCCTCCGCGGGGGCCGCGGTGGGCGCGGTCGTGGCGGTGCCGCTCGGCCCGTGGGTGGAGTTCCGCCGCAAGCGGCCGGTGCTGATCGCGACGGACCTGGTGCGGTGCGCGGCGCTGCTGACGATCCCCGCCGCGTACGCGTTCGGCGTCCTCGGCTTCCTCCAGCTCCTGCTGGTCTCGGTGGTCGTCGCGGCGGCCGACATCACCTTCCGCGCCGCCTCCGGCGCCTATCTGAAGACACTGCTGCCGGCCGAGGACCTGCTCGTGGCCAACGCCCGGTTCGAGTCCACCACCTGGACGACCACGATCATCGGCCCGCCGCTGGGCGGCGTGGCGATCGGGCTCCTCGGTCCGGTGGCGACAGTGGTGGCCGATGCGGTCAGCTACCTGCTCTCGGCCCTCGGCCTGCGCGCGATGGGCGGGCACGAGACGCCGGCCGAGGGCCGGGAGGTCACGCGGATGCGGGCCGGGGACCTGCTCGACGGCTGGCGGTACATCCTCGCCGACGCGGCGCTGCGTCCCCTGTTCCTCAACACCGCCCTCTTCAACGGCCTGGTGATGGCCACCCAGCCGCTGCTGGCCGTACTGATGCTCGGCAGGCTCGGCTTCACACCGTGGCAGTACGGCCTCGCGTTCGCCGCACCCGCGATCGGCGGGCTGCTCGGTTCACGGCTGGCCCGACCCCTCGTCACCCGGTTCGGGCAGCACCGGATTCTGGTCGGGTCGGGGGTGCTGCGCGCGATCTGGCCCGTCGGCCTGGCGTTCCTCGGACCGGGCACCGGCGGGCTGCTGCTGGTGGTGGGCGTCGAACTCGGGCTCATCTTCTGCTGCGGGGTCTTCAACCCCGTGTACGCCACCTACCGCCTCGAGCGCACCCCCACCGGCCGGGTCACCCGCACACTGTCCGCCTGGGCGGTGACCACCAAGGCGACGACCGCGCTCCTGACCGCCGTCTGGGGCCTGCTCGGCGGCCTGCTCGGCCCGCGTACGGCCGTCGGCCTGGCCGGAGTGCTCCTGCTGGCCACCCCGCTGCTGCTGCCGCGGGGCGGGATGGCGCGCCTTATCGAGCCGGAGCCCGGACCGCGGCAGGGGCAGGAGACAAGGCCGGAGCCGGAGCGACCACCGAACCGTGTTTGACGGCCCCGGTGAGTTCGCGGGCGTTTTCCCTTCGTCGTCCCCATGCCCCCCCGGGGCGGCCGAAAGTCATCGCGGCTCGCGGCCCTCCGAGGGGTCCACCGTCGCCTGATGTGCCTCGGCGAGGTGTTCCTCGGCCTTCAGCCAGGGCAGGAACTGCGCCCCCTTGCGCCAGCCGCAGGTGTCACATCTGATCGTGCGCTGCACTCCCGCGCGACGCACTCTGACGACATGCTCCCGCCCGTGCTGGTCCCAGCGGCTGACCTTGCTCGTGTTGATCTCCAGCACCACGCCTCCCGAAATCCCGGCCAGCAAGGAGTGTGCAGCAATACCAACATCAACAGGGGTTTCGTCCGGTCGAGTTGACCAAGCCGTTCCCGAGGCCGGTCCGGGGCACCGCCGTCACCCCACCCCGCGCGGCAGCCGCAGGCTCAGCAGTCCCGTCACGACGACCCCGCCCAACTGCACGGCCAACGTGGTGACCAGGGCGTCCCGCATGCCCATCCCCGGTACCAGGGACAGGAACAGGGTGCCGAGAGTGGCCACACCCAGCGCCAGCGAGGCCTGTTGGGTGGTCACCATCACCCCGCTGCCGACGCCCGCGCGGGCCGGCGGCACCTCGGACATCACGATCCGCATGACGACGGGCAGCTGGAGAGCCTGCCCCGCACCGGCGACCGCCGCGCCCGGCAGCAGCTCGACGAAGCCGATGTCCGGCCAGTCGGCGCGCACCGCCAGCAGGATGAGGACGACACCCACGCCCTGCACCACCGAGCCCGCGGTGACCACCCGGGCCCCGAACCGCGTCACCAGCCGTGGTCCGGCCAGCGAGACGAGGAAGAAGGCCAGGGCCATCGGCGCGAGCGCCAGACCGGCCGGCACCGGGCCCAGCCCCGCCCCGCTCTGGAGCGCCACGGCGACGACGAACATGAACCCGCTGAAGCCGATCGCGAACGGCACCATGATCGTCAGTCCGCGCCGCAGCGTGGTGAGCGCGAACAGGCTCGGCGGCACCAGCGGGGTACGGCCCTGCCGGTCGGCCCGCCGCTCCACCGCGAGGAACGCGCCCGTCACGAGCGGGAACGCGGCCAGCGACAGCCACGTCCACAGCGGCCAGCCCGCCGCCCGACCCTCGGTGAGCGGGGCGAGCAGCGTCAGCAGGGCGGCGGCGAGGAGCACGGTGCCGGGTCCGTCCGCGGGCTCGGGGCGCTGCGAGCGCGTCTCCGGGACGGTACGGACGGCCAGCACGAGCCCGACGACCACGACCGGGACGTTCACCAGGAACACGGACCGCCAGCCGCTGCCGGCGAGGTCCGCGGCGACGAGCACACCGCCCAGGATCTGGCCCGCGACCATGGACAGCCCGGCGGTCGCGCCGTACAGGCTCATCGCCTTGGCCCGGCGCGGCCCCTCGGTGGACGACTGGATGGTCGCCAGCACCTGCGGAACCATCGCGGCGGCCGACGCGCCCTGCGCGACCCGCGCCGCGACCAGCGACCACGCGTCCGGCGCGAGTCCGCAGGCCAGCGAGGTCAGGCCGAACGCGGCCATGCCGCCGAGGAAGAGCCGGCGCCGGCCGAACAGGTCACCGAGCCGGCCGCCCAGCACGAGCAGCACGGCGTACGCGAGCCCGTACCCGGCGACGACGAGTTCGAGGACGGACTCGCTCGCGGCGAGATCCCGGCCCATGGTGGGCAGCGCGACGTTGACGATGAAGAAGTCGATCAGGGGCAGTGCCGCGCCGAGCAGCACGGTGAACAGCCCGAGCGGGCCGAGCGCGCGGGGCGCCGCGGCCGTCCGTGCGGCGGCTGGGGTGGCGATGGTTTCAGTCACGCTCCCGAGCCTGCGCCGCCGCCCAGACGGGTACCAGATGCTTCTTATCCTGGTAGAAGGAGTACCTGGCAACAGGGTCCGGGCGGCCGCACGCTGGAGGCATGACGACGATGGCCCAGGAAACACGCGCGCGCGAGGCTCAGGGGCTCCGCGAGGCCCAGCGGAACCGCGAGGCGGGGGAGGTCCGCGAGGCGGGGGAGGTCCGCGAGGCGCGCGGGACCGGTGGCTCGGAGATCCGGCGCCACGAGCTGGCCGCCTTCCTGCGCAGCCGCCGCGAGCGGATCACGCCCGAGCAGGTGGGTCTCCCGCGCGGAGCGCGCCGCCGCACCCCGGGGCTGCGCCGCGAGGAGGTCGCCCATCTCTCGGCGGTGGGCGTCACCTGGTACACCTGGCTCGAACAGTCCAGGGACATCCAGGTCTCGGTCCAGGTCCTCGACGCCCTCGCCCGCACCCTGCTGCTCGACCCGAGCGAACGGGCGCATCTCTTCCAGCTGGCCGCCGCGACCGACCCGACCCCCGCCTCGTCGTGCACCGGAATCACCGACGCCGTCCGCGAGGTGCTCGACCAGCTCGACCCGCTGCCGGCCTGCGTCCAGAACAGCCGCTACGACATCCTGGCCTACAACCGCACCTACGCCCGTCTGCTCTGCGACCTCGACGCGATCCCGCCCGAGGACCGCAACTGCATGATCCTCGTCCACACCCATCCGCAGTGGCGCGAGTCGGTCGTCCACCTCGACGAGACCATGCGCCTGATGGCGGCGAAGCTCCGCGCCTCCATGGCCGGCCATCTCACCGAGCCCGCCTGGAAGATGCTGGTCAAGCGGCTCCAGTCGGAGTCCCCGGAGTTCCGCGAGAACTGGGAGCGCTACGAGGTGGTCGCGACCCGCAGCAAGACCAAGCAGTTCCGCAACCCGCACGTCGGCCTTCTCGACCTCACCCACACCGACCTCTGGCTGAGCCCGGAACTCGGGGCGCGGCTGGTGACGTACGCGCCGGCGGACGAGGTGACGCGGGAGCGGCTGGAGAAGCTGTACGCGTTCGCGCGGACCGCCTCCGCGGAGAGCGGGGGAAGCGCCGGGGCCGCGGAGCGCGCGGGAACCGCGGAGATTGCCGGGGGCGCCGGGGCCGTGCGGCGCGGGGTCAGGCGCTGAGGCCCGCCGCCTCCCGGACCTCCGGCGACTCCAGGCGTCGCGCGGTCCGCTCCGCCGTCCGCCGGGCCCAGGGCCCGGTGGTCACGGCGCCCAGGACGAGTACGACGGCACCGCAGCCGGTGAGGATCCACCAGCCGGGGACGGCGGCGGAGACGAAGGTGTCGCGGTACGCCGAGGTGCTCACGCCCGTCGCGAGGACCGCGCCGATCACCGCGACGCCCAGCGTCTGGCCCAGCTGGCGGCTGGTGGAGGCGACCGCCGCCGCGACGCCCGCCTGACCGCGCGGCATACCGGACACCGCCGTGTTCGTGATCGGCGCGTTCACGAACCCGAAGCCCACGCCGAAGAGCACATACCCGAGGAACAGCGTCACGTCGGACGTCTCCGCCTCGAAGACGGCGAACAGCAGCCCGCTCGTCGTGATCGCGGCGCCCGAGACGAGCAGCGGCAGCCGCGGTCCCCGGCTGCCGACCAGCCGTCCGGACAGCGGGGCGCACAGGAACATCGGCACGGCCATGGGCAGCATCCACAGCCCCGCGTGCAGGGCGTCGAGGCCCCGGACGTTCTGGAGGTACAGCGTGGACAGGAAGAGGAAGCCGCCCAGCGCGGCGAACGCGGCGACCGCGACCACGGTGGCCCCGCTGAACGGGACGGACCGGAAGAAGCGCAGGTCGACGAGGGGTTCGGCGCGCCGGGGCTCGTACAGGAGCAGGCCGATGAGCGCGGCCAGCGCCACCGCGGCGAAGGGGAGGCTGGTCGAGGCGCCCGCCTCCGGTGCCTCGATGATCGCGTAGGTGAGGGGGCCGAACAGGGCGATGACCAGCAACTGGCCGACCGGGTCGGGGCGGCGGGCCTTCGGCGCGCGGGACTCGGGGACGTACCTCAGTGTCGCCAGCAGGGCGACCAGGCCGATCGGCAGGTTGAGCCAGAAGATCGACCGCCAGCCGACGGACTCCACCAGGAGCCCGCCCAGCAGTGGGCCAGCGGCCATCGAGATGCCCACCACCGCGCCCCACACCCCGATGGCGCGGGCCCGCTCGCGGGGGTCGGTGAACGTGTTGGTGATGATCGACATGGCGACCGGGTTCAGCATGGATCCGCCGACCGCCTGCACCATCCGGGCCGCGATCAGCAGCTCCAGGTTCGGGGCGAGCGAGCACAGCAGCGAGCCGATCGTGAACACGACCAGCCCGGCCATGAAGACCTTCTTGCGGCCGATCCGGTCGGCGGTCGATCCCGCGAGCATCAGCAGCACGGCCAGCACGAGCGTGTAGGCGTCGATCGTCCACTGGAGGCCGGCGGTGGAGGCGTGCAGATCGCTCTGCATCGCGGGCAGGGCGACATTGAGAACGGTGACGTCGAGACTCACGATCAGCAGGCTCATGCAGCAGATCGCGAGAACCAGCAGACGTCGGCGGGGGCTGAGCTCGGGCATGCGGATCATCGTACGCCGATATCAATAGTGCGCCTAACTAATGGTAGCTACATGATCCGTCGGCGGCCGGGCGGAACGTGCGGCCGGGCACACCGTCCGATGCGTGACAATGGGTGGATGCCCACGACCGCGCCCGCGCAGAACACGACCCTCCGGATCGGCCCGCACACCGTCACCCCGCCGGTCGTCCTGGCCCCCATGGCCGGGATCACCAACGCTCCCTTCCGGACCCTGTGCCGGGAGTTCAGCGGGGGCAAGGGCCTGTTCGTGAGCGAGATGATCACGACCCGGGCGCTGGTCGAGCGCAACGAGAAGACCATGCAGCTGATCCACTTCGACGCGACCGAGAAGCCGCGCTCGATCCAGCTGTACGGCGTCGACCCGGCCACCGTCGGCAAGGCCGTCCGCATGATCGCGGAGGAGGACCTCGCCGACCACATCGACCTGAACTTCGGCTGCCCGGTCCCCAAGGTGACCCGCAAGGGCGGCGGCTCCGCGCTCCCCTTCAAGCGCCCTCTGCTGCGGGCGATCCTGCGCGAGGCCGTGAGCGGGGCCGGGGACCTGCCGGTGACGATGAAGATGCGCAAGGGCATCGACGACGACCACATCACCTACCTCGACGCGGGCCGTATCGCCGTCGAGGAGGGCGTCACCGCGATCGCGCTGCACGGACGCACCGCCGCCCAGCACTACGGCGGCACCGCCGACTGGGAGGCGATCGCCCGCCTGAAGGAACACGTCCCGGAGATCCCCGTCCTCGGCAACGGCGACATCTGGTCGGCCGAGGACGCGCTGCGCATGGTGCGCGAGACCGGCTGCGACGGCGTGGTCGTCGGACGCGGCTGCCTCGGCCGGCCCTGGCTGTTCGCCGACCTCGTGGCCGCCTTCGAGGGGCGGACCGAGGACATCGCCCGGCCCGCGCTCCGCGAGGTCGCCGACATCATGGTCCGGCACGCCACCCTGCTCGGCGAGTGGATCGGCGACGAGCCGCGCGGCGTCATCGACTTCCGCAAGCACGTCGCCTGGTACCTCAAGGGCTTCGCGGTCGGCTCCGAGATGCGCAAGCGGCTGGCCATCACCTCCTCGCTCGCCGAACTCCGGGCCGGTCTCGACGAGCTGGACCTCGACCAGCCCTGGCCCACCGGCGCCGACGGCCCCCGGGGCCGCACCTCCGGCAACAACAGGGTCGTGCTGCCGGACGGCTGGCTGAAGGACCCGTACGACTGCGCGGGCATCAGCGAGGACGCGGAACTGGACACCTCCGGCGGCTGAAGTCCCGCCGGGAACCCGGCTGCCGGGTCTCGGCGGGTGGGCGCTCCGCGGGTGGGCGCTCGGCCGGCGGGTGGGTTCAGCCCTCCGACGGATGCGGGGTGGAGCCGTATGCCGTCAGGAACTTGTCGCGGAACGAGCTCATCTTCCACACCGGGGCGTCGTGGGCCGGCTTCAGACCGTCCGTCCAGTTCCAGGCGGCGATCTTGTCGAGGACCTTCGGGTCCTTGGCGACGATCGAGACCGGCACGTCCCGGCTGGCGTTGCTGCCGCTGACCCGGGAGATGGGCTGGTGGTCGCCGAGGAACACCAGGACGGTGTCGTCGGTGCCGTAGCGCTCCAGCCACTGGGTCAGCGCGGTCACCGAGTACTGGATGGACTTGGCGTACTCCGTCTTGGACCGTGCGGAGTCGGCGATGACGTCGGAGGCCTTCTCGCCGTCCTTCTGGATGTCCTCGAAGACCGAGCCGTCGCCGAGCTCGTCCCAGCCCACCATCTTCGGGATCGGCGCCCAGGGCTGGTGGCTGGAGGTCAGGATGATCTCCGACATCAGCGGCTTGTCGCGGTCGGTGCGGCCGTGCTCCAGCCGCTGGAAGGCCTCCAGGGCGTACTGGTCGGGCATGGTCGACCAGCTGAACTTCGGCCCCTGGTAGCCCATCTGGAAGGCGTTGTAGACCTTGTCCAGGCCGTAGAACTTCTGCTCCGGCCAGCCCTTCTGCACGCCCGGCATGATGCCGACCGTGTCCCAGGCGCCGGTCTTCTGGAACGCCTTGGTCAGGGACAGGTGGTCGCTGGCCATGACCGTGCTGTACCGCTGCTGGTTGTCGACCCACAGGCCGGACAGGGTGGTGGAGTGGCCGAGCCAGCTGCTGCCGCCGTACGTCGCCGAGGTGAGCCAGCCGCTCCGAGCGCTGAAGCCGGCCTTCGCCAGGGCCCGGGTGCTGGTGTCGAGGGTCTGGTCGACGCCCGGCGCCATGCCCGGATCCTCGATGGCGCTGCGGCCGTAGCTCTCGATGAAGGTGAAGACGACGTCCTTGCCGCGCAGGTCCGGCACGAGCTGGTCGGCCGGGGTGGCGCCGAACGTGTCGTAGCGGGCCTCCTTCCCGAACGCGGCCTCGTCCCGGAGGGTGTCCCGGACCTGCCTGGCCTCGTTGGCCAGCGCGTTCGCGGTGCGGTAGGAGGCGACAGGCACCCCGGCGTTCTGCAGGCCCACGACGGAGCAGGTGACCCAGACCGTGGCGGCGATCAGCGTGCCCCGGGTCGCCGCCCGGGTGTTGCGCGCCATCAGGTTGCTGATCCGGACCGTCGCCAGGGCCATGACCGTGAACAGCAGACCGATGAGCAGGACCAGGCCGACCGCGGCGCCGACGGCCGTCGCCCGCCCCATCGAGTCCGCGATGTAGGACTGGGCGTCGTCCAGCAGGCCCCAGTCCAGGACGAGGTTGAAGTCGCGGCCCAGGTACTCCACGAACCCCATGTCGAGCAGATTCAGCACGGTCAGCGCCCCGAGGAGCACACCGCCCACCGCCGCGACCACCGCCCGCGGACGACGGGGCAGCGCCAGCAGCAGGGCCGCGCCGATGATCGCCTCCCCGGGCAGTCGCGTGAACCGGTTGGCCTGGAGCGCGACAAGCCGGTTCGGCAGTACCAGGGCGCCGAGGACGAGGACCAGGGACAGCACCGTCACCGTCCACCACAGCACCTGCGCGGCGCGCGGACGACGCGTCCGCCAGGCCCGCCAGTGCGCCACGCGGGCCCGGAGACCGCGCGGAGCCGACGCCGACGGAACCTCGGAAAGAGCCTCGTCGGAGGGATCAGCGGAGGGATCACCGGAAGGGGCTTCGGACACGGCTTCGGAGACTGCTTCCGAGGCGGCTTCGGACGGTTCCCCGGGCGGGCCCTCGGACGCGGCGGCGGGCGCCTCGGCCTCGACCGGTTCCCCGGAGGTCGGCGGTTCCACGGCTTGCAAGGCTTCGGCAGCGTCGTCCTCGGGGCCTTTCGGCGCAGGCGGCTGGGATGAGCGAGTGGTGACAGGCACCCGAGGGTCCTTCCGTACGAAGCCCGGCGGTTCGGGGGATCCGGCAGGGAGCCGGATCCGCCACAGTTTCGTACGGGCTGTCTTCGGCCCGCGTTCAGCCGCCCCCGGCCAGCGCTCGGCAAACACCGCGCAAACGGCGCGCCAAGCGGCCGGTCACGCGCCCCCGACCGCGGTGAGCAGCGCCAACGGTGCCGCCGCCGAACGGGACTCCCGTACACACGCGTGCGGGTACGGTACCGGCTCCGCGTGGGTGTCACGGCCGTAGCCCGCGAGGACCTCGGGAAGGCGGTGCCCGGTCGCGGTCGCCGCGTCGACCAGCGCGTGCGCGACCGTACGGGCCTCGTCGTGCAGACCGTAACGGGCGAGGCCCAGCGTGATCAGGGCGTTGTCGTGCGGCCAGACCGAACCGCGGTGGTAGGAGAGCGGGTGGTACGCCGGCTGCCCGGACGCCAGGGTGCGTACGCCCCAGCCGGAGAAGAAGTCCGGTTCGAGCAGCCGCCGGCCGACGACCTTCCCGTACTCCTTGTCCAGCAGACCCGACCAGAGCAGATGCCCCGCGTCCGAGGCGAGCGCGTCGACCTGGCGGCCCTCGCCGTCCAGGGCGAGCGCCGGGAAGGCACGCTCCGGCATCCAGAAGTCCCGCTGGAACCGGTCCCGCAGGTCGGCGGCCGCCTGTTCCAGCAGGGCCGCGTACTTCTCGTCCTCCCACACCGTGCGCGCCACCCACGCCGTGCGGCGCAGCGCGTCGTACGCGTAGCCCTGGGCCCCCGCCGCCATCACCGCTCCGGTCGCGCGGGTGCCGTCCGCGGAGCAGATGGCGCCGGGGGAGTCCTTCCAGTTCTGGTTGGCCAGACCGCCCTGGTCGGCCCGGTACACCAGGTAGCCGCGCGAGGTGAGCCCGCCGTGGTCCAGCATCCAGCCGATCGCCGCGCGGGCGTGCGGCTCAAGCCGACGGGCCAGCGTCACATCACGGGTCTGCTCGACATACGCGCCGAGGAGGACGAGGAACAGCGGGGTCGCGTCCACCGAGCCGTAGTAGCGGCCGTACGGCACCTGCTCGAAGTGGGCCAGTTCACCGTGCCGCACCTCGTGCACGATCTTGCCGGGCTGGGACACCGTCCGCGGGCCGGTCTCGGTGGCCTGGGCCGCGGCGAGCGCGAGCAGCGTGGCGGCGGCCGGGCGGGGCCGGTAGGGGAGGGCGAACAGCGAGGTGAGCAGGGCGTCACGGCCCAGCAGGGTCAGGAACCAGGGGGCGCCCGCCGCCGGGACGCGCAGCTCCTCGCCGTCCGGCCCGGTCGCCTGGACCTGCAGCGAGGCCAGGTCCGCGAGACCACGTGCACAGGCCGCGGCCAGCTCGGGCCAGCCGGTCGGGAAGGCCACGCCCTCCACGAACTCGCCCTCCTGCGCGAGGAGTTGTCCGGTGACCGAGGCCGGTGAGCGGGGTACCCGCAGGGCCCGCTTCTCGCCGTGCGGCCGGGCCATCACCCGCAGGGTCAGCTCGGCGGAGCCGTGCGGTTCGAGCTCCAGCTTCCACACCAGCCGTCGGGCGCCGGTGCCGGTCTCCTCGATGCCGTCCGGCACGGGCTCGGCCGTCACGGTCGTACAGGACTTCCACTCGCCGCGGCGGTAGGTGAACTCCACGCCGTCGTCGAGGACCTGGCGGCGGCGGACGACACCGGTCTTCGCGTACGTACGGTGGTCGGAGCGCAGTTCGAACTGGTCGGTGAAGTCGGCGTCGGCGGTGACCGCGAGGCGCACCGTCGTCGGCACCGGGCGGTTGCTGACCACCCGCAGCGACTCCACGAACGAACTGTCACCGACGGCCTGTTCACGAAAGAGCGTGCAGGACGGCGGCTCGTTGCGGCCGCCTCGCGGGACGAGCACGCACCGCGTGGTGTCCCCGTCCGCGACCGGCGAGAGCACCTCCGGCACGGCGCCGTCGACCGTCAGCTGCCAGCGGCTGAGGTGCCGGGCGTCCCGGACGAACAACCCCTCGGGGGATCCCGCGGCCACCCCGGAGCCCCGTACGCCGCTGATGTCCCCGCGGTCGCCCACGGCGGCGAACGTCCCGCCGTACACGAGCAGATGATGTCGGTCCGTCATCCCCGGTCCCCTCCCTTGAGAGCCGTGATACCCGTGCCGGCCGGGATTCCCGGTCCGGCCATGACACCCGTGCCTGACGTGGTGTCGTCGTGCAGCAGGTCGAGCGTGAGCGCCGCGGTCCAGCTGAAGCCGGTCGCGCCGCAGGCCTCGCCGGTGTACGGGTCGACGTACTCCGCGAAGTCGGAGGTGTCCGCGATGTCCAGCACGGCCCGGCGCAGCGCGTCCGCGCCGTCCTGGTCGCCGTGCAGCCTGAGGCCCCGCTCGAGCAGCCAGCTCGTGTTGAACCAGGCCGGGCCGCGCCAGTAGCGGTGCGGGTCGAAGGCCTCGCCGAGCAGGTCGTGGCTGGGCGCGAGGCGGGTGCTGGTCCCCAGGCCGAAGTGCGGGCCGCGCAGGGTGCGTACGAGAGCGGCGGCCACCTCGCGCGGCAGGCCGGGCAGGAGCAGGGGGACGAGGCCGGAGACGCCCCGCTCCGGGACGAGGGCGCCGGTGAGCGGGCGCCGGCCCGGGTCCGGATCCCCGCCGCGCAGATCACGGCAGAAGAACATGCCCTCCGCCGGGTCCCACAGCCGCTCGACCAGCGCCGCGGTGAGCCGCTCCGCGCGCGCGTGCCGGGCCGTGCCGGTCGCGCCCAGCTCGTACGCGATGCGCGCGAGGGCGTGTTCGGAGGCGATGAGCAGCGCGTTGAAGGCCGGATCCTCGACGGCGAACTCCGCTCCCCCGCTCCCGCTCCCGCCGCGCCCGCGCCCGTTCCCGCCCTCCCGCACTCCGCCGTCGCGGTATCCGCCGTCCCGGTAGTCGGTGGCCAGCCGCACGTACCGCCCGTAGTCCAGATCCGTCGGACGGTCCTCGGGCGCCCCGTGGTCGAGGTCGGCGCGCCGGAACGAGCGCGCCGGGGCCGGGGCGACCCGGGAGAGCGGCGCGTCCCAGCTCGGCGCGTTGTCCATGCCCTGCTCCCACGGATGGACGACGGACACCAGCCCGCCTCCGCCCAGGTCGCGCCGGTGCAGCAGATAGCGGTGCCAGGCGGCCAGCCGGGGGTACACCCGGGCGAGGAAACCGCGGGCGCGGGAGAGCCCCGGGTCGGCGCAGTGCACCAGCCAGGCCGCGAGCGCGTGCACCGGTGGCTGCACGATGCCGGAGGTCTGTACGGTGCGCGGGGCGCCCGCAGCGCGCCCCGCGGTCGAGGAGCGCCAGAAGTCGGGGCTCGGGAAGTACGCGTCGAGCGGCACGGAGGGGTTGAACACGATGTGCGGGATGCGCCCGTCGCCCCACTGGGCGTCCAGCAGCGTCTCCAGCTCGGTCTGTGCCCGGCGCGGCGAGACGTGCCGCAGGCCGATGGCGATGAAGGCCGAGTCCCAGGACCACTGGTGCGGGTACAGACCGGGTGAGGGAACCGTCGACGTACCCGTCCAGTTGCCCGCCAGCACGCTGGCCGCCCTGCGGCGCAGAGCCGCGAGCTGCGGCGTCCCGGGTGCCGGGGCCCCGAGGTGCGGCGGACCCGGCGGACCCGCCGGATCGTATGCAACGGCGTACTCCGCCGGGCGGGCGATGAGCTGGGCGGTGCGATCCACTCGGGGCTCCCCGAAGACGACAAGGCCGACCGGTTCGGCAGTGGCTACCATAGGGTTACGTCTATTTAACACGCAAAACTCAATATGTAATGCAGGCTTGAGAAACACAAGGGGGTGCGCATGACGGGACGAGGCCAGGCCAGCTCCGGAGATCTGCTCGAACTGGTGCGCAGGGGACGGGCGACGACACGTGGTGCCCTCCAGCAGGCCACCGGCCTCTCCCGTGCCACCGTCGGCCAGCGTCTGGACCGTCTTTTCCGTGCCGGCTGGCTGCGCGAGGGGGCCGGCGGCCCGGTCGACTCCCCGCTGGGCGGCCGTCCCTCGATCACCCTGGAGTTCGACGACGCCCACGCCGTCGTCCTGGCGGCGGACCTGGACACGCGGCACGCGCGGGCGGCCGTCCTGACGCTGACCGGGGAGATCCTGGCCGAGCACGGCGGCACGCTGGTCGTCGAGGACGGGCCGGACGCGGTGCTCGGCGAGCTGGGCGGCTGGTTCGCCGAGCTGCTGGAGAAGGCGGGCCACCGGCCGGACGAGGTGTGCGGCATCGGACTCGCCGTGCCCGGCCCGGTCGACAGCGAGACCGGCCGGGTCGTCCAGCCGCCGATCATGCCCGGCTGGGACGGCTACGACATACGGGGCCGCCTGTCCCGCGCCTTCGCCGAACGGACGGCGGGCGGGACCAAGGGCGGAAACGGCGGCGCGGCGGCGGTCCCCGTCCTCGTCGACAACGACGCGAACCTCATGGCGTACGGCGAACAGCGCACCGGATACGCCGACTGCTCGGCGTTCGTGCTGGTCAAGGTGTCGACAGGCATAGGCGCGGGGGTCGTGGTCGGCGGCTCGATCTTCCGTGGCATCGACGGCGGGGCCGGCGACATCGGGCACATCCGGGTGGGCGCGGAGGCGCTGTGCCGCTGTGGTTCCTACGGCTGCCTCGCGGCCGTCGCCAGCGGTGGCGCGGTGGCGCGCAGACTGGCGGAGTCGGGTGTCCCGGCGTCATCGGGATCGGATGTGCGCGACCTGCTCGCGGCCGGCCACCCGGAGGCGGCCGCCCTGGCCCGTGAGGCCGGGCGCCGGGTCGGGGACGTGCTGGCGACCGTCGTGACCCTGCTCAACCCCGGGGTTCTGATGATCGCCGGAGATCTGGCCGGAACCGCCTTCCTCACGGGCGTGCGCGAGTTGCTCTACCAGCGTGCGCTGCCCCGCTCCACGGCCCGTCTGGACGTGGTGACCTCGCGGCTGGGGGAGCGGGCGGGCCTGGTGGGAGCGGGTGCGCTGGTCGTGGAGCACCTGTACGCGCCGGAGCGGGTCGAGGAGCGGTTGCTGGCGCTCGGGGTGTGAGGGACGCTCGTGTGACGGGACTCCCGGGAATCCCCGGGATGCTCGTGTGACGAGCAGGTTTCCATCCCTGGACGGGTCTTGGGGCGCGTCCGCATCGTGAAATCGGGGCGTCCGCACAAGGCTGATTCCAGCGTGATTCTCGCCACCCCTGAGGGGGGCAGTGCTCAGATGAGCGAATCAAGAGCGACTGCACTTCTCCAAGGGGTGGCACTCAGTGCCACCCCTTGATCGTTCATCGATCGAAATCAATCGTGCCGCTCAGTGCTCATCTGAGCGTAATATGGGGCATGTGAGAGCCGGTCGGGAGGTGCTTGCGTTCAAGAAGTAAAAACATCGGCGGCCGTGCGCTTGCCAAGCCTTGACTTTCGATCCGCTGGCGGACGGTTGGTTACGGGCACATGACGCGCGAGTGGACGTACCCAGGAGCCTTCGATCTGGGTATGTTCCTGGCCGTCAGGGCAGCCACCGCGTCCTCGAGGAGTCGAGACCCGTGTCGGAAAACAAAGATCTCCAGGTAGCCGAGCAGGCCGCGACCGTTGAGGGCGTGAAGTTCGTCTACGACTTCACCGAGGGCAACAAGGACCTCAAGGACCTCCTCGGCGGCAAGGGCGCGAACCTCGCCGAGATGACCAACCTGGGCCTTCCGGTCCCTCCGGGCTTCACCATCACCACCGAGGCCTGCAAGGTCTACCTCGACAGCGGCGAGGAGCCGGCGGCACTGCGTGACGAGGTGAGTGCGCACCTCGACGCGCTGGAGCAGCGCATGGGCAAGAAGCTCGGCCAGGCCGACGACCCGCTGCTGGTCTCGGTCCGCTCCGGCGCCAAGTTCTCGATGCCCGGCATGATGGACACGGTCCTCAACATCGGCCTCTCCGACAAGTCGGTCCAGGGCCTCGCCAAGCAGGCCGGCGACGACCGCTTCGCCTGGGACTCCTACCGCCGCCTGATCCAGATGTTCGGCAAGACGGTCCTCGGCGTCGACGGCGAGCTCTTCGAGGACGCGCTGGACGCCGCGAAGGCCGCCAAGAAGGTCACCGTCGACACCGAGCTCGAGGCCGCCGACCTCAAGAAGCTGGTCACCAAGTTCAAGCGGATCGTCAAGAACGAGGCCGGCCGCGACTTCCCGCAGGACCCGCGCGAGCAGATGGACCTCGCCATCCACGCGGTCTTCGACTCCTGGAACACCGACCGCGCCAAGCTCTACCGCCGCCAGGAGCGCATCCCGGGCGACCTGGGCACGGCCGTCAACGTCTGTTCCATGGTCTTCGGCAACCTGGGCCCCGACTCGGGCACCGGCGTGGCGTTCACCCGCGACCCCGCCTCCGGTCACCAGGGCGTCTACGGCGACTACCTCCAGAACGCCCAGGGCGAGGACGTGGTGGCGGGCATCCGCAACACCGTCCCGCTGGCCGAGCTGGAGTCGATCGACAAGAAGTCGTACGACCAGCTGATGCAGATCATGGAGACGCTGGAGAACCACTACAAGGACCTCTGCGACATCGAGTTCACCATCGAGCGCGGTCAGCTGTGGATGCTCCAGACCCGCGTCGGCAAGCGCACGGCGGGCGCGGCCTTCCGCATCGCCACCCAGCTCGTCGACCAGGGCCTGATCGACGAGGCCGAGGCGCTCCAGCGGGTCACCGGCGCCCAGCTCGCCCAGCTGATGTTCCCGCGCTTCGACGACGAGGCGAAGGTCCAGCAGGTCGGCCGGGGCATCGCGGCGTCACCGGGCGCGGCGGTCGGCAAGGCGGTCTTCGACTCGTACACGGCCGTCAAGTGGTCCCGCTCGGGCGAGAAGGTCATCCTGGTCCGCCGTGAGACCAACCCCGACGACCTGGACGGCATGATCGCGGCCGAGGGCATCCTGACCTCGCGCGGCGGCAAGACCTCGCACGCGGCCGTGGTGGCCCGAGGCATGGGCAAGACCTGTGTCTGCGGCGCCGAGGAGCTCGAGGTCGACACCAAGCGCCGGCGGATGACGGTGCCGGGCGGCCATGTCGTCGAGGAAGGCGACCTGATCTCCATCGACGGCTCGAGCGGCAAGGTCTACCTGGGCGAGGTCCCGGTGGTCCCGTCCCCCGTCGTGGAGTACTTCGAGGGCCGGATGCACGCGGGCGCCAACGACGCCGACGAACTGGTCGAGGCGGTCCACCGGATCATGGCCTTCGCGGACCGGAAGCGCCGTCTGCGGGTCCGGGCCAACGCGGACAACGCCGAGGACGCGCTGCGCGCCCGCCGCTTCGGCGCCCAGGGCATCGGCCTGTGCCGTACGGAGCACATGTTCCTCGGCGACCGTCGTGAGCTGGTCGAGCGCCTGATCCTCGCGGACACGGAGGACGAGCGCGAGGAGTCGCTGAAGGCACTCCTGCCGCTCCAGAAGCAGGACTTCGTGGAGCTGTTCTCGGCGATGGACGGCCTTCCGGTCACGGTCCGGCTCCTGGACCCGCCGCTGCACGAGTTCCTGCCCGACATCACCGAGCTGTCGGTCCGCGTGGCCCTGGCGGAGTCCCGTCAGGAGCCCCACGAGAACGAACTCCGGCTCCTCCAGGCCGTCCACCGTCTGCACGAGCAGAACCCGATGCTGGGCCTGCGCGGCGTACGCCTCGGCCTGGTCATCCCCGGCCTGTTCACCATGCAGGTACGGGCGATCGCGGAGGCCGCGGCCGAGCGCAAGACGGCGAAGGGCGACCCGCGCGCGGAGATCATGATCCCGCTCGTCGGCACGGTCCAGGAGCTGGAGATCGTCCGCGAGGAGGCCGACCAGGTCATCGCGGAGGTGGAGGCGGCGACCGGCGTCCAGCTGAAGCTCTCGATCGGCACGATGATCGAGCTGCCGCGCGCCGCGCTGACCGCCGGTCAGATCGCCGAGGCGGCGCAGTTCTTCTCCTTCGGCACGAACGACCTGACCCAGACGGTGTGGGGCTTCAGCCGCGACGACGTCGAGGCCTCGTTCTTCACGGCCTACCTGGAGAAGGGCATCTTCGGCGTCAGCCCGTTCGAGACGATCGACCGGGACGGCGTCGGCTCCCTGGTGAAGCTGGCGGTGGAGGCCGGCCGCGCCACCCGCCCCGACCTCAAGCTCGGCGTCTGCGGCGAGCACGGCGGCGACCCGGAGTCCGTCCACTTCTTCCACGAGGTGGGACTCGACTACGTCTCCTGCTCGCCGTTCCGGATCCCGGTGGCGCGGCTGGAAGCGGGCCGGGCGGCATCACAGTCGACGGGCAGCGACCACCGCTGACCCCCGATAACCCCGGAGCCGCCGCCGGTCCCCGACCCTCACCGATCGGCGGCGGCCCCGGCGCACCACGGAGGACGGCACCCTGTGCGGGGGTGTCGTCCTCTTGCGTTGTCCGCGGGTCGCGTCTGGCGGCCCGGGCGGCCGCCGCGCACGAGTTCATCACCGCGCGGCCCGAGGGGTACGACACCTCGCACCACCATCATGATCACGCACGACCTCAACCTGGCTCCCGACGCCGACCGCATCCTCGTCGTCGACCGCGGCCACCTCGTCGAACCGGCCGCCACGAAGACCTCCTCACCCACGGCGGCACCTACGCCCACCTACACAACTCCCAAACCCCACCCTTCACACGACCGCCCACCTACGCCTACGGGTGAGCAGCGTTCGCGCTGCGATCCGGGGTACGGGTGGCCCGCGATGGTGGCCTCTTTTCTGTGGCGAAGTGGCTGGAAGTCGATCGCCTGATGTGATGGTTGTGGGGAGATAGATCGTTTCTGTCAACTTACGTGCCGCTACAGTCCGTTACTCCTGGCGATGGTCGCGTCGCTGATGGTCACGGAGGCATGGATGAAGAGGGCATTGCTCGGCCTGGCTGCGGTTGGTCTGATGTTCGGTGGTGCGGTGGCGGTGCCTACTTCGCCGGTGCAGGGGAAGATCCCGAAACTTGCACCGCTGGGCGCGGAGTTTAGTGAAGGAAAGTACAAGTTCAACCGGCCCGGCATCAATCACGGCGCCTTCGAATGGCGGGGTCGGCTCAAGGACACGATCACCACTGACCGGCACAACGTCTACGTCGAGGTGAAGGTTCACGGGCACGGCTGGGTGCGCTACTACGGAAAGCAGCGGAGTTCAGTTCGGTTGCATGAGTCCAACTGGGACGGTGCGCAGCGCTATACGGGAAAGGTTAAGTTCCGGGTATGCCGCGACCGGGGTGCCCTTCGCCCGGACAATTGCGCTCCGGAGCAGAACTTTTTGTACGACTGGGACCATGCCTGATCGGTCTGACTTCCCGAGCTCAGGTGGATTTGCCTGGGCTCGGGCTCTTGATAGGGGGACGAGATCAATACGTCAGAAGTTCTTTCCGCCAAAGGGATTGATCTTCTCTATGGGGAAACGTCGGCTGTCAGGAACGCGCACATTTCCCTGCGTCGGGGAGAAGTCGCGGCGATCACCGGTCAAAGCGGTTCGGGCAAGTCGTCGCTGCTGTATTGTTTGGCAGGTGTCTTGCCAGTCACCTGCGGTGAGATCCGTTTCGAAGGGAATTCCCTCGGGGCTCTCAACGATGAAGAGCTAAGTGTGCTGCGTCGTGAACGTTTCGGTTTCGTCTTCCAGTACGGTGAACTCTTGCCGGAGTTGACCGTGGAAGAAAACACCGCGCTGCCGCTCCGGCTAGCCGGTCGGCGTAAGGCCGACGCCCTTGCCGCGGCCGGTGAAGTTCTGGGGCGTCTCGGCCTTGGTGATCTACGAGGGCGACGTCCGTCGCAGGTGTCCGGAGGGCAGAGTCAACGCGTGGCGGTGGCTCGTTCATTGGTGCACAAGCCGGCTGTTGTATTCGCGGATGAGCCCACCGGTTCGCTTGACAGCAACAATGCCACGGCTGTGCTGGAGGAGTTCCTCACCCTTGCGCGATCACAAGGAACGGCAGTGGTGCTCGTGACGCACGACACGCAGGTAGCAGCACGAGCCGATACCCGCTACACGATGCGCGACGGAATGCTCACGGCTCAAGCACAGGAGACGTCGTGAAGGAACTTCTCTTGGGGCTAAGGCTGTTGCTCGGGAGCGGACGAGGTAACCGTGTGCGTTTCATGCTCATGGTCGTGGGCAGCGGGGTAGGTGTGTGCTGTCTGGCGGTCGTTCTCGCGATTCCGGGAATTCTGGCTGCGCAAGATTCCAGAAAGGCAGCTCGAGAGCCAGATTGCTCGAACGGACGAGGTAGCTGTCTATCAACTGCAGGGGCCGGCCTGGCCCTCACCCGCCTGGGCCCCTACGGTTCCGAACCCCTCACCCGGATCTTCGTGGCTCAGACAGGCCCACCTATCGCTCCGCCACCGGGCCTTCCGGAGCTTCCGGGACCCGGTGAGGTGTTCGTTTCTCCTCGGCTGCACGAGCTGCTGAACAAAGATCCCGGCCTCTCTCGACTTCTGCCCGGCAACGAGGTCGGCCTCATCTCCGCCGAAGGGCTGGCCCAGCCCGACGAGCTTTACGCGTACGTCGGCAGCAGACCCGAAGAGCTCAAGGGAGGTGGCCACTTGTCGGAATTCGGTTGGAAATACGCGCGCTTCCCGACTGTGGAGCCCTCTACGCTCGACATTCTGCGCTTCACCTTGGCAGGTGTCGTACTGCTTCCGCTGGCAGTGTTCCTATCCGTGTGTGCCCGGCTGTCCGCCGCTTCCCGCATGAGGCGGCTGGCCGCATTGCGCCTGCTCGGGCTGAGTGCAAAGGGCACACAGCGTGTCAACGCGGCCGAGACCGTCGCTGCCGCACTGCTGGGAGCCGTGCTAGGCCTGGGTGCCTACTGGGTCGTCAACCAGTTGGTGGCGCGGATGGGACTGCCCGGGTTCAAGTGGTACCCGGCCGATGGCGCACTGCCCGGGACGGCGCTTCTCGTCTGTCTGGTGGGTTGTCCGGCGTTGGCCTGGTTCGTGGGTCGGGTCGGAGCGAAGAAGGCCGCGGCCAACCCGCTGGCCGTGCGGCGCAGTGCTGTGGAGAAGCCGCCGCGTCTGTGGGGCCTGCTTCCGCTTGTTCCCGGACTGGGCATCGTCATCGGATACTGTGTGGCCGGCGCGACGGGAAACGTACCCACGGACACGTCGTTCTCGGCGATTTTGATGCCGCTCGCCGTCGTGCTGGTCGGTACCGGCCTCGTGCTGTCGTTGCCGATCCTCTCGCGCGCGCTGGCCCGGACGGTTGCCCGAGCCACGAGTTCGCTGTCTCTGGGTCTCGCCATGCGCCGCAACGAAGTGGAACCGGGCGGTGCTCTACGCGTGGCGACCGGCCTGGTGTTGCTGGTCTACGCGGCGTCGCTCACGCAGGGCGTGCTCATCGAACTGAACCAGGTCTCCAAGAACACCTCGCCGGTTCAGCTCTACACCATGGCGCTCGACGAGGTTCCCGAGAGCAAGGAGCGGGCTCTCACCGAGGTTCCAGGCGTCCGTAGCCACGCCATTCAGGCGCAGTCGTGGACGGAACCCGGCAGCGAGGTGTGGACCAGCATCAGTGCCGTGATCGCCACTTGCGGGCAACTGCGCAGAATGGCGTCCTTGGTCGAGAACTGCGTCGACGGACGTCCCGCCCGGCTGATGGTTCAGGGTCACACCTACGACGAGGCCAGCAAGCCGGGAAACAGTTTCCCCTTCCACCTGCGAAACTCCGAAGGCGAGCGCCGGGTCGTCAATGTGGAGGTGCCGCGCCAGACGATCAAGTATCACGACGACACGGCAGCACAGATGGTCAGCAGCGGCGCTGTTCTGATCCCACCGTCCCTGTTCCCCGCCGGATTCCGTCCCGAGGACCGAGCCACTCTCAAGCTGCTGAGCAGCGCCGCAGCCGTGCGCTCCGTACTCGAAGGCATCGCGGGGGTAGACCCCACGATCGAGGTGGAGACGGACGGCGTGGACGCCGCCGCTCTTCAGCAGATCACCGTCATCAAGACCCTCCTCGCCGTGGGCATGATCCTGGGTCTGATCATCGGGGTGGCGGCGTATCTCGTCGCCGCCACCGATCGAGCCGTGGAACGCCGGCCGCAGGTCACTGCCCTGGCGTTGCTCGGGGCCAGGCCCCGGACGCTCCGGGCCGTTCAGGTCGCGCAGGTTGTCTTGCCCCTGGCCGTCGGGCTCGTGCTCGCCGTGGTGACCGGGAAGATGGCGGAGTCCAGTTACCTGGTGACCGGTGGCGGGGCAGTGTTCTGGGACGGGGACGGGCTGCCGCTGCTCCTCGCTTCCGCGCTCGGCGTTGTGGTTGTCGCCGCGCTCGGTGCCCTGCCGCTGATCGGGCGGCGGATCGACCCGGAGTTGATTCGGCGGGACTGATCGGCGGTAGCGGGCGTGAGTATGGGCGGCACCCTGGGGGTGCCGCCCTTTGTTGTGGGTATGGGGGTTCAGGGTGTCGGCAGGGTGGACAGCCAGGTGGTCAGGAGTTGGTTGGTTCGTTCGGGGTGTTCCTGCTGGAGCCAGTGGCCGCAGTTTTCGATGATGTGGGATGAGGAGAGGCCGGGGAGGGTCTCGGGGAATGCCTCGATCGCGGCGGCCAGCCAGGTCGTGGAGGCGTCGAGGGCGCCGCCGATGAACAGGGACGGCTGGGTGATCGGGGCGCCGTTGAAGGGCGTGAGATCCGCCCAGTCGCGGTCCATGTTGCGGTAGCGGTTCAGGGCGCCGGTCAGGCCGGTTCGCTCGAACTCCTCCGCGTAGACGTCGAGATCCGCCTCCGTGAGCCAGGCGGGGAGCACCCCGGCGGGAAAACGGTCGCGCAGTTTTCCGCCCCGGGTGACGAAGTGGGGGTCGGGGGAGCCCGCCGCCGGCATGGTGTCCGCGGACAGGGCGGCGTAGAAGCCCGCGAGCCAGCCCCGTACGTCGGGCTCGATCTCCGCCTCGGCACGGCCGGGTTCCTGGAAGTAGGAGACGTAGAACTCCTCCTCCCCGGCCGCCGCACTCGCCCCATCCGTCCCACCCTCCCCGCCGGCCTCATCCGCCGCACTCACCCCATCCGTCGCATCCGTCGAACTCATCGCGCCCATCTGCGCGAAGACCTCGCTCGGTTTCGGTCCGCCCGGTGGGGTGTAGGGGACGCTCAGCAGGCCCACCGCGTGGAAGACGTCCGGGCGCAGCAGGGCGGAGTCCGCCGCGATCGTCGCACCCCAGTCGTGACCGACGATCACCGCGGACCGCTCGCCCAGGGCGTGGACGGCCGCGGCGTTGTCCTCCACCAGTTCCGTCATGCGGTAGGCGTCCGTGGCGCGGGGCTTGGAGGAACGGCCGTAGCCGCGGACGTCGATGGCGGCCGCGCGGTACCCGGCCGCGGCCAGCGCCGGCAACTGGTGACGCCAGGAGTACCAGGACTCGGGGAAGCCGTGCACGAGCAGGACCAGAGGGCCTTCGCCCTGCTCCACCACGTGCAGACGGCCCGCGGGTGAGGGGACCATGCGGTGTTTCACGTCGTTCGCGGTCTGCTGCGACATCGGTGGGCCCTCCGGGACTTGAGATCGGCTGTCGGTTCCGAGGGTGTGGTCCCGGTGCGCAAGGCGCGAGTTCTGTTGCCGGTTCGGCAAACAGCCGGCGGTCGCCCAGGCGTGCCGGGTCCACGACTCCGGCGGCGGCTCGCGCCTTGCGTCTCCCTATTCGCAGGCCACGCCGTCGCCGTCGCGGTCCAGGTGGCGCCCGTAACCCGGGTCGCCCACGCGGACCGGAGCGGCGCCGGCCGCGCGGGCGGCCGCGCAGTTGGCGTAGTACGCACTTCCGGAGTCGCCGGAATCGCCGGAATCGGCGGAGCCGGCCGAGCCGTTGGAATCGTCGGCTCCGGCGGCGGTGCCGGATCCGGAGCCGTCCTCGTTCGCCGCCGCCTTCGCCGTGACCGTCTTCGTCACCTTCACCGTCTCCGTCGCCGTGGCGGTCACCGTGCCCGCCGGTTCGGGGACGGCGGTCTCGGTCGCAGTGGTCGTCACGGTCACCGTGGGCCGCGGTTCGGCGGACGTCGGCTTCGCCTCCGTCGTGGTGTCGCCGTCGGCCGCGCCGATGCCCGCGCCGAGGAACAGGGCGAGGGCGAGGGCGGGCAGGACGTATCTCTTTCTGGCCCACCGGGGGGTGGTGTTGTGGGCGGGTGCGGTGGTGTACGGGTTGCTCATGTTCGTCCCCCGGAGCCGTGGTGTGAGGGGACGACGGTATGGCCGTTTTGCATGTGGTGTGGGAGGAGTGGCTGTTCTGTGACCTTCTGTGTGCATCGCCCCAGCCGACGGGGGATGGGGGAGAGGGGGAGGGAGGGAGAGAGTGGAGGGTGCCGGCCGCGCTGGTCGAGTGCCGTCCTCCCTCCCTCCTCCCGGGCGGTGGGCCGGGGGGCGTCAGATGGACACCGCTACCGCCGTGAACGTCGTCTCCGGGAGCTGCGGGCTGGTGAAGCGCGCGTTGACCAGGTAGAGGCGGTCGCCGTAGCGGGCGGCCGTGGTGGGGACGTCGAAGCGGGGGTCGGTGATCGTGCGGGTGAGCGTGGCCGTGGTCGCCGTGCGGTCCAGCGACCAGACGCTGATCAGGTTGAGGCGGTTCTGGACCACGTACAGCGTGCGGCCGATGCGGTAGAGGCCGTCGCCGTTCACCACGTCCGACGCGCCGACCAGCGCGATCCTCGTGGCGTGACCGGTCCTGACGTCCACGTTGTACAGCTCGCCCGGTGTGCTCTTGACGACGATCAGGCCTCGGCCGTCCGGTGTGCCGACGATTCCGTTGGCGTTGTTCACGTCGGGGAGCTGGACCCAGTCGCCGGTGAGCGGAAGGGCGCGGATCTCGCCGTCGGTCCGGCCGCGCGGGGCGCCGTACAGCACGGCGTCCCGCGAGTCGGTGAACCAGGCCCGGTCGCCGAGCAGGGTCACGTCGTTGATGAAGTGGCCTACCGCTGCACTGAGTTGGTGGGACGTCAGCAGCAGCCCGGTGCGGGAGTCGATCACGCGCGCCACTCCCGTGCTGCCCGCCACGTACAGCAGGCCGTCGTGGTCGAGCTTCAGGCCGACCGACACCTGGCCGGTGCCGCCCGCGTACAGGACCGTGCCCTCGCCGGTGCGCAGGTCGGTGCGGAGGATGCCGCCGTTGGCGCGCGAGCCCTGGTAGGCGTACGGCTTGCCGCCGATGGCGATGCCCTCGGGGAGCCAGCCGTCGGGGAGGGGGTACTCGGTCGGCCAAACGTCCTTGTCGGTAGGGGACTTGGGGGTTCGCGAGGCGGACGGGGCCGCGGTCGCGGCGGGGGACGCCGTGGCCGTCAGGGTGAGGGCGGCAGCCAGGGCCGCGCTGCCGAGGACGGCGCGGCGGGACGGGCCGGCAGCGGGCGTGGGGGCGGGTGTGGGGGTCATGGTTACGTGCCTCCGTGAGTGGGGTGCGGGCGGCGAACGGCGTAACTCTGCGTACGGATGGAACTCTGCGTACGGACGGAACTCTGCGTACGGATGGAACTTTGCGTACGGTGTGACTCCGTGTACGGCGTCCCTCTGTATCTGGCGTGCCTCTGCTTGCGGCGTGCCTCTGCTCACGCGTGACGCGGCGAACCGCGGCCACACCGGGTGCGGCTGTGGCCACCCGGTGTGTGGTGTCGCTCCGCTTCGGCTTCGTGGCGAGTAACGAGCCGCCGCCCCACCCCGTTCCTCCGTTCGGCTGTCGAGTTCCTGTCAATCCCGCTCGCCGTCCACGGCCCCCACGCCGAAGTGCAAGTGCCTGCCCCCGGGCGTCCCTACGTCCGGAACGGCCCCTTCACCTCGTAGGTGATGCCGCCCGACGAACTGCCGCTCGTACCGCGCTGGCTGGAGAAGTACAGGCGGGTGCCGTCCGGGGAGAAGGCCGGGCCCGTGATCTCGGAGCCCGACTGGCCGTCGATGTGCAGGAAGGGCGCGACCACGTCGTCGGGGGTGATGAGGCAGATGTCCATGGTGCCGCCGTCCTCCGCCACGAACAGGTCACCGGAGGAGGAGCCCGTGACGTTGTCCACTCCGGTGAGGGGAGGGGTGCCGGACGTCACCAGCGAGTCGTCGTAGGCGAGTTCGATCGTCTGGGCGGCCGCGTTGTACTGCCAGACCCGGTTGTCGCCCTTCGTCGTGAACCAGCAGGTGTCGTCGGCGTAGTAGCAGCCCTCGCCGCCGTTGAAGCGCTTGGCGCCGGACACCTGGTTGCGGGTGGCGGTGGCGCCGGTCGGGTCGGGCACCGGGGACCAGGTCACGGGGCCGCTCGTGGCCGTGCCGGCCACCAGGACCTCCAGTGTTCCCGAGGACAGGTCGCCCCAGCTCGTCGGCCGGAAACGGTAGAAGCACCCGTCGGTCACGTCCTCGGTCAGGTAGAGCACCTTGCGGACCGGGTCGGCGGCGGCCGCCTCGTGCTTGAACCGGCCCATCGCGTCCCGGCGGACCGCCGCCTTCGTGCCCCAGGGGTCGGTCTCGTAGACGTACCCGCGGTCGACCTCCTCGCAGGACAGCCAGGTGTTCCACGGGGTCTTGCCGCCCGCGCAGTTCTGGCGGGTGGCGGAGAGGACGCGGTACGCGGCGGTGATCGTCCCCGTCGCCGAGAACTTCACCGCGCTCGCGCCGCCCGACGGGTTGATCTCCGAGTTGGAGACGTAGATCCAGCCCGTGCCGTCCGCGTAACAGGCGCCGCCGTCGGGGGCGTTGTGCCAGGTGTACGAGGTTCCGGACACCGTCTGGCCGGAGCGGGCGATCACCCGGCTGGTGAAGCCGCTCGGGAGCCGGATGCCGTTGGCGTCGGCCGCGCCGAGCGCCCCGTAGGGGCCTGTGCCGGGTTGGGCCGGGGCGGCGTAGGCGGCGCCGCGCCAGAGGGTTCCGCCGAGCACGGCGGAGGAGCCGCCGATCGCGGCCGCACGCAGGAAGGTACGACGTTCCACGCTCACTCCCAGGGGTGGTGTGGTGAACCGCCCGTACGCCGGTCCCGGCGACGGGGTCGTTCAGGGTCGTGCGCTGCCGAACGCTAGAAGTGCAGGGTAGCTATGTCGTGGACATGTCGTAACGGGGAGATGCGGGCTGGGTGACCGGGAGCGCCGTAGGCTGCCCGTGCACGCTGCGGCCGTGAGCTTTGCGGTCCGTGAACTTTGTGGTCCGTGAGCTTTGTGGTTCGTGCACACTGCGGAGGGAGTACGGCCATGACCGGCTGGAGCACGCACGACATCCCTGACCAGAGCGGTCGCACCGCCGTCGTCACCGGGGCGAACAGCGGGCTCGGGTACGTCACCGCGCGCGAGCTCGCCCGCAAGGGGGCGCGGGTGGTGCTGGCCTGCCGGAGCGAGACACGGGGGCGGGAGGCCGTCCGGCGACTGTGCGAGGAAGTGCCTTACGCGCAGGCGGAGTTGCGGCGGCTCGAGCTCGGGGACCTTGCCTCCGTACGAGAGTTCGCGGACGCCCTGCCGTACGACCGGCTCGACCTGCTCGTCAACAACGCGGGCGTGATGGCGGTGCCGTACGGCACCACCGCCGACGGGTTCGAGACGCAGTTCGGGGTGAATCATCTCGGGCACTTCGCCCTCACGGGGCTGCTCCTGCCCGCGCTGCTCGCCGCGCCGGACCGACCGGCCGGGGCGACGCGGATCGTGACCGTCTCCAGCATGGTGCACCTGCTCGGCAACATCGACCCGGACGATCTCAACTCAGATCGCAAGTACCGGCGTTGGATCGCCTACGGCCGTACGAAGACCGCCAACCTGCTCTTCACGCACGAGCTGGCGCGCAGACTCACGGCGGCCGGGTCCGAGGTCGTCGCGGCGGCCGCGCATCCGGGATACGCGGCGACCAACCTCCAGACGGCGGGGCCGCGGGCGGAGGGGCGCCGGGTCGCCGAGCGGCTGATGGCGCTCGGCAACCGGGTCCTCGCCCAGCCCGCCGAGGCCGGGGCGCTGCCCGCCCTGTACGCGGCGACCGCGCCCGGGGTCCGCCCGGACTCGTTCACCGGGCCGTCACTGGCGATGTGGCGTGGGGCCCCCGCGCCGTCACGGCGAGCACCCTGGACCCTCGACGACCGGGCGGGGGAGCGGCTGTGGGCCGCCTCCGAGCAGCTGACCGGGGTGTCCTGCGAGGCCCTCAAGGGCTGAGCCCCGGCTCGGCCGCCTCGCCGCTCACCTCAGGGATCGGTTGCAGCCCGTGGAGACACGGACCTTGTTGGACCACGCGTTGGTGGCGATGTCCCACACCATCACGGTGGAGTCCTTCGGGTAGCCGTACGCCGTGCAGTCCAGCAGCCCCGTGGTCACGTCGAAGGCACCACCGGGGCGGCCGTTGATCCGGCGGGCCGTCACGTCCCTCGTCCAGACCGGAATGCCACGCGGGCCCGAGTCCCTGAACAGGGCCATCCGTGCCGTGGCGCCCACGGTGAAGCCGCGACCGTGCAGGTCGATGCCGTAGATGCCGATGGTGCTGCCCCTGCGGGTGGCCCAGGCGTACGGGGCGCCTGCGTGCGCCTGGGCGCCGGTGGCTGCCCGATTCCCCGACGCCGACGCAGACGCCGAGGCCGACGCCGACGCCGACGCCGACGCAGACGCCGAGGCCGACGCCGACGCCGATGTGACGGTGAGTGTGGCCATCGTCGCGGTGGCCAATACGGCCGCCGTGACGCCGAGCGTGGTGGCCCGGCCGGGTGTGGTGCGTGAGGTGCGCGAAAGGTTCATGGTCGTCCCTCGATCTCCGTCGGCCGCGTCTGCCCGTCGGCCGATGCCGTGAGGGACACCGGTCCACGCGCTCGGGTTGCGGTCGCGTCGACGGGTCCGGGGGTGTGGGAAGCACGGGGGTGGTACGGGCGGCCCGCCATGCGTGACCGGTGCGGCCGTGAGGGGCCGATGGGCCGGGGAACGGACGAGTCGACGAACGGTGAGACGTGTGGACGGCGCGTGCCGTCCGGGCCGTGGGTCTGCCCGTACCCGTTCCTCTGCCGGTACCCGTTCCTCTGCCGGTACCCGTTCCTCTGCGCGCGCCCTGGTCGCGCCCGTGCCCCGTGCCCCGTGCGCGCCGGTGCTGGTGCCGGTGCGTGCGCCCGTGCCCGTGCCCTGGTCGCGCCCGTCCCGTGGTCACGCCTGCCCCCGCGCGAACCCGGAGGTGTACTCGTCCGCGTACCCCTCCGCGTAGCCCTGCGGGTAAGCCTCCCGGTGGTCCCGCGGGTAGCCCTGCGCGTACCCCGGGGCGTACTCCTCCGCGTACCGCTGCGCGAAGTCCTCCGGCATCGGCGTGGTGTCCAGGTAGAACCACTCGGCGGTGGGGCCGGGAGCGGCGGCGGAGACGGTGGCGGGCGCGGGGGCCGTCCGGCGGCGGGGCAGCGGGGCGGCGGGCCGGGGGTCGTCGGCTGCCGAGGCCGCTTCCTCCTCCGCGGTCGGTCGTCCCGCCGGGCCCGGCATCAGCAGTTCCACCCGCAGGCCCTTGGCGCGCTGCTGGGCGGTGAACTCCTCCACCTGGCTGCGGCAGGCGTGGTCGAGGTGGGTCACGCCGGTGAGATCGAGCCGGATGCGGGGTTTGCCGGCCTCGGCGGCGGTCTCCAGGGCCTCGATGACCTGGGGCAGCCGCAGGAAGGTCGCGTTGCCCGCCATCACCACCTTCGCGGTGTCGTCCTCGGTGTGCTGCCGGATGACCGTCCGGGACATCCGCACCGCGGCCAGCACGATGCCCGCCGCGAGGCCGATCAGGACGCCCTCCAGGAGCGCCGTCGCCACGATGACCAGGGTGGTGAGCGTCATGACGGCGAACTCGCCCCGGTCCTGCCGCCACATCTTCGGGAACTCGTCGGGAGCGAAGAGCTTCCAGCCGCTGTGCACGAGTACGCCCGCCAGGACCGAGATCGGGATCAGGGCCAGCACCTGGGGGAGCAGCAGCGCGAACGCCAGCAGCCACAGGCCGTGCAGGGTGCGGGAGAGCCGGGTCCTGGCGCCCGCCTGGACGTTCGCCGAACTGCGGGCCACCACCGCCGTGACGGGCAGGGCGCCGAGGAGTCCCGCGAGCGTGTTGCCGGCGCCCTGGGCGATCAGCTCGGGGTTGTAGCGGGTGCGCGGACCGTCGTGCATACGGTCCACCGCGGCCGCCGTGAACAGCGATTCCGCCGAGGCGATCACGGTGAAGGTCAGGATCGCGGTGATGATCCCGGCGTCCGCCAGACCCGCGAACTGCTCCGCCCCCGGCACGTCGACGGAGGCCAGCAGATTGCCCACCTGGAGGGTCTTGACGTCGACGCCCGGCAGCGCGGCGACCGCGATGCCGATGCCCACCGCGACCAGGGCCGCGGGTACCTTCCTGACCGGACCCGGCGCCTTCTTCCACAGGAAGCTCAGGACGACCGTGACGACGCCCAGCCCGGCGGCGATCATCGCCTGCGGGTCGGCGACCGTGTCCGCGAGCAGGCCGGGGATGCCGGCCATGTTCTCCAGCGGGGTACCGGGGGCCTTCGCGTCCGCCACCGGGTACGCCTGGCTGAACATCAGTGGCAGGCCGATGCCCGCGAGCATGCCCTGGACGACGGCCAGGGAGATCGCCTGGAAGAACCGGCCCAGTTTCACCAGGCCGAGGACGATCTGGAGGAGGCCCGAGAAGAGCACGATCACGCCGAGCATGGCGACGCCGTACTCCAGCACGGTCTCGGCGACCAGTGCGGCGAGACCGGCGGCCGGGCCGCTCACCTGAAGCGTGCTGCCGCGTGCCGCGCCCACCACCAGGCCGCCGATGACTCCCGAGATGATGCCCAGTTCGGGGGAGACGCCCGAGGCGACGGCCACGCCGATGCACAGCGGGAGCGCGACCAGGAAGACGACGAGGGACGCGGTGATCTCGGTGGCCAGATCGCCCTTCTGCGCAGCCGCTTTCAGGGTGGCCATCGCCGTGCCCATCGCGGTGCCTGCCGCCGTACCTGCCGCCGTGCCCTTCGCTGTGCCCGGCACCGTGTCCTGCGAGGCGACCTTCGCCGTGTGCTTGGAGGCGGCCTCCGCGGCGGAGTCCCACCCGGGCGTCGGTGTCGGTGTCTGCGCGGGCGGGCGTGTGGGCGGCGGAGGGGACATGGGCCGCGGTGGCGCCGGCCGGGGCGGCGGCCCGGTCAGCCCGGCCGCCTCCCCGAACGTGCGGCCCCTGCCGTCACTGTCCCCGGCGCTCCAGTCCGCGCCCGCTCCCCACTCCGCGCCCGTGTCCCGGTCGGCGCCCGGGTCCCACTCCGCGCCCGAAGCGGTGCCGGTGCCCGTACCCCGGCCCCGGGCGTGCCTGGCGTGTGCGCCGCTCATGCCGCGTGCACCCGGAACAGGCCGTCCTCGTCCAGCTCGTGCACCTGACCGGTGTGCACCTCGTAGTACCAGCCGTGCAGGCGCAGTCGCCCGGAGTCGAGACGCCGCTGCGTCGCCGGGTAACCGCGCAGCGCCGCAAGCTGGTTGACGACGTTCAGCTGGGCGACGTCCGGCATCGACGGGTCCTCGACGTCGCCGTCCAGGACGGGCGCCAGCCGGGGGCGGGCCAGCTGCAGCCAGGCGTCCACGCCGGGGAGGGCGGACAGGTCGTCGCCGGACTTGAGGGCGCCCATCGCACCGCAGTGGGAGTGGCCGCACACCACGATGTCCTGAACGCCGAGCACCTCCAGCGCGTACTCGATGGTGGCCGCCTCGCCGGAGGCGCCCTGCCGGCCGTGCGGCGGAACGATATTCCCCGCGTTCCGCAGCTCGAATATCTCACCGGGCCGCGCGCCCGTGATCAGTGCGGGTATCACCCGTGAGTCCGAGCAGGTGATGAACAATGCCTCGGGATATTGGCCTTCGGCCAGTCGCCGGTATTCGCCGCTCTCGAAGTCGACCCGCCGTTTGAACGAGCGGGCGCGGTCCAGCAGTGCCTTCACGGATCCTCCCAGGTCAGAGCTGGTCGGCATGGGGGTCCGACCAGTTCCTCATCACCGTAGAGGGGTCAATGCCAGGCGAAGGTTAGAGGAACACTAAACCGCCGACAAGAATGGGACAGATTTCGACCGGAGTTGAGCCGCTGCTCACATTGGCCGGGAGATTCGAGGTGTTTTCCCGACCGTTCTTGTAGCGTGACGGATCCACGGACCACGTGAATTCGGCGCACAGGAGAGACGGGAACGCATGGGTGTACGAGTCCTGCTCATCGAGGACGACCGGACGATCGCCGAACCGCTCGTCGAGGGCCTCGGCAACTTCGGGCTGGCGGTGCGTCACGTCGGCACCGGCGGCGAGGGGCTGAGGGGGCCGTACGGCGATGTCGTCCTGCTCGACCTGGGGTTGCCCGACATCGACGGCATCGACGTCTGCCGGGGCATCCGGCAGAACTCCGACGTCCCCATCATCATCCTCAGCGCCCGGGGGGAGGAGGCGGACCGTGTGCTGGGTCTGGAGCTGGGCGCCGACGACTACCTGGCGAAGCCGTTCAGCATGCGTGAGCTGGTGGCGCGGGTGCGCGCGGTGACCCGGCGAACCCACCGAGGGCTGGCCGAAGGCGAGTTCACGGGACACGAGCCGGTCGGCGGGGAGCCCTTCGCGTCGGCGGTCACCGCCCCCCTCGCCTCCCAGGCGCCCCTGGCGCCCCTGACGCCCGAGGCGGCCCCGACGTCCGATACGACGGCAGCGTTCGGGGCGACCGGAGCCTACGAGGCGTTCGAGGCGTTCGAAGGCGCCGCTACGGTCACTGCCACGACAGCCGCCACGGCTGCCGCCCCGGCCTCCGCCGCAGCCGCCGCCGGTCCCCTGGTCGTCGACCGGCGGACCCGGCAGGTGTGGGTGGGGGAGGAGGTGGTGGCCCTGACGCCCAAGGAATTCGAACTGCTCGCGCTGCTCACCGAGGATCCGGGGGCCGTGTACTCACGCCAGCAGATCCTGGACCGGGTGTGGGACCCGCACTACCAGGGGCCGACCAAGACGCTGGACGTCCATGTGGCCACCCTGCGCAGGAAGTTGGGCAACCCGGCCTGGATCCAGACGCTTCGCGGAGTGGGTTTCCGGCTGGCGGTGCACACCTCCTCCCCGAGCGCGCGACAGCCGTACGAACCACCGGCCGCCACCTCACCGGCCTCCGCCCCACCGGCCTCCGCCCCACCGGCCCCTGCCGGACCTGCCTTCGCCCCGCCCGCGCACCCCCAGCCCGACCGGCCCCGGAGCGCCTACGAGCCGTCGGCCCCCGCACCCCACGCCCACGCCCCCCACGCCCCCCACGCCCCCGCACCCCACGGCTACGACCGGCGCTCGGCGGCCTACCGATGACCCGTCGGCTGCTGCTCGGCTATCTCACCCTCGCCGCCCTGGTCCTGCTCTGCCTGGAGATCCCGCTGGGCTTCGTCTACTCGCGCGGGGAGCGGGAGCGGGTGATCAACGCGGCGACGGACGAGGCGGAGTCGGTCTCGGCGTTCGCCTCGCTGTCCATCTCGGCGGGCCGGGCGGCGCAGGACCTGCCCGCGCGGGCCGCGCACTGCGCCGAGCGCATCGGCGGCAAGGTGCTGATCGTCGACGGGAGCGGCAACCTGCTGGCCTCGTCGCATCCGCTCACCGGGCGGGAGGAGGGCAAGCTCGCCTCCTGGCCGGGCATCGCCGCCGCCCTGCGCGGTACCGCCACGGCCGACGTGCGTACCTCCACCATCGGTGGTGTGCAGTACCTCGCGGTGGCCACCCCGGTACGCCACGGCGTCGAGGAACAGGGTGCCGTCCGGATCACCGTGCCGACCCGGATGGTGTCCGAACGGGTGCACCACGTCTGGCTGTTGCTGGCCCTGGGCGGACTGGCGGTGCTCGCCGCGGTGGCCGCGCTGGGGTTCGTCGTCGCCCGCTGGACCGGTCGCCCGATCCGTGAACTGGAGCACGCCACGCATGAGTTGGCGATGGGCGGCACCGCCGTCCCGGTGGCGATCACCAAGGGGCCGCCGGAGGTCCGCAGTCTCGCCGCGACCTTCAACCGGACCGCCGCCCGCCTGGAACACCTGCTGGCCTCCCAGCGGGCCTTCGCCGGTGAGGCCTCGCACCAGCTGAAGACGCCCCTCGCGGCACTGCGGCTGCGGCTGGAGAACCTGGAGAACGACATCGCCCTGAACGCGCGGGGCTCGCTCACCGCCGCGCTGACCGAGACCGACCGGCTGGCCCGGATGGTCGAGGGGCTGCTCGCCATGGCCCGGCTCGACGAGAGCGCCGTGGAGCGGGAGCCGGTCGACCTGGGCCGGGTCTGCGCGGAGCGGCACCGCGCCTGGACGCCGCTGTTCGAGCAGCACGGCGTGTGGCTGGCGCTGGCGGGGGACTACTCGGGCGAGGTGCTGGCGCTGCCGGGGGCCGTGGAGCAGATCCTCGACAACCTGCTCTCCAACGCCCTGCGGGTGGCGCCCCCGGGCTCCACGGTCTCCGTCGACCCACGCCTCCACATGCCCCACGAGCGCCGCTTCCCGCACCGCCACCCGCAGCGGCATCCGCACCGCCCGGCCGGTCCCGGCTGGATCGAGCTGCACGTCATGGACGAGGGCCCCGGTATGACCGAGGAGCAGCGCCGGCGTGCCTTCGACCGCTTCTGGCGCGCCCCGGACGCCCCCAAGGGCGGTACCGGTCTGGGCCTCGCCCTGGTGCAGCGCCTCGCCCACGCGAGCGGTGGCGAGGTGGTCCTGCGGCCCGCGCCGCGCGGCGGCCTCGACGCGGTGGTCCGGCTCCCGGCGGTACCGGCCCGGCCCGCCGGCACCGGGAACACGGGCGGCACCGGGAAAACCGGCGGCAGCGCGGGCACAGGCGGCAGCGCGGGCACCGGTGGCGGCACGGTCAACGGCGCCCCCGCCCGGCGTCCGGCCAGACGTCTGCAAGCGACGACACCGGGCCGGCGGTAGGCGGGGGCGGGGGCGGGCGTCAGGCGGTGCGCACCTGGTAGGTGGCGATGCGCACCGTGTCGTCGTCCAGGCACCTCCCGCTCAGCAGGTCGAAACGCTGCTTGAGCAGGGGGGAGGCGACGAACGTGCGGCCGTCGAGGCTACCGGTCAGGCCGCGGGACAGGACGGCCGCGCCGCCGAACGGGTCGCGGTTGTCGACGGCGTACAGCTCACCCGCCCGGTCCCGGAACAGGGCGACCTGGCGGCCGTCGGGCAGCAGGGCGGCCACGCCGCGGCCGGGGATCAGTTGGCTGAGGTCGCAGACCGTGAACCACTGGTCCTCCAGCCGGAGCTGGACCTTGAGGTCGGTCGTCTCGAGTGCCAGGGTCATCGCTGGGCGCTCCCTTCCAGGGGACGGTGGCCGATGGACAGCAACGGCAGGTCGGGCTTGATCTGGTCGCGCTCGGGCACGAAGCCGACGACGGGGTCGGGGGTGTCGGGCGCGTTGACGAAGGACACGAACCGGGCGAGCTTCTCCGGGTCGTTGATGGTGGTGGCCCACTCGTCGGCGTAGTGCGCGACGTGGTCGGTCATCAGGGACTCCAGCTCCTCGCAGATGCCGAGCGAGTCCTCCACCACCACGTCCCGTACGTGGTCCAGGCCGCCGGGGATCCGGTCCAACCAGGTCGAGGTGCGTTCCAGGCGGTCGGCGGTGCGGATGTAGAACATCAGGAACCGGTCGATGAGGCGCACCAGTTCGGTGTCGTCGAGGTCCTGGGCGAGCAGGTCGGCGTGGCGCGGGGTGGCGCCGCCGTTGCCGCCGACGTAGAGGTTCCAGCCGTTGGAGGTGGCGATGATGCCGAAGTCCTTCGACTGGGCCTCGGCGCACTCGCGGGCGCAGCCCGACACCGCCGACTTGAGCTTGTGCGGGGAGCGCAGCCCCCGGTAGCGCAGCTCCAGGTCGATCGCCATGCGGACGGAGTCCTGGACGCCGTAGCGGCACCAGGTCTGGCCGACGCAGGACTTCACCGTGCGCAGCGACTTGCCGTAGGCGTGACCGGACTCGAAGCCGGCGTCCACCAGCCGGGTCCAGATCAGCGGGAGCTGCTCCACCCGGGCGCCGAACATGTCGATCCGCTGGCCGCCGGTGATCTTCGTGTAGAGGCCGAAGTCGCGGGCGATCTCACCGATCACGATCAGGCCCTCGGGGGTGATCTCACCGCCGGGGATGCGCGGGACGACCGAGTAGGAGCCGTTCTTCTGGAGGTTGGCGAGGAAGTGGTCGTTGCTGTCCTGGAGGGCCGCCTGCTCGCCGTCCAGGACATAGCCGCTCGCGCCGATCGTCGGGGCCAGCGAGGCGATGATCGAGCCGACGGCCGGCTTGCAGATCTCGCAGCCGTCGCCGCCCCGGGCGCCGTCCCGGCCGTAGCGGTCGAGGAGGTCCTGGTAGGTGTTGATGCGCAGGGCGAGGACGATCTCGTACAGCTCCTCGCGGGTCTGCGCGAAGCAGCCGCACAGGCCCTTGTCGACCTCGACGCCGCTCGCCTCCAGCTCGGCGGTGACCAGCTGGCCGAGCACCTTGACGCAGCTGCCGCAGCCGGTACCGGCCTTGGTGCACTTCTTCACCTCGGGCACGGTGGTGCAGGAGTGCTCCGTCACCGCGCCGCGGATCGTGCCCTTCGACACGTTGTGGCAGGAGCAGATGATCGCCTCGTCCGGCAGCGCGGACGGGCCGAGCTGGACGGACTCCCCGGTACCGGCCGGCAGGACCAGGGACTCGGGGGCGACGGGCGGTACGGAGCCGGTGAAGGCGCGCAGGGTGCCGTACGCCTCCGCGTCGCCGACCAGGATGCCGCCGAGCAGCGTGCCGTCGCGGCCGATGACCAGCTTCTTGTACAGGCCCGAGCGGGAGTCGGAGTAGACGACGTCGAGGCAGTCCTCGGCGGTGCCGTGCGCGTCGCCGAAGGACGCCACGTCCACACCGAGCAGCTTCAGCTTGGTGGAGAGGTCGGCGCCGGTGAAGGTCAGCTGCTCGGACTCGTCGGCGGCGATGGTCGCGGCGACCGTGATGGCCTGCTCGTAGCCGGGGGCGACCAGGCCGTACACCCGGCCGTCGGCGGCCAGCGCGCACTCGCCGATCGCGAACACGTGCGGGTCGTTCACCGTGCGGCACTGCTCGTCGACGGCGATGCCGCCCCGCTCGCCGACCGTCAGGCCGCACTCGCGGGCCAGCTGGTCGCGGGGGCGGACTCCGGCGCTGAACACCACCAGGTCGGTGGCGAGTTCGGAGCCGTCGGAGAGCTTCATGCCGGTGACGGCGCCGGACTCGTCGACGACGATCTCCTGGGTGCCCACGCCCGTGTGGACGGACAGTCCCATGTCCTCGATGGTGCGCAGCAGCGCGGCGCCACCGCCCTCGTCGACCTGGACCGGCATCAGCCGGGGCGCGAACTCCACGATGTGGGAGGTGAGCCCGAGGCCCTTGAGCGCACCGGCCGCCTCGAGTCCGAGCAGACCGCCGCCGACGACCGCACCCGTCGTCCTCGTGCGGGCGTACTCCTCGATCGCGAGGAGGTCCTCGATCGTGCGGTAGACGAAGCAGCCCTCGGCGTCCTTGTTCGGGACGGGCGGCACGAACGGGTAGGAGCCGGTGGCCAGGACGAGGATGTCGTAGTCGACCGTCAGTCCCGAGCGGGCCGTCACCTTGCGGGCCTCGCGGTCGATCGTCTCCGCGGGGTCGCCGACGTACAGCTCGATGCCGTGGTCGGCGATGAACCCCATGTCGGTCATCGACAGGTCCTCGGGCGTCTTGCCCGAGAAGTACGAGGTGAGCTGCACGCGGTCGTAGGCGGGACGCGGCTCCTCACAGAGCACGACCACGCGGTGCGTGGCGGTCAGGCCGCGCTCGGCGAGCGCCTCGAGGAAGCGCTGGCCGACCATGCCGTGGCCGACGAGCACGATCGTGGGGGTGCCCCCGGGGGTGGCGGTCATCAGGAGCCTCCGTCGTTGGTGAGCAGGTGGAGCAGGGGGCCGCCGTCGGAGGGGAGCGGCTCTGCTCCCTCCCAGGCGCGCGCCAGCGCGCCGACGGTGCCGAGTTCGCCGACGAGGACCCCGCCGACCAGGCGGTCGTCGCGGACGACGACCTTGCGGTAGGTGCCCCGGGTGGCGTCGGCGAGCTGTACGACGTCGTCGCCCGGGCGGGGTTCCGTCTCGCCGAACGCGGCGAGGTCGAAGGCGCTGTGCCCGGCGAGGGTGAGCCGGGTGAGGGCGCGGGTGCCGGCGTACCGGGCGCCCGGGTCTCCGGCGAGCGACTCCGCGAGTACGTCCGCCTGTTCCAGCGCGGGCGCGGCCAGCCCGTACACGTTCCCGTCGTGCTGCGCGCAGTCGCCGATCGCCCGGATGTACGGGTCGGAGGTGCGGAGTTCGTCGTCGACCAGGATGCCCTTGTGGACGGCGAGCCCCGCCGCCTTGGCGAGTCCGGCGCGGGGGGATACCCCGCAGGCCAGCACCACCAGGTCGGCGTCGAGGGCGTACCCGTCGGCCATCTCCACCGAGCGGACGGCGCCGCCGACGCAGCGCACGTCGCGGACCCGGCACTCGGTGTGGACCTCGACGCCGAGGTCCCTCAGGTGCCGCAGCACCAGCTTGGACGCGTTCGGGTCGAGCTGGCGCTCCATGAGCCGCTCGGCCTGCTGGGCGAGGACGACCTGCGCGCCGCGTACCGCGAGCGCACGGGCCGCGGAGACCCCGAGGAGCCCGCCGCCGATGACGACCGCCCGCACACCCGGCCGTACCGCCTTCGACAGGCCGAGGCAGTCGTCCATGGTGCGGAAGGCGTGGACGCCCTCCGGCAGGACGTGGTCGGGGGTGAACAGACCGCGCAGGGGCGGCAGCACCGGGTTGGAGCCGGTGGCCAGGACCAGGGTGTCGTATGCGATCTCCGAGCCGTCCGCGCAGGCCACGGTCCGCCGGTCGCGGTCGATGCCGGTGACCCGGCCCCGGACCAGGCCGGCGGGCGCGGGCAGCGCGATCACCTCGGGGGAGTACCGGCCGGCCAGCACCTCGGCGAGCAGGACCCGGTTGTAGGGCCGGTGCTCCTCCTCGCCGATCAGCAGCGCGGGCGTGCCCAGCTCGCCGAGCCGGCGGGCGAGTCGTACGCCCGCGAGGCCGGCGCCGATCACCACCACACGCGAATTCGAGGTCATGTCCAGGAGCGTGCGTTGTCGACGTTACCCGACCGCATCACCGTTGTTTCCCGCGAGGAACGCTGCCCTCAGCGGGGCCGGGCCGGGGGTGTGAGGGTTGTGCCCACCCGCCCCCGCCCGGTCACGGGCCGACGGTCCCGCCCAGGTGTGACGCCGCCCCCGGCCGCCCGCCCCGTAGGGAGTGAGGGGCGAGGCGGCCGGTGGTCAGGCCTCTGTTGCGTAGACGTGCTCGTACCAGTCGCTGCCGCCGTTCGCCGGGTCGTGGCCCGGGTCCTGCACCCACTCGCTCCTGTCGACCCTGAAACTCGCGCCCGGCATGAGCAGGACCTCCGCCTCGGTGCCCTGGTACTGGTGGAAGGGGTCGATGTCACGGCCGTACTTCCCGGTGAGCGTCAGCTCCAGGAGGATCCGGTGCGTCTTCGTGCCGGAGACCCGCTGGCCGCGCATGAAGCCCAGTCCCACGGACTTCTCCCTGCTGGTGCTGTCGAAGGAGGTCGTGAAGACGGATCCGGGCCGGTAGTTCAGCGCCGCCTGCTTGCCGAGCCGGTAGATCGACTCGTCCCCGCCGAGATTCCAGTCGCCGCGGTAGACCGTGCCGGTGACGGGAGGCAGCCGGTTGAGCGCCTCCATCGTCATGTCGGCGTGCGCCTTGAGCTCCTCGAAGAGGACGGGGGCGAGTACGTCGATCCGCGCGTCGATGACGGCCATCGCCGCCTTCTTCGCCACCGGGTCCGTGCCCCGGGCGTTCGCGAGCTGCGGCTGGATCACCGGGTCCTCGTCGAGCGTGGGCACCCACTCCTGGTCGGGACCGTCGTTCTGGGCGGCCCAGCGGAGCTGACTCTTGATCTGCTGGAGCGAGACGGCCGCGGCGCCGGCCGAGGCCACGCCGCCGGTTCCGTAGGGCGCGTAGCCCTCGGGCAGCAGCCTGCTGCGCACCACCGAGTTGATCATCTGGTGGGCCCCGCCGGTGTACGCCATCAGCGCGGTCGCGTGGGCGGGCTTGAACCTCTCGGCGACGGCCTCGGTGGAGGCGCCCCCGTTGTCCGCCTTCCACTTGGCGATGCGCGGTGTGGGCGCGGTGTCGCCGCGCACGAAGGCGTTGTACTTGGCCGGCACCGTTCCGGCCGCGTTCTGGCCGGGCTCCATGAAGCCGCTGGCCGCGGGATCGGTGTCCCGCGGCTTGTTGGCCTCGGCGAAGTACATCGCCTCGTGCGGGAAATGACCGCCGACGCAGACGTTCTGCCGCAGCTCCTCCTCCGTGAAGGGCGCGATGTTCTGGTACATCAGCGCCGCGCCCTTGCCCGCACGGGCCGCGGACTCGCCCGGCCCCTTCACCCCGGCCGCCCAGGAGCCGCGCAGGATCTCGTAGAGCGAGTGGTCCCAGGACGGCAGCATCCAGCCCATCACGGCCATCCGGTAGTCGAAGACGTCCACCCCGGACACCTTGATCCACTGGAAGGTCTTGAGCATCCGGGTCGTGGTGCCCGACATGCCCGCGACGACCGGGACGCCGCGCGCGGCGTTCTCCTTCGGCCAGGACTCGTTCTGCTGGATCTCCCAGTAGGCCGTGCCCTCGTTCCAGGGCAGCTTGTCGTCCGGGCCGGGCTTGCCGACGAAGGCCAGCTCGCGCGCGCTGAGCGGGGCACCCCGGTCCGCGTAGTCGCGGGGGGTCTTGCGGTTGGCCTCCTTGTCGGCCTCGCTCCGTTCCTTCCGGGGCCCCTGACTGTTGATCATTTCGCGGGTGTCGCCGGCGAAGGTCTCCGGGTCCGACTGCCACAGGAGGTTGCCCAGCGCGTACGGGTCCTTCTCGTAGTTGTAGCCCTTGCCCGCGAGGTTCGCCGCGGCCCACAGAGGCGGGCGGGACCAGCCGTTGAGGAACGCCGAGTGCTTCTTCAGCTCCTCCTGGTTCATACCGAGGGTGGACGCGAGCTGCGGCTTGGGTCCGATGATCCCGTTGAGGATCTCCTTGAGGGAGAGCTCCGCCCCCTTGTTGTAGTAGGCGGCGTTGTAGACGGCCGTGATCAGCTCGCGGACGTTTCCGTCGCGGGCGAAGAACTCGTTGATCTGGGCGGTGGTCAGGCCCTCGCCCACCTGCCCGGCGCTCGTCTTGTCGTCCTTGAAGAACGACTTGTTGGCGAGAGCCACGTCCTTGTGCTCCGTGCGGGCGTAGGCGATGAGCAGCTGCTTGAGCCGGGCCACGGTCTTACGGGCCGCGGCGAGCGCCCTCGGATGCCCGAAGGAGTACGCGCCCAGCCGCTTCTCGAACTCCTCGGCCGCCGCCTGCCAGCCCGTCTTCGCGTAGTACTGGGCGTGGTCGAAGGGCGCCTCGCCGTCGCCGAAGCGCTGGACGGCGATCTCCCCGCCGGTGCGGGCGGGTGCGGCCGCCGTCCGCTGGACGGGCGCCTCCTCGGTGGGGGAGTCCGCCGTCCGCTGCACCGAAGCCGCCTCGGCCGGCGCGGGACCGGCCAGGACACGGCGGGCGTTCTCCTCCGCCGCGCGCTCGAAACGGTCGGAGGGGTCCGAGATGCTGAGCCCCGAGCCGTTGTCGGTACCGGCGACCGGCCCCTGACGCTGCTGGATGACGTGCGTCAGCTCGTGGGCCAGGGTGTGCCGGTCCGCGCCGCCGGCGCCGATGACGACATGGCTGCCGGAGGTGTAGGCGCGCGCCCCCACCTCGGCCGCCGAGCGCTGGGCGGTCGGCCCGGTGTGCAGCCGCACGTCCGAGAAGTCGGCGCCCAGCCGCGCCTCCATCTCCGTGCGGACCGCCCCGTCCAGCGGCTGCCCGGCGGCACGCAGCACGTCCGGCACGGACGATCGCTGCACCGGCGCGGAACCGTGGTGACCGCAGGAGGGTCCGTGTGCGTGGCGCTGTACGGGGGCGGAGTCGTGGTGGCCGCAGGTGGGTCCGTGCGTGTGGCGCTGTACGGCAGTGGAGTCCTCGTGACCGCAGGAGGGCCCGTGCGCGTGGCGCTGGGCCTGCCGCTGCTGTTCCAGCGCCTGGACGACGGCGGCGTTGCCTGCCGTGCGCTGCAACGCCAGCAGGTGCCCGGCGGACGGCGCGCCACCGGAGCCGACCGGCCCGACCGGTCCGCCGAGTCCGACCGGTCCGCCGAGTCCGACCGGTCCGACCGGCCCTCCGAGTCCGACCGGCCCTCCGAGTCCGACCGGTCCGCCTGGCGCGACCGGGCTCACGGGTCCGACGGGTCCGACGGGTCCGGAGGAGACGGTCGGCCGTCCGGAGGCCACGGCCGGTCCGGAGGGCAGGGCCGGACCGACGGCCGCCGCCGGCCGCGCGGCGGCGGTCGCAGTCCGGACGGGACGAGCGGTGATGTCCTGCTGGTCCTGTGCACGCATGTTCCGATCATCGGTCATCTCCCGTCAGGAAGTGGGGAGTTAACCCGTTCGCGACAAGGCGGAAGCAATCGGTGGGGCGGGCGGGGGGAGGGGCGGGAGCCGGGCGTTCAGGCGCGCGAGGACGTGAGATGCGCGAAGACGACGACGTTCCCCTGGTAGCCGGTCGACTTCGTGTAGCCCCCGCCGCAGGTGATCACCCGCAGCTCCGGCCTGCTCGCCGCCCCGTACACCTTCTCGTCGGGGAAGTCGCGTGCCTGGTAGACCTCTACGGCGTCCACGGTGAACACCGCCACGCTTCCGTCGCGCCGGTCCACCTCGATGGCACTGCCCTTGCGCAGGGCGCCCAGGTCGTAGAAGACGGCCGGGCCGTCGGCGTTGTCCACATGGCCGGCGACGATGGCGGTGCCCGTCTCGCCGGGAGTGGTGCCGGCCTCGTACCAGCCGGCCAGGTTCTTCTTCTCGGCGGGCGGGACGTCGAGGCTGCCCGACGCGGTGAGCGCGAGGCCCGTCAGCGGGGCGTCGACATGGATCGCGGGGATGCGGACACGGTCGGGCGGGGAGGGCGCCAGCGCCGGGGCGGAAGGGACTCGTACGTCCGGGTCGGCCGGGTCGGTCGAGTGGGCCTGGGCCGCGGACGGCTGCGGCGGGGCGTGTGTCTCCGCGCCGCTGTGCAGCAGCCAGGCGCCGCCGCCGAGAGCGATCACGGTGACGGCCGCTATGGCGGTGTTGCCGACCCTGGGCATCCCGGGACCCTTCTGCGTGACTCTTCGCGTGGACGCTTTCCGTGAATTTCCTGGTCGGGGGACCCCGTTCCCCCTCCGGGCCGCGAGGGGCGTCGGACCCGGAGGGGGAGGGGACATGCGGTACCGGCGGACGGACAGCGGAGGGTGTCCGTCAGATCCCGTCGCCTCTCGCCCGGCGATGCAGGAGCCAGGTACCGCCCGCGGCGGCGACGGCGAGAGCCGCCACGCCGGCCGCGGTCTGTACGGGGTCGGGGCCCAGTGCGCCGCCGACCCCCGTCTTCACACTTCCTCGCGGATGCACCGGCTGCCGGTCGGAGGCCAGCACGACCACCAGGTCCCCGGTGACGCGCCGCCCGCCCGCGGCGCACTCCGCGACGATCTCGTACGTGCCCGGCTGCGCGCTCGGCGGCACCCGGAACTGTCCGATCGCCTCACCCTTGTGCGCGCTGGGCGCGAGCGGGAAGCGACCGGCGCCCACGGCCCCGGCGTCGCCCGTCGCCGCTCCGCCGTCCCCGCACGCCGCCGTGTTCACCGAGACCTGCCCGCCCGGCACCGCGGTGGAGGGATACACCTCCAGGCTTCCGGCACGGGTACCGGCACCGGCACTTGCACCGGCACCGGTGCCGGGTGCGGCGAACCCGGCCGTGGCGATGACGGTGAGCGCGGTACCGGCCAGCACATGCGCGGCACGACGTGCGCTACGACGGGCGGTGCGTCGCATCGGTGCTCCTTCGAGCTCTTCGAGTCTCCCTGCCCTTCCGAGGTAAGTCGCAGCACGGCGAGCCCGCTTCCTGAGGGGGCGTCAGGAATGGGATGAATGGGTGTCAGATGTGCGCGCGGTCGGGTGGCCCGACGAGGGTTTCACCAGGTCACCGGCGTGTGGAGGGCCCGGCACGGAAAAGCGCGCACGGGGCGGGTGAACGGGTGACCGCCGCCGCGGGTGGCCGCGCCGGTACGGCCCGACGGCTGCCGCGAGGCCGTGAGGCCGCCGACCGGGAGAGGTCGCCGCCGCGGGGCCGGAGAGGTCGCCGCCGCGGGGCCGGAGAGGTCACCGCCGGTCGAGCCAGTCCCCGCTCTCGATCAGCTTGCCCCGGGCCCGCAGACGGTCGGCGACGGCGGGTGCGGCGACGTACACCCAGGCGCGCACGACGTGCCCCCCGCCCCGAAGCACCGCCCCCTCCCGGTCCCGGTCCCCGCCCCCGTCCGCATCCCCATCCCCATCCCCGTCTCCACCCATTGCCGCTGCCGCTGCCGCCCCTGTCACTGTCCTTGTCGCCGCCTCCGGCACCGCCCCCGACACCGTCACCTCGCGCTCGACCCGGGCGTACAGGTTGCGCGGGTCGCCCGGTACGTACTCCTCCAGCCGGTCGAGTTCGGCGAGCAGTCGCGCGTAGGCCCCCGGGAGGGGCGTGACGAGTTCGCCGGTCACCGTCCCGCCCGGCTGCTCCACCGCGTAGGGATAGCCGGGTCCCTGGTAGAGCACCGCTCCGGCCAGCCGGGCCGGCTCCTCGCGGAGGGTGCGACCGCGCAGGAGGAGGTCGTGGTTGACCTCGCCGGGGCGGAGGGTGCCGTAGACGAAGAAGGGGAGTTCCGGGGCGCTCACGGAAACGATTCTCTCCCCTCACCGCCCTCTCACCGGTCCATCGCGCATGCGCTATGGACATGACATGTCAGGGCCTCTTAAATGCCAGGACGACATCAGCGCGACCTCCACAGGCCACCCACAGGCCACCCCCACACGCGCCCCCCACGGCGCCTTCTCGAGGAGACCGAAGACACTGATGAGTCGGATACGGCAGCACGTCCGAGGTTCCCGTCTCGCCACCGCCGGTATCGCCGCCACCACGGCCACGCTCCTGGCCGCCGTGCTCTCCCCGGTCGCCGACGCGGCGGACAGGCCGACCCGCGCGACGGCGCTCGACAACGCGGCGGCGGTACTCGCCGACCACGCGGCGACCCTCGGCCTCACCTCCGTACAGGGCACCTCCGTCCGTGACGTGATCGTCGACAAGGACGGCACGCAGCACGTCCGTTACGACCGCACGTATCGACAACTCCCGGTTTTGGGTGGTGACTTCGTCGTCCATCTGGCACCCGACGGCGCCTACCGCAGCGCGAACCGGGCGACGAGGGCGGCGATCTCGCTGTCGAGCATCACCCCGAAGGTGTCCGCTCCCAAGGCCGCCGACGTCGCCGTGAACGCCCTGCGCGCGGCCAACCTCGGCGAGACGCTGAAGCAGGTGAAGGCCAAGCCACAGCTGGTCGTCGACGCGCTGCACGGTGCCCCGAAGCTGGCCTGGCGGACGGACGTCGTCGCCCTGGACACGCTCGGCAACCCGGTCGCCCGCGCGGTCCTGACCGACGCGCGCACCGGCGCCCAGATCGACGCCTGGGACACCATCGAGACCGCCTCGGGCGACGGCAAGTCCCTGTACGGGGGCACGGTCCCGCTGGAGACGACCCTCTCGGGATCGACGTACCAGCTCAAGGACCCGACCCGCGGCAACACGTACACCGGCGACGCGGCCAACAAGACCGACCTGTGCATCTTCGGCATCTGCATCAGCCGCGCCCCCGCGACCCTCTTCACGGACACCGACAACCACTGGGGCACCGGCGCCACGGCGGACCGCTCCACCGCCGCCGTCGACGCCCAGTACGGCACCGACGTGACCTGGGACTACTACAAGAACGTGCACGGCCGCAACGGCATCGGCAACGACGGCAAGGGCTCCTACAACCGCGTCCACTACGGCAACAGCTACAACAACGCCTTCTGGGACGACAGTTGCTTCTGCATGACCTACGGCGACGGTGACGGCACCCAGCTGGGCCCGCTGGTCGCCCTGGACGTGGCCGGCCACGAGATGTCCCACGGCGTGACCTCCAAGACGGCCAAGCTGACCTACTCGGGCGAGTCGGGCGGCCTCAACGAGGCGACGTCCGACATCTTCGGCAGCCTGGTCGAGTTCTACGCCGGGAACTCCTCCGACGCCGGTGACTACCTCATCGGCGAGAAGATCGTCCGCTCCGGCTTCGGCCGGGACGCCCTGCGCTACATGGACAAGCCGAGCAAGGACGGCAACTCCGCCGACTACTGGAGCAGTTCGGTCGGCAACCTCGACGTCCACTACTCGTCCGGCGTCGCCAACCACTTCGCGTACCTCCTCGCGGAGGGCAGCGGCACGAAGACCGTCAACGGCGTCACCTACAACTCGCCGACGTACAACGGCTCGACGCTCACCGGCATCGGTCGCGAAAAGCTCGGCGCGATCTGGTACCGCGCCCTGACCGTCTACATGACGTCCTCGACGAACTACGCGGCGGCAAGAACAGCCACCCTGAACGCGGCCCGCGACCTCTACGGCACCGGCACCACGGAGTACAACGCGGTGGCAGCGGCCTGGGCCGCGGTCAACGTGAACTGACCCAGCCCCCGACAGCACGACGCGGCCGCCCCGAACCCGAACCCCGGGACCGGGGCGGCCGGCAGCGCTTCACCGCCCCCGGCGTCGACAATGCCCCCGTGGACGAAGAGACCGTGCGTGATCAGGCGGACCTGATCCCCCTCGTGCTTCAGCATCTTCATGCCCCGCTCGTCGGGGCGTCGTACGTGCGCGGGGTGCTGCCCGCCCCCGGTGGCGCGGATGCCGTGCGGGTCGCCGTCGGGCCCGTAGGTGCCGTGGACACCGGGGAGTTGACGCTCTACGAGATTCCGCTCCTCGTCGGCGACGACTGTGTGACCGCGTATGACGTCATCGGGATGCTGCGCACCCTGTGCGGGGCGGGCGGCCGGCCGGCCGGGGGCGGCACGGTGATGGGGATGCCGCTCGTCGCCGTGGACCCGGCGGTCGTGCCGCGGGCCGACGAGACGGCCGCCGATCGGGGACTGCGGTTGGTGCGGACCCTGGTCCGGGCCACGTGCTTCGACGAGGACCACGCGACGGACCCCCTTCTGCACGGCTTTCTCTTCCTGGACCAGGACCGGGTACGGCTGTACTTCCGGGCCGAAGGCCTGCCGGGGGTGACCGCCGCCGACGTCCGGACGACCGGGGCGCTCACGGCGCTGATCGCGGCACTCCCCTCGCTGGTTCGGGGGGAGGTGGAGCAGATGGCGGCGGACGACCGGGATCCGCACTGCGCGCGGGTGCTCGACCTCACCTACTGGTGAGGAACTCGCTTCCCCGTGGCTGGATCACCCGCTACGCTCCCCCCGCGCGTATCCCGCGCGAGCAGGGGGTACCGGGGGTAATGGGGGTAATGGGGGACATGGCCGAGATGGTTGCCGCGCCCGAGAAGGGCCCGAACGCATGGGCTCAGGCCATCGCGGCGCTGGTGGTGGTCGGGGCGCTCGGGGGCGGGCTGTACGTGATCCAGAAGAACGACGCCGTGGCCGCCGACAAACCGGCGGTCTGCCGCGTCGACGACGAGGACAGGAAGGCCGCCGAGAAGGCGCACGCGGCGCACCGCGTCTCCGGGACGGAGCTGTGCACGGCGCTGAACCGCGCGGACCTGCCGACGCTGCTGGGCACTCCGCAGGAGCACGCGCTGACGGCCTACGGCAGTGACGGCTCCGTCGAGATGGCGGGCGGCACCGAGATCCCCAGCCCCGAGGGGACCGTCCAGCTGGACACCTACACCGTGAAGCTCTCGCGGTCCTACGACGACTTCCCGGTCGCGGGGATGGAGGACCTGCTGAACGAAGCGGAGTCGAAGACGATCGCGGGCCACCCCGCGGTGCTCTACTCGAGCCAGACGATCGCCTTCAGCTTCGACCTCGGCGGCGGCAAGTCCGACACCGCCCCCGGCGGCATCGCCCGTGCGCTGGCCGTCGCCCCGGACACCAAGGACGGCGGCGGAAGCTACGAGCTCGCCATCTGGCGCCAGGACAACGTGCGGCCGGACGACGCCGCCCTGCTGAGCATCGCGCAGAAGGTCCTGCCCGCGATCCCGGGCTGGGCGGCGGCAGGCTGACGGTGCCGGACGCATCCGGTCGGCGATCGGCGAGCGCCGACCGGCGGTGGGCGGCAGGCTGACGGCGGTCGGCTGACGGCGGTCGGCTGACGGGGGCCGGTTACTCGGCGATCTCCACCCGCACCGCGCAGACCTTGAACTCCGGCATGCGCGAGGTCGGGTCCAGCGCCGGGTTGGTCAGCGTGTTGGCGCGGCCCTCGCCCGGCCAGTGGAACGGCATGAACACGGTGTCGGGGCGGATCCCGGTGGTGATCCGGGCCGGGGCCACCGCCCTTCCGCGTCGTGACACCACGGCCAGCGGGTCGCCCTCGGACGCTCCGAGCCGCGCCGCCAGCCGGGGGTGCAGTTCCACGAACGGGCCCGGCGCGGCGGCGTTCAGCTCGTCCACGCGGCGGGTCTGGGCGCCGGACTGGTACTGCGACACGACCCGCCCGGTGGTGAGCAGGACGGGGTAGTCGTCGTCGGGTTCCTCGGCGTTGGGCCGGTGCGAGACCGGCACGAAGCGTGCCCGTCCGTCCTCCGTGGCGAACCGGTCGAGAAAGAGCCGAGGCGTACCGGCCGCCGTCCCCCGCCGCCCCTGGCGGCCGTCTTCGGCGCCCGCCTCGCCCTCCGCCTCCGCCTCGGCCTCCGCCTCCGCCTCGGCCGGGCAGGGCCAGAACACCCCGGCCCCGCTCTCCTCCATCAGTCGCGCGTAGCTGATGCCGGAGTAGTCCGCGATGCCGCCCGCGCTGGCTCGGCGGAGTTCCTCGAAGACCTCTTCGGGGTCGGTCGGGAAGCCCTTCTCGACGCCCAGCCGTGCCGCCAGCTCGTGCAGGACCTCCAGATCGCTCCGTACCCCTTCCGGGGCGGTGATCGCCCGGCGGCGCAGCAGGACCCTTCCCTCCAGGCTGGTCGTCGTCCCCGTCTCCTCGGCCCACTGGGTGACCGGCAGGACGACGTCCGCGAGGGCCGCCGTCTCGGACAGGACGACATCGCAGACGGCGAGGAACTCCAGGGACTTGATGCGCTCCTCGATGTGCGCGGCGTGCGGCGCCGAGACCACCGGGTTCGACCCCATCAGCAGCAGCGACCGCACGTCGGACCCCAGCGCGTCCAGCAGCTCGTAGGCGCTGCGACCGGGGCCGGGCAGCGAGTCCGGGTCGACGCCCCACACCTCCGCGACGTGCCGCCGTGCCGCCGGGTCGTCCAGCTTGCGGTAGCCGGGCAGCTGGTCGGCCTTCTGGCCGTGCTCGCGCCCGCCCTGCCCGTTGCCCTGCCCGGTCAGACAGCCGTAACCGCTGAGCGGCCGTCCGGCCCGTCCCGTCGCGAGGCAGAGGTTGATCCACGCGCCGACCGTGTCGGTGCCCTTGGACTGCTGCTCGGGCCCGCGCGCGGTGAGCACCATCGCGGCCTCGGGTTCGCAGAACAGCCTGACGGTCTCCCGGAGTTGAGGAACGGATACCCCCGTGATCCGCTCCACGTACTCCGGCCAGTGCGCCATGGCGGCCGCCCGCGCGTCCTCCCAGCCGGTGGTGCGCTCCCGTACGTACTCCTCGTCGACCCGCCCCTCGGCGACGATCAGGTGCAGCAGACCCAGCGCCAGCGCGAGATCCGTTCCCGGCCGGGGCGCGAGGTGCAGGTCGGCCTGCTCGGCGGTCTTCGTGCGGCGCGGGTCGATCACGATCAGCGTGCCACCGTTCTCCCGCAGCTCGTTGAAGAACCGCAGAGCGGGCGGCATGGTCTCCGCGAGGTTGGATCCGACCAGGATCACGCACCCCGTACGCGGGATGTCCTCCAGTGGGAAGGGCAGTCCCCGGTCGAGACCGAACGCCTTGATGCCGGCCGCCGCCGCGGACGACATGCAGAAGCGGCCGTTGTAGTCGATCTGCGAGGTACCGAGCACGACCCGCGCGAACTTGCCGAGCGTGTACGCCTTCTCGTTCGTCAGCCCGCCTCCGCCGAACACGCCGAGCGCGTCGGCCCCGTGCTCGGACCGCACCCTGCCGAACTCCCCGGCGATCCGGTCCAGCGCCTCCTCCCAGGTGGCCGGCACGAGCGAGTCGCCGGACCGCACCAACGGGGAGGTCAGCCGCACCCGGGAGGAGAGCACCGCGGGCGCCGTACGGCCCTTGCCGCACAGCGCGCCCCGGTTCACCGGGAAGTCCGGGCGCTCGACCACCTCGACGCCCCCCGTGGGCAGGGGCGACAGGGCCATCCCGCACTGCAGGGCGCAGTACGGGCAGTGGGTGGGCGTCGAAGTGGTCGGCATACGCTCCAGCGTGCTTCGGCCGTGTTACGCGCCGTGCGGTCTCCTGTTACGGCGGTGTGGTGGTGCCCTCCCCGCCGGACCGGGCCCACCGTGAGGCGCCCGCCGGGACCGCCCGCAGCACCCACCTGCCCCACCTGCCCCACCTGCCCCACCCGCCGCCTCACCGGGCGTCGGCGAGGGCTCTCGTCACTCCCGGTTCCTTCGGGCCGAGGAACCTGGGGTCCGGCTCGAAGACCGCGTCCAGGGCCGCCTTGCCGGCCGCGAGAACCTCCCGGGCGCCCCCGTAGTACCAGGTCGCGTCGTGTTTGGCGGCGACTCCGACGCCGTACGAGTCCACCCCTGCCGCCTCGCACAGGGCGACGGCCCGCCGGATGTGGAAGTCCTGGCTGATCAGCACGGCCCGGTCGACGCCGAAGATCTTCTTGGCGCGGACGCAGGAGTCCCAGGTGTCGAAACCGGCGTAGTCGCTGACGATCCGCGCGTCGGGCACCCCGTGCCGGGTCAGATAGGTGCGCATGGCGTCGGGCTCGTCGTAGTCCTCACGGCTGTTGTCCCCCGTCACGAGCACGACCTCGATACGGCCCTCCCGGTACAGCTTCGCCGCCGCGTCCAGCCGGTGCGCGAGATACGGCGAGGGCTCGCCGTCCCACAGACCGGCGCCGAACACGACGGCGACCTCGGTGCGCGGCGCGTCGGCGGTCGTGCCGAGCCGGTCGGCCGTGGAGACGTACAGCCAGGTGGACGGCAGCAGCGCGAGCACGCACCCGGCCATCACGGCCTGCACCAGCCGTCGCCGGCCGGCACGGGTGCGCGGCAGCCGCGGTCGACGGATGTCCATACGGTGATCCCCCAGGTCGGAACAGGTCGAACAGGCGAGCGGGTCGCCGGCCCCTTCGGCCCGGGAAGACGCAGCCGACGGTGATCCGGTTCGTTCCCGCGGCACGAGCCACATCTCACACCGCCCCCGGGCCCGGCGTGAACGACCGGAAAACACTCGTGACGGTCAGGCAACGGGGGTGCAACCTCCGTCCGTCAGGATCTGTTCATGAAGGCGTCGCCCGCTCAGTACGACGAGTCCGAAGTCCACCTCGACAGTACGGCGCACATCATGAACCGGATCAGCTCCCAGCTCGCCAGCCAGCTCAGCCTCGTCCGGCTCGACGGCCGCCGGCGTCCCGGCCCGCCGGCGCTGGTCGTCGTCGCCCACGGCAGCCGCGACCCGCGCGCGCTGAGCACCGTCCGCACGCTCCTGGACCGCGTCCGCGAGCAGCGCCCCGGTCTGCCGGTGCACCTCGGTCACATCGAGCTCAACGAGCCGCTGCTGACGGACACCCTCGCCGACCTCGACGCCCACGGCACCACGGACGCCGTTGTGGTCCCGCTGCTCCTGGCCCGCGGCTACCACGTCAAGCGGGACATCCCCGAGATGGCCGCGCAGGCACGGGTGCACACGCGCGTGGCCGCGCCGCTCGGCCCGCACCCGTTCCTCGTGGAGACCCTGTACACGCGTCTGGTCGAGGCGGGCTGGCCCACGGACCTGACGCGGGAGGAACTCCGCACGCATGCGGTCGTGCTCGCGGCGGCGGGCTCCCGCGACCCCGACTCGGCCGTCGACACCCGCCGCACGGCCCGTCTCCTGGCGCGCCGACTGGGCGTCCCGGTGGTCCCCGCGTACGCCTCCACGGCGACCCCGGCCGTCCCGACGGCGTTGCGGGCCCTGGCCGCGCGAGGCCGCGACCGGGTGGCGGTCGCCTCCTATTTCACGGCACCCGGCCGCTTCGCGACCGAGTGCGCGCAAGCGGCCCCCTGGATCGCGTCCGCCCCGCTGGGCACCCACCCGGCGATGGCGAGCCTGCTCCTGCACCGCTACGACCAGGCCTGGGCGACCCCGGCGAGCACGGCCCCCGAACTGGCGTCGGCCTGAGCCCCCGGGCCGCCCGGACCCGCCGACGCGCCGCCCGGGCGCGCGGAACGGCCGCCCGGACGCGCGGAACGTGCCGGACCCGACAGCCGGGCGGGCGCCCGGTACCACCCGATTGTCACCCCCGCCGCTTACTGTCGAGACATGGAAGGCACCGCACACCTCGACACCGCCTATGACCCGACGTCAGTCGCCCGCTGGGCCCCCGAGCCGGACAAACGCCCCGGCCGGACCGCCTTCCAACGAGACCGCGCCCGCGTTCTGCACTCCTCCGCCCTGAGAAGGCTCTCCGGCAAGACCCAGGTGGTCACCCCGGGCACCCGCACCGACGCCTGGGACGCCACCCCCCGCACCCGCCTCACCCATTCCCTGGAATGCGCCCAGGTGGGCCGCGAACTGGGCGCCGCCCTCGGCTGCGACCCCGACCTGGTCGAGGCGGCCTGTCTCTCCCACGACCTCGGGCACCCGCCGTTCGGGCACAACGGCGAGCAGGCACTGAACGAGTTCGCGCGCGACTGCGGCGGCTTCGAGGGCAACGCCCAGTCGCTGCGGCTCCTCACCCGCATCGAACCCAAACGCTTCACCGCCGAGGGCTCCGTGGGCCTCAACCTCACCCGGGCCGCCCTCGACGCCGCCACCAAGTACCCCTGGCCCCGGGACGCCCATCCCGTCGACCCGGCGTCCGGCAAGTTCGGTGTCTACGAGGACGACCGGCCCGTCTTCGACTGGGTCCGTGAGACGGCTCCCGGTACGCGTACCTGCTTCGAGGCGCAGGTCATGGACTGGGCCGACGACGTGGCGTACTCGGTGCACGACGTGGAGGACGGCCTGCACGCGGGGCACATCGACCCCAACTGCCTGCACGCCGAACCGGAGCGCCGGGAGATCTTCCGCGTCGCCGTCGGCCGCTACGTCCCCGCAGGCACCGATCCGGCCGAACTCGCCGCCGCCCTCGACCGCCTCCAGGACCAGGACTGGTGGCCGCACGGCTACGACGGCACGGCGGCCGCCCAGGCCCGGCTGAAGGACGCCACCAGCCAGCTCATCGGCCGTTTCTGCCTGGCCGCCGAGGGCGCCACCCGCGCGCGGTACGGCACCGGGCGTCTCACCCGGTACGACGCCGAGCTCGTCGTACCCGAGGAGGCGCGCCTGGAGTGCGCGGTCCTCAAGGCGGTCGCCGACCGGTACGTCATGCAGCGCGCCGAACAGGAAGTCCTGCGCGCCGACCAGCGCATCGTCATCAGCGAGCTCGCCGAGGCGCTCACCGTCCGCGCCCCCGACGGTCTCGACCCCCAGTTCCGCGCCCTGTTCGACCAGGCGTCCGACGACCGCGCCCGCAAGCGGGTCGTCGTCGACCAGATCGCGTCCCTCACCGACGCCTCGGCCCGCTCGCTGCACAGCCGACTGACGGAGCGGACGAGATCCTGACAAGTGCGGACCGGGTGCGCCCGAACGGGCCCGGAACGTGACCCGACGTGCCCTGATCGGGCACGTCCCCCTTCCCCCATCACGCTGCGTGCGGGACGCTCGCATGTGGCGGCAGGCACAGTGTTCTCTGGGGGACCACCCCCCAGAACCCCGGTAGGAGGCATCACGTGGTCGACGCGGATCAGACATTTGTCATCGTCGGAGGAGGCCTGGCCGGCGCCAAGGCGGCCGAGACGCTGAGGGCGGAGGGCTTCACCGGCCGCGTGATACTGATCTGCGACGAACGCGACCACCCCTACGAGCGGCCGCCGCTCTCCAAGGGCTTCCTGCTCGGCAAGGAGACGCGGGAGAGCGTCTTCGTGCACGAGCCCGCCTGGTACGCGCAGAACGACATCGAGCTGCACCTCGGCCAGACCGTCGACGCGATCGACCGCACCGCGAAGACGGTCCGCTTCGGTGACGACGGCACGCTCGTCCACTACGACAAGCTGCTCCTCGTCACCGGGGCGGAACCCCGCCGGCTGGACATCCCCGGCACCGACCTCGCGGGCGTGCACCATCTGCGCCGGCTCGCGCACGCCGAGCGCCTCAAGGGCGTCCTGGCCGCCCTCGGCCGTGACAACGGCCACATCGTGATCGCCGGCGGCGGCTGGATCGGCCTGGAGATCGCGGCGGCGGCCCGCGAGTACGGCGCCGAGGTCACCGTCGTCGAACCGGAGCCCACCCCGCTGCACGGCGTCCTCGGCCCGGAGCTCGGCTCCGTCTTCGCCGACCTGCACCGCGAGCACGGCGTCCGCTTCCACTTCGGCGCCCGGCTCACCGAGATCGTCGGCCAGGACGGCATGGTCCTCGCCGTCCGCACCGACGACGGCGAGGAACACCCGGCGCACGACGTCCTCGCGGCGATCGGCGCGGCCCCCCGCACGGGCCTCGCGGAGGCGGCGGGCCTCACCCTCGCGGACCGCGCGCACGGCGGCGGGATCGCGGTCGACGCCCGGCTGCGCACCTCCGACCCCGACATCCACGCGGCCGGCGACGTCGCCTCCTTCCCGCACGGTCTCTTCGACACCCGGCTGCGCGTCGAGCACTGGGCCAACGCCCTGAACGGCGGCCCGGCGGCCGCCCGCGCGATGCTCGGCCAGGAGGTCACCTACGACCGCGTCCCCTACTTCTTCTCCGACCAGTACGACCTGGGCATGGAGTACAGCGGCTGGGCCCCGCCGGGGACGTACGACGAGGTGGTGATCCGCGGTGACGCGGGCAAGCGGGAGTTCGTCGCGTTCTGGCTGAAGGAGGGCCGCCTCCTGGCCGGGATGAACGTGAACGTGTGGGACGTCACAGAGCCGATCCAGAAACTGATCCGCTCGCGCGAGCGGATCGACACGGAAGCACTGGCGGACCCCCGGGTGCCGCTGGACGCACTCGGCGCCTAGGCCGGGTTCCGGTCGCCCGCGGGGCCGTCGTCCGGTGACCGCGGGGCGTGTGCGGCCGCTCGCGCCCCCGCGGGCGGGCCGCCCATGTCACAGCCCCGAGCACCCCAAGGGCACCACGGCCCGCCGGAGATGTCGGCGCGCCCCCGTAGAATCACCTCGTGGCAGGACGGATCAACGACGAGGACGTGAAGGCGGTACGGGACGCGGTCCCGATCGACGCCGTGGTGTCCGAGTACCTCCAGCTGCGCAACGCGGGCGGCGGCAACCTCAAGGGCCTCTGCCCCTTCCACGACGAGAAGTCACCGTCCTTCCAGGTCAGCCCGAGCAAGGGACTGTTCCACTGCTTCGGCTGCCAGGAGGGCGGCGACACCATCACGTTCGTGATGAAGGTCGACCACCTCACCTTCTCCGAGGTGGTCGAGCGGCTCGCCGCCCAGGCCGGCATCACCCTGCGCTACGAGGAGGGCGGCTACAACCCCGCCCACCAGCGCGGCGAACGCATCCGGCTGGTCGAGGCGCACAAGATCGCCGCCGAGTGGTACGCGGAGCAGCTCGCCACCGGAGCCGAGGCCGACACCGGCCGGATCTTCCTCGCCGAGCGTGGCTTCGACCAGGCCGCGGCCCTCCACTTCGGCGTCGGCTACAGCCCCCAGGGCTGGGACCACCTCACCCGCTTCCTGCGCGGCAAGGGCTTCACCGACAAGGAGCTGATCCTCTCCGGGCTCTCCCAGGAGGGGCGCCGCGGCCCCATCGACCGCTTCCGGGGCCGGCTGATGTGGCCCATCCGCGACATCGGCGGAGAGGTCGTCGGCTTCGGCGCGCGCAAGCTCTACGAGGCGGACAACGGACCCAAGTACCTCAACACGCCCGACACGGCGATCTACCGGAAGTCCCAGGTCCTCTACGGCATCGACCTCGCGAAGAAGGACATCGCCAAGTCCAGCCGCGCGGTCGTCGTCGAGGGCTACACCGACGTCATGGCCTGCCACCTGGCCGGCGTCACCACCGCCATCGCGACCTGCGGCACGGCCTTCGGCGGTGACCACATCAAGATCCTCCGCCGGCTCCTCATGGACAACGGCAGCGCCCGCGTCATCTTCACCTTCGACGGTGACGCGGCCGGCCAGAAGGCGGCCCTGCGCGCCTTCGAGGACGACCAGAAGTTCGCCGCCGAGACGTACATCGCCATCGCGCCGGACAACATGGACCCCTGCGACCTGCGCCTGGCGAAGGGCGACGAGGCCGTCGCCGACCTGGTCGAACCCCGCACGCCGCTCTTCGAGTTCGCGCTGCGCCAGATCGTCGTCCGCTACGACCTCGACACCCCCGCGGGCCGCGCCGCCGCCCTGGACGAGGCCGCGCCCATCGTCGCCCGCATCAAGAACAGCGGCGCCCAGCACGAGGTCGCCGTCCAGCTGGCCGGCATGCTCGGCATCCTGGACACCCAGTTCGTCGTCAAGAGGGTCGCCCAGCTGGCCCGTTGGGCCCGCGACCGGGGCGGCAAGGGTCCGGCGCCGGCCCGTGGCCCCCAGTCGTACGAGTCCGCATCCCGGCCCGCGGCGGGCGGCCCGGCCCTCAATCTCCGCAACGCGGTCTACGCCACCGAACGCGAGCTGCTGAAGCTCGCCCTCCAGCGCCCCGAGCTGGTCTCCCCGGCCTTCGACGCGTACGGGATCGACGAGTTCACCGCCGCCCCCTACGCCGCCGTGCGCCAGGCGATCCAGGACGCGGGCGGCGCCGAGTTCGGCGTCAAGGACGGGCAGGAGTACCTCGTCCGGGTCCGGGAGGCCGCGCCCGACGACGCGGTCCGCGCGATGGTCACGGAGCTCGCGGTCGAGGCCATCATGCGCCGCACGGTCGACGAGAACTACGCGGGGGAGCAACTGGTGACGGTCCGCCGCAGGGCCGTGACCCGCAGGCTCACCGATCTCCAGGGCACGCTGACCCGTCTCGGCCACACGGACCCGGCCCAGTCGGCCGCCGTCCAGAACGAGATGATGATCCTGACCAGGTACGACAGGGCGTTGCAGCACGAGGGCCCGTCCGCTCTCTGAGCCGCCGACCGCGGCAGGGTAACCACGCGGTCACTGACCGGACTCAAAAAGTCGTCGCACGCCCCTCGTGGCGGCTGTGTGTCGTACTCCACACTGGGGGCGGTGCCTGAGTCCTCGGAGCGCGGCCGATCCCGGACGGACGCGGCGTGGCCGCCGACTCCGCCCCCGAAGTACCGCTGCTGCTCACCTCAGCAGCGATCATCCTGGAGGTCGCCCCCGTGCAGACCCAGACCCTGACCCAGACCGTCAGCACTGCCGAGAGTACGGCCGGTACCACCGGTGCCGGCACGGCCGACGGCACGGAACCGGACGCCGAGACCGACGTCCTGGCCGCCGTCCCGCCGCAGAACCGTGCCGCGCACCACCCCGAGACCCACCCCGAAGCGCACCCGGAGACGCAGGCCGAGCCCGGGCCCGAGACCGAGCCGCCCGCCGAGGCCCTGGAGGACGTTCCCGAGGACGCCCCCGAACCCGTCCCGCCACCGCGCACCCGCACCACCGACAGCGGCAGTCCCTCCTCGGACCTGTTCCGCCAGTACCTGCGGGAGATCGGCCGCATCCCGCTGCTCACCGCGGCCGAGGAGGTCGAGCTGGCCCGGTGCGTGGAGGCCGGCCTGTTCGCCGAGGAGAAGCTGAGCGGCGCGAGCGACCTGGACAGTCAACTGGCCCTCGATCTCGACCGGCTGGTCGTCCTGGGCCGGATGGCCAAGCGGCGGCTGATCGAGGCCAACCTGCGGCTCGTGGTCTCCGTCGCCAAGCGGTACGTCGGGCGCGGGCTCACCATGCTCGACCTCGTCCAGGAGGGCAACCTCGGCCTGATCCGGGCGGTCGAGAAGTTCGACTACGCCCGTGGCTACAAGTTCTCCACGTACGCCACCTGGTGGATCCGCCAGGCCATGTCCCGCGCGCTGGCCGACCAGGCCCGCACCATCCGCGTGCCGGTCCACGTCGTCGAGCTCATCAACCGGGTCGTCCGCGTCCAGCGCCGGATGCTCCAGGAGCGCGGCTACGAGCCGACCGCGGAAGAGGTCGCCGCCCAGCTCGACCTGCTGCCGGAACGCGTCGGTGAGGTCCTGCGGCTGGCCCAGGAGCCGGTGTCGCTGCACGCCCCGGTGGGCGAGGAGGACGACGTGGCCCTCGGCGACCTCATCGAGGACGGCGACGCGGCCAGCCCCGTCGAGTCGGCGGCCTTCCTGCTGCTGCGCGAGCACCTGGAGGCCGTGCTCTCCACCCTCGGAGAACGCGAGCGGAAGGTCGTCCAGCTGCGCTACGGACTGGCGGACGGCCGGCCGCGCACGCTGGAGGAGATCGGCCGCATCTTCGGCGTGACGCGCGAGCGGATCCGGCAGATCGAGTCCAAGACCCTCAACAAGCTCCGCGACCACGCCTTCGCGGATCAGCTCAGGGGCTACCTGGACTGAGCGGAGCCGCTCGCCGTCACCCGGTGCGAGCGGCCCCTCCCGGCCCGGGAGACGCCCCGGAGACGCCCGTGGGACGCCTCCGGGAAGGGACCGTCAGTCCACCTCGGCCAGTGCCTGCGCGAACTGTGCCTTGTACAGCCGCGCGTAGGCCCCGTCCGCCGCCAGCAGCTCGGTGTGCGCGCCCTGCTCGACGATCGAGCCGTTCTCCATCACCAGGATGGTGTCGGCGTCCCGGATGGTCGACAGCCGGTGCGCGATGACGAACGACGTACGCCCGTGCGCCAGCTTCGCCATCGCCTTCTGGATCAGCACCTCGGTGCGGGTGTCGACGGAGCTGGTCGCCTCGTCGAGCACCAGGATCGTCGGGTCGGACAGGAACGCCCGCGCGATGGTGATCAGCTGCTTCTCACCGGCGGAGACCCCGCTGCCCTCGTCGTCGATCACCGTGTCGTAGCCGTCGGGAAGGGTACGGACGAACCGGTCGGCGTGCGCTGCCCGCGCCGCCTCCTCGATCTCGCCGCGGGTGACCTCGCCCGACGCCCCGTACGCGATGTTCTCCGCGATGGTGCCGCCGAACAGCCAGGTGTCCTGGAGCACCATGCCGATGCCGGCGCGCAGTTCGTCGCGGGACATCCTCGCCAGGTCGACACCGTCGAGGGTGATGCGCCCGCCGGAGACGTCGTAGAACCGCATGAGCAGGTTCACCAGCGTCGTCTTGCCGGCGCCCGTCGGGCCGACGATGGCGACCGTGTGGCCGGGTTCCACCGTCAGGGACAGGTCCTCGATCAGCGGCTTCTCCGGGTCGTACCGGAAGGACACGCCCTCCAGCGCCACCCGCCCGCGCAGCTCCGCGGGCCGCTCGGCCGCCACCGGGTCCGCCTCCTGCTCCTCCGCGTCCAGGAGTTCGAAGACCCGCTCGGCCGAGGCGACGCCGGACTGCACCAGGTTCGCCATCGACGCGAGCTGCGTCAGCGGCATCGAGAACTGGCGCGAGTACTGGATGAACGCCTGCACGTCACCGATGGACAGGGAACCCGACGCGACCCGCAGCCCGCCGACCACCGCGACCAGCACGTAGTTGATGTTCGACACGAACATCATCAGCGGCTGCATGACCCCGCTGTTGAACTGCGCCTTGAACCCGGCCTCGTACAGCGCCTCGTTCTGCTCGGCGAACTGCTGTGCCGACTCCTCCTGGCGGCCGAACACCTTCACCAGCGTGTGGCCGGTGTACATCTCCTCGATGTGGGCGTTGAGCTTGCCGGTGGTGCGCCACTGCTGCACGAAGTGCGGCTGCGACCGCTTGCCCACCCGGGTGGCGACGAAGAACGACAGCGGCACGGTCACCAGCGCGACCAGCGCGAGGATCCACGACACCCAGAACATCATCGCCAGCACGCCGATGACCGTCAGCAGCGAGTTGATCAGCTGGCCCATCGACTGCTGGAGCGTCTGCCCGATGTTGTCGATGTCGTTGGTGGCGCGGGACAGCACCTCGCCGCGCTGACGCTTGTCGAAGTAGGACAGCGGCAGCCGGGACAGCTTCGTCTGCACGTCCTCGCGCATCCGGAACATGGTGCGGTTGACGGACCTGTTGACCAGCCGCGTGGCCACCGCCATCAGCAGACCGGCGACCAGGAACACGCCGAGCGCGAACAGCAGGACCTCGCCGACCGCGCCGAAGTCGATGCCCTTGCCGGGGGTGAAGTCGGTGCTCCTGAGCATGTCGGCGACGCTGCCCTCGCCGCGTTCCCGCATCGAGTCGAGGACCTGCTCCTTGCTCGCCCCGGCCGGCATCTGCCGTCCGACGATGCCCGCGAAGACCAGGTCGGTGGCCTTGCCGAGGATCTTCGGCCCGACCACGCTGAGGCCGACGCTCAGCGTCACGCAGGCCAGCATCGCGTAGAGGGTGAACCGCTCCGGCTTGAACTGGGCGAGCAGGCGCCTGCCGGACACCTTGAAGTCCAGCGAGTGGCTGTCGGGACCGGTGCCGGCCATCATGCGTCCCATGGGCCCGGCCATCAGGCGGCCTCCGCTTCCGTGAGCTGGGAGAGCACGATCTCCCGGTAGGTCTCGTTCGTCGCCATCAGCTCGCGGTGGGTACCCGTGCCGACGACCAGACCCTCGTCGAGGACGATGATCCGGTCGGCGTCGCGGATGGTGGCCACCCGCTGGGCGACGATCACCACGGTCGCCTCGGCGGTCTCCCGCCCGAGCGCCGCCCGCAGGGCCGCGTCGGTGGCGTAGTCGAGCGCGGAGAAGGAGTCGTCGAAGAGGTAGATCTCCGGTCGCTGCACGAGCGTCCGGGCGATCGCGAGCCGCTGCCGCTGACCGCCGGAGACGTTCGTCCCGCCCTGCGCGATGGGGGAGTCGAGCCCGTTCTCCAGACCCTCCACGAAGCCCTTGGCCTGCGCCACCTGCAGCGCGTGCCACAGCTCCTCGTCGGTCGCGTCCGGATTGCCGTAGCGCAGATTGGTCGCCACGGTGCCCGCGAACAGGTACGGCCTCTGCGGTACGAGTCCGACGGTCTTCGCCAGCAGCACCGGGTCGACCTCGGCGACGGCCACGCCGTCGACGAGGACCTCGCCCTCGGTGGCGTCGAACAGCCGGGGCACCAGCCCGAGGAGCGTGGACTTGCCGCTGCCGGTCGAGCCGATCACGGCCGTCGTCTCGCCCGGCCGCGCCACGAGTTCGATGGACTTCAGGACGGGCTCCTCGGCGCCGGGATAGCGGAATCCGGCCCCCCGCATCTCCAGGTGCCCGTGCCGGCGCAGCTCGGTGACGGGAGCCACCGGCGGCACCACGGACGACGAGGTGTCCAGCACCTCCTGGATGCGCTCGGCGCACACCTCCGCGCGCGGCACCATCATGAACATGAAGGTGGCCATCATCACGGACATGACGATCTGCATGAGGTAGGCGAGGAAGGCGGTCAGATCACCGATCTGCATCCCACCGCTGTCGATCCGGTGGGCACCGAACCACACCACGGCGATCGACGACAGGTTCACCGTGGTCATGACCACCGGGAACATCAGCGCGAGCAGGTTGCCGGTCTTCAGCGAGATGTCGGTGAGGTCGCCGTTGGCCTTCCGGAACCGCTGCTGCTCGTACTCGTCGCGGACGAAGGCGCGGATCACCCGGTTGCCGGTGATCTGCTCACGCAGCACCCGGTTCACGGTGTCCAGCTTCACCTGCATCGACCGGAACAGCGGCCGCAGCCGTCGCACGATCAGCGTCACGCAGATGCCCAGTACCGGCACCACCGCGACGAGCACGGCGGACAGCGGAACGTCCAGGCCGAGCGCCAGCACCACCCCGCCCACGCACATGATGGGCGCCGACACCATCAGCGTGAACGTCATCAGGGCCAGCATCTGGATCTGCTGGACGTCGTTGGTCGTCCGGGTGATCAGCGAGGGGGCGCCGAACTGGCCGACCTCGCGGGCGGAGAAGGACTGCACCCGGTCGAAGACGGCCCCCCGCACGTCCCTGCCGAGCGCGGAGGCGGTTCTGGCGCCGTAGTACACGGCGCCGATGTTGCACACCACCTGCGCCAGCGAGATGCCGATCATCACGCCGCCGAAGGACAGGATGTACCCGGTGTCTCCCTCGACGACGCCGTTGTCGATGATGTGCGCGTTCAGTGTGGGCAGGTAGAGGGTGGCGCAGGTCTGGAGGAACTGGAGCGCCACGAGCAGGGCGATGGGTTTCTTGTAGGGCCTGAGATAGGTCCGTAGTAGTCGTATGAGCACGCTACGTCTCTCGGAGTCGGCGGGAGGGGCATTGGTTGCCCCTGGCCCCTATCGTTGAACACTCCACCGGCGTTACCTCAACTGATTAAGCTGAGAGCAGTGCTTTTACGGCCGTCCGTGTCATCCGGACGCACACCCGTACACCGGACGCGCCCCGCACGCCCTGTACGCCCCGCGCGCTCCTGTCCGCGGCCCCCTCACTCCCCTCCGCGGACCCCTTCGTCCGAGCGTTCCTTCGTCCCTGCGTTCCTATCCGCGGAACGCTCCCGGATGTGTCTGCTCCCGCACCGACACGTACTGCTGACGTACCGCCTGCCCGACGGCCAGCTCCTCGCCCGGGTCGAGGACCTGCGCGGCCGCCCCCTGCCAGGCCGGCGGGGTCCGCGGGTCGAGGGTGCCCTGCGACGCTCCGAGCGCCCAGGCGGCCTGCCGGGCGGCTCCGATCGCCGCGTAGTCCGCCGGCTGCGGCACGACGACCTGCGCGCCGAACAGCGCGGGCGCCGCCGCCTGCACGGCCGGTAGCTCGGCCGCCGCCCCGAGCAGGAAGATGCGCCGCACCTCCACGCCCCGGCCGCGCAGCACGTCGAGCGCGTCCGCGAGCCCGCACAGCATGCCCTCGAAGGCGGCCCGCGCGAAGTGCTCGGGCTTCATCGACTCGCGGCGCAGGCCCGCCAGCGTCCCGGCCGTGTGCGGCAGGTTCGGCGTCCGCTCACCCTCCAGGTAGGGCAGCATGACCAGCCCGTGCGACCCCGGCGTCGACTTCATCGCCAGGTCCGACAGCGCCTCCAGATCGGCCGCCCCGATCAGCTCGGCGGCCCCGCGCAGGGTCCGTACGGCGTTCAGGGTGGTGACGACCGGCAGGTGCATGCCCGTCGCGTCGGCCAGCGAGGTGATCATCCCGCTCTGGTCGACGAGCGCCTCGTGGTGCACGGCCATCACGGACCCGGAGGCACCGAGGGAGACGACCGCGTCCCCGTGTCCGATTCCCAGCCCCAGGGCCGCGGCCATGGTCTCGCCGGTCCCGGCGGAGATCAGCAGGCCCTCCGGCGTCGTACCGGCCGCTTCGGACGGCCCGATCACCTCGGGAAGCATGGCCTGGTGACCGAGTGCCAGCTCGACGAGATCTGGCCGATAACCGCCGGTGGCGGCGGACCAGTACCCGGTCCCGGAGGCTCCGCCGCGATCGGTGGTCCTGCGTACGGGCCGTCCGAGGAGCTGCCACACCAGCCAGTCGTGGGCCTGGAGCAGTACGGCGGTCCGCGCGGCGGCGTCCGGCTCGTTCTTCGCCAGCCAGCGCAGCTTGGTCACCGGCTGGGCGGCCTGCGGGACGCATCCCACCGCCTGCGCCCATGCCTCGCGCCCGCCGACCGCGTCGATCAGGTCGGCCGCCGCGACCTGCGCCCGCTTGTCCCCGCCGACCATCGCCGGCCGCACGGTGTTGCCCTGCGCGTCCAGCGGCACGACGGCGTTCTGCTGCGAGGACACGCCGATGGCCTGCACCCCCTCGAGCAGCCCACCACCCGCGGCCTCGCCCAGGGACAGCAGCCAGGCCTGCGGATCGACATCGGAGGGCCGCCCTCCCGCACTCTCGGCGCCTTCCATCGGATGCGGCGCATACCCCTGCCGGAGCACGGCTCCGGTGTCCGCGTCGCAGACGACGATACGAGTGAAATCGGGTGAACTGTCCAACCCGGCGACTATCCCCATGGCGAAAATTCTGCCGCACGCGCCGCTCGGGTTGGGCCGCGGAGACCGCAGGGGTGCCCCGCTCCTGCCCGGCGCGGGGCGTTGTGGCTGGTCGGGCCCCCGCGACGGAGCCGTATATGTCACATCCCCGCGGCCCCGGGGCGGCCCTCCCGGCGCCTCGAAGGCGCCGCTAGGTGTTGCTGGTGCCCCAGTCGTCCCCGCCCGCGCCGTTGCTGTTGCGGTCGCGCAGGGACCGCACCCGGCCCGCCACCGATTCCGGCATCCGGTCCCCGACCTTGTCGCTGACCGCGTGGTACGCCTTGCCCGCGTACTGGCGGCCCTGGTGGGCGGCGGTCTCGGCGGTGTTGCGCACGGCGGGGTTCTGGGCGACCTGCCGCGCGGACTTCTTCAACTGCTCGTAACGCTCGCGCCCGGCACGCGTGCCCAGTACGTAACCCGCAGCCAGCCCGACGACGAACGTGAGCTTGTAGCGCATGACGGCCATCCTCTCCTTGCGTAGTCCCTGGCACGACACGGCGCCGGGGGAACCGATTGGCGGAGCACCCCCCTGCTTGCGCTAATGTATGTGTCGCAGCGAGCGAGCGCTTCCTGGCGAATACCCAGGCGAGTACGTTCGATGCAAACGAGGCATTCCCCTGTAGCTCAATTGGCAGAGCAGCCGGCTGTTAACCGGCAGGTTACTGGTTCGAGTCCAGTCGGGGGAGCTCGGTCCCCTGTAGCTCAATTGGCAGAGCAGCCGGCTGTTAACCGGCAGGTTACTGGTTCGAGTCCAGTCGGGGGAGCATCGTGAACGAGGACCCCGTGGGGGTCCTTTTTCATGTCGGCGGGAACCGTGCAGGCCAGGGGTGCTGCCCCCATGGTCGTGCAAGGTCCACCAGCCGAAGCGTGAGATCGTATGAGCGGCTATGCTGCGGCAGACGGCGCGCACACATGTACGCGACACGCCGCTATGGGGCGGTAGCTCAGCCGGTTAGAGCAGCGGACTCATAATCCGTCGGCCGTGGGTTCGAGTCCCACCCGCCCCACCTTTTACGTTGTCCGACCTGCGGAAACGTTCTTCTTTTGGGTGTCGGATCGTCAACTCCGCCTGGTCGCACCGAATCCGCCGCTCGCGTGCGGAGCACCGGTGACGGCCGTGGCGCGGCCGGTGGTTGCGGCGGTGCTCCGCCGGGGCGCTCGGGAGCCGACCGCCCGGGGGTTCGCCGCCGTACGGGGGCGCCGTGTCAGGCGGTCGGCTCCAGGTCACCCTTCCCGCGTTCCGGGGACGGGGAGCTCACCCGACCCTCGGACGATCAGGCGGGTGGGGACGGTGACGGTCCGGGCTCGGGAGCGGTCCCCGTCCAGTCGGGTCAGGGCGGTTGTCGCGGCTGCCCGGCCGAGTTCTTCCGCGTCCTGGGCGACGACCGTCAGGGCCGGCTCGAGTGCCTCGGCGAGCGCCACGTCGTCGAAGGCGACCACGGCGACGTCCTTGCGCTTGCTGCGGGCCAGTTCGGCGACGATGCCGAGAGCCATGATGTTGTTGCCGGCGAACAGGGCGGTCGGGGGATCGGCCAGGCCGAGGAGTTGGGCGGTCGCGGCCTCGGCGCCCGGCTGATCGTGGGCGCTGGTGACGAGCGAGCGGTCCTGGGGAAGGTCCGCCTCCTGCAGGGCCGAGCGGTATCCGGCCAGACGTTCGCGGCGGGTGTACAGCTTTGCGGGCAGGTCGCCGACGAAGCCGATGCGCCGGTGTCCGTGGGCGACGAGGTGGGCGACGCCGTCGTGGGCTCCGGCCCGGTTGGAGCTGACGATGCTGTCCGTGGCGAGGCCGACTCCGGGTCGGTCGAGGAAGACCACGGGCAGTCCCGCCGTACGGTGGGACTTGAGGTGGGAGTGGTCGGCGCCGACCGACGGAACCAGGATCAGGATGCTGACGCGGCGGGCGAGGAATTTGTCCGTCAGGGCGCGTTCGCGCTCGGGGTCGTCCGCGGAGGAGCCCATGAGGAGGGTCAGCCCGCGTTCGCGGACGGTGTCCTCTATCCCGCGGGCCACGGCTCCGAAGAAGGGGTTGGCGAGGTCGGGGATGACCAGGCCGATGGTGGTGTCCGGGCCGCCGACGCGGATGTTGCGGGCCATGAGGTTGGGCTGGAAGCCCAGCTTGGCCACTGCGGCCAGTACCTGTTCCCTGGTCTGTGCCGAGGCGGGTCCGTCCTCGTTGAGGACTCGGGAGACCGTCTTGGCGCTGACTCCGACTTCGCGGGCGACGTCGGCCAGGGTAGGGCGGCGGTTCGCTGCCATCGAGGAAACCGTCTCCTGAGGGCTCTCGGTTCCGGCCGCGGCCTCGGCCGGAAGCTGTGAGAGCGGGGTTGTGCTGTCAGGTGGCCTGGACTCCGGCGGCCTTCGCGGCCTCCGAATCCGCTACGACAGTATCTCCGGCCGCGTCGACGGTGAGAGCGCCGGTCATGATGGCGACGACCTCGGCCATGGAGTAGTCGGAGGGCTTGATCACGGCAGCGCGCCGACCGAGGCGGTGGACGTGGATCCGGTCGGCGATCTCGAAGACGTGCGGCATGTTGTGGCTGATCAGGACGACCGGCATGCCCCTGTCGCGGACGCGGCGGATGAGGTCCAGGACCTGCCCGGACTCCTTGACGCCGAGGGCGGCGGTGGGTTCGTCCATGACGACGACGCTGCGGGCCCAGGCGACGGACCGGGCGACCGCGACCGCCTGCCGCTGTCCGCCGGAGAGCGTCTCCACCGACTGGGTCAGCGAGCGCAGGCCGATCTTCAGGTCGGCCATGTGCTCGGCGGCCTCCTGACGCATGCGCTTCTTGTCCAGCATGCGCAAGACGCTGCCGAGGACACCGGGGCGGCGCAGCTCGCGCCCGAGGAACACGTTCGAGGCGATGTCCATGGACGCGGCCACGGCGAGGTCCTGATAGACGGTCTCGATGCCGTGGGCGCGGGCGCTCTGCGGGCCCGAGAAGGTGATGGGTTCGCCGTTCAGGCGGATTTCGCCCGCGTCGGGGGTCACCGCGCCGGTGAGGGCTTTGATCAGGCTGGTCTTGCCCGCGCCGTTGTCGCCGATGACGGCGAGGACCTCCCCGGGCAGCAGGTCGAAGTCGGCGCCGTCGATGGCGGTGACCTGGCCGTACCGCTTGACCAGACCGCGGGCCTGCAGCACGGGCGTGGGGGACGAGGTGGCGGTCATCGTGCCTTCTTCCGGGAGAGCTGGTCGACGGTCACCGCGAGGATGACCAGGACTCCGGTGATCAGGGTCTGGTAGATGGACGCGACGCCCATCAGCTGGAGGCCGTTGCGGAACACGCCGACGATGAGAACGCCGATGAAGGTGCCCAGGACCGAGCCGCGGCCACCGAAGAGGCTGGTGCCGCCGAGGACCACGGCGGTGATGCTGTCGAGGTTGTCGGTCTGGCCGGCCTGCGGGTCGCCGACTCCGGTGCGCGAGATGAGCAGCAGGGCGGCGACGCCGTACAGCAGACCGGCCACGGTGTAGATGCCGATGGTGAGGCGGGAGGTGCGGATGCCGTTCAGCCGGGCGGCCTCGGCGCTGTTGCCCAGGGCGTAGACGTGCCGGCCCCAGCCGGTGCTGCTGAGCGCGTAGGCGAGGAGGAGGAACAGGGCGATGGTGACGAGGGAGCCGTAGGTGATGTCCGTGTGGCCCAGCGGGAAGGTCTCGCCGAGGGCGGTCAGCGGGCCGGGCAGGTTGGTGACCGTCTGTTCCTCGGAGTAGATGTGGGTCAGCGCGAACGCCACGTTGAGCATGCCGAGGGTCACGATGAACGGCGGCAGCGGGATCTTCTGCACCAACAGCCCGTTGAGCAGTCCGAACCCGCCGCAGACGGCTATGCCCAGCGCGATGGCGACGAGCGGCGGCAGGGAGCCCTCGGCGGCCATCTTGGCGATCACGATGCTGCCGAACGCCATCACGGCACCGCACGACAGGTCGATGCCCGCGGTGAGGATGATCAGGGTCTGCCCGATGGCCAGGGTGCCCACGACCATGACCTGCTGCACGATCAGCGAGAAGTTCCCGCCGGTCAGGAACTGGTCGGTCGAGAGGGAGAAGAAGGCGCAGGCCAGGAGGAGGGCGACCAGGGGTCCGGTGGTCGGTGCCGTGAGCAGTCTGCGGGCCGTGGTCGGTGCTTTGAGGTCCGAGTACGGGGTGGTCGTGGCTGTCATGCGAAGTCCTTGTCGGAAGACAGTGGTCGTTGTCCTTCCTGGTCGGAGGACAAGAGGACAAGGGGGCGGCCGCACCCGGTCGGGGAGGAAGGGACGGCCGCCCCGCCGAGGGGTGTGCGGACCAGGCGGGTGGCTCAGCCCCAGCAGTTGTCCAGGCCGTAGGCGGTGTCCTTCGACGTGACGCCGTCCTGTGCCTTGTCGCTGATCAGCGTGACCCCGGTGTCGGTGTAACCGGAGGCCTTCTTGCCGTCCTTGGCGTACGTCACGACAGCCTTGACGCCCTCGGCGGCCATCTTCAGCGGGTACTGCTGAGAAGTGGCGGCGATCTTGCCGTCCTTGACGGCCTGGGTGCCCGTGCAGCCGCCGTCCACGGAGACGATCAGTACGTCCTTCTCCCGGCCCTTGGCCTTCAGGGCGGTGTACGCGCCCAGGGCCGCCGGCTCGTTGATGGTGTAGACGACGTTGATGCCGGGCTCCTTCTGGAGACAGTTCTCCATCGCCGTCTGGCCCTTGGCCTGGTCACCGCCCGTGTCCTGGGCGCACACGACGTCCTTCTCTGCGGCGCCGAAGCCCTTCAGGAAACCGTCGTGGCGCTGCACGCCGACGGAGACGCCCGGCGCGAGGTCGAGCGCGGCTATCTTCGCCGTCTTGCCCTTCATCGCGGCCTTGGCGTACTCGCCGATCAGCTCGCCGGCCTTGAGGTTGTCGGTGGCGAAGAGGGCGTCGACCGCGCTCTCCGGCTCGGTCGGGGTGTCCAGGGCGATGACCAGAACGCCCTTGGCGCGGGCCTTCTCGATCGCGGGCACGATCGCCTTGGAGTCGCTCGGGGTGATCAGGATGCCCTTGACCCCGGCGGCGACCATGTTCTCGATGGCGGTGACCTGACCGGCGTTGTCCCCGTCGAACTTGCCCGCCGCGGTGGACAGTTGGGCACCGTTCTCCTTGGCGGCCTTCTCCGCGCCCTCCTTCATCTTCACGAAGAACGGGTTGGTGTCGGTCTTGGTGATCAGGCCGACCTTGACCTCGCCGGAGCCGGAACCCGACGAGTCCGATCCGGAGCCGGACCCGCAGGCCGTCAGGGTGAGGGCCGCGACGCCCGAAACCGCGGCGACTCTGAGGAGGGAGGAGGGACGAGTGGTGCGAGACATGATCGACTCCTGTGGGATAGCGAGCGGCACGGAGCGAGGATCAGAGCACGCCGCCCGGGGTGTCATCGTTGACTTATGTCATCGTTGACACTGCCTGGCGAGGATGATGGACTCCGTCTCCCGGAAACGTCAATGCCCCACGCTCGTCACAAATCGGCAAACGTCCGCGGCTGCCGCCCGCCCTGGCTGTCCGGCAGCCGTGCTCCCGTGTGACCGGCGTGCCGGTGTGCCCCGTTCGTCCGTCAGAGAAGAGCAGCCCATGAGCCCGCGTCAGATCACCGTCCTGGGGGAGTGCGTCGCGGACGCGTTCGCCGAACCCGCGAGCACCTCGAACGAACTCGCCCTACGGGTACTGCCGGGCGGCGGACCCGCGAACACGGCAGTGTCCCTGGCCCGTCTCGGCACCCCGGCCCGCTTCCTCGCGCGCCTGTCGGACGACGTGTTCGGCCGTCTGTTCCGCGCACATCTGGAGGCGTCGGAGGTGGACCTGTCGGACGCCGTCCGGGCCGCGGAGCCCAGCACGCTCGCCGTGGCGGAACTGGACGCCCGGGGCCAGGCCGCGTTCTCCTTCCACGCCCAGAACACGGCCGACTGGCAGTGGACGCCCGAGGAACTGGCCCGCGTCGACCTGTCCGGAACCGCCTGCCTGCACACCGGATCCCTGGCCCTGGTCCGGCAGCCCGGCGCGACGGTGGTCGAGGACTTCCTCGCGGCGGCCGCCCCTCACACGACCATCAGCATCGACCCCAACGTCCGGCCACTGCTGGTCCGTCCCGACGTCTACCGGGCCCGGCTGGCGCACTGGTGCACCCTCGCCGACGTGCTGCGGCTGAGCGAGGACGACCTGGAACTCCTGCTGCCGGGCACGCCACCCGAGCAGGCGTGCGACATCTGGCACGCGGCCGGGGCGCGGCTCGTCGTGATCACGCGCGGTGTCGACGGTGCCCTGGCCTCGCTCGACGGCGAACGGGTCCAGGTGCCCGCCGTCCGGACGAGCGTCGTCGACACCGTCGGAGCCGGCGACTCCTTCACCGCCGGACTGCTGCACCACCTCGGCAGCCGGGGGCTTCTGGGCGGCAGGCTGACGGAACTCCGCCTGGACGACGTCGCGGAAGCCTGCCGCTTCGGCACCCACGTAGCGGCCCTGACCTGCTCTGTCGCCGGCCCCAACCCGCCGTGGGCGAGCCGGCTGGCGCAGTTCGCCGCAGCCGACCGCGCCTGACGGGCGAGCGAGCCGCTCAGCCGGACGTCACGGCCGGACCGTTGACGCGTCGGCCGGATCGCCCCCATGATCGGGCCACCCGATGTCATCGTTGACACCAGTCGACGACGTTTCACTCCTCGCCGGTGTCGTGGACGACGGTGCCGGCAGGGCGTCACTCCTCGGGCCGGATCCGCGCCGGGCGGCGGGCTTCGCCGTCCGGACGGCCGCGGCGCACGGGAGGAGACGCCATGCGCTCCGGACGCGGACGCGGACGCGCCGGGCGGCAAGGCGACGCTGCGGATCCGCGTCGACCGGTCGTCCGGCGAGGTCTTCGGCGGGAGCGGCAGGGCCGCGATCGGCGACCGGACCTCTCCCGGCCCCGCGGCCTGGGAGTGCGGGTCTTCACCGAGAACGGCTCGGCGAAACCGGACAAGGCCCTCGTCGGGCACCCGCATCCGCCCCGAGTCACCCCCGAGTGACCCCCGAGACCGACCTCCACCACCGACAAGGAGACACGAGACCGTGAAGAAGACCCTGCTCGCCGAGTTCACCGCCCGCGAGGGAGCCGAGGACGAAGTCGCCCGTCTGATCGGCGACTACGCCCTGAAGGTGCGCGAGGAGGAGGGCAACATCGCCTTCGACGTCTACACCAAGGCGTCCGACGCGCGCGCCTTCTGGATCTTCGAGGTGTACCGGGACGAGGACGCCTTCCAGGCACACCTGAACGCCCCGTACGGCGCCCCGTTCAACGCCGTTCTCGTCCCGCTGATCGAAGAGGACGCCTCCGTGCTGACCTTCCTCGACCCGCTGGCCACGAAGTCGTAGCGAGCCCGGTCGAACCGGGACGGGTCGGCTGCCCGGCGTCGTCCGGGCGGCTTCGGTCCTGGCCCGGATCAGCTACGACACCTGGGCCGACTCGCCCTCGACGAGTGCGGGACACCGGTGGAGTCGACGACTGGCACCCGCACGGTTCTGCACGACGCCGACGGCCCGGTCGGACAGGTGCAGCGGATCCTCACCGTCCGCCCCGTGCCCGGCCACTGACCAGGCGTCGGGAGTCCCGAGGCGCCGATCTCAGACGGCCGGACGCGGGTCGCGCACCCGCAGCCTGTGGGCGAGGCGGCCGAGCAGCACGGCGTTGAACAGCCCGGCCAGGGCCGTACCGGCGGCGAAGATCAGAGGGCTCAGCCAGGTGAGCGAGGAGTACTCCGCGGGTGTCGACAACAGGAAGGCGAACAAGCCGACCGGTGCCGTGGCCATGAGCGGCCAGATCCCGGCGAAGCCCGGGTCCGGCAGCACGTACGCGGCGCAGAGGAAGAAGCCCAGTGCCGCCGCGACCACGACGAGGTACCCACGCGCGAGCCAGTTGTCCACCGCCGGCGCCAGCAGGGCCCGGGTTCTCCCCGGCCGGGGGCGCCCGGCGGGGGCCTCGACACGGGGAAGGGGCGCACGGCCTCCGGACGGTGCCTCGGTCGCGGACCTCGCGACGAGGGCGCCGAGCACGGCGGCGTTCACGAGCGTGCACAGCAGCAGCCACCCCGCCCAGAAGACCATGGCCGCCACTCCTGCCGCCCCGCCGCTCTCGATGCCGGGACCGAAGGGAAGGACCACCATCAGGAAGGAGAGGGGCGCGGTGAGGATCAGGGGGCCTGCGGCGAAGCCGCTCTCCGGGAACAGGAACATGACCGCTGCGGAGGCGGCGACCACCGCCAGATAACCCTGGGCGGGCCGGTTGTCCGTGGCGAGCGCGAGGAGGCGGCGCAGGCGCGGGAGAGCGCGGGAGCTGGAGGCATCGGTCATCGGGGGATCCTTCGGGTCGGTCCGGGTCGCTCCGGTCGGGTCCGGGTCGGTGATCTCCACGATGGATCAGGGCGCGCGTTCGGGGTTGAGTACGGGTACTCAACCCCGCATGGGTGTTTGCGTCACCGCAGCCGCAGCCGCAGCCGCAGCCGCAGCCGCGGGCGCGGGCGGCTGGGTGGACGCCGTGTTCACAGTTCGGCGAGCCGGGCGAGCACGCGCCGCGGGAGTTCGGCCGCCGTCAGCCGGAACGGGGTCCAGCGGTCCCTGGAGTCCGGCTTCATGGAAGCGGAGAACCGGAAGCGCCCCCTGCTGTCGGGCGCGCTCACCATCGCCTCGAAGGCGGCGCTCGGTATCAGCCAGGCCGTCATGATCGCCCCGCGTTCCACGTCGACGGCGACGAACAGCATGTCCAGGTCGGACCGCGGCTGGAACGTCTGGGACCGCACGAACGCCATCAGCTTGCCCTGCCGGACCTGTGTTCCCGTGGACATCCGGGCCTTCACCTGCACGGCCAGGGTCGTGGAACTGCCGCGCCGGTGGAAGACGAGGTCGACCCCCTCGTCGTCCACGAGCGAGGTGGAGACGTTCAGTTCGCCGCCTGTGGCGAGGATGCAGGAGGCCGCGACCAGGTACTCCGCGGCCTTCCCCATCCGCGCGGCGGCCGGGCTCTTCTCCAGGTACTCCTCGTCGTCACTCATGGCGGAAATCTACTGACCGTGGGCGCGGTGTCGGCCCGGGGTCAGGCGTCGGTGGGCGCCGTGCTCTCGCGGATGATCAGGGCCGTGCCGTCGAACGTCGGAGCGGGGGGCCGGTAGCCGTTCTCCAGCCGGCCGCGCAGCAGGGCGAAGGCGTCGCGGCCGAGACCCTGGAAGTCCATCCGGACGGTGGTGAGCGACGGGGTGACGAACTCCGCGTGCGGGGCGTCGTCGAAGCCGATGACGCTGACGTCTCCCGGGACCGACCGCCCGGCGTGGTGCAGGGCGCGCAGCACACCCAGCGCCAGATCGTCGTTGCCGCACAGGATCGCGGTGACCTCCGGGTCGCGGGCGAGTTCCCGCCCCTCGTCGTAGCCGACCCGTGCGTCCCAGCCCTTGCCGCCGTGGGGTTCGGGCGGGGTGATGCCGGCCGCTTCCAGGGCGGCCCGCCAGCCCTGCGCGCGCGGCCCTTCCGAGTGCCGGGTGCCCACCGACGTCGGGATCGCGACGTAGTGGACGGTCCGGTGCCCGAGCTCCAAAAGGTGCGCGGTGGCGGCGCGGGCCGCTTCCCGGTCGTCCGCCCAGACGGCCGGACGGGGAGGGGTCCGGCCTGGTGAGGGCGCTTCGACGACGGCGGCGCACGGCACGTTCTCCGGGACCCGGTCCAGAGCGGAAGCGGCGAGCCGGTCGAAGCCGATGACCATCAGTCCCCCGCCGTCGGCCGCGGCCGAGGAGATGGTGCGGTCCAGGTCGTCCTCCGGCGTCAGCAGCTTCACGCCCAGCGAGTAGCCCGCGGCGCGGGCCGCTTCCTCCAGGCCCTGGAGGGTGGCCGCATAGCCGTAGAGGGTGGTGTTCGACGTCAGTACGGTGACTGACCGGGTGACTCCGCTGGCCAGCGCGAACGCGGTGGCGTTGCGCCGGAATCCCAGTGCCTCGACGGCCGCCTCGACCCGCTTGCGGGTCTCCTCGCGGACGTTCGGGTGGCTGTTGATGACCCTCGAGACGGTCTGGTAGGAGACGCCGGCTGCCTGGGCCACGTCCCGGATGCTGGCCGCCTTACGCGGCCCCGCTCCGTGATCCGAGGGGCCGCCGAGGCTTGTGTGACCGGTCACATCCATGTCACGATTGTGATCGGCCATCATGTCGACCGTCAACAAGAACCCCGGATCCGCCCGGCGAGCGTATCAGCGCACATCGCGCGCCGACGGGCGCGGAGCGGGCGGGAATCGGGTGCGGAGGCGGGTGCGGAGGCGCCCGGCGGGGCCGCCGCGGGCGAGCCCGGCGGGCGCCACGCGGCATGCCCCGCCGGGCGCTCGCCACCGCGCGGTGCGTCGGGCCTCGGACACCGCGACGCATCGGGTTTCGGGTACCGCGTACCGCGACGCAGCGGACGTCGGGCACCGCCACGCATCGGGACACCGCAACATCGGACGTCGGACAGTGCGACGCATCGGACGTCGAGCAGCGCGACGCAGCGGATGTCGGGCACCGCGACGCAGCGGATGTCAGGCATCGCGCGCAGCGGTCGTCGCGCACCGTGGCGTACGCGCGGGACCACGCACGGCAGAAGGGGAAACCGCGTTGACCATCTCCTACGAAGCGGCCGGGACGTCTCTGCTCTGGTCCCACGAGGCCCTGGGGCTGCATGCCGTCGCGGATTCCGCCGGGTCGGTCAGACTGGGCGCGCCGGGCCAGGAATGGCACGCGCTGCTGCCGCTCGTCGAGGTCACCGCCACCGGTCACGGCCGCACCTGGTCGGGTGAACGATTCATCGACACCGCCATCGGCGCCCGGCTGGCCTACCGGGACCACGAGACGGTCGACGAGGAGGTCTGGCAGCGCACGACGATCCGGCTGGCGGATCCGGTGACCGGCCTCGCCGCCGACATCACCCTGCGGACCCGCCCCGGCGCCGGGTTCCTCCGCTCGCAGGTGCGCCTGGTCAACGAGGGCCGCGCCCCGCTCCGGCTGGAGAGCGTGTCCACCCTGGCCGTCGGCGGCATCGTGGACGACTCGGGCGCGCCGGACGGCCTGACCCTCCACTGGGCGGACAACGACTGGCTCGCCGAGTGCCGTTGGCGGCACAGCGCCTTCCGCGACCACGTCGTCCCCCTGAGCCGGGCCGCCCACGGCCACGAAGGGCGCGGCTGCTTCGAGCGGTACTCGCAGGGCGGCTGGTCCTCGGGACGGCACCTGCCGATGGCCGCGCTCACCGACGACCGGACGGGCCGGGCCTGGCTCTGGCAGATCGAGTCCAGCGCGGGCTGGCGCTACGAGACCGGCGAACGGGAGGGCGCCGCCTACCTCGCTCTCTTCGGGCCCGACGACGCCCACCATCAGTGGCACCGGACCCTGGTGCCCGGCCAGGAGTTCAGCACCGTCCCCGCCGTCCTGGTGCGGGCCGAGACCGGCGGTCTGGACGCCGTGTTCGGTGAACTCACCGCCTACCGGCGCCGGATCCGTCGCCGCCACCCGGACCACACGGCGCTCCCGGTGATCTACAACGACTACATGAACACCCTGATGGGCGACCCCACCACCGAGCGGCTCCTGCCGCTCGTCGAAGCGGCGGGAGTCGTCGGCGCCGAGGTCTTCGTCATCGACGCGGGCTGGTACGACGACGACGCCCGGGGCTGGTGGGACGCCGTCGGCGCGTGGGACGCCTCGGACCGGCGATTTCCGGGCGGTATCCAGCAGGTTCTGGACGCCGTCAGAGCGCACGGGATGACGCCCGGACTGTGGCTGGAGCCCGAAGTGGTCGGTGTGCGCAGCCCGTTGGCCGACACCCTGCCGCCCGAGGCGTTCTTCCGCCGGGGCGGGGTCCGCGTCACCGAACACGGCCGTCACCACCTGGATCTGCGTCACCCCGCGGCCCGCGGCCACCTCGACCGGGTCGTCGACCGGCTCGTGGGGGAGTGGGGGGTGGGCTATCTGAAGCTCGACTACAACATCAACATCGGCCCCGGCACGGAGAACGGCGGCGAGAGCGCCGGCGCCGGGCTGCTCGGGCACCACCGGGCGCATCTCGACTGGCTCGGCTCCCTCCTCGACCGGCACCCCGGTCTCGTCCTGGAGAACTGCGCGTCGGGCGGACTGCGCATGGACTACGCCCAGCTCGCCGTCGTCCAGATCCAGTCCACCAGCGACCAGCAGGACCCCCTGCGCTACCCGCCCATCGCCGCCGCGGCCGCCACCGCGGCGACCCCCGAGCAAGCCGCCGTGTGGGCCTACCCCCAGCCGCACTTCGGCCTCGACGAGATCGCCTTCACCCTCACCGGCGCGCTGCCGGGCCGCGTCCACCTGTCCGGGTTCCTCGACCGCATGAGCCCGGAGCAGTTCGACCTCGTCCGCTCGGGTCTCTCCGTCTACAAGGCCCTGCGCGCGGAGATCCCCCGCAGCCTGCCCTTCTGGCCGCTCGGCCTGCCTTCCTGGGAGGACACCTGGCTCGCCTACGGCTGGCGCGGTCCCGCCGCCACCTGGCTCGCACTGTGGCGACGAGGGCCCGCCGCCGAGGGGCAGGGGATCGTCCCGAGCCGCCGCGACCGGCCCTCCGCCGACGACAACAGCACCTGCGTGGTCCCGGTCTCCCACCTGCGTGGCAGTCACCTCCGCCCCACGCCGCTCTACCCCGTCACCGCCGACGCGAAAGCGACCTGGGACGCCGCCGAGGGGCGGCTCACCGTCTCCCTGCCACGCCCCGGCACCGCCGTACTGCTCCGCCTCGACCTGGCGTCACCCCTGCCGGACGGCAGGCCGCCGCACCCCTGAGCGGCGGGTCACGTATGTCATCGTCCGGGCGCCGCGGGCCGACGCTTCCGGCCGGTCCGGGCGCCGCGGGCCGACGCTTCCGGGTGGTCCCGGTCCCTTCGCGGCTGCCCGGCGGTCGAGCCCGCCGCCGCGGGAGACGGCCCCCGTCTGCGCGCCTCCGTCGGTGCGCGGCCGTCGGTGCGCCACCGGCCGACCCGCGCCCGTCGGCTCGGGCGTCAGGCACTGTCAGAGCCAGGCACTAGGGTCCTCCTGGTCGCGTCACCTCCCGTTGGTGACAACGTTGTTGACTGTCTATCAGGAGCTGAGCGCAATGAGCTTGAAGGCCACCTTCGCCGACTTCTCCGTCGAGCCCGCCCGGCTGTCCAACGCCGTGGTCAGGCACGACCGGGCCGAGTTCGGCGGATCCCACCTGACGCTGGACGCGGGCGCAACGGTGACGCTGGACTTCGAGGTGGCGGACCCGGCGGACATCCCCGAGGCGACGCTCACGGTCACGGCCCTCGTCTCCAGGCTCGGCTCCGCCCCGGGCCACGCCCCGATCGACGTACTCGTCCAGGGGGAGGCGCTGGCCGAGGGCCTCACCGTGCCCGGCGGCGGAGACCTGCCGCAGGACAACGTCTTCGCGGTGCCGGCCGGCCTGCTGAAACCGGGGACCAACACCCTGGAGATACGCGCTTCGGCCGAGGCGCGCAGCACGCTCCGGCTCTACCGGATCACCCTGGACTCCGTGGCCGAACGAGGTGCCTCGCAGCGCGCGCTGGCGGCGCAGGCCGCCCGGAACTCGGTGTTCGCCTACCGGACGGAACTCCGCGCCGCCCACGACTCCTCGTCGACGTCCTGGCAGGAGGCCCCGCGGCTGGTGTTGCACCTCGACCGGGACGAGCACTCGCTGCCCGCGCAGCTCGGCTGGCGAGGGGAGGACGGCACCGAGTCGGCCATCAGCTTCCAGTCGAACATGTCCGACTTCCACGGCTGCCACCGCACCGCCGACGGTACGGCCTACGAGTACCGCGGCCGCCTCACCGGCGGCTGGGTCTTCCCGGAGGGTCTTGAGGAGACGTCGGCGTCCGGGCTGCACCGCTTCCGCACGGAGGAGGGTTACGGCGGTGGCTGGCACAGCTCCCGTGAACTGCGGTTGCTCGTGGACGACGGCGTGGCGCCCGTGGAGCGGGTGACCTGGCGTGACCAGCGAGGCAACTCGGGCGTGGCCATGCTCCAGACCGTGCCGGGCGAAGCCGCCACCGACGCCCGGGTGGCCGACGTCGAGGCGAGCGACGAGTTCGACGAAGCGGGGGAGACGGCGGACAACCTGCTGAACGGCTCCCGGTCCAAGTGGCTGGCGCACGACGACGCCCCCCAGCTCCGTTTCACCCTGGCCCACTCCGCGGTCGTCACCTCCTACACCCTGATGTCGGCGAACGACAGCCCCGATCGCGATCCGCGCGACTGGACCCTCGAGGGCTCGTACGACGGCCGTACCTGGACGCGCCTGGACTCCCGCGCCGGGGAGACCTTCGACAGCCGCTTCGAGACGAGGGAGTTCCGTCTCCGCGTCCCCGCCTCGGGCTACCGCCACTACCGCCTCGACATCACCCGTAACTCCGGTGCCATCGAGACCCAGCTCGCCAGGGTCCGCTTCGTCGAAGGTCCCGTCGGCCGGGCGTTCACCGGTTACTACCAGCGTTACGACGAGGGCCCGATCGGTTACCGCGGCACGCCGGTTCCCGTACCCGCACCGGCATCCGCGTCCCTCGCCATCCCGGCGCCCCTGCTGGCCGCGGACCTGGAGGCGGCCGTCCGGTCCCTGACCGAGACCGCCCAGACCCTGGCCGCCCTGGCGACCCGCCTCCGCGACAGCTGAGCGAGGCGGCCGCCGGCCGCCGGCCGCGGTCCTGCGGTCCTGCGGTCAGTCCCGCGTCGCGTAGACGATGAGGTTGTTCACCGGGTGTCCCTGGGCGTCGAAGTCGCCGTCGCAGGTGATCAGCCGCAGGGCGCGGTCCTTCGTCGGGCCGTAGACCTTCCCGGTGGGGAAGGAGCCCTTGCTGACGCTCTCGGTGGCCGTGACGGAGAAGTGCGCCGTCCCCCCTCGTGTGTCGGTGACGGTGATGTCCGCGCCCTCGGTGATCTTGTGGAGGTCGTGGAAGACGGCTCTGCCGAACCGGGTGTCGTTGTGGCCGATGATGACGGCGGCACCGGGCTCACCGGGCACGGCGCCGCCGGTGTACCAGCCCGCGGTCATGCCCTTGTCGGCCGGCGGGACCTCGACGGTGCCGTCCGTGTCGAGGCCGAGCTCCATCAGGGGACCGGTGATCCCGAGCGAGGGGATGCTCACCTCGGCGGGAGCCGGCGGCTGCCCGGCCCGCGGTGCGCCGCCGGACGCGGAGGCACCCGCGGTGGCGGAGGAACCCGGGGCGGCCGCGGTGGCGGTCTTCCCGGTGGCGGAGGAGCAGCCGGTGAGCACGGCCAGCGCCACGGGTACGACGAGGGCGGCGCGGACGAGCCGGGCGGCGGCCGGGGCAGGCAGGGTGGCACGGCTGCGTACCGGACGGTGCACGGGGGACATGACGGGCTCCAAGCGGGATGGGTGCTTGCGCGGCGACACGCGGACGCCCGCGAGGGTGCGAGCGCGTCCGCCGAGGTGAGCGGTGGTACGCGGCGACACGCGGACGCCGACGGACGCCGGCCGGGGCGGTGGCGGCGGGCCGAGGTGCGCGCGGGCCTACGCCGATGCGCGATGGCGCCGCCCTGGCAGGGCGGCGCCATGGCATGTAGGCCGGGTCGGGTCGGTGCCGGATCAGGCGTGGGTACGGCCGGCGGCGCGGCGGCGTACGACGAAGGTGCCCGCGCCCGCGAGCAGCAGGACGCCGGCGGCCGAACCGACGAGAGCCGCGCTGCCCGAGCCGCTGCCACCGGCCGTGGCCTCGCCCGCGTCGACGCCGCCCCGCGGCAGCTGCTTGGCGTCCTCGGCCTTCCTGGCCGCCGCAGCCGCTTCCTCCTTCGCCTTGGTCGCCTTGTCGGCTTCGGCCTTCCTCTCGGCAACGGCCGAGTCCGTGCCCGTGGTCGGCGCGGAGGCCGCCGGGGTGGGGTCGTCCGCGACGGCCGCGGTGGCGGGGGCCAGCAGCGCGCCGCCCGCGAGGGCGGTCAGTACGGCGAGACGCAGGATGGGACGGCGGGACATGTGTGACTCCAATTCCAGCCAGGCCCGGGTGGCCTTGGGCGTGACCGAAGACTTGCCGTCACTTGTGAAGAAGCTGTCAGAGCGCCGTGGTCATCGCATCAGGGTCATCGCATCAGGGTCATCGCATCAGGGTCGTGGCGTCGGGGTCACCGGACCGGGCCGTACGTCCGGTCAGGGCCGGACGGCGGTTTCCTCACCGTCCCCCGGCCGTTCGGTGTCCCTCGGTGGTTCGGCGTCCCCCGGCCGTTTGCCGTCCTCGTCGGTCATGGCCGGCAACCGCAGGGTGAAGACCGAGCCCTCTCCCTCGGTGCTCGTCACGCTCACCGTGCCCCCGTGCGCCTCGGCGAGTTTGAGCACGATCGCCAGCCCGAGGCCGCTGCCGCCGGTGGTGCGGTTGCGGGACTTCTCCGCCCGCCAGAAGCGGTCGAACACATGCGGGACGTCGCCCGCCGGGATGCCGCTGCCGGTGTCGGACACCTCCACGGCCACCTCGTCCCCGCTCTTCGTGACGTACGGACGCAGCGTCACCCGGCCACCGGGCGGGGTGTGGCGTACCGCGTTGGACAGCAGGTTGCCGACGGCCTGGCGCAGCCGGACCGGGTCGGCCTCGACCGGCGGCGGGAGAGGGGATCCGGGCGCCGTGACGACCTCCAGGGTCACGCCCGCGGTCTCGGCCGGCCCCTGGTGGGCGGCGGCGACCTGGCCGAGCAGGTCGTCGACGAACACCGGCTCCGGGTGCAGCCGCAGCGCGCCCGCTTCGGCCGCCCCCAGGTCCTGAAGATCGTTGATGAGGTGCTGGAGCTGCACCGCCTCGTCGAGGAGCGAGGAGACGAACGCCGGGTCCGGCTCGGCCAGCCCGTCGTGCGCGGCCTCCAGCCAGCCCCGGATGTTGCTCAGCGGGGTACGCAGCTCGTGGGCGACATCGCTGACCATCACCTTGCGCTGTTCCTCTAGCCGGGTCCGGTGCGCGGCCATGTCGTTGAAGGCCAGCGCCAGCCGTCCGATCTCGTTGTCCGGACCGACCGGCACGGGCGCCGAGTCCAGGCCGTCCCGCATCCGCTGGGCGGCGCCGGTGAGCGCGTGCAGCGGGCGTACCAGCCGGGTACCGGCGATCACCGAGGCGCCGACGGTCAGGGCGAGGACGAGGGCCGTGGCCCCGGCGATGCGCGCGGTGTTGGCCGGCGAGAGGTCGAAACCGGGCACGCTGACGGCGCCGGGGCCGTCGATGAACAGCAGGGCGGGCGCGGCGACATACGCCGTGAGCTGCTCACGGCGGGCGCTGCCGACACAGGCGGCCACGGCCCGGTCGTACCCGCTGCCGCGAGCCCGTGCAGCGCCGTCGGTGGCGGGAACGCCCGCCGCGGCCGCCTTGTCCTCGGCCATGCGCCGCTCGATCGCCTCTTCCTTCGTCATGCCTGTCTCGGGTACGGGGACGGGCGCCGACGAGCCGACATCGGTGCCCTCCTGTCCGTATCCCCGGTCCCAGGACAGATCCAGGTTCAGTTTCACGCCCGTGCGGCCCTGCCGCGTCAGACAGGCGTCGGCGAGCTGCTCCAGCGCGCGCAGCGCCGTCTCCTCGGTCGCGGTGGTCTGGGCGCCGTCGACGGACAGGCACTTCAGTTCCGTGTCGCGGTCGGTGCCGTCGCTCACGAACCGGACCCAGGGCCGCCCGCTGGGGCTGTCGACGACATCCGCGGCGATTCCCATCCCCGCGAAGCACTCCGCGCTGCGGGCGGTGGCCCTGCGCAGGACCGTCCGCTCCTTCGCGGGCAGCAGGAAAGGCCCGACGGCCCGTGGGTCGACGCGGTCCGTGCCGACCGGGACGGCGTCGGGCACCAGCACCGTGTCGACCGACAGCGGGTCGACGACCGCGGAAGCCTGCGTCGGCAGCTCGGCGGTGGGCGAGGTGCCGGCGGCGGAGTCGAGGAGCGGCTGCCGGTCCTCGGTGGTCAGCACGATCCGGCGCCCGGACTCCCGCGCCAGTTTCCGTACGGTGTCGTCGACGCCCGCCCAGTCGGGATGGCCGGCCGCGTAACCCAGCAGGGTGTCGTAGATCCTGGCGTCGGTGCTGAGGTTGCGCCCCTGCTCCTGACGGATCGCGACGGAGGTCGTCTGCACGGCGAGCCAGGCGGTGGCGGCGACCGAACAGGAGGCCACCAGCGCCGACACGGTGAGCAGTCGGCCGAGCAGGCTCTTGCGGAGCGGCAACCGGGTCCGCCCCGCCCGCCCCGGCTGACCCGCCGGCCCCGGCTGACCCGCCGGCCCCGGCTGACCCGTCCACCCCGTCGGGCCCGTCGGCCGCGTCGGGTCCGGCCGCTCGTCACGACGACGCACTGCGTGCTCCCTTGGCGGGGTCGGTCAGCTTGTAGCCGACGCCGAAGACGGTGAGCAGCCGGACCGGCCGCCGCGGGGCCCGCTCGATCTTCTTGCGCAGATGCATGACATGCACGTCGACGGTGCGGCCGCCGATGTACTTGTCGAAGCCGTGCAGCTCCGCCAGGAGCCGCTGCCTGGTGAACACCCGGTCGGGCTCCGCCGCCATCGCGGCGAGGATGCGGAACTCGCCGGGCGTGCACACGACCGGCGTCCCGCCGACCGACACCTCGTGCCGGACCGGATCGACCCTGAGCGTACCGACCGTCAGAACGTCGTCGGCCGCTGCCGCGGCCGGGGCAAGGGCGGGATCGGCGGCGGGGGAGGGGGCCGCGGGGCGCCGGTTGCGGCGCAGCAGCGTGCGGACCCGGGCCACCAGCTCACGGGGGCTGAACGGCTTGGTCATGTAGTCGTCGGCGCCGAGATCCAGCCCGAGCAGGAGATCGTCCTCCGTGCTGCGGGCCGTCAGCATCAGCACCGGTATCCCCCGGTCCTCCGCGCGCAGGATCCGCACCACGTCGAGGCCGTCGACCCGGGGCATCATCACATCGAGGACGAGCAGGTCGGGTTCCCGGTGCCGGAGCTCCTCGAGAGCCGCACGGCCGTCCTCGACGACCGTGACCGCGTGGCCCTCGTGCTCGAGGTAGCGACGCACCAGTTCTGCCTGCTTCGCGTCGTCTTCGGCGACCATGATGTTTGCGCACACGCCGAGGATCGTAGCGAGCGCCCGAACCGGCACCTCGGCAAGTCGAGGTGCGGCAGCGGGAGTTCGGCGTCAGCGTGGGTCAGCGCAGGGCGGCGGGGTGTGGACACCGCGGGAGATGTTGCCGCTGACGGTCGTGTTGTGTTCCACGCGGGGGCGGCGGAGCGCCTCGTAGTGGGTGAGCGCGGACGCGGTGTCCGGGGCGTCACGCAGGCACTTGGCGAGGATCACCGCGTCCTCCAGGGCCATGGAGGCGCCCTGCCCGGTGGCGGGGGAGGCCGCGTGGGCCGCGTCGCCGATGAGCAGGGTCCGGCCGGATCGCCAGGGCGTGCCGACCGGCATCTCGGTCGCGTTGGTGACCAGGACGGGGGCCGTGGTGGCCGCGACGATGTCCGCGGCGGGCGTGGCGTCCTCGCGCAGCAACGGAACGAGCAGGTCACGCCATTGGGTGGGGGTGGCGTGCGCGATCTCGTCGGCGGTCAGCGGGGCGTCGGCGGTGACCCGGGCGAACCAGTACGTCTCCCCGTCCGGTGACGTCGTGTGGCCGAAGGCGGCCGCGCTGCCGCGGATCATCGTGATGCACGCGGCCTCGTCCGCCCCGGCCACCGGCGCGCGCGTGGTGTAGCCGTAGAAGACGCGCTGTCCCGCGTAGTGGGGTTGCACGGCGGGGGCGGTGGTCCGGCGGACCGTGGAGTTCAGGCCGTCGGCGCCGAGCAGCAGGTCCCCCGTCGCCGAGCTGCCGTCGGTGAAGTGCGCGGTGACGCCTTCGGAGCCGCTCTCCACGGAGGCGAGCCGGGCGCCGTGGACGACACCGATGCCACGGCGGGCGGCCTCCTTCTGCAGGGCCGCGTTGAGTTCGCCGCGGCGCAGGCACCGGTAGCGCAGCCGGGGGTCGTCGGCCTCGCCGAGCGGAGCGCGGGCCACCTCGCCGCCCTCGGCGTCCAGCAGCCGCATGGTGGTGAGCGGGAAGCCGATCGCGGTGACCGCGGGGGTCGCGTCGAGCTGCGTGAGGGCCCGCAGGCCGTTGCTCGCGAGGGTGAGGAACGCGCCGATGTCCTCGGCGGAGTCGGGATGCGCCTCGTACACGGCGACCTCCTGCCCCGCCTTGTCCAGCGCCAGAGCCGCCGCCGTGCCGGCGATCCCGCCGCCGATGACCAGTAGGCGCGCCATGCCTCACCCCGCTGTTCCGCTCATGGACGCACGGCCCCGTCGTCGTACGCCGCCCACGGGAGAACGCCCGGACGGCGGCCCGGAGTTCCGGCCGGGCACCACCCGACCGGTCCGGGCCGCCCGTTCACCCGTTCAGCGGCGCAGAGCCGTCAGCACGGCCTCGAGCTGGCCCAGGGGCTCGGGGCCGACGATACGCAGGACGACGGTGTCGGCGCCGGAGTCCCGCAGGGCGTGGATGTCGCCGACGGCCTGCGCGGGGGTGCCCGAGACGGTGAACACCTCGTCCTGCGGGCGGCCCAGCCAGGCGCCGTGGCCCTCGGTGTGCGGGTGCAGGATCCGGGCGACCTGCTCGGGATCCTCGCCCACGCAGGCGAAGGACAGCACGGTCAGCGTGTGGTCGGGACCGGCCCCGCCCTTGGCGGTCAGGGCCCGGGTGTTCTCCAGGTCCCGCGGTCCGTGCCCCTCGGCGATCAGGGTGCCGTCCGCGACCCGGCCGGACAGTTCGAGGGAGCGGGGACGGACCACGCCCGCCACCACCGGCGGCACCCGGACCGGAGGATGCACCAACCGCACGCCGTCCAGACGTACTTCACGCCCCTCCAGGTCTACGCGCTCGCCGCGCAGCAACGCGCGCACGGAGGTGATCGTCTCCTCCAGGAGAGCCAGCGGCGACCGGGGAGCCACGCCGACCGACTCCATCCACTCCCGCACCCCGTGCCCGATCCCGGCGACCAGCCGCCCGGGGAACACCCGGGCCAGCGTGGCCAGTTCCATCGCCAGCAACGCCGGACTGCGCAGCGGCGCCGGGGCGATCCCGATGCCCACCCGCAGCCGCTCGGTCGCCCCCAGCGCCACGGCGGCCGCCGACACCCCGCCGTTCCAGCCGAGGTCCTCGACCACCCACAGGTCGTCCACCCCGAGCGCCTCGGCCCGCCGCGCGAACGCGGGCAACTCCTCGGGAGCCCAGTCGCGGTCGTACATGACACCGACCCGTACGTTCGTCACGTTCGTCATGCCCCGGAACCTATGGGGTGGACGGCGGATGGATCAACGGCGTGTCCCGGCCGGGGGCCGACCCCGGGAGTGAGGTGCGCTCGCTCGCCCGTTCGGGGCGTTGTCAGTGGTGGCAGGCAGGATGTGAGGCATGACAACACCCGGTGCAGTGATTGTGGACGCCGTCGCCTACGCGCAGGCGATCGAGGACGCGGTGCGGGCGTCGGCCGCCTACTACGCGGGTGGCACTTCGGTGCTGGACGACGACGCCTACGACAGGCTGGTGCGCGCCATCGCGGCGTGGGAGGACGAGAACCCGGAGCAGGTGCTGCCCGACTCGCCGACCGGCAAGGTCGCCGGCGGCGCGGTGGAGGGCGACGTCCCGCACACGAGAGCCATGCTGAGCCTGGACAACGTGTTCTCCGCGGAGGAGTTCACCGCGTGGACCGCCTCGCTCACCCGGCGCGTCGGCCACGATGTCACCGCGTTCAGCGTCGAGCCGAAGCTGGACGGTCTGGCGATCGCGGCCCGCTACACCCGCGGCCGCCTGACCCGGCTGATCACCCGGGGCGACGGGACGGCCGGGGAGGACGTCTCGCACGCGATCGGCACCGTCGAGGGGCTGCCGGCCGAGCTGACGGAACCTGTCACGGTCGAGGTGCGCGGCGAGGTCCTGATGACGACCGCCCAGTTCGAGCACGCCAACGAGGTGCGCACCGCGCACGGCGGCGCGCCGTTCGCCAACCCGCGCAACGCCGCGGCGGGCACCCTGCGCGCCAGGGAACGCGCGTACACCGTCCCGATGACCTTCTTCGGCTACGGACTGCTGCCCCTGGAGGACACCGAACCGGCGCTGGCCGCGCTGCTGGAGGAGAGCGCGCACAGCGACCTCATGACCCGGGCCGGCGACTACGGCGTGAACACCACCGCGACCACTGCCGTGCCCGGCGTCACCGCGAGCACCGTCGAAGAGGTCCTGGCCCGGGTGGCCGGGATCGCCGCACTGCGCGCCTCGCTGCCGTTCGGGATCGACGGGATCGTCGTCAAGGCCGACCTCGCCGCCGACCAGCGGGCGGCCGGCTCGGGTTCACGCGCCCCGCGCTGGGCGATCGCCTACAAGCTGCCCGCCGTGGAGAAGATCACCCGGCTGCTGGCCGTGGAGTGGAACGTGGGCCGCACCGGCATCATCGCCCCGCGCGCCGTCCTGGAGCCGGTCGAGATCGACGGCTCCACCATCACCTATGCCACCCTCCACAACCCGGCCGACATCACCCGCCGCGACCTGCGCCTCGGCGACCACGTCATGGTCCACCGGGCCGGTGACGTCATCCCCCGCATCGAGGCGCCCGTCGCCCATCTGCGCACCGGCGACGAACAGCCCATCGTCTTCCCCGAGGCGTGTCCGCGCTGCGGATCGGCCATCGACACCAGCGAGCAGCGCTGGCGTTGCGTCAACGGCCGCGACTGCCACCTCGTCGCCTCCCTCTCGTACGCGGCCGGACGCGACCAGCTCGACATCGAGGGTCTCGGCCACACCCGGGTCGTCCAGCTCGTCGAGGCCGGCCTGGTCACCGACCTCGCCGGCCTGTTCGCCCTCACCCGCGACCAGCTCCTCGGCCTGGAACGGATGGGGGAGACCAGCACCGACAACCTCCTCGCCGCGCTCGCCGCGGCCAGGAACCAGCCGCTGTCCCGCGTGCTGTGCGCCCTCGGGGTCCGCGGCACCGGCCGCTCCATGTCCCGCCGGATCGCGCGCCACTTCGCCACCATGGACCTGCTGCGCGCCGCCGACGCCGAGGCGATCCAACAGGTCGAGGGCATCGGCACCGAGAAGGCCCCGTCCATCGTCGCCGAGCTCGCCGAACTCGCCCCGCTCATCGACCGACTCGTCGCCGCCGGGGTGAACATGACCGAGCCCGGCGCCACCCCGCCCGCACCGGCGACGCCCGACGCGGCCGACGGCGACGCCGAGAACGCGCAGGCCGCCGCCGCTGCCGGGCCGCTGGCCGGGATGACCGTGGTCGTCACCGGCGCGATGACCGGGGCGCTGGAGAAGCTCAGCCGCAACCAGATGAACGAACTCATCGAGCGCGCCGGGGGCCGCTCCTCGTCCAGCGTCTCCAAGAAGACCAGCCTGGTCGTCGCCGGCGAGGGCGCCGGATCCAAGCGGACCAAGGCCGAGACCCTCGGCGTCCGGCTCGCCGCGCCCGACGAGTTCGCCGCTCTCGTCGCCGACTACGTCGACGCGGGATTGGGCGGGGAGCCGTCGGCGTAGTCGCAAAAGCCGCCACCGGGCCGGCCTTCAGGTCGGCCGGCCCGGTGACGGCGCTCGGTCGGGCCCGGCCGTGCTCCCCTCGTGCGTGCCGGGCCGGGCGCGGTGGGGGCCGCTGCCCGGCGACCGGTCAGGCGAGGGGGCTCACGTCCGGACGCCCGGGCGGCTCAGCCCTTGACGGGCTTGCCGCGGCCCCACGCCCAGGCGAGGCGGTCGGCGCCCGACTGGTTGGTGGTCGCCAGCCAGGGACGGGCGGTGGTGCCGGTGAGGGTCTGCAGCGAGTACGTGTCGTCGGTGCGCAGACCCGGCCAGTACACGGAGCCCATCTTCAGCTCGCGGAAGGTGTCGGTGACGGCCTGGACGTAGTTGACGAAGTTGTTGTCCGGCGTCTTCACGTTGTAGTCCAGGCCGGTGGTCATCGGGGCCCCGAACTCGTCCGCGACGGTCCGGTTCGCGCAGTCGCCGATGCGCACCTTCAGGTCGGCCACCCACTGGTCGTAGGTCGCGTAGTCCTTCCAGAACCCGTAGTGGTGCAGGGAGAGGTACGTGCCCTTCAGACGTGGGTCGGCGCAGACCGTGGTGACGTGGTCGTTGTAGCCGGCGCCGCTGACGAACACCCGGTTGCGCGGGACCTTCGCGTACGTCGACAGCCACTTGGCCGCGATGTCGGCCCACTCGGTGTCGGTGTAGCCGTGCGGCTCGTTCATCGGCTCGAAGTAGACGTGCCGGTCGTTCTTGTACGCCTTGACGACGGTGTCCCACATCGGCCAGTACGTGGCCGTGTCGTCGATGAAGCCGTCCTTCTGGGCGCCGGTGCCCTCCCAGTAGGAGAGGATGACCTTGAAGCCCTGGTCCGAGGCCGCGTCGATGACCCCGCGGTAGGACTTCCAGTAGGCGCCGTCGACCGTGTACGGGTTGATGGGCAGCCGCACGGTGTTGGCGCCGAGGTTCGCGCGGAAGGCCGCGATGATCCGGGTCGCCTTCGCGTAGGTCTGCCGGTAGGTGTCCGTGGTCGACAGGCCGGACAGCTGGAGAAGGTCGTCGGCGAAGTTGTCGCGCGGGTCTGCCCAGTTCACGCCCTTGAACTGGGTCGTGTCGGTGGTCGGTGCGGCGCCGGAGGAGGCGGCGGCCGGGCTGCCGGCCAGGGTCGTGCCGGTGACGGCGGCGACGGCGACCGCGACGAGGGCGGCGCGCAGGCGGGGGGTGCGGGAGGCTCTGGTGGGGGTCTTGCGCATGGGGTGCCCTTTCAGGAGAGGCGGCTCGGCGCTGGGGGACGCGCGGGCTGGGCGGCGGCCGCCACGCGATGTTTGCGTAAACATCAACGTCCCGGGTGGCTGATGTTTGCGTAAACATGGCGGCGCCGGAATCGTGGCACCCGGCGATGTGATCGTCAAGGTTTCGGGCCGGTAACGTCCGGGGCGCCGGTGGCGGGTGGTGCGGGGCGCGGCGAGTGGCCCGACTGTCCCGCGGGCCGGTCCCGCCGCGTCGACGCGGCGGGACGCCCGGCGACCGGGTCCGGCCGACCTGTTCCGGTGCCGAGGGGTTCAGGGGCTCAGGGTTCGGCGGTTCGGTGGTCCGTGTTTCCGCGTGGTTCGGCCGGGCCGGTTCTCGGCAGTGCGAAACGCGTCATGAATTCATGCGCTCTTCCGGCGTGGCGGCGACCGTCGACCGTTGATTTCCGGTGGGATTCCGGGCGGGAAAGCCATTGCGGCGGACCTGGCGGAAAAGGAGCGTCCGGACGGTTCCGTTTGTGAAGCATGTTGAAATCTGTTGGCTTCGGTGCCGGCCCCGTGGAAGCATTCGGAAAGATCAATTGCTCGTACCGAGAAGGGAATCGTCTGTGCCTTTCAAGCCGTCCCGTCCCGCCGTCGTCGCGGCGTCCACGCTGTCCGTCCTGCTGCTGACAACGGTCGGTGTGCACGCGGAAGAGCCAGCTCAGGCAGGTGCGGCGCCCGACCTCTCGGTCTCCAGAGTGATGCGGCACCTGGACGCGCTCCAGCGGATCTCCGACGCGAACAGCGGAAACCGCGCCCATGGCACGGCCGGCTATCAGGCCTCCGTGGATTATGTGAAGAAAAAGCTGGACGCCGCCGGATTCACCACTTCGCTCCAGGAATTCGAGTTCGGTGGAAAGAAGAGCTGGAATCTGATCGCCGACTGGCCCAGGGGCGGTCAGTCCGGAAAAGTCCTCATGGTCGGGGCGCACCTCGACTCGGTGGACACAAGCCCCGGAATCAACGACAACGGCTCCAGCGTGGCCGCGATCCTGGAGACCGCGCTGACGGTTTCCGCGAAGAACATCACCCCTTCCCAGCACCTCCGGTTCGGCTTCTGGGGCACGGAGGAGGAGACCTACATCGGGTCCACCCACTACGTGAACACCCTGCCGGCGGCCGAACTGTCGAAGATCACCGCCTATCTGAACTTCGACATGATCGGCTCACCGAACCCCGGCTACTTCGTCTATGACCAGAGCCCGGAGGTGGCCCGGCACTTCGACCGGTACTTCGCCGCCAAGGGGATCCCCACCGAGCCCGCGACCGCCCTCAACGGCCGCAGCGACCACGAGCCGTTTCTGGCCAAGGGTGTCGCGGTGGGCGGAATCTTCACCGGATCCGCCGAGATCAAGACCCCGGAGCAGGCCGCGAAGTGGGGCGGCACCGCAGGTGAGGCCATGGACAAGTGCTACCACCAGGCCTGCGACACCCCCGCCAACATCGACAGGCGGGCCCTGGACGTCAACAGTGACGCCGTCGCCGCGATGGTGTGGAAGCTGGGCGTGCGCGGCTAGGGCTGTGGACGGAAAGGTTCACCGGAAAGCTCGCGGCGTCCGGTGCGGTGCATCGCAAGGCGGAGCATCACCCGCGTACCGGATGTACTCGGGTGGTGCGACAACGTTGCGAGGTGCCGTGCCGTGCCGGGCGTCGCGAGCCGGTGAACCTTTCCGGTCGCAGCACTGGGGCGTGTCCGACGATTCGCGTCGCGCGCCCGGCGGGAATCGTCAGACGCGCCCCGGGACCGTGCGGCCGCGAGGGGGCGGGACATCCGGCGCCCGCCGGGTGTCCCGCCCCCTCGGCTCTCAGGTCCGTCGGCGGTTCCGGGGGCGGGCGGCCAGCCGGGCCAGCCGCTCCCGGTCGACCTTGCCGGTGGGGCCGACCGGCAGGGCCGGCAGGACGAGCACATGCTCCGGAAGCATGTAGCTGGGCAGGTTCTGCGCGAGGTGGCGGCGGACGAACCCGCCGCCCGACGAGGGCTCCGAGCCCCCCACGGCCACGGCCGCCACGATCTGCGGGCCCTCGTCGCCCCGCAGTGTGGTGACCGCGCAGTCCACCACGCCCGGCACCTGGCGCAGGGCGGCCAGCACCTCGCCCAGCTCGATCCGGTAGCCGCGGACCTTGACCTGGTCGTCCCGGCGGCCCCGGAACTCCAGGTTGCCGTCGGCCATCCAGCGCGCCCGGTCGCCCGAGGCGTACATGGACTCGTCCGTCAGACCGCTCACCGTGTCGGCCGTGAACTTCGCGGCCGTCAGCTCCGGATCGCCGACATAGCCGTCGGCCACCACCACGCCCGCGATGTGGAGATCGCCCTCGACCCCGATCGGACACGGCTTGCGGTCGCCGTCCAGGACGTAGTAGCGGGCGTTCTGGATCGGCTTGCCGTACGGGACGCTCGTCCAGGCCGGGTCGATCTCGCCGACGTCGAAGTGGTTGGACCAGATCGTCGCCTCGGTCGCGCCGCCCAGCGCCACGACGTGGGCCCGCGGGAAGCGGGCCCGGACCCGGCCGGGCAGGGCCAGCGGTACCCAGTCGCCGCTGAGGAAGACCAGCCGCAGGCTCGGCACCGGACCGCCGTCCGCCGTCGCGGCCGCCGCACCCGTCCCGTCCGTCGTGCCCGTCCCGTCCACCGCACCCGGCCCGTCCGGCCCGTCGGCGAAGGACATCACCATGCCGAGCGCGGCGGGCGCCGAGTCCCAGAAGGTGATCGGCTCGCGCAGCATGATGTCCAGCAGCCGTTCGCCGTCGGACAGTTCGGCGGCGGGGACCACGCGCAGACTGGCGCCCGCCGCGAGGACACCGAGCAGGTCGTAGACCGACAGGTCGAAGGTGAGCGCGGTGACCCACAGCAGACAGTCGTCCGGACCCACCGCGTAGGTCTCGTTCACCCACTGGATGACGTTGACGGCACTGCGGTGGCGCACCGACACGCCCTTCGGCACGCCGGTGGAGCCCGAGGTGAAGATGACGTACGCGGTGTCGTCGGCGCCGGGACCGGTCGGCAGCGGCAGGGCGCGGGCCTCCTCGACATCGCTCCAGGCGCTGATCACCGGCGTGAACGGGGTGGCCGTGTCCTGCGGCGCCAGGCGCAGGACGACGTCGTACCGGTCCCGCAGGACCGCCGGCCATTCGTCCCCACCGCGCCGGTGGATCTCCGCCCGTACGGGCAGGCCGAGTTGGGCCGCGAGCTGCCCGAACCACTCGGCGGGCACCCGCAGATGACCGGAGTCGGGTCCCTCGCCCGGCTCCGCGAGATCGGCGAGGTCCGCGAGGACCACCGCCCCGCCCGGCGTCAGGGCGCCCACGGCGTCCCGCAGCACGGACCGCAGGTACTCGAACCCGGGGAAGAACTGGGCGACGCTCGCCAGCAGCACGACGTCCGCGCTCGCCGGGGCCACCACCCGGCCGAGGTCGGCGGCCGCGGCCCGCACGAAGCGTGCCCCCTCGCCGGCCTCCCGCGCCGCCCGCTCCAGGGCGACGGCCGACACGTCGACGCCCGTGTAACCGGCCACCCGGTCCCGCAGCGCACCCGCGATCAGACCGGCACCGCAGCCCACCTCGACGACCCGGGGCCGCTCCACCGCCGCAGCCGCCGACAGCACCAGGTCCCGCACGTGCGAGACATAGGTGTCGATCTGCGCGGCGGAGATCCCGTCGCCGGGATGGCGGTTGAAGCCCGACGCCCGGGCCAGGTCCTCGTCCTCGGCGACGGTGTCCCACAGCAGGCCGACCGTCTCCGTGTCCAGCGGGTCCGGGGCGGCGGCCGCGAGATCCGTGCAGACCAGCCGCACACCGGAGCCCGCGAGCCGGCCGGCCTCCTCCGCGCGGCGTGCCAGCGCGTGGCCGGTGACGAGCCACCCGATGCCCGACTGGCGCAGCGGCGCCGCGATCCGGGCGGCGGGCCAGCGGGCGTCCAGCGGCACATAGGCGGCGCCGGTGCGCAGCACCCCGACGACCGCCAGCACGCTGTCCCACGAGTTCTCGTGCAGGATGCCGACGAACGCGCCCCGGCCCACCCCGTGACCGGCGAGGAACCGGGCGAGCAGGCCCGAGTCGGCCCACAGCTCGGCGTACGTCCTGACCTCCCCCTCGCCGAGTCGGACGGCGGGAGCGTCGGGGGACTCCCGGACGCGCCGCTCGATCAGGTCGATCATGCTCACCTGGTCCTCGAACGGCCGCGCCGTGTCGTTCCACTCGGCCGGCGGCGGCTCCCAGGACTCCGTGGGCCGCACCGCCGACTGTTCGGCCGATCGCACCGCCGACCGTCCCGTCGGCTGTTCCGCCGGTGGCTCCGCCGGCCGGTCTGCCCTCTGCTCTGTCATCTGCTCTGCCCTCCTTCGGCGGTTCACGGACGCGCGGGCGGGGGTCAGATCACTCGGCCGTACTTGGGGTTGTCGCGGTGGATGACCCGCTCCCGGATGCGCAGTTCACCCTCCTCGCGCACCATCTGGTCCTCGACGCTGGAGGAGGAGAAGAAGTGCACCTCGTCCTGCGTGTTCGTCTGGGTCACCAGCGAGTAGTAGGTGACGCGCAGGCCGTCGCCCTCGGTCTGCTCGATCAGGAAGTGGTCGAACCAGTGCCGGGTGACGAGCCCCTCGTACATCGGGAGCATGCTCTTCATCTTGGCGCGCATCGCCTCGCGCCCCTCCACCTTCTCGCCGCGGTGCGGGTGGGCGACCGAGCCGTCCTCGGTGAAGGTCGCGGTGAAGCGCTCGATGTCCAGGTCGTCCAGGACGCGCATCTGGCGGGCGTAGAAGTTCTTGACCTCGATGTAGAGGTCGGCGGTGACGGACATGCGTGCTCCTCGGTAAGGAAAAGGAAACTGATGAGTGGTCAGTGGTCAGTGGTCAGTGGTCAGTGGTCAGTGGTTCATTGGCTCGGTGTCACTGGTCCGGTGTCAGTGGCCCGGTGTCAGTGGGCCGGGGCTTCCTCGAGGACGAGGAAGGCGTTGGTGCCACCCACGCCGGCCGACATCAGGCCGGCCGTGCGTGGGCGGCCGTTCGTGGGCCAGGGGCGGCCTTCGGGGAGGATGCCGAAGCGTTCGCCGCGCCCGGTGAACTCCTCGATGGGGACCTCGGTGTTCGGGGTCGCGGGCAGGAAGCCGCGGTCGATCGCGAGGCACGTCTTGATCAGGGCCGCCATACCGGCGGCGGTGTCGCAGTGGCCGACGGAGGCCTTCACCGAGCCGACCGCCACCGGCGGCCCGTCGGTGCCGAGGGCCTCGATCAGGGCGGTGGCCTCGATCTGGTCGTTCAGGGGGATGCCGACGCCGTGCGTCTCGACGTAGTCGACGTCCGCCCCGGTCAGCCCCGCCGCCTCCAGCGCCCGGCGCACCGCGCGGACCTTGCCGTCGACACCGGGGATGACGAAACCGGGCTTGGCCCGTCCGTCGTTGGTGACGGCACCGCCCCGGATGACGGCGTAGACCAGATCGCCGTCGCGCAGGGCGTCGTCCAGCCGGCGCAGCAGGACGGCCCCGGAGCCGTCGCCGGGCACCACGCCGTTGTGACGGCGGTCGAAGGGACGCACGATGCCCTCCGTGGAATAGATGCTGCGCGGGGTCCGCAGATAGGAGCCGTCGGCGTCCTCCTGGATCGCCACCGCCCCGGCCAGCGCGTAGTCGCAGGCGTGCGACCGCAGGCTCTGGCAGGCGAGCTGGACGGCCACCGTGGAGGTGGCGCACGCCGAGTCCAGCATCAACGACTCGCCCCACAGGTCCTGCAGATAGGAGAAGTAGGGCCCGGCGAACGTCGGGTCGACCTGCACCACGTCGTCGAAGGCGGCCCGCGGCACGTGTTTGGTGCGGGCGCAGCCTGCGTAGACGGCGGTCCGGTCGGCGATCGCCGAGAGCCTCACCCCGGCGTCCTCCGCCGCCTGCCACAGCGACTCCTGGAGGATGCCGTGCTGCGGGTCCAGTCCCTCGACGCCGACGAGTGTGTGGTCGTAGGTGTCCCGGTGCGGGGCGATCCCCCACGAGTGGACCCGCAGCCGGTCCTCGCCCAGGTCCTCCACGACCGGGACCTGCTCCCGCCGGAAGCAGTCCCGGCCCGCCACGAGGTTGTCCCAGAACGCCCCCACGTCGGGCGCCCGGGCGAAGCGGCCGCCGACGCCGATGACGGCCACCGGGGCCGAGTGCTTGGCGAGTTCCGACATGCCTGTCCTCCCGTCAGCCGAAAGTGAGCGCGATCTTGACGACGTCGTCCTGCCGGTTGTGCGCGAGGTCGAAGGCGTCGGCGATGTTCTTGATGTCGAAGGTGTGGGTGATGTGGTCGTCGACCCGGATCGAGCCGTCCCCGATCAACTCCAGCGCGGTCCGGAAGGAGGGGAGCCCGGGTTCCAGCTGGGCGCCGCCCACCGCGGTGATCAACTGCGCCTGGCGGACGAAGAGATGGGCGTACGGGATGCGCATGTCGTAGTCCTCGGGCATGCCGAAGAAGCCCAGCCGGCCGTGCTGCCCGACCATCCGCATCGCGTGCTCGCGCGCTCCGTCGGTGCCGGCCGCCTCCACGACCAGGTCGGCGCCCTTGCCGCCGGTGGCCTCCATGACGACCTCCTCGGCGCTCTGCCCGGGCACGTGCACGGTCGCGTCCGCGCCGAGGGAACGGGCCACCGCCAGCCGCCCCGGCTCCAGGTCGACGGCGACGACCTTCTCGAACCCGCGGTGCTTGAGCAGCTGCTGGAACAGCAGCCCCGCCGAGCCGACACCGACGACGGCCGCCGTCGATCCCTGCGGCACCGGCTCCGGCCAGAACCGGTTCAGCGCGAAGACGACGGTCCCGAGCTGCTGCGCCATCAGCTGGACGGTCGGCGCCCCGGTGCCCTTCACCGGCAGCAGGAACCGGTCGGCGATCGTCTGGTAGCGGGCGAACGACGCCATGTAGGCGTGGTTGGGCACGGTGAGCACCAGGTCGCCCGGCGAGAAGCGGGCCGACCGGCTCTCGACGACCTCCCCGACACCCTCGTGCCCGGGGTAGCCCGCCGGACAGGGGTAGGGGTGGTCGCGCATGTCCCGGAAGAAGGGGGACTCGGCGCGCACCCGGTGCACATCGCTGCCGCAGATGGCGGCCACGGTGTTGCGGACGAGCACCTCGCCGTCGGCCGGCTCCCGGAAGGCGACCTCCGCCACCTCCAGGCGCCCGGGTTCGACGAGAACGGCGGCTTCGCCACGTACGTACGGCATGCGGGCCTTCCTTCAGGAATGTGCGGAGAGCGGGGGCGCGGAAGACGCCCATGACAGGGGGTGGCCGGGCAGACGCAGCCGACGGGCCGGGCCGGCCGGCGTCAGCCGCACCTCGGCGCCCTGGCACCACAGGGCCGCGAGGGCCGTCAGCAGGGACGACTCGTCGGGGTCCTCGGCCGCGAGGTCGAGGACGGCCACCTCGCCGAGCCGGTCGCAGGCCGCGCGGAGCAGCTTGGCCGGCTCGGCCTCGGCCGACAGGTGCTGTTCCTGCGGGGCGGGCCCGTCGGGGAACAGCGGCCCCAGCGCGGTGGACCACAACAGGGCGGGACGGCGGGGTACGGGAACGCGCGCGCCCGTCCCGTCGGCGACGAGCCGTACGCCTTCCTCGGCCGTGAGCGCGCCGCTCACCACCGCGGCCGAGAACCGACCCGTGCCCACGCCGTACACGGCCGCCGGGGTCACGCCCCGTTCGGCGAACCGGCCGGCCAGGCGCAGCTGGCGGGTGAGCGGTCCGGCGTCCCGGCCGGTGTCCTCCGGCGGGCCGTCCGCGAAGGCGAACACCACGGCCGGGGGTGAACCGGGGGCGGCGGGCGTCGCGGTGTGCGGGGCGCGCAGCGCGCGCACCGCCTCGGCCAGGTCGGACGCCACGACGGCACACCGGTGACCGAAGTGCCGACGGCCGACCTCCAGCGTGTGGGCCACGTCCGCCAGTGCCAGGTCGGGGTGCGCCTCCAGATGGGCGGCCAGCCGCTCGCGGGCGACGAGCAGGGCGTCCGCGGTGGCGGCGGAGAGGGCGACGATCCGCGGACCCGGAGCCGACGCCGGCGCGGTGCCGGCCGGCCTCGACGGCGCGCCCTCGAGGGGGCGTCGGGGCACGGCGGCGGCCGGGGCCGCCGCCGTCCCGCCCAGGGGACGGTGGGCCGTGGCGATCAGACGGGCCTGCTCGCGGACCGTGACATGGCGCAGCAGGTCGATGACCGGGATGTCGGCGCCGGTCGCCAGCCGAAGCTGCTCCCGCAGTTTCACCAGCAGCAGCGAGTGGCCGCCGGCGTCGAAGAAGTTGCGGTCCGGCCCGAAGCCGTCGTGCTCCAGCACCGCCCGCCAGGCGGCCCGCACACCTTCTGTCACGGAGGCCGCGGGGGTCGTGGAGTCCGCGGAGTTCGCGGAGGCGAGGGAAGGAAGAGAGGGAGCGGAAGCAGCCGAAGCAGCGGAAGCCACCGAGGCTGCTTGGGGGGCGAGGGCCGGAGCGGGGTCGGGCCGAGCGGTCCCGGTCGCCTGCTCCGGGTCCGGCAGCCGGCGCCGGTCGATCTTGCCGGTCGGGGTGAGCGGCAGCTCCCCGACCAGCAGCAGATGGCTGGGTACGGCGAAGGCGGGCAGCCGCAGCCTGGCGTGCCGGCCGAGCTCGTCGGCGTCCGTGCCGGGCGCGGCCACCGCGTAGGCGACGATCTCCTTCTCGCCGCGCCGGTTGACGCGCGTCGTGACGAAGACCGACTCGACGGCCGGGTGCGCGTCCAGCACCGCCTCCACCTCGCCGAGTTCGACGCGCTGGCTGCGGATCTTGACCTGGTTGTCGTTGCGGCCGATGAACTCCAGCAGGCCGTCGGGACGCCAGCGAACCCGGTCGCCGGTCCGGTACAGGCGGGTCGGGCCGTCGGTGACGAAACGGTCCGCCGTCATCCCGGGCGCGTTCAGATAGCCGTCGGCCAACCCCGCGCCGCCGAGCAGGAGTTCGCCCGGAACCCCGCGCGGCACCGGACGGGTGCCGCCTTCCTGCACGACCCGAACCTCGGTGCCGGGGACCGGCCGGCCGATGGGGACCGTCCTGGCGTTCGGCGCGAGGTCGGTGATCGGGAACCAGGTCGAGGTGAAGGAGTTCTCGGTGGGGCCGTAGCTGTGCAGCAGGACGCCCGGCCGGGACCAGCGCAGCGCACGCCGCATGTGCCGTACGGAGATCAGCTCGCCACCGAAGTACACCCGCCGCAGCGACTGGAGCAGGTCCGGGGCGTCCTCGATGATCCGGTTGAGCAGCGGTGTCGTCACGAGCAGCGTGGTCACCCCGCGCTCGCGGACCACCGTCCGCATCTCACGGGGGCTGAGCACCAGGTGCTTGTCGAGGACGACCAGTTGCGCGCCGTGCGTGAGGGCGCCCCAGATCTCGTAGCTGGCGCCGTCGAAGTTGAGCGGGCACAGCTGCGCGACGACGTCCGTCTCGTCCAGTGGGAGGAAGTCGGGCCGCAGGAAGAGCCGGGCCAGCCCGCGGTGCGGCAGGACGACCCCCTTGGGCCGGCCGGTGGTGCCGGAGGTGTAGAGCACGCAGAGGGTCGCGGTGTCGTCGTACGCGATCTCGGGGGCGGACCGGCCGCGGGCCCGCGCGAGCGCCTCGGCGACCGGAACGGCGGTGCCCTCCGGCACGTCGAGGGTCTGTCCGCAGTCCGGGTCGACGACGAGGACCGCGGGACGGGCGTCGTCCACGATCAGCTGGAGCTGGGCCTGCGGATAGGCGGGGTCGAGGGGGAGGTAGGCGGCGCCGGCCAGGGCGGACGCCAGCCAGAACACCGGGGTCTCGACGCCGGGGGCGAGCAGCAGTGCCACGGTGTCGCCGGGCCCGACACCCCGGTCGCGCAGCCAGCCGGCCACCTCGCCCGCGCGGCCGGCCAGTTCGCCGTACCCGAGGGTGCGCTCGCCGTGGCGTACGGCGACGGCGTCCGGGCGGGTGGCCGCGTGCCGCAGGACCAGCTCGGGGATGCTCGGTGCCGGTGACGCGACGGGCGCGCCGTGCGCGGCGACCTCGGACAGGCCCGGGTCGCAGGCGGCGAGCAGTTCGCCGCAGGTGCTCTCCGGGGCGGCCACGGCGCGGGCCAGCAGCTCGCGGAGTTCCTCGGCGAAGAGCGCGGCGGTGGCCGGGAGGTAGCGGGCGGTGTCGTAGTAGACGCACAGCCGGGTGCCGGCCGAGCCTTCCAGCACGTTGACCGAGAACTCGTACTTGGTCGTCTCGTCCGGGTGGTCGAAGCGGCGGACGGTCACCTCTCCGGCCTGCCACTCGTCCTCGTAGGCGGGGGTGTACATGAACACCGTCCGCTCGACGCCCGGCCCGTTCGCCTGCGCGCTGCGGATCGCCCGCAGCCGCCGCACCGGGAGGTGGGCGTGTTCCATCGCGTCGAGCATCTGCTCGCGCAGCCGGGCCGCCACCTCCAGGAAGCGGTCGTCGAGGGACGTCCGGTCACGCATCGGCAGCGCCCGGCTGAACAGGTCGACCCGCTCGGCGTCGGCGTACCGGCGGCCGGCGAAGACCATGCCGAAGGTGCCCTCGGACTCCCCGGCCCACGCGTGCAGCAGTACCGACCAGGCGGCGAGCAGCACGACGGCGGGGGAGCCGCGTTCGGCGGCGGCCAGCGCCTGGACGCCCGCGTGCACCTCGGCGGGCAGGAGCACCTCCACCCGGCCGGAGGGACCGGGGAAACCGTCCTCCGGCACCAGGTCGTGCGGGGGTGCGAGGGAGGCGGGGGCGTCGCGCAGGACGGAGGCCCAGTACTTTTCGGCGTCGGCGTCGGCGTCGGCGTCGGCGTCGAGATCGGCGTCGGTGTCGGGATCGCCCATGGCGTCGGCCTCCGCACCGGCGGCGTCACCGGCACCCGTCACGGCGGCGGCACCGGCCTCCGCACCTGCGGCGGCACCGGCGCCCGTGCCGGTCCCGGCATCGATGTCGGCATCGATGTCGGACGACGTATGCGGAGCCGGGGCCGGGCCGCCCGTCGTCCGGGCCCGGTACGCCGTCACCAGGTCCTCGGCGAGGATCCGGCTGGACCAGCCGTCGGAGACGATGTGGTGCATCGTGACGGCGAGCAGCGCGCCGCCCTCCCCGGCCAGCAGCGTCGCCCGCAGCAGCGGCGCGGTGGCCAGGTCGAACGGCGCGCGGCCGGCGACGACCGCGCGGGCGAGTGCCTGCGCACGGTCGTAGCGGCCGGGGAGCCGGTCGGTGACGAACGCCATCGGCGGGCCGGTCTCGGCGGTGCGCCACAACTCGCCGCCCTCGGTGGCGAAGGCGCAGCGCAGGGCCGGGTGGGCGGTCAGCACGTCGCCGAGCGCGGCACGCAGCGCCGGTATGTCGACGGTCGGGGTGAACTCCAGGTCGATGGTGACGTTGTAGCGGTCGGACTCCGGTTCGCGCTGGCAGGCGAGCCAGACGTCCATCTGCTCGGAGGAGGCGGGTTCCCTCACTGCGGGACCGCCAGGTGCTCGCCGGCGGCGCCCGTACGCAGGGTGCGCACCAGGTTGGCCACCGTGCGCACCGAGTGGAAGTGGAGCGGGGTGAACTCGGCGTCCGTGATGGCCACGCCGAAGCGCTGCTCGCACTGGGCGCGCAGCTCCACGAAGCCGAGGGAGTCCAGGCCGAGCACGTCCTGGAGGCCGTCGTCGTCCCCGATGCGTTCGGTGGGCACGTCCAGGAAGAGGTCCTCGACGAGGATCTCCTTGAGGGTCGCTTCCAGCGTTTCGTCCAGTGTCTCGCCCGAACCGACTGTCATGACGTTTCTCCCTTGCGGTAGGTGGATCGGTGCGACGCGGGAACTTCCGCCTGCCGCTCCCGCTCCGCGGCCCTGCGCGCCAGTTCGGTCAGCGCGGGGACGGCCACGTGGTGGTCCTGGGCGCGGCGCAGCACCGGCTCGGTGAGCGCGGCGAGTTCGGTCGGCCGGACCCCGGCGGCGACGTCCCGGTGCAGGGAGGTGTCGGTCCGGCCGGGCAGGGTGTCCAGGGTGTGCAGCAGGTTCCGGTCGTCGACGGCGACGGTGTCCGCGGCGGCTACGGCGCAGGCTTCCCGGGCGGCGTCGCGCAGCAGGGCGGACAGCTCGGGCCGTCGGCGGACGATGCCGAGGGGGCCGTCGGCCGCGGTGGTGGCCAGCGCCAACGGCAGCAGGAGAACCAGCTTGCGCCACAGGACGCTCGCCGGATCCCGCTCCGGGGTACAGCCGAGGCCCGCGTCGGTGAGGACCTCGGCAAGCCCGCCGAGCCGCCGGCCACCGGTGCCGGCGCCCCTCTCGCGACCGCCCCCGGCTCGGTCGCGGTCTTCGGGACCACCCCCGGCTCGGTCGCGGTCTTCGGGACCGCCCCCGGCGCGGTCGCGGTCTTCGGGACCGCCCCCGGCGCGGTCGCCGTCGGTGGTCGCGAGGCTGACCTCCGCGTACAGGGAGTTCCAGGTGACCCGGCCGGGCGCGGTGCGTTCCGCCTCGATGAGGATCGCGCCGACGAGCTGGCGGGGCCCGAACCTGGTCCGCAGCGATCGCGGGTGGTCGAGTCCGTTGAGCAGGGGGACGACCGAGTCCGGGGTCAGCCGTGGGGCGACCCGGGCCAGGGCCGCGTCCAGCGCCGGCGCCTTCACCGTCACCCACAGGACGTCGACCGGCTCCTCGAGCCGCTCCACCGCGCGTGCCTCGACCGCGAGGTCGCCGTGCAGTTTGCTGTGGACGTCGATCACGCCGCGGTAGCGGGCCCGTGAGGACTCCCGCATCACCAGCACGACCTCGTGGCCGGCCCGGGCCAGTGCCGCTCCGAGGGCGAGCCCGACTCCCCCGGCGCCCAGAATCGCATGCCTCAACACGCTTCCTTGATGCATCTCGTGACGAATGCCGCTGCCCGTACAGCGGTGCGCGCACAGGTGTACGCACAGGTGTGCGCCGTGCGGCGGGCAGCGGTAGACAACACCGTGTGAATGATGGAGAAAGGCCGGCTACGGCCTTTGAGAGATCAGGCGGCCACGGGTCAGGTGGTCACCGATCCAGGATCATCGGAGTTCGAAAAGGACTCTGACGGAATATGGAACCGGTTGGTCGACCGGTTCTGTCTCCCCCGTTGCGGCGTACATCATTCCCCCTGTCACGCCGATTGATGTCGGCCTCGAACGCAACCCTTGAAATACTGCGTTCACAATCGCCTCGTCGACCGTAGAGGTGCCGAGTTTCGGCCGTCAACCCGCTTTTCGGCCAACCGGATGGCCGATGCAAGCGAATGAGAGGGCGGGTTTACACCCAGCGTTGAAGTGTTGGCCAGAGGTGATCCCGGCGCAGGCTGGCCGACTTTCGCCCCTTGACTGGCTCGATGGCCGCTGCCTACTCTCCGATATCGGCGATCTGTCGCCAGGGTGAGTAATCACCACAGGGACGAACCGGTTTGACCGACCGGTGGAGCGTCCGTTTCTACGGGGGAAAACAATTGAAGTTCGACCTTGCCCCGCCCATGTGCGGGGCCGTTCCACGGCTGCTCCGCATCCGGGGCGATCGACCGTGATCCGTCATGACACGGGGGAATCCTTTTGAGCGACGACGGCGTGAAAACACGTCCGGATCCGCATGCCGGGCAATCTTCCGGACCGCCTTCCGGGCGGCATTCCGGACTGCCTTCCGGGCCGGTCTCCGAACCGCCCGTGACACCGCCTGCGCGGGCCATGGAAGACCAGGTCAGGGCCGCGTGGGCCGAGGTGCTCGGGCATGACGACTTCGATGACGACACCCCCTTCGTCGAAGCGGGCGGCCATTCCCTGAAAGCCACTCAGGTGCTCATGCGGCTGCGTCGGCAGCTCGGTGTCCGGCTGCCCAACAGGCTGTTCTTCGACCACCCCACCGTGCGGGAACTGGCGGTCGCGGTAGAACGTGTCGCCGCGACTTCGCCCCGCCTGTAACCGGTTGCCGCCGATTCGGGCGTCGGCATCGGCTCGCGGCCGGCTCAAGGCCGCCTCAAGGCCGACTCGACGTCGGATCGACCGGAGCTCGGCATTCGACCGAAACAAGGAAGGCACTTCTCGTGACTGCTCCCCTTTCCCGTGACGGCCTCCAAGAGTTAGGTGAAAGCGTTTTCCGTCCCGCCGAATGGCAGGGCGCCGCGAGCACCCCGCTCGATGCCGACACCGCGTTCAACGGATTCATTTCCACCCATGTCGTTTTCGCCCTGGAGCAACTGGGGCTGTTCGCCTGGTTCGACACGGCCGACCGGCTCGACGTGCCCGAGTACTGCTGGCGCCGACAGCTTGATGAAAGGGTTTTCCGCCAGTTGTTGTCGGCGGCGGAGGCCTTCGGGTATCTCGACGTCCTCGACGACCGGGTGACACCCACGCCGGCCTGGGGCGACCTCCGCCGGAAAATAGGGTTCTTCACCTGGGGCGTGGGCGGGTACCACGACGTTTTCGCCAACGCCGCGTCCATCGCGCGGGGGGAACGCGCTTTCGGCAAGGACGTGCTGCGCGACGAGGGCATGGTGGCGCTCGGCTCGGCGCAGGCCGACATGGCGCTGATGCGGAACCTGCTCGACGAGCAGATCGCCGCACTCGACTTCTCCGTCATCGCCGACCTCGGCAGCGGGATCAGCGAGCGCGTGTGCCGCCTCGTCAAGTCCCGTCCCGGCGCCCGCGGTCTGGGCCTGGACATCAGCGCCTCGGCCACCGCGCTGGCGGCCGGCACCGTCGAACGGCACGAGCTGGCCGACCGCGTCCAGCCGATCTGCGCCGACGTCCTCGACGTCCTCTTCCGGGGCCGCCGCATCGAGGGCGCCGACCAGGTGGACGTCGCGATGAGCTTCATGTTCCTGCACGACCTGCTCGTCGACCCCACCACCAGGACGGACGTCATCCCGGCGCTGCGCAAGGCGTTCCCGCGCGCGCACACCTTCCTGCTCGCCGACACCACCGTCCGGCCTCGCGGCGAGAAGGACACGCTGCCCGTCTTCTCCAGCGGCTTCGAGCTCGCCCACGCGCTCATGGGCGTCCCGGTCTACACGCGCGAGGAGTACGAGAACCTCTTCCACGAGGGCGGGCTGCACCTGCGCCGCACGGTTCCCTTCGGCGCCCCCCACACCTATCTGTTCGTCCTGGAGGCCCAGTGATGAGCGAGCGATGTCCCAACGGCCCCACCGGCCCCGAGATCGTGGAGGATCTGCCCATCCCCCTCGCCGTGGCCGGACATCACCAGCCCGCGCCCTTCTACCTCACCGCGGACATGTTCGGCGGCCTGCCCGTGCAGCTCGCCGGCGGTGAACTCAGCACCCTGGTGGGCAAGCCGGTCGCCGCGCCGCACACCCACCCGGTCGACGAGCTCTACCTGCTGGTCTCCCCGAACAAGGGCGGCGCCCGCATCGAGGTCCAACTCGACGGCAGCCGCCATGAACTGCTCTCCCCGGCCGTCATGCGGATCCCGGCCGGCAGCGAACACTGCTTCCTGACCCTGGAGGCGGAGGTCGGCAGCTACTGCTTCGGCGTCCTCCTGGGGGACAGCCTGTGACCCCGGCCGCGGGCCAGGCCGCCCCGGCGGCCGGCAAGGCGTTCAACACGAGTGTCCCCGGCGCCGACGACCTGATCCGGCTGCACCTCAGCGAGAGTCCCCACGGCGCCAGCAAGGCGGCCGTGCGGGCGGCCGAGCGTGAACTGGGGCGGGTCAACGTCTACCCGGACCCCGAGCGGCAGGAACTGGTGCGGGCGCTCGCCGCGCACTGGGGTGTCGGCCCGAACCACATCGCGGTCGCCAACGGCAGTGACGAACTCGTCCTGGCCACCGCCCTCACCCTCGGCGACCGGAGCCTTCCCGGGCTCGTCACCGACGGTACGTTCCCCGGCTACCGGGCCTGTCTGGAGCTCACCGGGCGCGGCTGCAGCGCCGTACCGCTGAGCGGCACCGCCGTCGACGCCTCCGCCTTCGCCGCGCGGCTGCCCGGACACGGGATCGGCTACTTGTGCAACCCGCACAACCCCAGCGGCGCGGCCCTCACCCGGCGGGAGCTGGCCGCGCTGGTCGACGCCTCCGGCCGCAACGGGGTTCCGCTGGTGTTCGACGAGGCGTACATGGAGTTCGCCGACCCCGACACCCCGCAGACCCGCGATCTGCTGGACGCGGGCGCGCCCGTCGTCGCGCTGCGCACCTTCTCCAAGGCCTACGGCCTGGCCGCGCTGCGCGTCGGCTACGCCGTCGGCCGGCCCGAGCTGATCGCCGGGCTGCGGGGGACCCTGCGCGCCCTGCCCTTCAGCGTGAACCGGCTCGCCCAGGCGGCCGCGACCGCCGCCCTCGGCGACCGGGACTTCGTCGACGGAGTACGCCGGTCCACGGCCGAGCGGCGCCGTTGGTTCGTCGGCGAACTGGACCGGCGCGGGCGCGCCCATCTGCCCTCCGTGACCAACTTCGTCGCCGTCGCGGCCCGGGACTGTGCCCGCGCGCAGGATCGTCTCGCCGCCGATTTCGGCATTCTCGTTCGCAATGCGGGGCTGTTCGGATTTCCCGGATACCTGCGCACGTCGCTCGGCGAACAAAAGGACCTCGTGCGGTTCCTCGACGCCCTGGACGAGATCGAACGCACGCCCTGAATTTCCACCGGAACGCCCGGCGAAACGACCGACCGAACGAGAACGACTGGAGGCTTTTGGTGTTCCGCCAAGACCCGTTGAACACGATCCTCGCCCTGGGCTCCGGGTTCACCCCCACCGCCGTGCGGGTGACCGCGACACTCCGCCTGCCCGACCTGGTCGAGCAGGGGCACCGGACCGCGGCCGCCCTGGCCGCCGAGACCGGCACCGACGAGCAGTCCCTGGGCCGCGTCCTGCACTACGTCAGCCTCCTCGGCCTGTTCGAGGAGACGACCGACAGCGCGTCGCGGCAGCGGACGTACGAGCTCACCGACGTGGGCCGGGTGCTGCTCGGCGACCACCCGAGCAATCTGCGCCGCTGGCTGGACTACGAGGACCCCAGCCGGCCCATGGAGGCCCGCTTCGAACCGGCCGTCGGCCGGCTCATGGACGCCGTACGCACCGGACTGCCGGTGTACGAGCAGGCGCACGGGCGGCCCTTCTGGAAGGACCTGGAGGCGCACCCCGACATCGAGAAGTCCTTCAACGCGGGTATCGCCCGGATCGCGGACCGGCTCGTGCCGGAACTGGCCCGGATCTACGACTGGGCGTCCGTGGGGCACGTCGTGGACGTCGGCGGCGGCAACGGCTCCCTGCTGCTGAAGCTGCTCACCGAGCACCAGGAGCTGCGCGGCACGCTGCTGGAGCTGCCGAGCGTCATCGACGAGGCCGGCGGGGTCACCGCCCCGGTGTCCGACCGCTGCGAGCTGGTCGCGGGCAGCTTCTTCGAGCCGGTCCCGGCCGGCGGGGACGTCTATCTGATCGCCAACACGCTCCACAACTGGAGCGACCGGGACGCCGTCCGCATCCTCGGCCGCTGCTCGGCGGCGCTCGCGCCCGGCGGGCGGGTCGTGGTCGTCGAGCGGCTGCTGGACAGCGGCAAGGACCCCGTGATGGCGAGCTATGCCGACCTGCTGATGCTGGTCCTGCTCGGCGGCCGGGAACGCAGCATGGACGATCTGCGCGACCTCGGCGCCGAAGTCGGGCTCACCCTCACCGGCTCCACGAAGTTCGAGCTGCCCGGCCACTGGCTGGTCGAGTACACCAAAGAGGAGACCCGGTGAAGCGCTCGCTGAACCCGGACGAGCCCAACGCGCTGCTCTCCTACGACTTCGACCGGGGCAGCAACTACGAGAACGTCCTGCATCTCACCGACGCCCTCGGCGCACTGGTTCCGGAGAGCGAGACGGAACACCCCGACCAGCGGTTCTTCCAGGTCACCCACCTCATCACCGAGTACGCCTGGGTACAGGTGCACTACGAGCTGCGCCGGGCCATCGGGCACCTGGACCAGGACCGGTACCACCAGGCGGTCCGTATGTTCGACCGGGCCACCGGGCTCAGCGAGGTCACCGTCCAGGCGGTGCGGCTGCTCACCGACCACCTGCCGCAGCACAGCCTGCTGATGATGCGCAACGCGCTCCCCGAGGACGCCACCGGCCTGGACTCGCCCGGCTACCGCAATCTGCGGCGGGTGGCCCGTCCGGTCTGGAAGGCCTACGAGCAGGCGGTGGAGCGCGCCGGGCTGTCCCTCCAGGACGTGATCGCCCAGCAGGACGACGGCTACGACGGCCCCCGCTCGTCCGGGTCGCAGTCGCTGGCCCTGGTACGGGAGGCGATGCTGCGGCTGGACGGCAGTGTCCTCGGCTGGAAGCAGCACCACCTGATCATGGTCTGGTCGCAGCTGGGCGGCCAGCCCGGGCTGCGCAAGGGGAACGAGGAGGGCGACGAGCAGCTGGAGCTGCCGCAGAGCCTGGGCGGCCGGTCCCTGGCGACGCTGGAGTCCCGCTCGCAGCTGGCGCTCTTTCCGGAACTGTGGCGGGCGGCGGAGGACGCGTACTGGCTGCTCGGCACCCGGCACGACACCGACGCCCCGGTGCGCGGCGGTGGGAACGGCTGCCCGGTGCAGCACTGACACCGCTGCCCGGCCCGGAATCCCCCCTCCGGGCACCGCGCAGCGAGCGAGCGAGCGGGCCGCCGACCTTCCGGGTCAGCGGTCCGCTCGCTGCTGTGCGGCCAGGCCCAGGAGCCGGGCCGCGACCTCCTCGAAGCGTTCATGGAGGAAGAAGTGGCCGCCGTCGAAGGCCTCGCCGACGTGTGCGCGCCGGGTGTAGTGCCGCCAGCCGTCCATCACCTCGGGCGGGGTGTCCGCGTCGCCGCCGCCGTACCAGGCGACGAGGTCGCTCGGGAGGGGCCGCGGCTCGGGGTCGGGCCGGTGGCCGGCAAGCAGCGCGAGGTCGCCGCGGATGACCGGCACGAACTGGTGCCGCATCGGTGACCGGCGCACCTCCGCCGGGATCCGGCCGTTCTCCGCTAGCGCGTCGAGCAGCGCGTCGTCGCCCAGGGCGAGCAGCGGGCCGTACGAGGAGGTGCCGAGGAGGTGCGGCGGACGGGCGGCGGCCACCACGACGAACTCGGGCGCGGGCCGGCCCAGGGCGTGCAGGGCGAGGGCCGTCTCGTAGGCGAGCAGGCCGCCCATGCTGTGCCCGAGGAGCGCGTACCGGCCGGACGGGTCCAGCCGGCGGGCGAGGTCCGCGGCGGCCGCCCGCAGGGTCGCCGCCCGCGGTTCACGGGAGCGCAGGCCCTTGCCCGCGATCTCCAGCGGCCGGGCGCGCAGCCCGGCCGGCAGCTCGCGCCGCCAGCGCACGAAGCTGCGCGCGGAGCCGCCGGCGTGCGGCACGCAGTACAGGGTGAGCGGTTCCGGGCCCGTCACTTGTGGTGCTCGCCCGCGCGCAGCGACTGGATCCGGACCGTCAGCGGCAGTTCGTTGCGGGTCAGCAGGGACCGCAGGTGCCGCCGCATCTCCGCCTCGGAGGGCGGTACGGCGTCGTCGACGAAGACGTCGAGCTCGAGGACGGCGGAGTCGTCGTCCACGACGGCGATCCTGGTCGCGGCGCGGACCACCCCGGGCAGCGACTCCGCGGCCCGGCGCACCGTCGCCGTCGACACCTTCTCGCCGCGCACCATCGCGAAGTCCGACGAGCGGCCGTGCACGTAGACGTACCCGTCGTCGTCGACGTGTCCGATGTCGCCGGTGGCCAGCAGGCCGGGCTCGATCAGATCACCGCGCTTGGACGGCGCGGGTTCGCCGACCCGCCTGCGGTAGACGGTGTCGGAGCGCACGAGCAGTTCCCGTTCCCCGGTGTCGGTGGGCCGGGTGAGCACCTCGACGCCGTCCAGCGGGACCCCCACCGAGCCGTGCCGGTGCGGGGGCTCCCGGTGGGCGGCGAGGGTGGACACCCGCGGTCCGGCCTCGGTCAGCCCGTAGGTGATGTACAGACCCAGCTCGGGGTTGAGTTTCAGCAGACGGGAGACGTACGACGGGTCGAGCGCCTGTCCGCCCACGGTCAGCGTGCGCAGCGGCGCGGGCAGTTCGCCGCCCGCGGTGACCACGGACTTGACCAGGCTCGGGGTGAGCGAGGAGAGGGTGACGCCCCGGCCGGCGACCGTGGCCAGGTAGTCGGCCACCGAGAACGGCGGTCCCGCCATGACCAGCCGCGAGCCGTGCGCGAGGCCGCCGAGGACCTGGGCGACCAGCGCGTAGGAGTAGTAGACGGGCAGGCTGACCAGGGTGGTGTCGGCGGCGCGCTGGCCGAGGGAGCGGCCGTGGCGGCGGGCGTTGCGCAGCAGGGCGTCGATGCCGTGCAGGCATCCGGTGGCCATGCCGGAGGTGCCGGAGCTCATCAGGATGACGTGGCCCGGTCCGTGGTGCAGATACGGCCGGCCGGTGAAGAGTCCGACGTCGGCGCCGCCGGTGCGGGTGACGTCGGTGACGCCGTACGCCTCGGCCCGCACGGCCGCCCTGACCAGTGCGCAGGCGCCCAGTTCGCGGGCCACCTCGCGGACCCGGGAGACCGGGGTGGAGGGGGAGAGCAGCACGGGGGTGTGTCCGGCCAGCGCGACGGCGAAGAAGAACCGCAGCGCCCGGATGCCGTTCGGCAGCGCGATGACGACGACGGCGCCGGGCGGGGCCGGCAGGGCCGCGAACCGGTCGATCAGGGCGGGCAGCCCCGCCGGGCCGCCCGGATCCTCGGTACGGGACAGATCCTCGACACGGCTCAGGAAGTCGCCGACGACGGCGGGGTCGAGGAGCGGATCGGCCAGGTCAGGCGAGGTCGTGCCGGGCGGTGTCGTGCCCGGTGTGGTCGTGTTCCGTGGGGTGGTGTTCTGCGAGGTCATGTTCTCCGGGGCCTCCGCGTGGGCGTCGGCCCACTGACGACCAGGCAGTGCGCCCGGTGCTTGCCTTCGTCGTCGACTTCGTGGGTGACGACCAGGACGTGTGCGGCGCTCGGCGGGTCGCCCAGCAGCCAGTCGCCGCACAGTGCTCTGGTGAGCGGCACGGCCGGGGTGAGGGGCATGGGCAGCATCGACACCGGCCCGTGGAACCCGAACGCCGAGCAGACGACACCGACGAGCGAGCCGGCTCCGGCGCCCGCGAACCGCATCGGGGAGATCCGGCCGCCGGGGACGGACCCGGCGAGCGCGCGCAGGGTGTGGCGCGTGGCCCGCTCGCTCACCCCGATGACCCCGACCTCCTCGGGCCGGTCCGGCGCGGCGTCGCCGCAGTTCTCCAGCGCGGCCGCCACGGTCTCGGCCATCAGCCAGGCCACCGGGTCGGCGTACACCCCGGGGACGCGGCGCCCGACCGTGCCCGGGTCGTCGGTCTCGACCAGGGCGGAACCGGTGATCACGGCTCCCGCGGGGCACCACTGCGCCGGGTTCACGCGGCGCCCCCGACCGCGGTCCGCGGCTCGTCGGCCGCCAGCAGCAGGCAGGTGTTGAAGCCGCCGAAGCCGAGGGTGAGGCTGATGCCGAGGGAACCGGTGAACTCCCGGGGACCGTCCGCGGCCAGCGGCAGGGCCAGTTCCGGCATGACGGTGCGGGTGTGCGGGAGCGGGGGCACGCTGCCGTGCCGCAGCGCGAGGAGCAGGGCGATGGCCTCCAGGGCGCCGGTGGCGCCGAGGGTGTGGCCGAAGGCGGGCTTGGTCGCGAACACGACCGCCTCCGACTTCGGACCGAAGACCGTGCGGTAACACGCCGCCTCCGCCGTGTCGTTGGCGCGGGTGCCGGTGCCGTGGGCGTTGATCACCGCGATGTCCCGGGCGTCGGCCCCGGCCCTGGCGAGGGCGCGCCGGACGGCGAGGACCGCGCCGGCCCCGGTCTCGTCCGGGGCGGTCGGCCCCGTGCCGTCGTTGGACGCGCCCCAGCCGCGCAGCTCGCCCAGGATCCGGGCGCCGCGCGCCGTGGCCGAGGCCCGGGTCTCCAGCAGCAGGAAGCCGGCGCCCTCGCCGAAGAGGGTGCCGTCCCGGTCGGTGTCGAAGGGGCGGACGGTGCCGGACGCGGAGAGGGTGCCGAGCGCCCGGTGTCCGAGGAGCTTGCCCTCGGTGAGCAGGTCGATGCCGCCGCACAGGCAGCGTTCCGCCTCACCGCCGGTGAGCAGGGCGGCGCCGGCCAGCACGGCGTCGGCGCCGGAGGAGCAGGCGGTGCTCACCGAAGCGGACCGGGCCACCCCCAGCTGTTCGGCGACGGCGGACGTCAGGGTGTGCGGCGAGGTCTCGGCGGCGTCGTCCAGGTGCGGGCCGAGGCTGCTGCCGAGCACCAGCGTGTCGACGTCCCCGGCCGGGCAGCCCGCGTCGCGCAGGGCGGCGGCCGCGGTGGTCACGGCGAGCGAGATCTGCCGCTCGGACGGAGGCCTGTCCGCCCCGCGCTCCTCCCGGCGGTCCGCCCCGCGGTCCGGACCTCCGCCCGGACCTCCGTCCGTCAGGAGGGCGGCGGGTGGACGGCCGTCGCCCGCCGACTCCCGGATGCCGACGCGCCCGCTCGTCAGCTGCTGCCACACCTCGTCGAGACCGTCACCCAGTGCTGTGGTCCAGCCCATTCCGGTGATGCATACGGCCCGATCGCGGTCGGCTCTGCGGAAACCCCCCAATTAAATCCCCCCGGTGTTCCGATAAACGCTCTGAGCGAAGCTCTGCGGGAGCCGCGTAACCCCGATTTGCCGATCGAAATTCTATTTGCATACCGCAATCGTATTTTAACGAAGGAGTTCTGGGGTGGCAAGGGACGCAGGTCGAGCTCACACCGGCGCCTGCCACGTCACGGTCGTCCCGTCGTCCCCGGTACCCCCGTCGCCCCCGGCACCCCCGCCGTCGTGAGCCGTGAGCCGTGAGCCGTGAGCCGTGAGCCGTACGCCGTACGCCGGCCCGGCGGTCGGCCAGGGCGGCCGTCGCGTCGATCACCACCTCGACGCGGGAGGCGTCCTGGCGGCCGCACGCGGCGGCAGGCGCACGGCGCAGGGCGGTGAGGAGATGCCCGGCGGTCCTCCGGGATCCGGCCCTCGACCGGGCCGGTGAACCGGGTGGCCGCCGGGAAGCCGGGGAGGGCGGCCTACCGGCGGGCGTTGCCGATCGCCGGACGGGCCCGGGCGGCGAGGACCTCCGGCAGCCGGACGTCCCCGGCGGTGAACTTCCCTCCGTGGCCGTCCTTTTCGGCCGGATGGAGGCGCCGCCCGAACGGCTCGCCGTCCACGTCGACCGGCGGCTCCCACGGGCCCGGCCCCCGCGGGACGTGCGGGACCCGGGACGGACCGGCGGTGTGGACGCCAGCGCGGTCCTCCCGGCCCGGACCGGTCGTGGTGAGTGAGGATCGCGTGCCGGGCGCCGGCCGGCTCGGCGGCGGCGTCCGCGACGCGCTGGAGGGTGGCGTGCCGGACGGCGCCCGGAGCCGACGCCGAGGACGGCGCGCGGAAGGTGCGGCGGGCCGGTCCCGGTGGCCGGTCCCCGGGCTCAGGCGCCCAGCGGGTCCAGGGTCAGCGGTTCGATCTTGCCCTCCAGCATGGCGCCCAGGCCTTGGGCGGCGCAGATGTCGGGCCGTTCCGCGATGTGCACCGGCATCCCGGTGGCCTGCCGCAGCATCTGGTCGAAGCCCGGCAGCAGCGCGGAACCGCCGACCATCATGATCCCGCGGTCGGCCAGGTCGGCGACCAGGTCGGGCGGGCACTCGCGCAGCACCCTGCCGATGCCGTCGAGCACGGCGGTCAGCGGGGTCTCGATGGCGTCCCGTACGGCCGCGGTGTCGACCTGCACGGAACGGGCGAGGCCGGTGGCCACGTCCCGCCCGTGGATCTCGGTGGACGCGGGGCCCTGCGGGGTGAGGCCGTTGCCGGAGAGGGCGACCTGCAGGGGCCGGACGGACTGGCTGGGCAGCATCAACTCGTGCTCGTGGCGCAGGTGCTGGACGATCGCGTGGTCCACGGCCTCACCGCCCACCGGGATCCGCTCGGCGGTCACGATCGAGCCGAGGGAGAGCACGGCGACCTGGGTGGCGGCCGCCCCGCACACCATGATCATGGTGGCCTCGGGGCGCTCGACGGGCAGTCCGCAGCCGACGGCGGCGGCGATCAGCGTGTCGACGAGTTCCACACGGCGGGCGCCGAGGCCCACCAGGGTCTCGATCGCGGCGCGCTGGGCGAGCGGATCGGCGTCGTGCGGGGTGCAGGCGGCGGCGCGCAGGAACGGCTTGCGGCGCAGCTGGCGGCGGATCTTGTCGCCGAGCAGATGGCGCAGCATGCGCTGCGCCATCTCGATGTCGACGACCGTGCCGCCGGAGACCGGGCGCACCACCCGGATGTAGTGCGGCGTGCGCCCGGTCATCTTCTCGGCGAACTCGCCGACCGCGATCAGCGCACCGGTGCGGGTGTTCACCGCGGCGGCGGACGGCTGGTCGACGACGAGCCCGGCCCCCTTCACATAGACCCGCGTCCGCGCCGCTCCCAGGTCGACGGCGAAGTGGCAGCGGCGCAGCTGCTCCAGACTGGCGGTCATGGCAGGTCCTCCCGAGAGCACAGACCGTGGGGGCTCGCCGGGCCGGCGGGCCTCTCGTGTGTGGGCCGCCGGGCGGTCGGCCTCCTTCGCATAGTGCGGGGGCCGGGAGGGGGCCGCCTTTTCTGGTGGGCCGGGCGAGGCGCGCCCGAATGGGGGTTTTGTCTCACCTGCCCAAAGTAAGTATGAAATACAGTCAGGTCGGGGAGGCGCGCGGCCGGATCAGCCGAAGATGCCCTGCCCCGGGACGAGGATCCCCCGCGGGTCGTACGTCTGCTTCGCCGACCTCAGGGCCGGCCAGGCCGGCCCGAAGTGGGTGCGCCAGTCGGCGGGCGTGAAGGGGATGCTGCCGACGGGGTAGTGGGTGCCGCCGGCCGCGGCGGTGGCCTCGTAGGCGGCGCGGTTGGTCGCCAGAAGACGGTCGACGGCGGCGGTGTCGTCCGGCGGAGCGGCGCTCAGCACGTCGAACAGGTACGACACGGCGTCGTCGGAGCTGCGCAGCAGCGGGGTGGTGAGGCGGTCGCCGCGCAGGGGGTAGAAGAGGATGACGGCCCCGGGGCCCACGTCGGCCGGGGTGAGCCCGCCCAGGATCCGCGCGCCGAGAGCCGCGGCGGAGGTGCCGGGCAGCATGAGGTTGAGCCAGGGGTGGGCATACGTCCAGATCCCGGCCGCCTTCATGGCGGCGACGACGGGGGCCAGCCGGTCGAGGAAGTCGTAGTAGGGCTGGTCGGTGGCCTGGACACTCGCGGGGTCGTGGCGCAGGCCGCGCAGCAGTGCCGTGTCGTCCGGTGCGGGGCCCACCGGCGGGCCGTAGGCCACCGCCTCCAGGACGTGGACCCCGAACGCCCCGGCGTCGTCCGCGTGGACCTGTCCCTCGACGTAGTCGAAACGGCCGTCCTGGACCAGGTGGCGCTGGTCGTCGAGGAAGACCGTCAGGTCGTCGTAGGTCAGCTGGTAGCGCCGTACGGTCGCGGGCGCGGGGACCAGACGCAGCGTCGCCTCGACGATGACGGCGCACTGGCCGAGGCCGGCCAGCACGGCGTGGAAGAGGTCGGCGCGCCGGGACGGGGAGCAGCGCACCAGCTCGCCCGCCCCGGTGACGACCCGCAGTTCGGTCACGTTGTCGACCTGGGCGCCGTACCGGTGTGCCTGGCCGCCCAGACCGCCCACCGACAGGGTGCCGCCGACGGAGAGCTCGAGGTAGTCGGTGAAGACGGGCGGGGTGAGGCCGTGCGCGAGCGTGGCCCGGGCCACCGCGCTCCATCTGGCGCCCGCGCCGACGGTGACGGTGGTGCTGTCGGGCCCCAGCGGGCCGATGCCCGCGAGTGTCGCGGTCTCGATGACCAGACCGCCCTCCACCTGCGCCTGGCCGAACGGGGCGTGGCCCTGGCCGCGCGGGGCGACCGGCAGGCAGTGGTCGTGGCAGAAGCGGACCATGGTGACGACGTCACGGACCGAGCCCGGGCGCAGCACCGCGGAGGGACGCCGGTGCACGATGTGTCCGTAGTCGTCGGCCGCCGCCGTGAGGGCGGGGTCGTCCGTGACCAGCGTGCCGTCCAGCCGGGGAACCCTGGCCAGTTCCGTGACGGCCCCGGAGTCGGCGTCGGCCGTGGTCGCGGCCCAGCTGCGGGCGCCGGGATCGAAGCCGATCACCGCGGCTCCGGTGACCGTGAGGCCGCGCAGGACGGTACGTCTTGACGGTGTGCCGGGCATGCTGATTTCCCCCTCGAAACCTTCATGAGATCTTCAAATACCCGTCAGGGTAGGTCAGTTGGACCCGCACCGTGCCGCTTTTCGCCGGTACGGCCGCCCCTGGCGGTGCATCGCCCGGTACGGCAGCGCCTGGCGGTGCATCGCCCGGTGCGGGAGCGCCTGGACGTGCGTCGCCCGGTACGGCCGGCGCGCAGGGGCGTGTGGCGGCCCGCAGCGCGTGATGGCGTACAGCGCGCGGGGGGCTACAGCGCTCGGGCCGCTTCCAGCACCGGGGTGAGGGAGGGGACCACCGCGTCGCAGCCCGCCCCGAGCAGCGCCTGCTCGACGGTGGGATTGCGCGCGAGGCCGAGAAAGCGCAGACCCGCCGCCCGGGCGGCGGCGAGCTCGGCGAGCGTGGAGCCGATCAGGACACCGGTGGCGGCGGGCGCGTCGAACGGCCGCAGGGCGTGCAGCAGCCGGTCCGGATTCGGGGTCAGCAGGCCGAGGTCGTCGTCGCGGCCGTGGACGCCGGCCCGCAGCGGCAGCCGGTAGGACTCCAGACAGCGGTGGACGGCCGCTTCGCAGACGTCCGTGGCCACCCCGACCCGGCGCCCGGTGTCGTGCAGGGTACGGACGAGGACCACGGAGTGGTGCGTCCTGGGCGCGTCCGGTACGGCGCTCAGCTCCAGCCGGTCGAGACGGTCCCGCAGCAACGGGCCCAGCCGGTCCTGGGCGAAGGCCCGCAGCACGTCCAGCGGGTGCACGAACAGCTCCCGGCCCGCTGCTGCGCCCGGGCTGCCCAGCGGTCGGCCCGCCAGGGCGTCCGCGGGGTCGCGGTGCTCGGCGACGATCCCGAGCAGGTCGAGGGCGGCCGCCCGCGCGGTCGTCGCCGTGAAGAGCCGGGCCAGCGGGCCGTCGAAGCCGAACAGTACGGTCTCGGCGCCGGCGAGCAGGTCCTGGAGCGGGCGCCCGGAACCGCCGGCAGGCCGGTGCACCTCGGGGGGCGGAGCGTAGTCGGGGGCGAGCGTGACCGCGCAGGTCACCGCCACACCCGGCACCGGCCACCTGCCGAGCTGGGAGTTGACCGCCCGCTGCGCGCCGGCCGCCCGGCGGACGGAGTGGTGGCGCGTGATGCGCGAGCCCGCCGCCAGCAGATGCGCCAGCAGCCGCTCGCCCACGCCCGCCGTCTCCGCCCGCACGAACGCCACCGGGTCGTCGACCCGCCAGGTCAGCTCGACGGCCGCGATGAAGGCGCCCTTCCCGGAGCTCGGCAGGGAGATCCGCTCGACGGCGTGCCGCGGCGTCAGGTCGACCTCGTAGTACGTCGCCGGACGCGGTGGGCGGCCCGCGTAGGGCAGGACGGGGTCGAGGAGGGTGAGCGGGCTGTCGGCACGGGTGTGCACGATCGCCGTGCGGCCCGGCGCGGGGATGCCCAGCTGGCGCAGGTCACGGGTGAGGAAGGGCCCGCGCACCGGCTCCGGCACGTCGTCGCGGTCGTCCGCCGCGCCGCCCGCGCCCTCCTCCGGCGGCAGCGGGCAGTACCAGGCGAGCGGCGGGGCGTCCGGGGCGTCGCCGAACAGGGGCCGGAAGCGGTGCGGCCCGGAGGCGGCGGAGCTGTCGGCGAAGGCCGCGTAGAGAGCCGGGGGGACGGTGAGGAGAACGGGGGCCGCGCCCTGCGGGGGCGCGGGTGTCTCGGGCCCGTCCTGGAACGTCACCCGAAGACGCGGCCCCCCGGCCGGTTCGGCGAGCGGACCGGGGAGCCCGCGCAGGGCGGCGGCGAGCACCGGGAGCAGATACGCCCCGGGCCGGATCCGGACGGCATACCCGTTCGGCCGGACACGGACCTCGTACTGCTGAGGCGTGAGATCACCACGGGCGAGGACCTCATGCACGGCGTATTCGAGGCTGATACGAGCCTCGGGGCGGGCGGTGAGATCGGCGTCAGCCTCGAAGAGCACAGCGTGCCGCGCACCTACACCGACTTCCGGCGACCCGGCCCCCGGCGGCTCGGTCCCCGGTGGGGTTTCCGGCTGCGGCGTGGGGGGCTCGATGCTTCCGCCCAGTCTGCGTACCGTTTCCGCGCTCACCGTCGCGAAGGCGCCGGCCGAGCCGTCGGTCCCGCCTGTCTCCGCGCGGAACTCGCCCGTCGTGAGGCCCGCGCGCTCGTCGATCAACCCGCCGATCCGGTCCAGGAGTTCGCGGGTGCGGCCGCGTGTCGTGCGCGGCAGGGTGCGCAGCAGCAGGTCGCGTACGCCGGGGCGGAAGTCGTACGAGCCGGGCGGACCCGGGACGGTGGTCAGCATGCCGCTGAGGATCACCTCGGCCAGGTGCTGGGGGCGCGGGTCGCGGTTCACCGCACGTTGGACGAGGCGCATCACCGGAACCGAGGGGACGGCCAGGGCCAGATGGCCGGCCAGCCGGAACGCCTCCCGGGAGGCGGTGGCGCGGAAACGCAGGACCAGCTCCTGGGCGGGCAGCTCGGCCGGGTCGGCGGCGTCCGGTCCCGCGGAGCCGGGCGGGACGGGCACCGGTGGCAGCCAGGCCACCGCACCCGGGGTGCGCGCGCCGCCCGGACTCGCGACCAGCGCAGCCCAGTTGGCCAGCCAGGGCGCGCCGGGCTCCAGCACGGGGACCGGGAGGGCCGCGCCGGGCCGGGGCGCGCTCTCCGGGTCGTACGGGGTGAACGTGAGCGCGGAGAGGGGGGCCGCCCGGGTCGCCGAGAAGAGCAGACCCGGCTCGGCCGGGAGGGCCGTCATGGGCCACAGATGCTCCGGGAGCGGCTGGACGACGGCCAGCGGCATCCGCGTCGCCCAGTGCCGCAGGGTCCGGTACCAGCGCTCGCCCACCGGCCCCGGGCGCCACTGCGGGCCCATGCAGTCGCTCACGATCAGGGTGACCGTCCGGCCGTCCGCCGGGCGGGGAACCTGCCGGGCCTCGCCGTCGGGCGTGGCCGGGTACGAGGTGACCGTGCGGAAGACGCCCGACTGGGCCAGGACGGTGTGCAGTTCACGGATCAGGGGCCGCCAGACCGGCATCGTCGGGCCGGTGTCGTGGACGAGGCTGAGGCGCAGCCAGCGGTCGCGGGCAGGACGCAGCACGGGCAGCCAGACGTCCGGGTGGGCGCCCAGCCGGGCGATGCGGTCGGCCGTGGCCCGCTCGTCGAGGAGACGGGCCCGGGCCGAGGGCACCGTGCGCTTCAGCGGCCGCAGGGCCCGCTGGAGGGCGAGGGGGTGCGGGAGCATCGGAGGCGCGGGCGCGAGGACGGGACGGCTCCCGGGGCCGCCGCCGTCGCCGGAATCGGCGGCGGGCGCGGGCGCGGGCGAGGGGAGGTGGAGCGCGACACGGGCGTCGGGGTCGGCGGGCGCGGACTTCGGCGACGTACCCCCAGCCGTACGGTCGGCGTACGCGTGGCCGGGCCCGCTGCCGGTCGGGCCGTCGGGCGTACCGCCGGGATCCCGCTCGGCCTGTGCGGACGCCGGGTCCGCCGCGTCCGCCGCGTCCGGCCCGGCCTGCGCTGTCCGCCCCGATGCCTCCTCCGGACCGCTCGACAGTCCGGCGAGCCACAGCAGTTCGGCCAGCTCTCGGGGGGTGGGCGCGGTGTCCGCCGCGGCCGTCAGCAGCGTCGTCAACCGGTCCAGGGCGGACATGGCACCCCCCGGTTGCTCCTCAGAAGCCATCGCCGTCCGCCGTGGCGCTGAGGTACGGCATCAGCCGTTCGGCCAGTGCGTCGCGGGAGTCGGCGTCCAGACCGGCGACTCCGGTGAGGTAGAGCGCGTTCAGCAGCTGGTCGGTGGCGAGTTCGCCGTCGGCGGCGCGGGTCAGGAAGCGGTCGATGAGGTGTTCCGCCTCACCGGGCGGGGTGTCGAGGTGGGCCCGGACGATCTCGGTGAGCTGTTCGCGGCCGGGGCGGCGCAGCTTCAGCCGGACACAGCGGCGCAGGAAGGCGGGCGGGAACTCGCGCTCGCCGTTGCTGGTCAGGACGACGAACGGGAAGGCACGGCAGCGGACCCGGCCCCGGGTGACGGCCACCGGGTCGTCAGAGTCGTCGGCCAGGACCCCGGCGGTGACGTCCTCGGCGGAGTGCCGGGCCGCGCGCATCAGCTCGGGGATCTCGTACTGGCCTTCCTCCAGGACGTTCAGCAGGTCGTTGGGCAGGTCGAGGTCGCTCTTGTCGATCTCGTCGACGAGGAGGGCGCGGGGGCGTTCGTAGGGCAGCAGGGCCGTGCCGAGGGGACCGAGGCGCAGATGGTCCTCGACCCCGCCCCCGGCGTCCCCGTCCCGTTCGCGCCACGCCGCCTGCCGGGCTGCGTACAGCCGGGACAGCGGGTCGTACTGGTAGAGGCCGTCGGCCAGCGTGGAGCGGCTGGTGATGTTCCAGCGCAGCACCGGGCCGAGTCCCAGCTCGCGCGCCACCGCGTACGCCAGGGAGGACTTGCCGGTGCCGGGCGGACCGGTGACCAGCAGCGGGCGGCGCAGCACCAGGGCCGCGTTGACGAGTTCGACGCTCTCCGGGGTGGCGACGTACGAGCGGGCGCGGTGGACGCGGTCGGGGGAGACGGCCGCCTCGTCGTCGGCGTCCCGCGGCGGCGGCACGACGGGTTCGCCGTCGAACGCCCGCCAGGGCGGCGGCTCGGGCAGCCGGTCGATGCCGTCGTGCGGCTCGCTGTTCCCGGTGTAGACGGACCAGTGCGGCATGGTTCTCCGAAACTCTGCTGTGACTCGTGCGGCTCGTGACTCGGTTGTGGGTAAGGGGGCGGGGCGGGCGCGGGCGCGGCTCAGGTCACGGGGGAGCGGGGGAGGCCGGGCGCGTCGCCGTGCGGGTCGGCGAAGAGGCGCGGGTCGTCCCACAGCAGCTGGATGTCCTGGGCCCAGTGGCCGTCCTCCGCGTCGGCCTCCTCACGCAGCGCCAGTACCCGGCGCGGGAGTTCGGCGGGCGACACACCGGACACACAGGAGTCGAGCTCGTCCAGGAACGTCTTGCCCGCGCAGCCGTCTCCGCCGGCGCAGGACGCGTCGGGCCCGCCGGCGCAGCCGTCGCGGGACCAGACGACCATCGGCGCGGGCGCGTTGAGCGAGGTGTCGAAGTGCGGGCGGGTGTGGGACGCGGCCGGGGCGGTCGCGAAGCCGGCGAGACAGGCGTCGTCCTGGCGCAGCCGCACCCGGAGCCGGCGGGGCTCCTCGGGGCTGCCGCACTCGACCCGGTGCACCCGGGCGCCCGGTGCCGCGTCGAGCCGGTTCCACACCCGGGTCAGCTGGTGCCGGACACCCGCCCTGCGGCGCGCCTGGTCGGTGACGACGAGCGGGTACACACAGCCGAGCGGGGTGTCGTCGTCGGGCGTGCTCGCCCAGCGGTCGACGGGCAGGTCGATCCAGTCGCGGGGCAGCGCGAACGCGAGCAACTCGTCGCAGCCGGGGGTCAGATACCGGAAGGCGGCCTCGATCCGGTCCTGCACGAAGGCGCGCAGCCCGGCCTGCGGGACGGTGCCGGAGCCGACCGGATGCCGACGGCCCCCGCTGTACGCGGACACCTCGACCCGGACGTGTCCGTCGCCCGCCCCGCTGTGCTGGAGGTCGACCAGGATGGGCGACCAGTCGGGGGCGGCGGCCGTCTCGGCGGCGGTGTCGCCGGGTGCCTGGAACAGGGCCTCCACATGGGCGGTGAAGCGGGCGACGGTGGCCGCCGCGTCGCCGCCGTCGACCTCGCACAGCACGAACAGGGCCGCCGACCACAGCGAGTCGAACCCCTCCTCCGGCGCGTCCGGGTCCAGCGGACCCCGGGCGGACTCGTAGAGCCGCACGCGCCGCCCCGGATCGCCGTCCAGGCCCGCGCGCACGGCGCGCTCGACCAGTGCGCGCAGCCGGGCGCGGTCGGCGGTGCGGTGGTCGGAGGTGGGGACCAGTCCCTCCAGGTCGGGCCAGTAGCGGGCCATGACCTCGGTGGGCATCATCCGCCCGTTGTGCACGCCCCGGTCACCGGCGGCCGCGGTGACCATGCCGACGACCTCACCGGTGTCCGCGAGGGTGACCGCGGCGCCGCTGAACCCGGGGGCGAGCGGCTGGCCGCCGGGCTGCCAGGCCTCCAGCTGGATCCACTCGCGGTTGAGCAACTGCGTGGCGGTGATGCGGTATTCGGCGAGGGTGCCCTCGTCGAAGCCCACCGGGAAGCCGTAGACGACGAGCTTGCGGGGCCGGTCGGGCCGTCGGTCGTGGGCGGCGTCCACGGGGGCCAGCGCGGCCGGGGCGACCGGGACCTCGTGCGCCAGCTCCAGGACGGCCAGGTCGCCGAGGTCGGTGGTGCCGCCGCCCCAGCCGCCGTCGGCGACGACCCGGGCCGGTACGGCGGGGGAGCCGGGGCGTTCGGTGAAGGTCACCGTCAGGGCGTCCGGGTCGGCCTGCGCCACGACATGGGCGCAGGTCAGCACTCGGCGCGGGGTGACGAGGAAGCCCGCGCCCGCCACCTGGCCCGCGCTCTCGACCCGGGCGTGCCATTCGGCGCTGTTCATGCGGCGGGGGAGGTGGGCGACCAGGTCAGCCGCACGACGAGGTGGCCCTCCGCCGTGCCCTTGGCGATGATCGCGCCGGTCTCCGCCGACAGCTTCACCCCGAACTCGATCTCCACCCCGTCGGGTTGTAACGTCCCGTCGCGGAACACCCGCAGCGCGGACTCGGCGGCCGCGCGCACGCCGTCCAGCGCGCCCTCGAAGGTGCGGGCCGCCTGGACCGTCCCGTCGCGGGCCACGAGCCGGGAACCGGGCCGCCCTTCCGTGACCGCCTCGACGGCGACCACGGCACCGTCGTCGGTCCTGAACTCCACCAGTCCGTCCACGGTGCCCCCGTAACTCCTCACCCATGTGGTCCTGCGGCTCTGCGCGCATCCATTGTCACGGACGGTACTGGAGATTGTCCTGCGTTCAGCGCGCCTCCGTGATCCGGATCACCCCCAGCTCCGCCAAGTCCTGCGGCCTGATCCGGAGTTGATCGGCCGTCGCCTCCACCTCCTCCGGGGGCCGCTTGAGGATCGCCGCCGCCGACTCCGGTGCGATCACCGAGAAATAGCTGTCCGGGGTGGCCCAGGTGCGGCCGGGCGCGGCCAGGGCCAGCGCGCCGCCGGAACCGCCCTCGCCGATGACCAGCGTGGTGATCGGCGTCCGGGCGGTGGCGACCACGCCGAACAGCTCCGCGATCGCCGCGCCGGCCCCCTGCCGTTCGGCCTCGGCGTCGTTGGCCGCGCCCGGGGTGTCCACCAGCGTCAGCACCGGGATGCCGAGCCGGTCCGCGAGGCGGATCAGCCGGGCGGCCGTGCGGTACCCGGCGGGCCGGGTGGCCGCCCCGGTCTGGGCGGCGTAGCCGACCGTACGGCCCCGGTGGACCCCGAAGCCGCACAGCATCCCGTCCGGGTCGGCCCCGCCGCACCGGTCCCCGGAGATCGCGAGCCGGTGGCTGAAGTAGGCGTTCAGATAGGCCCGGGCACGCGGCCGCTCCGGCGCACGGGCCCGCCGAACGGCCTCCCACCCGGTACGCGGCAGATCCGCGACACCGAGCGCGACGGGAACGGGTGCGGGCTCGCGACCCGATGTCGGCGGGGGTTCGGCCGGCGGGCTGCCCGTGCCGGGTACGGCGCCTGCCCCGGCGGCGGCCGGGCCGTCGGGGGAGCCGTGGGTCTCGGGCGGCGCTGCCGCGGCTTCGTGGTGCGGCGCCGGTCGGGGGCCGGACCCGGGGGGTGTCGCCTCCCGTGCCGCGCCGGGGTCGCCGGGGGTCGCCACCGGACGGGGGGTCGCCGCCGGACGAGGTGCTGCGGGCGTACCGTCGGTCAGCAGGCGCAGCCATCCGCCCAGCACCTCCCGTAGCTCCGCCGGGGGCACCACCGCGTCCGCCGCTCCGGCCGCGAACTGTGCCTCGGCCGTGTAGGCGGCCGGGTCGGCGTCCGGCGGCCGGACGCGTGAGCCCGCGAAGCCGACCTGGGCGTCCGGCAGCGCGAGCACCACGTCGGCGCCCGCGCCCAGAGTGGCCCAGCCGCCGCCCGTCGTCGGGTCCCGCAGGACCGCGATCTGCGGCAGCCCGGCCTCCCGGGTGAGCGCCGACTGCCGTGCCACCCGCTGGAGTTGGGTCAGGGCGAGCATGCCCTCCTGCATCCGGCTGCCGCCCGTGGCGACCAACGGCACGACCGGCAGGCGGTGTTCACGGGCGTACGTGTACGCCGCCTCCAGCCGGTCGCCGGTGCGCTCGCCCAGCGAACCGCCCAGGAAGCCGAACTCGAAGGCGATCAGCACGGCCCGGGTGCCCCCGACACTCCCCGTGCCGCAGACGACGGACTCCGGCTCGCCGGTGCGCCGGGCGGCGCGCTCGCGCGAGGCGTCGTAGCCGGGCCAGCCGAGGGGCCCGTCGGGAGCGGAGGACCGGTCCCCGCCGGGCGGGTCGGGGAACCGGGCGAAGTCGTCGGCGACGAGGGCGACGACCTCGCGCGCGCTCGCCCGCGGCACCGTCATGACGGCAGCGCCCGCTTCATGATCTTCCCCATGTCGTTGCGGGGCAGCGCGTCGAGATAGCGCACGACGCGAGGCCGCTTGTGCGGCGCCAGCCGACGGGCCACATGGTCGGCCAACTCGCCCTCCGCCGGAAGCGCTTCGGGATCCGTCGGCACGACCCAGGCGACGATCCGCTCCCCGAGGTCCGCGTCCGGCTCCCCGGTGACGGCGGCCTCGCGCACCCCCGGATGCTCCAGCAGCGCGTTCTCGATCTCACCGGCCCCGATCTTGTACCCGCCGCTCTTGATGAGGTCGGTCGCCTTGCGCCCGACGATCCGGACATAGCCGTCGGGGTCGCGCACGGCCACGTCACCCGTGCGGAACCAGCCGTCGGAGGTGAAGGCCGCGGCGGTGGCGTCGGGCCGGTTGAGGTACTCGGTGAACAGGTTCGGCCCGCGAACCTGGATCTCCCCGACGCTCTCCCCGTCGTACGCCTCGACGGCCGACCCGTCCTCGTCCACCAGCCGCAGCTCCACGCCGGGCAGCGGCACCCCGACGGTTCCCGCCCGCGCCTCCCCGTCCGCCCGCACGCTGGTGTTCATCAGCGTCTCCGTCATCCCGTACCGCTCGATCACCCGCCGCCCGGTCGCGGCCGCGATCCGCTCGTGGTCGTGCACGGGCAGCGCGGCCGAACCGGACACCAGCAGCCGCGCCCCGGCGAGCGCCTCGGCCAGCTCGGGATCGTCGGGCAGCGCCTCGGCGATGCGGTGGTACATCGTCGGCACCCCGAAGAGCATGCTCGCCCCGGTGGTCAGCTCCCGCGTCACGCCCTGCGTGCCGAACCTCCCGAGATGCCGCACCGACCCGCCGCGCCGCAGCGGGCCGAGGATCCCCAGCACCAGCCCGTGCACATGGAACAGCGGCAGCCCGTGCACGAGGACGTCCTCCCCGGTCCACTGCCAGGCGTCGGCGAGCGCGTCCAGGGTCGTGGCGATCGCCCGACGCGGGATCACCGCGCCCTTGGGCGGCCCGGTGGTGCCGGAGGTGTACACGACGAGGGCGGGGTCCTCGTCCCCCACGGGCGCCACGCCCGCACCGGCACCCCGTACGTCGGCTTCGGCTTCGGCGTCGGCCTCCGCCTCGACATCGATCCGTTCGAGTTCCCGCAGTGCGGCGGGCAGCTCGTCGCCGGGGGCCGCCAGGACCACCCGCGGCGCGCTGTCGCCCAGGATGTGCCCGAGTTCCTTGTCGCCCGACTTCGGGTTCAGCGGCACGGCGGCCACCCCGGCGAGCAGCGCGCCCACCACCGCGACGGCGGTCTCCAGCGAAGGCGTCGCCCACACGGCGACCCGCCCCTCCTCCCGCACCCGCGCACCGACGGCACCGGCCGCCGAGGCGAGCTGGGCGTACGTCAGGGAACGCTCGCCGAACCGCAGGGCGGGGCGCCCGGACGGCTCGTCCGTCAGGGCCGGGAAGAGTGAGGACACGGAACGCGCTCCTTGGGTGGCTGCGGGACATGACAGACCCGTTCCTACCCCACCCACCAGGCCGTCACCTGTCAGGCCGCCGTCTCCACCACGTCCGCGACGACGCAGCTGACGTTGTCCGGCCCGCCGGCGCCACCGATGCCGGGGCCTGCCCGAGGGGGAAGTTCAAGCGGGTTGTCCCGGTCGCGGGGACGGCCGTTAACCTGCGGGGGGACATGACACAGACGTACGGATGTACAGACGTACGAGAACGGAGTTCCGCCGTGCCCCGAGTCGCCCTCGTCACCTACGACCCCCGGCCGGAGCCGAGCAAGGACCGCGACCTGCCGGGGCTGCGGGCGGCGCTGGCGGCGGCCGGTGCCGAGGCGGACATCGTGTGCTGGGACGACGCCGACGCCGACTGGGCCTCCTACGACCTCGCCGTCATCCGCTCGACCTGGGACTACAGCTGGCGCGCCGCCGAGTTCACCGCCTGGGCGGAGCGGTGCGGCAAGCTGACGCGGCTGGCCAATCCGGCCTCCGTCGTGCGCTGGAACACCGACAAGCGGTACATCGGGGAGCTCGCCGCGGCCGGCGTGCCCACGGTCCCCACCCGCTATCTCGCCCCGGGCGACGCCGACGCCCCCGCGGGGCTGCCGGACGGCCACGAGTACGTCGTCAAGCCCACCTCCGGCGCCGGCGCGCGGTACGCCGCCCGCTACACGCCGGACCGGCACGAGGCGGCCGTGCGGCACCTCGCGCGGATGCACGCCGAAGGGCTGACGGCGATGGTGCAGCCGTACATGCGCAGCATCGACACCGGCGGTGAGCGGGCCCTGCAGTTCTTCGGCGGGCGCCTGCTGCACGCCAGCCGCAAGCGGGCCGTACTGGCCCCCGGCACCGCCTTCGACGCGGACAAGGTCGCCCACCCCGGGCTGGAGCCCTGGACGCCGACCTCGGCCGAGCTCGCCGTCGCCGAACGCGCCCTGGCGGCCGTACCGGACGCGCCGGAGCTGCTCTACGCCCGGGTCGACCTCGTGGACGGCGACGACGGGGAACCGCGCGTGATGGAGCTGGAACTGGTCGAGCCGAACCTGTTCCTGTTCCTGCATCCGCAGTCGGTGCCGACCGTCGTGGCGGCGATCCTGGCGGCGGCCACCCCCTGACCGCCCCACTCCCGCGCACCACCGGCCCGCCGCTACTCCCGGACCCCCGTGCGCTGCAGCAGCCCCCAGGTGAACTCGGCGACGACCTCGCGGCGTACGCCCCAGCCGTCCGGGGCCGTGAACGCCAGCCCCCAGCGGGTGGGGGCGGTGCCCTCCAGCGGCCGGGCCGGGGCGAAGGCGTGCGCGGCCTCGTCGACCGTGCAGGACCAGGGGGTGAGGTCGTCGAGGCCGGTCAGGCGCGGCGGAGTGGCTCCCGGGGCGCGGACCAGCCACTCGTTCCAGACGCTGCCGTTCGGCGCGAGGAGCACCTCGAAGCGCAGGTCGGGCCACAGGGGCAGCGGCCAGAGCCAGGCCTCGCAGTCGAGGTCCCCGACGCGGCGGGGTGTCCGGGACTCCGGTTCGCCGAGGACCGAGCGGTAGCGGGCCAGCGCGCCCCGTGCGTGCGGGGAGTGGAGCATCGCCTGCCAGCGCTTGTTGGCCTCCCGCATCTGTGCGAGGGAGACACCCAGCGCATGGCGGGCGTCCTCCACCAGGTCAGGGTTGTGATCGGCCATGCGGCGCAGCAGGACCTGTTGGAAATCGAACGCCGTGAACGAGCCGGCGAGGCGTTTCTGGGTCGGCATGCTCCCCATCCTGGCCCACCCGGCGCCCCCTCCTGGGCCACTGTGCGTTTCCCGACCATTGCCCGGCGCAACGCCGTATGACAGCCTGTGTTCGTCATGCCGATCGCCTGTTGAAATCTCGAACACAGGCACTGAGACGACTATCTAAGGGAGGGGGCCGGTTGTGGGACGCCTCGTACCTGCCGTGACCCGAGCTCTCGACATTCTCGAGCTCTTCCTCGACGGGGACGGTTCGCTCTCCGCCCCCGACATAGTGCGCAAGCTCCAGCTTCCGCGCACCACCGTGCACGAATTGGTGACCACACTCTCGGCTCGGTCGTACATCGTGGCCGTACCGGGACAGCCCGGACGTTACCGCCTGGGCGTACGTCCGTACCAGCTCGGCAGCCGCTACGCCGAGCAGCTCGACCTCGCGGCCGAGGGTCAGCAGGTCGCGCGCTCCGTCGCTGAGACGTGTGACGAGACGGTCCACGTGGCGATCCTGGAGGGCGCGGACGTCATCTACATCGCCAAGGTCGACTCCACGCACGCCGTCCGGATGGTGTCGGCCGCCGGCCGTCGTCTTCCGGCCCACTGCACGTCCGTCGGCAAGATGCTGCTGGCCTCGCTCTCCGAGCCGGAGCTCAGCGCGCGCATCCCCGACGACGCCGACCTCATCCGGATGACCCCGAACAGCATCACCGAGCCGGGCGCCCTGCGTGAGGCCCTGGCGGAGATCCGGGAGCGGGGCGTCGCGGTGGAGAGCCGCGAGTCCAACCCGGACGTCAGCTGTGTGGCGGCGCCGGTGCGCGACCGCACGGGCCAGGTCGTCGCCGCCCTGTCCATCTCCGTGCCGATGATCCGCTGGAGCGACGAGCGCCGCGTCGAACTGGAGCAGCTCGCCGCGAAGGGCGCCGCCGAGCTGTCCGAGCTGCTCGGCTACCGGAGCGTTTCATGACGTCGTCGTACGAGGTGGCCGTGCGGGCCGGGGCGGCCCTCGGCGAGGGACCCACCTGGGACCCGGTCACCGGCCGGCTGCTCTGGCTGGACATACTCGGCTCGCGCCTGCACGGCTACGACCCCTCGACCGGCCGCCGCACGGTCCGGGTGACCGACCAGCACGTGGGCGCGGCCAAGCCGCGCACCGGGGGCGGCCTGGTCCTCAACCTCCGGGACGGCGTGGGTCTGCTCGACCCGGACGACAGCTTTCGCTGGCTGCACCACGAGCCGGTCCCCGGCCGCCGCGCCAACGACGCCGCCGTCGCGCCCGACGGCTCCCTCTGGGCCGGCACCATGCGCTACGACGAGGCCCCGGGCGGGGGCACGCTGTTCCGGGTCACCGGTGACGGCTCGCCCGAGCCGGTCCTCGACGACGTGACGGTCAGCAACGGCACCGGCTGGAGCCCGGACGGGACGCTGATGTACTACATCGACTCGCCGACGCGCCGGGTCGACGTCTTCGCGTACTCGGCGGACGGGCGGGTGGGCGACCGCCGCACCCTCGTCGAGATCGAGGACGGCGCCGGCTTCCCCGACGGTCTCACCGTGGACGCCGACGGCTGCGTGTGGGTGGCGCTGTGGGACGGCGGAGCGGTACGCCGCTACACCCCGGCGGGTGAACTGGACCGGGTGCTCACCCTCCCGACCCCCAGGATCACGGCCTGCGCGTTCGGCGGCGCCGACCTGACCGACCTGTACATCACCACCGCCCGGGTGGGCCTGGAGTCACCGCACCCGGTCGCCGGATCGCTGCTGGTGGTACCGGGGGCCGGAAAGGGCCTGCCCCAACCGGCGTTCGCGGGCTGAGCGCGGGCCCGCCCCCCCCCACCCGGGCGAACACGGGCAACCCGCCCGGCACGGCACGGCCCGGCACAGCACGGCCCGCCCGGCCGGCCCGGCGCAGGGGCGGGTGGCCGGCCCCGCGCCACCCTCTCTGCCCGGCTGCCCGGCTGCCCGGCGGTGCCCGGCTGCCCGGCACTGCGTGGCGGCCCGGCGCCGCTCGTGATGCTCGGGACTGCCCGGCCGCCCGGCATTGCGCCGCTGCCCGGCATTGCGCTGCTGCCCGGCACTGGCCGGCCCCCCGCTGCTGCCCGGTTGCCCGCCACTGCCCGGCACTGCGTCGCTGCCCGACACGGCCCGGCGCTGCGCCACTGCCCGGCACTGCGGCGCTGCCCGGCACGGCCCGGCGGCCCGGCGCTGCCCGGCGCCACCCCGGATGCTCGGGACTGCCCGGCAGCCCGGGACTGCCCCGCGCGCCCGGCGTCCCGGACTACTCCAGGCCCGCCCGTTTCAGCTCGTCCGCGGTCAGTGGTGGGCCGGTCAGCGCCGGTTTCCACGGGCCCATCGCGGCCGCCAGCAGCACCGACGGAGCCAGCAGCACCTCGGGTCCCCGCTCCAGTGACGTCACATCCGTCACCCGGCGGGCGATCCGGCCGTTGCCGGTGGCCGTGAGCATCAGGCGGCCGACATACGCGGCCACGAGCCGGTCCCGGAGGGTCGGCCCCTCCTCCGTCGCTCCCGGGCAGAACACGTCCTGGCCGACCGCGAGGTCCCACGCGGTGCTCACGGGCCGGGCCACCGCCTTCTGCACCCGCCGGGACAGCCCCGCGGAGCCCCATCCCCGCCGGCGCACCACGTCCCGCAGGATCACCGCGCTCTGGGCGGCGACGGCCAGACCGTGGCCGTAGAGCGGGTTGTACGCGGCGAGTGCGTCGCCGACGACGGCCAGGTTCTCCGGCCAGGCCGGCATCCGCTCGTAGAAGTGGCGACGGTTCACGGTGGCCCGGGTGTACGCCACGTCGGACACCGGCTCGGCCTGTTCGAGAAGCTCGCCGATGACCGGGTGGCGCAGATCCTCGCGGGCGAAGCGGACGAAGTCGTCGTTCCCGGTGGAGGGTTCGCCGCCCCGGGTGCCGTTGAGGGTGGCGATCCAGTGTCCGTCCTCGATGGGCAGCAGGAACCCCGCCCGCCCCGGCCCCCCGGCACGCGGATCGGGCTGCACGTTGACGATCGGATACCCGGACCGGGCCTGCTCCGGCGCGCGGTAGAGACGACTGGCGTACGCCAGCCCGGAGTCCACCTCGCGCCGCTCGACCTCGGGCAGCCCGAGCTCGGTCAGCCACCGCCCGACCCGTGACCCGCGCCCGGTCGCGTCGACCACCAGTCCACCGGAGACCACCCACTCCGCACCCGCGCCGATGCCCGCGCCCGCGCCGATGCCCACGCCCGCGCCGATGGCCGCGTCCGGGACCGGCCCCGCGCCCGCGGCCGAGGCGGAGTCCGGTGCCGGGACGGAGTCCGGTGCCGGGCCCGCACCCGTCGCCGGGCGGGAGCCCCCGCCCGCCCTCGCGCCCAGCGCCGCGGCGGCGGTCGGTGCCGGGGAGCCCAGGGCTCTCACCCGTACCCCGGTGACCGCCCCCGCGTCGCCCGCCAGGCCCAGCACCTCGACGCCGGAGAGCAGTTCGATCCGGTCGTCCGCGAGGACCTGGGCCCGGATCGTCGCGTCCAGGAGGTCGCGGCCGGCCAGGATCACGTGGTGCGACTCGGGCCACCGACGGAACCAGCCCCGTGCGCCCATGACGACCATGTCCGTGGTGACCGGCGCCCGGCGCGCCCCGGCGGCCAGCAGGGCCTCGGTGGCACCCGGCAGCAGTTCCTCCACCGCCCGGACCCCGCCCGACCACAGCATGTGGGCGTGACGGGCCTGGGGCAGGCCCTTGCGCGGGGCGGGGCCGTCGGGCAGTACGTCCCGCTCGACGACCACGACCCGGTCGGCGAGGCCGGCCAGGGCGCGGGCCGCGAGCATGCCCGCATGTGATCCCCCCAGGACTACGGCGGTTCTGGCGGGGTTGGAGGGTTCACTCATGCGTGGACATGCTCTCTGCCGGGGCGGCCGCGTGAGCGCGGACCGCCTGGATGTCGACGGGGTGGCGAAGGGCGCGGGACACGGCCTGGATCTCCCGCAGGAGGTAGGTGGTGTCCGGCCGGGAGGATCCGGACGGGTCGGACGAGGTGGTGGGGGAGGCGCCCGGGACGGGGGAGGCGGCGGCTTCCGGGGGCTCCGGGTGCCGCAGCGCCCGGGCCCGGGCCTCGACCGCGTCCAGGAGCGTCACGGCGGCGGCGAGGGCCTGCGCCCGGCCGCGCTCGAAGCCGAGGGCGACGCCGGCGTCGTAGGACCGCGCGCGCAGGTCGTCGTCGAGATACCGGGCGAGCTGCAGCAGCGCGTCGCGGATGAACGTCTCGCGCCGGATCAGCCGCAGTTCCGGGGTGGCGCGCAGGTCGAAGGGCTCGCGGGCGCCGGTGACGCTCCGCATCAGCCGGGACAGCGGCCGCAGGCTCCGGTGCCGGCGGCGGATCCGCCACCGCTCCTGGAGGTACTGGCCGGCGTGCGGGACGATGAAGCCGATCGCGACCAGGGTGGCGGCGATGCAGGCGGCCGACGGGGCGATGTTGGTGTTCAGCCAGTCCAGGTCGTGCCCGGTCCAGCGGGCCCCGACGGCCGTCAGCTTGGCCGCGCTGAACAGCAGGTTGGTCACATAGCCGGCGCCCAGGAACCGGAGCCCCCAGCGCAGCCAGGCGTCGAGGCCCTCGGTGCGGCTCCAGTTCCAGACCAGCCGGGCGGTGACCGAGCAGGCCACCGTGTGCGCGAGCAGGTAGAGCAGGATCTCCTCACGCATGAAGGGCGTGTTGGCGTAGTACGTGTCCAGGTCCCGGATCTGTTCCACGGGAACGTCGGCGAGCGCGAAGAGCACCCACAGCGCGACGACCACCCCCGCGTAGACGGAGACCACCCAGCGGGTCGCCCGCCGGGTCTGGGCCGAGCGCTCGGTACGGCCGTTGCGCCAGGCGATGATCAGCAGCAGCCAGGACGCGGAGAGCGCGGTGAGCAGCGAGTACACCCAGGGCGCCGCGATGTTCGGCACGCCGGTGACCCGGTTGGTCCAGGCGATGGTCTTGGGGGCCGCGAACACGAACACGGCGCAGGCGAAGACCAGCAGGCCGCCGACGGCGCGCAGCAGCGGGTCCCGCCAGAGCTTGAGGATGCTGGGCAGCTTGATGGCGAGGGCCGCGCCGAGGACCACGGTGGGCAGCCAGAAGGAGACGTACAGCCCGTGGCTCACCGCGCGGTGCCCCTGCGCCCGCGGTAGCCGAGGGTCCGCTGGACCGCGGCCGTCTCCCCGCCCGGCCCGGCGGCGGCCGGTCCCGGGTCGGACAGATAGCGCCGGAAACGGGCCGCGAGACGATGGCCGAAGTCGTCGGCCTCGGCCTCGTCGTCCTCCCGTGAGCCGTTGCGGGCGGCGACGGTCAGGGCGAGGGACTCCCAGCCGGACCGGGCGGCCAGCACACCCGCGGCGACCGTGCCGACGCCGTGGTGGTGGTGCCGGTGACCGGCGTGCAGGTGCCACAACTCATGTCCGAGGATGACCAGTTGCTGCACGTCCTCGGCCCGCTCCTCGACGATGACCAGGTCGAAGTCCTGGAACTCCACCCACAGCCCGGTCACCCCGATCTCGTCGGGGAACCGCTCGAACCGCACCTCGACGGGACGTCCGCCGCGCCGCGCGGACATCTCCTCGCACAGCGCCCGGCACACCTCCCGCACACCGGCCGGCCGGCCGGCGCGCGCCCGCAGCGCGGCGGAGAGATCGCCGGTCAGCTCGCGCATGGCCGGTCCGGTTCTCACGCGCCGCAGCGCCGAGCCGATCCGGGCCGCCCTCCCGCGCGCGCCCGCGATGTCCATCCGCTCCCCCTTCTCAACCGCCCTACGGCAGCCCGTTCGAGCCTACGCGGCCGGTTGTGCCCACGTCACGGGAAGTTTTCACCGGGGCCGTCGGGGGCCGTCGGCGACCGCCGATAGAAAGCGCTGTCATAGATCCCGTCAAAACCATTGACGTACAGGCGCATCGATTTTACGGTCCCGTTCGAAGTTACGAGCGCAATTCGAAATGTCGAACCAACGGAACGGCAGGGGCAAGGTATGGGACAACCTGGCCTGAATCGCAGGCAACTGCTCGCCGCCGCCGGCGGGTTGGCGGTGGCGGGCAGTTTCGGCTTCGCCGCCCTCGGTACGGGGGCCGACGCGCTCGCCGCCGGAGCACGCACCCGGGTCCGCTACTGGAACCTCTTCCAGGGCGGCGACGGCGCCAACCAGGTGGCGATGGTGGACGCCTTCCGCGACGGGCACCCGGACATCGCCGTGAAGGACTCCACGCTCGCCTGGGGCGGCCCCTACTACACCAAGCTCGCCATGGCCGCCGCGGGCAACCGCGCACCCGACCTCGGGGTCATGCACCAGGGCCGCATCCCCGGCTTCGCGCCCGGCCGCCTCCTGGACCCCTGGGACGTGGACCTCCTCGCCGAGTACGGCGTACGCGAGGCCGACTTCAACCCGGTGCTGTGGCAGCGGGGCATCGTCGACGGCGAGCTGTACGCGCTGCCGCTGGACATCCACGTCCAGCTGAACTTCTACCGCAAGGACGTCTGCGAGAAGGCGGGACTCCTCGACACCGCGGGCCGCCTCCCCGCCGCCGGTTCCACCGACGAGTGGTTCGCCATCCTGAAGGAGGCCAAGGGGCAGCTGAGGAAGGGGCAGCAGACGCTCGGCCTGCACGCCAACGACCAGAACTTCTGCTGGTGGTTCTTCGTCGCCTTCTACCAGCAGCTCGGCGGCACCTACTTCGACGACGACCACACGACCGTCACCTTCGACACCGACAAGGCCACCCAGGTCCTGGAGTTCTTCCGCAAGCACGTCACCGACGGCTATGTCACCGTCGGCGAGGCGGACGGCGAGGCGTTCCTCGCCGGTTCGCCGTTCACCTGGGAGGGCAACTGGTCGGTGCCGTACTTCAACGGCGAGAAGGTCGAGTACGGCGCCCAGCCGCTGCCCCCGGTCTTCGGCACCCCGGCCACCCACGCCGAGTCGCACTCCTTCGTCCTGCCCCACCAGACCGGCCGCGGCGGGGACGCCGACAAGGGCGCCTACCGGCTCGCCGCCTACATGGTCACCCACGCCACCACCTGGGCCAACGGCGGCCATGTCCCGGCCTATCTGCCCACCTTCAAGGACCCGGCCTATCTGGCGCTCGCCCCGCAGAGCGAGTACTCACGCCCCGCCATGGACCACCAGGCCAACGAACCCCACATCTGGTTCGCCGGATCCACCGGCGTCCTCGCCCAGCGCGTCGGCCCGATCGTGGCCTCCTCCAACCTGGGCTCCGCCACGCCGGACGCGGCGGCCCGCCGCATGAAGTCCGCGCTGGCGCAGCTGCTGGCGATGAAGAACCCGATGGACGGCCGCACGGCAGCCCAGGAGCTGAAGGGAGCCGGCGCATGAGCACCCTCGCGCACGCCGGGACACTGCCGCCGCGCACCGCGGTCGCCGCCGACTCCGCCCGCGCCCGCTGGGGCCGCCGCTTCCAGCACGGCGGCTGGTTCGTGGCCCCCTTCTTCGTCCTGTACGGACTGTTCGTCGTGCTGCCGGTGGTCCGCGGGCTCTACCTGAGCTTCACCGACGCCAACATCTCCGGCGACCACACCGGCTTCGTCGGCCTCGACAACTACCGCGAGGCCCTGAAGGACGACCTGGTCTGGGACTCCCTCTGGCACAGCGTGCAGTTCACGCTCTACGTGGTCCCGGTGATCGTCGTCGTGGCCCTGCTGATGGCGCTGATCGCCCACCACACCGTGCACTTCAAGTGGCTGTGGCGGCTGTGTTTCTTCGCGCCCTTCCTGCTGCCCTCCGCGGTCATCGGCAACCTGTGGTGGTGGCTGTTCCAGCCCACCAACGGCATGGTCAACCACGTCCTGGGCCTGGACACCCCGTGGCTCACCCAGAAGTCCACGGCGATGCTCGCGGTCGTCGTCGCGACCGTGTGGTGGACGGTCGGCTTCTCCTTCCTCCTGTACCTGGCCGCTCTCCAGAACATCCCCCACCACCTCTACGAGGCAGCCGAGCTGGACGGGGCGAACGCGTTCCAGCGGATGCTGCACATCACCGTGCCCAACCTGCGCAACATCACCGGCCTGGTCTTCGCCCTGCAGATCCTCGCCTCGCTCCAAGTCTTCGACCAGGCCGTGGTGATGTACCAGTTCGGACCCGGACCGGAGGAATCGACCCGCACCTTCGTGCAGTACACCCTCGAACAGGGCTTCACCAGCTACCGCGTGGGCTACGCCTCCGCGATCTCCTTCATCCTCTTCATCATCGTCGCGGCCGTCGCCCTCGGGCGGATGTGGCTGCTGCGCAACCGCGAGGAGGTCGCGACCCGATGACGACGCCGACCACGCCGACGACGCCGGCCACACCGACCGCACCCCCTCCGCCGCCGACACCCCTCACCCCCGCGCTGCGCAGGCCGCGCGGCACCTGGACCCCGGCCCAGATCGCCCTCACGCTGGTGGCGGCGGCCCTCTCCCTGGTCTGGCTGGCCCCGCTCGCCTGGGCCCTGTCGACGTCCCTCAAGACCCCCACCGAGTCGGTGACCTCCCCGCACTGGATCCCGCAGGACTTCACCGGGGAGTCCTGGAAGGCGGTGATCGAGGCGGGCAACATCCCCAACTGGTTCGTGAACTCGGTCGTGGTGTCCGTCTGCGTCACCTTCATCGTCCTCGCGGTCGCCTCCCTCGCGGGATACGGCTTCGCGCGCACGGAGTTCCGCGGCAAGTCGGCGCTGATGGCGCTGACGATGGCGGGCCTGATGTTCTCCCCGGCGATCCTCGGCGTCCCGCTCTTCACCACGGTCCAGTCGCTCGGCATGGTGGACACCTACTGGGGCATGATCCTTCCGCAGTGCGCGCCGGCGGCGATGGTCTACATCCTCTACAAGTTCTTCCAGTCCCTGCCGAAGGAGCTGGAGGAGGCGGCCTTCATCGACGGCGCGGGCCGCTGGCGGATCTTCTTCACGATCGTCCTGCCGCTGTCGAAGCCCTCCCTCTCGGCGGTCGGCATCTTCACCTTCATCGCCTCCTGGAACAACTTCCTGTGGCCCTACATGGTGACCAACAACCCCGACCTGATGACCATGCCGAACGGCATCGCCACCGTGCAGAACGCCTTCGGCATCGTCTGGCCCCAGCTCATGGCCGGCGGACTGCTGGCCGGCCTGCCGCTGATCGTCGTGTTCGTCTTCTTCCAGAGCCAGATCGTGCGGGGCGTGGCCCACACGGGTCTGGCGGGCCAGTAGCCGAGCCGACGGACAAGCACCCCCTCCCCGAAAGGCGTTCATGCGCACCGCACGTCTCACCCTCGACCCCGCCTTCACCATCGGCGAAGTCAACCCCCGTCTCTTCGGCAGCTTCGTGGAGCATCTGGGCCGGTGTGTCTACACCGGTATCTACGAGCCCGGCCACCCGTCCGCCGACGAGGCGGGGCTGCGGACCGACGTCCTGGACCTGGTCCGCGAACTCGGCGTCACCGCCGTCCGCTACCCGGGCGGCAACTTCGTCTCGGGCTACAAGTGGGAGGACTCGGTCGGCCCCGCCGAGGACCGCCCGCGCCGTCTCGACCTGGCCTGGCGCTCGACGGAGACCAACCGCTTCGGGCTCTCCGAGTACATCGCCTTCCTGCGCAAGATCGGCCCGCAGGCCGAGCCGATGATGGCGATCAACCTCGGCACCCGGGGCGTGGCGGAGGCCCTGGAACTCCAGGAGTACGCCAACCACCCGTCCGGCACGGCGCTTTCGGACCTGCGGGCCGACCACGGTGACAAGGACCCCTTCGGCATCAAGGTCTGGTGTCTGGGCAACGAGATGGACGGCCCCTGGCAGACCGGCCACAAGACCGCCGGGGAGTACGGCCGTCTCGCCGCCGAGACCGCTCGTGCCATGCGCCAGATGGACCCGTCCGTGGAACTGGTCGCCTGCGGCTCCTCCAGCCAGTCCATGCCGACCTTCGCCGAGTGGGAGGCGACGGTCCTCGCGGAGACGTACGACCTGGTCGACTACATCTCCCTGCACGCCTACTACGAGCCGCAGGACGGCGACGTCGACTCCTTCCTGGCCTCGGCCGTGGACATGGAGTCGTTCATCGAGAACGTCGTCGCCACCTGCGACCACGTGGGCGCGAAGCTCAAGTCGAAGAAGAAGATCAACCTCTCCTTCGACGAGTGGAACGTCTGGTACATCTCGGGGTGGCACGCGATCGAGGACTCCGCCACGCGGGACTGGGCCGAGGCCCCCCGGCTGCTGGAGGACAACTACAGCGTCATGGACGCGGTCGTCTTCGGCTCGCTCCTCATCGCGCTGCTGCGGCACGCCGACCGGGTGACGGTCGCCTGTCTCGCCCAGCTCGTCAACGTCATCGCGCCGATCCTCACCGAGCCGGGCGGTCCGGCCTGGCGGCAGACGACGTTCTTCCCGTTCGCGCAGGCGTCGAAGCACGGCCGGGGCACGGTCCTCGACGTGCGGGTCGACTCACCGACGTACGTGACGGCCAAGTACGGCGAGGCGGACCTTCTGCACGCCACCGCCGTCCGCGCCGACGACGGCACGGTCACCGTGTTCGCCGTCAACCGCAGCCGCACCGAGGCGCTGCCCCTCCACATCGGGCTGACCGGCCTCGACCTGGCCTCGGTCGTCGAACACAGTGTGCTGGCGGACGCCGACCCGGACGCCCGTAACACCCTCGCCGACCCCGAGCGGGTCGTCCCGCACCCGGCCGGGGGCACGGCGCTGACGGACGGCGCGCTGACGGCGACGCTGGAGCCGCTGTCGTGGAACGTGATCAGGCTCGCGTGATCGGGCCGGCCTGACCGGGAGCCGCCGCGTGCGGCCGGGCGTACGAAGGTGACCGGCGCCCGGCCGGCCGGCGGTCTCTTCCGATCACCCCCTCGTCTGCCGTGGGTCGGCCGCACATCGGCCGCACACCTGCGGCATGAACCTGTCCGGGCGCGGGAGAGACGGTCCTGCGCCCGGGGCCCCGTCACGCCCGCCCCGCCACGCCCGCCCCGTCACGGTCGGCGGCTGACGGCACAATGGGCCCATGAGGATCTCGGCACGGGCGGACTACGCGGTGCGGGCGGTACTGGAGCTCGCCGTACGGCAGGGCGGCGACCCGGTGAAGGCCGAGTCGATCGCCGCCGTGCAGGACATTCCGCACAAGTTCCTCGAGGGGATCCTCGGCGACCTGCGGCGCGGCGGGATCGTCGACAGCCGGCGCGGCGGGGGCGGCGGCTACCGGCTGGCCCGCGACCCGGCGGCGATCACGGTCGCGGACGTGATCAGGGCGGTGGACGGCCCGATCGTGTCCGTACGCGGCGAACGTCCGACCGGCCTGACGTACACGGGCTCGGCGCAGCCCCTGCTCCCGCTCTGGATCGCGCTGCGGGCGAACGTGCGGCGGATCCTGGAGGGCGTCACGATCGCCGACATCGCGGCGGACGCCCTGCCGGGCCCGGTCCAGGCGCTCGCCGAGGAGCCGGCGGCCTGGGAGAACCCGTGAGTCACGGCCACCGACGGTATCGCCCGATCCCGGGCCACCGACAGCGGCCCCGCCCGGCGCAATACGTACAGATCTCCTATTTCCGGGCTTCGGAGAACCCGGAGCGGGCGCGCTGGACGCCGTGACACGATCCTGCCCTGCCGGAGCGACATGGCGAAAAAGGCGCGACTCCGGCTGCACGAAGGGGAGGGTCACATGGGCAGGTCGATCGTGCGCAGAGCAAGGCTGTGGGCCGTGGGGACGATGATGGCGGCCGGCGTCGTCGGTCTCGCCGCGGCACCCGCGAGCGCGTGGACCGGGGGCAACGTCTGGGTCAACCTGGGCAGTTGGAACTGTCCGGCGGGCGGTTCGGTCGTGGGCGTGTACTGGGCGGTGGACGCGTACTCGAGCGGCCCGGCAGGCGGCGACTGGGGCGACAACGTCATCTATCCACGGGTCCGGGTGGGGGCCGGTGCCTACAACACACTCAGCTACCAGACCATGTGCAAGAAGTGGGGCTGGTACACCTACCGCGGGGTCGTCGGCCAGCGGTCCCTCACGCCCTACAAGTCGGGTCTGAGCTACACCTACTAGGACACGGCCCGGGGACCGGCGTGGCCACCGCGGCCCGCACGTGTACGACGTGCGGACCGCGGCGGCCGGCGCCGTCCGGGCCGGGGGTGATCAGGCGGAGTCGACGCCGACGGTGATCGTCGCCTTGTAGCCGTCGGAGACGCCGGAGCCGAGGGCGGTCAGGGTGAGCAGACCGGAGGAGGCGCCCCCGTCGTCGTAGATGCTGTCGTCGGCGAGGGCCGTCTCCTTGGTGGTGTTCGCGGAGTACGGCGAGGTGGCCTGGATCTCCTCGTTGATGTCGGGGTCGAAGAAGAGCTGACCGGTGTGGATGACCTCGCCGCCGGTGTACGAGTCGTCGGTGAGCGTCACCTCGGTGTGCACCCGCATGTGGACGTGCACGGCCCGGGAGACGTAGTGGCCGGGCCAGATCGAGGTGATGCTGCACTGGCCGTTCGCGTCGGTCAGCTGCCCGCCGCGCAGGAAGGTGCCGTTGTCCTCCTCCTGGTGGCCGTTGCCGCCGACGAAGCCGGAGTACTCGCCCAGGGCGTCGCAGTGCCAGATCTCGACCAGGGCGTCGGCGAGCGGCGCACAGTCGGCGGCCTGGTCGACGACGGTGAAGGTGTACCGGACCTCGAAGCCCTCCTTGTCCTCCCTGATGTCCTCGCGGACGAGGGCGCCGTCGAGGGAGTAGGGGCCTTCGGTGACCTCGGCGTTGAGGGTGCAGACGCCGCTGGTGGCGGAGGTGCCGGCCGAGGTCTCGGCCGCGGTGGAGGACGCCGTCGACCCGTCGGTGGTGTCGGCGGAGGCGAACCCGGCGACGGCGAGTCCGCCGGCGGCGGCGACCGCGGTGCCGCCGATCAGGACGCGGCGCCGCTTCATGGACGTGTCCAGCCGGTGCCTGCCGGGCTGCGGGCCGTCGTCGGAGGTGATGGTCTCGTTCTCGTGGTGGTGCTCGGTGTTTCCCGTCATGTCGAGTGAAGGTAGGGGCGTATCTGAGGAAATCCTTGATGCCGGGCTGTGCGGGACCTGGGGATGCAACGGTCAACTGCCTTTGTTTCCACGCGAGTTCGGGCATCGCGCCGGTGGGGTGGCGGACGGCGGCGGGTGGTGCGAGGGTCGGGCGTCTCCTGACTCGGAGCGACCGGGTGTGAACGGGCCGTGGTGAATGGCCGGAGTTCGGCCTGGGCGGGCCCCAGTGCTCTCCCTACGATGCGATCGCCCCGTTTCTTCACAGCAACTCCATTGGTTCTGCACAGAGTTGATGTGTCGAGCCGGGTGCGCATCCACCCCCCACCGATCCGAACGAAGGACAGAGACCATGGCAAGTGGGCTGCTCCTGGGCGGTGCGGTCGCCGCTCTCATCACCGCGGCGATACCCGCGCACAACTCGTCCCCCGTGTTCGACAACCCGCCTCCGGACAAGATCGTCATCGACGTCGCGACGGTGAACGGCTCCGGCTGTCCCGCCGGTACGGCGGCCGTCGCCGTCTCCGAGGACAACACCGCCTTCACCGTGACCTACAGCGACTACCTCGCCCAGGTCGGCGGAGGCTCCAACCCCACGGCGTTCCGCAAGAACTGCCAGCTCAATCTGGTCGTCCACGTACCGTCGGGCTTCACGTACGCCATCGCCAAGGCGGACTACCGCGGTTACGCCTCGCTGCAGTCCGGCGCGACCGCCGTACAGCGGGCCTCGTACTACTTCCAGGGCTCGTCGCAGACCGTGTTCAAGAACCACAACTTCAGCGGCTCCTACAACGACAGCTGGCAGGCGACCGACAGCACCGACTGGGCCCAACTGGTCTGGGCACCCTGCGGAGTTCAGCGCAACTTCAACATCAACACCGAGCTCCGGGTGAACGCGGGCACGTCCTCGCCGAGCAAGGTCAGCTTCATGACCATGGACTCGACCGACGGCGACCTCAGTACGATCTACCACATGGCCTGGCAGGTGTGCCCGGCCAAGTGAGCCGGTCCCGACCCCCGGGACACCCCGCCGCGTGGGCCGCGCACCCGGCCCGCGCGGTGCCGTCCCCGGTGGGCTCGCGGGCTCGCCCGGCCGGCGGACGGAGGGGGCGTGGGGGATGGGCGGCAGTCGCGGCGCGGTGGTCGTCGGCGGAGGCATCGGCGGGCTGGCCGCCGCGATCGGGCTGCGCCGGATCGGCTGGGAAGTGACGGTCCTCGAACGCGCCCCCGCCTTCGCCGACGTGGGCGCGGGGATCTCCCTGCACGCCAACGGGATGCGGGCGCTGGAGGCGCTCGGCGTAGGTGACGCGATACGGGCCGCCGTCCGGCCGGTCTACACGGGCGGCACCCTCACCCCCGGTGGCCGCATGCTGTCCCGGATGGACGGCGCCGCCCTGGAACGCAGACTGGGGACGCCCGTCGTCGGCGTCCTGCGCGCCGACCTGCACCGCGTCCTGCGTGAGGCGCTGCCCGCCGGGTGGGTGCGGACCGGGGTGGAGGTGACCGGTGCCGCCGCTGCGGGTGGCGACGCCGATCTCGTCGTCGCCGCCGACGGTGTCGACAGTCGGCTGCGCGCCGAGCTGTTCCCCCGGCACCCCGGAGCCGTCTACAGCGGCTCGACGGTTCTGCGGGCCGTCACCGCGCGCCCGCCCCACGACCTGGCCGATCTCGAGCTGACCTGGGGCAGGGGCGCCGAGTTCGGGCACATCCGCTTCGTCGACGGACGGGCCGAATGGCACGCGGTGCTCACTGCACCGCCGGGCGTGCGGTACGCCGACCCGCTCGCCGCGATGCGCCGGCGCTTCCACGGCTGGCACGACCCCGTCCCCGCTCTCCTGGACGCGACCCGGCCGCAGGACGTCCTGCACCACGACATCCACGAACTGGTCACCCCGCTGCCCGCGTTCACCGTCGGCCGGGTCGCGCTGCTCGGCGACGCCGCCCACGCCATGACCCCGAACCTCGGGCAGGGCGCCAGTCAGGCGCTGGAGGACGCGGCCGTCCTCGCCTCCTGTCTGGCGACCGGACCCACCACCGCGGCCGCGCTGCGCCGCTACGACGCGGTCCGCCGGCGGCGCAGCCGATCCGTGGCCCGCGCCGCCCGCGGGGCCGGCCGGATGGGGCACCGGCTGACCCACCCCCTCGCCGTGGCCCTGCGCGACGGCGCCCTGTGGCTCGCGCCCTCCGGACCGACCCTGCGGGCCGCCCTGCGGCATGCCGACTGGACGCCACCGCGGCTGCGGTGACGCCCGGCCGAACAGGGGTGGGTCAGTTCTCGACCCCGAGCGTCAGCGTTCCCGCGTACCCGGCGGAGGTCGAGCTGCCCAGGGCCGTCAGGGTCAGCAGGCCCGAGGCGGCGCCTCCCTCGTCGTAGATGGAGTCCTGGGCGAGGGTGGTGCGGGTGACCGTGTTGGTCGAGTACGGGGAGATCCTGGCGACGGCCGTCGTGATCGTCTCGTTGAAGAAGAGCTGGCCGGTGTGGAGCTCCTGGCCGCCGGTGAAGTGGCCGTCGGAGGTGACCGTGACGCCGGTGTGCACCTTGACGTGGATGTGGATGCAGCGGCCGCGGTACCAGCCGGGGTAGATCGTGGTGATGGCCGCGACGCCGCTGGAGTTGGTGAGGACTCCGCCACGCAGGAAGGTGCCGTCGTCCGGTTCGGTGTGGCCGTTGTTCCCGACGAAGCCGGAGTACTCGCCGAGGGCGTCGCAGTGCCAGATCTCCACGAGGGCGTTGGGGAGGGGCACGCAGGTGTCGTCGTCGACGACCGTGAGGTTCAGTTTCAGCGGGATGCCCGCCTTGCCCTCGGTGATGTCGGCACGGACGTACTGTCCGTCGAGGTAGTAGGGGCCTTCGGTCATCTCCTTCGTGAGGGTGCAGACGGCCGCGGCGGCGACGGGGGCGGTGTCGGCCGCGTCGGCGGTGGGGGCCTCGGTCGTGGCAGCGGCGCCTACGGCCAGGGCCGCTGCGGTCGCGCCCGAGGCGACGAGTACGGTACGGCGCGCGACGGAGGGGCGCGCATCTGAGGTGTCTGTCATGAGCACGACACCGTAGAAACGGTTCCTGTCGGCAGGCTGTCAGTTCGGCAAAATGGGCCGCCGTCAAGCTACTTGCAGGGCAAGTGTCGACACGAGGGTGGCGGTCCCCGTCCGGGACGGCGACCGGAAGCGGCGATTCTCGAAGACTTTCGGGTGTGCGTGCGGGCCATTGACGCGCAAGGGGTTCGATCCTACGGTCCCGTCCGACGACGCGACTGTTGTTCGGTATCACGAACGAAAACCCCCACTGAAGGAGCGTCCGCATGAGCCGCACCTCCCGCACACCCCGCACCTCCCGCACGACGCGCACCGCCCGCACGACGCGCACCTCCCGCACGGCCGGCACGCCGGATACACCCCGCAGGTCCCGCACCTCGCGCGCGTCCCGAAGGGCCGCGCTGCTCGGTGTCCCGGCGGCGGTCCTGCTCGCCCTCGTCCCGTCCACCGCCTCGGCGTACCCCAACCCCGGTACGGTCACCGGCTCCACCGTCGTGCACGACCCGACGATGATCCGCACCTCGGCCGGCCGCTACCTCCTCTACGCGACCGGCGGCGGCCTGTCCTACCGCACCTCCACCGACCGCATCACGTTCAGCGCGGGCGGCGACGCCTTCTCCACCCGGCCGGGCTGGTGGTCCTCCTACGGCACCACCGAGGCCTGGGCGCCCGACATCTCCTACCAGGGCGGCAAGTACCTGATGTACTACGCCGTCTCCACCTTCGGATCCAACAAGTCCGCCATCGGACTGGCCGGTTCGAGCACCGGACTCCCCGGCTCCTGGACCGACTACGGCACCGTCTACACCTCCACCACGTCCAGCGACTACAACGCCATCGACCCGAACCTCTTCGTGGACGACGACGGCAAGTGGTGGCTGTCGTTCGGGAGTTGGTGGACGGGGATCAAGATGATCCGGATCGATCCGGCGACCGGCAAGCAGCTCGCGTCCGACACCGCCCGGCGCTCGATCGCCTCCCGCCCCACCGGGACCAAGGCCGTCGAGGCGCCCTACATCGTGAAGCGCAGCGGGTACTACTACCTCTTCGCCTCCTACGACACCTGCTGCGCCGGAACCAGCTCCACCTACAAGGTGAAGGTCGGCCGCGCCACCACCGTCACCGGGCCGTACTACGACAAGAACGGCGTCGCGATGACGAACAACGGCGGCACGGCGGTCCTGGAGTCGCACGGCAGCGTCATCGGCCCCGGCGGCCAGTCGATCCTGCACGACACCGACGGCGACCTGATCGTCTACCACTACTACGACGGCAACGACAACGGCACCCCCAAGCTCGGCATCAACCTCCTGAACTGGAGCAGCGGATGGCCCGTCGCCTACTGACCCTGCTGACCGCGCTGCTGCTCGCCCTGGCGGTCGGGCAGCCAACCGCGAGCGCGGCCACCGTCACCAACCCGGTCAAGGCGCAGAAGGGCGCCGACCCCTGGATCTCGTACCACGACGGCAACTACTACCTCGTGACGACGAGTTGGACCAACGTCATCACCATGCGCAAGTCCGCCACCCTCGCGGGACTGGCCACCGCGCCGAACATCCAGGTGTGGACCGGGGACGCCGCCTCGCGGTGCTGCAACATCTGGGCGCCCGAGATCCACTTCCTCGACGGCCGCTGGTACCTGTATTACGTGGCCGGGCAGAACGTCTCCGACTACAACCCGACCCAGCGCACGCACGTCCTGGAGTCCGCGGGCTCCGATCCGACGGGCCCGTACACCTACAAGAGCCAGCTCAACTCCGCCTGGATGCTGGACCCGACGGTCGCGACCATCGACGGCCGGCTCTACCTGTTCGGCAGTGCGAGCGGCGGGACGCAGAACCTCGTGGCGGCCCGGATGTCCAACCCGTACACCCTGGCCACCGGCTTTACGACCATCTCCACGCCGACCAACTCCTGCGAGAAGTCGGGAGGTTCGGTCAACGAGGGACCGGAGATCCTCCAGCGCGGCGGCAAGACCTTCCTGGTCTATTCGGCGAGCGGCTGCTGGACGCCCGACTACAAGCTCGGCCTGCTCACCCTCACCGGCTCCGACCCGCTCGCGGCATCGTCCTGGACGAAGAAGTCCACGCCGGTGTTCCAGCGGAACGACTCCGCGGGCGTCTACGGCCCCGGCCACAACGGCTTCTTCAGCTCACCGGACGGCACCGAGAACTGGATCGTCTACCACGCCAACGACGCTGCCTCGGACGGCTGCGACAACGGCCGTACGACCCGGGCCCAGAAGTTCACCTGGAACTCCGACGGCACACCGAACCTGGGCACGCCCGTGGCGCTGGGCTCGACCGGCAGCGGCCCCTCCGGTGAACCCTCGGCCACCGCCACCACCTACCGGATCACCAACCGCAACAGCGGCAAGTGCCTGGACGTGGCGGGCAGTTCGACTGCGGACGGCGCCAACGTCCAGCAGTACACCTGCAACGGCGGCACAAACCAGCGCTGGCGGATCGAGGACCAGGGCGACGACACCAGCCGACTGGTCAACGTGGCCACCGGCAAGGTCCTCGACACCGCCGACTGCTCCGCCGCGGACGGCGCCGACCTGCGTCAGTGGTCCTGGCTGAACAACACCTGCCAGCGCTTCCGCTTCCTCACCACCGACGGCGGATACGTCCGGATCGTCAACCAGTCCACGGGCAAGGTTGCCGACGTCGCCGACTGCTCCACCGCGGACTCCGCCGACGTGCGTCAGTGGTCCTGGCTGAACAACACCTGCCAGCAGTGGAGGCTCGAGCCGGTGTAGCGGTGACGGTTTCCGCCGTCGGCGGTTGCTCCCGGGCGAACCGGTGGCCACTCGGGAGCAACCGCCGACGCGAAGTCCTACCCCGCCTGGCCCATCCCCGCCGCGTTCGGCCAGCTCTGGGCGTTCGGCCAGCCTGTCGCGGCGGCGGGGGAGAGGCCGTTGGTGCCCCGGACCTGGGCGGCCGTGAGGCCGCCGCGGGCCGGGACGCCGGGCGGGGTCGGGCCCATCGGCGGGGCGGGGGCCGGAGCCATGGCGGGGGCCATCGCCGCGGGGGACATGGCGGGGGCCATCGCGGCCGGTGCCATCGCGGCGGCCGGGGCCATCGGCGGAGCCGCGGCCGGGACCGGGGTGGGAGCGGGAGCCGGCGCGGGGGCCGGGGCCGGCGCGGGGACCGACTGGGGGAAGATCTGGGCCGCGGCCGGCATCGGCATCCCGGCGCCGTCGGACGGAGTGGGCTGCGCCATCGCCGGGGCCATCGGGGGCGCGGGCATCGACATCGGGGCACCGACGGCCGGGGCGGCCGCGACCAGCCCCGGCATCGAGGCGCCCATGGCCTGCGCGGCGAGGTTGTGCATGCCGGACCCGTTGGTGACCAGCCGGTCCACCGCCGGCGTGCCCGAGCTGTAGCTGGTCCCGGTGCTCAGCTCGGGCACGGCGGCTCCCCTCCTGGTCCCGTAGAGCACCTGTTCCAGGCCGGACACCAGGCGACGAACGTCCACCTGGGGGCGCACCACGAGCCGCAGGAAGCGGCTGGACGAACCGATCTTGTTGCCGCACTCGCGGACCAGGATGCGGTGCTCGGCGAGCAGCCGGTCACGGACCACGGTGCCCTCGGCGCCGACGGGAAGGCGCACGAAGAGGAAGTTCCCCTGGGAGGGGTAGACGGTCAGCCCGGGCAGCGCGCTGAGCTGACTCGCCATGTCGAGCCGGTCCCGGCGCACCTGCATCAGGCTCTGCGCGTACTCGGGGCCGTGCTCCTTCAGCATGAACACCACGTACTCGGCGAAGGCGTTGAGGTTCCACTTCGGCAGCATCGAGCGGACCCGGCCGGCGAGCGAGGGGTTGGAGACCATGTAGCCGAACCGGATGCCGTGCAGACCGAAGTTCTTGCCGAGGCTGCGCAGCACGATGACGTTGGGCCGGATCATCGCCTCCTGCACGACGCTCGGTTCCTGCTCCGCGTCCGCGAACTCCAGGAACGACTCGTCGATGACGATCAGGTCCAGGTCGGCCATCGCGTCCATGAACTGCACGAGCGCGTGCTTGTGCAGGAAGCCGCCGTCGGGGTTGTTCGGGTTGCAGATGACGGCGGCCCTGGTGCCGCGGGTCCGGATGAACTCGGCGTACTGCGCGAGGTCCAGGGCGAAGCCGCTGGACTCCTGGAGCGGGAACATGTCGACCCGCTTGCCGGTCTCCATGGGCTGGTCGGTCCAGCGGCCGAAGGTGGGGACGGGGACGGCGAGGGACTCACGTACCAGCAGGTGGTCGATCCAGGTGATCAGCTCGGTCGATCCGTTGCCCATCGCCACGGCCTGGGGCGGGAGCTGGAGCAGGTTGCACAGCTCGGCCGTGATCGTGTCGGCGCCGCTCGGGTAGTACGTGATGATGTCCCGCAGCCGCGCGGCCATGGTGTCCATCATGGCCGGGGTGGGGAAGTAGGGGTTGCAGGGGATACAGAAGTCCACCGGGCCGACTCCCTCGCCGCCCTCCCGCGTCAGCGCCGCCATCGACGGGCTGTGTGCCGCGGTGTTGCGGAACAACGAGGAGACGTTGTCGGCCATGGAACCTCCGTATGGGGCGGGCCCGGCGGGGACGACCGGGCCCGTCGTCATTGGGTGGCCCGCGCGGGGGAGCGCGGGCCGCTCTTACATACGAAGGTTGGGGTGGCGCTGTTCAATCGCTGAGGAATCGGTAAGAACTTGTGGGTCACCTGTGAAGGTGTCGTGACCCGAGGCGCCCGCCGCGCATCGGAAAGGGCCCCGCCGGTGTCGGCGGGGCCCTGCCTGTCGTGGGCTCGGAACCGGTCCTGAGCTGCGGACCTGTCCTACGGCCGCGGACGGGTCACGAACCGGACTTGCGCTTGTTCCAGACGTCGAAGCCGACCGCGGCGAGCAGCGCCAGGCCCTTGATGACCTGCTGCCAGTCGCTGCCGACACCGAGCAGGTTCATGCCGTTGTTCAGCACGCCGAGGACGAGACCACCGATGATCGCGCCGAGGACGGTGCCGACACCACCGCTCATGGACGCGCCGCCGATGAACGCCGACGCGATCGCCTCGAGTTCGAAGTTCAGACCCGCCTTGGGACCGGCCGCGTTCAGCCGGGCCGCGACCACCAGACCCGCCAGGGCGGCGAGCGCTCCCATGTTCAGGAAGACGAGGAAGGTGACCTTCTTGTCCTTGACGCCGGACAGCTTGGCGGCCGGCAGGTTGCCGCCGATCGCGTAGATGTGACGGCCGAAGACGGCGTTGCGCATGACGTAGCCGTAGCCGACCACCAGCGCGCCCAGGACCAGCAGGATGATCGGCGCGCCCTTGTAGCTGGCGAGCAGCATCGTGACGGTGAGTACCGCGGCGACGATGGCGACGATCTTGAGCGCGAACAGGTTGCGCGGCACGACCTCCAGGGAGAACTCCTGCTGGCGCTTGCGGTCGCGCACCTCCTGGAGCACCACCATGACGATCACGGCGAGGCCCAGCAGCAGCGTGATGTTGTGGTAGTTCGTGGTCGGGCCGACCTCCGGGAGGAAGCCGTTGCCCATCTTCTGCAGACCGTCCGGGAACGGGCCGAGGGTCTGGCCCTCCAGGAAGATCTCCGTCATGCCGCGGAAGATCAGCATGCCGGCGAGGGTGACGATGAACGACGGTATGCCGAGGTAGGCGATGAAGAAGCCCTGCACCGAGCCCGCGACCGCGCCCACGATCAGGCACAGCACCACCGCGACGGGCCAGGAGACGTCGTGCTGCACCGTCAGTACGGCCGCGAACGCCCCGATGAACGCCGTCAGCGAACCGACCGACAGGTCGATGTGGCCCGCGATGATCACCAGCATCATGCCGATCGCGAGGATCAGCACATAGCTGTTCTGGAGGACCAGGTTGGAGACGTTGCGCGGCAGCAGCAGGTCACCGTCGGTCCAGACCGCGAAGAGCGCGACGATCAGGCCGAGGGCGATCAGCATGCCGTACTGGCGCATGTTGCGGCGCAGGCCGTCCAGCACCAGCTGGAGCAGGCCGCCGCCGGCCGCCGGTCCGCCGCTCTTGCCGGGCGGCGCGGCAGCCGGGCTCTTGGTCACGTCGGTGCTCATCGCGTTACCTCTTTGTCCTTCGTCATCTGACGCATCAGCACTTCCTGCGTGGCCTCGGCCCGCGGGAACTCGCCCGTGAGCCGCCCGGCGGCCATGGTGTAGATGCGGTCGCACATACCGAGCAGTTCGGGCAGCTCGGAGGAGATGAAGACGACCGCCTTGCCCTGGGCGGCCAGTTGGTCGATGACCGTGTAGATCTCGTACTTGGCGCCGACGTCGATACCGCGCGTGGGCTCGTCCAGGATCAGCACGTCCGGACCCGCGAAGATCCACTTGCTGAGGACGACCTTCTGCTGGTTGCCGCCGGACAGCTTGCCCACCGGCTCGAAGACGGTCGGCGCCTTGATGTTCATGGACTTGCGGTAGCCCTCGGAGACCTTCCGCTCCTCGTGCTCGTCGACGATCCCCCGCTTGGCCACCTTGTCCAGCGCGGTCAGCGAGATGTTGCGGTTGATCGTGTCGATGAGGTTGAGGCCGTAGTGCTTGCGGTCCTCCGTGACATAGGCGATCCCGTGCCCGACCGCCTCCGCGACGGTCTTCGTACGGATCTCCTCGCCGTCCTTGAGGACGGTGCCGCCCGCGTGCCGGCCGTAGGAGCGTCCGAAGACGCTCATCGCGAGCTCGGTGCGGCCGGCACCCATCAGGCCCGCGATGCCGACGATCTCCCCGCGCCGCACCTGGACCGACACGTCGTCGACGACCTTGCGCTGCTGGTCGATCGGGTGGTGGACGGTCCAGTTGCGGATCTCCAGGGCCGGGGCCGCGCCCGACTCCGCCTCGTGCGGGGTGCGCTCGGGGAAGCGGTTGTCCAGGTCGCGGCCGACCATGCCGCTGATGATCCGGTCCTCGGTCGTCTCCGCCGACTTCACGTCGAGCGTCTCGATGGACTGCCCGTCGCGAATGATCGTCACCGAGTCCGCGACCTTGCGGATCTCGTTGAGCTTGTGGGAGATGATGATCGCGGTGATGCCCTGCTTCTTCAACTCCAGGATGAGATCCAGGAGTTTGTCGCTGTCCTCGTCGTTGAGGGCCGCGGTCGGCTCATCCAGGATGAGCAGCTTCACCTTCTTCGAGAGCGCCTTCGCGATCTCCACGAGCTGCTGCTTGCCCACGCCGATGTCGGCGACGCGGGTCTCGGGGTGATCGCTCAGACCGACCCGGCGCAGCAGCTCGGAGGCGTGCCGCAGGGTGTCGTTCCAGTTGATCAGCCCACGTGTGGCGTGCTCGTTGCCGAGGAAGATGTTCTCCGCGAGGGAGAGGTACGGCACCAGCGCCAGCTCCTGGTGGATGATGACGATGCCGCGCTGCTCGCTGGCCCGGATGTCCTTGAAGGAGACGGCCTCTCCCTCGAACAGGATCTCGCCCTCGTACGTGCCGTGCGGATGGACGCCGGAGAGCACCTTCATCAAGGTGGACTTTCCGGCGCCGTTCTCACCGCAGATGGCATGGACCTCGCCCTGGCGGACGGTCAGAGTGACGTCCGACAGCGCTTTCACACCGGGAAAGGTCTTGACGATCGAGCGCATTTCCAGGACGGGTCCCGCCATGGTCGTGCCTTCCAATCCTTGAGGGTCGACGCTTACTTGAGCTGGTCGGCCGTGTAGTAGCCGCCCTCGACGAGGACCTTCTCGTAGTTGGTCTTGTCCACGCTCACCGGCTGGAGCAGGTAGGCCGGGACGACCTTGGTGCCGTTGTCGTAGGTCTTGGTGTCGTTCGTCTCGGGCTTCTTGCCGTTGAGGACGTCGTCGACCATGGTCGTGGCGACCTTGGCCAGCTCGCGGAGGTCCTTGTAGACGGTCTGGGTCTGGCCGCCCGCGATGATCGACTTCACGGAGGCCAGCTCGGCGTCCTGGCCGGTGAGGACCGGCAGCGGCTTGCTCGCGGAGCCGTAGTCGTCCGACTTGAGCGCCGACAGGATGCCGATGGAGATGCCGTCGTACGGCGAGAGGACCGCGTCGACCTTCTTGCTGCCGTACGACTTGGTGAGGATGTCGTCCATGCGCTTCTGCGCGGTCGCGCCGTCCCAGCGCAGGGTGGTGACCTGGGTGAGGCCGGTCTGGCCGGACTGGACGACGAGCTTCTTGCTGTCGATGTACGGCTGGAGCACGCTCATCGCGCCGTTGAAGAAGTACTTGGTGTTGTTGTCGTCGTTGGAGCCGGCGAACAACTCGATGTTGAACGGGCCCTTGCCGGACTTCAGGCCGAGCTTGTCGACGATGTAGTTGGCCTGGAGCTCGCCGACCTTGCTGTTGTCGAAGGACGCGTAGTAGTCGACGTTCTTCGTGCCGAGGATCAGCCGGTCGTAGGAGATGACCGGGATGTCCGCGTCGGCGGCCTGCTGGAGGACGTTGTTCAGCGACTTGTTGTCGATGGCCGCGACGATCAGCGCCTTGACGCCCTGCGTGATCAGGTTCTCGATCTGCGAGACCTGCTGGTCGGGGTCGTCCTCGCCGTAGACCAGCTTGGTCTTGTAGCCCTTGGCCTCGAGGTCCTTGACGACGTTGGCGCCGTCGGAGATCCAGCGCTCCGAGGACTTGGTCGGCATCGCGATACCGATGGTCCCGCCCTTGGCGCTGTCCGAGCCCTCGTCCTTGCTGCCACCGTCACCGCTCTGGCCGCAGGCGGACAGGGTCAGGGCGAGGGAGGCGGCGCCGGCTATGGCGGCGAGGGAGACTCTACGGTTGCGCATGATCATCATCCTTGATGTGGGTGCAGAGGTCGGTATCGCGGAGCGACGGAAGCTCCCGGAGCGAGGCCGGGACGAAGTGAAGAAGTAGAGAAACGGTGTGTGGGATTCTGCGCGCCTGTGTCGGCTTCTGTGAAGCGGGGTTTCCGGAACGTTATGACTGGATGTCAAACCGCTTGAGCTCACCCGGCAGGCGCGAGCCCAGCGGCGCCATGTCGCCGTCCGCGCCGTGACGGGCGAGGAGGTCGAGGGCGAGCCGTCCCCGCCGCACCCGCTCGCGGGCCGTGGAGAGCGCCAGATCCCGCAGGTGGTGGCCGTACGGGTAGATCCCCGGGGCCTTGGACAGGCCGAACTTCAGGTAGAGCGGTGCGCCGCGCCGGATCAGCTCGGCGACCTCGTACATCCGGATATATCCGCCGAGATCGTCGGGGGCCTCGATGTACATGTCCATGGGGGCGCCGGAGACCCGGCGGATCTCGGTCAGGTGGTCCAGGGTGAGGTCGCTGGGCACGTTGACCGAGTCGGCGCCGAGCTGCTCGTACACCGCGTACGCCGCCGGGTTGACGGGGCCGATCAGCGCGGACACCTTCAGCGTGGTGTCGGCCGGGATGATGCCGGCCGCACGGGCGCGGTGCAGCGTCCACAGCACGCCCTCGTCGGCGACGAGCAGGCATTTGACGCCCAGTTCCGTCGCCCGGACGGCGTCCTCGACGCACCCGGCGACGGCGTCGTGACCGCGGGCCCGCAGCCCGCCGCCCCGCGAGTCGGTGCGGGTCGAGCCGCCGATGTCCCAGGTGCCGCGCGGCCCGGTGAAGAGGCAGAGCTCGATGTCACGCTCGCCGGTGGCGTCGACCATCTCGGTGATCTCGGCGTCGGTCAGCATCCACACGCCGCTGCCCTGGCTGATCCGGTGGATCGGCACGTCGAGGCGCGAGGCCTCCTTGAGGATGACGGCCAGCGCTTCGGGACCCTCGCACGAAGGGACCTCGGTGCGCCAGCGGCCGCCACCCGGGAAGGTGTGGGCAGAGGTGTCGGCGGGGTCGAGGGCGGGCGCGCCCAGGCCGAGCGCGGTGAGCGCCTGCTCACCAGGTCGACGGGCTGCCGTGGCGGAAGCGTCGGTGGTCACATGCCGTCCTTCGTGTTCGATATTTCGGTCAAGGTTCGCGGCTCAGGTCGTGCGTGGTGTGGGTGTACGCCGGTGCGGGGGTGGTCAGGTCGCCCCCGCACCGGCGTACGGCTCAGGGGCTTACGGCTTGAGCAGCACCTTGCCCACCTTCGGATCGCCTGATCCCACCAGGTCGATGGCCGCGGAGAACTCGGCGAGCGGCAGTTCGTGCGTGACCAGCGGCAGCGGATCGAGCAGCCCGGCCCCGAACACCCGCACGGTGTGCGACCAGGCGTCCGGCGGCGCTCCGAAGACGGTGTGCACCTCCAGCTGTCGTACGACCAGGTCCGTCGGGTCGAGCCCGTCCGCGCCCGGCGCCGGGATCCCGGTGAGGACCAGCCGGCCACCGCGCCGGAGCAGCGAGGCGGCGGTCCGGGCGGCGGAAGCGGACCCCGCCGTCTCGATGACGACGTCGAAGTCGTCCGGGAGCTCCTGGTCCCTGGTACGGAAGTCGGTGGCCCCGAACTGCCGGGAGAGCGCCTCCCGGTCGTTCCGGGTGCCGACGACCAGCAGCTCGGCGGGCGACCCCGCCTTCAGGAACTGCACGGCGAACATGCCCAGCGTCCCGGTGCCGACGACGGCCACCTTCTCGCCCGGCAGCGCGTGCGCCTTGATCGCGGCGGCCGCGATACAGGCGGCGGGCTCGAGCAGGGCCGCCGCCGTGAGGTCGGCGTCGTCCGCCAGGACGTGCAGCAGCCGGGCCGGGAGGGTGAGGGTGGCCGCCATGGCCCCCGGCTGGGTGAAGCCGGTCTCCTCGTACCCGTCCGTGCACAGCGTCGTCTCGCCCGCGTGGCAGCGGTCGCAGACCTGGCAGTTGCGGAAGCCCTCACCGACGACCTTGCGGCCGACGAGCGACGCGGGGACCCCGGCGCCGACCGCCTCGACGGTCCCGGACCACTCGTGGCCGGGGGTCAGCGGGTAGCGGACGTACCCTTCGGGCCGGTTGCCCTGGTACACCTCGCGGTCGCTGCCGCAGATGCCGGTGGCGTGGACGCGGACGAGCGCCTCGCCGGGTTCCGGCCGCCGAGGCTCGTGCGGGACGAGCCGGTGCTCGCCCGGCGCCTCGACGACGACGGCCGTACTCACTTGCCGCTGCCCTTCGGCTTGCGCTGCTCCCAGCCCTCGGCCCACAGGTCGAAACGGGCCTGCTGCTGCGGGAACTCGGCGGCGGCGTCCACGTCGAGCTCGACGCCGAGGCCGGGCTTGTCGGAGAGGTGGAAGTAGCCGTCGATCACCTCGGGCGCGCCCTTGACGACCTTCTTGATCTCCGCGTCCGCGAAGTCGTTGAAGTGCTCGAGGATCTTGAAGTTCGGGGAGGTGAACCCGACCTGGAGCGAAGCGGCGGTGAGGACCGGGCCGCCGACGTTGTGCGGGGCGACGAGCACGTAGTGCGCCTCGGCCGTGGCGGCCAGCTTCCTGGTCTCCCAGATACCGCCGATGTGGCCGACGTCCGGCTGGATGATGTCCACGGCCTGGCTCTCGAAGAGCTCGCGGAACTCGACGCGGTCGTGGATGCGCTCACCGGTGGCGACGGGGATGTCGACCTTCGCGGCGACCTTCTCCAAGGCCTTCAGGTTCTCGGGCGGGCACGGCTCCTCCAGCCACGCGGGCTTGAAGGGCGCGAGCTCGTTCGCGAGCCGGACCGCGGTGGCGGGGGAGAAGCGGCCGTGCATCTCCAGCATCAGCTCGGCGTCCGGCCCGATGGCGTCCCGCACGGCCTCGATGAGGGAGACCGCGTAGAGGGTCTGCTGGTGGTCCAGCTCGAAGTGCCCGGTGCCGAAGGGGTCGATCTTGAGCGCCTTGTAGCCGCGCTCCATGACTCCCTTGGCGGCCTTGTGGTAGGCCTCCGGGGTCCGCTCGGTGGTGTACCAGCCGTTGGCGTAGGCCTTGACCTTGTCGGTGACCTTGCCGCCGAGGAGCTGCCAGACGGGCACGCCGAGAGCCTTGCCCTTGATGTCCCAGCAGGCCATCTCGACGACGGCGATGCCCGACATCACGATCTCGCCGGCCCGCCCGTAGTCGCCGTACTTCATCCGGCGCACGAGGTCCTCGACAGCGAATGGGTCGGAGCCGAGAATGTGGTTGGCCTCGGCCTCCTTCAGGTAGCCGACCAGCGCGTCGGTGTGACCCAGCATGCGAGTCTCTCCGACGCCCGTGATGCCCTCGTCGGTGTGCACCAGTACGTAGGTCAGGTTGCGCCACGGCGTCCCGACCACGTGCGTGCTGATTCCGGTGATGCGCACGGAAGTTACCCTTCGGCTGTTCGAGATTTCGTCACATGTTCGAAATGCTGGGCAGACAGTAAGGATTGCGCGAGGCGAGTGTCAATGGGTCGAACAGGTAACGGTTTCGACAGTTTCGGTACTCCTTTCGAAACTTGGCCTGTCGAGCCGTGATCCAGGTCACTCGAAGTGTCGCGCCGGTATGGCCGGTTTCCCACACAACTTTCACAGGTGAACCCCGGAACGCGCCTGTCCGGGAACTTAGTCTTCCCGCGTCATGGACTACTGCCACCCGTGCCGACGGCACCTCAACGGCGCCCTCACCTGCCCGGGGTGCGGCGCACCCGCTCAACAGCTACGCGCGTATCCGCCCGCCACCTCCGGGCCCGAGCCGTATGCGCGGGACGGGTCGGCGCACCCGATGCCCGGCGCCCCGGACGGCCGCGACGGCCTGGCCGACCACGGCGCGCAAGGCGGCCGGGACGACGGCGACGGCCGGGACGACAGCGCTCACGACGGCCACGCTCACGACGACCACGCTCACGACGACCATGCTCACGACGACGGCGCTCACGACGATCGTGACGGGCATGCCGATCACGCAGCGGGGAGCGGCGAGCCGCGGGGCCGGGCCGCGCGTCGCCGCGAGCAGGGCCGGGGCGGCCGGCGCGGCCCCCAGGGCGCGGACACCGCGCCGGAGGCGAGCCGCCGCGACCGCAAGGCCTCGGCCCACCGCAGGCGCCGCAAACGCATCGTGCTGATCACCGTCGGCTTCGCGCTCGCCGCCGGCGGCCTGAGCCTGGCCGAACTCGGCGTGGACGCACCGGGGTTCACCTCCCCGGGCAACCCGGCGGCGGCCGGGGGCGAGGCGTCCGAGGTCGACGGGTCGTCGTCGGGGCCGAGCGCGACCGCGCAGCCCCTGGACGACAGGACCGACCCGCGCGGGGACGAGACCTCGTCCTCCCCGAGCCCTTCCGCCTCCCCGTCGGCGTCGGAGTCCGCGAAGGACGCGTCGGCCACGCCGAGCCCGGACAAGGAGGCCCAGTCGGGCGCCCTCCCCGGCTCCTCCGGGTCGGCCTCCGGATCGGCCCCGTCCGACGCGGACCCGGGTTCGGACCCCACCCCGACCGCCGGTCCCTCGGCGCCGGACGCGTCCCCGGATCCGTCCCCGTCGCAGACGTGCACACGCTTCCTGTGGTGGTGCTCGTAGGGCTGCGCCGGCCCCGGCCGTCCGTCCCCCGGTCCCGCTGAGCGGTCCGGGCGGTCGTCATGTGGGCCGTCCAGGACGCCGTGCCGGGCGCCCCGGTACGGCCGAAATCGGCGTGCCCCGAAGCGGGTTGGGTGTGCTCCGGCCGCGGGACCTGTCGGCGGGCCGCTGCCCGGTGTCCGGCCTCGACCGGCCTTTCGGCCTGTGACCAGGGGTGATGTGCCGCCCGCGGTCGGCGCGTTATGGAACCGTGACGAGCTTCCCGTGCAACCCCCTTGACCGCCATGAATTGTTAGCGCTCACAATGACCTCCGCATTCACCAGTCGGCGACGACGTCAGCACGGGGAGGTACGAGCGGTCGTGCCCGCAGCGTCCCCACTCGCTTTTCCCACCGGTGTCGTCGGGCCCACCGGGATCCCGGAGTGAAGCCCGTGGCGCGGAACCGTCCGCCCACACCGCAGGACTTACCGGACTTATCGACAGACGAACGCCAAGGAGGTGCGGCCGTGACACCCACCCGGCTCCGGCCGCCCACCATGGCCGACGTGGCGCGCCTGGCCGGCGTGTCCCACCAGACCGTGTCCCGCGTGCTGGGGGAGCACCCCAACGTGCGGGACGAGACACGGGCCAGGGTGCTGCGGGCGATCGAGGAGATGGGCTACCGCCGCAACTTCTCCGCACGGGCCCTGGCGACCCGGCGCACCCGGACGCTGGGCGTGGTCGCCTCCGACACCACCCTCTACGGGCCGGCCAGCACGCTGTTCGCGCTCGAGGAGGCGGCGCGGGCCGAGGGATACCTCGTCTCGACGGTCAGTCTGCGCGAACTGACCATGGAGAAGCTCTCCGAGGCACTGGAACACCTCAGCGAGGGCGGGGTGGAAGGCGTGGTGGCCATCGCCCCGCAGCGGTCGGCGGTGGAGGCCCTGGCCGAACTGCGCCATCCCTTCCCGGTGGTGGTCGTGGGCGGCGGGCCGGGCATGGACATCCCCCGCGTCGGTGTCGACCAGCATCTGGGGGCGCGGCTGGCGACCGCTCACCTGCTGGCCGCCGGCCACCGCACGGTCTGGCACCTCGCCGGACCCGAGGACTGGCAGGAGGCGGCCGACCGGGCCGCCGGCTGGCGGGCCACCCTCGAAGAGGCGGGTGTCGAGCCGCCCATGATGCTGCGGGGGGACTGGAGTCCGCTGTCGGGCTACCGCGCGGGCCAGGAACTGGCCGGCTGGGTGGGCCGGGGGCTGACCGCGGTCTTCGTCGCCAACGACCAGATGGCGCTGGGGGTGTTGCGGGCCCTGCGAGAGGCGGGCGTCCGGACTCCCCAGGACGTCGCGGTGGTCGGGTTCGACGACATCCCGGAGTCGGAGTTCTTCGCTCCGCCGCTCACCACCGTCCGGCAGGACTTCTCGACGGTGGGCCGGCGAGGCATCGCGCTGCTCCTGGAGCAGATCGAGGGCCGGCCCGCCGCCGACCCGCCCCGGATCGCGATCGAGCCCCAACTCGTCGTACGCGCAAGCACGTTCCCGAGCGCCGCTCAACCGGAGGGCGTACCTCTCTGACGGACCCCGTCGGACCCCTGACCAGCAGTGTGACCGAAATGCCGAACAGTGATCGACAGGCTGGACGCAGTGCGGCCGGTCCATCGAGTACCAGCAGGTCCATCCCCGGGCCGGCTCTTCAAAGGAGAAGAACATGCTCAGCAGAAGAAACTTCCTCACCGCGGCGGTCGGCGTGGCGGCGGCGGGCGGCCTGGCGGCCTGCGCCAAGGAGGACGACGGCGCGTCCGGCAGCTCGTCCGGGGACGGCGGCAAGGCGATCACGCTCGGCTTCTCCCAGGTCGGCTCGGAGAGCGGCTGGCGCAGCGCCAACACCGACTCGGTGAAGGCGGCGGCCAAGGAGGCGGGTTACACCCTCAAGTTCTCCGACGCCCAGCAGAAGCAGGAGAACCAGATCTCCGCGATCCGCAGCTACATCACCCAGGGCGTCGACGTCATCGCCTTCTCGCCGGTGGTCGTCACCGGCTGGGACGCGGTGCTGAAGGAGGCCAAGGCCAAGAAGATCCCGGTGGTCCTCACCGACCGCTCCGTCGAGACCTCCGACGAGTCCCTGTACGTGACCCTGGTCGGCTCCGACTTCACCGACGAGGGCCGCCGCGCCGCCAAGATCCTCGAGAAGGTCATCGCGAAGGCCGGCCTCAAGGGCGCGGTGAAGATCGCCCAGCTGGAGGGCACCACCGGTGCCGCCCCGGCGATCGAGCGCGCCAAGGGCTTCAAGGAGGTCATGGACGCGAGCCACAAGGACGACTGGAAGGTCGTCGTCAGCCAGACCGGTGACTTCACCCGCGCCGGCGGCAAGCAGGTCATGGCGGCCTTCCTCCAGTCCAACCCGGACATCAACGTCCTCTTCGCGCACAACGACGACATGGCCATCGGCGCCATCCAGTCCATCGAGGCGGCCGGCAAGAAGCCCGGCAAGGACATTTTGATCGTCTCGATCGACGGCGTGAAGGACGGCTTCGTGGCCATGTCCGAAGGCAAGATCAACGCCATCGTCGAGTGCAACCCGCTGCTCGGCCCGCAGCTGATGGACGTCGTGAAGAAGGTCAAGGACGGCGAGACGGTCGAGCGCTGGATCAAGACCGAGGAGGGCGACTTCATGCAGGACCAGGCCGCGGCCGCGCTCCCGAGCCGCAAGTACTGACCGACGCACCCACCGGCAGGGAGCCTCCGGCCGGCCGAGCCGTCGGTCCCGGGGCTCCCTGCGGGCCTGAACGAATCTCAAGAGGAGCGCTGCCATGGCAGAGCCACGGCCCGTCCTGGAAATGACGGGCATAGTCAAGGAGTTTCCGGGGGTACGGGCTCTGTCGGACGTCGACTTCCGGCTCTTCCCCGGCGAGATCCACGCCCTGATGGGCGAGAACGGCGCGGGCAAGTCCACCCTCATCAAGGTGCTGACCGGGGTCTACTCCCTGGACGGCGGCACGATCACGCTGGACGGTGAGGCCGTGCGGATCACCAGCCCGCTGGAGGCCCAGCAGGCCGGCATCAGCACCGTCTACCAGGAGGTCAACCTCTGCCCCAACCTGTCGGTGGCGGAGAACATCTTCATCGGGCGCGAACCGACCCGTCTGGGCCGCATCCAGTGGAAGCAGCTGCGCCGGCAGGCGGCGGAGCTGGTGGACCGGCTCGGACTCGACATCGACGTCACCGCCCCGCTGTCCTCGTACCCGCTGGCCGTGCAGCAACTGGTCGCGATCGTACGGTCGTTGGGCACCGGCGACGGCACCCGAGGCGAGGGGCCGGGCACCAAGGTGCTGATCCTCGACGAGCCGACCTCCAGCCTCGACCGGGACGAGGTCCTCCAACTGTTCGCGCTGATGCGCCGGTTGAAGGACGAGGGCGTGGCGATCCTGTTCGTCTCGCACTTCCTCGACCAGATCTACGAGGTCTGCGACCGGATGACCGTACTGCGCAACGGCACCCTCGTCGGTGAGCACATGGTGCGCGACCTCGACCAGGTCGGCCTCGTCCAGCTCATGCTCGGCAAGGCCATGGGCCAGCTGGACGAACTCCACGAACACCAGCTCCACTCCGACGCGGGCGAGACCCTGCTCGTCGCGGACGGCCTCGGCCGGACCGGCGGCATCGCCCCGTTCGACATGGAGATCAGGAAGGGGCAGGTGATCGGGCTGGCCGGCCTGCTCGGATCGGGCCGCACCGAACTCGCCCGGCTGCTCTTCGGCGCCGACCAGCCGGACACCGGCAAGGTGTCCATCGGCGGCAGGCAGGTCTCGATGAGCGCCCCGAACGACGCGATCGACGCCGGTGTCGCCTTCTGCTCGGAGAACCGCAAGAGCGAGGGCCTGGTGCCCGATCTGACGGTGCGGGAGAACATCATCCTGGCCCTGCAGGCCGCGCGCGGCTGGACCCGGCCCGTCCCGGTCGCGCAGCGCGACGAACTCGTCGCCAAGTACATCAAGGCGCTGGACATCCGCCCCGCCGACCCCGAGGCCAGGGTGGGCCGGCTCAGCGGCGGCAACCAGCAGAAGGTGCTGCTGGCCCGGTGGCTGATCACCCAGCCGAAGCTGCTGATCCTGGACGAGCCGACGCGCGGCATCGACATCGGAGCCAAGGCGGAGATCCAGAAGCTCGTCGTCTCGCTCTCCGAGGACGGCATGTCGGTGCTCTACATCGCGGCCGAGCTGGAGGAGGTACTCCGGCTCAGTCACACCATCGGAGTGCTGCGCGACCGCCGGCTGGTGGCGCAGATCGCCAACGGGCCCGAGATCACCACGAGCCGGATCCTGGAGACCATCGCGAGCGGAGAGCACCAGTGACCACCTCTTCGACCACCACTTCCCGGTGGCGAGCGCTGACCCACCACCACCTGTTCTGGCCGGTGGCGGTCCTGGTCCTGCTGCTGCTCGTCAACGTTCCCTTCACCCCCGACTTCTTCTCGATCAAGATGGCGGACGGCCACCTCTACGGCAGCCTCGTCTCGATCGTGCTGTTCGGATCGCCCCTCATCCTGGTCGCGGTCGGCATGACGCTGGTCATCGCCACCGGCGGCATCGACCTCTCCGTCGGCGCCGTGGTCGCCATCACCGGGGCGCTGGCCTGCTCGTACATCAGCGACCAGTCCGACCAGGGCGCCCTGTCCGGGGTGCTGCTCGCCATGGGCCTGGGCCTGCTGGCCGCGGTCGTCTGCGGTCTGTGGAACGGCTTCCTGGTCGCCAGGATGGGGATCCAGCCGATCATCGCGACCCTGATCATCATGGTCGCCGGGCGCGGTGTCGCCCAGCTGATCACCGACGGCCAGATCATCACCATCAACAGCGAGCCGTACAAGCTGATCGGCGGCGGCTACTGGCTGACCCTGCCGTTCTCCATCTTCGTGGTGGCCGTCGTCGTGGCCGTCACCGTGGTGCTGACCCGGCGCACGGCACTCGGCCTGCTGGTCGAGGCGGTCGGCGGCAACGCCGAGGCCAGCCGTCTGGTGGGCATCAGGTCCCGGCGCATCAAGATCATGGTGTACGCGTTCTGCGCGCTCTGCGCGGGCATCGCCGGTCTGATGATCAGCTCCAACACCTCGGCCGCGGACGGCAACAACGCCGGCCTGTGGATCGAACTCGACGCGATCCTCGCCGTGGTGATCGGCGGCACCTCGCTCCTGGGCGGCCGGTTCTCCGTCGGCGGCACGGTGGTCGGCGCCCTCGTCATCCAGACCCTGACCACCACGATCTACACCATCGGCGTGCCGACCCAGACCAACCTGGTCTTCAAGGCCGCCGTCGTCATCGTCGTCTGCCTGCTCCAGTCCCCGAAGTTCCGCGCCAAGGTGTTCGGCGCCAGGTTCGGCGCCGGATCCGGCGCGAAGGGAAGCGGCAAGCCGGCCGCGGCCCCGGCGGACCCCGCCGCGGCGTCCGAGGCCGCCCCCAAGATGGAGGTGTCGTGATGAGCGCGACCACCCAGAGCCCCACGGCCTCCGGCAGCCGTACCCCGTCCACGGCCGCGCGCCTGCTCGGCGACCGGCGGCTGCCCGTCGCGGTGACGGCCCTGCTCTTCCTGCTGATGTACGGCGTCGGCCTGAGCCGGTACCAGAACTACGGGTTCGGCGAGCCGCAGGTCTTCCTGAACCTGTTCATCGACAACGGCTATCTGCTGGTCGCCGCGGTCGGTGTCTCCTTCGTCATCCTGTCCGGCGGCATCGACCTGTCCGTCGGTTCGATGATCGGCTTCACCACGATGTTCACCGCCTGGCTGGTGGAGCGCCAGGGGCTGCCGCTGCTGCTGGTGATCCCCATGGCGCTGGGCGTGGGCGCGCTCGGCGGTTTCCTGATGGGCTATGTGATCCACAACTTCGAGATCCAGCCCTTCATCGTGACCCTCGCCGGCCTCTTCCTCTTCCGCGGCCTGTGCCTGGTCATCAGCAAGGAGTCGATCTCCATCGGCGACGCCTCGGTGAGCAGCATGGCCCAGGCGCAGGTGTCGCTGGGGATGGGCTTCCTGTCGATCGGCGCGATCGTCTCGCTGGTCGTCCTCGCCGTGGCGTTCTACGTCCTGCACTACACCCGCTTCGGGCGCCGGGTGTACGCCATCGGCGGCAACGAGCACTCGGCCATGCTGATGGGTCTCCCGCAGGGCGGCACGAAGATCGCCGTGTACACCGTGAGCGGGTTCTGCTCGGCGCTGGCCGGGCTGCTCTTCACCCTGTACATCCAGTCCGGCGACCCGCTGCACGCGACCGGCATGGAACTCGACGCGATCGCCGCGGTGGTCATCGGCGGCACGCTGCTGACGGGTGGCTCCGGATATGTGCTGGGCACCCTGTTCGGCGTGCTGGTGCTGGGCCTGATCAAGAGCATCATCCAGTTCGAGGGCACCCTCAGCTCCTGGTGGACGAAGATCGCCACCGGTGTGCTGCTGTGCGCGTTCATCCTGGTCCAGCGCTTCATGACGACCCGCAGGAAGACCTGAGGCGACGCGACGGTCCCGGCCCGGTGCCGGGAGCCGTCGTCAGGGTGTCCCGCGCCGGCTCTCCGTCTTGAAGGTCACCCACACCGTCTTGCCGACGGGGTGTTCGGTGATGCCCAGGTCGTCCGCCAGCTCCCGGGCCAGGAAGAGGCCCCGGCCCGAACAGGCGTCGGGGGCCGGCGGGCACGTGGGCACGGGATGGTCACCGGTGTCGCGCACGGCGAGGCGGACCAGGGGGCCGTCGAGGGTGAGGGTCACGCAGTACTGCCTGCCGGGGGGCACCCCGTGCAGCAGGGCGTTCGTGGCGAGTTCCGAGACGCAGAGCTCTACGTCGTCCAGCCGGTCGACGCGGTCCCAGTCGCTCAGCACCTGGTGGACGAAGACCCGGGCGGCCCGTACGGACGCGCGCGAGCGGGGGAAACGACGTTGCCGTGACAGGGGCACGGGGGCACCTCCGGTGGTTCTGGGGCGTCCTGCGGCGAAACCTTACTGTTATTCGCGAAAGGTAACAAGGTAGTGAAGGGTGGCTGAGGGTGGCTGAGGGTGGCGGTTGGCGGATGAGCCAAGTCGCCTACCGTGTAGGGCGGCAGGGTCGAAAGAACGGTCGGCCGTACAGGAGGAGTCGTGGGTGCGAGCGGATGGGTCAGCGCATCGTTGCCGTATCTGACGCCACGGGGCACCGGGCAGGGCGACGCCTGGGCGGCCGAGGCCGCCGCGCAGGGGCGGCGTGGCACCCAGCGCATCCTGCACGCCGGTGAGGTGCCCGCCCCCGCCGACGTGGCGGCGCTGCTCGGCGTCCCCGAGGGTGAGCCGGTCGTCGTACGCCGGCGGCTGATCCTCCTCGACGAGGAGCCCAGCGAGCTGACCGACACGTACTACCCGACGGCCATAGCGGCGGGCACCCGGCTCGCCGGGACCGCCAAGATCCCCGGCGGGGCCCTCACCCTGCTCGCCGAGCTCGGTCACGTCGGCGTCCTCGTGCGGGAGGACGTGACGGCCGGGATGCCGGACGAGGACGAGCGCCAGGCCCTGCGGACCGCCGCAGAGGAACCGGTCCTGCGGCTCGTCCGGCTCACGCTGGACCACGCCGACCGGCCGATCCAGGTCGACCGTATGGTGATGCCTGCCCTACGGCAGAGGCTGCGCTACCAGATCAGGATCGGATGACCGTGCCCAAGGCAGACCCGGAAGCCGTCGACCGCCGCTCCCTGCACGAGCGGATCGCGGCCGATCTGCGCGACGACATCATGAGCGGAGAGCTCGCCCCCGGCGCCAACCTGCCCACCACCGCCCGGCTCAAGGAGCGCTTCGAGGCGTCGAGCGCCACGGTCCAGAAGGCCCTTCAGCTCCTCAAGGACGAACGTCTGGTGGTCGGCCGGGCAGGCGCCGCCGTCACGGTCCGCGAGCACCGCCAGCGCACCGTCCGGCCCGCCGCGCTCATGCGGCCGGGCAGCCCCGGAGCGCCCTACCGCTGGCTCTCCGAGGCGGCCAAGCACGGCACGCACGCCCGGATACAGCTGCTCGACGTGGCCGAGAGCCGCCCGCCCGCCGACGTCCGCGCCGCCCTCGGCCTCCCGGACGACGGCATCGCGCTGCTCCGCGGCCAGATACTCCTCGTCGACGACGAGCCCGCCGAACTCGTGGAGTCCTACTATCCGTTGGACATCGCCCGGGGGACGCCCCTGGCCGAGCGCCGCAGGATCAGGGGCGGCACCCCCGCCCTGCTGACGGAACTCGGCCGGCCGCCCCGCCGCAGCACGGACCGGGTCTCCGCCAGGGTTCCCACCCAGGCCCAGTACCAGGCCCTCCGCCTCACCAGCGGCATGCCGGTCCTGCGGACCCTGCGCGTGGTCCACAGCGACGGCGGCGGCCCGGTCGAGGTCACCGTGATGGTGAAGGCGGGCCATCTCTACGAACTTCAGTACGAGTTCACGGGTGAGGGAGCGGGAGAAGCGTGATCGTGATCGCCCTGGCAGGGTTCCTGGTGCTCGTCCTCGGCGGCTGTGCCTGCGTCTGGTGGGCGGCCCGGGGCGGCCCGCGCTGGGCACGTGCCGTTGCCTTCGTGACGCTTGCGGCGGGTGAACTGCTCCGCGGAGCCGGCCGCGCGGACCGTACGAGCGGGAATTCCGGCTCGGACGACTGAGTCACGGACCCCCGCGAGCACTCCCGCGCGGACCGGGCGCGTCGGCCTCGGGCCGGCGGACGAGGCACGCGGACAGGCGCGGTAAGGCCTGCGCGGCCCGGCGTCTCCAGGTCGGCACGGCCGCGTCGGCCAGGGGTCCGGCGTCTGCCAGGTCCGGCACGGCCGGGTCGGCCAGGCCCTGCGCGGTCAGCGCCCCAGGGTTCGGTGCGGCCGGGTCCTGCGTGATCCTGTGCGGCGGTCYGGTCCKGCGTGGTCTGGTCGTGCGGGGTCCGGCACGGTCAGGTCGGCCGGGGTCCGGCGAGTATCGGGTCCGGGGTCAGGGCCGCAGGGTCCTGTGCGGCGGTCTGGTCCGGCGCGGTCTGGCCCGCCGGGGTCCGGCGTCTGCCAGGTCCTGCGGGGTCGGGCCGCCGGAGCCCTGCGGGGCCGGGCCACCGCGGTCCTGTATGGGTCTGGGGCGGTGCGGGCGGGGTCGCGGGGTCAGGCCCCGTCGTCCTGTGTGCCCAGCATGCGGCGCAGCAGCCCCCGCAGCACCACCCGCTCCTCCTCCGCCAGCCCCGCCAGCGGCTCCCGTGCGAACCGCAGCGACTCGCGCAGTCCCTTTGCGATCTTCCGGCCCTCGGCCGTGGCCGCCGCCAGCTTCACCCGGCGGTCGGCCGGATCGGGGCGTCGCTCGACCAGGCCGCGGGACTCCAGCCGGTCGACGATGCCGGTCACGTTGGACGGCTCGCACTTCAGTTTCTGCGCCAGCTTCCGCATCGGCAGCGGCTCCAGCGAGAGCAGGCTCAGCAGCCGGGCCTGCGCGCCGGTGAGGGCGTGACCTGCCGCGGCCTCCTCGTAGTCCTCGTAGTAACGGGCCACGACCTCGCCGATGAGGCCGACGACCTCCATGGTCAGGGCGTCGGGGAGAGGAGCCGGATGTGGGGTGGGCATGGATCCAGGGTACCCCTTTACTTGACATCCTGAAATATTCAGGAGCATGGTTGTTTCAGGTAGTGAAGCATTTGCGAGCACAGGAAAGGCAGCCCCCCATGACCGAGTCGGCCCTCCCCACCACCAGCCGCGAATGGCGTCTGCTCAGCCGCCCCGTCGGCTGGCCGAAGCCCGAGGACTTCGAGCTGGCCGAGGCGGAGATCCGGCAGCCCGGCCCGGGTGAGGTGCTGGTGCGCAACGCCTACGTGTCCGTCGACCCCTACATGCGCGGCCGGATGAGCGCCGCCAAGTCGTACGTTGCCCCCTTCGAGCTGGGCAAGGCCATGCAGGGCGGGGCGGTCGGCGAGGTCGTCGCCTCCGCGGCCGAGGGCGTCGCGGTCGGCGATCAGGTCCTGCACTTCGGCGGCTGGCGCGAGTACGCCACGTTCGACGCCAAGCAGGCCGTCAAGGTCGACCCCGAGGCCGCTCCCCTCTCCACCTACCTCGGCGTCCTCGGGATGACCGGTCTCACCGCCTACGCGGGCCTGCTGCGCACCGGCTCCTTCAAGGAGGGCGACTCCGTCTTCGTGTCGGGCGCCGCCGGCGCCGTCGGCAGCCAGGTCGGCCAGATCGCCAGGCTGAAGGGCGCCTCCCGGGTCATCGGCTCGGCCGGCTCCGACGAGAAGGTCAAGCTGCTCGTCGAGGAGTACGGCTTCGACGCCGCCTTCAACTACAAGAACGGGCCCGTGGCCGCGCAGCTCCGCGAGGCCGCTCCCGACGGTGTCGACGTCTACTTCGACAACGTCGGCGGCGACCACCTCGAGGCGGCCATCGGTTCGCTCAACGAGAAGGGCCGCATCGTGATCTGCGGCATGATCTCCGTCTACAACAACACCGAGGCCGCCCCCGGCCCGAAGAACCTCGCCCGCCTCATCGCGACCCGCGGCCGTATCGAGGGCCTCCTGGTCGGCGACCACTACGACCTCCAGCCGGAGTTCGTCCGGGAGGTCGGCGGCTGGGTCCGCTCCGGCGAGCTGAAGTACCGCGAGACGGTCGTCGAGGGCATCGAGAACAACCTGGAGGCGTTCCTCGGGGTGCTGCGCGGCGACAACACCGGAAAGATGATCGTCAAGCTCTGATCCCCGGTCCGTGACACCGCCCTGACACCGGTCGTCGCGTACGGCGAAGGCCGCACCCCTGGACGTGGGGTGCGGCCTTCGCTCGCGTCGGCTCTCCCGACGGCGCTCTTCCGGTCGTCTCGTTCGGTCGTCTCGGCCGCCGGGCCGCGTACCGGTGACCCGGTATACCGGTACGCGCGACGGCCGGGCCGTCAGCCGGCGGTGAGGGCCGCCCCGTGCACCGCCGCCGCCAGCCGGTCGTTCTCCGGCGCGGAGCCGCCCGGGAAGGCGAACCGGCGGCGGGTGTAGCCGTAGGCGAGCCCGCTGCGCGGATCCGCGAAGGCCTGGCAGCCGCCCGCCCCGCTGTGCCCGAACGCCCCGGCGCCGAGGAACGGGTGCCAGGTGTCGGCGGTCGCCTGGAAACCCAGCCCGTACGACCTGTGCGAACGCGCCACCACGTCATAGCCCACCGAGTGCAGCTGCCCGAACTCGGCCGCCGTGTCCTCCTTCAGCAGCGGCGCCTTCCCGCCGACCTCGCTGATCGCCGCCGCGTACAGCCCGGCCAGTCCGCGCGCCGAGGCCACCCCGCCCACCGAGGCCGGCCCCCTGGCCCGGATCAGGGGATCGTTGGGCAGGAGTTCCAGATCGGTCGGCTCGGCGGCGTGCCGGTTGAAGGCGACGGCGGCCAGGGTGTGCGGCCCGCCGGGCAGGGAGTCCAGCAGCGCCCGCTGTTCGGCGGTCGGTGCCATCGGCTGCGCGGTGCGGAAGCGCGGCTCGTGCGCCGGGGGCAGCCCCAGGAAGAAGTCCAGCCCGTACGGGACGCGCACCCGCTCCTCGTACACCTCCTGCAGTGTGCGGCCCGTGGCCCGCCGGACGACCTCGCCGGTGAGCGCCCCGATGACCAGCGCGTGGTAGCCGAAGGCGGTGCCCGGTCGCCAGAACGGCCGCTGGTCGGCGAGGCGTTCGGCGATCTGGCGGTCGTCGGCCAGCTCCTGCGGCGAGAACCCGCTGTCCGTGCCGACCACCCCGGCCCGGTGCGCGAGCAGCTCGCGCAGGGTCAGCGCGCCCTTGCCCTCGGCCGCGAACTCCGGCCAGTAGTAGGTGACTTTCCGGTCCAGCTCCAGGGTGCCCTCCTGGACGAGGAGCGCGACCACCAGATGGGCGGCGCCCTTGGTGGAGGAGTAGACGCCGTAGAGCGAGTCGGGTCCGGCGCCGTCGCCCGGCACCCACAGGTCGACGACCCGCCGTCCGTGCACATGGGCGCACAACTGGCCTTCGTAGTCGGGCCGCTCCTCCGCCACGAACGCGGCGAACGCCTCCCGCACCGCTTCGAATCCGTCGGCGACGCTGCCGTGGATCTCCTTCGTCGCCCGAGTCAATCGAGTCATTCGCTCTCCTCAACCAGCCCACTGCTTGCGTGTGCCATGGTGATCAACACCTGGCCGAGATCGTTGCTTCCGGAGATCGGTACGGCGAGGTGTACCTGTTCGACTCAACTGCATCAAGCAGCTGTTGGTGTCAGCGATGCCCCGGATGGCCTACGAGGACCGCCGCCGGCCCGCGCCGCGCACGGCACGCGGGTCCCGGTCGGCCCCGGGCAGTGAAATGTGCACGACCGATAGAGTTCGGCCATGCGCGATCTAGGGGTGGGGTTCACGTACCTCCTGAAGGGCCAGCGGTGGGTGGCCCGGCACGGCAAGCAGTACGGGTTCGGTCTCGTTCCCGGCCTGATCACACTGGTCCTCTACGCGGCGGCCCTGGTGGCGCTCGCGGTGTGGGGCGAGGACTTCGTCGGGTGGTCGACACCGTTCGCCGACGACTGGACGAGCCCCTGGCGCGGACTGTTCCGCGGCTTCCTCGTCGTCGTGCTGTTCGCCCTCGGCCTGCTGCTCGCCGTCCTCACCTTCACCGCGGTCACCCTGCTCATCGGGCAGCCGTTCTACGAGAGCCTCTCCGAGAAGGTCGACCGGGACGTCTCGCCCGACGGCACGGCCCCCGAGTCCGGACTGCCGCTCTGGCGCGAGCTGTGGATCTCCGCCCGCGACAGCCTCCGCATCCTCTGCCGCGCGCTGCTGTGGGCGGTACTGCTGTTCGCCCTCGGATTCGTCCCGGTCGTCGGGCAGACGGTGGTCCCGGTGATCGGCTTCTTCGTCACCGGCTTCTTCCTCACCGAGGAGCTCGTCGCCGTCGCGCTCCAGCGCCGGGGCGTGGACCTGCGGGCCCGGCTCGCCCTGCTCCGCTCCCGCAAGACCCTGATCTGGGGGTTCGGCACCCCTCTGGGGCTGGCCTTCCTGGTGCCGGTCGTCGCGGTGTTCCTGATGCCGGGCGCGGTCGCGGGCGCCACCCTGCTGGCGCGTGAACTGCTCGGCGAGGAGATCGCCGAGGGTGACCTGCCCGACGGGGCCGACACTCCGAAAGAGGAGAACGCCACCTCATGACCGAGCTGCTCGCCGTCGCGCTCATCACCGTGCTGGCCGTCATCGCCCCCGGCGCCGACTTCGCGATGATCGTCCGCAACAGCTACCTCTACGGCCGCCGTACGGGACTGCTCGCGGCGACCGGAGTCGCCGCGGGCGTCCTCGTCCACGTCACGTACACGATGCTCGGCGTGGGCCTGCTGATCGCGTCGTCCACGTTTCTCTTCACCGTGATCAAGCTGGTCGGCGCGGCGTACCTGATCTACATCGGCGTCCGTACCTTCCGCACCAAGGGCGAGGTCGAGGTCGACCTGACCGGCAAGACGGAACTGACCTCGCTCGCGGCCCTGCGCGCGGGGTTCCTGACCAACGTCCTCAACCCGAAGACGACCCTCTTCGTCGTCTCCACGTTCTCCCAGGTCGTCAGCCCCGGAACGCCGGTTCCCGAGCAGGTCGGCTATGGCCTGTTCATGTCGCTGGCGCATCTGCTCTGGTTCGGCGTGGTCGCCGTCTTCTTCTCCCACGACCGCATGCGCAACCTGATGCTGCGTGGCCAGAAGGTCCTCAACAAGGTCATCGGCTCGGTCCTGGCGGGCCTGGGCGTCAGCCTCGCGCTGGCGCCCTCGCACTGACCGGGCCACCAGGGCCGCGCGTCTACCGCCCGGCCGCCACGGCCACGGCCAGGATCGCCCGTACCTGGGCGACGATGTCCAGCCGGTTCCGCACGAACTCCGGATCGGTCACGTCCTGGGTGTTGCCCGCCGCGAACTGGAGGACCGGCGTGTGCACGTGCCCGCCCGGCAGGCCGTCGTGCAGCCCCAGCCGGTCGCGGAGCAGGGTGGCCCGGTAGGCGATCTCGTTGGAGAGGTAGTTCCCGCCGCCCCCGGCCCGTGCGGTCGACCCCGCCGTCGGCCCGTCCGGCCGGACGACCGGCTCGGTGCCGCCCGCAGGTATCTCGGTGACGCTCGTGTTGTCGTAGACCGGGAACCGGCCCGTGTCCGCCGCGACGATCGCCGCGTACGGCAGCGTCGTGGTCGTCCACTGCGGCTGCGCGGCGGGGTCGGTGACCGGGACCGTTTCCGTGCGGCCGATGTTCTCGTTGTCGGGGAAGCCGCCGCGCCAGGCCCCGTTGGTGCGCTCCACGTCGAAGCGGCCGACGCGGCCCTGGCTGACGGTGGCGAAGAGATCGACGTGCGGCAGATACGGCCGCAGGGCGCGTTCCACCGTCTGCTCCGCGAAGTCCCGCCAGCGCACCGGGAACACGGCGGTCTCGATCCGCGCCGGGCCGTCCGCGGTCGGGATCACCGTGCCGTCGAGAGCGAGCGCGGTCGCCCCCGAGGGGTTCGAGATCCGGATGTCCCGGTCCAGGGTGAACGGGTCGAATCCGGTGACCAGAACGCGCTTGAGGCCCTTGGCGCGGTGCGGAAGGCGCAGGTCGCCCTGTCCGCGCGAGCTGCGCTCCAAGGCGTCGAGCAGGGCGGCCCGTTGGCCGTCGGTGACCCCGAAGCCGGGCTGCCAGGTGCGCACTTCGCTCGTCATGCCGAGCCGCGCCCAGTACAGCGGCCGGTCGTCGTCCCGGCTGAGGTCCCCGCCGGCGGGGCCGCGACCCTGGACCCGGTCCACCGCCCGCCGCCACAGGGCGGCACCCTCGCGGGTGACGACCTGACGGGCCCGGGCGTAGGAGTGCGAGGCCTCCAACAGCCGGGCGAGACGCGGAGCCACCGCGTCGAACCCGGACCGGGCGAGGATCTCCTGGGGAACGGCCTGCGTCAGACGCTGTTCCTCGACCGTGGGGATGAGCGCCGCCTCGGAGGCCGCCCCGGGGGCGGCTGCGGTGGCGGCGGCGGTGGGAAAGGAGAGCCCGGCCGACAGGGCCAGAGCCAGAACGCCGACGCGAACGCGTAGGGAATGCGCGGAGTATGCGGGATGCACGGGGTGTCGGTCCTTCCGTCGCTGTGGGGGAGAGCGTGGGGTGGGACGGCGGAAGTATCCCGTGACGGAAGTGGTCTACGCCATGGCGCCGGGGATCGCCGTCGCCGCCTCCCGCAGTGCGCCGACGAACGCCTCCGCCGCCGGAGTGAGCGAGCGCCCCCGTTCCGTCGCCGCGTACACCGCCCGCGCCGGGGCGTCCTCGTCGAGCACCGGCAGCAGCACGACGTCCGGCCGTACGGACGAGGCGGCGAGCGCCGGGACCAGCGCGACGCCGAGACCCGCGGCCACATAGCCCTGCTTGGCGGTCCACTCGGCGACGACGTGCGCCACCCGCGGCCGGAAGCCCGCCCGCAGTGCCGCGTCGAGGAGGGTGCCCTCGGGCCGGGCGGAGCCGGACACCCAGTCGGCGTCGGCGAGTTCGCCCAGCCGCACCGGCCCACCGCGGCCCGCGAGGGGATGCGCGGCCGGGACGGCGACGTGGAGGGACTCGTCCAGGAGGTGACGCAGCGCGTACGACTCCAGCGCGGCGCGGCCCGTCGTGGACACCACCGCCACGTCGAGGTGTCCGGCGCCCAGCCGCTCCAGCAGCGCCGGGGTGAGCCCCTCCTCCCTCGTGACGCGCACACCGGGACAACGGGCCCGGAACGCGGCCAGGGCGCGCGGTACCAGCGCCGCGTCGGCCGTCGCGAACGCCCCGAACCGCAGCCGCCCGTCCGTGCCCTCCCGCAGCGCGGCCAGCTCGCGCCGCGCACCGTGCAGGGCCTCGGCCACGGACTCCGCGTACGGCACCAGCGCCCGCCCGGCCTCCGTCAGCCGCACCCCCCGGGGCAGCCGGTCGAAGAGCGGATCGCCGCCCAGGGCCGCCTCCAGCGAGGAGATCTGCCGGGACACCGCGGACTGGGTCCACCCCAGGGTCCGCGCGGCGACGGTGAACGAGCCGTGGCGGACCACCTCCAGAAACGCCCGCAGCCAGACGGTGGAGACCTCGGGCAGGGCCGTGTGATGCGGATCAGGCATGACCGCCATGCTGGACATTCGCTTGTCGCATCGCAAGTCCCGTCCTAGCTTCGGGACATGGAGATCACCCTCGACAACCCGGCCGGCGCCCCTCAGCCCCTGAGCCCCTACTACTCCCAGGTCGCCCGCGTCCGGCAGGCGGACGGCAGCGCCCTGTTGTTCCTCTCCGGACAGATCGCCGAGGGCGCCACGCTCGCCGAGCAGAGCCGGGGCGTCTTCGAGACGATCGACGCCCTGCTGAGGGCGCACGGAGCGGGTCTCGCGGACATCGTCAACATCCGGACCTACCTCACGGACATCGACGCGCTCCCCGAATACGGTGCCGTGCGACGGGAGTTCCTCACCGGCACCCCGCCGACCAGCACGACCTTCGAGGTGTCCCGGCTGTTCCGCCCCGAGGCGCGGATCGAGATCGAGGTGGTCGCGGCGGTCCCGGCGCCCTGAGCCGGGACCGCCGGGGCCTCCTCGCCCGGCGGTCGCGGGCGCGCTTCCGATTGGCTCGCGGGTCGCCGCGGGCAGGATGGAAGGGTTCGCGAACTTCAACGAGGAGGCGCCGCGATGGCGGAAGCGGAGACGGCCGTCGAGGAAGCCCTCGGCAGACTCGGGCTGGACGCCAAGACCCGGCTGCTGGCCGGCCAGGACAGATGGTCGCTGCCCGAGCTGCCGGAGATCGGCCTGAGGTCCCTCGTCATGTCCGACGGCCCCGTGGGCGTCCGCGGGGTGCGCTGGACCGCCGACGACCCGTCCGTCGCGCTGCCCTCACCGACCGCCCTCGCGGCCACCTGGGACCCGGAACTCGCCCACCGCGCCGGCGTCCTCCTGGCCCAGGAGGCCCGCCGCAAAGGCGTCCACGTCCTGCTCGCCCCCACGGTCAACCTGCACCGCTCCCCGCTCGGCGGCCGTCACTTCGAGGCCTACAGCGAGGATCCCCACCTGACGGGGGTGATCGGGGCGGGCTACGTGAACGGCGTCCAGTCGGGCGGTGTCGGCACCACCGTCAAGCACTTCGTCGCCAACGACGCCGAGACCGAACGCTTCACCGTGAACAACCTGGTCGGCGAACGCGCCCTGCGCGAGCTGTACCTGGCACCCTTCGAGGCCATCGTCGAGAACGCCCGCCCCTGGGGCGTCATGACCGCCTACAACACGGTCAACGGCACGACCATGACCGAACACCACCACCTCGTGAACGAGGTCCTGCGCGGCACCTGGGGCTTCGACGGCGTCAACGTCTCCGACTGGACGGCCGCCCGCGACACCGTGGGCGCGCTGAGGGGCGGCCTCGACGTCGCCATGCCCGGACCGCGGACCGTCTACGGCGAGGCCCTCGCGCAGGCGGTGCGCGACGGCCGGCTCGAGGAGTCCGAGGTCGACGAGGCCGTACGCCGCGTCCTGCGCCTGGCCGCCCGCGTCGGCGCCCTCGCGGACGCCGAACCGGCCGTCACCCGGCTGCCCGCCCCCGTCGACGGCGAGGCCCTGGCCCGCGAACTGGCCCGCCGCTCCTTCGTCCTGGTCCGCAACGAGGACGGCGCGCTGCCGCTCCGGCCCGGCACCGTCGCCCTCGCCGGCGCGGCCGCCCGCGACGCCCGGGTGCTCGGCGGCGGCTCCGCGACCGTCTTCCCGGCCCGCACGGTCTCCCCGCTCGACGGCCTCACCGCAGCGCTCCCCGAGGGCACCCTCGGCTACGCCGTCGGTGCCGACCCCGCCACCGAACTCGCCGTCGCCGACCAGGGCTTCGCGCTGCGGGCGGTCTGCCGCGACACCGCCGGAACCGTCATCGGCACCCGCTCCGCGCCGAGCGGCCAGATCCAGTGGACGGGTACGGACCTCCCCGAGGGCGTCACCCTCGACCGCGTCCACACGGTCGAACTGACCGGCACCTTCACCCCGCGCGAGAGCGGCCCGCACACCTTCGGCATCAAGGGCACGGGCGCCTTCTCGCTCACCGTCGCCGGGACGACGTACTACGACGACGTCCAGCCGCCCGCAGACGACAGCGACCCCTTCGCGGCGTTCTTCAACGCCCCGGTGCCCCGCGCCGAGGCCCGGCTGACCGCCGGTGAACCGGTCGAGGTCTCCCTCACCCACGTCTTCGCGCTGCCCGAGGGCGTCCCCTTCAAGGCCATCGCCTTCGCCCTGGCCCACCAGGAGCCGCGGCGCGACCCCGACGAGCTGATCGCCGAGGCGGCCGAGGCGGCGCGGGCCGCCGACACGGCCGTCGTCGTGGTCGCCACCACCGAACGCGTCGAGTCCGAGGGCTTCGACCGCAAGGATCTCCGCCTCCCCGGCCGGCAGGACGACCTGGTCCGTGCCGTCGCCGCCGCCAACCCGAACACCGTCGTCGTCGTCAACGCGGGCTCCCCGGTGGAGCTGCCGTGGCGCGAGGACGTCGCGGCCGTCCTGCTCACCTGGTTCCCCGGCCAGGAGGGCGGAGCGGCCCTGGCGGACGTCCTGACGGGAGCCCACGAACCCGGCGGCCGGCTCCCCACCACCTGGGGCTCCCTCGACGACGCCCCCGTCACCGAGGTCACCCCCGCCGACGGCGTGCTCGCCTACACCGAGGGCGTCTTCATCGGCTACCGCGCCTGGGAGAAGGCGCACCGCACCCCGGTGTACCCCTTCGGCCACGGCCTCGGCTACACCGACTGGACGTACGAGTCGGTCCACATCACGGGCTCCACGGTCACCGTGCGGATCCGCAACAGCGGCGCGCGGCCGGGGCGCGAGGTCGTGCAGGTCTACCTCGCCCCCACCGTGACGGCCCCGGCGCCCGAACGCCCGGCCCGCCGGCTGGCCGGTTTCGCCGGCGTCGAGGCGGGCCCGGGGGAGAGCGCCGAGGTCACCGTGGAGATCCCGGACCGGGCCTTCGAGGTGTGGGACGAGGCGGACCACCGGTGGTCCTTTGTGAAAGGTTCGTACGAAATCCAGGTGGGCCGCTCGATCGCCGACCGCAGGATCACCGCGACGATTAACGTGTGAACCGGCGCCCGTCGCCCCACCGACAGCCCCGGTCCGGGACCTGACCCCTGGACCGGGGCAACATCTTTTCCGGCGGGCCCTGCGCCGGGCGCGCCCCGCGGCCCCTACCGCACCGAGAAGCCGTACACCGTCTCCGACCGGTAGGCGGCGCCCGGCCGCAGCTCGGTGCTCGGGAACTCCGGCCGGTTCGGCGAGTCGGGGAAGTGCTGGGTCTCCAGCGCGACGCCCTCGCCGGGCTCGAAGGGCTCGCCCAGGTGGTCGGCGGTGTACAGCTGGAGCCCCGGCTCGGTGGTCGCCACCGTCAGCACCCGCCCGGACGCCGGATCGTGCAGCTCCGCCACCTCGACCGGGGTGTCCGTGACGCCCTTGTCGAGCACGAAGTTGTGGTCGTAGCCGGCGCCGACCTTGCGGGCCGTACGGAAGTCGAAGCGGCCGTCCGCCACCTGCGCGAGCTCGCCCGTCGGGATCAGGTCCGCGTCCACCGGGGTGTACCGGGAGGCGGCCAGCCGCAGTTCGTGTCCGCCCGCGCCGCCGCTGCCAGGACCGCCCAGGTTGAAGTAGCTGTGGTTGGTCAGGTTCACCACCGTCGGCGCGTCGGTGACCGCCTCGTACACGAACCGCAGCGCCCCCGCCGCGTCGAGCGTGTACGTCGCCGTGACCTCGAGGCGGCCCGGGAACCCCTCCTCGCCGTGCGGTGCGACCCGGCTGAGCCGCAGTCCGTGCTCGACCGGCCGGACGTCCCACACCCGCTTGTCGAAGCCGTGCGGGCCGCCGTGCAGGGAGTTCGGCGCGTTGTTCGGCTCCAGCGCGTACGTCACGCCGTCCAGCGGGAAGCGGGCGTGCGCGATCCGGTTGGCGTACCGCCCGATCAGCGCGCCGAGGAAGGGCTCCGGGTGCGCGAGATAGCCCTTCAGGTCCGCGAACCCCAACACCACGTTCGCCGCGCGCCCGTCCCGGTCGGGGACCTCGACGGACTGCACGATCCCGCCGTACGAAAGGACCCGCACCCGGGTGCCCGCCCGCTCCAGGGTCCAGCGGTGCACCTCAGTGCCGTCGGAAAGTGTTCCGAAGTGTTCGCTCATGAGCGAAACCCTAAATCACGAGGCCTTCGCGGTGACCCCCTGATAGGCCAGCTCAGCGAGCCGCGCCTGTCCGTCCTTGCTCGGGTGGAACCAGTCCCAGTGACTCAACTGGTCGGTTCCGAACCTGAAGTCGTATACCGCCCCGCCGTCGAACCGGCACCGCACGTCCTTCGCGCAGACCTCCGCCAGCACCGAGTTGTAGTCCTCCACCCGCTTCTGCACGGTCTCCCGCCGCGCGGTCGCCGCCGCGTCCAGCGCGTCCGCGTCACCCAGCATCGAGGGACACAGGCCCAGCTTCCACACCTGCTTGCCCAGCACGTTCGTCCGCCCCTGCGACCACAGCCGCTTCAGGTTCGGCACGCTCGTCACATACACCTGCGTCTTCGGCAGCGCGCGGCGCAGCGTGCTCAGCGCGTCCTGGAACTCCGCGCGGAAGTCGGCCACCGACGTCATCGCCGCCGTCGACTCCCGGCACGCGTCGTTCGCCCCCGCCATCACCGTCACCAACTGCGGTTTCTCGGCCGCCGCCTGTGCCATCTGAGCCGGCACGTCCGCCATCCGCGCCCCGGTCGACGCGTAGTTCCAGCTGTGCGTGGCCGCCTTCGCCGCGCCCAGCAGCCGGACCGCGAGACTGTTCACCTCGGTGCTGGCGCCGGTCGCCCAGGACACCTCGGGGCAGTCCGCGAGCACCGTACACGCGTCGAAGCCACGCGTGATGGAGTCGCCCACCGCCGCCACCGAGGACGGGCTGGAGTCCCACAACGGGGTCGGCGACGGCGACGGCCTCGCCTCCCCGGCCCGGGTGCCCGAGGATCCCTCGGCGTCGCCGCCCCCCAGTGCGTCACAGCCGGCCAGGCCCAGGACGGCCGCCGTCGTGCCCGCGAGCACGGCCCGCGCGTGCCGGTTCCGTTTCCGCATCCGCTGGTGTTCCCCTCGCTCCTCGAACAACGCCCCCCTATGACAACGCGCGGGAGTTCCCGGCGAATCACACCCACAAGATGGAACGCCTCACGCCCGCACAGGCGTCCTGCCGAGTGAATGGCGGGGGTTTCACGGCACTGGGACCGACGGTACGTCACACTCCTTGCGCCGCCGCACGGTAGCCTCGCCATCAACGCGGCTGCCTGCCACCGCAGCCATGCCGGCCTGCAAGACTGTCCCGCTCTGCCCGGAGGTCCCGGTGACGACACGTGGAGTTCTGTACGTGCACTCCGCGCCGCGCGCGCTGTGCCCGCACGTCGAGTGGGCCGTCGCCGGGGTGCTCGGCACGCGCGTCAACCTCGACTGGATCCGGCAGCCCGCCGCGCCCGGCACCTGGCGCTCGGAGTTCTCCTGGAAGGGCGAGGCCGGCACGGCGTCCAAGCTGGCCTCCGCGCTGCGCGGCTGGCACCTGCTGCGCTTCGAGGTCACCGCCGAGCCCTGCGCCACCGCCGAGGGCGAGCGCTACAGCTGCACGCCGGACCTGGGCATCTTCCACGCCGTCACCGGCATCCACGGCGACATCCTCATCCCGGAGGACCGGCTGCGCGCCGCACTGGTGCGCAGTCAGCGCGGCGAGACGGACCTGGAGGCCGAACTCTCCAAGCTCCTCGGCAAGCCGTGGGACGACGAACTGGAGCCGTTCAGATACGCGGGCGAGGGCGCCCCGGTGCGCTGGCTGCACCAGGTGGTCTGATCCCCGTACGACACGAAGGGCCCCCGCCTCTGGAGGCGGGGGCCCTTCGCTCTGTTCGAGCGCTGCTCGGAACCGTTCTCAGACCGTACGGAACGCCAGCACCACGTTGTGCCCACCGAACCCGAACGAGTCGTTCAGGGCGGCGATACGGCCCTCCACGGGCAGCTTGCGCGCCTCGCCCCGCACGATGTCCGCGTTGGCCTCGGCCTCGGGGTCGAGGTTCTCGACGTTGATGGTCGGCGGAGCGACCCGGTGGTACAGCGCGAGGACCGTCGCGACGGACTCCACGCCACCCGCGCCACCCAGCAGATGACCGGTCATCGACTTGGTCGCCGAGACCGCCATGTGGTCGGTGTCGTCACCGAACACCTTGCGCAGCGCCTTCAGTTCGGCCACGTCACCGGCCGGCGTCGAGGTGGCGTGCGCGTTGACGTGCACGATCTCCGCCGGGTTCAGGTCGGTGCTGTCCAGCAGGTTCTGCAGTGCGTGCGCGATACCGCGGCCCTCGGGCTCCGGCTGCACGATGTCGTGGGCGTCGGAGGAGATGCCCTGACCGACCGCCTCCGCGTACACCCGGGCCCCGCGCTGCGCGGCGTGCTCGGCGGACTCCAGGACGATCACGCCGGCCCCCTCGCCCATGACGAAACCGTCGCGGGCGACGTCGTAGGGACGCGAGGCGCCCTGCGGGTCGTCGTTGTTCTTGGACATCGCCATCATGTTGCCGAACGCGGCGATGGGCAGCGGGTGGATCGCCGCCTCCGTACCGCCGGCGACCACGATGTCGGCGCGGCCCGTACGGATCATCTCGATGGCGTAGCCGATGGCCTCCGCGCCCGACGCGCACGCCGAGACCGGCGTGTGCACGCCCGCGCGGGCGCCCACGAGCAGACCCACGTTGGCGGAGGGGCTGTTCGGCATCAGCATGGGCACGGTGTGCGGGGAGACGCGGCGGACGCCCTTCTCCTTCAGCACGTCGTACTGGTCGAGCAGGGTGGTGACGCCGCCGATGCCGGAGGCGATGACCGCGCCGAGCCGGTCGGGGTCGACGTCGCCCTCGCTGCCGTCCTCACCGGCCTTGCCGGAGAAACCGGCGTCCTTCCAGGCTTCCTGGGCCGCGATCAGCGCGAACTGCGCCGAGCGGTCCAGCTTGCGGGCCTGCGGCCGCGGGAGGACCTCGAGAGGCTCCACCGCGACGCGGGCCGCGATACGGACGGCCTGCTCGGCCGCCCACTCATGCTCCAGGACCTTGACACCGGACTTGCCGGCGACCAGACCCTCCCAGGTAGAGGCTGCGTCGCCACCCAGCGGTGTGGTTGCGCCGATACCGGTGACGACCACGGTGCGATTGGTCGGGCTCACGGATTCTTTCTCCAACGTTACGAGGATTCAGCGGCGCCACCGCCGGGTGGCGGGGCAGTTCAGCCCAGGGGGCCGATGGATCAGGCCTGGTTCTTGAGGATGTAGTTCGTCGCGTCGCCGACGGTCTTGAGGTTCTTGACGTCCTCGTCCGGGATCTTGACCTCGAAGCGCTCCTCGGCGGCGACGACGACCTCGACCATGGACAGCGAGTCGACGTCCAGGTCGTCGGTGAAGGACTTGTCCAGCTGGACGTCCTCAACCGGGATGCCGGCGATCTCGTTCACGATGTCGGCGAGACCGGCGACGATCTCTTCCTGAGTGGCGGCCATTTGGCGCTCCTTCTTTGATATTCCAGAGGGTGTGGCATGGGGTGTCTCCCGCGCCGGACCGGTTGATCCGGCACGGAGTGCCTAGGGGAGGGTAACGACAGTGGCGGCGTAGACGAGACCCGCCCCGAATCCGATGACGAGCGCGGTGTCGCCGCTCTTCGCCTCGCCGGTCGCCAGAAGCCGCTCCATCGCGAGCGGAATCGAGGCGGCCGAGGTGTTGCCGGTGGTGCGTACGTCACGGGCGACCATGACGGACTGCGGCAGCTTGAGAGTCTTCACCATCGAGTCGATGATCCGCTCGTTGGCCTGGTGCGGGATGAAGACGTCGAGTTCTTCGGCGGTGATGCCGGCGGCGTCCAGCGCCTCCTTGGCGACCTTCGCCATCTCGAAGACGGCCCAGCGGAAGACCGCCTGGCCCTCCTGCGTGATCGCGGGGAACCTGGCGACCTCGCCGTCGCGGTAGTCGGTCCACGGCACGGTCTGCTTGATGGTCTCCGACTTGTCGCCCTCGGAGCCCCAGACCGTCGGGCCGATCGCCGGCTCCTTCGACGGGCCGACCACGACCGCGCCCGCGCCGTCGCCGAACAGGAAGGCCGTCGCGCGGTCCTCCAGGTCGGTCAGGTCGGACAGCCGCTCGACACCGATCACGAGCACGTACTCGGCGGAACCTTCCACCACCATGCCCTTGGCGAGGGTCAGGCCGTAGCCGAAGCCCGCGCAGCCGGCCGAGATGTCGAAGGCGGCGGCCTTGTTCGTGCCGAGCTTGTCGGCGATCTCGGTGGCGACGGCCGGCGTCTGCTTGAAGTGCGAGACGGTCGACACGACCACCGCGCCGATCTGCTCGGCGGTGATCCCGGCGTCGGCGATGGCCTTGCCGGACGCCTCGACGGACATGGCGGCGACGGTCTCCTCGTCGTTCGCCCAGTGCCGGGTCTCGATGCCGGAACGCGAGCGGATCCACTCGTCGGACGAGTCGATCGTCTCGAGGATCACCTCGTTGGGCACGACCCGGACGGGCCGGTAACCGCCGACCCCGAGGATCCGGGCGTACGGGGAGCCCTTGCTGGGCTTGATCTTCGCCATCAGGGCTCCTCAGGCGACGCCGTGCTCGGCGATGAGCTCGCGAGCGGCGTCGAGGTCGTCGGGGGTCTTCAGCGCCAGCGTCTTCACGCCGGGCAGGGCGCGCTTGGCGAGGCCGACCAGGGTGCCACCCGGTGAGACCTCGATCAGCGCGGTCGCGCCGAGCTCCTTGAAGGTCTCCATGCACAGGTCCCAGCGGACCGGGTTGGCGACCTGGCCGACCAGCCGCTCCAGGATCTCGGCGCCGGTGGCGACCGACTGCCCGTCGCGGTTGGAGACGTAAGCGATCTTCGGATCGGCCGGCGTGAGCTCCACGGCGGCCTTGGCGAGGGTTTCCACGGCGGGCGCCATGTGGCGCGTGTGGAAGGCGCCGGCGACCTTCAGCGGGACGACCTTGCGGACGCCCTCGGGCTTGTCCTCGTTCAGCGCGGCGAGCTGCTCCAGCGTGCCCGCCGCGACGATCTGGCCCGCGCCGTTGATGTTCGCCGGGGTCAGCCCCAGCTTCTCCAGGTGCGCGACGGAGACCTCCGGGTCGCCGCCGAGCAGCGCGGACATACCGGTCTCGGTGATCGCGGCGGCGGCGGCCATGGCCAGGCCGCGCTTGCGGACGAGGGTCAGCGCGGCGGTGTCGTCGAGGACTCCGGCGAAGGTCGCGGCGGTGATCTCGCCGACGCTGTGGCCGGCGACGGCGCCGGGCGCGATGTCCGCCAGGTCGCCGAGCGCCGCGGCGGACAGGATTCCGGCGGCCACCAGCAGCGGCTGGGCCACCGAGGTGTCACGGATCTCGTCCGCGTCGGCCTGGGTGCCGTAGTGGGCGAGGTCCAGGCCGATGACGTCCGACCACGCGGCGACGCGGGCGGCGGCACCGGGCAGTTCGAGCCAAGGGGTCAGGAAGCCGGGCGTCTGGGCGCCCTGGCCGGGAGCGACGAGTACGAGCACTCTCACACTCTCTCTTGTGGACGGCCGAAGCCGCCCGTGGGGACAGGGACGAAGAACGGCAGGGGGTTTTGTGGAGCCCCGACAAAAGCCTAGGTCTGGGGATCGCCGTCGACCAGGCGCCCCAGGATCAGCGCGATCCGGAGCGTGAACGCGGAGCGTACATCCGAAGGCGACCAACCGGTGACGTCAGTCACACGTCGAAGCCGGTAGCGCACGGTGTTCGGATGAACGAAGAGCATCCGCGCGGCCCCTTCGAGGCTGGACGCCTGTTCGAGGTAGACGGCGAGCGTCTCCAGGAGCGCGGACCCGGCCTCTTCGAGCGGTCTGTAGATCTCCTCCACCAACTGCTCACGCGCACCGGGATCACCGGCGATCGCGCGTTCCGGCAGCAGATCGTCCGCCAGCACCGGCCGGGGTGCGTCCTGCCAGGCGGAACCGGCCTTGAGCCCGGCCGCGGCGGCCTGTGCGGACCGGGTCGCGGCGAGCAGGTCGGGTACGACGGGTCCGGCCACCACGGGTCCCGCGGCGAACGGCCCGATCAGCGACCTGGCGACGGCGAGCGGGTTGTCGCTGCCACCGGCGATCACTACCAGCCGGGAGCCGAGCACCCCGGTGAGGACCTGGAGCTTGGCGTGTCGCGCGGCCCGCCGGATCGCCTCGACGGTCAGTTCGGAGTCCCCGTCGGGCGCGGTCCCGAGGACCACGCACACGTGCTCGGGCGCGTTCCACCCGAGGGCCGCGGCCCGGCTCACCGCCCCCTCGTCGGCCTCACCGCTCAGCACGGCGTTCACGACGAGCGACTCCAGCCGGGCGTCCCAGGCGCCGCGTGCCTCGGCGGCCTGGGCGTAGACCTGGGCGGTGGCGAAGGCGATCTCCCGGGCGTACACGAGAAGCGCCTCGCGCAGCACGTTCTCGTCGCCGGGGGCCGCGACCTCGTCGATCGCGGACTCCATGACCTCGATGGTCGTGCGCACCATCTCGACGGTCTGGCGCAGCGTGATGGCCCGGGTCAGCTCACGGGGCGCGGTCCCGAACACATCCGTGGAGATGGCCTGCGGGGCGTCCGGGTGCCGGAACCACTCGGTGAAGGCGGCGATGCCCGCCTGGGCGACCAGCCCGATCCAGGAACGGTTCTCCGGGGGCATCGCCCGGTACCACGACAGTGTCTCGTCCATCCGCGCGATGGCCTGGGCGGCGAGACTTCCGGAGGACTTCTCCAGCCGCTTCAGCGTCGCGGGGTGGGGGTGGACGGCGTGCGCCGCGGGATCGGGGTGACTGGTTTCGGGTTCGGGCACGGGACAAGACTGCCTTATCGGGACGGGGGAGTGCGCCGCCGGGTCACGGGAGGGGGCGGCACGCGGTCGTGGCACGGTCATCGTCCGGGGGCGGCGGGTCTACCGTGGACGCGTGATGGACGTACGGCGCGCCGACGCGCGCTACCGAGGCGGGGACCCGGCCGCCGGGATCGACACCCGGCACGCTTTCTCCTTCGGCCCCCACTACGACCCCGGCAATCTCCGCTTCGGTCCGCTGATCGCCTGCAACGAGGAGCGCCTGGCGCCCGGCGCCGGCTTCGACGAGCATCCCCACAGCCACACCGAGATCGTGACCTGGGTGGTCGAGGGCGAGCTCACCCACCGTGACTCGGCCGGCCACGAGAGCGTGGTCCGCCCCGGGGACGTGCAGCGGCTCAGCTCTGCGGGCGGGGTACGGCACGTGGAGCGCAACGACGCCGACGTGCCCCTGGCCTTCGTCCAGATGTGGCTGGCCCCCTTCGACCCGGGCGGCGACCCGTCCTACGAGACGGTCCGCGGCATCGCCGACTCCACCCCGTACGCCGTCCCGGAGGCGGGCGCGATGCTGCACGTACGGCGCCTGGGCGCGGGGGAGCGGACGGCGGTGCCGGACGCGCCGCACGTCTACGTCCACGTCGTACGCGGCGAAGCCCGCCTGGACGGCGAGGAGCTGGCGCCGGGGGACGCGGCACGCATCACGGACGCGAAGGACGTGGAGGCGGTGGGCGTGACCGACACGGAGCTGCTGATGTGGGTGTTCGGCCCGGGTGACCAGGAGTTCAGCCCCGGACCTCCGCCAGCACCGCGTCCGTGAACGCGGGCCACGCCTCGACCGCCCACGGTCCGAACGCCCGGTCCGTCAGGGCGACCCCGGCGACGCCCGCCCCGGGGTCGACCCACAGGAACGTTCCGGACTGGCCGAAGTGCCCGAAGGTGCGCGGCGAGGAGGAACTCCCGGTCCAGTGCGGCGACTTGGAGTCGCGGATCTCGAAGCCGAGCCCCCAGTCGTTGGGGTTCTGGTGCCCGTACCCCGGCAGCACGCCCTTCGTTCCCGGGTACTGCACGGTCATCGCCGCCGCCACCGTCCGCGGATCCAGCAGCCGGGGCGCCTGGACCTCCGCCGCGAACCGCAGCAGGTCCTCGACCGTCGAGACGCCGTCCTTCGCCGGGGAGCCCTCCAGGGAGGTGCCGGTCATCCCCAGCGGCTCCAGCACGGCCTGACGCAGATACTCCGCGAACGGGATCTCCGTCGCCTTCGCCAGGTGGTCGCCGAGCTGCTCGAACCCGGCGTTGGAGTACAGCCGCCGCTCCCCGGCAGGCGCCGTCACCCGGTGCTCGTCGAAGGCCAGCCCGGAGGTGTGCGCAAGGAGATGACGGACCGTGGCCCCGGGCGGCCCGGCCGGTTCGTCCAGCTCGATGGCACCCTCCTCGTACGCGACGAGGGCGGCGTACGCGGCGAGCGGCTTGGTGACCGAGGCCAGCGGGAAGCGCCGGCCGACCGGGCCATGGGTCCCCAGGACCGTACCGTCGGCCCGTACGACACCCGCCGAGGCGGAGGGAACCGGCCAGTTCTCGATCAGCGCGAGGCTCTTGAGCGACATGCCGTCGAGCCTATGCGGCTCAGAGCAGCAGCTCCATCAAGGGGTCCGGCTTGGGCCTGAAGCCCAGGGAGGAGTAGAGGGGGCCGCGTCGGCGGACGCGGTCAGGTGGACCTGCACGACGCCCCGGGCCCGGAACCAGGCCGGCAGCGCGTCCACGCCGGCGCGCGCGTACCCTCCCCCCGACTCTCGGCTTCGCTCGACCCGGGGGGACCCCCATCGGCGCGCGTCGGGGTCGGTGGCGACGCTGGAGACGAAGCCGATGATCCCCCGCGGGTTGCCGGCCCGGCCCATCCGGTACTCGACCGTCCCGACGACCAGCGCGGCCGGCATCCCCGGCCGCTCCGGGTGATCCACGACGAAGGCCGCGAAGTCCCCGTCCGGCTCGGACAGCCGCTCCCGCAGCGGTGCAGCGACTCGGCATGCCAGCCGGTGGAGGTGCCCACCGCCACCATCGAGTCGATCATCACCTGGCGCAGCCGCAGTCCTTCGGCGGCGTCCTCGGGCAGGGCACGGCGTACGAGACTCATGCCCCGCACGCCAACCAGCGTGATCAAGCCGCGTCCCCCGGTTTTCTTACCGATTTCGCTTGCTTGGAGCGCACTCCAAGGCCATAGCGTGGAGGGCATGACGGTGTTGCAGACCACGCCCGTGACCATCGAGCAAACCCCGAACCCGCCGGACGTCTGCTCCGCGCCACCCCCGCGGCACCCCCGTCCGGACGGGCAGGACAGTTACACGATCAGCGAGGTCGTCGCCTTCACCGGCCTCACCGCCCACACCCTGCGCTGGTACGAGCGGATCGGGCTGATGTCCCACATCGACCGCTCGCACACCGGCCAGCGCCGCTACAGCAACCGTGACCTGGACTGGCTCGACCTCGTCGGGAAGCTGCGGCTGACCGGAATGCCGGTCGCCGACATGGTGCGGTACGCCGAGCTGGTGCGGGAGGGCGAGAGCACGTTCCGTGAGCGGTACGAGCTGCTAGAGGCGACCCGGCGGGACGTCCGGGCCCGGATCGCCGAACTCCGGGACACCCTCGCCGTGCTCGACCGCAAGATCGATTTCTACGCGGACGCCACCGGCGTCCACTACCACGAAGCGGAAGGGACCGCCCGATGACCGACCCCAGGATCCCGACGGCCCGACTCGGCGGACCGGGACCCGAGATCGGCGCCCAGGGCCTCGGCTGCATGGGCATGAGCTTCGCCTACGGCCCCACGGACGCGAAGGAGTCGCGGGCCACCCTGGAACGCGCCCTGGAGCTCGGCGTCACGATGTACGACACGGCGGACGCGTACGGCGCGGGCGAGAACGAGCGGTTCCTCTCCCCGTTCTTCAAGGCCCACCGCGACGAGGTCGTGATCGCGACCAAGTTCGCCCTGGCGGTCCCGCCGGACGATCCGACCCGGCGGATCATCCGCAACGACGCGCCGTACATCCGGCAGTCCGTCGAGGCGAGCCTGAGCCGGCTGGACGTCGACGTCATCGACCTCTACTACATGCACCGGCGCGACGTGAACGTGCCGATCGAGGACACCGTCGGCGTGATGGCCGAACTGGTGCGCGAGGGCAAGGTCAAGCAGCTGGGCCTGAGCGAGGTGACGGCCGCCGAGCTGCGCGCGGCCCAGGAGGTCCACCCCATCGCCGCGGTGCAGTCGGAGTGGTCGCTGTTCAGCCGCGACATCGAGGCCCAGGTGGTCCCGGCGGCCCGTGAACTGGGCGTGACCCTGGTCGCGTACTCCCCGCTCGGCCGGGGTTTCCTCACCGGCTCCTTCGCCGACGCCGACCAGGACCTCACCGCCGACGACTTCCGCCGTCAGCAGCCCCGCTTCACCGGTGACAACGCCGCCGCCAACGGGGCGCTCCTGGACCCGATACGCGCGGTCGCGGAGGCCCACGGGGCGACGCCCGGTCAGATCGCCCTGGCCTGGGTCCAGCAGCAGTCCCGGGTCCACGGCCTGTCGGTGGTCCCGATCCCGGGCACCCGCAAGCCCACCCGGGTCGAGGAGAACACGGCGGCGACGGCCATCGAACTGACGCCGCAGGAACTGGCGTTGCTGGAGCCCATCGCCGGCAAGGTGGCGGGCGACCGCTACCCGGACATGAGGTTCACCTCCGCCGGACGCGAATGAGAGCCGGGGCCCGCCCGTTCGGGGCGGGCCCCGGGGCGCGTCCGACAATTCCCGCCGGGCGCGCGACGCGCATGGTCAGACCCGCCCTAGAGCTCGGCCAGCAACTCGGCCTTCTTGGCGGAGAACTCCTCGTCGGTGACCAGCCCGGCCAGGTGCAGCTCCCCGAGGTGGCGGATCCGCTCGGCGATGTCGGCGGGGTCCCGGCGCGGCGCGACCGCTGCCGGGACGGCCGGCGCCGCGGATCCGCGGCCGCGGACCGCCGCCAGGACCGCCGCCGCGAACGGCAGCGACTCGTGCACCGGCCCGTACCCCAGCCCGAAGACGACGGTCGCCGGATCCTGGTCGGCCGGGGCCGGAACGGCCTCGCCGCGCAGCAGCCGCAGATGCCCCTCGAACACCTCGGGCGACCGCCACTCGACCCCGGTCAGCGCGGACACGGCGAAACTCTGGTCACCGGCCTTCCACTTCGCCGACGACGCGCCCGTCCAGAACCACCGGAACCGCACGGTGCGCCCGTCGAACGACGCCTTCCCGTCGTACGCCTTGAACGACAGCGGCACCTCGGGCGCGTCCACCAGGAAGCGTTCCGCGGGCCCGGAGTCGGTCAACTGCGCCCGCAGCTCGTCCGCGTAGTACTCGGCGAGGGTCTCCCGCTCGGCGGGCAGCACCAGCCGGTACGGGTCGCACCCTTCCTTGAGCTGTCCCGCGGCCGCCTCCATCAACGGATCGGCTCCCGGCCTCGGTTCCGCCTGGAGCACGACCGTTCCGCGCTTGCCGGGGGTCAGGGTCACCCGACCTATGGCCGCCAGCGGAATCCGGCGCTCGCCCAGTGCCGACAGCAGCTTGGGCGTGCGCAGCCCCCGTTCGTAGCGGATGAGGACGGAGTCGGAATCGAACTCCCAGGCGGCATGAATTCCGGCCAGTACGTCACCCATGCGGCTCATCGTATGCGGGACACCCATTCTTCGTCCCCTCCCCGCGCGTGCCGCAATTCCTGCGTCTCTACGCGCGTCCGGCCTCTGTCGTATCGGACAAACCCGCCGTGCAGGCGGCAGCTTCGTGGGCGCACTCCACCGAGCGGTACGCGCCAGTGCCGATCTCGGCGAAGTTGCGCAGGCTGTCCGTACCGGGTTCGAAGTAGCCGCCGTGGCCCTTCGCCTCCCGTGCCGACAGCACCCGCGCGCCGAACTCCCGCGCCATCGGGTCCTCGCCGTGACCGAGACCGCCGACCTCCAGGTGCGGCACGTCCTGCACCCAGTCGTCGGCGTCCCGCATCGCCCACACGCGGGCGTCGGTGTCCAGCTGTGCCGCGTTCTCCACCCGCATCCCGGGGCTGCCGGCCACCGCGATGTCGGCCACCCGGTCCGGCATGGCGTGCGCGGCGACCCCGCACACCACCGAGCCGTAGCTGTGACAGAACATCGAGACGGGCGCGCTGCCCGGCAGGGCGGTCAGCAGGGCGTTCAGCCGGACGGCGCCGCTCTCGGCGCGCATCGCGGTGGCCGAGTCGATGCCGAGACCGTCGGGGGAGGTGTAGTCGGCCCAGGCGATCACGGCCGTACGCGTCGAGGGGCTCGCCTCGCGCTCGGCCGAGTAGAGGGCCTGGGCCATGCCGACCGGCGCCGAGTACTTGCGGTTCGTGCGCTGGAAGGTGAGCAGGTCGGTGTCGACGCCGGGGACGACGACGGAGATCCGCTCGGCCTGGTCCAGGCTGCCGAACACCTCGGCCACCCGGCCGGAGCCCTCCGGGTCGAAGGCGAGGATCTGCCGGTCGGCGGTGCTCATCGATTCGTAGCGGTGCATGCGCCGGCCGGCCAGCTGCTGCCCCGAGGGAGTGAGCCGGCTGTCGTGCATGCGGGTGCGTTCGAGCCGCACCTGCTGCCGCAGCGCCACCCGGTTGGCGCGGTAGCGCAGCTCGGCGGGGGCGCCGTTCATGTTGCCCACCGCGAGCGGGTACTCGTGCACGAGCACGGTCCGCTGCGGAGCGGTGAGCGAGGCGAAGAAGCGCGCCAGCCGGGCGGGGGCGGAGCCGGGGTCCGGCAGCCGGTGCCCGGCCAGCCGGCCGTGTTCCCACTCCGAGCGCGAGGTCTGGAGAGCGGTGGTCTCCCGCTGGTGGCGCAGGGCCGTCCAGCCGGTGGTCGCCAGCATCACGAACACCACGGCCAGGGCGGCCAGTGCGCGCCAGACGTTGAGTTGCGGGGAGGTGTCGAAGGAAGTCACTGAAAGGACACACTAGGAGAACGAGAGGGTCTCGGGTGACCCAAGTGACGGGGATCACGTTTCAGCGGGCGTGGCGAGGGTCATAAAGGCCTTTAGCTCTCTATGTCCGTCAGGATGTCCGTGAGGATGTCCGTGAGGGCACGCGCCGCGCACGTCCCTCAGGCCTCCGTCAGGCCTCGCGCAGGTCCGTCGGACCCTTGCGCGTACGCCCCTCAGGCCTCGCGCCAGTCTCCCAGCAGAGCGGGACCCACCCCGTCGAGATACAGCGATGTCAGCGCGCGGATCCGGTCCAGGCTGAAGTCCGCGCCGGTGGACCACTGCCGTTCCGTCACCCGCATCACCCCGCTGAACACGGCCACCGCCAGCCGCGGCCGCGGATCGGCGTCCATGTCGAGCCCCTCGCGCTCGGCGATCACCCGCGCGAGGTCCTCCTCCACCTCCACCGAGCGTCGCAGATGCGCGGCGAGCAGTACCGGTGTCGACTCGATCACCCGGTACATGCGCAGATACAGCTCCACGGGTACGACGGACTCGACGACCTCGTTGATCGAGTCCCAGCCGTCCAGCACGGCCTGACGCAGCGCCTCCAGCGGCGGCTCGTGCGGCGGGCGCGCGCGCACCGCCTCGGCGAACCGCTCCACCGTCATCTCCACCAGGGCGAGCGCGGCCTCGTCCTTTCCGGCGAAGTAGCGGAAGAAGGTGCGCTGCGAGACGTCGACGGCGGCGGCGATCTCGTCGACGGTGGTCCCCTCGTATCCCTGCGAGGTGAACAGCTCCACCGCGGCGCGCAGCAGCGCGTCCCGGGTGCGCTGTTTCTTGCGCTCACGCAGAGTTTCCATGATGTGTCAGTTACCGACTTCTGAACTCGTTTGTCAATTGTCAGCGGCTGTCACTAACCTCGAACGCATGACCAGTCAGACCACCATCGACGCGACGGGACCGGGCGGCAGCACACCGGCGGACCCCTCGGACGGACCGCCGGCCAAGGGCCTGCGCGGCCACCCGTGGTTCACCCTCATCACCGTCGCCGTCGGCGTCATGATGGTGGCCCTCGACGGCACCATCGTGGCCATCGCCAACCCGGCCATCGCCAGCGACCTGGGCGCCACCTTCGCCGAGGTCCAGTGGATCACCAACGCCTACTTCCTCGCCCTCGCGGTCTCCCTGATCACTGCGGGCAAGCTCGGTGACCGCTTCGGCCACCGCCAGACGTTCCTGATAGGCGTCGTCGGCTTCGCGGCCGCCTCCGGCGCGATCGGCCTGTCCGGCAGCATCGGCGCCGTCGTCGCCTTCCGGGCGCTCCAGGGCCTGTTCGGCGCCCTGCTGATGCCGGCCGCGCTGGGGCTGCTGCGCGCGACCTTCCCGGCCGAGAAGCTCAACATGGCCATCGGCCTGTGGGGCATGGTCATCGGCGCGTCGACCGCCGGCGGCCCGATCCTCGGCGGTGTCCTCGTCGAGCACGTCAACTGGCAGTCGGTGTTCTTCATCAACGTGCCGGTCGGCGCCCTCGCCCTGGTCCTGGGCGCGGTGATCCTGCTCGACCACCGTGCCGAGAACGCTCCGCGCTCCTTCGACCTCCTCGGCATCGCCCTGCTCTCGGCCGCGATGTTCTGCCTGGTCTGGGCCCTGATCAAGGCGCCGACCTGGGGCTGGGCCGACAGCCTGACCTGGGCGTTCCTCGTCGGCTCCGCGGTGCTCTTCGCGGCCTTCGCCTTCTGGGAGACGAAGGTGAAGGAGCCGCTCATCCCGCTGGCGCTGTTCCGCTCGGTCCCGCTGTCGGCCGGGGTGGTCCTCATGGTCCTGATGGCGATCGCCTTCATGGGCGGCCTGTTCTTCGTGACGTTCTATCTGCAGAACGTGCACGGCATGAGCCCGATCGACGCGGGTCTGCACCTGCTCCCGCTGACCGGCATGATGATCGTCGGCTCCCCGCTCGCGGGCGCGGCGATCACCAAGCTCGGCCCGCGCATCCCGCTGGCGGGCGGTATGGCCGCCACCGCGATCGCCATGTACGGCATGTCCACGCTGGAGACGGACACCGGCAGCGGTCTCATGTCGATCTGGTTCGCCCTGCTCGGCTTCGGTCTCGCCCCGGTCATGGTCGGCGCGACGGAGGTCATCGTGGGCAACGCCCCCATGGAGCTGTCCGGCGTCGCGGGCGGCCTCCAGCAGGCGGCCATGCAGATCGGCGGCAGCCTCGGTACGGCGGTCCTGGGCGCCGTGATGGCCTCCAAGGTGGACGGTGACCTGCCCGCCAACTGGAAGGGCGCGGGCCTGCCCGAGCTCACCCCCGCCCAGCTGGACCAGGCCTCCGAGGCGGTCCAGGTCGGCGTGGCGCCGGTGGCCAAGGGCACCCCCGAAGCGATCGCCGCGAAGATCACGGAGGTCGCCCACGACACGTTCATCTCCGGGATGAGCCTCGCCTCGCTGGTCGCCGCCGGGGTCGCGGTCGTCGCCGTGTTCGTCGCGCTGCTCACGAAACGGGGCGTGAACGCGGAGGCGGGCGCGGGCGTGGGTCACATCTGACGGAACTGCGACTCCGGCGGAGCTTCAACCTGGGGGAGCTTCAACCTGGGGGAGCTTCAACCTGGGGGAGCTTCCACCCTGACGGAACTTCAGCAAGTTTCCCCTATCAGGGTGACAACGCTAAAGGTTCCTCGCATCCGGCACGCGTCGCAGGTCACAGTTAGTCAAGTCCTCCGGATGGGAGGACGGCCAGGGCCGCGGCGCGCTGCCGGAGGGGGACAGCGCGCCGACTGCCCGGCAACTGCGGGGAATGTTCCGCGTGTCGCGGGTACCCGAAGAACAACACATCCCCGGAATCCAGGGAGTTGTTCGATGGCCGGCTTCGGAAACGGCACGCGCAGGTACCCCCGCTCACGTGGCCGCATGGGGTCACGGACCGGGCCGGATCGCGCGACGCTCGGCATCGTCGGCCTCGTCTGCGCGGTCGCCGGATTCTTCGCGCTGGGGATCGTCCTCGGCCCGGCGGCGATCGTCTGCGGCTGGCTGGCCATGGGCCGCAGCTGGGCGGGTTCCCGTCCGGTACCGGCCCTGGTCGCCGTCGCCCTCGGCGCGATCGACACCCTGCTGGCGCTCATCTGGCTGGCGGGAGCGACCGGCACGGGCAACGGGCTGCTGTAGCGCCGACCCCAGCCCTTCCGCCTACCGCGACGGCTGGCGGGTCGGCACGGCGGGCGGGGGCCCGGGGCGCAGCGCCCCTTCCGGCCCGTCATGCAGCGCCCCTTCGGGTCCGTTCCGCAGTGCCTCTTCGGGTCCGTTCCGCAGAGCCCCCTCGGGTCCGTTCCGCAGAGCCGCCACTTCCGCCCGCAGCGCCCGTACCTCCTGCGTCAGGACCAGGATCGCCTCCGTCTGGGCGCGTTCCTCGACGTCGTCCTTGTCGAACCGGGCGATGAACCACGCGGCGATGTTCGCGGTGACGACACCGAGCAGCGCGATCCCGGAGAGCATCAGCCCGACGGCGATGATCCGCCCCAGTCCGGTGGTCGGCGCGTGGTCCCCGTACCCCACGGTCGTCATCGTCGTGAAGGACCACCACAGCGCGTCACCCAGCGTGCGGATGTTCCCGTCCGGCGAATCCCGCTCCACCGAGAGCACGGCCAGCGAGCCGAACATCAGCAGCCCCACGACCGCTCCCACGACATACGTCGTCATCCGGATCTGCGAGGCCATCCGCGCCCGCCGCCCCACCAGCAGCAGCGTCGAGACCAGCCGCAGCAGCTTGAGCTGCTGCGCCAGCGGCAGCAACACCGCGCACAGGTCCAGCCAGTGCGTGCGCACGAACCGCCGGCGATCGGACGTCAGGGCCAGCCGGACCACGTAGTCCAGGGCGAACGCCCCCCACACCACCCACTCGACCGCGGTGCAGGCGGTGGTCAGCGTGTGGTCGGCCGAGGTGTCCACGATCGGCACGGCGTAGGCGACGGCGAACACCACGGCGAGGCCCAGCAACGGTCGCTGGGTCCAGAGCTCCCACCGGCTCTGCGCGGATTGTTCTTGCATGCCCGCATCGTAAAGAACGAGTAAGGGGTGGTGGAGCCCACTGCTGCTCCACCACCCCTGCGCACGCCCGGTGCTACGCGTCGCCTCCGGCCGCCCCCGGGTCCGCCGCCGACACGTCCAGCAGCTGGTACCGGTCGACGGCCTGCTTCAGCAGGGACCGGTCGACCTTGCCCTCCTTCGCCAGCTCGGTCAGCACCCCCACCACGATCGACTGCGCGTCGATGTGGAAGAAGCGGCGAGCCGCTCCCCGGGTGTCCGCGAAGCCGAAGCCGTCCGCGCCCAGCGACTGGTACGTGCCCGGCACCCAGCGCGCGATCTGGTCGGGGACCGACCGCATCCAGTCCGAGACGGCCACGAACGGCCCCTCGGCCCCGGCCAGCTTGCGCGTCACGTACGGCACCCGCTGCTCCTCCTCCGGGTGCAGCAGGTTGTGCCGCTCGACCTCGACGGCCTCGCGCCGCAGCTCGTTCCAGGAGGTCGCGGACCAGACGTCCGCCTTGACGTTCCAGTCCTCGGCGAGGATCTTCTGCGCCTCGACCGCCCAGGGGACGGCCACGCCGGACGCGAGGATCTGCGCCGGGATCGACCCCGAGGTGCCCCGGCTGAAGCGGTGGACGCCCTTGAGGATCCCCTCGACGTCCACGTCGTCCGGCTCGGCCGGGTGCTGGATGGGCTCGTTGTAGACGGTCAGGTAGTAGAAGACGTCCTCGCCGTGCGGGTGCTCGGCGGAACTGCCGTACATCCTGCGCAGACCGTCCTGCACGATGTGCGCGATCTCGAAACCGAACGCCGGGTCGTAGGCGACACAGCCCGGGTTCGTCGAGGCGAGCAGCTGCGAGTGGCCGTCCGCGTGCTGGAGGCCCTCACCGGTCAGGGTCGTCCGGCCGGCGGTCGCACCCAGTACGAAACCGCGCGCCAGCTGGTCCGACATCTGCCAGAACTGGTCGCCGGTGCGCTGGAAACCGAACATCGAGTAGAAGACGTAGACCGGGATCAGCGGCTCGCCGTGGGTGGCGTACGCCGAGCCCGCCGCGATCAGGGACGCCGTGCAGCCGGCCTCCGAGATGCCGTCGTGCAGCATCTGCCCGGTCGGCGACTCCTTGTAGGCGAGCAGCAGATCCCGGTCGACCGCCTCGTACTGCTGACCGAGCGGATTGTAGATCTTCGCACTCGGGAAGAAGGAGTCCATGCCGAACGTGCGGTACTCGTCCGGCGCGATCAGCACGAAGCGCTTGCCGAGTTCCTTGTCCCGCATGAGGTCCTTCAGGAGCCGCACAAAGGCCATGGTCGTCGCGATGGACTGCTGACCCGAGCCCTTCTTCACACTCGCGTAGGTCTTCTCGTCCGGCAGCGTAAGCGGCTTCGAGCGCACGACACGGGTCGGGACGTAACCGCCGAGGCCCTTGCGGCGGTCGTGCATGTACTGGATCTCCTCCGAGTTCCGCCCGGGGTGGAAGTACGGCGGGAGGCCGCCCTCCAGCTCCTTGTCGGAGATCGGCAGGTGCAGCCGGTCGCGGAAGCCCTTGAGGTCGGAGACCGTCAGCTTCTTCATCTGGTGCGTGGCGTTGCGGCCCTCGAAGTTCGGCCCCAGCGTCCAGCCCTTGACCGTCTTGGCGAGGATGACCGTCGGCTGGCCGGTGTGCTCCACGGCCGCCTTGAACGCGGCGAAGATCTTGCGGTGGTCGTGACCGCCGCGGCCCAGGTGCAGGATCTGGTCGTCGGTCATGCCCTCGACCATCGCGCGCAGCCGCTGGTCGTCGCCGAAGAAGTGGTCGCGGATGTAGGCGCCGGACTCGGTGGCGTAGGTCTGGAACTGGCCGTCCGGCGTCGTGTTCATCCGGTTGACGAGGGTGCCGTCGCGGTCCTGGGCGAGCAGCGGGTCCCAGGAGCGGTCCCAGATCAGCTTGATCACGTTCCAGCCGGCGCCCCGGAAGACCGACTCCAGCTCCTGGATGACCTTGCCGTTGCCGCGCACCGGACCGTCCAGGCGCTGGAGGTTGCAGTTGACGACGAAGGTCAGGTTGTCCAGGCCCTCACGTGCGGCGATGGTCAGCTGGCCGAGCGACTCCGGCTCGTCCATCTCGCCGTCGCCGAGGAACGCCCACACATGCGACTTCGACGTGTCGGCGATCCCGCGCGCGTGCATGTAGCGGTTCATCCGCGCCTGGTAGATCGCGCCGATCGGGCCGAGGCCCATCGACACGGTCGGGAACTCCCAGAAGTCCGGCATCAGGCGCGGGTGCGGGTACGAGGACAGCCCGTTCGGCGCCTTCGACTTCTCTTGGCGGAACGCGTCCAGGTTCTGCTCGCTCAGCCGGTCGAGGAGGAACGCGCGCGCGTAGATGCCCGGGGACGCGTGCCCCTGGAAGAAGACCTGGTCGCCGCCGTCGCCCTCGTCCTTGCCGCGGAAGAAGTGGTTGAAGCCGACGTCGTACAGGGACGCGGAGGAGGCGAAGGTGGCGATGTGACCGCCCACCCCGATGCCGGGCCGCTGGGCCCTGGACACCATCACGGCCGCGTTCCACCGGGTCGCGTTGAGGATCCGGCGCTCGATCTCCTCGTTGCCCGGGAAGAAGGGCTCGGCCCGGGTCGGGATGGTGTTGACGTAGTCCGTGCTGCGCATCTCGGGCACGGCCACCCGCTTCTCGCGGGCCCGTTCGATCAGCCGGAGCATCAGATAGCGGGCCCGCTCCCGGCCGCGCTCGTCGATCGCGGCGTCGAGGGAGTCGAGCCACTCCTGGGTTTCCTCGGGGTCGAAGTCAGGAACCTGACTCGGAAGGCCGCCAATGATGATCGGGTTGCGATCGGATCCGGAAGCCACGCTGTTCCTTACCTGTCAGAGGGCTGGGTGGGACGGTGTTTCTCGTTCGCGCCTCGCGGGTGCCTCGCGGGGTGTCTCGCTGACTCTCCAGTGCCTGCACCGCCCCCATCGTGTACCTAGGGGCCGCAAACGTCATCTCTACCCCGAGGTAACCGGCACTCGTTCGAATCTCGTACCCTTGGATGGTTCTCAAATACGCAAACAGGGCAGATAGGTGTGGTGTACGTCACCGTCCGTCCGAATCGCGTGCCTGGAGTTGCGTCGACACGGCCAGGATCGTCACCGTTTCGGCGGTCCGAACCGCCGGGTACTTGCGCGATCCGTCCCGTCCGTGTGGACTACGGCCAATGCTTCGCGCACGCGCGTGGCTGAGTAATTCCCCAAAACATGATCAGGAGGCAACCCGTGAGCGCGACCGCGGACCACGCGGAGGAGCGGACCAGCCCTGCCGTCAGGCTGGGTTTCCAGCCCGAGCAGGTGGTCCAGGAGATCGGCTACGACGACGACGTCGACCAGGAGCTCCGCGAGTCCATTGAGGAAGTCATCGGCAGCGATCTGGTGGACGAGGACTACGACGACGTCGCCGACGCCGTGGTGCTCTGGTTCCGCGACGATGACGGAGACCTGACGGATGCGCTGGTGGACGCCACCACGTACATCGAAGAAGGCGGGTCGATCCTCCTCCTGACGCCGAAGACCGGCCGTACGGGATACGTGGAGCCGAGCGACATCTCCGAAGCTTCGACGACTGCGGGTCTGTCGGCCAGCAAGAGCGTCAGCGTGGGCAAGGACTGGAGTGGCAGCCGGCTGGTGACGCCCAAGGCCGCGAAGTCCAAGAAGTGACGTCCAGGGAGTGACGTCCGAAGAAGTGCTGTGAAGTGACGCCGGGCGGGCTGGGTCTTCGGACTCGGCCCGTCCGGCGGCCTTCGGTGGCCGCTGCGTAGGGTGGACTCACCCAGACAGCCCCCACCGAAGGGACAATCAGGCGATGGCGATCCAGGTCGGCGACAAGGCCCCCGACTTCGAGCTCAAGGACAACCACGGCCGGGCCGTGCGGCTCTCCGACTTCCGCGAGGGCGAGAACCCCAGGAACGTCGTCCTGCTCTTCTACCCCTTCGCCTTCACCGGTGTGTGCACCGGCGAGCTGTGCGAGGTGCGCGACAACCTGCCGAAGTTCGCCGCCCGGGACACCCAGGTGCTCGCCGTCTCCAACGACTCCATCCACACCCTGCGCGTCTTCGCCGAGCAGGAGGGCCTGGAATACCCGCTGCTCAGCGACTTCTGGCCGCACGGCGAGGTCAGCCGTGCCTACGGCGTCTTCGCCGAGGACAAGGGCTGCGCGGTGCGCGGCACCTTCGTCATCGACAAGGAGGGCCTGGTGCGCTGGACCGTCGTCAACGCGCTGCCGGACGCCCGGGACCTCGGCGAGTACGTCGCCGCGCTCGACACCCTGTGATTCTTCGGCTCCAGGGCCTGCGTGGGGCGGGAACCCGTCACTAGGATCGACTCGTTGATCCGATATCCGAAGCACCAGGGGCTCCCCGCCCCAGGACACCAATGGAGGACTTGTGGGAGTCAGCCTCAGCAAGGGCGGCAACGTATCGCTGACCAAGGAGGCCCCGGGCCTGACCGCGGTCATCGTCGGTCTGGGGTGGGACGTCCGCACCACGACCGGTACCGACTTCGACCTGGACGCCAGCGCGCTGCTGCTGGACAGCTCCGGCAAGGTCGGCAGCGACGCCAACTTCGTCTTCTTCAACAACCTCAAGAGCCCCGACGGCTCGGTCGAGCACACCGGTGACAACACCACCGGTGAGGGCGAGGGCGACGACGAGGCGATCAAGGTCAACCTCGCCGGAGTCCCGGCCGACATCGAGAAGATCGTCTTCCCGGTGTCGATCTACGACGCCGAGAACCGTCAGCAGTCCTTCGGTCAGGTCCGCAATGCGTTCATCCGCGTCGTGAACCAGGCCGGCGGCGCCGAGATCGCCCGCTACGACCTCAGCGAGGACGCCTCGACCGAGACCGCGATGGTCTTCGGCGAGCTGTACCGGCACGGTGCGGAATGGAAGTTCCGGGCCATCGGACAGGGCTACGCGTCGGGCCTGCGCGGCATCGCGCAGGACTTCGGCGTCAACGTCTGAGCCACCCGCGGGGACTGAAGGTCCGACCGTCCGGCGCCGCACCGTTTACGGGCGGCGCCGGACGTGCAGGACAACCGAAGAGGAAGCACGTGAGCACCACCTAGGGGAGGACCAGCAATCATGGGCGTCACGCTCGCCAAGGGAGGCAATGTCTCCCTGTCCAAGGCCGCGCCGAACCTCACTCAGGTGATGATCGGACTCGGCTGGGACGCGCGCTCCACCACCGGAGCCCCCTTCGACCTCGACGCCAGCGCGCTGCTGTGCAACAGCGGTCGGGTGATGGGGGACGAGTGGTTCGTCTTCTACAACCAGCTCAAGAGCCCGGACGGCTCGGTGGAGCACACCGGCGACAACCTCACCGGTGAGGGCGAAGGCGACGACGAGTCGCTCCTGGTGGACCTCTCCAAGGTGCCACCCCAGTGCGACAAGATCGTCTTCCCGGTCTCCATCCACATGGCCGACGAGCGGGGGCAGACCTTCGGCCAGGTCTCCAACGCGTTCATCCGCGTCGTCAATCAGGCCGACGGGCAGGAACTCGCCCGCTACGACCTCAGCGAGGACGCCAGCACGGAGACCGCGATGATCTTCGGTGAGCTCTATCGATACCAGGGCGAATGGAAGTTCAGGGCGGTGGGTCAGGGGTACGCGTCGGGATTGCGGGGCATCGCTCTAGACTTCGGGGTCAACGTTTCGTAAAGAGCCGCTTACGCAGAGTGGCTCCGGCGGAAGGGCGGGAGCCGGTTTCATGCCCAGCGAATCGCAACGCCCCAACCAAGTGATCAACGCCCTGATGTACTGCGCCGCCTTGATCGCCGGCGTCGTGCTGGTGGTGGCCGGTCATGCCACGCCCGTCGAGGCATCCGGCTACGTCTCCCCGTTCCTCGTGATTTTCGAGGGGGCGAAGCCTCGCTCCCATGGCTGACCTGGCGAGACCTGCGGCTTTCCGGCCGGATCCAGGCCAAGCTCCCGGCCGGAAGAGCCGCACCGTAGACTCTGCAGTCAACGTCAACTTTTGGTAAAGCCGAGTACGGCGCGGGGGAGACCCGTACATACACGATTGGGTAGCCAGTGCTTCTGAAAACCTTCGGCTGGTCGTTCGCGGTCACCGCGCTCGGCCTGGTCGCAGCGGTCTTCTACGGGGGGTGGGAGGCCTTCGGCATCGTGGCGATCCTCTCCATCCTCGAGATCTCGCTGTCCTTCGACAACGCGGTGGTCAACGCCGGAATCCTGAAGAAGATGAGTGCCTTCTGGCAGAAGATCTTCCTCACGGTGGGCGTCCTCATCGCCGTCTTCGGCATGCGGCTGGTCTTCCCGGTCGTGATCGTCGCCATCAGCGCCAAGATCGGCCCGATCGACGCCGTCGATCTCGCGCTCAACGACAAGGACCAGTACCAGCAGCTGGTCACCGACGCCCACCCGTCGATCGCCGCCTTCGGTGGCATGTTCCTGCTGATGATCTTCCTGGACTTCATCTTCGAGGACCGTGACGTCCAGTGGCTGCGCTGGATCGAGCGCCCGCTGGCCAAGCTCGGCAAGGTCGACATGCTGTCGGTCTGCATCGCGCTGATCGTCCTGCTGATCACCTCCTTCACCTTCGCGGCCCACGCCCACCAGCACGGCGGCGCGCACGCCGACAAGGCGGAGACGGTACTGATCTCCGGCATCGCCGGTCTGATCACGTACATGGTCGTCGGCGGGCTCTCCGGCTACTTCGAGGACAAGCTCGAGGAAGAGGAGGAACGCGAGCACGAGCAGGAGGAAGAGGCCGCGCGCACCGGCAAGAAGCGTTCGCCGGTCGTCCTGGCCGGTCAGGCCGCGTTCTTCATGTTCCTCTACCTCGAGGTCCTCGACGCGTCCTTCTCCTTCGACGGTGTGATCGGCGCCTTCGCCATCACCAACGACATCGTGCTGATGGCGCTGGGCCTGGGCATCGGCGCGATGTACGTCCGTTCGCTGACCGTGTACCTGGTCCGCCAGGGCACCCTCGACGACTACGTCTACCTCGAGCACGGCGCCCACTACGCGATCGGCGCCCTGGCCGTGATCCTCATGGTCACCATCCAGTACCAGATCAACGAGGTCATCACCGGCCTCGTCGGCGTCGTCCTGATCGGGTGGTCCTTCTGGTCCTCCGTGCGCCGCAACCGCGCATTGGCGGCGGCCGAGGGAAAAGCCCAGGGCTCGGACGAGAAGACTGAGATCTCGTCCGGGGTGTGATCACCTTTCGAGCGAGGAACGCTCTGAGCGGGGCGGTCGGTGAGGACGAGTCCTCCACCGGCCGCCCCGCCGGTTTTCATCAGTGGACGTGGGGGCGGGAATGGGCATCTTCGACGGGCTCCTGGGCAGCCGGGCCGCCGACTTCGACTCGGGCAGCGCGGCCACCAACGCGATCGAACTGACCAAGCGGCACCATCAGGTCTCCCTGACCAAGCAGGGTGCCGCGACCGGCAACCTGCGCGTCAACCTGACCTGGCGGATGCGGACGTCCGACATCGGCGGACCGCAGCGGGAGAGCCTGCTGCGGCACCCCTTCAAGGCGCTGCGGCCACCGGAGGTCGTCGGACACAGCCAGAGCATGGTGAACGTCGACCTCGACCTCGGCTGCCTGTACGAGCTGGCCGACGGGACGAAGGGCGTCGTGCAGCCGCTGGGCGGCCTGCTCGGGGACGTGAACGCGGCACCGTACGTGAAGCTCAGCGGGGACGACCGGTTCGGGTCGGCGTCCGGCGAGACGATGTACGTCAACCTCGACCACCGCGAACAGATCAAGCGGCTGCTCGTCTTCGTCTACATCTACGACCAGACGCCGGCGTTCGACCGTACGCACGCGATCGTCACGCTGTACCCGAGCAACGGGCCGCGGATCGAGATAGGCCTCGACGAACGGCACCCGCAGGCCCGGTCCTGCGCGGTGGTGATGATCGAGAACGTGAAGGACGAGCTCATGGTGCGGCGTGAGGTGCGCTTCGTCTACGGGTTCCAGGCGGAACTGGACCGGCTGTACGGCTGGGGACTGACCTGGGGCCGGGGCTACAAGACGAAGGCCGAGAAGTAGCGCCCGAACCCCCGGCGGCTCACCGCCCGACGAACTGGGGGCCCTGCGGGGGAAGCCGGAAGGAGCCGTCCGGATAGCCGTAGCCGTAGGTCGGGAGACTGGCCGGGTAGCCGTACGCCGGCTGCTGCTGGGGGACGGCCGAGGTCGGCTGCTCGGGCGGCAGGGGCTGGGAGAGGCTGGGAGTCTGCGGGGCCGGTTCGGGAGCCGCGCCCGCCGCCTCCTCCGACTCGTCCACCGAGATGCCGAAGTCGGTGGCCAGGCCCTTGAGGCCGTTGGAATAGCCCTCGCCCAGGGCGCGGAACTTCCAGCCCTCGCCGCGCCGGTACAGCTCGCCGCAGATCAGCGCCGTCTCCTCGCCCGTCTCGGGGCGGATGTCGAACGTGGCCAGCGGCTCGCCGTCGGCTGCCGCGTCGTACAGCACGATGGTGAGGGAACGTACGCGGTCGAACGTCACGCCGTCCGCCGAAGCGACCAGCAGAATCTGGCCGACGCCGGACTCGACACCGGACAGATCTGTCTGGATGGTGTCCGTGAGGCCCTCCGCGACACGCTTTTTCCCGAGCCGCCACACCTTCCCGGAAGGATGCCGGGGCTGGTTGTAGAAGACGAAGTCCTCGTCGGAGCGCACACGGCCGTCGAGGCCGAGGAGCAGCGCCGAGGCGTCGACGTCCGGGACCCCCTGCCCGGGGGTCCAGCGCAGCACGGCGCGTACCGTGGTGGCTTTCAGCGGGACGTTCGACCCCTTCAGCATCGCGTGCGTCATGCGGTCATCCTGCCTTCTCGGGCCTGCTCACGACAACGCGGGGTACACGGCAAGTCTCATCCGCGAGTTACCTGAAATTCATGCCGGGTGGGAACCTCTGACATGGATCCCTACGTACTATTACCGGCCACCTCATACCGAATCCACAGACTTACCTTGCACCACGGGGGAGATTTATGCGTCATTTCGGGCACCTCGCCCCTGAGGTGCGACAGCGGCTCTTCTACCGGGAGCCGTGCGTCTTCGACACCGACTCCCCGGCCAGGCTGCTCTCGGCGGCCCTGGGCGCCACGCTGTACAGCCCGGCCACCCGGCCCCGGCTGGCGGACGACATCGTCAAGCAGACCGGGCGCGGTGTGGTGTCGATGGTGCTGTGCCTCGAGGACTCCATCGGAGACGAGGACGTCGAGGCCGGCGAGGAGAACCTGGTCCGGCAGTTCGCCGACCTGGCGGGCCGCAGGGACACGCAGGGCGCGGAGCTGCCGCTGCTCTTCATCCGGGTGCGGACGCCCGAGCAGATCCCCGACCTGGTGCGGCGGCTCGGGGCCACCGTGAGCCTGCTCAGCGGGTTCGTCTTCCCGAAGTTCACCGAGGAGCGGGGCATCCCCTTCCTGGAGGCGCTGGCGGGCGCCGAGACGGCGAGCGGACGGCGGCTGTTCGGCATGCCCGTCCTGGAGACGCCCGAGCTGATGTACCGCGAGTCGCGGGTGGACGCCCTGGAGGGCATCGCCCGCGCCGTCGACAAGTACCGCAGCCGGGTTCTCGCGCTGCGCCTCGGCGTGACGGACTTCTGCTCCTCGTACGGGCTGCGCAGGGCGCCCGACATGACCGCCTACGACGTCCAGATCGTCGCCTCGGTGATCGCCGACGTGGTGAACATGCTGGGCCGGGCCGACGGCACCGGGTTCACGGTGACCGGTCCCGTGTGGGAGTACTTCAGGGTTCCCGAGCGCATGTTCAAGCCGATGTTGCGGCACAGTCCGTTCCTGGAGGGGCAGGCCGTCGAGCTGCGCGAGAAGCTGATAGAGCACGCGATGGACGGGCTGCTGCGCGAGATCTCCCTGGATCACGCCAACGGTCTGCTGGGCAAGACCTGCATCCACCCCTCGCACGTGCCGGCCGTGCACGCGCTGTCCGTCGTCAGTCACGAGGAGTACAGCGACGCGGCGGACATCCTGCGGCCGGAACGCGGCGGCGGGGGTGTGCTGCGGTCGCAGTACACGAACAAGATGAACGAGGTGAAGCCGCACCGCGCCTGGGCCGAGCGCACCATGCTCCGCGCCGAGGTCTTCGGTGTCGCGCACGAGGACGTCAGCTTCGTCGACCTGCTCGCCGCCGGAATACCCGGCTGAAGAACCACCTCACTCACAAGGGACGCATGAACAACGCAGTGAACAACGGGGACGACGGGATCTGGTCCGGGACGTGGGTCGCCGAGCGGCTCGGTGTCGAGCTCGTGGGCGACGCCGCGCTGACGGGCCTGCTGGGGCTGGCCCTGCGCCGCAACCCCAAGCGGGCGCATCTGCTGGTCTCCAACGTCCTGGGCAAGCACGTCCCGCAGTCGCCGTCCGTGGTGCACGGCCACGGCTTCGCCCTCGGCCGCCGGGTGCGTGACCTGCTCGGCGCCGAGGAGACGGCCGAGGCGGTCGTCCTGGGCTACGCGGAGACCGCCACCGGCCTCGGCCACTCGGTCGCCGACGGCCTCGGCGCGGCCCCCTACCTGCACTCCACCCGCCGCCCGGTCGCCGGGGTGGCGCAGGCGGGCGGCTTCGAGGAGTCCCACTCGCACGCGACCTCGCACCTGCTGCTGCCGGAGGACCCGGCGCTGCTGGTCGGGGACGGGCCGCTGGTCCTGGTCGACGACGAGTTCTCGACCGGCAACACGGTCCTGAACACCATCCGGGCCCTGCACGAGCGCTATCCGCGGCGGCGGTACGTCGTCGTCGCCCTCGTCGACATGCGGTCGGCGGCGGACGCGGGCCGCCTGGACGACTTCGCCCGCGAGATCGGCGCCCGCGTCGACCTCGTCACCGCCGCGTCGGGGACGGTACGCCTCCCGGAGGGCGTGCTGGAGAAGGGCCAGGAGCTGGTCGCCCGCTACGAGGCCGCGGGTGCGGTTGCCGCGGGCGGTGATCGGTCGTCCGCGGGTGCGCGGGGGCTGGTCGCGCAGTTCCCCGCGCACCTTCAGGGCGCTGCCCGCACCGAGCCCCAGGGGGCGGCGGCCGCTCCCCCGCAGAGCACTGAGGCCGACATGCGGGTCAACCCCTCAGGGGCGCGGGGAACTGCGCGACACGCCACGGCGGACCCGCGCCCGGAAGACGACCGCACCCCTCGGACGCGCCCCCAGGGCCACCTCACCCGCGTCGACCTGCACTGGCCCCGCGGCCTCCCCGACGGCGGCCGGCACGGGTTCACGCCCAGGCACCGGGCCCGGCTGGAGGCGGCCCTCCCCGCCATGACCGCCCGCCTCGCCGAGGCGATACCCGAGGACGCCTCGCGCGTCCTCGTCCTCGGTTTCGAGGAGCTGATGTACGCCCCGCTCAGGCTGGCCCGTGAGCTGGAGCAGGTGGTGGCCGCCGAGGTGCGCTACTCGACCACCACCCGCTCGCCCGTCCTCGCGGTGGACGACCCCGGCTACGCGATACGCAGCCGAATCGTTTTCCCCGCGCACGACGACCCGGCCGACGGCCCCGGTGAGCGTTATGCCTATAACGTCGCGGGCAGTGGCTTCGACGCCGTCGTCGCCGTCGTGGACTCCGTGGCCGACACCCGGGAGCTGCACGCTCCCGACGGTCTCCTGTCCCAGCTCGCCGCGCACACCCCGCACGTCGTCCTCGCGGTCGTGCCGTCGTACGTCCCCGAGCCGCTGTACGCAGCCGCCTTGTCGGAAGAGAGACCCGCCATGCTGCCCGAGCCCCTCCGCGGCCCCGCCTTCTCCTCGTACCCGCCCGAGGAGGTCGGCTGGCTGCTCCAGGACCTCTCGGACGTGACGCTGGAGGCGCCGACCGAGGAGCGGGAGGAGGCCATCCAGAGCGGCGGCGCGCACTACGCCGAGTCGCTGCCCGTCGAGTACCAGCCCAGCGAGCAGTACCAGGAGCTGTTCCACGCGGCGCTGGAGACGTCGGCTGCGCGGATCGCGCAGGCCGTGGGCGTGGTCACGGACACGGTGATCGCCGAGCGTTCCCCCCGGCCCGTGCTCGTCTCGCTCGCCCGGGCCGGCACCCCGGTCGGTGTGCTGATGCGCCGCTGGGCGCAGTTCCGGCACGGCCTCGACCTGCCGCACTACGCCGTGTCGATCGTGCGCGGCCGGGGCATCGACGCCAACGCGCTGAGGTGGCTGGCCGCCCATCACGACCCGCGTGACGTGGTCTTCGTCGACGGCTGGACCGGCAAGGGCGCGATCACCCGGGAACTGGCCGCGGCGATCGAGGAGTTCGAGGCGGGCGGCGGCGCGGCCGGCTTCGACGCGGAGATCGCGGTGCTGGCGGACCCGGGCTCGTGCGTGCGGACGTACGGCACCCGCGACGACTTCCTGATCCCGTCCGCCTGTCTCAACTCCACCGTCTCGGGGCTCGTCTCGCGGACCGTGCTGCGGGCCGACCTGGTCGGGCCGAACGACTTCCACGGCGCGAAGTTCTACCGCGAACTCGCCGGCAGCGACGTCTCGGTGGCCTTCCTGGACGCCGTGGCCGCCCGCTTCCCCGAGGTCGCGGACGCGGTGGGCGGCGCGGTGAAGGAGCTGCTGGCCAGTGACCGCACGCCGAGCTGGGAGGGCTGGCGGGCCGTCGAGCGGATCAGCGAGGAGTACGGCATCCACGATGTGAACCTGGTCAAGCCCGGGGTCGGCGAGACCACCCGGGTGCTGCTGCGCCGGGTGCCGTGGAAGATCCTGGCGCGGGCCGGCGCGGGCGCCGACCTGGACCACGTACGGCTGCTCGCCGGACAGCGAGGGGTGCCCGTCGAGGAGGTCGGCGACCTGCCGTACACCTGCGTGGGGCTGATCCACCCGCAGTTCACCCGGGGCGCGACCGGTGCCGACGGCAAGGCGGTGACGGTCTGATGCCGGTTCTGGTGGCGAGCGATCTCGACCGTACGCTCATCTACTCGGCGGCCGCCCTGGCGCTGACCATGCCGGACGCGCGGGCGCCGCGGCTGCTGTGCGTGGAGGTGCACGAGGCCAGGCCGCTGTCGTTCATGACGGAGACGTCGGCCCAGCTGCTGACCGAGCTCGGCGACCGGGCGGTGTTCGTGCCGACGACCACCCGGACGCGCAAGCAGTACCAGCGCATCAATCTGCCGGGCCCCGCGCCGAAGTACGCGATCTGCGCGAACGGCGGCCATCTGCTGGTCGACGGTGCGACGGACCAGGACTGGCACGCGAGCGTGCTGGCCAGGCTGGCCGACGAGTGCGCGCCGCTCGCGGAGGTGGAGGAGTACCTGGCGAAGACGGCGGACCCGTTGTGGCTGCGCAAGCAGCGGGTCGCCGAGGACCTGTTCGCCTATCTCGTCGTGGAGCGCGAGCTGCTGCCCGAGGAGTGGGTGAAGGAGCTCGCGGTCTGGGCGGAGAACCGCGGCTGGACCGTGTCGCTCCAGGGCCGCAAGATCTACGCCGTGCCGAAGCCGCTGACCAAGAGCGCGGCGGTCCGTGAGGTGGCCCGCCGGACCGGCGCGGAGCTGACGCTGGCGGCGGGCGACTCGCTGCTCGACGCCGACCTGCTGCTGGTCGCCGACCGGGGCTGGCGTCCCGGCCACGGCGAGCTGGCCGACGCCGCCTGGACGGCCCCGGCGATCACCGCCCTGCCCGAGCGGGGCGTGCTGGCCGGGGAGCGCATCCTTCGGGAGTTCCTGAAGAACTCCTGAGAAATTCTCCGGCGTCGGTCAGCCGCAGCAACCGCCGCCGCAGCATCCGCCGCCGCCCCCGCCGCCCGCCTTGGGCGCGGGGGCGGACTTCGTGCCGCCCACGGCCACCGTGGAGAGCAATTTGACGGTGTCGTCGTGGCCCGCGGGGCAGTCGGCGGGGTCGGCGGACTGCGCCATCGGGCGGCTCAGTTCGAAGGTGTCGCCGCAGGTCCGGCAGCGGTACTCGTAGCGAGGCATGGCGTCAGACTAAGCCCCTATGCTCGGAGGCGGTGTCAGCAGTTTCGGCTCTGTTCACTTCTGTCGATTTCTTCTGTGGAGAATTTGCGAAGAGCGCTGGTAATTTGAGAGCGCCGCGTTGAACTCCAAGGTCGGGAGGGTTCAAGGTTTGCGGCCGCGTCAACGGCAACCATGTCAGGCCCTCGTAAGTCTGTACGTCTGCCTGCGAGCAATACGGAGTGCGGAGGGAGACGCGTCGTGAGCGAGGCGGGGCAGGGGGACAAGCCCCAACGGCCTGACGAAACCATGCAGTTGAAGGTTCCCCCGGCTTTCCGGGCGGACGAGACCATGCAGCTGCGGGTATCGGATATACCGGCTGTGCCGGATATGTCCGAGGGCAAGGGCGAAGGCGGCGGAAAGCAACGTTCGTCGAAAAATCGACGAAAAGCGCCCCAGCCTTCCCTTTTTGCCCGAGTTTCTTCTTTTCTGGGTCCCCGACTCGCCCCGATCCTCGCCGTGCTCGCCCCGTATGTGGCTCGTGTCACGCCCTACGCCCGCAAGCTCCGCCCGCAGTACCCGCGCCCGGGCCGTACCGACTGGAGGCGCTGGATACCCTCCTGGCGCCAGTGCCTCGGCGGCGTCCTCACGTCCATAGGCCTGAGCGGCATGCTCCTGGTCGTCGCCTACGCGGCCACCGACATCCCGGAGAACATCAACTCGTACGCCACCCAGCAGGACAACGTGTACTTCTGGGCCGACGGGACGCCGATGGCCCGCACCGGCTGGGTGCAGCGTCAGGCGATGCCGCTGAAGGACATCCCCGAGGACGTCCGCTGGGCGGTGCTGGCCGCCGAGAACGCCAGCTTCTACAGCGACCCCGGCATCTCCTTCAAGGGCATCAGCCGCGCCCTGTTCCGCACCATCGGCCAGGGAGACACCCAGGGTGGCTCCACGATCACCCAGCAGTACGTCAAGAACGTCTACCTGAACCAGAACCAGACGGTGAGCCGCAAGTTCACCGAGGCCATGATCTCCCTCAAGCTCGACAACCAGATGAGCAAGGACGACATCCTCGAGGGCTACCTCAACACCAGCTGGTTCGGCCGCGGCACCTACGGCATCCAGCGCGCCGCCCAGGCCTACTACGGCAAGGACGTCGGCGAGCTCAACGCCAGCGAAGCCGCCTTCCTCGCCTCCCTGCTCAAGGGCGCCGGCCTGTACGACCCGACCCTGAACTCGGCCAACCGCGCCCGGGCCGTGGAGCGCTGGTCGTGGACCCTGGACCGGATGGTCGACATCGGCAAGCTGTCGAAGGCCGAGCGCGCCAAGTACACGAAGTTCCCCGAGCCGCTCAAGTCCAACCCGCTGTACGACACCGGTGAGCAGAGCGACTACCTGGTGGAACTCGCCTCCCAGTACGCCAAGAAGGCCGGGAAGATCTCCGACAAGGACTTCGACCTGGGCGGCTACCAGATCTACACGACCTTCGACAAGAAGCGCGAGACCCAGCTCACCGACGCCGTCACCAAGGCCCGCAAGGACGCCCTGAAGGACGACCCCGAGAACGCGAAGGCCGCCCACTACGGCGCCTCCTCGGTGGCCTCCGACGGGCGGATCCTCGCCGTCTACGGCGGTCCCGACCACCGTACGCAGGGCTACAACGAGTCCAACGCCACCACCGTCTCGGCCGGCAGCGCGTTCCTGCCGTTCGTGTACGCCGCCGGCCTGGAGAACGGCATCCACAAGACCCGCGACGGGGACACCACGCCGGTCACCGGGGAGACGCTGTACGACGGCGACGACAAGGTGCCGGTGAAGACGCCCGAGGGCCCCTACTGGGACCGCAGCGGCAAGGTGGTGGCCGCGAAGAACGACGACGGCGAGTCGTACGGGCAGATCTCCCTGCACCGCGCGATGGAGCTGTCGGTGAACACCCCGTTCATGCAGCTCGGCATGGACGCCGGCCTCGACGTGGTGCGTGCCACCGCCGAGAAGTCCGGGCTGCTCTCCTCCAGCATCGGGGCGCAGGTGCCCGCGCTGTCCATGGGCAGCTCCACGCCCAGCGCGATCCGCATGGCGAGCGGCTACTCCACCTTCGCCGCGGGCGGCAAGCACACCGAGCCGTACTCGGTGCGCCTGATCACCAAGAACGGCACCAAACTCGTCCTGGACACCCCGGCCGTCGACCGCGCGTTCGGCGCCGACGTGGCCGAGGAGGTCAACTCCGCGCTCGCGGACTCCTTCCGCACCGCCCACCCGCAGGACGTACCCGCCTCACAGCAGACGGCCGCCAGGACCGGCTCGCTCGGCCAGGTGGCCGGGAAGGCGGGCACCACCCAGGACGACACCGCCGCCTGGTACGTCGGCACGGCCAAGGCCGTGTCCACGGCGGTCGTCGTCTACCGCATCGACCTCGGCAAGAGCCTCCAGCCGCTTCCACTGAAGGGCATCGCCGGCACGACCGACGACAGCGTCCCCTACGGCATCTGGTCAGGTGCCATGCGCCCGCTCGGCTGACCACCGAAACGGGCACCCGCATCCCCGAAATCCGGAGAATGATCCGCACATGAAGTCACCGTCGGGCCGCCGCCGCAAGGCTGCGGCAACGCGCCACCCCGCCACCACGCATCCGGGGTTCCTGACGCTCGCGGCGCTCCTCGTCGTCGCGTCCCTGGTGGCCGGCTACCTGGTGCTCAACCGCACGATGAACACCGAGCCGACCGCCTCCTCGGGGGAGAACAAGAAGGCGTCGGCGGGGGCCACCAAGGAGCCGGAGTGGGACGGTAAGACCAAGGTCCTGGGGGACGGCTCCACCTCGTACACCGGACCGCAGACCGGGCAGCTGAAGGCGGTTCCGCTCAAGCCAGGGGAGAAGCCGCCCCAGTTCGTGGTCTTCTCCTGGGACGGCGCGCTCATGGGCGACGACGGCCTCTTCGAGCACTACCGGAAGATGGCCGAGGAGTACAACGCCCACATGACCTTCTTCCTCACCGGCATCTACCTGCTGCCCAAGAGCAAGAAGGACCTGTACTCCCCGCCCCAGCACCCCAAGGGCACGGCGGCCATCAGCTTCCCCACCGACGACCACATCCGCACCACGCTGGAGCAGCTCGGCGAGGCGTGGAAGGAGGGGAACGAGATCGGCACCCACTTCAACGGCCACTTCTGCGGCGCCAAGGGCGGCGGCGACTGGAGCGTCGAGGAGTGGAAGAGCGAGATCGACCAGTTCTACTCCTTCGCGGAGAACTGGAAGACCAACACCGGCTACACGGACATGGACCCGCTGCCCTTCGACTTCAAGAAGGCGGTCGTCGGCGGCCGCGCGCCCTGCCTGGAGGGCCAGGCGAACCTGCTGAAGGCCGCCAAGAGTTACGGCTGGCGCTACGACGCCAGCTCCACCGGCGACTTCCAGATCTGGCCGACGAAGAAGAACGGCATCTGGGACTTCCCGCTCCAGCTGCTCCCCTACGACGGCGGCAAGTACCAGGGCCTGTCCATGGACTTCAACTTCCTCTACAACCAGTCCGACGGTGAGGTCGACGGCGACGCCGCCCAGTACCCCACCTGGGAACAGGAGACCGTCGACGCCTACATGGCCGGCTTCAACCGCGTGTACTACGGCAGCCGGGCGCCCCTGTTCATCGGCAACCACTTCGAGGAGTGGAACGGCGGCATCTACATGAAGTCCGTCGACCAGGTCATCGAGAACGTGTGCACCAAGAAGGACGTCAAGTGCGTGTCCTTCCAGGAGTTGGCCGACTGGATGGACGTCCAGACCCCGGCGACGCTCGAGCGGCTGCGCACCCTGGATCCGGCGCAGAATCCGGACTGGTCCACCGTCGTGAAGTAACCAAACCTCAACCGAGTCCCCTCTTCACAACGGCCACACACGCCATGCAAAGATGCCCTTCCCGGCATCCCTCCGCCGGGGCAAGAGGGGAAACATCCGTGAAGTCAAGGAAATTGAGAGCGACTCGCCGCCGCGTCGCGATACTCGGGGCAGCCGCCACCTCGGTCGTCGCCGGAGTGGCTCTGCTGCCCAACTGGTCCGCCGGTGCCGCCGTCGTCGACGACCCCAAGGTCGACGCCCGGACGAAGGCCACCTTCCAGCGGCTGGCCGACGCGGTCTTCACCGACCGTACCGACGCCCTGGTCGCGGGCAAGCAGGGCGACCGGACGAAGCCGCTGACCGACGGCTTCTCCGGTGACGTCAAGCTGTCCTCCGGCACGGCCCGCACCGAGGACGCCGCCCTGTCCACGCTGGGCGACCGCAAGGACAAGCTGGCGAAGGCCGGCGAGAAGTACAGCAAGGCCAGCACCACCGTCACCCTGAACGCCACGCGGGTGACCGGCCGTACCGCCAAGGCCGCGGTCACCGAGAGCACGACGCTGACCTACGAGAAGGTCCGCGGCAACGAGCCGAAGAGCACCGGCTTCGAGGCCCACCACGAGCTGACGTTCAAGGCCGACCGGCAGGGCAACTGGCAGCTGACGGACATCCGCGACACCGACCAGGGCGGTCTCGCGGTGAACGCGCTCACCAAGCCGGTGTCCGTCAAGACGGCCACGACGGCCGACGACACCATGCCGAACGCCGCGCGCGCGGCCACCACCCGCAACCCGGTCGCCGCTCCGAAGACCGGCACCGCCTATGACTACAAGGCCATGGCGGCGTACGCCGAGAAGTACTGGAACGTCTACAACAAGGACTACCCGGACTACAACGGCCACGGCGCCGGCGGCGACTGCACCAACTTCGTCAGCCAGTCCCTGAAGGCGGGCGGCTGGAAGCACGTCCCCGGCTACGTGTACGACTACACCCGGTGGTTCGGCAACGCCGACATCCAGTCGGACTCGTTCGTCGGCGTCAACGAGTGGTCCTGGTTCGCCCAGAACTCCAAGCGGACGACCGCGCTCGCCAACGTCTACCAGCTCGAGGTCGGCGACGTCCTCCAGATGGACTTCGACCGCGACGGGTCCAAGGACCACACGATGATCGTCACCGCCAAGAGCGGCGGCGTGCCGTACGTGACCTACCACTCGAACAACACCCTGCGCAGGTCGGTGGCGAGCCTCGTCTCGTCGTACCCGACCGCGTACTTCTACGCCTACCGCACCTGATCCGGCCGGCCCGTCACTCCTCGGGGTGGCGGGCCCGCCAGTACGGGTTGTCGTGCGGCAGGGCGGACCCCACCCTGCCGTACATCCCGAAGACGAGCAGCAGGATCCCGATCACGAAGCTGAGCATGCAGTTCTGGATCTCGAAGGCCAGGAAGTTGTAGTCCGTCTCCAGCAGGGCCATGTTCAGGAACCCGCTCAGGATGAACAGGACACCGAGGGTCATGTTCAGCGTGGACGCGAAGTTCCCGCCGATCACCATGCCCACGAGCAGCAGCAGCCCGACGCCGACCGACAGCCAGCTGAGCGCCCCGTTGGTGTTGAGGCTCCACACCTCGTCCCCGCCGGTGTCGAAGAAACCGATGTTGTCGACGATGCCGAAGATCCCGAAGGCGATCAGCCCCAGGCCCATCAGCCCGGCGCCGATCCGGTAGACCATGTTCAGACGGTGGTCGACCGGCAGATGCTCGTCGAACCTGATGCGCCGCCTGGACCGGCCGTGCACTGCGTGTGTGGCCATCTCCGCCTCCCTGAGGGTGGATGCGCCGATGGAGGCCGTACGTACCTTCAATATCCGCCCGCCGGGCGGACACGGCAATGTCAGTGCCCCGTCCCGCGCTCCTCACGGATCCCGGACACCACGTCCGCCACCGTCCGCCGGACGGCCTCCGTCTCGGTCAGGAAGTGCCAGTAGTCGGGGTGCCGGCCCTCCAGCGTGCCGATCGCCCGCTCCAGCCGGGCCACCGAGTCGTCCAGCGGGCGCGCGTGCCGGGGATCGGGGGTGTTGCGTCCCGCCATCGCCAGCCGCTGGGCGTCCCGGATCGCGAACCGGGTCCGGTCGATCTCCGCCTGCGGATCCTTCTGCACGGCGTTCAGCCTGGTCAGCCGGTCACCGGCGGCCGAGACCGCCTCGTCGGTGCTGTTCAGCAGGGCGCGCACCGTCGACAGCAGCGCGGTGGCGTCCGGCCAGCGCTGCGCGTCCCGCGCGCCCCGCGCCTCCGCGAGCTTCGCCTCGGCCTGCCGGACGTGCTCCCCGGCCTCGTCGGGGACGTGCTGGAGGTCCTGCCAGCAGGCGGCCGAGAACCGCCGACGCAGCTCGCTCAGGATCGGCTCCACCTGCCCCGAGCGGGTCGTCAGCGCCTGGGCGCGGGTCCGCAGCGAGACGAGCCGGTGGTCGATCTCGGCGGCCCGCTCCGGCAGCCGCTCCGCCTCCACGCGGACCGCCTCGGCCTCCCGCGCCACACGCTCCGCCCGCTCCAGCGTCTGCGGCACCCCGTGCTGTCCCGCGCCCTGGTTCAGCTTCGTCAGCTCGGGCGCCAGCGCCGCCAGCCGCGCCGCGAGTCCGTCCGCCCGCAGCCCGCTCTCCCGTACGGCGTCCAGCGCGTTCGAGGCGGCCAGCAGCGCCTGCCGGGCCCGCTCCACGGCGGGCGCGAGGCGGGCCAGCTGGGTCTCGGCCTTGCCGAGCAGCGGGCCCAGTCCGTCGGCGAACCGGTCCAGCTCCTGCCTCACGCGGCCCAGCTCGTCCTTGGCGCGGGTCAGTTCGGTGCGGGCCTGGGCGGCCGCCGAGACCTCCAGGTCGTCCCGGTCGAGGTCATGGGCGTCGACGGCGTCGATGTACTGCCGGCTGGCCTCGTCGATCCGCCTGCCGACGGCCTCGAAGTCGGAGAGGGCGCGCCGGGCGGCCGGCGAGTCGTCCACGGCTCTGATCGTCTCGATCGAGATCCGCAGGTCCCGCTGGGCGGTGTCCAGCTCGTAGAAGGCGGCCGCCGCCGCGTCCTTGGCGGCCTGGGCCTCGGCCCGCTGTCCCTCCGCCCGTCCGCCGAACCAGCGCCGGGTGCCGCCGCCGGCGAACGCGGCGGGCAGCGCGAGGGCGGCCACGAGGGGAAGGGTGACGAGGGTGAGGGTGTCCCGGAGCGCTTGTGGTCCCCGGCGCGCACGACAGCGCTGTGCGCGCGGCACCAACGGCGAATACGGCTGCGCTGGTGTCGCCGTCACATCCCTCTCCCGTGCTGTGATCCGTCCTGCCCGGTGTCATTCTCCCACCGGTTAAGGACGAACACACGGGTCGGTCAGTTCGCGTTCCGGACGGTGACTTTGCCGTCGGCGGTGCGTGCGCTGACCACATGCGCGCTGGACTCGTCGCGTGGCACGGACACGTCCACCCCGCCGTCGTCGGTCTTCGTGGTCACCCGGTAGGTCGCCTCGGGCAGTGTGATCGTCACCGAGCCGTCCTCGCTGACGGACTCCACCCGGTCCGGTACGGCGGCCAGGGTGAGGTGGACCGAGCCGTCCTCGGTACGGGTGTCCACCGTGCGCGAGGAGACCTCGGCGCGTACGGAACCGTCCTCGGTGCGCAGCTCCAGCGGCCCGCTGGAGTCGGTGACCTGTACCGAGCCGTCCTCGGCGTGCACGCTCAGCGCGTCCCGGAAGCCCTGTGCCCGCACGCTGCCGTCCTCGTTCTCGACCTTCACGGCGACGCCCCGGGGCACCTCGATCCGGTGCTTGGCGGCGCAGTCGGCGACCAGGCCGGAGCAGTGCAGCCGCAGCTTCAGCCGGTCGTCCTTCATCGACCAGGTCACCTTCGGCTCCTCGCCGATGGTGACCGACCCCTGGAACCAGCGGGTGACGTCGACCTTGCCCACCTCGGCCGTGTCCGACGCGACGATCTCGAGCGCCGAGTCGTCGGAGTCGATGGTGAGCGTGCGGCCCTGAAGGGCGAAGGCCCGGTGATCGGGATGCTCGTCGTCGGCGGCGGCGGCGCCGCAGGCGGTCGTACCGGCGGCCAGGGCCACGACGGCCCCGGTGGCGAGGAACGCGCGGGCCGAAAGTGACGTACGTGCCATGGTGATCTCCCCCTGGGCTGCGTGGCGTTGCCCTGACGACATTAGGGAGCCGCCGCCCGCGGGAGGATCCGGCACGCTCCCGGATCCGGGGTGGGGCTAACCCCCGGATACGGGTTTGCGAGGCACGGCCCCGGGCAATGTAGGCTGTCGACTCGTCCCGGGTGCGTAGCTCAGGGGTAGAGCGCCTGCCTTACAAGCAGGATGTCGGCGGTTCGAAACCGTCCGCGCCCACACAGGTCAGAGGCCCGCCGCATGACCCGCGGCGGGCCTCTGCCAGGAACTCCGGCACGTCGACCTCCCGGGCGCTGTACTTGTTTCTTCGGCGGCCCCAGGTACACGTCCAGCCGGGGCTTCGGCGGTTTCCTCCGGTTCGCCTTCCACCCCTTCGCCCGGCACATCTCCAACCGGGCGTCCTCGGCGGCCTGCCACGCAGCCAGACCCTCCTCGTCGAGCTCGATCGTATCCTCGTGCAGCGCGCCGACCTTCGGGTCTATCCGGATGACGTGCCGCACGAAGGGCTTCCCGGCGATCTTGTCGGCGCCGCCGACTACATCGCCGGCGCCGTCCAGCGCCCGGCCATCACCCGCCCGCCCATCATGAACGGCACCGACACCGTGAGCGTGCAGCTCACCGGCTCGCCCTCGCCGACACCGCCGACCCCGCGCCGCTGGTCGCACACCAACCCGCGCCAACGGTCCACCCCGTTCGCCGCGGCCTGGCTCCTCGACCGTGTCGAAGACGCCCCGGGCCCGTTCCGGAAGCTGACCGGATCTCAGGCTGACGAGATCGCCCGGACCGCCGGCCGCGCCGCCCGCGCGCTCGAGATGACCCGCCAGACTCAGGCCCTCGAGCGCCCGTGCCGGCACTGCCGCGGCGTGCTGCGCATCGAGGCGGCGACGGCCCAGCCCCGGCCGTCCGATGCAGTGGCTGCGGGCGGAAGTGGAAGGGCTGCCGTAGATCCCATCAAGGAATCGGAGGTTGATCCAAATTCATTTCGATCGAGATCTCAACACCCGTTACAGCCCCGATATTCTTCACGGTAGCTCGTCACGATCCCGAGGTTGTCGTTGTACGACACTGGGATGCGAACGTATGGGTGGCATCGTCCACTGCATGCAGGTCGCGAGGGTACCGGCTCACTCGTCAACCTAGCCTGCGCCGCCTGTCGCGACAGCTCCTCGATCTCTTGGTCAAGGAGCCTTCGACGCTCCTCGCGCGCTTCAGGACTCATCTTCACGTAACGGCAGAAATCGCTAAAGAGGTAGGCGATCCAGCACAGAGCAATGAACGCACCAATTCCCAGAGCTACCTTCAGGATGGTGAAAACGGCGTCAGGGATGCGCCCGTAGAATATCAAGTTGGCGATCGCTACGATCACGTCTTCGATGAATTCCATGCAGAAAGCCTCCTCCCGGTAAAGCGCAACGCCTAGGGGCGCGCAAAGCTCAAGGGATGCAGAAAGCGCGCCCCTGCTCTGCATGATGCGCCCGCTGACGCTGTCCGGCGTCGTGCGCGCGCAGCAGGGTTCGTGCCCAGCAAGGATTGAGGCTTGCCTGGACCACCTTGCTCACGCAACGTCGATGCCCAGCTCGGTGTCCGGCCGGCAGAAGGCGCGAGGCTCGATCGTGGGGTCGGTGAGGGACACCTGGACGTCGTGCTCGGTGAGAGGTCTCGGTGTGGGCGAGGTGCCGGGCGAGGTGCGCCAGGATCGCGCGGAGGCGCGGGGCGTCCGGAGGTAACTCGTTCATGTGCTCGGCGCTAGAGGTCCCCGGGGGTGCCGACACGCGACTCAGCAATCGTTGACGTGCCCCTTCTTGCATTGGACGTACGTGATCCCGAGGACCTTATTCACCTTCGAAACGTCTACAGCGATAGCGATCAACTCGGCGATGGTGCTCCCGTTCACGCGGGTCGCCGCAGTCCTCGTGTTGATCACGACCTGCTTTCGCATCCCGTCACAATCGTCGCACCAGGCCCGCACGACGGTCCCTACCTTGGACATTCTCTCCCCCTCCGTCTTCACTGCAGGGAAACCGTCTCATTCAGGGCTACGAGTTCTCTACATCTGGGACGCCGGAAATCAACTAGATCTGCTCACCTCGACGATGTCGCCCGCTGGCTGCATCGGCCGTAAGACGGTCCCGCGACCGATTGGCCGTGGCGTTACTGCGACTACTCCTCCGTGTTCTTCTTCGGGCGGGTGGTGCCTGCCCCCTTGTAGCCGCGAAACACGTCCTGCACCGTGGAGAGCTTGATCCCGACATGCTCGGCGATTTCCCGGTAGGACATGCCCTCGCCGTCTGCCCGCAGCTCTCGAATCAGGTCGGTGCGCTCGGCCGACCATGTGCGATTCCGGACGACCTGGTCGGCCATGATCCGACTCTGTGCCCGACCCGTTCCACTCGATCCGCGATGTGTTCCCGCCTTCCCACCCGGGCACCGCCGCCATGCGCACGGCGATCGTCGCCGCAGGCCTCGGCGACGCGTCCGACGGCTGCATCTGCGGCACCCTGCGCGCTGAGGTCGAGACCCACAAGCCGCACCTCAAGACCCTGCCGACCGCCCCGTTCGCCATGGGCGCCTAGGAGGCCCGGGCCCGTGACCGCGTTGTTCGGTGTCTTCTGCGCAGCCAGTGCGTGCGGCGCAGCGCTCGGACGTGCCCGCCAGGCGCGCAACGCCGTCGGCCCGGTCACGGCCACCGCTGTCTTCATCGTCGTCCTCGCCGCGGCCATGTACCGCTGAGGAACTCGAATGACCCCGCTCGCCATCCCGGTCTACGGACTCGTTTCCATCGGCGGCGTCACCGTCGGACTGTCCCTGTCCGCCTGGGACTTCACCCGCTGGTGCACCGGCCACAAGAAGCGCCTCTCCTCAGGGCCGTGCAAGCGCTCCTGCCACAGCTGCTGTGCCTGTCGTACGGCGCGCTGGTCATCCTCTGTGCCGGCGGCATCGGCGACTGGAGCTTGTGGGGCACCAACCAGATCGGCGACATCGGCCTCGTCTACGGCCTCGGAGCGACCACCCCGACCGTCACCCGCGCCTCGCACCTGGCCCTCGCCCCGGGCGGGCACCGGCCGTCATCATCATCACCGTCGTGATCGTCGCGGTGGGCAGCGAGCGAGACTTTCGCTGGGACTTCGTCCGTCAGGTCCTCGCCGGTATCGCCCTCGGCATCGCGTCGAGCATCGCCGGGGTTGTGGGCTTCCTCGGTGTCCTGTGCTGGCGACTACGTGATGGGGCTGATGTGAAGCCGCGTGCGGCCGACGAGCCGAGCCGCAGCACACTCGTGGTGGTCGGCTCGGTGACCACTTGGCGCATCATCGTCGTCTTCCCCGAAGTGGCCTACACCGTGGCCGGGATCCTCGGCACGGTCGCCTGGCTGAAGGGTCGGGCGTGGCTCGCCGGACGGCAGGACAATGCTGCCGAGGACCAGGAGGAGGTCGAGCCGCCGGACATCGGCGCCTCCCTCCGCCGCCTGGTCGGCGACGACAAGGGGGTCCTCCTCACTCGACGCCGGCGGTACTTGTGGCTGCCGTGCCGGCCGCCCCTTCTCTCGTTGCCCCGGACTGCCATGACGACCGTTGCTGTTGCATGTCAGACGACAACAGCAACGGCAACAACGGCTCCGACGAGGGTGCAGGGGAGGGGGCGCGTGCAGAGACCATCGGTGAAGGGAGCCGAATCGTCCGGGGTGCCCCCCACCAGCGCTCCGAGTTCGTGGCGATCTTTGAGCGGTTCATGGCCGAGGCCTTCCCGAACCGCTCGAAGGAGGAGGCGACCGACGAATGATCCGCTCCGGGCCCCGTCGCGAATTCCTCCCGCGACGGGGCCCACGCACGCCACGATGAGCCAGTGCCCACATCACTCCGGGCCACCGGCGAAGCCAAGAACATGACCCGCGACGAACTCGCCCAGTTCATCGACGACGCACGCAAGGCCGGCCTCCCCTGCGACCGGAATGTGCGTGCCGAGCTGACGTACACGGCAAAAATATGGAAGTCGAGATCGTCCTCAGCGAGGATGATGACTGACCGTCCAAGGAGTCGTAGATGTGGTCCACGATCGTCGCCGTCCTGGGCACCCTCGCCGGTGTCGCCCTGGCTGGGTACACCCAACGGTCTGGCGATCGGCAGGCTCGGCAACACGCGCACCGCCAAGAGGTGACGAACGCTGTTGCTGAACTGCTGGAGGCGATCGTCCGCCACCGTGAAGCGCACTGGTTATCCGTCGAGTCCCGGCGCGCTGGCGCCGCTCCGACGGCGGAAGAACGCACGGCTCTGGCCACCACCCGCAGTTCGGCCACAGTCGCCCGCGACCGGATCGGGCTCCTCGTTACATCAGAGCCTGCACTTCTGGGTGCCATCGAGACCGCATGGCGGACGGCTGTGGATCTGCCCAACGTAGTCCTAGACCCGGCGAACGACGGCCGGTTTTCGCCCGAGGTGGAGGCGGCTCTGGATGCCGCCCGGGAACGGTGTCGAGGCGCCCATACGGCGCTCCGAATTGCTGGTTCCGCCTACGTGCATAGCCGCTGAACGAGAGGCTCCGGCAGCCATGGCCCGGCTACCGCTGACACCCGTCATGACGGGGTACCGGCAGACGCCTCCTCCAACTTCCCGTACGAGTCGAGCGACCAATGGACTCCGGCACCATCCGTGAAGAAAACGGTCGGCCGATTGTTGTGCACGGTCGCCGATGTCAAGCCGTTCAAGCTGAATCGCGCAGCCTTCATCGCTCCAAGGACGTCGACTGGAATGGGCAGTGCCTCAGTGCCTCTCTCGAAGGGACGCGCTGGGTTGTGTTCGAACGCAGGCCATGTGAAGGCCCTCTCGGCCCTGTAGGCGGTTCCGAAGTGGACTTCAACCTTGCGGATGAGGGTATCCGTCGGATTTTGCACAGTCACCACCCAGCCATGCCCTTCGTTATCCGAGCCAGTCCGGCGCTGGTGCATCGCAATCTGGCGCGCCTGCGCCCACTTGCGGGCTTCGGCAGCTGCTCGCAGCTCTGCCCTTTCCAACTGCAGGTTCTGCCGCTGCTCGTCCATGAATCGAGTCTGCTCGCCAATGAACTCCTGCTGCTCGCCGATCTGCTGCCGCTGACTCTTGATCGTCTGGTAGGCAAACCAGGCAGCGCCGCCGGCGAATAACGCGCCCACGGCCGTTGGTACGTCGCCCCAGTTCAACGGGCCCACGCCCCACCTCTCACTTCATGCTCGATTCCATCAGGCAGACGCTTGGTCGGCTCCTTGCAGTTCCGGCGAGCACCGTAGGGTCTGCGCCCGTAGCACACGCTTTCGCAGAATTCGTGGAGAAGCAGCGCGCCGCCGACGAGGCGCACACGCAGGTCCAAGCTCTCCAGGTCGAGTACGGCCGGCCTACCCAGGAGAACGGCTGGACCGACGAGCAGACCACGGCGTACGACACCGCCTGGACGACCTGGCCCACCCTCGCCGCCGAGATCCAGGCCGCGGTCACCACGCCAAGACGGAGGGCGAGGCCCGCTGCAAATCGAGGCCAAGGTGAAGATCGCCGCGCGACACCCAGACCCCGCGACCGTGTGAGCCGACCATCGAGTGGTCATGATCGCGCCGCCGTTGGTGCGGAGCTTGCCTCGGAGCTGGGGATTTCCCCGGGTGTACTATTTTCCTGGAGTGCGCGTGGACAGACTGTCCACGCGGCGGAGAGCCCAGCCCCGGCTGCAATCCGAGGCCAGGCCCTCCCGCGCAGTTCATAGAGCCCGGTCGCCCACTACTCGACCGGGCTCGCTGCTGCCAGCTGCCGGTCCCGACCGAAGACTCCTTACGCCCTTAGCGTGTGAGGAACTGCGCCGCACCGATGGCGATGGTGATCACCACCCCCGAAGCCGCCATGCCGAGTGACCACTTCTGGTAGCTCGTCCAGCGACGGCCTTCCCTTGAGTCGCCGGGATCCTCGGACTCGTCGGTCGGGTTGCACATCGGGAGACCTCCCTTACCTCGGCCGACCCGCCCTGTGCGGGCCGGGGCCTTGGAGCCGCTTCCCCGAAGCAGTCTCAGCGGAGGGTCCGTTCGGTCTCATACAAAATCATACCGGTAGCGCCGACGGGGTAGGCGGTCCATCAAATAGCCGCAGGTCGCGGCACAGTGACGTGGCGTCAACCCCCACCAGCGTGCGCAGATATCCATGACCGAGATGTCAGCGGCGTTGGCTACCGTCCTCCCGTCCCCCCTCCACGACCCCCGCTCCCCCCCCCCGGGTGGGGGGCTGGTTGGCTCGTCCGGTCTCGTTGTGCCTACGGACGCCCAGCTGGACGCGATCCAGTGGCTGGCTGCGCAATGGCGGGGTCGCCGGAGACCGAGTGCGGGGTCACCGCGACGGCTACGCGACCGCCTGCCCGGGGGATCCGCTTTACGCCTGGGTGCAGGCCTGACGCCGACGGCTTCCAGGCCCGCTCACCTGGCAACTCCTCCTCTCCTGAAAGCGACGCACGACCATGCAGGAATCCATCAAGCGCACCGCCCGCACTGTCCTCCAGACCACGGTCGGAGTGGCCGTGGTGCTGCCGCAGATCGTCGGCGCTTCCGGGGTGCCGGAGCCCCTGCCGTGGCCGGTGGGCTCGCCCGGGCCATGGCCCTCCCCGGGGCCCAGGCGCTGCTCCCCGCGTGGTTCCGGACCGAACACCGCAGCGAGCCGCCGATGACGCCCCCAGAGTCCACCGCGGTCGCCGTCGAACTGGAGCGGCTTCGCGGGACCGTCGAGGCCGGATTTGCCCAGGTCGAAGGCGCACTGGCGCTCTTGGGCCAGCGTAATGACCAAACTGACCGGCAACTCGCCGACCACGAGCAGCGCCTGGACGCGATCGAGCGGAACCGGTGGCCTGTCCAGGCCGTCACCGCGTTGACCGCCGTGGGTGCCCTCGTATTGACCGTGTGGCAGTCCTCAGGACGTTGACCTCTGCCCTTTCCGCCTACGGGCGGGAGGGGGCCCTTTTCATTTCCGGCCGTCCGGCGCAGGGGCAGCGAAGTGTCCCTTGAGTCTGATTTGTGACTATTTATGGTCCGATCAGCATCCTGAACGTGCAGGAGCATGATGTGCTTTTCCCCTTACGTGCTGTGACTTCCGGCTGGTGCAATTGCAAGAGCCCGCTCACCTCAAGTCGGCCTGGACAGCGTGACCTTGAGGCGGCGGGCTCCCGACACACAGCCCTCGTTGACTGAGGTGATGCCGCATGTCCAAAAACCGTAGCGCCCTTGCACGCGATCCCCAAGAGCCCAAATCTCGATGGGCGATTCTGTTTGCAGGAGCCTCAGCTCTCGCGAACATCGCCCGTCTGATTCGTGAGTTCGTTCAGCACTGACATCGGCCCCTGACGCCTTTGGCGGCGGGAGCCAATTCATCCAGCATGGGTACCCTGCCCGCACTATTGGCGCTGTGATCTTCGACGTCGGCGAATGCCTGGTGATGAGACCCGGGAGTGCGGCACCTGGGCTGACTGGCTCGGCGTACCCCGGCACACCTTCGCCTCCATGTTCGGTGCCGTCATCGCGCAGGGACGCGACTACCGCGAAACCTTCCAGGAGTTCCAACCCGGGTTCGACCTCTACGAACAGCGGGAGACCCGGGCCGCGGCCGGCCAGCCGGAGACGTTCGGCTAGGAGGACCTGTACGCGGACGTCCGGCCGATGCTCACGCAGCTGAGGCCGGACGGGCTGTGGCTGGGCATTGCCGGGAATCAGAGGGTGCGCGCGGGCCGGATCCTCCGCGAGCTGTTCACCAACGATGTCGATCTGATCGGGACTTCGGACGGCTGGGGCGCCAGCAAGCCGGACATCGCCTTTTTCGACCGCGTCGCCGAGGTCGTCCCGTTCGACGTCGAAGAGATCCTCTACGTCGGTGACCGCGTCGACAACGACCTCTGCCCGGGCGCTGCCGCTGGGATGCGCACTGCGCTCACCCGGCGCGGCCCGTGGGCGACGATCCAGTGGAACGATCAGGAAGCGAAGGAGCTCCCCATCTTCCGGCTGGAGAGCCTCCTCGAACTGTCTGGGCTGATCGCCCGCTTCACCGGCTATACGGCTGGCCGACGACCGTCAGCGCCCTTGCCCGTTGTCCAGCTCGCGCACGCACGCCTCATGTTGGTGCGGCGCGAGCTGTCGGCGCACATCCCGGACCCGGTCCATGCTGGCCAGCGACCTGCTGCGTCGAATGCGCTACCTGGGGCGCCGATCATGGCCCGAGGTGGCAACTGCCGCTCTTGCAAGCAGGAGTCGGCGGTTCGAAACCGTCCGCGCCCACCAGGTGAGCGAAAGGGCCCCCGGAGAGATCCGGGGGCCCTTTCGCATGCCCTGGGTGCTGGTGCTGCTGGTGCTGCTGGTGCTGTGGGGGCCGCGGGTGGCTGTCGGGGCCCGGGCGTCCCGGGCGGGGACTAGCCGCCGTCCCCCGGCGGGGTCCCGTGGGTGTGCTTGAGGCTCATGCGGGCCGCCACCCGCTCCGGGGTCGCGACCTCCGCCCAGAAGCGGTGGCAGGTGACGAACACCGCGAGTTCGTGCTCCCGTCGGCGGAGCTTCTCCACCTCGGCCTGCTCGTCGGCCGTCCAGCCGGGGGACGCGGGTCGTTCGGTCTTGCGCCAGCCCGCGTCGTCGCTGAAGCCGTCCAGGGGCTCGACCGACCAGGGGAGCCGCTTCAGCAGGGCCGACAGCTCGGCCCTGACCTGATGCAGCTCCTCCTGACCGGCGCGCAGGTCGCTCGGAAAGTCATAGGTCGTAGCCACGCGGCAATGGTACGCCTGTTCGAATTTGGGAGGCGAGCTCCTTCGGGGTGTTCGTGTGAACGTACGTTCGATTGTGTCTCGGGTGTCTCGGGTGTCCGCCCGGCTCCGTTCGAGGACGCCGGGGTCCGGCCGGTCCGTGCCGGCCGGGTCGGCGTCGAGGCGGGTGGCCCCCAACTGCCTTCCGCCGTCGGCCCGGTGACGAGCGAGGCCTGGCGTGTCGGCCCGGTGAAGAGGGAGGCCTGGCGTGTCGCCCCGTTGTGCCGTGGCGTACCGGACCGGCCGCCGCCCAGGCGGTGGCGGGGTTCCCCGGCCGGCGCTCCACCGGCAGCCGGACGACCCTCACGGGCGACGGCGTGACCGTCGGCGAGGCGGGCGGGCCCCCGTGGGTGAGGACGCAGGTCGGGACGCGACGACGCACGAGGGGCCTCACTCGCCGCGGGGCGGGACCGCGCACGCCGGGGTGGCGCCGGGCAGGCGGTGGCGGTTGCGCGACACCCAGCGGTAGGCGACGCGGGCGCAGCCCCGGACGCCGGGCAGCCGGAGGACGGCGGAGAGCATGCGGTACGCGGCGGACGGCGAGGTGCCGAGCCAGCGGGCCAGCGCGTCGGCCCCGCCCGCGAGGACAGTGCCGCCGCGCAGCAACAACACCTCACGGTCCAGCCGTCCGAGATGCGGCGCGGTCGATTCCGCGGGCAGGAACTGCCACGGAACCGCTTCCAGGGCCGGTGCGGCGAGGCCGCGGATACGGTCGACGGACGCCTGGCAGAAGCCGCAGTCCCCGTCGTAGGCGAGTACCGGGGGCACGGAGCGCGGGCCGTGCTGAGCGGGGCTGATCACTGGTTTCCCTCCACTCCCCACTCACGGTGGGGGCACTGACTGGTTCCTCCCCGCAGCCTCGCACGGCGGCGGGCCGGCGCCGTTGTCGGACCCTGGTCCTAGGGTGACGGGCATGGATGAACGCGACGCGCGGCAGGTGCGGTTGGTGCCCTGGTCGGAGGGGGACCTCTGGCTGCTCCGGCGGGCCAACAGCCCCGCGATGACGGAGCATCTGGGCGGACCGGAGAGCGAGGAGAAACTCGCCGACCGGCATCGGCGCTATGTCGAGCTGCTCGCCGGGCGCATGTACCGGGTCACGCTGGCGGACACCGGGGAGACCGTCGGCTCGATCGGCTACTGGGAGCGCGAGTGGCGGGGCGAGCAGGTGTGGGAGACGGGCTGGGGGATCCTGCCCGAGTTCCAGGGCAGAGGGCTCGCCGCGACGGCGGCCCGGGCGCTCGTCGACGTCGTACGGCAGCAGGTCGGACACGGCGGGCACCCGGCCCTGCACGCCTTCCCCAAGGTGGAGCACGCCGCGTCCAACGGGGTGTGCCGCAAGGCCGGGTTCACGCTGCTCGGGCAGGCCGACCTCGAGTACCCGAAGGGCAATCCGATCAGATCCAACGACTGGTACGTCGACCTGCGCTCCGGGCCGGCCGCCGCTAGCGGATAGTGTCCGCCAACTCCCGTACCAGGCGCGTGGCCACCGGCACCGCGACCCCGTGCCGCTCGGCGGCGCGCAGCAGCCCCCCGCCGATCGCGTCGAGTTCGAGGGGCCGACCCGCCTCGGCGTCCCGCTGCATGGAGGACTTCGTGCCGGGGGCGAAGGAGTCGTAGCGGGCGAGTGCCTGGGCCGGGTCGGCGGGGGCGCCGCAGGCGCGGCTGACGGCGGCGGTCTCCTCGACCAGGGCGGTCAGATCCTCGCGGTAGCGGGTGCGGACCTCGCCCAGCGGCAGACCGTGCCGGGTGGTGAGCAGGGCGAAGGGCGCGAGGAAGGCCATCTTCGCCCACAGGGCGGCCGTCTCGTCCGGCAGGACGCGGACGGCCGGGCCGGCCGCCTCCAGCACCCGCGCGAGCGCGTCGAGGCGCGGTCGCGGCACGGCGTCGCCGGTCAGGTCGATCTCCGCGAAGCCGCTCCCGTGCTCGATCACGCCCGGCGCGACCCGGGTCGACTCGACCCGGACGACGGCCGGGGCGACCCGGTCCGGGCGGTACCGGGCGCGCAGGACCGCGGGGTGCTCGACGCCGTTCAGGAACGGCACGAGGAGGGTGTCCTCGCCGAGAGCCGGGGCGGGAACCCGGGCCAGGGCCGCGTCGAGGGCGGTGTGCTTGACGGTGATCAGCACCGCGTCGACGGGCGCGCGCAGCTCGGTGTCCGCCGCGACCCGGGCCGTGAAGTCGCCGAACGGGGAACTGTGGACGCGGATGCCGTCGGCGCGCAGGGCCGCCGCCGTCTCCTCGCGGGCCAGGCAGGTCACCCGGTGGCCGGCGCGGGACAGCAGGGCCGCGAGCAGGCCGCCCACCCCGCCGGGGCCGAGAACGGCGACGCTGAGTATGTCCTTCGTCATGTGCTGTTGTCCCTCTCGTCGGTCGGCCCCGCGGGTGCGGTGGCCGCCTCTGAGGTGATCATGGCACGAGGGCGGGGTGCCGGGGGAGACTGGGAGACATGTGCCGGAGCATCAAGACGCTGCGTCCCCCCGCCCTGCCCGAGAAGGCGACGGAGGACGATGTGCGCGCCGCAGCCCTTCAGTACGTCCGCAAGGTGTCCGGCTTCCGGGCACCGGCCGAGCACAACCGGGAGGTGTTCGAGCGAGCGGTCGAGGTCATCGCCGCGGCCACGGCGGAGCTGCTGGACGGGCTGGAGGTGCGCGGGGCCGGCCGGGGCGCGGCAGCGCGCACCCAGGGCACCTGACGCCCGTACCGCACGCGGGGCACCCGGCGCACTCAGCGCACGTACCGCCCACGGGGGCATGCAGCGCTCGCGGGGGCATGCAGCGCCCACGGGGGCATGCAGCGCTCGCGAGGGCATGCAGCGCACGGGCATGCCGTGCACGCAGGTATGCGGTGCACGCAGGGCTGGCGCGCCCGGGGCCCGGGCGGTGGCGCGCTACGCCGCCGGCTGCCGTCGCATGACGTACGCCGCGCCGGCCCCCGCGCCGAACAGCGCGAGCAGCGACACCCCCGTGGCCAGCCACGTCGTACCCAGCCAGTGCGCGCCGAAGTAGCCCAGGGCGGCGCTGTAGCCCGCCCAGGAGAGTCCGGCCAGGGCGGACCAGGGGAGGAACTCGCGGGGGCGGCGATGGGCGGCGCCCGCGATGAGGGAGACGACGGAGCGGCCGGCAGGGGCGAAACGGGCCAGCACGACCAGCGCGCCGCCACCGCGGGCCAGCGCCTCGCCGAGACGTTCCTGCGCGGTGGTCAGCCGCCGGGAGCGGGAGATCGCCCGGTCCAGGCGCTCACCGCCGCGCCAGGCCAGCCGGTAGGCCACCAGGTCGCCCAGCACCGAGGCGGTCGCGGCGGAGAGGATCAGAACCATGATGTCCGGTACGTCGTGCGGCACCTGACCGGTCGCCGCACCCGAGCCCGCGGCCGCGGCGGTGGCCGCCGTGATGACGAGCACCCCGCTGGGCAGCACCGGCAGGAACACGTCGAGGAGGACCGACAGGCCCACCACCGCGTAGATCCATGGGCTGCCGAGCAAGACCCCCACACTTTCGAACACCACTGACTCCCCGTGTCTCCCCCGTGACGGCCGACCGTGCCGCTGTGTCGCGGGGGAGCGGCAGGTGCGGCCAATGACAGCCATACAGCGTACGCCCGGGGTGTGACAGTAGATCCACGGGGGGCTCATGTGTTCGGTGCAGGACGTTCACCGCGTGTGTCCACCACGTGCTGATCCGCGGTCACCAGGGCGCCGTAAGGGCCCCGATGACCGCGGATCACGGTGTCGTCGGAACGAGGTCAGGCGGAAACCGTGGCCTTGCGTGCCGCGGGCTCCCGCTCGGTGGCCGCCGGGCGGCCGGCGAACAGGCGGTCGAGGCCGAGGGCGCCGGAGCCGGTGAACACCAGCAGCAGGAAGGCCCAGCAGAACATCGCGGAGGCCTCGCCGCCGTTCTGGATCGGCCACAGGGCGCTCGGCTGGTGCACGTCGAAGTAGGCGTACGCCATGGAGCCCGAGGCCAGGAACGCGGCGCCCCGGGTGCCGAGGCCGAGCAGTACCAGGCTGCCGCAGACCAGCTGGATCACGGCCGCGTACCAGCCGGGCCAGGTGCCGGCGTCGAGCGTGCCGCCGTCGGTGCCCGCGGCGCCGCCGAGGACGCCGAAGAGCGAGGCCGCGCCGTGGCAGGCGAAGAGCAGGCCTACGACGATGCGGAAGAGGCCGATCGCGTAGGGCTGTGCGGTGTTGAGGCGAGCGGACATGGTGGGGGGTGCTCCTTCGGTGTCGGTCGGGCCGGTCCCGGATGGGGGAAGGAACGGCCGGTGGGGGCGGTACCGAATGAGCGACACACGCTAGGCGCACCTAATCGATGCTTGCAAGTTCAACTTCTAGCCACGGTTCGGATGCCGTCCGGCCTTCCGCTCGCGGTTCCGTCCGTGGTTCCGTCCGGGGTCCCGCCTGGGGCTCTGTCCAGGGTTCGAGTTCCCTGACCGCGGTGCGCAGGGCGGCTCTCGCCACCGCGTCCGCGTCCGAGAACGTGACCGAATCCACCCCTGGGCGGGCGCCTGCCGCGGTGACCCAGTGCACGCCCTCCGTGGGTACCCCGAAGGCCAACCTCCTTGTGTGCGGCCGTCCTTGACGGTCTATCAGATGATACGGGCGCGGGGTCACATCCAGACCTCCGGTCACATAGCCGTCCACCGTGTGGGGACGGCACTGCCCGGTCTTCAGCAGCCGCGCCAGCAGGCCGTCGGCGGTGCGTCGCACATCCGGTTCCGGAAGCCGCGCCTCGACGAGGGTCGTCACCCGGACGGCCGACCCCGGCACCTCCGGCGCGTGCGCCCGCCAGGCCCCGGCCTCCTCCCGCACCTCCAGCCGGGGCCCGAGCACCTCCACCACCCCCGCCTCCACCAGAGCGGCCAGTTCCTCGACACGCCGGCGCGGCGGGCCGATGGACAGGAACGCGTTGAGCGGGGTGTACCAGCGGTCCAGGTGGTCCCGGCGGGAGGCACCGGTCAGACCGGCGTGGTCGACGATCAGCCGCAGCTCGTTGCGCAGGTCGCGCAGGACGTCCAGGGCCGCCTTCACGGGCCCGTCCACATTGCCCCGGGCGGCCTCCTCCGCGTCCCTGCGCAGATGGCCGAGCAGCCAGTCCCGCCACTGCCCCGGATGCGCGAACCGCCGTCCCGAGTACGGCCGGGAGATCCGGTCCCAGCTCCACCGGTCGGCCCGCGGTATCCCGAACCCGTCGAGCAGAACGCCCTCCCGGGCGTCGCGGTGCGGGACGGCCGAGAACTCCCGCACGAAACTCTCCGCGGAACCGGGCCGCGCGGGCTCCCGCAGCAGGGCCGCGTAGTAGACCGTCTCCACCTCCTTCGCCACCAACGGCCATATCTCGGCCAGGAAGTCGGGCGCCTCGCCGGAGTCCGCACGCTTGCGGAATCCCGCGATCACCTCCGGGGTCAGCACGAGCGGGCGGTGACGGCCGTACGGCCCCTTGGCGTTGTCGCCACGGGCCTGGTACGGGATGCCGCGCCGGGAGCCGGCGTACAGCTGCGGCTCGCGACCGGAGGGCAGATAGCGCAGGGCCGCACGCCCGGTGCCGGTGCCCGTACCGGTGCCGGTACCGGCGGGGGCGGGGACGAAGCGGCCGCCCCGGCCCGTGGTCAGCAGGGCCAGGTGGTCGAAGAAGTTCAGGCCGAGACCGCGCAGCAGCACCGGTTCGCCGGGGGCGAGCGCGGCGAGGTCGACGTCGGCCGGGTTGGCGGGCGGGACGTGCCGCAGGCCGTGCCGTCGGGCGTAGGAGGTGTGGCGTCGCTGGTCGGTGTCGGGGACCACCGGCAGATGCCCCTGGGCGAGGACGACGGCGGACAGGCCGAGCAGGATCCGGCCGTCGTCCAGCGTGAGGACCTGGCGGCCGTCGGCGGCGTCGTCGAGCCGGACCGCGCGGGCCGTGTGCGTCTCGACGCGCACCGACGGCGGGGCCTCGCGCACGGTCCGGGCGAACACCCACTCCAGATAGCGGCCGTAGTGCGCGCGGGTCGGGTACTCGTCCGGGCCCAGCTCGCCGGCCGCCCACGCGTGCAGACTCGGACCCGGGCGGATCGGGCCCGCGCAGTCCACGCTGTCGTCGGTGAACAGGGTCACCTGCGAGGCCACGGTGTTCATCAGCAGCTCCCGCGACTGCTCGGTGCGCCAGACGCGTCCCGGTCCCGGCGGGGCGGGGTCGACGACGTGGACGGTCAGCCGCGCCCCGGGCGGGAGGAGGTCGGGCGCGGAGGCGCAGAGGCGTTCCAGGACGCTGGTGCCGCGCGGCCCGGCGCCGACGAGGGCGACGGAAACGGTGACCGACGGTGTCGCGTTCGCGTTTGGTGCGGGCTCTGCGACGCCGGCTTGGTCTGCGTTCACTGAGGGCAAGAGGGTGACTCCCGGGCGTGTGGGGCGCGATGGAGCGGACCGTCCACGAGGCCGTGGTGGAAGCGGACGGTCCGCATCATCATGCCGTCGGCCGTCACGGAAGCCAACGCGGGCCCCGGGTGCCCCGGTTGTTCCGCCTCAGGGAGTCAGGTCGGACTCCCGCAGCGTCGCGAGCGACCCGTCGACCTGTGCCTGCTCCAGCCGCAGCCGGGCCGAACGCCCGCGCAGGGTGAGGAACATGAGCTGGTTGCCGAACCAGGGCCCGCCCTTCTTGCGCCAGCCGACGGGCGGCCGGGGGCAGTGCCCGTGCCGGCGCAGGCGGCGGCCGAGCGCCCGGGCCGCGGCGCTCCAGCCGAAGCGGAAGCCCACCCGGATCGAGCGGGGGACGGAGTTGTGCACGGGGGAGCAGGTGAGCTGGAGCACCCGCGCGTCGGGGTTGCCGCCCTCGTGCCAGTACGGCTCCGCCACATACGCGTGGTGCACGTCCCCGGAGAGCACGAGCACACTCGCCGGCGCCCCTGCCCCCGTGCCCGTCTCGGCGATCAGCTCCGCCAGCGCGGCGAAGGAATCGGGGAAGGCCGCCCAGTGCTCCAGGTCCGCCCCCCGCCGCACCTTCTCCCCGATGCGGGCCCAGCGCGCCCCGCGCTCGCCCCGGCACAGCGCCGCGTCCCACTCCTCGGCGTCGTGCACCAGATGCGGCAGCAGCCAGGGCAGCGAGGTGCCGATCAGGAGGTGGTCGTAGGAGCCGGGACCGTCGAGGGTCTGTTCGCGCAGCCAGGTCCACTCGCCCGGGTGGAGCATCGAGCGCCCGCCCTCGTCGAGGACCCGTGCCGCCCGGCTGTCGACCATCAGCAGCCGCACGCGCCCGAAGTCGCGCCGGTAGCTCCACCGCACGGACGCCGGGTCCGCGTCGGCACGGCAGGCGAAGGCGCGCAGTGCGTCGGTGCCGTCGGGGGCCTCGCGCACGGCGGCGTAGAGCGGGTCGGTGGCCAGCTCGGCCGGGGAGAGGTTCCCGAGGTGCTGGTGCACCCAGTACGACATCAGGCCGCTCAGCAGCCGCTCGCGCCACCAGGGGGTGCCCCGCATGTCGGCCAGCCAGGAGGCGGAGGTGTTCCAGTCGTCGATGACGTCATGGTCGTCGAAGACCATGCAGCTGGGCACGGTGGACAGCAGCCAGCGCACCTCGGGGTCGAGCCAGGACTCGTAGTAGAGCCAGGTGTACTCCTCGTAGTCCGCGACCTCGGCGCCCGGCGCGTCGGTGAGGCCGCGCCGGGCGGAGATCCGCTCCTTGGTCGCGTCGGAGACCTCGTCGGCGTAGACCTGGTCGCCGAGGAGCAGCAGTACGTCGGGCCGCTCGGCCGCCGGATCGGCGGCGAGCCGTGCCGCGAGGCTGTCCAGGGCGTCGGGTCCCACGGGGTCGTGCCCGCCGGCCGGGGGCGCCGCCCAGCGGCAGGAGCCGAACGCCACCCGGACCTCGTCGCCGTCACCGTCGGCGCCGATCGCGGCGGGGGTGCGGATCTCCGAGGGCGGGAAGCGGGAGTCCGGCAGCGGCCACACGCGGGTGCCGTCGAGGAACACCTCGTATCCCGTGGCCGTGCCCGCCGTCAGGCCCGTCACCTGGACCAGGGCGTAGTGGTGGCCCGCCACCTGGAAGGTGTGGGCGCTGCCGCCCGCACCGTCCGCGCAGCGCACCTCGGTGGCGCACGGTCGGCTCGCCTCGACCCATACGGTCGCCGTCGAGCCGTCGGCGTATCTCAGCACTGGTCCCAGCCGCAGTTCGGCCACGCGATCGCCCTCCTCCGTCGCCCCGTACGGTACGGAACGACGGAGGAGAGTGGGGAGTCCCTGCGGTCACGAGTCGATCAGCAGCTCGACAGGTAGCTGGTGAGCGCGCTCTTCTCGGCGGAGTCCACCGACAGGTCGTAGTAGTACTTCACCTGGACCCACGCGCGGACGTAGGTGCAGCGGTACGAGGTGACCGACGGCATCCACTCGGCCGGGTCCTGGTCGCCCTTGGACTGGTTCACGTTGTCCGTGACGGCGATGAGCTGCGGGCGCGTCAGGTCGTTGGCGAAGGCCTGGCGCTGGGCGGTGGTCCAGTTGCGGGCGCCGGAGTCCCAGGCCTCGGCGAGCGGGACCATGTGGTCGATGTCGACGTCGGCGGCGGCGGTCCAGGTGGCGCCGTCGTAGGGGGAGAACCAGCTGCCGCTGGTGGCGGCGCAGGCGGAGCTGGTGACGACGTTCGTACCGTCGCGCTTGAGGACCGTCTCCCGGGTGTTGCAGGTGCCGGAGATGGTGATCCAGTGCGGGAAGAGGTCACGGCTGTAGCCGGTGCGGACCTCGGTCGCCACGGTGAGCGAGGCGAGGTAGGTGCGGGCGGTCGCGGCGCTGACCGGGGTGGGGAGCGCGGCGGAGGCGGTCGGGGAGTTGAGCAGCCCGACCGAGGCTATGAGACCGGTGAGGGCGGCGAGTATGCTCAGCCGTCCACGCGCGTAGAACTTCGACATGCGAACTCCATGGGGGAGGCGGGGTGTTGGAGCGCGAGCGTGGGAATGCTCGCGGCCGCACGTTGCGGGGAGATGTGCGCCCGGTGAGAAGTTAGTGACGTGTGCATGACACGACAAGGTTTATGGCAGAACGATCTCGTACAATGGGGAACGCAGAAGGGGAGTAGCTCTTCGCCGGACCGTCGACATACTGCTCAGCTCGTCTGAGCCGGCGCCCGGAGGCGGACCCGTCACAGGGTCGGCCAGCGAGACCTTCGGCAAGCAGTGCACATCCGTGCCCCACGGCAGGGATGACATGTGTGCTGCCGTGCCGAGGTGTCTTCCTTTCTCAAGCGTCAGGACTCTCGGTGGGGCGGCCCCGACCGATTGAGGAACCTTGATCAGCATCACCGTGACGGCGCTCGTCTTCGGCGTCGTCTTCCTGGCCGAGCTGCCGGACAAGACCGCGCTCGCCGGCCTCGTCCTCGGCACCCGCTACCGCGCCTCGTACGTCTTCGCCGGGGTCGCCGCCGCCTTCGCGCTGCATGTCGCGCTGGCCGTCGCGGCGGGCAGCGTGCTGACCCTGCTCCCGCAGCAGCTCGTGCACGCGCTGACCGGTGTCCTGTTCCTGGGTGGCGCGGCGGTGCTGCTGCTGAAGAAGGACGAGGGTGAGGAGGAGGTCCGGCGGCCGGAGAACCAGTCCTTCTGGAAGGTGGCCGGCGCGGGCTTCATGCTGATCCTCGTCGCCGAGTTCGGTGATCTCACCCAGATCATGACGGCGAACCTCGCCGCCCGCTACGACGATCCGCTCTCCGTCGGACTGGGCGCGGTGCTGGCGCTGTGGGCGGTGGCCGGACTCGGCATCGTCGGCGGAAAGGCGCTGATGAAGCGGGTGCCGCTGAAGCTGATCACGCAGATCGCGGCGCTGCTGATGCTGGCGCTCGGGGTGTGGAGCCTGTGGGAGGCGATCGCCGGCTGAGGCCGGGGCCGAGCTGAACGGCGGGTGAACGCTCCCCGGCGCCTCGCGGCCGGGGTGGCGGTGGACCCGCATTGTTTTGTACCGTAGAGAAACAAAGTGGCTCCCGCTCGTTTTCCCTGACCGGCGGGCGGGGCCGCCTTGTTCTCTTCCTACCTGGAGCTGCTGATGCCGGTCCTGACCGCCCGCGCCCTCCTGCTCGACATGGACGGCACCCTCGTGAACTCGGACGCCGTCGTGGAACGGGTCTGGCGGCGCTGGGCCGACACGCACGGGCTCGACGGTGACGACGTCATGAAGGTCGTCCACGGCCGCCAGGGGTACGCCTCGATGGCCGTGCTGCTGCCCGGCCGGCCGGTGCACCTGAACCACGCGGACAACGCGCGGATGCTGGCGGAGGAGACCGCCGACATGGACGGCGTCGTGCCGGTGCCCGGCGCGCCGGAGTTCCTCGCCTCCCTGCGGGATGTCCCGCACGCGCTGGTCACCTCGGCGGACGTGCCGCTGTCGACGGCCCGGATGGCCGCGGCCGGACTGGCGCTCCCGGACCTGCGCGTCACCGCGGAGTCGGTGGGCGCGAGCAAGCCGGACCCCGAGGGCTTCCTCAAGGGCGCGGCCGAACTGGGGATCGCCCCGGCCGACTGCGTGGTCTTCGAGGACTCCGGCGCGGGCATCGCGGCCGGCCGGGCCGCCGGGATGCGGGTCGTGGGCGTGGGGCCGCGGGCCGCCGTGCACGGACCGGACGTGGTGGTCCGCGATCTGCGGCAGGTTCGGGTGGAAACGGGTGAGTCCGGGGTGCGGATCCACGTGGCGTGAGGCTGAGGCGCCGGGGGCTCTGGCCCCTGGGGTGGCCGCGGGTGTGTGCTGCCGTGGGTGTGTGCTGCCGTGGGTTCGGGATCCGGGATCGGGGTCCGGGATTCGGGGTCCGGAGGTCGCGGGCCGGGGATCCGGGGCTACGGCTCCGTCGTCTCCGACTCCAGGCGGGTCCGGGTCAGTGCCCCGTAGGTGCCCAGGCCGTCCTCCGTCGTGCCGCGGGACCACTGGTAGTTGCGCAGGGCGTCCTCGACCTCGCCGGAGAAGGTGCCGTCGGCCTCGCCGTTGTAGAGGAACAGCTGGTGCAGCCGCAGCTGGAGTTCGGTCACCTCGGCGCCCTTGTCGCCGCGCCGCAGGACGACCGCCTCGCCGGGGTCGTCCTCGTCGTCCGCCCCGTTGCCGGGCGCCAGGGAGCCGGTCACGCGGGCGGTCGGCGTGGCCTGTCCGGCGTCGGCCGACGGCGACGCCGAGGGTGAGGCGCTCGACTCCGACGCGGAGGGCGACGGGCTCTCGCTCTCGGAGGGCGACGCCGAGGCCTCGGAGGCCGACGGGGACGCGGAGCGACTCGGCGATGCCGAGGCCGAGGCGGCGCTGGTCGAGGCGTCCGGCACGGCCGCCCGCACGTCCTCGGGGGCGGCCCCGTCCCGCGTCGGCTTCTCGTAGGTGAACAGCCCGGAGGCGAAGCCGGCCGCCGCCACCACGGCCACGACGGCCGAGGTCGTCGCGATCAGCAGCGTGCGGCGGCGGCGCGGACGGTGCGGTTCCTCGTCGTCGGGGTGTACGGGGCCGACGTCCGCTGCCTCGAACAGGCTCAGGTCGGTCGTGCTGGGCTCGGAGGCGGACGAGGCCAGGGGAGTGGGCAGCGCCGCCGTCATGTCCGGCGCCCGCCCGGCGGGGTGCACGGCGCGCAGGGGCATCGTCGCGTCGGCCGGAACACCGGGAGCGCCGGGAGCGCCGGGGGTGAAGGGAGCGCCTGGGGTGCCGGGCGGGCCCGGGACGGTCGGGAGGGGCATGGTCACGTCGGCCGGGCCGGCGGAGCCGACGGGCCCGCCCTCGGCCTCACCGCCGAAGGCGCCGGCGGGCTCGCCGCCGCCCCCGTGCTCCGTCCCGAGCTCGACGTAGGGCCGTATCCGCAACGGATCGAAGTCCTCCGCGGCGGCCGCCTCGGTCGTGCGCGTGTCGCGCTGGGCCTCGGCGGCGCGCTGGGCGCAGGCACAGGACGGGGTGTTGTCGAGCGCGCGCAGCGCTCCGCACTCCGGGCACGGCAGCCCCTGCTGCCCCGGGTGCCCCTTGCGCCCCGTCGGATCGATCACGTGTTCGTCCCTCCCCATTCGAACTCCAGAGATTATGCAGATCCTTCACATGCCCCGCCGCCCGCGACCCCCGGAATGCCCCATTCCGTCAAGGCGCAAGAGGACTACAAGAGGCCATAACGGGTCACACCGATCACGATGGAGGGGGTCACCAGAGCCTCGGGAGGCATCCATGGTCTTGGACGCGCACAGCAGGGCGGCGGATCCGCGTGCGGAACACGTGTCCGGAAACGTTCTCGTCTCCATCGGCGCCCTCCTGCTCGGCATGCTGCTCGCCGCCCTGGACCAGACGATCGTGTCGACCGCCCTGCCCACGATCGTCAGCGAGCTCGGTGGTATGGAGCACCTGTCATGGGTGGTCACCGCCTACCTGCTGGCGTCGACGGCCGCGACCCCGCTGTGGGGAAAACTCGGTGACCAGTACGGGCGCAAGAGGCTGTTCCAGACCGCGATCGTCATCTTCCTGATCGGTTCGGCGCTGTGCGGAATGGCGCAAAACATGCCACAGCTGATCGCCTTCCGCGCCCTCCAGGGCCTGGGCGGCGGTGGCCTGATGGTGCTGTCGATGGCGATCGTCGGTGATCTCGTCCCGCCGCGCGACCGCGGCCGCTACCAGGGCCTGTTCGGCGCGGTGTTCGGCGCCACCAGCGTCCTCGGCCCACTGCTGGGCGGCCTGTTCACCGAGCATCTGAGCTGGCGCTGGGTGTTCTACATCAACCTGCCCGTCGGCGTCGTCGCGCTCGCCGTCATCGCGACCGTCCTGCGCATCCCGCGCAAGTCGACGAAGCACGTCATCGACTACCTCGGCACCTTCCTCATCGCCGCGGTCGCCACCTGCCTGGTCCTCGTGGCCTCGCTCGGCGGCACCACCTGGGACTGGGCCTCTCCGCAGATCGTCGGGCTGGCGGTGCTGGGCGTGCTCCTGGCCGTGGCGTTCGTGGCCGTCGAACGGCGGGCGGCCGAACCGGTGCTCCCCCTGAAACTGTTCCGCATCCGCACCTTCACCCTCTCCGCCGTGATCAGCTTCATCGTCGGCTTCGCGATGTTCGGCGCGATGACGTACCTGCCGACCTTCCTCCAGGTGGTGCAGGGCGTTTCCCCGACCCTGTCCGGTGTGCACATGCTGCCGATGGTGGCGGGCCTGCTGCTGGCGTCCACCGCCTCCGGGCAGATCGTCAGCCGCACCGGCCGCTGGAAGGTGTTCCCGGTCGCCGGCACCGGCGTCACCACCCTCGGCCTGCTCCTCCTGCACCGGCTCGACGAGCACAGCTCCACGGGCGCGATGAGCGCCTGCTTCTTCGTGTTCGGCCTCGGCCTCGGCCTGGTCATGCAGGTCCTGGTGCTGATCGTGCAGAACGCCGTCGGGTACGAGGACCTCGGCGTCGCCACCTCCGGCGCGACCTTCTTCCGCTCGATCGGCGCCTCCTTCGGCGTCGCGATCTTCGGCACGATCTTCTCGGGCCGCCTCGGAGACAAGCTCACGGATGCCTTCCGGGGCAAGCGACTCCCGTCAGGGGTCTCGGTGGACGGACTCGAATCCGATCCGCGCGGCATCGCCGAGCTGCCGTCGAGCCTGCGACCGCAGGCCCTGGACGCGTACGCGTCCGCCATCACCGACGTCTTCCTGTACGCCGCCCCCGTCGCCCTCGTCGGCTTCGTCCTGGCGTGGTTCCTCAGGGAGGACCCGCTGCGCGGCTCGGTCACCGCGCCCGACGTGACGGAGACCCTCGCCAGCAACCCGGTGGAACGGTCCTCGTACGACGAGGTGTGCCGGGCGCTGTCCGTGCTCGGCACCCGCGATGGCCGCCGCGAGATCTACCGGAAGATCACCGCGCTGGCCGGCCAGGACCTCCTTCCGGCGTCCAGCTGGCTGCTGCTGCGGATCAAGCGGTACGGCAGTGTCGAGCCGAGCGTGCTCTCCGAGGACACCACCGTCCCGCTGCCTGTGGTCATCGAGGCCGTGCGTCAGATCGAGGGGCGCGGACTCGCCGTACGCGAGGGGCTCGACATGATGCTGACCGACGAGGGGCGCGAGGTCGCCGACCGGCTCGCGCAGGTCCGCGAGGAGTCGCTGGCCGAGCTGCTCGGCGACTGGTGGGGCCCGGACCGGCCCACCGACCTGGTTCAGCTCGTCAAGGAGCTGAACAGCGAGCTGTGCGGCTCCGACCGTGAACAGCCGCACGGCGGCCGGGTGGTGCCCGACCACCGGCTCACCTGAGGGCCGGGCCGAGCGGCTTGCCGAACCAGTGCTCGGCGTACGGGTCCGCGTTGTGCGGCGCGGTCTCCGCGTAACCCAGCCGGGCGTACAGGGCACGGGCCTCGACGAGGTCGCCGCGGGTGTCGAGGATCATCCGGGTGGCGCCGAGCGCGCGGGCGGCGTCCTCGGCGGCCCGGACGAGGACCGCGGCGCCGCCCCGGCCGCGCAGCTCCGCCCGGACGAACACCCGGGTGAGCTCGGCGGTCTCCGCGTCCCGCAGCCGTACGCCCGCGCTGCCGGCCGGTTCACCGCCGTACCGTCCGACGAGCAACCGTCCGCCGGGCGGGGCGAGTTCGGCACCGGTGTGGGCGGCGATCTCCCGCTCAAGCTCGGCCGGGTCGGTCCTGCGCCCCTCGTGCAGCAGGTAGTAGCGGTCGCTGACCTCGGTGTAGTACGCCCGCCAGAGGGCGCGGGCGACCGGGGAGTCGAAGGGTTCGGCGGTGAGGGTCCAGGCCGGCGATGTGGTCATGCGGACATTGTCCGGAGGCGGCCCGGCCGCCCCGCAACCGAATATGTGTCGGCGCCCTCGTCCCGGTGGGCGCGCGGGGCGCCGCGGCACGCGGGCCGTTTGGGAGAGGCAGTCCGGGCAACCCGATGCGTGAACCGGCCCGTGGGGCCGACACATCGGAAGGCAAGGCATGTCCACAGGAGTGATCATCGCTCTGATCGTGATCGTGGCGGCCATCGTCGCCGTCGCGGCCGTTCTGGCCGTGCGGGCCCGCGGCTCGCACGGCGGACACGGTCTGAAGCGTCGCTTCGGGCCCGAGTACGACCGTGCCGTGGCCCGGCACGACGGGGACGTCAAGGCCGCCGAGCGCGAGCTCGACGCCCTCGTGGAGCGGCACGGCGGGCTGCGGGAGCGCCCGCTGGAGCCCGCGGAGCGGGAGAGGTTCGAGGCTTGCTGGACGGCCGCGCAGGAGCGGTTCGTCGACTCGCCCCAGCAGGCCGTCACCGAGGCCGACCGTCTGCTCGCCGAAGTGGCCGGCGCCCGGGGCTTCCCGGACGGCGACCAGTACGAGGAGCAGCTCGCCGCGCTGTCCGTCCACCACGCGCACCACGTCCAGGGCTACCGGCGCGTCCACGGGGTCGCCCGGGTACGCGCCAACGGCGTCGACACGCACGACGCGAGCACGACCGGCACCTCCGGCGCACCCGGCACCGAGGACATGCGGGCCGCCATGGTCGAGGCGCGCGCCCTCTTCGACGAGCTGGTCGGTGAGGCCGGTCACGACGCCGGCCGCCGTCGCACGCAGGAGCGCGTGAGCCAGAACGGCTCCCGCTCCGGACACCACCTGCCGCGAGGCTTCCACCGTCACCAGGCGAAGGAGGGCTGACCCCATGCCGGACCTGACACCGAACAAGACGCCGAACACGACGCCCGACAGCACGCGGGACACGACGCGGGACACGGGTGCGAACCCGGACGCGATACCGGCCGGGATCGCGGGCGGTACCGCGGAGAACCGCCGGACGGCGGCCGACCGGGCCCGCGCGGCGAAGCCCGCCGACACGGCACGGGCCGCCGACACCCTGCGGCCCGGTGAGACCGCACGGACCACAGACACCGCACGCACCGGGGACCCCGTACGCACCGGGGACCCTGTACGCACCGGGGATCCTGTACGCACCGGCGAGGCCGCCTCGCCGGGTGCGACCGCTCTGCCGGAGGAGACCGTCCTGCCGGGGGAGAGGGGACGGACGTCGGCGGAGCCGCGGGGTACGACAGCCGTGGGCGAGCCGACCCCGCTCGGCTCCGACATCGGCGCGGGCGAACCGGCGCGCGGCCGGGCGGCCGGCGCCGGCCGGGACGCGGGCCCGCTCAGCGCCTCCGGCGAAGGGGCGCAGCCCCGGCACCGGGACACGGGCGCGGTGGACACCGTCACGGGCCGTGAGCCGACGGCGGCCGCCGCCGGGCACCGCGGTCACGGCGAGTCCCTCCTGCCGGACGACGAGTGCGACCGGATCGCCTCCCGCATGCGGCACGCGGTCGTCGGGTTCGTCGACGGCCCGCGCGACGCCGTCGCGGAGGCCGACCAGGTGCTGGAGGAACTCGCCGCGCAGTTCACGGACGCCGTGGACCGCCGCCGCCGCACCCTGCGCGGTTCCTGGCAGTCGGGGTCGGAGGGCGGCAAGGACCGCTCCGCGACGGCCGCGACGGCCACCGACACCGAGCAGCTCCGGCTGGCGCTGCGCGACTACCGCGAACTGACCGAGCGGCTGCTACACCTCTGAGCCCTCGGCCCCTTCGGCCCCAGCGGCCGACCCGCCTGCCGCCGCCCGGCGCTCCCGCCACTCCCGTACGACCGCTTCGACGTCGTACGGCTTCATACCCAGCGGGGGGCCGGGCGGCGGCTTGAACATCATGTCGCGCACCTTGACGTTGACGTCCGTGACGATCTTCCGGACGAGGCGTTCCGAGGGCGCCGCGTAGGCCGCCGCGAGCGCGTCCTCCGCCTCCTTGCGCAGGGCGAGCGTCGGCGGCAGGACGGAGAGGCCCTCACGGGCCATCTTGCTCTTGATCCACCAGAGTTCGTCGTACGTGGTGTCCTCACCCGCCGGCAACGGCTTTCCCGCTCCCGCCAGTTGGGCGAACTCACCGCGCCGCTCCGCGTCACGGATCTGCTTGTCGACCCAGGACTCGAACGGGACACCCGGTGGCTTTCGCTCGGTCATGCGTCCATTGTGCCGGACGTGATGGGGCCGGGCGATTTATCATGCGGCCGCTGTACAAGCACACTTAGGACCCAGCACGCCGACAGGCATGTCAAAGACATTTCAAGGGGAGCGCACGTGCTCGAACTCACCATGGCCACCGTCTCCGGGACGGAAGAGGGCGCCACGGCCGGCATGCTGATGGCCGATTCGCCCAGCGACCCGGGTGCCGTGCTCCGGGTGGGCCGGGACAAATCCGTGTGCCGCCTCGCGACCCCCGACGACTGGCTGTTCGTCTCGCGGGTGCACCTGGAGTTCCTGTGCGGACCCGAGGGCACCTGGCAGGTCTCGTGGCTGCGCGGGTCGCAGGACGAGCCGTCCTCCGAGGTGCGGCTGGTGAGCGGCGGGTACGCGCAGCCGCTCGCCTACGGCGGGACCATGCCGCTGGCGCGCGGCGGCTCCGGCGAGATCATCGTCCTCGACCGCACCGGGCCGCGCAGCGTCAATGTGGGCTTCTATCACGAGGCGTGACAATTTCGGGGGGATGGCGGTGCGACGGCCGGGGCCGGGGCCCTGTCCGCAGGCGGGCGCTAGGCCAGCACGCGCGCCAGGGCGAAGCCGTCGTAGCCCTTCGCCCCCACCGTCTGCACGGCCGTGCCGCTCAGCCTCGGGTGCGAGCCGATCAGTTCGATCGCGGCGCGGGTGCCGACCACGTCTCCCGCGTCGCTGTCCGCGTCCACGACCCGTCCGCCCCGTACGACGTTGTCGACGACGATCAGGCTTCCCACGCTCGTGAGCTTCAGCGCCCACTCCAGGTAGTGGGCGTTGTTGACCTTGTCGGCGTCGATGAAGACGAGGTCGAACGGCGGCGGGTTCTCGTCGGCCAGCAGCGGCAGCGACTCCAGGGCCGGCCCGACCCGCACCTCGACCAGCTTGTCCAGGCCCGCGCGGGCGATGTTGCGGGTGGCGACCTCCGCGTGCCGGGGGCTGTACTCCAGCGAGATCAGCCGGCCGTCGGCCGGGAGCGCGCGGGCCAGCCAGATCGTGCTGTAACCGCCGAGCGTGCCGATCTCCAGGACCGTCCGGGCCCCCTGGATCTCGGCGAGCAGCTGGAGCAGTTTGCCCTGGTTGGCCGTGACGTTGACGGGTGGCAGCTCCGCGGCCTCGCTGTCGCGCAGCGCGGCCGCCGTCACCTCGTCGTCCGGGGCGAGATGGTCGGTGAAGTAGGCGTCGACGGCGTCCCAGGCCTGCGACTCGCTCATGCGCTCTGCCTCTCGTGTACCTGACATATCCGGCGGTATGTCTCGTCAGGAATGCTAAGTCGAGCCCCACGGATCCCCGGCCGGGGCTTTCAGCCGTTCGGCGCAGGGGGCGCGGCGGGAGGCGCGAAAGAGGCGGAGGGCGCCGTGCGCGGCGCCGGCGGTGTGCCGGGCGTGGGCGGGGGCGGAGCGGGACGTGCGGAGGGCAAGGGCGGCGTCCGGGGAGGCACGGGCGGCTTCGGCGGAACGGACACGGGGGGACGGACGGGAGGGGCCGGAGGGGCGACAGGTGCCGGAGGGGCGGGAGGGGCGGGAGGGGCAGGAGGAGCAGCGGGGGCGGGCGGCCCCGCCGCCGTCGGCCCCGGCACCGTGCCAGGTCCTCCTGCCGTCGTAGCCGTCGTAGCCGTCGTAGCTGGTACTGGTACTGGTACCGGCATCGGTGCCGTGCCCGTGCCGGTGGTGGCGGTGGCGGTCGGGTGGAAGCCCGAGGCATGGCGGGGGCGGGGCAGGGTCACCCGGCGGGCCCGGCCCCAGCGGACTCCCAGTACGACCGCGACGGTGTTCAGGACGGCCAGTCCGCCGACGACCGTCAGCAGCCACACCGGGATCCCGGCGAGCGCGAGCAGCCGGTCCTCGTAGATCACCTGCCGGTACGCCGCGTCCGTCGCCGCCCGGCGCAGCTCATGGTCCCCGGAGATCTCCGAAGGCCGCGGGAACTCCTGGGCGACGGCCGTCAGGAACGGTGTGCCCTTCGCCAGCTCGGCCAGCGGTCCCGTGGTCTTCCCGACGGGCCCGGCGAACGTCACCCGGGGCCGTTCGCCGCCGATCCGCGAGGCCGGTTCCATGCGGTGCGCGGCGAGGACGTACAGGCCGAGCGATTGCGGGGTGGCCGCCAGCCGGGACAGCCGCATCGGGTAGACGAGGGTGTCGGCGGCGAAGGTGAGGTGCAGCGGTTCGAGCTCGCCGCGCAGCGCGGTCCCGCTGCTCTCGGGGGTCAGCCGGACCGCGACGTACTCCCAGCGCCGGTCGACGTACGGCCGGAGCGCGCTCTCGAGGCGACCCGGAAGGGTGAAGTCGTTGGCGCGCAGCCAGTCGTCGAGGTCCCCCGGATCGGTGGCGGTCAGCCGGGCCACGTCGAACGGGCCGAGCCGCTCGCGGCCGATCACGCTGACGCCGGGCCTCGCCCCGGGCGGCGGCGGGCCCGCCGTGGCGCCGCCCGCGGTCAGCGGCCAGTCGCCGTCCTGCGGCCAGAAGTGGTGGCGGGAGCGGTGCACGGGGGCGGTGGCCGCGGCCAGCTGGTCGAACAGCTCCGGTGCGCCGAGTCCGACCGTCGCCCGGTGCGGCACGGGCATGATCCAGGCGGCCCGGTCGGCGTCCCCGTCGACCGTCAGCCGCATCACGATCTGTTCCTGCGCGCCGTCCCAGCGCACGACGGAGACCTCGCGGCCGACCACGACCTGCCGCTGGTCGCCCGGGAGCAGCGCACCGCAGCCGCAGGCGTAGGCCGGTGCGACGAGCGAACCGAGCTGGATCGCCAGCAGAGCCAGCAGCACGGCCGTGATCCGCCCGCGTAACCGTTTCCGCCACGCCTGCCGTTCCCGCAGGAAACCGCCCATGCCTCGTATCCCCTCCAGCACTCCGCGTACCCGCCCGCGCGCATTGCGGTGGCAACGACGGTACGGCTGAAGCCCCTGTTCCGTTCGCGGCCTTATCCAATTCCCGCCCCCCCGGCGGCCCGCTGACGGTCCCGCTCCCGACCCGTATCCGGACCCGGTTCCCCTCTCGTGTCCCGTCCCGTGTCACGGCACGTGGAAACGGCGGGCCCCCGGGACCACTATCGTCTTCCGGACAAAAGGAGAGCGGACGTCAGGTGAAGCAGCGGTGGCCTGCGTCTGTGTCCGGGGGCGGTGCGAGGCTCATAGGGTGCGAGAGGAAACTTCGCGCACGGGACGTGGGACGGACGCGGCGGGAGGCCGACGAGGCGTGGCGAATGCGGAGCACAGCGGGCGGCGGACGGAGGCCTTCGGGGCGACGGCGGTCGACACGGCGAGGACGCGGCTGCGCGTGGCCCGCCTCGGCCTCTGGCTGCTGGCGGCGGTCCTCGCCGTACGCCAGGTGGCCGTCGTCCTCGGCAACCCGCGCGGAGAACGGCTGACGGACCTGGAGACCTGGGTCGGACCCGACGGCGTGCTGCACGTCAACGGCTCGCTCTACGACTCCACCCGCTTCACGGGCACCCCGTTCGGCGGGCTCGTCCTCAAGCCCCTCACCCGGGCGGCCGAACAGGCCCTGGGCTGGGGCTGGACCTTCGGCACCCTGCTGCTGGTCGCCGCCCTCGGCCTGGTCGTGGCGCGTGCCCTGCCCCAGCCGGTCCACAGACGGACGGCACTGCTGGCCGCGCCCGTCACGATCAGCCTGCTGATGCTGTCGCTGCCGGTGCGCAACACCCTCTGGCTCGGCCAGACGAGCATCATCCCGGTGCTGCTGGTCCTGCTCGGCTGCTTCGTCGTCCGGGACTGGCGGGCGGCCGGCGTCCTGATCGGTCTGGCGGCGGCCCTCCAGCCCACGGTCCTGCTCTTCGCCGCACTGCTGTGGTTCACCGGCCGCCGCCGCGCCGCGGCCGTCACCGGCGCCTCCTTCGCCGCGGGCACCGCGCTCGCCTGGGCGGCGATGCCGCACGACTCGTACACCTACTGGGTGCACCACATGGCGGGTGTCGGACTCGGCGGCGAGGCCGACGCGCTCGCCAACCAGTCCCTGCACGGCGCCCTGCTCCGCCTCGGCCTCTCCGGCCCGCCGGAGATCGGCTTGTTCCTGTCGCTCGGCGCGGTCGTCGCCGCGCTGGGCGTCCGCCGGGCGGTCCGCTACGCCCGAGACGGTCAGCTGCTGCTGGCCGTGGCCCTCACGGGCTGCGCGGCGATCGTCGTCTCGCCGACGACCTGGCAGCACCAGCTGCTGTGGGTGCTGCTGGCGGTGGTCGGCCGGGTCGGCAAGCGCGCCTCCGACCGCTATGTGTGGCCGGTGGCGGTGATCCTGGTGATGACCCTCCCGGCGAAGATGATGCTGCCGAACATGGCGGTCCTGTACCCCCTGCGCGACAACGCGGTGCTGCTGGCGGCCGTCGCGGCGGCCACGGTCGTCCCGTTCCTGTCGCGGACGTCCCCGTACTACCGTGCGCCCATCCCCACGGAGTACGCGCGGCCCGTTCCCACGCGCTGGAAGCGTGTACCGCTGCTGCCCTTCCTGAAGCGGGTCCTGACCCGCCCGAACCTCCTCCTCGAACTGCTGCTGATCCGCGTGACGTACGCGGCGTACCAGCGGGTCCGGCTGGGCGCGACGGGCGGCACCAACACCGGCGGACGGGCCCGTGCGGAGGCCCACGGCCGCCAGATCCTCGACATCGAGCGGTTCCTGCACATCGACATCGAGCACTGGGCCAACCATGCCGTGGTGAAGGTCGGGTGGCTGCGGGACTTCTTCGACTTCTATTACGAGTCCTTCCACTTCGTGGTGCCCCTGTCGGTCCTCGCCCTCCTGTACTGGCGCCGCCCGGTCGACTACCGCTGGGCCCGCGCCTCCCTGGGTTTCGCGACCCTGCTGGCCCTGGTCGGCTTCTGGCTCTACCCGCTCGCCCCGCCCCGCCTGATGCCGGACCTGGGCGTCATCGACACGGTCCACGGCGTCCAGGACTTCTCCAAGCCGGACTACGGGACGCTGACGGCGCTGACGAACCAGTACGCGGCGATGCCGTCCCTGCACTTCGGCTGGTCCCTGTGGTGCGGGCTGGTCATCGCGATCGTCGCCCCGAAGTGGTGGATGAAGGCGCTGGGCCTGCTGCACCCGTTCTTCACGGTGTCGGCGATCGTCGCTACCGGCAACCACTGGGTGCTGGACGCGGTCGGCGGCGCGCTGGTGGTGGGCGGCGGCTTCGGCCTGTCGTACCTGTTCATGGGTCCGCGGGCACGGTTCGCGACGGCGACGGCGGTCGCGGCGGCCGAACCGGCACGGGCCGAGAAGGAGCCGTCACCGCGCTGATCGCCCAGCAGCCGTCACCGCACTGATCGCTCAGGTGGGCCTGTCCGCGGCCAGCCGCTCCTGGAGCCGAGCGTGCCGGAACTGGTAGACGGGGCCCGTCGCCCGCAGCAGGTTGCGGCGACGGGCGTCCTCCAGGAAGCGCACCAGTCGTACGGGCGTCCCCTGCTCGAAGTGGAGCTGCACGGCGGTGAGGCTGGTGGCGACGGCGAGGTTGCCGACGAGGACCGAGGTGGCGCCGGTCCACAGGGCGGCCGTCAGCGCGAACATCGCTCCGAGGAGCGGGTACTGCGTCCAGGCGATGATCGGGCCGATGTACAGCGCGAGGGCGAATCCGGTCAGCAGCCCGAGGAAGAGCCGGAGCCCCATGTGGTGCCGCCACACGTCCACCGGGCCCACTGACCGGGTGTCCACCACCTGGGGCCGGGCGTACTCCTCCCGCACCTTGTCGTAGCTACGGCCCGAGCCGGCGGAGAGGAACGGGGTGCCGGAGAGGATCTTGTGCCCTCGCCCCGTCACCAGCAGCTCGGAGAAGCCGAAGGGCAGTGTCACCAGGTACAGCAGCCAGATCGGCGGGCCGGGGTCGAAGGCCAGCGGCAGCAGGAGGCAGAGCCCGGTACCCACGAAAAGCCACTGGCCGATGCCGGACCGGACCGTCTCCGGGGTGAAGATGTCGCGCCACCCGGCACTCGACAGCGGCTGCGGCTCGCTGAACTCCGCGACCCGGCGGGCGACACCGTAGCCGCCCCCGATCGCCGAGAGGACACCGATCACGCCTATCAGCGGAGTCGGGTACAGACTCCAGGCCATGACCACGCCGGGCGGTCCGCACACGAGCGTGGACACGATCCATACGGCGATCAGCCGCGGCCGGTGGCCCGTCCAGCCGGGAGTGTGCCACCAGCGCAGATCGCGGGCGCCCTCCTGGTCGAGCCGGGCGGCGAGATACCGGAGCGAGCGTTCGGCCGTCCTGGCGGAGTAGCGCGGGCGGGGGTGTCCGGGGCGACGGGCGTAGGCGGCGACGACCGCGTGATCGAGGAGATGGTTCTCGACGGCGGCGGGGGTCGGGAAGCGGGCAGTGTCGAGCAGTTCGTCGACGGGATCGTCGTCGCCGTAGACGTCGCGGAGCAGGGCGATGGCCAGGGGCCCGGTGAGGGCGGCGGTGAGCGGCCCGGCGGCGAGCGGCCCGGTCTCGTCGAGGAGCCGCCCGGTGAGCTCCCGCCAGGCGGGGGACGGCACGGAGGGCAGCCGGTTCAGCAGGTACCCGGCGGCGTCGGCGGGCCGGACCGGCTGGATCTCCACCGCGAGGGCACCGCCCAGCCGCGCCTTCTTCGCGGTGAGCACGGCCTCCTTGGCCCGCGACACCAGCACGAGCCTGCAGGGCGCCGTCTCCAGCGCGCCGACCATGGCCCCGCGCAGCTTGCCGGTGACCTCGTCGAGGCCGTCGAGGAAGAGGGAGACGCGCCCCTGTTCGAGCAACTGCCGCGCGCGGCCCCGCCCTCCCTTCCCGTGGAAGAGGGTGTACTCGCGGGTCAGCCGGTCGGCGGCCCAGTCGACGGCGCTGTCCTCGCCGGGGTTCCACCCGTCGAGGGAGAGCAGCACGGGAACGGGCACACGAGCCCGGTCGGCGGGTGCGGCCTGCGCGGCCCGATGGACGAGCGCGTCGAGGAGCAGCAGCACGGCGGCGGCGGTCTTCCCGGCGGCCGGCGGCCCGACGAGCAGCAGCCGCCCGGAGGCCAACCCGCCGTACGCGGCGTGCAGTTCGGACAGCCCGCCGCCGTCACGGAGCTGTGCCCGGGTGGTCGCTCCCATCCCCGGCAGCGGCCTGAACCGCGCCCGAGCCGCCCCCTCCGCGGTGGCTGCGACGACCCTGCCCGCCACCTTGCGCTCGCTCACCCGCCATCGCACGGGCAGCGGCGCGGGTTCGAGCAGCCGCCGCAGCCCGGCCTCCTTGTGCCACTGGGCGCCGACGACCCGGGCGAGTTCGTCGGCGGTGGCGTCGAGGGGGTCCACGGTGGTGGCGGCGGTGTGGGCGACGTGGTGATGGATGTTCTGGGTGTTGTGGTCACCGACCTGGAAGGCGGCGGGCCCGTGAAAGGCGTTGCCGGAGACGGAGTTCGCGTCGCGCGGGCCTCTGTCGCCGGGGTCCGACTCGGCGCTGCCGGTCTCGGGACGGGGGTCGCTCATCCGCCGGACCCGAAGTGGTTCTCCTGCCGGTTGTGATCGCCGGTCTGCACGGCGGTGGGCCCGTGAAAGGTGTTGCCGCTGACAGTGCCGCCCTGTGGCCTGTCATCCGCGCCGAACTCCTGTGTCAGCCGCACGAGTTGCTCGACGAGCCGATCCCGCTCCTCCTGGGGGAGGGACTCCAGCAGCGAGGCGAACTCGCCTTGCCACAGCACCGCGTGCACGGCCCGCACCCGCTCCCGGTCGCCCTCGTCGACGGCGCCGAGCACGGCCGCGGTCCGATCGAGCCGGTCCAGCGCCTCACGCTCGGCGTCGGCATCCCCCCGTGCGACGAGCCGAGCGCACCGCACCCGGAACCAGGCCCAGCCGTCCGCCCCTGCCGACTGCACGACGGCCATCCCCCCACCGGCCGCAGCCGCGGTCAACGCCTCGCTCAGCATGTCCGGTCCCCTCCCCGTGGACGCCCCGGCCCGCTGACGCGCGGGCGGGACAAAACGCATGGTACCGACGGGAGTTGGGGGCGGCGGGGCGTTCTGATCACCGGGGGGGGGGAGAATCGCTGGATGACCGGAAACCTGGGGACGTGGTTCGTGCGGCGGACGCCGGTCTTCTGGCTGACGCTCTCAATACTGTCGTGCGTGGGGCTGTTCCTCACCTGGTTCTGGGGCGCGTGGTCCGGCGGCCTGGACGTGGCGGAGACCTGCGCCCTCCTGAAGGGCCAGAAGTACGACGACGCCTACCGCACGGAGCACTGGCGCGAGCCGTCGCGGATCTTCCCCCTGCACAACAAGTGCAACGCCTCGTACGACCTGGTGCCGCCCTGGGTCAACCCGATGCTGGTCCTGCTGGCGTTCCTCGCCGTGGCCGGCCTGATCGCGGCGGTCTGGGCGACGGCCGTCCGGCTGCGAAGGCTCTGGCGGCGGTGGCGGCCGACCTCGGCGCTCTGAGCCGACGGCGAGGGTGGCTGCGTCAGCTCACCCTCACCTGGAGGCGTCTCACCCGACCCTCAGGGTTCTGCTAATTAATCGGAGAGAATGATGTCTGGTCGAAGTGGCGGCAGAGTGCGCGCCCTCACGGGTGCGAGGGCGGCGGCTTTGCTGTTCGCCTCTTCATTTTTTGGGGCCGCGTGTGCGGCGACTTATGATACCGGGGAATTTCCTGAAGGGGCATTCGCGAAGGAGAGTGTGCTTGTCCGGGAGTGGAAAACCGGAGATGCTGTAGTCATCCTGGAAGGTTCAGGGAAGTTTTCTAGTGAATCTCTTCGGTTGGAGTACTTTAACTGCGCTTCGAATGGTGTGCAGAATAAAAGCGGAAGTGGGACCTGGGAATCCGGCAGGGGTAGGCAAAGGACCGAGGTGTTCTTGAAGTTTGACGATGGATGCCGGACCACCCTGTGGGTAGGGGAAACTGGCGATAATACAGTCCTGTGGGGACAGTTTGGCGATGGTGGAATTACCACTCTGCGTTGAAGTGCGATGGTCTCCGTGGTGCAGAAAATGCAGTAGAGGAGCTACTCGGCTGTGCACCCCACTTGTCTACCGCCGCATCGGGGAGGGGCGGTCATGCGTGGCTGGATAAAGGTGCTGCTGGCGGTTGATCGGGCATTGGGGACGGGGGAGCCTCCCACTCGGGTGGAGGTGGCGGTCCCCCGTCATCCCGTGCGTGCCGGTGTGGTCTGTGGGGGAGTGCTGGGGGTGGGGATCGTCTGGGCCTTGTCCGGGTTCGGCGACCCCGACGTTTGGCTCCAGGCGGCCCTGACCGGCGTCGGGGTCGGGTTCTTGGTCTGGGGCGTATGTCGCCTTGCACGGTGGCAGCATGCCTACGACGAGAAAACGGGGAGGGCCGAGGAAGCGCGGCAAGCTGCGGCTCGGAACCGAGTGGAACCGCTGTCGCCGGCTGTGGCCGTACTGCTGTCGCTCGGTGGGTGGGTGGTCGCGTCCGGGGTGTTCTGGGTGATCGGCCCCCGCATGGACATTCCCAGGAGTCTGCCGTGGGCTGCAACGTACGGGACTTTGCTGACGACGGCCAGCGTCGCCGGCGCGTGGCTTCAGCGAAGGCGTCTTCGCGGATTCGAGGTGGGTGACCGGTCGGTCGCGAACCGGGACCTGACCTTCCGTTACGAGAGGGCCTTCCAGCTCTGGTCCTACGGGGCGTCTCATCGGCAACTCGTGCTGCGGGCCGGCGCGGGAGGCGGGTCGGAGGGCGCCGTCGAGATCGAGTTCCTGGATGTGCTGGGGATGAAGGTGAAATCCCGCTATCGCGAGCTTCTGATCTCGCCCGCCCCGGACAACGATCCGCTCGACGAGTTCGTGGACGTTCCGGAGAAGTGCAGGGCCGACTACGTCAAGCTGCTCGTCACGGATGGTTCGGGTGACGGGTTCGTCATCTGTCGGGCTCTGCGCGTCCATGAGAAGTGACGGCTTTGCACTCGAACCACACCGTCTTTCCGCCGGCGGCTGTCTGCGACACTCCCCACTTGTCGACCAACGCGTCCAGGAGGAGCAGGCCTCGGCCGCCTTCCGACTCCGGGTTCGACTTCGCCGGGGTCGGGAGTAGTTCGCCGTAGGCGTCCGTCACCTCTGCCCTGACTCCTTTCTGCTGCTTCAGCAGGAGCAGGGTGCAGCGGCTGTCCGGGACGTGGCGGATCACGTTCGCGATCAGTTCCGTCAGGGCCAACTCCACCGTGTCCGTGAGGTGTTGCAGCCCCCAGTTCTCCAAGTGCATGCGGGCGATCCGGCGGATGTGGCGCGCCGAGTGCTCGCCGACCGTCAGGGTCATGCGGTGCTGCGTGGGGACGGGGGAGGCGTAGATCGAGGGGAAGTATCCGTTCACGGTACGAGGGTGAGCTGCGGCAACTACTCTGGGCTATGGATTGAATACAACCCGTTGTGTTGTGGTGTCGTGGGAGGGCCTGCGTGACCCATATCAATGTTCTCGACCCCGGAGCTTCGCCGCTCGACTACTACGGGTTCGAGCTTCGGCGGTTGCGGGAGGCGGCTGAGCTTACGCAGCGGCAGCTCGGGGACATCCTCAATTACACGGGCTCGCTGGTGGGGCAGGTCGAGACGGCCCGGAAGGTGCCCACCGTTGAGTTCAGTGAGAGGGTCGATGCCGCCCTCGGGACCGGGGGTCTCTTTTCGCGGCTGGTGGAGCTGGTGCTCCGTTCTCAACTTCCCTCCTGGTTCCAACAAGTGGGGGAGTTGGAGGCGCGTGCCGTCGAGATCTGTTCCTTCCAGACCCACATGATCCTCGGCCTTCTTCAGACCGGCGCATACGCGCGTGCGGTGCTCGGCGCGCTGGACCGGAGCAACCTCGACGACCGCACGGCGGTGCGCATGGCTCGCCAGCGCATCTTCGAGAAGAAGGAGTCACCTGTCTTCTGGGCGGTCCTCAGTGAGGCCGCGCTTCATCAGGAGATCGGCGGCCGGGACGTCATGCGCGGCCAACTGGCTCACCTGTTGACCTTCGAGGACGACCCCCGTGTCAACATCCAGATCCTGCCGTTCACGGCCGGAGTGCACGTGGGGCTTCAAGGCTCGTTCGACGTCTACCGCTTCGTCGGCGACCCGACCATTGTCTACACCGAGGGGTACGGCAGCGGGCATCCCACCGCCAACCCGGACACGGTCAAGGACTGCGCGCTCCGTTACGATCATCTTCGGGCCGCTGCCCTCTCCCTCAGGGACTCGGCGGAGCTGATCCGGCGTGTAATGGAGGAACGTTATGGAGCTCAACTGGCGTAAGTCCAGCTACAGCGGCGACCAGGGCGGTCAGTGTGTCGAGATCGCCGAGACGCCCACTGCCGCCATCGCCATCCGCGACTCCAAGACCCCGGCGGGCCCGATCCTCACCATCGAGCCCGCCGCGTTCTCGACGTTCCTCGCCTGGACCGGCGGTGGCGCTACAGGCGCTGAATGATCGTCCCGGTCGCCAGTGCGCCGCCCGCGCACATGGTGATCAGGGCGAACTCCTTGTCCGTGCGCTCCAGTTCGTGCAGGGCCGTCGTGATGAGGCGGGCCCCCGTCGCTCCTACCGGGTGGCCGAGGGCGATCGCGCCGCCGTTGACGTTGACCTTCGTCAGGTCCTGGTCGAAGACCTTCGTCCAGCTCAACACCACCGACGCGAAAGCCTCGTTGATCTCGACGAGGTCGATGTCCTTCAGGGACATGCCCGCCTTGCCGAGGACGGCGCGGGTCGCGTCGATCGGGCCGTCGAGGTGGAAGTGCGGGTTCGCGCCCACCAGGGCCTGGGCGACGATCCTCGCCCTCGGCTTCAGCTTCAGGGCGCGGGCCATCCGTTTCGACGCCCACATGATCGCCGCCGCGCCGTCGCTGATCTGGGACGAGTTGCCGGCCGTGTGGATCGCCGTCGGCATGACCGGCTTCAGACGGGACAGGGCGTCGAGGGAGGTGTCGCGCAGGCCCTCGTCGCGGTCGACCAGGCGCCACATGCCCTGGCCTGCCGCCTGTTCCTCCTCCGTCGTCGGGACCTGGACGGCGAAGGTCTCGCGCTTGAAGCGTTCCTCGGACCAGGCCGTCGCGGCCCGGTCCTGGGAGAGGAGGCCCAGGGCGTCCACGTCCGAGCGGCTCAGTCCCCGGTTGCGCGCGATGCGTTCCGCCGCCTCGAACTGGTTCGGGAGGTCCACGTTCCACTCCTCCGGGAACGGCTTCCCGGGGCCGTGCTTCGAGCCCGAGCCGAGGGGGACGCGGGACATCGCCTCCACCCCGCAGCTGATGCCGACGTCGATGACGCCCGCCGCGATCATGTTCGCCGCCATGTGGCTCGCCTGCTGCGAGGAGCCGCACTGGCAGTCGACCGTCGTCGCGGCGGTCTCGTACGGGAGGCCCATCGTCAGCCATGCTGTCCGTGCCGGGTTCATGGACTGTTCGCCGGCGTGGGTCACCGTGCCGCCGACTATCTGTTCCACGGCGTCGGCCGGCATGCCGGTGCGTCCGAGTAGTTCGCGATAGGTCTCGCCCAGGAGGTAGGCGGGGTGCAGGTTGGCGAGCGCGCCGCCGCGCTTGCCGATGGGGGTGCGGACTGCTTCCACGATCACGGGTTCGGCGGCCATGGGTGCGGATCCCTTCGGAACTAGTACGTGTTCTAGTTCTCTGCTGTGTGCAGTCTGCTTACGTGATGTGCGTCACCGCAAGGGTCTTGCAGCCTCGAGGGTCCTGAACTACCTTCACGGCAATCTATTTCTGATGAACCGTCAGATCGCATCGTCAGATGGCTGGAGCCGCCGATGCCCTGTCCAGCGCTTCCCGACGGGTTCGACTTCACCGATCCCGACCTGCTGCAACACCACGTGCCGCTACCGGAGTTCGCCGAGTTGCGGGTTGCCGAACCGGTCCGCTGGATCCCTCAGACGGGCAATGTCGCCGGCTTCCAGGACGAGGGGTACTGGGCGGTGACCCGCCACGCGGATGTGAAGTACGTGTCCACCCACCCCGAGATCTTCTCCTCCTACCTCAACACCGCGATCATCCGGTTCAACGAGCACATCGAACGCGATTCGATCGACGCTCAGCGGTTCATCCTGCTGAACATGGATCCGCCCGAGCACACACGGGTGCGGCAGATCGTGCAGCGCGGGTTCACGCCCCGGGCCATCCGGGCGCTGGAGGAGCGGTTGCGCAACCGGGCCACGGCGATCGTCGAGAGCGCCCGTGCGCAGGACGGCTCCTTCGACTTCGTCACGTCCGTCGCCTCGGAGCTGCCCCTGCAGGCCATCGCCGAGCTGATCGGCGTACCCCAGGACGACCGCTCCAAGATCTTCGACTGGTCCAACAAGATGATCGGGTACGACGATCCCGAGTTCGCCATCACCGCCGAGGTCGGGGCGCAGTCAGCCGCCGAGATCCTCGCGTACGCCATGAACATGGCCGCCGAGCGGAAGCAGTGCCCCGCCCACGACATCGTGTCGACGCTCGTGGCCGCCGAGAACGAGGGCAACCTCAACTCGGATGAGTTCGGGTTCTTCGTGCTGATGCTGGCCGTGGCCGGGAACGAGACGACCCGGAACGCCACGACCCACGGGATGCACGCCTTCCTCACCCATCCCGAGCAGTGGGAGCTGTACAAGCGGGAGCGGCCCGGCACCGCCGCCGAGGAGATCGTGCGGTGGGCCACGCCCGTCATCGCCTTCCAGCGGACCGCCACCCAGGACACCGAGCTGGGCGGGAAGTCGATCAGGAAGGGTGACCGGGTCGGGCTCTTCTACTCCTCCGCCAACCGCGACCCCGAGGTGTTCGAGCGACCCGACGAGTTCGACGTCACCCGGGATCCGAATCCGCATCTCGGTTTCGGCGGCGGCGGGCCCCACTTCTGCCTCGGCAAGTCACTCGCCGTGCTCGAGATCAACCTCATCTTCAACGCCATCGCCGATGCCCTGCCCGATCTGAGGCTCGTGGGAGACCCGCGTCGGCTTCGGTCCGCCTGGATCAACGGGGTGAAGGAGCTCCGGGTCAGCGCGGAATGACGTGCGGCCGGGAGCCGTCTCACTCCCGGCCTGCTCGCGATCCGCTTCCGGTCCGCTTCCGGTCGAATTCCGGCCTGCTCACGGTCTGCTTCCGGGCCGGCCCGGGCCCGCGCCGCCCTGCCTCGGGCCGCCCCGGGCCGCCCCGGCCCGTCTACTCCCGGCCGGACGCCGTCAGCGCCAGTGCTCCCACGACCACCGCGCCGACCAGCAGCGGGACGGCGATGCCGTAGCGGAGTACCAGCCATGCGCCGAGCGTCGCGCCGACGACCATGGCGATCACCGACGCCGTACGCCGGGGGGACCGGGTGCCCGCGCCGCCGCCCGCCCGGGAGTCCGAGGCCAGGCCGGTGAGGGTCATCGTCAGGACCGTGGTCGTGAGGTCGGCCACGCCGAGTTTGCGTACGGTCGCGTTGCGCAGGCCCATCGCGAAGGCGGTCAGGGCGATGACCGAGTAGACGGTGACGGGGGCGTGGTCCGGAGCGGCGAAGGCCACCACGGCCGAGATGCCGACGAGTCCCGCCTCCGCGGCCAGGGTCGCCCTCGTCCACCTGCGGCGTGAGCCGGTTCCGAGGCGACGGGAGACTCGTCCGCCCATCGCCGCGCCCACCAGGAAGCAGCCCAGCGAGGTCGCCGTGTGCGGGACCGAGAAGCCCGGGGCGCCGGCTGCCGCGAAGCCCAGCACGACGACGTTGCCGGTCATGTTGGCGGTGAAGACGTGGCCGAGGCCCAGATAGCTGACCGCGTCGATCAGGCCGCTGACCACCGTCAGCACGAGCAGGACGGGGACGAGGGGGACGCCCCGTGTTTCGGCGTCCTGCGCGGGCTCGGTCGTCATCGGGCCAGTGGATCACGCGAAGGTGAGAAATCCCGAAGGGCGGATGCGCCGAAGGGCCCGGAAACGCCGGGGGAGAGACGCCGAGGGCGAGAAGTGCCGGGGGAGAGAAACGCCGAAGGCGGCGGCCCCGGGGATCGGGGGCCGCCGCCTTCGACGGTACGGGGGCGCTTGTTCAGCGCGGTGGCGTGGCTCAGTACCAGCCGTTGGCCTGCCAGAAGTTCCAGGCGGCGACCGGGCTGCCGTAGCGGGAGTTCATGTAGTCCAGACCCCACTTGATCTGGGTCTTGGCGTTGCTCTTCCAGTCGGAACCGGCCGAGGCCATCTTGGAGGCCGGCAGCGCCTGGACCAGGCCGTAGGCGCCGGAGGAGGCGTTGGTGGCGGTGACGTTCCAGCCGCTCTCGTGCTTCACGATGTTGGAGAAGGCCTTGTACTGAGCCGCGTTCGGGATCATCTTGTGCGCGATCGCCTGGGCCTGGGCGGCGGAGGAGGTCGTCGCGGCGTGGGCGGGGGCGGCGGACAGCGCCATCCCCGCGGTGGCGGCGGCCACGGCGATGCCGGTGAGGGCCTTCTTCGGGGAAGCGATGCGACGGATGACGGAGACGGACACAGAGAACCTTTTTCTTCGGGAACGATGGCGGTCGCTTGCATGCCGGAGTCACGCGGTGCGTGGCCGCACCGTGTGGTTGCGGTGGGTGGCTGCATGCCGTGGTGCCTGAGCCCGTGGACTCGGTGCACCCTGCGACGTCATCCAGAGAAACAGGATCGAGCGCCGTCCGCAAAGACCCCTTTTGCTAGTTGTGGTCGTATTCGCGAAGTCGGCGCCCCGTGTGAGCTGGCTCTCAATGCCCAGGTCAGAGGCTCTTATGGCATGGGCATGGCGTCCGGTTTGTCCGACTAGGTCAGGTAGTAGGTGATGTGAGTCATGTGGGGTGGTTCACCGGTCAACGGCCCTCCGGAGCCCTCCGCGGGGCCTCGAATGTGACCGCGGTCTCGAAGGCCGCGCGCCGGGTGGCTCTGCGTAGCGCCCTGAGTACCGCCGGGCCGAGGGTGAGGGTCAGCAGGACCGTGACCACCGCCCTGCCCAGGTCCCAGCCCAGCGAGGTCGCCACGCAGTACGCGGCGAAGCGGGCCAGGTTCGCGGGCACCGTCCCGTCCGGGTCGAAGGCGACCCCCGAGGCCAGCGCGCCCATGAAGGGCCACCCGGCCATGTTCATCGCCGTGCCGTAGGCGAAGGCGGCCACGAAGCCGTAGGCCGCGAGGAGGGCCAGTTCGGCACGGCCACGGAGCCGGTCACCGCCCGGCAGCAGGCCCGCGCCCATCGTGAACCAGCCCATCGCCAGCATCTGGAACGGCATCCACGGGCCCACCCCGCCCGTCAGCAGCGCGGACGCGAACATCGTGACCGAGCCGAGGACGAAGCCGAACCCCGGTCCGAGGACCCGGCCGCTCAGCACCATCAGGAAGAACATCGGCTCGATGCCCGCAGTCCCCGCGCCGATCGGACGCAGGGCCGCGCCCGTCGCCGCCAGCACGCCCAGCATCGCCACCGCCTTGGCGCCGAGCCCCGACTCCGAGATCGTTGCCGCCACGACCGCGACCAGCAGCACCAGCAGGCCCGCGAACAACCATGGGGCGTCCTGGGAGTGCGCGTTCAGCGCGGAGGTGGGCGGGGCGAGGAAAGGCCAGCCGAACGCGATCACGCCCACCGCGCTGACCAGCGCCAACGCGGCCAGCGACCGGGGGCCCAGGGGTACCGGACGCCGCCTGGGCCTCGTCATCGCAGCTCCTCCCGTGAGGCGTCCGTGCGTGAGGCGTCCGTGGGTGAGGCGTCCGTGGGTGAGGCCTCGTGCAATGCCTCGCGCACCTGCGCCACCGTGAGCCACTCCTGCGGGGCCAGGATCTTCGTCACCTGCGGGGCGAAGGAGGGGGAGGAGACCACCACCTCCGCCGTCGGACCGTCGGCGATCACCTCGCCGTCCGCGAGCAGCACCACCCGGTGGGCCAGTTCCGCGGCCAGCTCCACATCGTGGGTGGCCAGGACGATCGCGTGCCCGGCCGCGGCGAGTCCGCGCAGGACGGCGACCAGGCGCGCCTTCGCCGCGTAGTCCAGGCCCCGGGTCGGTTCGTCCAGGAGGAGAAGCGGCGGGCGGGCGGTGAGGACGACCGCCAGCGCGAGGGTGAGGCGCTGGCCTTCGGAGAGGTCGCGGGGATGGGTGCCGTCCGTGATGCCGGGGAGCAGGTCCGAGACCAGGGCCCGGCAGGTGCCGGGGGCGGCCCCCGCGTCCCGGTCGGCGGCCGCGCACTCGGCGGCGACCGTGTCGGCGTACAGCAGGTCGCGCGGCTCCTGCGGGACCAGACCGGCGCGGCGCACCAGGTCCCGGGGCGGAGTGCGGTGCGGCACGAGACCGCCCACGTGGACCGTTCCCGCCGACGGCTCGACGAGGCCCACGAAGGTGTTGAGCAGCGTCGACTTCCCGGCGCCGTTGCGGCCCATGAGGGCGACGGTCTCGCCGGGCAGCACGGTGAGGTCCACCTCGCGCAGCGCCTGGACGCGGGCCCGGCGCACGGAGAGGGAACGGGCCTCGGCGGGTGCCGCGGGGGCGGCCGGCGCGGGGGGAGGACGGCGGAAGCGGCGCCGGGCGGGAGGATCCGCGGAGGGCTCGGCCGGGAGCCCGGCCGGGAGCCCGGCGAGGCGATCGGCCGGGGCCGCCGGGGGTGTGTCCTGCCTCCGGGGAGTTTCCCGCCCTTCCAGGCGTTCCCGCAGGTCACCGGCGCGTCGGCGGGCGTCCCGGACGGTCAGTGGCAGCGGGGACCAGCCCGCCAGCCGGCCCAGGCCCACCACCGGTGGGAAGACCGGGGACACGGCCATCATGTCCGCCGGGGTGCCGAGCAGCGGGGCCGCGCCCGGGGACGGCAGCAGGGCGACCCGGTCGGCGTACTGCAGGACGCGTTCCAGGCGGTGTTCCGCCAGCAGCACCGTCGTACCGAGGTCGTGGACGAGGCGGAGGAGGACGGCGAGGACCTCCTCGGCGGCCGCCGGGTCGAGCGCGGACGTCGGCTCGTCCAGGACGAGGACGCGCGGATGCGGGGTGAGGACCGAGCCGATCGCGACCCGCTGCTGCTGGCCGCCGGAGAGGGTGGCGATGGGGCGGTCACGGAGGGCGGCCAGACCGAGCAGGTCGAGGGTCTCCTCGACCCGGCGGCGCATCACCGCAGGCGACAGGCCCAACGACTCCATGCCGTAGGCGAGTTCCTCCTCGACGGTGTCCGTCACGAAGTGCGAGAGCGGATCCTGCCCCACCGTGCCCACGACGTCGGCGAGTTCGCGCGGCTTGTGGGTGCGGGTGTCGCGGCCGGCGACCGTGACGCGGCCGCGCAGGGTGCCGCCGGTGAAGTGGGGGACCAGGCCGGACACCGCGCCGAGGAGCGTCGACTTGCCCACACCCGACGGGCCCGCCAGGAGCACGAGTTCACCCTCGGGCACGGTGAAGTCGACGTCCTGGACGGTGGGTTCGTTGGCACCGTCGTACGTCACGGAGACGTTCTCGAAGCGGATCACGACGGCTCCTTGGAGAGGAACGCGGGCAGCAGGCCGAGGAGTACGGCCGCCGCGGGCCAGAGCGGGAGGGCGGGGGCGGTCAGCGGGACCACTCCGGGGTGCAGGGCAGCCGGGTCGGCGGACGCGGCCACCGTGAGGAGGGCCGCGACGGCGGTACCGGACGCGGCGGTGAGACCCGCCCGCGGGGTCCAGCGGTCCGGGCGGTAGCGGGTGCGCGGGGAGCGGCGGCCGCCCAGCCGCAGCCCGGCGAGGGCCGCGACGACCCCGGCGAACAGCACCGGGAGGCCGTAGCCACCGCCCGCCGCGGTGAGCAGGCCGTACGTTCCCGCGCAGACGCCGAGCAGACCGCCGAGCGTGAGGGCGGCGGTCGTCCGGCGGACGGGGGCGGGAACATCGGCGGTACGGCCGTAGCCGCGGGCGTCCATCGCGGCGGCGAGGGCGACGGAGCGTTCCAGGGCGCCCTCCAGGACCGGCAGGCCCACTTGGAGCAGGCCGCGCAGACCCGTGTCGGGGCGTCCCCGGAGACGGCGGGCGGCGCGCAGCCGGTGGACGTCCGCGATGAGGTTCGGGGCGAAGGTGAGGGCCACGACCACCGCCACCCCCGTCTCGTACAGGGCGCCGGGGAGTGTCTTGAGGAGACGGGAGGGGCTGGCCAGGGCGTTGGCGGCACCCACGCAGACGAGCAGGGTCGCCAGTTTCAGGCCGTCGTAGAACGCGAAGAGCAGTCCCTCGGCCGTGACCGCGCCGCCGAGCCGGATGCCCTGCGCCCAGTCGGGGAGCGGGACTTCGGGGAGCGTGACGAGCACGTGCGTGCCCGGGATCGGGGAGCCCAGGGCGACGACGAAGACAAGGCGGATGACGAGAACGGCGAGCGCGAGCTTGAGGAACGCGGAGTAGGAGCGGGACCAGGGAGTGTCGGGGCGGCACGTGGTGACGACGTAGGCGGAGACGGTGAGGAGGAGTCCGAGGAGGAGCGGGTTGGTGGTGCGGGTGGCGGCGGTGCCGAGACCGAGGGCCCAAAGCCACCACGCGGCAGGGTGGAGCGGGGTGGGCTGTGCACGGCGGCCGTCGGCCTTCCAGCGGTCAGCCCTCGTACGGCCAGCCATCCGACGGCCAGCCATCCGACGGTCAGCCATCCGGCCGTCAGCCATCCCTGCGGGATCCTCGCCGCCGCGCCTGCCAGACCGCCGCCGCGCCCAGCACCGCGACCGCGGCCGCGCCCGCGTAGAGGCCCACGGACGGTCCGCCGTCCTTGTCCGGCTTCCCGGCGGACGTCGGCTTCCCGGTGCCCGACGTCTGCTCGGACGGCGTCTGGCCGGACGCCCGGTCCGACGCTTGTCCTGACACCTGCTCGCCGCAGCCCGTCTCCGGATACCCCGCGATCGCGCACAGCAGGGCGTTGGTGTCGTAGCGCAGGGGTTTGGCGACCGAGGCGAGGGCCTCGGCCGTCGTCGCGTCGGGGGAGACCCGGGCGCAGGCCGTGCGCGGCGTCGGCGGGGTCTCGCCGCTCGGCGCGTCGGCCGCCGTACCGAAGTCGATGACCAGGGCCACCCGCTTCGTGTCGTCCCGCGCGGGCGTCTTCGCGCAGATCGCCGCGAAGGAGGCCGCACCGCGTGGCTTCGACGCGTCCTGGGAGTCCGCGCTCACCGCGAACCGGAAGCCCTGGACGTCCCCGTCGGCGGGGCGGGCTGTGGACGGACCCTGGGTGGCGTACGTCCAGCCGTCGCCGGAGCGGTCCCAGAAGGACCAGTAGCGGTAGCCGGCGGCTTCGGCCGACTGGACCGCGCCGGTCAGGGACAGCAGCAGCGCGGCGAGGACGAGGGCGGCGGACCGGCGCGTCACGGCTGCCGCTTCCTGCCACGGCCGCTGACCAGGAAGCCGATGCCGATACCGGCGACGAGGAAGACGCCGACGATCCACCAGACGCCGTAACCGGAATCCGAGTCGTCCTTCTTGTCGGCCTTGTCGTCCTTGTCGGCCCCGGAGTCGGCGGCCTGACCGGTGGCCTTCGTCGTGGCCCGCGGGGTCGGACCCGTCGCGTCGAGCTGCGCGACGAGGTCGGCGCCGCCGAAGCGGCGGGGGTCGGCGCCCATGGCGTGGGCCGCGAAGATCAGCTGGGCGTAGGCGGCGGGGCCGCTCTGCTTCGCCCAGGCCGCGGAGTTCTGCTCGAGCCAGCCGAGGGGCTTCTTCGCCTGCCCGGTCGCACCCTGCGCGGCGAGGGCGACGACGGCGTCGGCGGTGTTGCCGTAGTCGGGCTGGTCCTCGGCGCCGGGGAGAGCGGACTTCAGGTAGCCCGCGTCGAGCACGGCCGTCGCGAGGTGGGCCGCGCCGTTGCGCGCGAGCCCGCCCGGGGTGCCCGCGGTCGCGGAGTCGCAGGCGGGGGCCGCCGACGTCTTGCCGGCCGTCGTCACGAACCCCTTGCCGAGGACGCCGAGCACACCCGCCGCCGTCGCGTCCGCGTTGGCAGCGAGCCCGCCCTTCTTGTCCGGCTGGTACGCGAACGCGCCGCCGCCGGGCTCGTCGCACGGGATGGAGAGCTTCGCGAGAGCGTCGTACGGCGACTTGCCGGCCTTGCGCACCTCCGAGGGCTGCTGCCCGGCCGCCGCCATCGCGCCCGCCACGACGGAGGTCGAGTTCGCGTCGCTCGCTCCGCCGGGGGTGTAGCCCCAGCCGCCGTCGGCGTTCTGGACCGACTTGAGCCAGCTGACGGCCTTCTCGGTCGCGGCCCGGTGGCCGCCCAGCGCGGCCAGCGCCTGGACGGCCGCCGCCGTGCTGTTGGTGTCCACCATCAGCTTGGCGTCGCACGGCTTGGCGGTGTCCGCGCGGAACGCGGCGAAGGCGCCGGTCGCGCACTGCTGCCCGGCCAGCCAGGCCACGGCCCGGTCGGCGGGGGTGACGCCCGTGGTCCGCTGCGCGAGCAGGGCCAGCGACTGGCGCCAGACGCCGTCGTACGTCGGGTCGGTGGTGCCGTACAGACCGTCGGGTATCGCCACCGACGGGGTGGGGGAGGGGGTGGCGGCTGCGGCGGGGACGGCGGCACCCAGCACGACGGTGGCAGCGGCCAGAGCGGCGGCGCCGCGGCGGATGTTCATGATCGGCGGGTGCCTCTCCCGGTCGGTGAGGTCACGCAGCCGGGCAGCACGGGACATCCCGGCGGCTCGGCTCCGTAGACCTCGACGGTGCGGTGCGACGGCGGGCCTGCCGACGCACGTGAGCCGGTCACGGTCCCGTACCGGGCGATCCGGCTCTCACGGTTGCGGGTCAGCGCCGGAATTGCACCGGCTTCCCCCTGTACGGGTGTGATGACGACGCGGCCACTCTACCGGCAGGTAGCCGAGCGCCTGAGGGGCGGCTGTGAAAGCGCTCCGGACGGGGTGGAAGGCCCCGATATGTTGTGACCATGACGCATACGGGGAGGGTGCCGAGCACGGTGCCGGGCGGGCCGCCGACCGAGGTGCCGGGTGGGCCGCCGGGCCGACTGCTCGGCTCGGGCCGGACGGCCGACGTGTACGAGATCGACGCGGCGTGGGTGCTGCGCCGTGACCGGGAGGGCTGGGAGGACTCGGCCGCCCTCGCGGCGGTGATGACCCACGTGCGCCGGCACGGCTATCCCGCACCCGCCGTACGCCCCTCCGGCTCCCGCGCCGACCTGGTCATGGAGCGGCTCGACGGGCCGACGATGCTCCAGGCGTTCGCGGCGGGCACGCTGGACGCCGAGGAGGCGGGGGCCGCCCTCGCCCGGCTGCTGCGCGAACTGCACACCCTGCCGGGACGGGTCTCGGCCGACGCCCGCATCCTGCATCTGGACCTCCACCCGGACAACGTGATCCTCACGCCCGACGGCCCCCGGGTCATCGACTGGGCCACCGCGGAGGAGGGTCACCCCGGGCTCGACTGGGGCATGTCCGCGGTGATCCTCGCCCAGGTCGCCGTCTCTTCCCAGCCCGTCGCCGACCCGGCCCGGGCCATGCTGGCGGCGTTGCTCGCCGACCCGTCCGACCTCACCGAGGAGGGTTTGGCGCAGGCCCTGCGGAGGCGGGCGGCGAACCCGACGATGAGCCGCGAGGAGACGGAACTCCTCGTACCGGCGGCCGAGTTGATCAGGTCGACGGCGGGCCGCTGACCACGCCGCCCGCCAGACCGTCACGTCAGGTCAGCGGCCTACGCGGGGTGTCGGTCCGCCGAAGGGGAGGAACAGCACCCGGGCCTCCAGCAGCCACACCCCGTCGACCCGGCGGAACGCGTCCCGGTAGTGCCCGATCTGGACAGGTGGTCCGGCGGGGACGATGCCGCCCTCGTAGCCGTCGACCCGGTACGTGGAGAAGTACGAGGTGGCCAGGGCCGTGTCCGGTGCGGTCACGGTGACCAGGATGTTCGACATCAGGCGGCGCGAGAGGCGGTCGGCGGGACGCGAACCGAAGTACTTCCGCAGCGCCGCCCGTCCCTTGACCAGCCGCCCACCCTCCGGCCACTCCCAGGTGCCTTCCTCGGTGAACAGCTGCGCCACCGAAGCGGGTTCGCCGAGATCCAGCCGGTGGACGAAGTCGACGACGAGACGCTCGCAGTCGCGTTCGGCGAGCAGTCGCTGCAGGGGGTCCATGAGGGCGTTGGTATCAAGGAGCCCTCGCCCGCCGCGAGTGATTTACACGGCCACATACGTCACCGGATCGCTCCCCGTCACCGCCTCCGCGCGCCCCTGCTTCACCAGGCGCCGCAGATGCGCCTCGGCCTCCGAGACCGCGATGTTCCGTGAACCGTAGGGGATGTCCGGCCAGGGGCGGTTCCACTCCATGCGTTCCGCCAGCTGCCAGGGGGTGAGGGGGGTGGCGAGGAGGGCCAGCAGCCCGGTGAGGCGGTCCTCGTGGTGGGCGAGCAACTCACCGACCCTGAACGGCGCGTCGGTGAAGGCGTACTGGTGGGCCGGGAGGATCTCCGCGGGGGCGAGCCGGCCGACGCGTTCGAGGGAGTCGAGGTAGTCGCCGAGGGGGTCGGTGACGGTGGCGTCGTCGGGATCCTCGTACAGGCCGATGTGCGGGGTGATCTCCGGCAGCAGGTGATCGCCGGAGAACAGGCGTCCGTGGCCCGGGAGTCGCGCGGGGTGCTCCTCCTCCAGGTGGAGGCAGACATGGCCGGGGGTGTGGCCCGGCGTCCAGATCGCGCGCAGGCGGCGGCCGGGCAGGTCGAGAAACTCGCCGGGGACGATCTCGCGGTCGGGGAGGGCGGGCGCCAGACCGGGGAAGGGGCGACGACGGGCGGGAGGCGTGCGAAGCGGGGCGATGTGCCCCTCCGGGGCACCGGCGGCGGTGAGCTTGGCCGCCATGTACGTGTACCAGCGCTCGGGACGCGTCTCGCGGGTCCGCCGCACGATGGAGGTGTCCGCCGCGTGCATCGCCACCCACGCCCCGGAGGCCTCCCGCACCTGGCCGGAGAGGCCGTGGTGGTCCGGGTGGTGGTGGGTGATCACGACGCCGACCAGCTCCGAGACGGACGTGCCGCACGCCGTCAGCCCGGCGGTCAGCGCCTCCCAGGACGCCGGGTCGTCCCAGCCGGTGTCGATCAGGACCGGTCCCCGGTCGGTGTCGACGACGTACACCAGGGTGTGCCCCAACGGGTTGTCCGGGATGGGCACCCGGAGCGAGCGGACACCGCCGCCATGGTCGTACGTGGTGGGTTCGCCCTGACTGCTCTTCATCTGCCCTCCGTCACACGGCCATTGCCCACTATAACTAGAACTGGTTTCAATGGGTGCCCAAGTCGACTGATGGTGTGGGAAGTTGGTCTGACCTGCACTGATGTGCGCGCTGTCTGTCGTCGCTTGTCGACGTTGGCCACTGCCGGACGGCCCAGAGACGGCCCAGCGCCGATCGTCGCGAACCGCTCGCTCGGCTGCTGGCGGCTCCCCTCGAAGACACCCGCGTGAAACCCCAGCCGACGACAGCCCGCGACGACGCCGGGCCAGCCAACCGACCAGGCGCGCGTATGCCTCGCCGCACCCCCACCGACCTCAGCCACGCTGCTTCTTTGCTCTGGCGGGCAGGCTCCGGGACCGTGCCCCATTACTCGGCAAGCCTTGGCGCGGACTGATCGCTCAGTCCAGCCACAACTGATCATCGACGGCCGTGACCTGCGGCTGCATTATCGATCAACGCCCTGACGTGCTGCTGAGCTGTCGGTAGCTGTCGACGTTGGTCAGCGTTGAGCGCCCTTCTACGGCCCCAGGACGGCCCGGGAGGGCGCTCGTGCGTTGCCAGAAGGGCACTTGCACCGTTCCGCCGGATGCGGAGGACACGCTGAGGCATTCTGTTCTCTACCTGGTCAACTTGCAGCACACCGAGGTCTCCATGCCCGAACACGTACTACACCCCGGACTGAGGGTCATCGACGCCATTGCCGAACTGGGCAAGTGCCTGGGGTACGAGGTGGAACGAGAACGCAGTGTTGGGCTCAGAGGTGCGGCAGTTGATTTGGCATGGTACGCCGCAGGCGATAAATGGATGCCCTTGATGATATTCGAGGTGGAAAGCAAGGCTAGTTCTGGAATGGCGAATAATGCCATGAAAGTGCTCTCTAGGGATGTCGACGACTTTGTTAAGCCGCTATTCCTTTTCCATGTCGTACTTAAAGGAAGCGCGGCCAACGAGAGGATTTCTAATCTTCGCCGACAGTGGGGATCTCATAATTATCGCGTCTATACGCTTGGCCTTAATGGTGAAGTTCAGCGGCTTGTCGTCGACATTTTGTCACAGCATAGGCGCGTGACGAAGCAGGTAGATGTAGAGAGCGTCAGTGCGACACTTGCGAAAGATAGTTGGGAGTCGGTTGATCAGCTTGCCGTGTTATCGAAACTGAAGAACTTGAACTTCTCAGGAGATTATCTGGGTGGGCTTGCTCGCGTCAGCTTGCGCGATCCATCGTTAACGTCTCTCTATCTGGATAGCTTGGAATCCATCCATCTCTGCGGCGAGGATATGAGTGGTCGGTACGGCGGCTTTATAGGTGACTACATCCCGGGCTTGCTTGAGATCTCCATGCTCATCGCGAGTGGTCGCATCACTGACGCTGAGGGTCCTCGGAGGTTAGAGGAGTGGCAAGAGAGGTCCGGGTATGGGATGCGGACCATTGGGCCTTACTTCGGTCTCAGTCGAGACTATGATTCGTTCGTTCTCGGTGTGGCCCCATTCGTGTATGGCATGGCCGGCATGCTACTCAGAGGGTGCTCGCAGTCTTACCAGTGGCTCACTATGGATTTGCAGTCGATTGTCGCGGGAGAGCAGAAGAGGGAGATTGCTGATTTCGCTGTACTCCCTGGTGCCCTGTGGCTTATCCATATTTCGGCGAGCGGTCTTTGCGTTCTGCCTTCGAAGAGTCGGGTCGATGGAGACCTTAAGTCTGCTTTCGAGTTCGCGCGTGCGCTCGTGAATGGATATGGAGGAGTTCCTGATGATGTTCTCGACTCTCCGCCGGACTATGTAGACGTGCATGATGAGAATGTGACGGAAGAATGGTTGGAGCGCCTCCAGGGTGAACGTGCAATGGTGCCAGAACTGGAGGAGTTTAATTTGCGATACTCTGTTGATGGGGAGTATTCTGGCATTGGAATGGAAGATGCTATGCGGGACTCCATGAAAATGCTGATGGCTGCCGATTGGCGTCGGGAATCCGTTTATCAGTTCGTCTCTGAGCTGCGGAAACTGCCTCGCTAGTGCTTGGTCTCCAAGGTCGGCGGAGCGGCTTTGGGCTGGAGCTGCTTTGGGGCGAGTGATCATGGCCCCGTAAGCTCATGGCGAGTCGGGCAGTCAGTGGACCTGCCCGTAAAGCACGACGTTGGGGCCATGATCTTAGAGGCTCGCCCCAAAGTGGCTGCCTAAAGCCGTGGAGCCGACCGCCCCAGCCACAGAGGGTGTCTCCCACTTCATGCCCGCAGCCGCCGAGCGCGCCGCCGGGCGCGGCCAGCCGGGGCGCAGACAGGAGGCAGGCCGCGCCGCAGAGGCGGCGCGCGCCCGCGCCGTGCGCGGGCCTTGATGAAGTAGGGAAAGTTCTACCGCGCCCTCGATGTCCTTACCCGGGGTGCCTGTGAGTGGGGCGCCTGATGGCCTGACCTGGTATCCAGTCTTGGCTAGCGTGATCAGTCGAACCAGACCGCGAGTCGCACGTGCTCTGGTCCGTGCAGTTCGGCCAGAGTCCGCATCACGGCCCAGACAGGCGCCCAGTGGGTCTCTGTCCCGGCAACGGTACTTCGGCTGCGCGTGCCGGACCGATCGGTCTCGTCCCAGTTGGCCGCTACCAGTTCGGCCCAGTTGATCCAGGTCGTTCCGTGCACGTCCTGTGCCCCGCCGCACGCGTCGAAGGCCTCACGTAGTCCGGCGGAGGCGTCCACCGGCAATCCGCGCCCTTCGGCCAATGGCCGGAAACCGAACGTGTTGCGGACGCCGAAGAGGCAGGCCAAGGCGTCATAGGCGTTCCCCGTGTTGAGGAGGAAGAGGTCAATGGCGGCGTGCCATACCGCGTCCTCGTCGTCCTCTCCCCAGATCCGGGCCAAGGGCCTGCACTCGATCATTCCGCTCACGTCGGTGGACATGCCCGCAGTCTGCCGAGGGCGGACACGCCTCGTCGCCTCGATTTCGGCACTGTCGCGCAACGTTCCGCTGCTACAGGAGACCCGGTAACCGGCTAGATCGCCGGGAGCCTACTCACGTGAGTAGTCACTAGCTACCCTTGTGCTGGCCGGCATACCTCGACGACAGGGAGCGTGCTCACCGGATGGGACCGAAGTCAGAGCGGGTCTACCGCACGATCCGAGAATGGATCTCGACGGGGAAGTACCTGCCTGGTTCCAAGATCCCATCTGAGCGGACGCTGTCCGAAGAGCTGGGCATCGGCCGTACGGCGCTGCGTCAGGTCCTCGCGAAGCTCATCGCTGAAGGTGCCATCGAGGTGCACGGCCGTAGCTCCTACCGGGTGCCGGATCGGTCCGTGACCACTGAAGCGCCCGCAGATGTCGAACCCTGGCAGATCCACGGTGAGCGGACCCTGTACGACAACCGCTGGGTGAAGCTCAGCCTCGTCGACGTAGAGCCGCCCGGGCTCGAACGCTTTGAGCATCACGTGGTGAAGCTGCACCATGTGGCGATCGCTGCCGTCGTCGACGACCAGGACCGCGTTCTCATGATGTGGCGATACCGCTTCGTCCCGGACTCCTTCGGCTGGGAGCTCCCGGGCGGCATCGTCGAGGACGGCGAAGACCCCCTGGCGGCCGCGGTGCGTGAGGTAGAGGAAGAGACCGGCTGGCGGCCAGATGGCCTTGAGCACGTGGTCACCTACCAGCCCATGGTGGGCATGGTCGACTCACCGCATGAGATCTTCGTGGGTCAGGGCGCAAAGCTCGTCGGGGAGCCGACAGACCTCGAAGAGGCGGGCCACATCGCGTGGGTGCCTCTCTCGGACATTCCTGCGCTCATGGCACGCGGCGAACTCATGGGTTCGGGGACGCTCGTTGCTCTGTTGCATGTTCTGTCCTCCCGCGGCGCCGGCGCTTCGCCTAAAACCGCTGCGTGAGGTACTCGACCCTCCGCCGGTGACGTACCGACCCCGTCCGGTTCGCTATCAAGCGAGCCTGGCGGAGGTGCTCGTGCGCCTGGTCGTACTCGCCGCGAGCTATGTGCGCCTGCGCGAGATCACAACGGAGACCGGCTGACGCTCGTATGAAGGTGGGGTCGGTGTTGTCCAGAGCCGCGTAGAGGCTGCTTACCGCCTCGTTGTCGCCGATCAAGGCAAGCGCGTTGCCGCGCCACCTGGTGAGGTGCCCGTCATTGAGGAAGATGCTCAGCATGTCCGGATCTCGGGCGTCTTCACCTGGGGGCAGGGATCGCATCGCCTTCTCCAGGGCACGCTGGCAATCGGCAGCCAGGCCCGCTCGGGCGCAGATTTCAGCCTCGGCCGCGTGCAGCCAAGCAGTAAGGCGAGGAGACATGCCCTTGCCGCCGAGTCGCTGCGCGTCCCGAATCAACTGCACGGCCATAGGTGCACGTCCCGCGTCGCAGAGCACATAGGCCTGCTCGGCGGTGGCGTGCGCCAAGTACATCGGCTCTTCAGCGTCTTGGGCTGCCCGCTTTGCCAGCTCATAGTTCCGCCAGGCTCGTTCGACCGCACCGACGTCGAGTGCCTGCCAGGCCGCCAGTGTCGCCGCACCGGCCAATGCCCGAGCGACTGGCCGCCGGGTCTGCGGCAGGACGGCGAAGGTGAGGGCTTCTTCAAGAGTCCCCAGGTGGGCCGTCATCTGGTCCACGAGACCAGCGGCGCCCATCTGACGGTCCATGGTCCTGAGCAACTCGGTCTGGTCCATGAAGGTGTTCACCATGGTCAGGCTGATGTTGCGAGCGGCGTCTATCCGGCCCATGAGGTCGTCGTATCCGTCCGCCGTGGTCGACGTCTCCGAAAGGGCGGTCTCGCCACTCAGCTCGTCGTCGGTGATGCCGAGCAGGGCTCGCAAGATCTTCGCGTAGCGCGCAGAGATGGCGCGCCGGCCGTTCTCCCACTCCGAGACGTACACACGCAAGCTGGCCGTGGATGGCACGTCGAGTATGTGCTGTCGCGCATGACGCTCAATCTCGCGAACGAGTCGCTCTTGCGACCACTCTCGTGCACTCCTTGCTGCCTTGAGTCCGTTCGTCACGTCACGCCACCTGTTTGGGATACGGAGACCTCATTGCAGCATGCCTCACATCTGCGCAGGTCGGCAGGGGTTAACGCGTCAGGTGTTAACCCCTGTTGGCTACCGGGGCGTTGGCGGAAACGGTTCTCTTGAACCGTCGCAGTAAGGCGAGTTGAGAAGTCGCCACCGCGACACCGCTTGACAACTGGTGCGCACCAGAAGCAACCTATTGGTGCGCACCAGTTGGAGGCGCAAACACCTGCGGCTCTGCTGCGGGTCACATCCAATGCACGAGAGCGGCGACCCACCGCCAAGCAAGTACGCCGCTCCCGCCCCTCTTCAAGGGAGTTCCATCATGCGTCAGATCCCCGTGGACACCTCCGCCGCGACCGTGATGGTCGCCAAGACCCCGCAGCCCAAGGTCAAGGACCGCCGTACCGGTGAGATCGCCACCGACATGGAGACCGGCGCGAAGATGATGACCGTGGACGTGATGTTCGCGGCGAACGACGAGGTCGAGATCCTGTCCATTGCGGTCCCGGAGCCGGGTATCTCCGGTGAGCTGGCCATGGGTACGCCGGTCGCGCTCACGGGCCTGGTCGCCCGGCCGTGGGAGAACGACTTCAACGGTCAGAAGCGGCACGGGATCGCCTTCCGTGCGGTCGCTGTCACCTCGCTGGTCGCCGCTGCTGCGCAGTCCAAGGCGGCCTGATCATGACCGCCTTAACGGTCGCGCTGGTGCTGGTCGTCGTCGCTGCGGGTGTCCTGCGGTGGCGGCGTCCCGCCTGGTACTGGATGACGTTCGGCGTCACCCTCGCCACGCTGCGGGTCCTGGTCCGCTACGCCTCCGTCATGGACGCCTGCGGGCTGACGGTCCCGCCCTCGCGCTGGCGGCTGGCCCTGGCCCGGGTCGCAGGCCGGGACGTCCCGCAGTCCTGCCCGCCTCGCATCCTGCGCCTGCGCCCGACCCGGACCGGCCTGGTCCTGCGGCTGGGGCTGCGCCCTGGACAGGATGCCTTCGACGTCGCCGCCTCCTCGGACCGGCTCCGGCACTCGTTCTCGATGTACGGGGTCACCTCGCGTGAGGTGCGCTCCGGGGTCGTGGAAGTGCGGATGACCGGCTATGACGTGCTCAAGCGGGTGCAGATGCCCGCTGCGGTCGATACCCGCCCGATGCTCGTCCCGGTCGCCCTGCGCGAGGACGGGTCCGTCCACTACCGCGACTACCGGGCCGTCCCGCACGCCCTCACCCTCGGTGCGACGGAGTCGGGGAAGTCGGTCTACCAGCGCAACCTGGTCGCTGGGCTCGCGCCGATGGACGTCGCCCTGGTCGGCATCGACTGCAAGCAGGGCGTCGAGCTGTTCCCCCTCGCCCGCCGCTTCTCCGCCCTCGCCGACAACCCCGACACCGCCGCCGAGCTGCTCGACGCGCTCGTGTCCCGGATGGAGGGCGTCTACCAGGTCATCCGCGCCGAGCAGCGCATCACCTCCGCCATCGCGGACGCGGAGATAGCCGCCGACATCTGGGACCTGCCCGACCACCTGCGGCCCGTGCCGGTCGTGGTCCTGGTCGACGAGGTCGCCGAACTCGCGCTGGCAACGAAGAAGAGCGACCCGCGCCGCGACCGGATCATCAAGGCCCTGGTCCGCCTCGCCCAGCTCGGCCGCGCGGCCGGCATCTACCTCGAGATCTGCGGGCAGCGCTTCGGCTCCGAACTCGGCGACGGCATCACCATGCTCCGCGCCCAGCTCACCGGCCGCACCGCCCACCGCGTCAACGACGAAACCTCCGCGAAGATGGCCTTCGGCGACATCTCCCCGGACGCCGTCCTGGCCGCCATCCAGATCCCCGCCGAACTGCGCGGCGTCGCCATCGCCGGGGACTCCACCGGAGGCTGGCACCGCATCCGCGCCCCGCACACCTCCCTGCGCCAGGCCGTCAACACCTGCAACCGGCACGCCCACCGCACCCCGGACCTGCCCGAACTCGCGCCGTTCCGGCCCGAGCTGACCGGCACCGCCCCGGCGGTCGAGCAGCTGGCCGAGGCCGCTCCCGCCACGGCCTGATCCCTCCCGCTTCACGGTCGGCGTGACCGCCTTCGCGCCCGGTCCCTACCCCTGCCATGCCTGAACAAGGAGAGGCTTCATGTCCCAGTCACTGTCAGCGCTGGATGACCTCCTCCCCGACGACTTCGTCAAGCAGCTCGCTGCTCTGCGAGAGGCCCGTGATCAGCTGGACCAGCAGATTCGCGCACACCTGGCCTACGGGCGGGAGTTCACCGGCCCGCGTCCCTACACGCTGGCCTCGCTGGCTGAGGCGGCCGGGCTGTCGATCTCCGGAGTCCGCACCGCCTACACCGCCGCCGACCGCGACGCCGTGAGCCGCGCCCTGGGCCGGGGTCCTCGGAGCCGGTCATGAGGACGTCCAACCGCTCGCTCCGCCCGGACGCCGTCCTCGTGCAAGCCGTGATCGCCGGTGCCCTGTCCTTCGCGCACCTGCACGACCTGGCCGCCGCTGCCGGACAGGACGGCTGGAAGGCCTGGGCCTACCCGATCAGCGTGGACCTGCTCCTGGTCGCCGCCTGGCGACGACTGCGCAGTGAGGGCCCGTCCCGGCTGGCCTGGTGCTGGTTCCTCATCGCCCTGTTTGCCTCCCTCGGCGCCAACGTCGCCACCGCCGGGTTCCTCGACCTGGCCGACCCGCCCGCCCTGCTCCGCCTGGGCATCGCCGGATGGCCCGCCCTTGCCTTCCTCGGCGGCACCCTCCTCGCCCACTCCGCCGACAGCCACACTGCGCCGGCACCCGTCCCGGCCCCGGAACCCGACGCGGTCACCGACCCCGAGCCGGTTCCCGAGTCCGTGCCCGTGCCCGTGCTGGAGCCGGAACCCTCGCCCACCTCGGTGGAAGAGCCCCCGGCCCTGCCGCCTGCCGACCCGGGGCCCGCGGTTCCTCCGGTCCTGGTCGACCACGCACGCAAGGTCGCCGCCGAATACCGCGACCGGACCGGCGGCCCGATCGACACCGACACCCTGCGCTCCCGCCTCGGCGTCCCGCCCCATCTCGCCGACGCCATCGCCGCGCAGCTCGCCTGACTCGAAGGGAGAACCACCGTCATGCCCGCTCGCGACAACTTCCACTCGGTGATGCGGATCGGCCCCGTGCAGATCGGCACCCACCGCGACCGCAACGGCCGCACCAAGCACGCCGCCGTGTGCACCGCCGACCGCTGCGGCTGGTCCGCCGACTACGCCAGCCAGACCGCCGCCCAGCTCGCCGCCCGCACCCACCGCTGCCGCGTCCGCTAGGAGACACCGCCATGCAGGTCCCGCTCTGGTTCGCCCTCGCCGTCACCGGCTACCTCGGCTGCAAGCTCTTCCGCCCGCCGCTCTGGCTGGTCCTGGTGCTGCTCCTCGGCGGCTACCTCATCGCCGACAGCCTCCTCGCCCCGGTCATCGACACCGCCGTCAAGTAGCCACCTGAGAAGGGAGATCCGCCATGCTCCGCCCCAAGATCCCCACCATGCCCACCCCGACCGGCCTCGCCTCCCGGCCCGTCGTCGTCGAGCCGACCACCGTCATCCAGCACACCCCCACCACGCCCGCCCCGGCCGCTCAGGCTCCGTCGTCGCGGCTCGCCGTCCAGCTCACTCCGGGGTCCGTGCTCGCCCTGGTCGGCGGCGGCACGGCCGTCGTCCTGGTCGTCGGCACGGTTCTCGTCTCGATGCTCCTGGCGGTCGCCGTCACCGCCGCCTCGGTCGCCGTCTGCGCCCTGGTCATCCGCTCGCTCGTCTCCTCCCAGCACCACCGCTGAAAGGTCCCCGGGGCGACGCACAAGCCGCCAAGCACGCCGCCGCCTCTGGGACCGCGTTCCGGTACGCCAACCGCATCGCCAAGGAGAACGCCATGGACCCGCACACCACCGTGAGCATCCTGCCGTTACTCGGCTGGGCCGTGCACAGCAGTGTTCTCGCCCGCCGCCTCGCCTGCGCCCGCCGCGACCCGCTCACCGGCCTGCACACCCGCGCCGGATGGACCGACCGCGCCGACCACCTCATCCGCCGGCACCCGAACGCCACCGTGCTCCTGGTCGACCTCGACCACTTCAAGACCCTCAACGACACCCACGGCCACGCCGCCGGAGACGCCGCCCTCGTCGAGACCGCCGACCGGCTGCGCACCTGGTGCGGACACCACGGCATCCCTGGCCGCCTGGGCGGAGACGAATTCGTCGCCGTCGTCCGGGACCTGGCCGCCACCGACCTTGACGCGCTCACCGCCGCACTTAACCGGCCGCTGCACTACGACGGAGTCTCGCTGCCGCTGGCCGCCTCGGTCGGATCCTGTGCCCTCGCAGATCTGCCGGTGCCGTGCCTGCCCGATGCGCTCGCCGCCGCCGATACGGCCATGTACGCCGCCAAGGGCCGTGGCCGCCGGAGCTCCCGCACCACTCGCTGAGAGGCCACCGGGTGGCGCACAAGCCGCCAAGCACGCCGCCACCCGGGGCCGTTCCTTCCAACCGCAATCGAAAGGAACCACCATCATGGCCCACCACACCCCGCCCCCGCCGAGGATCTGCCCGGCCTGCGACGGCTTCGCCTCCGCCGCCGTCACCCTCGGCGGCCGCGACCACCGTGGCCACCTCCGCACCATCACCGCCCACTGCCCCGCCTGCCAGGGCACCGGCACCGCCCGCACCCGCCGCAACCGCGAGGGCGCCCGTGCCTGACACCCTGCTCGACCCGACCACCCTCGGCGACCTGCTGAGGGTGGCTTCGGCGTCCGACTACGACCGCTGGGAAGACCAGATCCGCCGCACCGGCGGCTGCTCCGACCCGATCCACTTGACCGGCTGGACCCTCACCAAGGACAAGACCACCGGCGAGACCCTGCACCACTACTCCACCGAGAACGAACCGGGCGGACGCCTCCGCCTCGCCTGCGGCAACCGCCGCGCCTCCCGCTGCCCCTCCTGCGCCTGGACCTACGCGGGCGACACCTACCACCTCATCCGCGCAGGCCTCGCCGGGGACAATCGCCGGGATATCCCTGCCACGGTCCGCGATCACCCGCGTGTCTTCGCCACCCTCACGGCCCCGTCCTTCGGCCGCGTCCACAACCGCCCCGACCGAGGCGTCTGCCGCTGCGGCATTCACCACCAGGCCGACGATCCTGCCCTCGGCACCGCGCTCGACCCGGCCACCTACGACTACGCGGGCGCCGTGCTGTTCAACAACCATGCAGGACAGCTCTGGCAGCGCTTCACCACCCGGCTCCGCCGCGAGATCGCCGCCCGCGCCGGCCTGTCCCAACGCGAGCTGAAGGAAGCAGCCCGGGTGTCCTACGGCAAGGTCGCCGAGTTCCAGAAGCGCGGAGCCCTGCACTTCCACGCCGTCATCCGGATCGACGGTCCCGACGGACCCGACACCCCGCCCCCGGCCTGGGCGACCGTCGGCCTCCTCGCCGACGCCATCCAGGCCGCCGCCACCCACTCCTACACGTCGGTGTCCGTGCCCGCCGCCGGGGACCAGCCCGCCCGGACCTTCCGCTGGGGCACCCAGCTCGACGTCCGCCCCATCAAGGCCTTCGGCGACGGCTCCGACATCACCGAACAGGCCGTCGCCTCATACGTCGCCAAGTACGCCACCAAGGCAGCCGAGAACACCGGCACCCTCGACCGCCGCATCGGCGAACTCTCCGAACTCGACCGCCACCAGGTCCCCGACCACGTCCGCCGTCTCATCAAGGCCTGCAAGGAACTCGACCCGCTCTACCCCGACCGCCGCCTCTGGGCCTGGGCCCACATGCTCGGCTTCCGCGGGCACTTCTCCTCCAAGTCCCGCCGCTACTCCACCACCCTCGGCGAACTCCGCCAGGCCCGCGCCGACTACCGCGCCGCCCAGGAGCACGCCGCCCTCGGCCTCGAGGACGTCGAGCCGGACACCGTCCTCGTCCTGGCCGACTGGCAGTACGCCGGACACGGCCACACCCCCGGCGAATCCGTCCTCGCTGCCACCATCGCCCGCGGCCTCCAGGCCAACCGCGAGACAGCCCGCGAAGCCCTACGCGACCTGCCCACTGACGAAAGGGAGTGGTGACGTGCCCTCCGAGTTGCCCAACCGCTTCCTGACGCCTGACGACCTGGTGGAGATGTTCGAACTGCCCAGCGTCGAGACGGTCTACCAGTGGCGACGCAAGCGCACCGGTCCCCGCGGCTTCCGAGTCGGCCGGCACCTGCGCTTCGACCCGAACGACGTGCGGGCCTGGGTGGACACCCAGCTTGGGGAGGCTGCCTGATGGCCGGGCATGTTCAGGATCGCTGGTTCCGCATGGAAGTCAGCCCGGACGGCAAGTCGCGCAAGGTCAAGACCGATCGTCATGGCCTCGGTCTGCGCTACCGGGCCCGGTACGTCGGACCGGACGGCACCGAGAAGTCCAAGAGCTTCCCCGACGGCAAGAAGCGGCTCGCCGACCAGTGGCTCGCGGGTATCGAGGCGGACATGTCGCGTGGCCAGTACCTCGATCCTGAGGCCGGGAAGGTCACCTTTCAGCAGTACGCCACCGAGTGGCTGGCCGGGCAGACGACCGACCCGACGACTCGCGAGAACACAGAGCGTCGCCTTCGGCTTCATGCTTTCCCGTACCTCGGAAGCCGTCCCCTCTCCTCGCTCCAGCCGTCCGACATGCGAGCCTGGATACGCAAGCTGGAGGACGCGGGAAGCGCCGGATCGTCCCGTCGCGTGATCTTCGGGAACGTGTCGGCGGTGCTCGCTGCCGCTGTCGATGACGGTCGCCTCGCCCGCAATCCGTGCGGGGCGCGCTCGGTCCGGCGCCCGAAGCCCGCCCCTGGTCGTGTCGCTCCGTGGTCCGCCGACCGTGTGTTCTCCGTGCGGCGGGGACTGCCTGACTGGTACCGAGCCATGGTCGACCTCGGAGCCGGATGCGGACTTCGGCAAGGGGAGATCTTCGGGCTGGCCGTCGACGAGGTGGATCCGCTGTCCGGCGTTCTGCACGTCACCCAGCAGGTCAAGATCGTGGATCGGAAGCTGGTCTTCGCCCCGCCGAAGAACGGCAAGCTCCGTGACGTGCCGCTGCCGGACTCGGTCGCCTCCGCGCTCGCCGAGCACATGACGGCCTTCCCGTCGGCCGAAGTCACGTTGCCCTGGATGCGCCCCGACGGAGAGCCGGTGACCAGGCTCTTGTACTTCACCGGCACTGAGGGCGGAGCGGTCTGGCGGAATGCCTTCAACGCGCATGCCTGGAAGCCCGCGCTCGCCTCGGCGGGAGTGATCCCCAAGCCCGGGCCGGGGGAGCGGTACAAGGAGTCTCGCGAAGACGGCATGCACGCGCTACGGCACTTCTACGCCTCGGTGCTCCTCGACTCCGGGGAGAGCATCAAGGCCCTGAGTGCCTACCTCGGCCACGCCGACGCCGGGTTCACGCTCCGCACCTACACCCACCTCATGCCGAGCAGTGAGACGCGGACACGGAAGGCCGTCGACGAGATGTACCGGACGGCCCGCAGGCCCCCGACGGCCCCCTGACGGCCCACGCTTTCCGCGCCCGCCCCTGATCATCGGGAAACCGCTGGTCAGGGGCATTCTCGTGCTGTCCGTGGACTACTTTAACTAGAACTGGTATCAGTTCCTGAAACACCGTCAGAAACGTAGACGAAGGCAGTGGCCATGGCCGAGCTCGTGGAACACGGACAGCTGTTCATCGGCGGGGAACTGACCGACCCCCTGGGCAAGGACGTCATCGAGGTCGTCTCGCCGCACACCGAGGAGGTCATCGGGCGGGTGCCGCACGCGTCGGCCGGTGACGTGGACCGGGCGGTCGCCGCGGCGCGGCGGGCCTTCGACGAGGGGCCCTGGCCTCGGTTGTCGCTCGACGAGCGGATCGCCGTCGTCACCCGCATCAAGGACGGCATCGCGCTGCGTCACGAGGAGATCGCCCGGGTGATCTCCTCCGAGAACGGCTCCCCGTACTCCTGGAGCGTCCTCGCGCAGGCCCTCGGCGCGATGATGGTGTGGGACGCGGCGATCACCGTCGCGCGCGGCTTCACCTACGAGGAGCGGCGCGACGGCGTGCTCGGGAAGATCCTCGTGCGGCGCGAGCCCGTGGGGGTGGTCGCGGCCGTCGTCCCCTGGAACGTCCCGCAGTTCGTCGCGGCCGCCAAGCTCGCGCCCGCGCTGCTCACCGGCTGCACGGTGGTGCTGAAGCCGTCGCCGGAGTCGCCGTTGGACGCGTATCTGCTGGCCGAGATCGCGCGGGAGGCGGGGCTGCCGGAGGGTGTGCTGTCGATCCTGCCGGCGGACCGCGAGGTGAGTGAGTACCTGGTCGGGCATCCGGGCGTCGACAAGGTGTCGTTCACCGGCTCGGTCGCGGCCGGCAAGCGGGTCATGGAGGTGGCGTCCCGGAACCTGACGCGTGTGACCCTGGAGCTCGGCGGCAAGTCGGCGGCCGTCGTCCTGCCGGACGCGGACGTCGCCACGTCCGTCCCCGGGATCGTCTCGGCCGCCTGGATGAACAACGGGCAGGCCTGTGTGGCCCAGACCCGCATCCTCCTGCCGCGCTCGCGCTACGACGAGTTCGCGGACGCCTTCACCGCCGCGGCGGCCGCGCTGGTCGTCGGCGACCCGCTGGACCCGGCGACCCAGGTCGGCCCGCTGGTGGCGCGGCGGCAGCAGCGCCGCAACCTGGACTACATCCGGATCGGGCAGGAGGAGGGCGCGAAGATCCTCACGGGCGGGGGGCGTCCCGCGGGTCTGGAGCGCGGCTGGTACGTGGAGCCGACCCTCTTCGGCGACGTCGACAACTCCATGCGGATCGCCCGCGAGGAGATCTTCGGGCCGGTGATCTGCCTGCTTCCCTACGGCGACGAGTCCGAGGCGCTGAGGATCGCGAACGACTCCGACTACGGGCTCAGCGGCAGCGTGTGGACGGCCGACGTCGAGCACGGCATCGACGTCGCCCGGCAGGTCCGTACCGGGACGTACTCGGTGAACACCTTCAGCCTCGACATGCTCGGGCCGTTCGGCGGCTACAAGAACTCCGGTCTGGGGCGGGAGTTCGGGCCCGAGGGCTTCGGTGAGTACCTCGAGCACAAGATGATCCACCTGCCGGCGGGCTGGGAGGGCTGACGGGCCATGGGGGATCGCTGGCACGTCGAGGTGGACCGGTCCCTGTGCATCGGATCCGCCCAGTGCGTCCATCACGCGCCCGACGGCTTCCGGCTCGACACCGCGCGCCAGTCCCACCCGGCCGACCCGGACATGGACGCCAACGAGCGGGTGCTGGCGGCGGCGGAGAGCTGCCCGGTGGAGGCGATCATGATCTCGCTGGTGGGCAGCGGGGAGGCGGTGTTCCCGCCGGAGGAATGAAGAAAATCTGTCGATAGGGTATTGCGTCAGGTTTTGGACGTTTTATCCTGGTAGTGGCCTACGAGGCGAATGAGGGGGTCCGACCGGAGTAGCCGACTTCTGCGTGACGCGAAGGCATCCGCTGAGGCCGACGTCGACGGACGGACCGAGGGACCTGAGGGTCGCGGGACAGGGCCTGAAGGAACCCTCGTCGTCTCGTAGGTCCTTTGCGTGCGTCTCGTGCGTGAGTCCGGTGCGCACGCGTGCGTCTTCCGGTGCGCACGTCTCGCCGGCCCGTCCTACTCGTGTGTCCGGGGGTCCGTCACGTCGATCAGCCGGCACACCGTCTCGATGTCGATCCGCACCTGGGCGATGGACGCGCGCCCCGACAGCCAGGTGATGAGCGCCGAGTGCCAGGTGTGCTCGATGACGCGGACCGCCGAGAGCTGCTCCGGGGTGGGGTCGGTCAGACCCATCGAGTCGAGGATGATCGCCGTCGTCTGACGGGACACCTGGTCGACCTCCGGTGAGACGCTGCGGTCGGCGAAGGTCAGCGCGCGGACCATCGCGTCCGCCAGGTGCGGCTCGCGCTGGAGTGCGCGGAAGGCGCGCATCAGGGTCTCCGCGACGCGGTCCGCCGCCCGCTCGCCCGTCGGGGGCTTCTTCCGCAGCGTGCCGTGCATGTGCTCCAGCTGGTCCTGCATCGTGGCGACCAGCAGGTGCACCTTGGAGGGGAAATAGCGGTAGAGCGTGCCCAGGGCGACCTGCGAGGACTCCGCGACCTCCCGCATCTGCACCGCGTCGAACCCGCCCCGGCTGGCCAACTGCGCGCTCGCGTGCAGGATGCGGCGCCGGCGCTCCTCCTGCCGCTGGGTGAGCGGGGAGTGGGCAGGGTGCTGAGTGCTGGCTTCCGCAGACATGGGTCCCGTTCCGTGACAGTCGGTGAGGCTCAGTGGGCGCACAGCTCGACGGGGCGGTCGGCCGTGGCGTGAATCACCTGATCCACTGCTCACAGCTCTCCTACCTGCCGGTAGATTCAGAGCCTCCCGAACGATCAAGTCTGAAACTTGTTCTAGATTAGCGTCCCGTCGTAGTCTCGCGGGACAATGCAGGCAGAAGGGGGCCCGGAGTGACCGCTGAGGCCAGTCAGGCAGGGCCCCGGCACGATCTCGCCGCCGACGGCGGGAGATCGCTCGACATCGCTCTCCTCACCTATAAGGGGAACCCGTTCTGCGGGGGCCAGGGTGTCTACGTACGGCATCTCTCGCGTGAGCTCGCCCGTCTCGGTCACCGCGTCGAGGTGATCGGCTCCCAGCCCTATCCGGTGCTGGACCCGGGCCACGAGGACCGTCTCACCCTCACCGAGCTGCCCAGCCTCGACCTCTACCGTCAGCCGGATCCTTTCCGCACCCCGAAGCGCGGCGAGTACCGCGACTGGGTCGACGCCCTCGAGGTCGCCACGATGTGGACCGGCGGCTTCCCCGAGCCGCTGACCTTCTCGCTGCGGGCCCGTCGCCATCTCCGCGCGCGCCGCGGTGAGTTCGACATCGTGCACGACAACCAGACCCTGGGTTACGGGCTGCTGGGGGACATCGGCGCGCCCCTCGTCACCACCATCCACCACCCCATCACCGTCGACCGGCAGTTGGAGCTGGACGCCGCCGAGGGACGCCGGCGCCGGTACTCCGTGCGCCGCTGGTACGCGTTCACCCGGATGCAGAAGCGGGTCGCGCGCCGGCTGCCGTCCGTGCTCACCGTCTCCGGCACCTCCCGCCAGGAGATAGTCGACCACCTCGGCGTCCGCGACGACCGCGTCCACGTCATCCACATCGGTGCCGACACCGACCTGTTCTCGCCCAACCCCGCCGTGGCCGTCGTACCCGGCCGGATCGTGACGACGTCCAGCGCGGACGTTCCGCTCAAGGGCCTGGTCTTCCTCGTCGAGGCGCTGGCCAAGGTGCGCACCGAGCACCCGCACGCCCATCTCGTCGTCGTCGGCAAGCGCCCGCAGGAGGGGCCCGTCGCCCAGGCGATCGAGCGGTACGGCCTCGAAGGCGCCGTCGAGTTCGTCAAGGGCATCTCCGACGCCGAACTGGTCGACCTGGTCCGCTCGGCGGAGGTCGCCTGCGTGCCGTCGCTGTACGAGGGCTTCTCCCTGCCGGCCGCCGAGGCCATGGCCACGGGCACCCCGCTGCTCGCCACGACCGGCGGCGCGATCCCCGAGGTCGCCGGGCGCGACGGCGAGACCTGCCTGGCCGTGCCGCCGGGCGACTCCGGCGCGCTGGCCACGGGTCTCGGACGGCTGCTGGGCGACCCGGAGCTGCGGGCCCGGCTCGGTGCGGCCGGACGCCGACGGGTGCTCGAGCGGTTCACCTGGGCGCGGGCGGCCGAGGGGACCGTGGCCCGGTACCGCGAGGCGATAGCCGAACGCGGTCGCCCACGGGTCGCCCAAGCCGCCGCGGTCTCCACCGCCCCCGAAGCCGTCGAGTCCGTCGGGGCCGGGGCCGGTGCCGACACCGACGCCGTATCCGAAGCATCCGATCGCGATCGCGAAAGCAGGGCCACGTGCTGACCGTCGACTTCTCCCGGTTCCCGCTCGCCCCGGGCGACCGAGTCCTGGACCTGGGCTGCGGTGCCGGCCGGCACGCCTTCGAGTGTTACCGGCGCGGCGCACAGGTCGTGGCCCTCGACCAGAACGCCGAGGAGATCCGCGAGGTCGCCAAGTGGTTCGCGGCGATGAAGGAGGCCGGCGAGGCCCCCGAGGGTGCCACCGCGACGGCCATGGAGGGCGACGCCCTCGCCCTGCCCTTCCCCGACGAGTCCTTCGACGTCGTGATCATCTCCGAGGTCATGGAGCACATCCCGGACGACAAGGGCGTCCTCGCCGAGATGGTGCGGGTGCTCAAGCCGGGCGGCCGGATCGCCATCACCGTCCCGCGTTACGGCCCCGAGAAGGTCTGCTGGACCCTCTCCGACGCCTACCACGAGGTCGAGGGCGGTCACATCCGCATCTACCGGGCGGACGAGCTGCTCGCGAAGATCCGCGAGGCGGGCCTGAAGCCGTACGGCACCCACCATGCCCACGCGCTGCACTCGCCGTACTGGTGGCTGAAGTGCGCCTTCGGCGTCGACAACGACAAGGCGCTGCCGGTGCGGGCGTACCACAAGCTGCTGGTCTGGGACATCATGAAGAAGCCCCTCGCCACCCGGGTCGCCGAGCAGGCGCTGAACCCGCTCATCGGCAAGAGCTTCGTGGCGTACGCGACCAAGCCGCACCTGCCGCGACTCACCGAGCAGGCCGAGAAGACCGGGGCGGACGCCAAGTGACCACACCCCGGACAGAACACCTCGTCCTGCCCGGGGTCCTCACCGCCGAGCAGGCCGCCGAGACCGTCACCGGCATCCTCGCCGTGCAGCGTGAGGACGGCGCGATCCCGTGGTTCCGGGGCCACCACCTCGACCCGTGGGACCACACCGAGGCCGCGATGGCGCTGGACGCGGCGGGTGAACACGAGGCCGCCGAGCGGGCGTACACCTGGCTGGCCCGGCACCAGAACGACGACGGATCCTGGTTCGCGGCGTACGCGGACGGCGCCTTCGACGACGTCACCGACCGAGGGCGCGAGACGAACTTCGTCGCCTACATAGCCGTGGGCGTCTGGCACCACTACCTGTCCACCGGCGACGACACGTTCCTGGACCGCATGTGGCCGTCCGTCTACGCGGCCGTCGAGTACGTGCTGCGGCTGCAGCAGCCCGGCGGCCAGATCGGCTGGCGGCGCGACGACGACGGCACCCCGACCGCGGACGCGCTGCTGACCGGCTCCTCCTCCGTCCACCAGGCACTGCGCTGCGCACTGGCCATCGCCGAGCAGCGCGAAGAGCCGCAGCCCGACTGGGAGTTGGCGGTGGGGGCACTGCGGCACGCCATCCGTCGGCACCCCGAGCGGTTCCTCGACAAGGACCGCTACTCGATGGACTGGTACTACCCGGTGCTCGGCGGCGCGTTGACCGGCACGGAGGCCAAGTCGCGGATCGAGGCCGACTGGGAGCGGTTCGTGGTCCCGGGTCTCGGCGTGCGCTGTGTCGTCCCCAACCCGTGGGTGACGGGCGGCGAGTCGGCCGAACTCGCCCTCGCGCTGTGGGCGATGGGCGAGTCCGACCGGGCGCTGGAGATCCTTCAGTCGATCCAGCATCTGCGCGACGCGGAGTCGGGCCTGTACTGGACGGGATTCGTGTTCGAGGACGAGGCGATCTGGCCCCGGGAGCTGACCACCTGGACCGCGGGTTCGCTGCTGCTCGCCGTGGCGGCCCTCGGTGGTCACGAGGCCACCTGCGCCGTGTTCGGCGGGGAGCAGCTGCCGTCCGGGCTGGAAACGGACTGCTGCGCCTGACCCGTTCCCGCGCTCGACCCGTGCCCGGGGGGACCCGTGGCCGGGGCGGACTCATGGCCCGGGGGGACTCGTGGCCGGAGCGGACTCATGGCCCGGGGGGACTCGTGCCCGGGGCGGGTCAGAGGACCCGCCCCGGGATCTGCCCTAGTGGCGGTGGACCCGGTTGGCGATCGCGTGACCGATGAACAGGTAGACGACCGCTGCCAGGCCGTAGCCCGCCACCACCCGCGCCCACGCCTCGTCGAACGTGAACAGGTCACGTGACCAGCCGGCCAGCCAGTTGGCCGCGTCATGCACGAACTGGACCAGGTCGTTGCCCCGGTTGGCGTCCAGCAGGTACATGAGGATCCACAGCCCGAGGATGACGGCCATGACGTCCGCGACCACCGCTATGACCGTTCCGGCGGAGTTGGAACCACTGCGATATCGAGACATGACTTCCGTCTGGCCCCGGAATCCCGGTTGAAACGTGGAGTGTTCGCTCTTCGTGCGCCCGTGGCTATGAGTTGAGCTCCGCCAGTACCCGCAGGGTCGTCCGGTCCGGGGCGACGACCAGCAGATCCGTCACCGGCCCCTTGCGCCAGGACTCCAGCCGCTCGGCGACGCGTTCGCGCGGTCCGACCAGGGAGATCTCGTCGGCGAAGGCGTCCGGGACGGCCAGCACCGCCTCCTCGCGCCGCCCGGCCAGGAACAGTTCCTGGATGCGCCGGGCCTCCTCCTCGTATCCCATGCGGGCCATCAGGTCGGCGTGAAAGTTGCGGCTGGCGTGGCCCATGCCGCCGATGTAGAAGCCGAGCATGGTCTTCACGGGCAGCAGACCCTCGGCGACGTCGTCACAGATCCGTACCTGGGCGAGCGGCGCGACCCGGAAACCGTCGGGCAGCTCCGCCGCCGCGGGGCCGTACGCGTCCGGCCGGTTCGGCGACCAGTACAGCGGCAGCCAGCCGTCGGCGATACGGATCGTCTGGGCGACGTTGCGCGGACCCTCCGCGCCCAGCAGCACCGGCAGGTCGGGGCGCAGGGGGTGGGTGATGGACCTGAGCGGTCTGCCGAGGCCGGTCGCGTCCGGGCCGCGGTAGGGATGGGAGTGGAAGCGGCCGTCCAGTTCCACCGGCGCCCGGCGGCGCAGCACCTGGCGCACCACGTCCACGTACTCCCGGGTCGCGGTCAGCGGGGACTTGGGGAAGGGCCGGCCGTACCAGCCCTCCACCACCTGGGGTCCGGACAGGCCGAGCCCGAGCATCATCCGGCCGCCGGAGAGATGGTCCAGGGTCAGGGCGTGCATCGCGGTCGTGGTGGGGGAGCGGGCCGCCATCTGCGCCACCGCCGTGCCCAGCTTGATCGTCGTGGTGCGGGCGGCGATCCAGGTGAGGGGCGTGAACGCGTCCGAGCCCCAGGACTCCGCGGTCCACACGGAGTCGTAACCGAGCCGTTCCGCCTCGCACGCCAGCTCCACGTGGTCGGGGGAGGGGCCGCGGCCCCAGTAGCCGAGCGCCAGACCGAGCCGCATGCACGCCTCCTGACGGTATGTCAGACAAAGGAAGGCTGCGACTGTACGACAACGGCCCCCCGCCCGGAAGGGCGAGGGGCCGTGCGTGAAGCCGTGCGGGAGCCGGGGCTCAGCCGCGCTGGATGCCGGAGGAGTCCCGCAGGACACCGCGGCGGCCGTCCTGGGTCTGGGCGACCAGACCCTGGGCGCCCTGCTCGACCGCGAGGTACCAGGTGCCCGGCGCCAGTTCGGCGATCGGCATCGGCGCGCCGTCCTCCGCGTACAGCGGACGCGGCACCGGCACGGCGAACCAGAACGGGGAGAAGTCCCCGCCCGAAGGCTGCGCCGGACCCGGCTGGGCGCCGAACGGCGGCTGACCCGGCTGGCCCTGCTGCGGCGCACCGCCGAACGCCGACGGCTGCTGCGGGGCGCCCGGGTAGCCGTAACCGGCGGGCGGCTGCGCGCCGTAGGGCTGCGGAGCGGCCGGCCGGGGCGCCGGGACGAGGGCGGCCTGGAGGGCGGGCACCAGCGGGGTGGCGACCGCGCCGGCGGCCAGCAGCAGCGCGGCGATCAGGCCCAGGATCAGACCGGAGCCCGTCTCGATGTCGGTGCTGCCGAAGGTGTCGCTGAACGCACCGAGCGGGTCGATGATCGTCCAGAACGCCGTCCACGCGGCGAAGACCGTCAGCGCGACGCCGAACTGCCCCAGGTCGATGCCGGCCACCTTGCGGGGCTGGGGAAGCGCGCGGGCCACGACGATCAGGGCGGCACCGATGATTCCGCCGAGATACATGCTCATTACGAGGCCGAGGTTGTCCCAGGCGTTCGGGACGTCACTGCCGGAGCCGTCGAACGTGTCCAGGAACGACGCGATGAACAGCAATACCGCTGCTCCGATCACCACGCCGTCGCCTCGAGTGAGGGAGCGGATATTCACTTCAGGTCCTTCGTCAGTCGTCTCGTCATCGGTACACGCATACACATGTCGGTAGAGGCGTCGCTGTCACCATGTCGCCGTCAGGCCCCTGTGTGAAGCGCGGGGGTGGCCCCTCATCGTAGGGACGACACTATCGTCACCACGATCGCGCTGTCCGCCGGGATGAGCGCCCTGATCACTACCCGCGCAGGAAACTCACGATTCCCTCAGAGATCCCCTGCGCCGCCTTCTGCCGCCAGGCGCCACTGGTCAGCAGCGCCGCGTCCTTGGTATCGCGCATGTTGCCGCACTCGATGAACACCTTGGGAACCGTTGACAGATTGAGACCGCCCAGGTCCTCACGCGTGACGAGACCGGTGCCGTCGCCGACGTAGTTGGACGGTGAAGTGCCCGTCGCCCGGGCGAAGTCGCCCGCGACGAGCTTCCCGAGGTCCTTCGACGGGGCGACGATGGCGCGGGTGTCCGCGGCGCCCTCGTGCACCGCGCCCGGCAGGATCACATGAAAGCCGCGCTGCCCGGCCCCGGCGCCGTCGGCGTGGATCGAGACGACCGCGTCGGCGTGCGCCGCGTTCCCGATCCGGGCGCGCTCGTCGACACACGGGCCGTACGGCCGGTCGCTGTCCTGCGTCAGCCGCACCGTGGCGCCCTGCCGCTGGAGCAGCGTGCGCAGCCGGTGGGCCACGTCCAGCGTGAACTGCGCCTCGTCGTAACCGGAGTTGGTGGACGTACCCGTCGTGTCGCACTCTTTGCGGTTGGTGCCGATGTCGACCTGGCGGTTGATGTCGGCGGTGTGCTGGTAGTTGGTGGGGTTGTGGCCGGGGTCGATGACGACGACCTTGCCCCGGAGCGAGGTTGCGCCGGAACCGGCCGGGGCCGAAGCGGAGGCGGTGCCCGTACCGGCACCCGTCTTCCCGTCGCCGCCGGAGCCGCCCGCACTGCCCGCACCGTCCGAGCCGTTCGCGGGGGAGCTCAGCACGCTCGGCGCCGCCCCCGCCCCGGTGCCGGCCGTACCGCCGCCCCCGGTCCCGGTCCCTCCCAGCGCCTCGTACGCCAGCCAGCCCAGCAGCGCCCCTGGGACCAGCGCGGCGAGCGCCACGGTCAGCGGGCGGCGCAGCGGCGAGCGGCGCGGCCGCGAGGGGCCGAAGGGATCTGAGGGGTCGAAGGGATCGGAGGGGCCGGGGTTCGAGCCTGCGTACGACACGCCTGCCACCCTAACGGCCACTCCGACGAGCTCTCAGTGGGACGAGGCCGGACGGATGACGGACGGAGGAAGGACGGGCGGAGGAAGGACGGGCGATGCGGGGCCGGCCCGCCCACGAGGCGCTGTCCGGCGCGGGCGAGTGCCGCGAGCAGCCAGTCCGGCGCTGCCGGGGGGCGCACTCCGGGCGCGGGGATGGGGATGGGGGCGGGGATGGGGATGGGGATGGAGACGGCGATGAGGTCGTCCCGGGGTGTCGGCGGTTCAGGAGGCGGTGAAGTCGGCGAGGTGGTCGGTGGCCCAGACGGTGAAGGAGCGGGCGGGGTGGCCGGTGAGTTCCTCGACGGTGCGGCTGAGGGCGACGGGCCTGCCGTCCGTCGACTTCCACCAGGCGAGGAGGGCGTCGGCGTAGACGGCGGGGATGTGCCCGTCGGTCTCCTTCTTCCACTCCTCGGCGGTGACGTGCTTGACCGCTATGGCACGGCCGGTGACGGCGGCGAGCCGGTCGATCTGCTCGGCGAACGTGAGCGACTCGGGTCCGGTGAGGGTGAACCGGCCGCCGCGGTGCCGGGGGTCGGTGAGGACGGCGTGGGCGGCCTCGGCCAGGTCGCCCTCGTGGAGGGGGTCGGTGTGGGCGCCGGGGAAGGGCAGGCTGACGGGCAGTCCGGCCCTGACGGGCCAGGCCCAGGACGCGGCGTTGGAGGCGAAGGAGCCCGGTCGCAGGAGGGTGGTGGCGATCGGGGAGGCGAGCAGTGCCCGCTCCACGGCCAGGTGGGAGCCGGCCAGGGGGTCGTCCTTCGGCTCGGAGTCGAGGGCGCCCAGGACGCTCGAGCTGGACAGCACCACGACATGGGTGACGCCGGCCCGGTGGGCCTGGTCGGCGAACTCGGTGACGTGGTCGGGGGTCGCGTAGAGGAAGACGGAGGTGACGCCGGCCAGGGCGGCGGGGAAGGTCGCCGGGTCGGTGAGGTCGAGGGTGACCGTCTCGACGCCGGGAGGCGGGGCGAGGTCGGCGCGGACGGCGGAGCCGACCCGCACGGGCAGTCCGTCGGCGTGCAGGAGGGCGAGCAGCCGGGTGGCGACCGCGCCGCGGCCTCCGGTGATCAGGATCATGACGGTTCCTTTTCCGAGTGATGAAGAAGCGGTGTGAAGCGGTGTGAAGCGGGGCGAGGTGACGTCGGGCGACGTCAGGTGATGCGAGGAGGTGCCAGGTGATGCGAACGACGTTCGTGGCGAACATTGTTCGTGCAGCCCTTTCCGCAACGCTAGGGAACGAACGCTGTTCGTGTCAAACGGTGTTCGTCACGGTCGGCGTTCGTGGCGACCGGCGTTCGTGACCGCTACCCTCTCCCCGTGACCCCCGAGCCGATCAGCCGCCGCGCGCGGCCCGCCAAGGCCCCCCTCAGCCGCGAGGCGATCGTGCGTGCCGGGCTGGCCATCCTCGACCGCGACGGACTGGACGCGCTGACCATGCGCCGCGTCGCCAAGGAGCTCGACACCGGGCCTGCCTCGCTCTACGTCTACGTCGCCAACCGCGACGACCTGATGGCCGCGATGCTGGACGAGGCGCTCGCCCGGGTCCCCCTCGTCGCGGAGGGCACCTGGCGGGAGCGGCTGCACGCCCTGGTCGCGGCCACCGTCGAGGCCATGAGCAGGCACGAGGGGCTGGCCGCCGTCGCCCTCGGGGCGATCCCCACCGGGGCCAACGCCCTGCTCGTCCTCGACCGCATGCTCGCGCTGCTCAAGGAGGGCGGTCTCGACGACATCACCGCCGCCTGGGCCGTCGACCTGCTCCATCTCCACAGTGCCGCGGCCGCCGCCGAGCAGAGCGCCTACCTCACCAAGGGGGGCAAGGAGGAGACCGTCGTGGCGGACGCCGACCGCCACTACGCCGCCCTGCCCGCCGACCGTTACCCGATGATCACCGCGCTGCGGCCCGCCCTGTTCTCGCCCGGCGACCGTGACACCTGGGGCCTGGACGTGCTGCTCAGCGGCATCCTCCAGACCCCCGCCCGCTGAGGCGCGGCGCCGCCCCCGGCCGACTCCCGGGCCGTCGCTTCCGGCAGGGGAACCTTGAGGCGAACAGGCGAACAGGCGAACGTTCAAGAGAAGATAAAGAAATCGTTAGTACGCCGAAGCATCGGAATAGTTGCCCATGCATACAGGTTCGGTCTCCATGTATCCCTGACGCACCGCCCCCGGAGGCCCCACCTCATGACGCACACGACGACCGACCGGCCCACCCGCGAAGCGAGCGGAGCCGTCGTCCCGGTGCTCGCCTTCGCGGGCATCGTGGTCGCGGTGATGCAGACCCTGCTCGTCCCGGTCATCAAGGACCTGCCCCAGCTGCTGGACACCGCGCCCAGCAACGCCACCTGGGTCCTGACCTCGACGCTGCTGTCGGGCGCCGTGGCCACCCCGATCATGGGCCGCCTGGGCGACCTCTACGGCAAGCGGCGCATGCTCATAGCCAGCCTCGCCGTTATGGTCGTCGGCGCGCTGGTCAGCGCCCTCACCAGCGACCTGATCACGATGATCGCCGGCCGTACCCTCCAGGGCTTCGCGATGGGCGCGATCCCGCTCGGCATCGGCCTGATGCGGGACATGCTGCCGCGCGAGAAGCTCGGCTCGGCGATGGCCCTGATGAGCTCCTCGATCGGCGTCGGCGGCGGCCTCGCCCTGCCGCTCGCGGCCCTGATCGCCCAGCACGCCGACTGGCACGCCCTGTTCTACGGCGCCGCGGGCCTCGGCGCCCTCGCCATCGCCCTCACCCTCCTCGTCGTCCCCGAGTCCCCGGCGCGCGCCGAGGGCACCTTCGACGTCGTCGGCGCGATCGGCCTCTCCACCGGTCTGGTGCTCTTCCTGCTGCCGATCACCAAGGGCAGCGACTGGGGCTGGACCTCCGGCACCACCCTCGGCCTCTTCGCCGCCGCGGCCGTCGTCCTCGTCCTGTGGGGCGTGATGGAGCTGCGGCTCAAGGCCCCGCTCGTCGACCTGCGCACCACGGCCCGACCGGCCGTCCTCTTCACCAACCTGGCCTCGATCATGGTCGGCGTCTCGTTCTACGTCGTCTCCCTGGTCCTGCCGCAGCTGCTCCAGCTGCCGAAGGCCACCGGCTACGGCCTCGGCCAGTCGATGGTCACCGCCGGTCTGCTCGTCGCGCCGCTCGGCCTGACGATGATGTTCACCGCTCCCGTCTACGCCAAGCTGTCCGCCAGGTACGGCCCCAAGTTCACCCTGATCCTCGGCATGCTGGTCATCGCGATCGGCTACGGCGCCGGCCTCGGCCTGATGAGTGCCGCCTGGCAGAGCCTCGTCATCGCCGTCGTCCTCGGCGCCGGCATCGGCCTCGCGTACTCCTCCCTGCCCGCGCTGATCGTCGGCGCGGTCCCGGCCTCGGAGACCGGCGCGGCCAACGGCCTGAACACGCTGATGCGGTCCATCGGCACCTCGGTGTCCAGCGCCGTCATCGGCATGGTGCTGGCCAATACCGCGAACGACGTCGGCGGAGTCGCCGTACCGACCATGCACGGCTTCCGCCTCTCCTTCCTGATCGCCACCGGCGCCGTCGCCGTCGGCCTGCTCCTCGCCCTCTTCCTGCCGCGGCAGCAGCGCCCGTCGGCCGTGCCGCAGCTGCGCGCCAGCAGCGAGGAGGAGGCCAACCTGAAGCACGCCGAGGAGGTCCTGCGCGGCTTCCGCGGCCGGGTCCTGGACGCCGACGGTGTCCCGGTCGCCCGCGCCAAGGTCACGCTCATCGACCGCCGCGGCCGCCAGGCCGGCGCCACCCTGTCGCAGGAGGACGGCAGCTACGCCCTCGCCGTCCCGGCCCAGGGTGCCTACGTCCTCGCCGCCAAGGCCACCGGCCACGGCCCGCTGGCGAGCTCCGCGACCCACGCGGGCGACGAGCGTCCGGTCGACCTGGACCTGTCCCTGCCCGGAGAGACGGTCAGCGCCTGACCCCGCCGGGCCCGGCCCGCACACCCCGCGCGCACCTCGGCCCGTCGTTTCCGCACCCCCTGTCGCCTCGGCGGCGGGGGGTGCGGCAGCATGGGCGGCCGTACGCACGGCCACCCGCGCGCATGGACAACCACCCCAAGCACCACCTGGCAACCACCGCAAGTACCACCCCGCACGGACCCCGGAGGACCCCCTATGCCCGCGGCACCCAAGCCCGAGATCCTGGCCGCGTTCGAGGCGACGAAGGGGTTCATGCCGGTCGACGAGGGCCTCGCCCTGTACGCGGCCGCCGTCGAGGCCGGTGCGCTCGGGCTGCCGCTGCTCGAGGTCGGCACCTACTGCGGGCGCTCCACGATCCTGCTGGCGGACGCGGCCCGGCAGACCGGCGTCAGCGCGCTCACGCTCGACCACCACCGGGGCAGCGAGGAGCAGCAGCCCGGCTGGGAGTACCACGACCCGGAGACCGTCGACCCCGAGGTCGGCCTGATGGACACCCTGCCCACCTTCCGCCGGACCCTGCACCGCGCGGGCCTGGAGGAGCACGTGGTCGCCCTGGTCGGACGTTCGCCGCGCATCGCCGCGTTCTGGAACTCGCCCCTCGGCCTCGTCTTCGTCGACGGCGGCCACACCGACGAGCACGCCACCTCCGACTACGAGGGCTGGGCACCGCATGTCGCCGAGGGCGGGCTCCTCGTCATCCACGACGTGTTCCCCGACCCCGTCGACGAGTTCACCGGCCAGGCCCCCTACCGCGTCTACCTCCGTGCCCTGGACTCCGGCGCCTTCACCGAGGTCTCGGACACCGGCTCGATGCGGGTGCTGCGACGGACGGGCGCGGGCATCTAGGCGCGGCGCTCACGACGGTTTCGCGTTGCGGCGGCGGCGACGGAGGTACGCCGCTGCCAGGATCACGACGACCAGGGCGCCCGCGGTCCAGGCCCAGGGGTGACTGGAGAATCGGTAGGGCGAGGCGGGCGAGGCGTCGAGCGGGATGACGCCGACGTCGTTGGCCGGGGTGCGGTCGAACGGGTTGTACGTGCGGATGGTGCCCTCGGCCCCCCGGACCTGACGGTCGATGCGGATGTGGAAGTCGATCGCGGTGGTGCCCCCTTCGTGCCGCACCTCGTAGAGGCCGTCGTGGCCGATCTCGCAGACGAACGCCCCGTCGGGCTTCTCCGGTCGCGCGCAGGCCCACTTCCCTTCGTCCTCCTCGAAGACGTACGGGATCGAGGTGACCGTGGTGCCCTCCGGCGGGACCACCTCGAAGCGGCCCTGGTCCTCTTCGCCCCGCACCCGGCCGGGACCGAGGTCCTCCAGCCCGAGTCGCACCTTCACCGTGTCACCGACCCGGCCCCGCACGGTCGCGGTGACCGGGCGGTAGTCGACCTGCACGGTCGTGGTGATCCCGAGCCTGCCGTGGGTGTCGTCGAAGTGCTGGGGGGCCGTGCGGACCAGGGTGAGCGGGGCTCCGGTGCCGCGCACGGTGTGGTCGGCGGGGCGGGAGGGCGGTGACGACCAGGTGTAGGTCACCTCGCCGCTCAGTCTCCCGGGCGGCGTGAGCGCGTAGACCAGCGGCGCGCCGGTGCGGTAGGCGGCGCCCGCCGCGGCCTTCGTGGGGAAGGCGCACCAGGCGGAGGTGGGCGCGGGGCCCGCGTAGAAGCAGTTGCTGTGCAGGGCGGTCAGCGTCACCCCCTCCGACGCGTTGACCTGGAGCGCGACGCCCGCCTCCGTGGGAAAACGGGTGTTGTTGGCCAACCGTGCCGTGAGGTTCGCGGACTTGCCCGGTGCCAGCCCGCTCACGCCCTTCTCCTGCCCGGGCGCGGACAGCGTCGGACCGCCGACGGTCATCCGGGTGGTGCCGGTGATGGTGGGCGCGTTGTCGGCGGTCGCGGTGTACGTCACCGTCCCGCTGTCGCCCGGCTCGACGCCGTCCACGCCGAGGAGGGCGAGGGGGTTGTAGCTCTCACCGTCGCCGTTCTGCACATTGCCGTACTCGCAGGTGTAGAGCGGCCCCTCGGCCTTGCACATGCCCCCTTCGCCGAGCCGTGCGACGCCTCCCAGGCCCGACGCGTCCACGACGACCCGGACATTGCGGGCCGGTTCGCCGCCCTTGCTCCGCTCGACGAAGACGGGGACGGGGAAGTCGCTGTTCGAAGCCGCGGCCCCCTGGTCGGCGTTGTACATGACGTACGTCTGCGGCGTCTCGAACCGCATCACGACCTGCTCGGAGCCGTCGGCGGCGGCCGGTGCCACCGCCGTGGCGAACAGTGCCGCGACACTCGCCGCCAGCGCGGCCGGACGCCTGAGGATCCGTATCGGTAAGAACATGCGGGCACTATGCCAGCGCCGGTCCGGACCTCTAGAGCCAGCCCTGCTGCCGAGCCTCCCGCATGGCCTCCATACGGTTGCGGGTCCCCGTCTTCCCGATCGCGGAGGACAGGTAGTTGCGGACCGTGGACTCCGAGAGGTGCAGCCTGGCGGCGATGTCGGAGACGGTCGCGCCGTCCACGGAGGCCTTCAGGACGTCGCACTCGCGGGCGGTGAGCGGATTCGGGCCGGCGCTCAGCGCGGCGGCGGCCAGCGCCGGGTCCACGACCGTCTCGCCCGCCAGCACCCGGCGGATCGCCGCCGCCAGCTCCTCCACCGGGCCGTCCTTGACCAGGAACCCCGAGGCCCCGGCCTCCATGGCCCGGCGCAGATAGCCGGGCCGGCCGAAGGTGGTCAGGATCAGCACCCGGCAGCCGGGCGCCTGGTCGCGCAGCTCGGCGGCCGCGTCCAGGCCGCTGATGCCGGGGAGTTCGATGTCGAGGAGCGCGACGTCCGGCCGATGCAGAAGGGCCGCGTCCACGATCGCGTCCCCGGTGCCCACCTGCGCGACGACCTCGATGTCGGCCTCCAGCCCCAGCAGCAGGGCCAGCGCCCCGCGCATCATGCCCTGGTCCTCCGCGAGCAGCACCCTGATGGACTTGGCGGGGCGGTGGTCGGAGGGCATCTCGTTCACGGGCCAACCCGGCATCTCGGTCACGGGCCCAGATTAGGGCCGGCCGCCACGGACGGCACGGTGTCCGCGGGATGCGCTGCCGCGGACACCGGCTGCGCGGTCGTGGGGGACTGCGCGGTCGCGGGGGACTGCGCGGTCGTGGCGGACTGCGCGGTCGTGGCGGACTGCGCGGTCGTGGCGGACTGCGAGGTCGTGGCGGACTGCGAGGTCGTGGCGGACTGCGAGGTCGTGGGGGCCTGCGAGGTCGTGGGGGATTGGATCCCTTCGGGTTCGGTGGCGTCCCCGGTGACGGCAGGGGTATCGGTGCTGGTGCTGGTGCTGGTGCTGGTGCTGGTGCTGGTGCTGGTGCCGGTGGCGTCGGCGGTCCTGGTTCCGGTTCCGGCGACGCTGTCGGCGTGGATACCCATGCCCGGGGGTGACATCGGGAGTTCGACGGGCAGTTCCGCCGTGACCGTGAAGCCGCCGCGCGGTCCCGGGCCCGCCGTCAGGGTGCCGCCCGCCGCCGCCAGGCGTTCGCGCAGGCCGGTGAGCCCGGTGCCGCCGCCCGGCGGGCGGCAGCTGTCGCCGTCCGTGTCGCCGGTGTCGCGGTCACTGCTGTTGTTGCTGTTGCTGTTGCTGTTGCCGTCGCTGCCGTCGCTGCCGTCGCCGCCTCCGCTGCTGCCGTCGTCCGTCACCGTCAGCCGGACCCGCTCCGGGGTGCCCGAGACCGTGATCCCGCAGTGGCTCGCGTCGCTGTGCCGGACGACGTTGGTGACCGCCTCGCGCACCACCCAGCCGAGCAGCGCCGCGGTCCTTGGGTCCGGTGGCGGCCCCGACCGGCTCACCGACGGCTCGACGCCCGCCGCCGTCAGGGCCGAGCGGGCCCGGTCCAGCTCGCCGGCCAGGCTGCCCTCGCGGTAGCCGGTGACCGCCTCGCGGATCTCGGTCAGCGCCTGGCGGCCCACCGCCTCGATGTCGGTGACCTGGGAGAGGGCCGCGTCCATGTCGCGCGGTGCCAGTCGCCGGGCCGCCTCCGACTTCACCACGATCACCGACAAGGTGTGGCCGAGCAGGTCGTGCAGATCGCGGGAGAAGCGCAGCCGCTCCTCCTCCACGGCCCGGCGGGCGAGTTCCTCACGGGCGGCGCGCAGCTCCCGTACGGCCTCGGAGAGGGAGAGGATCGCGGCGGTCACCATCGTCGAGATCCAGGTGGCGTAGGCGATGGTGAGGCCCTCCCAGCCGTCGCGGACACAGGCGACCGCGCCCGCCAGGACGGCGACTGCGGTACCGATGGTCCGCAGCTGGGGGCCGCGCAGTACCGCGCCGGTCGCGAGGCCGAACAGCGGGAGGAAGAGCAGCCAGCCGCCGCCGTAGCCGAGGGCGAGCCCGCAGGTCACGAGGCCCAGCAGCACCAGCGCCAGCCGCGTGGAGGTCGCCTCGCGGGCCTCCTTCACGAAGGCGCGGAACGTGACGTAGATGTAGAGCGAGTTGAACGCCAGCAGGCCCAGGCTGCCGATCCACGGGTCGGCGTCGCCCTGGAAGAGGTTGGAGAACGCGCCCATCCCCATCAGCAGCCACGGCAGCAGCGTGAAGCCGCTGGCCGGCGGACCCGGGTCCTCGGGAATCCGCCCGGCCCTGCGGGCGCTCCGGTACTCGGCCTTGAGGCGCTCCTTGTCCGCTCTCCAGTGCCGCCGGTGCTCCCGTGCCGTACGGAACGCCGAGCGCCAGGCGCCCCGGCGGCAGGCCGCCGCGCGGCGCCGGTCCTCGTATGACCTGGTCATCCGTCCGTCCCCCGTTCCTGCGTGTGCCACGGTCGTGTACCTGTCCTCGACGCTACGGTTCCGGGCCCGCGCGCGGCAGTGCCGGATGTACGCGGTCGGGCGGGACAAATGTCATCGGCAACCGTTTCTGACATGCCGTCAGGTGTCTTCACAACTTCCGGGGCCTGGGCTATACAGGGGGTCGCCGCACTGGAACGCGTTCTAGATCCGTTCTGGGCAGGGCGGGTTCCGCGGCCCCGTGACGGCCTCGGTGCGGCCGATCGGTGCGGACGGCCGTGCCGAGGTCTTGGAACGATGCGATCGATCCTGTCGATCCGAGCGATCAGGAGCTCCATGCCCATCGACGCAGCCAAGGCGCTCGCCGCCGAACCCCGGACCGGCGAGATCACCTGGGACCGCCGGGACGTCCAGCTGTACCACCTCGGCATCGGCGCGGGCGTCCCGGCCACCGACCCCGACGAACTGCGCTACACGCTGGAGTCCCGGCTCCATGTCCTGCCGAGCTTCGCCACCGTGGCCGGCTCCGGCTCGCCCGGTGTGATCAGCGGACTGTCCATGCCCGGTGTCGAGGTCGACCTCGCCCGGGTCCTGCACGGCGGTCAGCGCCTGGAGATCCACCGTCCCCTTCCGGTGACCGGCCGGGCGACCGCCACCGGACGCATCGCCGCCGTGTACGACAAGGGCAAGGCAGCCGTCCTCGTCATGCGCACCGAGGTCGCCGACGCGGACGGGCCGCTGTGGACCAACGACGCCCAGATCTTCGTCCGGGGAGAAGGCGGCTGGGGCGGCGACCGGGGCCCCTCCGCCCGGCTCGAACCGCCCTCCGGCGAGCCCGACAAGGTGGTCGAGCGGATCGTCCGTGAGGACCAGGCCCTGCTCTACCGTCTCTCCGGCGACTACAACCCGCTGCACGCCGACCCGGAGTTCGCGAAGCTCGCAGGCTTCGACCGGCCCATCCTGCACGGGCTGTGCACCTACGGCATCACGCTCAAGGCGGTCGTCGACACGCTGCTCGACGGCGACGTGAGCCGGGTGCGCGGCTACGGCACGCGCTTCGCCGGTGTGGTGTTCCCGGGAGAGACCCTGCGGATCCGCATGTGGCGCGGGGAAGGCACCGTCCGGGTGGCCGTGAGCGCCGTTCAACGGGACGACGCGCCCGTCCTCGCCGACACGCTCGTCGAACACTCCTGAACCACGCGGCCACCGTCGTCGCACCGGGCCACTTGAGCCGCTTGCACCACCGGGGCCACCTGAGCCACTTGGGCACCACCGGGGCCACCTGAGCCACTTGCACCACCGGGGTCACCTGAGCACTTGCATCACCAGGACCACCCGAACCACTCGCACCACCTCCAGCAGCAGCTGAATTCACCTCCAGAACCGCCCAGCATCCGAGGGGACCCGAGGGGAGCCGCACCATGCGCGCAGCCGTACTGCACGAGATCGGTCAGGACAAGCTGGAGGTCCTCGACGACGTCGAGGCGGTGGGCTTCGGCCCCGGACGGGTCAGGATCCGGGTGCGGGCCACGGGCCTGTGCCACTCGGACCTGTCCGCGATGGGCGGGGTGCTGCCGCAGCCCGCGCCCTTCGTGCCCGGTCACGAGGGTGCGGGCGAGGTCCTGGAGGTGGGCGAGGGCGTCACCCGGGTGAAGCCGGGTGACCGGGTCGTCGTCTGCTGGTTGCCGGCCTGCGGGGCGTGTCCCGCGTGCAAGCGCGGCCAGACCGAACTGTGCCTGGCCGGGTTCATGAACGCGGGCACACCCAACTTCCGGCGACCCGGCGGAGACCTCTTCGGCTTCGCCGGCACCGGAACCTTCGCCGAGGAGGTCGTGGTCGACGCGGGCTGCGCGGTCCCCATCCCCGACGACGTCCCCTTCGACATCGCCGCGCTCATCGGCTGCGGAGTGACCACGGGCCTGGGCGCCGCCCTCAACACGGCTGACGTGGAAGCCGGTTCGTCGGTCGCTGTCATCGGCTGCGGAGGCGTCGGCATCTCCGCGATCCAGGGCGCGCGGCTCAAGGGCGCCGCCGAGATCGTCGCCGTCGACCCGGTCGCCTCGCGACGGGAGGCGGCCCTCGAGTTCGGCGCCACGAAGGCCGTCTCACCGGACGAGCTGCCCGGAGCGAAGCAACTGGTCACCGGTGGCGAGGGGTTCGACTACGTCTTCGAGGTCGTCGGCCGCTCCGCCACCGCCCGCACCGCCTACGACAACACCCGGCGCGGCGGCACCCTCGTCGTCGTCGGCGCGGGCGCCATGGACGACTTCCTCCAGCTCAACATGTTCGAGCTGTTCTTCGACGAGAAGCGGATCCTGCCGTCGATGTACGGCGGCGGGGACGTCCTGCGCTCCTACGAGCGGACGATCTCCCTGTGGCGGGCCGGCCGGATCGACCTGTCGAGCCTGATCACCCACCGCGTGGCGCTCACCGAGATCAACGAGGCGCTGGACCAGATGCGTACCGGGGCGGCGCTCCGTACGTGCATAGAGATCTGAGGGGTGACCGTCCTGATGGCACTGCCACTTGAGGGGCTGGCCGCGATCGTCACCGGTGCCGGGCGCGGACTCGGCCGGGCCGAGGCGCTCGAACTGGCGCGGCTGGGCGCGGCCGTCGTCGTCAACGACTACGGTCAGCCCGGCCGGGACGGGTCGGGCGAGGCGTCGGCCGGCCCCGCCGAGGAGGTCGCACGGGAGATCCGGTCGGCCGGCGGCACCGCGCTCGCCCACACCGGGGACGTCGCCGACTTCGAACAGGCGCGTACGCTCGTCGAGTTGGCGATCGGCGAGTTCGGCAAGCTGGACATCCTGGTCAACAACGCAGGCATCCTGCGCGACCGCATGGTCTTCTCGATGGCCGAGGACGAGTGGGACGCGGTGGTCCGGGTCCACCTCAAAGGGCACTTCAGCACGACCCGTTTCGCCGCCGCCCACTGGCGTGACCGGTCCAAGGCGGCGGGTGGTCCGGTGTACGGGCGGATCGTGAACACCTCCTCGGAGGCGTTTCTCGCGGGCTCGGCCGGACAGCCCAACTACGCGGCCGCCAAAGGGGGAGTCGTCGGGCTGACGACGTCCACGGCGCTCGCACTCGCCAAGTACGGCGTGACGGCCAACGCCATCTGCCCGCGCGCCCGGACCAGGATGACGGAGGACGTCTTCGCCGGTTTCGCACCGCCGGACGAGGGCGGCCTCGACCCGCTCGCCCCCGAGCATGTGGCCCCGCTGGTCGGCTACTTGGCCTCGCCGGCCGCCGCACGGATCAACGGACAGCTGCTCGTCGCGCACGGTGGCATGGTCGCCGTCGTCGAACGGCCGCGGGTGCGCGCGAAGTTCGACAGCAAGGAGGACGTGTTCGGCTACGAGGAGCTGGATGCCGTCCTCGGCGCGCACTTCGCGGACCGGCCCCCGGGGGAGACGTTCGCCGCGGCGGAGGTCCTGGGACTACGGCGAGGGCAGGAGTAAGGGCGGGGCGGGACGTATGCGGAAGGGCTCCGGTCGTCCAGGGACGACCGGAGCCCTTCCGGTGTACGGCGTACGTACCGTCAGACCGATGCCTCGGCCCTGTCCTGGGCCCAGCCGTCGGCCCAGCTGTCGGCCCTGTTCTCGGCCGGCTTGCGGTGCCGGCCGTGTGGGGCCGAGTCACCGTCCTGGGACGAGACCGGACCCCGGTGCCGGCCGTGTCCGGCCGCCTCCTGGGAGTCGGCGGACAGCGGCTGCCTGGTGCTTGTGTCGCTCATCGGAAGAATTCACCCCGTCAACATGATCTTTCTTTACAGCCGGGCGATTTTATCCGGCACACCGAGGGGCTGATCCAGGCGGCCACGCCAACCGCTGCTACTTCGTTACAAGTCGGCCGAGGGGGGCTTGTTGGAGGGGTACCGGACGGGTCACGGCGGGCGCCTGCCGCGGGGGTTCGCCGAGTGGTGAGGCCGCTTCGGACGGCGTCGGTGACGGTACGGACGAAGGCGGTTCGGTGGGCGGTGCCGTCAGCGGTGCCACCCCGCACGGCTCCGCCTCCGTGGCGTACGGCAGCCGGAGGACACCGTCCGGCGTCCACACTCCACTGCCCGCCAACCATCCGTCGGGCGCCCGGAGTTGATGCAGGCGACGATCGGCCGGACGCCATACGCCCACCCAGGTGCCGAACGGGCCGTCGATACGGAGCGCCACCGCGCAGGCCTCGGGGAGGAGTGCCTGGCCCGGCTGACTCGCGAAGGGGGTGAGAGCGAGGTCCGGCGGGTGCAGCGACTCCGGGAAGCGGACCGGCAGCGTGCTGCCGAGGACCCCCCAGCCCAGGCGTGCCTCGCCCGGCGAGGGCGCGTCCGAGCGGATGAGCAGCAGCCCGCTGTCGGGGTCGGCGAGCAGCAGACGGTCGTCGCTGTCGGCGGCGATCTGCAGCAGGGGCGACACCTCGCCGCCGCGCTCCAGGTCCACGACGATCGTCTTGGTGCGGCCGCCGGCCTCCCGGTCCAGCGCGAGCATGCGGCCCGTACGGTCCAGCCAGACGCCGCCCGAGCAGCGGCCGGGGATCTCGGCGAGGTACTCGGGGCCGAAGGTGCCGCCCGCGACCAGCCACACGGTCGTCGTGCGGAGGCCGACGGCGAGGGCGTACGCGCGTTCGCCGCAGGGGGCCGGCGGGAGCAGGTGCAGCCGGGTGCCCTCGTCCGGGCACTCGACGGCGCCCAGCGGCAGCTCGCCCGTGCCGGGCCCGGTCGGATACAGCAGCGAGAACGCGTGCCGCCCCTCGATCGGCCGCCGGATCAGGACCCGGCCGTCGGCCATCGGCTGCACCTCGGTGCCGGGCTCCTCCGGCTGGTTGCCTGGCAGCGGCACGGCGTACGGCTCGGGGCCGTCCAGGGTCCATCGCTCGGGGAACCAGGAGTCACCGGCCCGGGCGAGCCGCGCGGCGTAGGCACCACCGGCCGTGATCACACACTCCGCTGCGCTCCCGCGGCCGACGGTGAGCGCGTGGCCGGTGTCGCTTCCACGGTGACCTGAGAGCGGGTGATCGGGGCCGCTTGCAGGGCCGATGGTGGGCGGGGGGTCCGTCTTGCTTCCAGGGTCACCTGGGAGCGGGTGGTCCGTGTCGCCTCCCCGGCCGACCGTGAGCAGGCGGTCGGCCTCGCTTTCACCGCGGGCCGTGAGCACGCGGCCCGCGACGGCCTCACGGCTTCCCGTGAACCCGGTGTCGTCCGCGATCGCGTAGTCCGTCGTGATCCGGTGGCCCCCCGTGGGCTCGCGGTCCGCCGCAGGCCCGTGGCGCCCCGTGCCCGCGTGGTCCGCGACGACCGGGTGGTCTCCTGCGATCGAGCGGTCCGTCGTGGCCACGGGAGCCGTCGTAGCCAGAGGTTCGGTCGTGATCCAGCGGCTCTCCGTGATCCCGTGGTCCGGCGCGTGCCTCGGGTCCTCCGTGATCCCGTGGTCCGGTGCGTACCCCTGGTCCTCCGTGAACGCGGGGTCCGGCGCGTACCCCTGGTCCTCCGTGATCCCGGGGTCCGGTGCGTACCCCCGGTCCTCCGTGATCCCGGGGTCCGGCGCGTACCCCTGGTCCTCCGTGATCCCGGGGTCCGGTGCGTACCCCCGGTCCTCCGTGATCCCGCGGTCCGGTGCGTACCCCCGGTCCTCCGTGTACGCGGGGTCCGTCACGGACCCCAGGTCCTCCGTGATCCCGCGGTCCTCGGGGATCACGTCATCCGGCGCGGTCGCGTCATGCGGCGCGGTCGCGTCATGCGGCGCGGTCGCGTGATCGGCCGAGATCGCGCGGCTCGCGTACTCCTCCGCGTACTCCTCCGCGCATGGCGGGGGCTCGGCGGCGCCGTCCTCGGGGTCACTCCCGTCCGCAGCGGTGGGCTCGATCGCACAGGCCGGCATCGTCATCGTTCGGTCACCTCCGGCGACGAAGCTAGTTTTCGTACGCACGGACGTGGGACCGCCGGGCGGCCTTCTTCCCTCATAAGAGTGGTGCAGAAGCGATTCGCCTGAGGGTGCCGGGAAGCGTGTGCATCGGCCACCCGCTCACTCACGATCGGCGGCCCAGGTGGCCGCGACGGCATCGGCCGCACCGGTACGGGCCGGTGAGACGGCCAGGTAGCCTTTCCCCGTGCCCCGTCTGTCTGAAGTCATCGCCGCGCTGGAGAACCTGTGGCCCGCCGAGCGGGCCGAGTCCTGGGACGCGGTCGGCACGGTCGTGGGCGACCCCGAGCAGGAGGTCACCCGGGTTCTGTTCGCCGTCGATCCCGTCCAGGAGATCGTCGAGGAAGCCGTCAAGCTCGGCGCCGGGCTGCTCGTCACCCATCATCCGCTGTATCTGCGCGGAACGACGACCGTCGCGGCCTCCACCTTCAAGGGCCGTGTCGTGCACACCCTCATCAAGAACGACATCGCCCTTCACGTCGCCCACACCAACGCGGACACCGCCGATCCCGGCGTCAGCGACGCCCTCGCCGGTGCGCTCGACCTACGGGTCGTACGTCCTCTCGTGCCGGACCCGAGCGACCCCGACGGGCGGCGCGGCCTCGGTCGCGTCTGCGAGCTGGACCACCCGCTCACCGTCCGTGAGCTCACCGCCCGTGCCGCCGAGCGGCTGCCCGCCACCACGCAGGGCATCCGGGCGGCGGGCGACCCGGAGGCGTTGGTGCGGACAGTCGCCGTCAGTGGCGGCTCGGGCGACAGCCTGTTCGACCACGTCCGGGCGGCCGGCGTCGACGCCTTCCTCACCGCGGACCTGCGCCACCACCCGGCGTCGGAGTTCATCGCGGACCGCGCCCACGGCGCCCATCGACCTCTCGCGCTGCTCGACGCGGCGCACTGGGCCACCGAGTGGCCCTGGTGCGAGCTGGCCGCCACCCAGCTCGACGAGATCTCCGACCGGCGGGGGTGGGGCCTGCGGGTCCACGTCTCCCGTACGGTCACCGACCCCTGGACGGCCCACGCGGCGTCCAACACCACCTCTAGCTCAATGGGAGCCCCCAACTGAACGCCGCGCCCGCCGACCAGATCCGACTCCTCGACGTCCAAGCCCTCGACGCCCGTCTCCAGCAGCTCACCCACAAGCGGAGGTCCCTGCCCGAGCACGCCGAGATCGAGTCGCTGAACAAGGACCTCACGCAGCTGCGCGACCTCCTGGTCGCGGCGCAGACCGAGGAGAGCGACACCGCCCGCGAGCAGACCAAGGCCGAGCAGGACGTCGACCAGGTCCGTCAGCGCGCCGCCCGTGACCAGCAGCGGCTCGACTCCGGGGCCGTCACCTCCCCCAAGGACCTGGAGAACCTCCAGCGGGAGATCGTCTCCCTCGCCAAGCGCCAGGGCGACCTCGAGGACATCGTCCTGGAGGTCATGGAGCGCCGTGAGAGCGCGCAGGAGCGCGCCGCCGAGCTGACCGAGCGGGTCGGCTCCGTCCAGGGCAAGATCGACGACGCCCTCGCGCGCCGGGACACGGCCCTGGAAGGGTTCGACAGCGAGGCCGCCAGCGTCGCCAAGGAGCGCGAGGTCATCGCGGCCTCCGTACCCGCCGATCTGCTCAAGCTCTACGAGAAGCTGCGCGAGCAGCAGGGTGGCGTCGGCGCGGCCAAGCTCTACCAGCGGACCTGCCAGGGCTGCCGCCAGGAGCTCGCCATCACCGAGTTGGCCGAGATCCGCAAGGCGCCGTCCGACACGGTCGTACGGTGCGAGAACTGCCGTCGCATCCTCGTGCGTACGTCCGAGTCCGGCCTGTAGTCGGCCGCCGGGGGCCGGTGACCGACACTCGGCCGTCAGTGGCCAGTGGTCAGACGTCGGTAGTCAGTGGTCAGAGGTCGGTAGTCGGTAAGTAGTCGGTATCGGAGTCGGAAGTCGGAGTCCGAGTCGGTAAGGGGCATACGTCGTGCGGGAGTTCATCGTCGAGGCCGACGGCGGGTCGCGGGGCAACCCGGGGCCCGCGGGCTACGGCAGCGTGGTGATCGACGCGGCGACGGGGGAGACGCTGGTCGAGCGCGCCGAGTACATCGGCGTCGCCACCAACAACGTGGCCGAGTACCGGGGACTGGTGGCCGGACTGCGCGCCGCCCGTGAGCTCGACCCGTCGGCCACGGTGCGGGTGCGCATGGACTCCAAGCTGGTCGTCGAGCAGATGTCGGGCCGCTGGAAGATCAAGCACCCCGACATGAAGCCGCTGGCCGCCGAGGCGGCCCGGATCCTCCCGCCCGGGCAGGTCACCTACGAGTGGATGCCGCGCGAGCGGAACAAGCACGCCGACCGTCTGGCGAACGAGGCGATGGACGCGGGCAAGCGGGGCGAGCAGTGGGACGCCGGGGCGTCGCGGGCCGAGCTCGGCGCCCGGGTCCCCGTGACCCCGGCCGCACCCGAGCCGTCGGGCCCGCCCGGCGACGCCACGGCGGGCGCGGCGAAGGCCCGCGAGGCCCTCGCCCGGTCCCGTCCGGCCGCCGAGCCGACCACGGACGCCGTCGAGGAGGAAGCGACCGTCCAGGAGGAAGCGACCCTCCAGGAGAAGGCAACCGTCCAGGAGAAGGCAACCGTCCAGGAGAAGGCGGCCGTCCACGAGAAGGCGACGACGGCGGGCGCCGACCTCCGCGCCGCCCGCACGGTCGCCGCCACCCAGAGTCCCGCTCCGGCTTCTCCTCCCGCTCCGTCTCGGGCGTCCGCCTCTCCCGTCGGCTCCGCCGCCGGCACCCCGGCAGCCAGCCCCGCAGCCACCCCCTCCGTCGGCTGGGGGGCGGCGCCCGATCTCGGGGCGCCCGCCACCTTCGTGCTGCTGCGGCACGGCGAGACGCCGCTCACGCCGCAGAAGCGGTTCTCCGGCAGCGGCGGCACCGATCCCTCCCTCTCGGACGTCGGCCGGGAGCAGGCCGAGCGGGTCGCCGCCGCCCTCGCCCGGCGCGGGACCGTCCAGCACATCCTCGCCTCCCCGCTCGCCCGCACCCGTGAGACGGCCGCGGCCGTGGCCGCCCGCCTCGGCCTGGAGGTCACCGTCGAGGACGGGCTGATCGAGACCGACTTCGGGGCCTGGGAGGGGCTGACCTTCGGCGAGGTCCGCGAGCGTCACCCCGAGGACCTGAACGCCTGGCTGGCCGACCCGGAGGCCGAGCCCACCGGCGGCGGCGAGAGCTTCGCGGCGACCGCCACCCGGATCGCGGCCACCCGGGACCGGCTGGTGGCGGAGTACGCGGGCCGCACGGTGCTGCTGGTCACCCATGTGACCCCGATCAAGACGCTCGTACGGCTTGCCCTCGGCGCCCCGTCCGAGTCCCTTTTCCGCATGGAGCTGTCGGCGGCGTCGCTGTCGGCGGTGGCCTACTACGCGGACGGCAACGCCAGCGTCCGGCTGTTCAACGACACGTCCCACCTGCGGTCCTGAGCCGCGAGGCGGTGCGCGCGAGCCCCTCGACGCGCGGCCAGTCCCGCGCCGCGATCGCGTCCGCCGGGACCATCCAACTCCCGCCCACGCAACCGACGTTGGGCAGGGACAGATACTCCCGCGCGTTGTCCGGGCCGATCCCGCCGGTCGGGCAGAACCGGGCCTGGGGGAGCGGTCCGGCCAGTGACCTGAGGTAGGCCGTGCCGCCCGCGGCCTGCGCCGGGAAGAACTTCATCTCCCGCACCCCGCGTTCCAGCAGTGCCACGACCTCCGACGTGGTCGACACCCCGGGCAGGAAGGGCAGCCCGGACGCCCGCATCGCCGCCAGCAGGGCGTCCGTCCAGCCGGGGCTCACCAGGAACCGCGCGCCTGCCTCCCCGCACGCCGTCACCTGATCCGGTGTGATCACGGTCCCGGCCCCGACGACGGCCTCCGGGACCGACCCGGAGATCTCCCGGATCGCGTCGAGCGCGGCCGGTGTCCGCAGGGTCACCTCGATCGCGGGCAGCCCGCCCGCCACCAGCGCCCGCGCCAGCGGTACGGCGTCGGCGGCGTCCTCGACGACCACCACGGGTACGACCGGGGCCAGATCCAGTACCGAGGCAGCCGAAGAGGAGGGCAGGGGTGAGGTCATGCGCCTCATCCTGCCCCCGGCGTGCAGCCTGCGCAAAGGTCATTGCGTATGTTGCAACGGCGCTGCGATGCGATGTGATGGGCGAAGTGATGGGTGACGTGATGGGTGCGTCAGTGCACCTCGTCCACCAGCACATCCAGGGTCCATGCGGCCGCCCCCGCCTTCGCCTTCGGCGGCGCCTTCTCCTCCACCACGTATCCGAGGTCCCGCAGCGCCTCCACCAGCTCGGCAGGACCCGCCGGCGCGATCCCGGCCGTCAGCAGACTCCGTACGATCCGCCCCTTGGTCGCCTTGTTGAAGTGGCTGACGACCTTCCGGGTCGGCGCGTGCAGCACCCGCACGCTCGCCGTCCGTCCCGCGACCTCGCCCTTCGGCTTCCACGGCGCCGCGTACGCCGCCGACCGCAGGTCCAGCACCAGCCCGTTCCCGGCCGCCTCGGGCAGCACGGACGCCATCGGCGCGCGCCAGTACGCGCCCAGCGCCCCCAGCCCGGGCAGCTTCACACCCATCGAGCAGCGGTAGGACGGGATCCGGTCCGTCACCCGGACGGCACCCCACAGCCCCGAGAAGACGAGCAGCGACCTGGCCGCGCGCCGCTTGGCGGCCGCGTCGAGGGAGGCCAGGTCGAGAGCGTCGTACAGGACGCCCGTGTAGATCTCCCCGGCGGGCCGGGCTCCCGCCGTGCGCAGCTCGATGTTCTTCGCGACCTCGCCGCGCAGCCCCTCGCTCAGCCCGAGCACCTCGCGCGCCTTGTCCTCGTCGGCCGCGCACAGCTCGACCAGCTCGTCGAGGACGGCCTCGCGGGCGGGGCCGAGCCCCGGCAGGGAGAGCGCCTCCGGCTTGAGCGGGGCGCCACGCCCGGAGGACGCCTTGCCTTCGGAGGGCGGCAGCAGGACAAGCACGGGAAGTCTCCTTCAATAGAGCTCTGCTGCGACAGCGTACGACGTGCCACACGACGGCCCGGCCGAGGTCCGCACCTGCCCCTCCGCTCGCCCGGCACCCGCCCGGCGGCATGAACCGGGGTCCGAAGGTGTTGCACCCGTAGCGGCTCGGACAGGGGTCACATGGCGGGGTCACACGGGGGTGGCGCGTGAGTCGTGAACAGGCGTTGTGGACCAGAGCCCGGCTGGGGCGCTGCGGCCCGCCCCTGGACCTCCTCACGGCCCGCTTCGACCGGCACGTCTACGCCCCGCACGCCCACGAGGAGTTCACCGTCGGTGTCTGCGTGGGCGGCTCGGAGATCATCGCCTACCGCGGCGGGCACATCCGTACCGGTCCCGGCTCCATCGTCGTCCTCGCCCCCGGAGAGACGCACACCGGCGGCCCGGGCAACGACACCGACGGCTACGCCTACCGCGCCCTGTACGCAGGCTCGGCCCTCCTCACCGAAGGCACCCTCGGCGGAGTGCCGCACTTCCGTGAGCCCCTCCTCGACGACCCGGAACTGGCCGCCGCCCTGCGCCGGACGCACACCGAACTGGCCGCCTGCCCCGACCCTCTGGAAGCCGAGTCCCGCTTCCCCTGGCTGCTGACGGCCCTCGCCCGACGCCACTCCACGGCCCGCCCGGTGTGCGACACGATCCCCGGCGCCGAACACCTCACCCACGCCGTCCGCACCCGTCTGGCCGACGAACTCCTCGCCCCGCCCTCCCTGGCCGACCTCGCGGCGGACCTCGGCCTGTCCCGCTACCAGCTGCTGCGCGCGTTCCGTACGACGACGGGCATGCCGCCGTACGCCTGGCTGGCCCAGTACCGGGTGGCCCGGGCGCGGGGCCTGCTGGAGTCCGGGCTGCGTCCCGCGGAGGTCGCCGGCCTCGTCGGCTTCGCGGACCAGGCCCACCTCACCCGGTGGTTCCGCCGCGTGCTGGGGGTGACCCCGGCCGCGTACCGCAACAGCGTTCAAGACACCTGACCGGGGCCCGGCCGACACTCCCCGTATGACTGCACGCGGCTGGTTCCTGTTCTCCCTGATGGGAGTGGTGTGGGGCATCCCCTACCTGATGATCAAAGTGGCGGTGGAGGACCTCTCCCCGTCCATGGTCGTGTTCACCCGATGCGCGCTGGGCGCGGCCCTCCTGCTCCCCTTCGCGCTACGGCAACGGGGCCTGACCCGGACGGTCCGGACGCACTGGAAGCCCATGCTGGCCTTCGCGGTCATCGAGATCATCGGCCCCTGGTTCACCCTCACCGACGCGGAACGCCACCTGTCGAGCTCCACGGCGGGCCTGCTGATCGCGGGCGTGCCGATCGTCGGAGTGACCCTCTCCCGCTTCTTCGGCGACACGGAGACGCTGGGCGTCCGGCGGGTGACGGGCCTGGCGCTGGGGCTCGCCGGCGTCGGGGTCCTCACCGTCCCGCACCTCACGGGCGGCGACACCCTCTCCCTGGCCGAGGTCCTGCTGACGGTCCTCGGCTACGCGACGGCCCCGCTGATAGCCGCCCGCCACCTCAAGGACGTCCCGTCCCTCCACCTCACGGCCCCCTGCCTGGCCCTGGCCGCCCTGGTCTACGCACCGGCCGCGGCCGTGACCCGGCCCGCGGAGCTGCCCACCCCGTCCGTGCTGGCGGCCCTCGCGGGCCTGGGCGTCATCTGCACGGCGGTCGCCTTCGTCGCCTTCATGGAGCTGATCAAGGAGGCGGGACCCACCCGCGCCACGGTCATCACCTACGTCAACCCGGCCGTCGCGGTGGCGGCGGGCGCCCTGTTCCTCGACGAACCCCTGACGGCGACGATCGTGGCCGCCTTCACCCTGATCCTGGCAGGCTCGGTCCTCGCGACGGCCTCGGGCCCGAAGAGCGACGCACGCCCGGTAGCATGGTCGACACGGCAGACGAGCCGGGCGGACGGCCGCGTGGAGTCCCTCACGGGACTTCCCGAGGAACGTCCGGGCTCCACAGGGCAAGGTGGTGGCTAACGGCCACCCGGGGTGACCCGCGGGACAGTGCCACAGAAAACAGACCGCCGGGGACCTCGGTCCTCGGTAAGGGTGAAACGGTGGTGTAAGAGACCACCAGTGCCCAGGGTGACCTGGGCAGCTAGGTAAACCCCACCTGGAGCAAGGTCAAAAGGAGCGCCGTAACAAGCGCTCTGCGCGGACGTTCGAGGGCTGCCCGCCCGAGTCCGCGGGTAGACCGCACGAGGCCGGCGGCAACGCCGGCCCTAGATGGATGGCCGTCTCCCCGGCCGCCGCGAGGCAGCCGGGCGACAGAACCCGGCGTACAGCCCGACTCGTCTGCCGCCGTCCTGCGGCTCAGCCCGGGGACCGGTCGCTCCGGGACGGCGGCTCAGTTCCGTGCCCGTTCCTGCCAGTAGAGGGACGGGGTGGGGCAGAGCTCCGTCTGCGCACGAGTTGCCCGCGGACGCCGTGTGGTTGCCCAGCGGATTTCCTGGCGGGCTCACACCCGTTTTCACGCGGGACGGCCCGGACCGACTTGGGCCCGGACCGGAGCCGGTCTTGACGTCGTCGGTCCGGGCCGTCCCGCCCGAAATCGTCAGGGCAGGGGAACCGTGTCCTGACTCTTGTTCCTGCCGGACAGCCGTCCGCGGAGCAGTGCGAAGACCACCACACCGATGGCCACCGCCGTGGACAGCACCACCTGGTCGCGCCCGCCACCCTCGGCCGTGTCCGTCAGCATGTAGCCGAGGACGAAGGTGATGAGGGCGATGGTCGCCCAGGTGAGGTAGGGGTAGAGCCACATGCGGACGACCAGCTTCTCCGGCGACTCCCGCTCGATGATCTTGCGCATCCGCAGCTGGGAGAAGCAGATCACCAGCCAGACGAACAGGGCGATCGCGCCGGAGGCGTTGAGCAGGAACTGGAAGACCGTGTCCGGCCACAGGTAGTTGAAGGCGACCGCGACGAAGCCGAAGGCCACCGAGGCGAGGATGGCCGCGCGCGGGACCCCGCCGCCCGTGGTCCGTCCGAAGGCTGCCGGGGCGTCACTGCGCCGACCGAGCGAGAAGGCCATGCGGGAGGCCGTGTACAGGCCGGAGTTGAGACAGGACAGCACCGAGGTCAGCACGATGGTGTTCATGATCTGCGCGGCGTGCGGGATGCCGATGGAGCTCAGGGCGGCGACGTACGAGCCGTCCTTGAGGATGGCCGGGTCGTCCCAGCGCAGCAGCGACACCACGATCAGGATCGAGCCGAGGTAGAACACCGCGATCCGCCAGATCACGCTGTTGGTGGCCTTGGTGACGGCGGCCCGCGGGTCGGCGGTCTCGCCCGCCGCCAGGGTGACGATCTCGCTGCCCATGAAGGAGAAGACGACCATCAGGACGCCGGTGAGGATCGCTCCGGGGCCGTTCGGCAGGAAGCCGCCGTGTGCGGTGAGGTTGGTGAAGCCGCTGGCCGGGTGGTCGGATCCGGGCAGCAGGCCGAAGAGCGCGAGTCCGCCGACCACGATGAACGCGGCGATGGCGACGACCTTGATGCCGGCGAACCAGAACTCGAACTCGCCGTAGGAGCTGACCGAGACCAGGTTGGTGGCGGTGAGGACGATCATGACGATCAGGGCCCAGCCCCATTGGGGCACCGCGGGTATCCAGCCGGCCAGGATCTTCGCCCCGGCGGTCGCCTCGACGGCGAGCACCACGACCCAGAAGAACCAGTACAGCCAGCCGATGGTGAAGCCGGCCCAGCGGCCCAGCGCGCGGTCCGCGTAGGCCGAGAACGAGCCGGAGGTGGGGTTGGCCGCGGCCATCTCGCCGAGCATCCGCATCACGAGGACGACGAGGACGCCGACGAGGGCGTACGAGACGAGGATGCCGGGGCCGGCGGCGGCGATGCCGGAACCGGAGCCGACGAACAGGCCGGCGCCTATGACACCGCCGATCGCGATCATCGACAGGTGGCGGTTCTTGAGTCCGGCCTGAAGGCCGCCGGACCCGCTCGACTCGCCGGGCTCGCCGGACTTGCCCGGCTCGGCGGGAGGGGTTCTGGGGACGGTTGTGGTCATCTCGACATCCATGGAGGGAGTACGGACAGGGAGGACGGACCAGGAGCGTCTGGAAATTAGTTCAGTACGATCGAAAAAAACAAGACTTGTTTAACTGTTCACCTTGCTCTATTTTTCGTGCAGCGCGGAACCCTCTCTTCCGGGAGCCCTCTGTGGACCACACCGTGACCCCGCTCAGCAGGCAGTTAAGGTGGCGCCGTGGTGAATGCAGCGGGCAAGTTCGGCCCCTACACCGGCTGGGACACGCGGGTCCTGGCCGGCCGGGGCCCCACGGGAGCAGAGCTCGTACGGTCCCGGATCGCCCTGCGGGTGCGGCTGAGGTCCGTGTCGCCGGGAGACCGGCTGCCGGACGCGGGTGTCCTCGCCGAGGAACTCGGGATCAGTGAGATCACCGTGCGCCGCGCGCTGGAGTCCATGTGCCAGGACGGCCTGCTCGACCGCAGGCGAGGCCGGGCGGGTGGAACCTTCGTCGCGGCGGACTGGGGTGCGGTCGTCGCCGTCCTGCACGACGCCGACGAGGCGGCCGCGCTGGACGACTTCCATCTGCTGCTCGAGTGCGGGCTCGTGGCGCACACCGCCGGCGAGCTCCCGGACGGCCGGCTCGACGGGCTGCGGACGCTGGTCGAGGAGATGGACCGGGCCGACGACCCGGCCCGGCTGCCTGAACTGGAGACCCGTTTCCACCTCGACCTCGCTCAGACGCTCGGCGGCACCGGGATCCGGGAGTTCGCCGCCGACCTGCTCGGCAGGGAGTGCCTGCTGCGGCCCGCGCCGGACCCCGCGGTCGTACGGGCCCGCAACCGCTGCCACGCCGACCTGCTGGACGAACTCGGTCGTGGCGCCATGGACCCGGCGGTACGCGCGGTGAAGGCACACCGGCACGCCGGACCGAACTGACCCGCCCTCCTTGCTGTCCCCCCGTCCCTCCCCGCTCCTCCCCACCCCTTTCCTCCCCCCCCCGCCTCGCCTCAAGGTCGCCGCCTCTCAGAAGGAGCTGTCGCCATGCCCGAGTCCGGACCCGTCGGACCGTCGTCGACGTCGGGCCACGCCGCTGGCACGCCCGAGCGGCTGCGCGGCGGCGTCCTCGGCATGGCGGACATCGCCGCAGCCACGATGGCCAACGTCGGCCCGGCCATGAGCTTCTTCTTCGGCTTCGCCTTCCTGGCCACCACCGCGGGCGTCGCCTCCCCGCTGACCATCGTGGCGGCGGGGGTGGCGGTCGCGCTGTTCGGCAACACGCTGGCCGAGTTCTCCCGGGCGCACCCCTCGGCGGGCAGCTTCACCACCTTCGTGGGCAAGACCTTCGGGCCGGTCAGCGCAGTGACGACAGCCCTGCTCGCCGGACTCGGCTACATCATCGCGATGGCCTCCGTCATCGCGATCTCGGGTGGGTTCATGCAGATCACCCTGCACCACTACACCGGCGTCGACCTGCCGTGGATCCTCTGGACGCTGCTGCTGACCGGGCTGGCGGTGGTGCTGATGCTGCGCGGGATCGTGGTGTCCACCAAGTGGGCCGGCTACTTCTTCGGCGTGGAGATGCTCGTGCTGGTCGTGGTCTCGGTCGCCGCGATCGTCGAGCACCGCGGCGACCTCTCCGCGGCCCCGTTCCTGCCCTCCCACCTCACCCACGGCGTCAAGGGCCTCGCGGCGGGCTTCCCGCTGGCGGTGTACCTGTTCATCGGCTGGGAGAACTCCGCCGCCCTGGCCGAGGAGACGGAGAACCCGCGGCGCAACGTCGGCCGCGCCGTGTTCTCCTCCGTGGCGATCATGACGGTGAGCTACATCCTCTTCTCCTACGCCACGGTGACCGGCTTCGGCTACGACGTGCAGCGGCTCGGAGACTCCCGGATCCCCTTCGTGGACGTCGCCCAGCACACGCTGGGAGCGCTGGCGCTCCTCGCCTACCTCGGCGGCCTGACCTCCACCCTCGGCGTGCTGATCGCGGGCATCAACTCCCAGGCGAGGCTGGTGTTCAACGCCGGACGCGAGGGGCTGCTCCCGTCCTTCTTCGGGTACGTCCACCCCACCCGCCGTACGCCGAACAACGCGATCGTCACCTTCACCGCCACCGCGCTGCTGATCATCGCGGGCTGGGGTCTGGGGCATCTGCTGGGGGACGGCGGTGAGATGAACCCGGTGGTCTTCTTCGCCGAGTCCTCCAGCCTGGGCGCGATCCTGATCCTGCTGGTCTACCTCGCGTCCAACATCGCGCTGCCGCTGTACTACCGCAGGTACCGTCCGCAGGAGTTCCGGACCGTGCGGCACCTGGTACTGCCCGCGGTCGGCGCGCTCGCCGTCCTGGTCCCCCTCTACTACCTCGCCAAGCCCGGCCAGCCCGCCCCGTACAGCTGGTTTCCCTACGCGGCTCTGGCCACCCTCCTCGCGGCCGTCTGCTACGCGGCCCTTCTGGTCCGACGCGACCCGGGCCTGGCCGACCGGGTGGGATCGGTCGTCGCGGACGCGGAGTGAACGCGGCGGTGACGGTCACCGGGCGTTCCGCCGGGCGGGCGGGCGCGAGGTTCCCCGTTCAGGAGACCGCGGTCTCCCGGTACTGGCCGAGGTAGCGGAACCTGCCGTCGGTCACCTGGTAGTCGAACATCGCGTCGTCGTTGAAGCCGTGGCCCTGCCGGTACTTGACGGTGCGGGTGATCCCGGTGTGCGCGACCTCGCGGAGCCGGCGGGCGATCGCTCCGCGCTCCTTCACCGCCGAGCCGTCCTTGGTGCAGGCCTGCGCCAGGAACATCACGGCGTCGTAGGCCTCCGCCGCGTACCAGCCGGGGGCTGCGCCGAAGCGGGCGCGGTAGGCGGCGGTGAAGGCCCGGGCGGAGGGGCGGACCGCGGGGTCCACGAACGAGGTGGCGAAGACCCAGCCGGTCGCGGCGGCGCCCGCGGCGGTGAGGAAGGCCGGACCGAATGCCTGCTCCGTCGCCATGCCGGTGCCGGTGAATCCGGCGGCCTCGAGGGCGGATGCCAGACCGGCGGTCCGTGCCGCGTCCCCCGTGCACACGACCGAGTCCGCACCCGCGGACATCACCTCCGCGGCCAGCGCGGTGTAGTCGATCTTCCCGGCGGGGACGCTTTTCAGGATGCTGTCCCGGCCGGCGTTCCGCAGTCCCTGCCGGGCCAGGTCGCACAGGGTCCAGGCGGTGTCTCCCTGCGCCCGGTCGTCCACCAGGAACACCTTCCGCGCGTCGACGTGGTTGCCGAGGTAGTCGATGCAGGGCGCGGCGAAGAGAGTCCTCTCGACATGCAGCGCCGCATGGGAGCGGAACTGGTTGTAGCCGAACGACCTGCCCTCGAGAGAGACGTCCACCGAGACGGACACCACCGGCATCGTCGCCTTCGTGTACGCGGCCTCCGTGCTGAGGAAGCAGGCGTCGGTGGTGGGCCCCAGCACCGCCAGGACGGCGGCGTCCTTCGTCAGCCGTCCGGCCAGGCTCCCGGCCCGGGTCGGGTCGCCACCGTCGTCGTAGGGGACCAGCTTCAGGCGGAAGGGACGGCCGCCCTGGGCGTTGACCTGCTCGACGGCCAGCCGGGCGCCGTTGAACTGGGCGTTCCCGCTCTCCTTGCGGGCCCCGGTCAGATCGCCCTGGAACGCCACGACCAGTTCCGGGCGCGGGCTCGCGTCGGACGGAGGCGTCGTCGGCGTCCCGGACCGGTTGCTCCACCACCAGGCACCGCCGCCTCCGGCCGCCAGCACCCCGGCCGTGGAGCCGAGGCGCAGGAAGCTGCGGCGGCGGATGCCCGGTACGGCGGGCGGGGCAGCCGTGACGGCCGTCAGCGTCACGGCTTCCGGTGACACCGGTGACACCGGTGCCATCGGTGGCACGGGGGACACCTGGTCCGGTTGCGCGGACACCTGCGTCGGCTCGATGGCGTCGAGGGTGAGCACGGTGGCGGACCGGTCGTTGATCAGCCGCATGACCGGCTCGGGCAGCCAGCCGGCCCGCTCGGCGGGGCGGGCGTCCGGCCCTTCCGCGCCGTTCCCACCCGGCGCCGTCCCCCCGAGGGCCTCGCGGAGACGGGCGAGGGTGGGGCGGCGCGGCGGATCCTTGTCCAGGCAGGCCCTCAGGAGCGGGGCCAGGGCGTCCGGCAGCGAGGCGGGGTCGGGATCCTCGTAGACGGTGCGCAGCAGCATGCCGGCCGCCCCACCGTCACCGAACGGCCGTACCCCCGTCGCGGCGAACGCCAGCACGCACCCCAGTGAGAACACGTCGCTGGGCGGGCCGATCTCCCCGCCGCGCGCCCGAGCCTGCTCCGGCGAGAGAAAGCCGGGCGAGCCGACGATCACGCCGCTGGAGGTGAGTGCCGTGGCCTCCGGGGCGCGGGCGATGCCGAAGTCGATGAGCCGCGGTCCGTCCGGGGCCAGCAGCACGTTGCCGGGTTTGACGTCGCGGTGCACGAGGCCGGCGGCGTGCACCGCGTCGAGCGCCTCGGCGAGCCGGACACCGAGCACCCGCACCGAGGCCGGGGCGAGCGGTCCGAACGTGTCCACCGTTTCGGAGAGCGACGGTCCCGGCACGAACGAGGTCGCCAGCCATGGCGTGTCCGCGTCGGCGTCGGCGTCCAGCAGCGGGACCACCCAGGGGCTGTCCACCCGCCGGGCGACCTCCACCTCGCGGCGGAACCGGGCCCGGAAGCCCGGCTCGTCGGCGTACGAGGCACGGACCGTCTTGACCGCGGCGACGGCTCCGCCCGGCGCACGCGCCAGGAAGACGACGCCCATGCCGCCGGCGCCCAGCCGCCGCAGCAGACGGTAGCGGCCGAGCCGGGACGGGTCGCCGGTGCGCAGCGGCTCCATCAGATGGTGAGCGGCGCGGGGCCGCCGTACACGAAGTCACCCTGTTCGACCTGCCAGAGGAATCCGCCGGTGCCGTCGATGGCCATCAGGCCGGTCCGGGCCATGTCGCCGGTCTCCTGGAAGGCGAATGCCTTCGTGATGCCCTCGTACTTCCCCGTCCGCACGGTCTCGAGCAGGTTCTCCCGGGTGCGCTTCTTCGCCGGCAGCCCGGACAGGGCCTTCAGCAGCATCCCGGTCACGTCGTACGCCTCAGCCGCGTACCGGGGCGGCGCCTCCTTGAAGCGCGCGCGGTAGGCGGCGGCGAACTTGGCGGCCTCGGGCTTGCGGGCCGGGTCGACGACCGGAGCCACCATCACCCACCCCTCGGCGGCCTCCTGAGCCCCGGTCAGGAACCGTCCGTCGAGCAGGGCCGGGCCGGACACGCGCGCGCCCCGGAAGGCGCGTTGCCGCAGCGTCGTAGCGATGAGTGCGCCCCGGTCGGGCAGCCCGGCGAAGAACACGGAGTCGGCGCCCGCGGAGAGCACCGCGTCCACCGCGGTGCCGAAGTCGTGGCGCATCGCGCTGACCACTTCCGGCACCGCCGGCTGCTGTGCGTTGCTGAGCTGAGTACTGAGGGAAGTGGCGAGATCCGTCCCGTAGTTGCCTGCCGGACGGTCGACGACCAGCCCGACCTTCTGCGAACGGGCGGTTCCACGAAGGTAGTTGCTCATGTAGAGGGCGAGCACCGAGTCGGGCAGCCGCCCGAGCAGGAACGAGCGGAATCCCTGGATGACGAGGCCGATACTGCCGGGGGACACGGCGACGACCGGCACGAGCCCGGCGTCGTACTTGGCGAGCGCCGCCTGTGCGGTCGCGTCGGTGGTGGGGCCGACCACGGCGAGGACCGCGGGGTCGTCCGCGAGTTCCGCGGCGAGCCGGGCCGAGGTCGCCGGATCGCCCTTGTCGTCGACGGCCCTGACCTTCACGGTGAACGGGGCGTCGCCGCGCGCGTTGAACTCGGCGACGGCGAGCCGCAGTCCGCGTTCCTGGGCCCTTCCCGACTCGCGCTGCGGGCCGCTGAGGTCGCCGTGCAGCGCGAGCGTGTGCACGAGCTGCCGCGCGGCCGCGGGCTTGTCGTCCTTCGAGTCGTCGTCGCGGGTCGCCGCCCACCAGGCCGTTCCCGCACCCGCCGCGACCGCCACCGCCCCGCCTGCGAGCAGCAGGAAACGGCGCCTGCCGGTCGGACGGGCGTCCTGCGGCCCGGACGGCGAAGCCTGCTCGGCGGAGGCCTGGTCAGGAGGCGTGTCCCGCACGTCGGACGCGGGTTCCTGGAGGTCCTCCGCCGCCGCGTCCGGTCGCGCCGTGTCGCCGGCCGGGACCTGGGTGTGCTCGATGTCCGGCAGCGCGAGCGCGGCCGCCGACCGCTCGGCGATCAGCCGGGTGACCGCCTCGGGCAGCCACCCGCCCGCTTGCGGGTTCCGCGGGCCGCCCCCGGCCTCCGGCTGGTCCTGCGGGCCGCCCTCGGCCTCCGGCTGGTCCTGCGGACCGCCGTCGGCTGCCTGCCGGTTCTGTGAACCGTTCCCAGCCGCCTGCGGGTTCCGCGGGCCGCCCTCGGTCGTCAACCGCCGTACCAGCTCCGCTGCGTCAGGCCGCCGGGCCGGATCCTTCTCCAGGCAGGTTTCCACCACCTCGCGCAGCTCCGCCGGCACCCCGTCGAGGTCCGCCGGGTCGTGCACGGCCCGGTAGAGCAGGGCGTCCACCGGTCCGCTGCCGAACGGCGCCCGGCCGGTCGCCGCGAACGCCAGGACACACCCGAGGGAGAACACATCGCTCGCCGGGCCGATGCCGTCGCCGCCGTCCTGGGCCTGCTCGGGCGACAGATAGCCGGGAGTGCCTACCACCAGACCGGTCGCCGTGAGCGCCGTGTCCTGCGGCGCCCGGGCTATGCCGAAGTCGATGAGACGGGGGCCGTCGTGGGCGATCAGCACGTTGCCCGGCTTGAGGTCCCGGTGGACCAGACCGACCCGGTGCACCGCGCCCAGCGCCTCGGCCAGGCGGGCGCCGAGCAGCCGTACCCCGTGCTCGGCCAGGGGCCCGTACGCGGCCACCGCCTCGCCCAGCGACGGCGCCGGGACGAACGCCGTCGTCAGCCAGGGCGCCTCGGCGTCCGGGTCGGCGTCCACCAGCGGTACCGCCCAGGGACTGTCGACCCGCCGGGCGACCTCGACCTCCCGGCGGAACCGCTCCCTGAAGTCCGGCTCCTCGGCGTACTCGGTGAGCAGCACCTTCAACGCCACCAGGGCGCCGTTCGGGGTGCGTGCCAGGTACACGACGCCCATGCCGCCGGCGCCGAGTCGGCCGAGCAGCCGATGGTCCGCGATACGCGCGGGGTCGGAAGAACGCAGCGGCTCCATCAGCTCTTCCCTCCGAGCTCGTCCTTCACACGGTCGAGCATCTTGGTGACGGCGGGCGACGCGTACCGGACCAACTCGTCGTCGGTGTAACCCGTGGCGCCCATCACCGACACCGCCACGGTGACCGTGCCGAGCCGGGTGACGTACCAGCGGTACGTCTGCGCGCTCGCTCCGGAGAGGTACTGGCCTATCTCCACCACCTGATCGTCGGCATAGGTGTTGCCGCCCTCGCCGTAGGGACTCGCGGCCGACATGAGCCCGGCTATCTGCTCGTCGGTGCGGACCTGCTGGACCCGGCAGCGCAGCGGCTCCTCCAGGGTGGTGGACAACTGCTGGTCGGCCGCGCTGACGTCGGCGTGCACGGTCACCACCGCGGTCACCTTCAGCGTTCCCCTGCCGCCCGCGCCCGGCAGTTCGCTGTAGCGGGACAGCGAGGCGAGCACACTCGCGGGAAGGGGCCGGCGCTGCCAGCGGCACTGTTCGTCGAGCACGGCGACGGTGCCGGGGGCGCTCGCGGCCGGCTGCTGGGCACGGAAACCCGCACCCCATTCCGCCGGCCGCAGCGCGACCGCCTGCGTCACCGTCTCGGCCCGTCGCCTCGTCCGGGGCACTTTGGCGGGGTCCGCCTCGAACGGCGACAGCGACGCGGTGCCGCCGCCCGGCGAGGAGGCGGACGAGGAGGGCGAGCCGGACGCGGACGGCGCCGCGGACCGGGCGGACGCCGAAGGGCTCGGTTCTGCCGCCTTGTCGCCCCCGGCGCCGCAGCCGCCCAGCAGCACGGCTGTCGCGGCCGCCGACGCCGCAGCCCTCAAGGGCCACGTCGCCCTCAAGGGCCAAGTCGGCCCGCGTCTGGCTGTGTTGTCGCTCATGTCCGCCCCTCCGCCCCAGCGCCCCCGCTTCGCGTGCGGTGATCGTACAGAGGTACGCGAGAAGTGGACGGACGGTTCCGTGAACGAGGCTCGGTCTTCATTGCGGTTCGGCCCCGGCGGCCCCGGCGGCCCCGGCGGCCCCGGCGGCCCCGGCGGCCCCGGCGGCCCCGGCGGACAACCGCCGCGCGCCGTGCCGCGTCTCGCGACCGGCTCCGCCACGAGGAACGACGATGCCTTCCTCGCGGCCGCGGCGGGCTCCCGTCTCGTCGGCCTCCTCGCGGTCAGGGCGCGGGTTGTCGCGCCGACCGATCGCCCCCGCTTTCCAGGGACCGCTCCGCCACCCGCGCCAGATGTCCCGCGAACACCGCCTCAGCCTCCGGGGTGAGCGTGCGCAGCGCCACCAGTGCCGTGACGGCCACGTCGCACAGTTCGCCCTGTACGTCCTCCCACGTGTGGGTGACGCCCTTGCGGGGGTTCTGGCCGGTCGCGCCGATGATCGCCTGGGCGACCTCGCCGACCTCCTCCGAGAGCTTCAGCACGCGCAGCAGCAGGCCTTCGCGGCCGCCGTGCGCCGCGTTGGCGTCCAGCCAGTTCCACAGGGCGTCGACGGTGGCCCAGAGATCGGTGGGGCCGTCGGCCTCTGGTTCGGGGGGTGCGGAACGGGTGAGAGGCCTGGGGGTGAGAGGCCGGGGCTGGGTGCTCATGAAGGAAGCGTGTCAGGTCAGGTCAGACCCGGGTCCCGGCAACTGCCGGGCAGCTCCTCGGCGCGCCCGGGGGCTCACTCCTCGAACAGCGCCTCCTGCTCGCCCTCCTCCTGACTGCGCAGGCGCTTGTTCCGCATGCCGATGACCACCGTCGTGACCGCCGCCGTCACGCCGAGGGCCACCGGGACCATCCAGCGGCGGTCGACCGTGTGGCCGAGGACGTGGTCCAGGGAGAGGCGGCCCGGGCCGGTGATGGCGAGGCCCGCGGCGGCCAGGCCCAGGGAGGCCGCGTGCTCGTAGCCGCCGCTCTGCGCGAAGAAGCCGTTGGGGACGTGCACCGCGGACGCGCCCGCCATCGCGCCGGCCGCCGCAGCGCCCGCGGCCGGGGTGGCCAGGCCCAGCGCCAGCAGCGTGCCGCCGCCGGCCTCCGCCAGGCCCGCCGCCGTCGCACTGGCCTTGCCGGGGGCGTAGCCGACGGACTCCATGAACTGGCCGGTCCCCTCCAGGCCGTGCCCGCCGAACCAGCCGAACAGCTTCTGCGCGCCGTGGGCCGCCAGTACTCCGCCGGTGCCGAGCCGGAGCAGCAGCAGTCCCAGATCACGACGGTCGTAACAGGTCACGGTGACTCCCTGAGCAGAGAACGGCGGACGTGGAAGGTGACGGAGGAGATGAGGAGCGGAAACAGGAGCAGGAGCGGGAACAACCCCCTCCGCGTCTCCACCGTCGCACCACTCACACCCGTACGGCCCGTCCTGGGCGCCGTTCGGGTGGCGGGGCCCGGAGCGCGGTGTGAGGGTGGCCGGTATGGCGATCCAGATCGACAGACTCAGCGACCCGGCCGTGCGGGCCTTCGTCGCCGCCGTCAACGCCCATGACGAAGAGGCGTTCCGCAGCCTGCTCACCCCCGACGCGACCATGGCGGACGACGGCTCCGACCGTGACCTCGCCCAGTGGGCCGACCGGGAGATCTTCTCCTCCCACGGCCACATGGACGTCACCAAGGAGTCGGCCGGCGGGCGCGCCCTCATCGCCGACTACCGCAACGACACCTGGGGCGAGATGCGCACCAGGTGGAGCTTCGTCGTCGAGGACGACGGCCGGATCTCCCGTTTCGAGACCGGTCAGGCCTAGCGAGGGATGACGGCCGAGGGGCCGTTCACCGCCGGGCAGGCGGTCAACGGCCCCTCGTGTCGCGGGAGTTCACCAGGAGCGGGCGACCGCCTGCTCCGTCAGGGTGAGCTGACCCGCCTTGATGGTGGCCAGGCGCGGGGCCCGGCGGGCGATCGACGAGTCGTGGGTGACCATGATGAACGTCAGCCCGTACTCGTGCCACAGCCCTTCGAGGACCTCCATGATCTCGTCGCGCATGCCCTCGTCGAGGTTGCCGGTGGGCTCGTCGGCGAGCAGCACCTTCGGCTTCTTGACCAGCGCGCGGGCGATCGCCACGCGCTGCTGCTGGCCGCCGGAGAGTTCCGCCGGGGCGTGCGTGAGGCGCTCGCCCAGGCCGACCGAGCGCAGGGCCTCCGCCGCGCGCTCGCGCCGCTCCGCGGGCTTCACGCCGAGCGGGACGAGCGCCGTCTCGACGTTCTCCTGCGCGGTCAGCGTCGGGATGAGGTTGAACGACTGGAAGATGATGCCGATCTTCTCGGCGCGCAGCCGGGTCAGCTTCGCCTCGCTGATCCGTGCGAGGTCGACGCCGTCCAGCTCGACGCTGCCCTCGGTCGGACGGTCGAGGCCGCCGATCATCTGCAGCAGCGTCGACTTGCCGCCGCCCGTGGGGCCCTGGATGACGAGCTGGTCGCCCTCCGCGATGGTGAGGTCGATGCCGCGCAGCGCCTCGACCGTCTCCTTGCCGCGCGTGTAGCGCTTGGTGACGCCGGTGAGGTTGTACATGGGGTCTCCGGGTTCTCCGTGTTCTCCGTGAGGGATGTGACGACTGGTCGGGACGCGGGTCAGGAGACGCTCCGCAGGGCGTCCGCCGGGCGCATCCGGGAGGCGCGCCAGCCGCCCATCGCGCCGGCGATCAGACCGCCGGCGATCGCCAGGCCGACCGCGAGCGCGATCGTGGTGACGGAGACGGGGGCCGAGAGGGCGATCTCCATCGTGTTCGACGCGGACTGCTGACCGGGACCGCCGCCGCCGGGGCCGCCGCCCATGCCGCCACCGCCACCGCCGCCGGTGTTGCCGAGCTCGGCGGTCAGCTTCGGGCTGATCGCCGTCACGGTGTAGGCGGCCGCCAGGCCCAGAGCGATGCCGAGGGCGCCGCCGAGGAGACCGTTGACCATGGACTCGCCGACGACCTGCCGGGTGACCCGGCGGCTCGGCCAGCCGAGTGCCTTCAGGGTGCCGAACTCGCGCACCCGGCGGGACACGGCCGAGGAGGTGAGCAGCGCGGCCACCAGGAACGCGGCGACGAGGACGGCGATCGACAGCCACTTGCCGACGCTGGTCGCCAGGTTGGAGGCGGTGGAGAGGGAACCGGACACGGTCTCCGCGAGGTCGGCGGAGGTGGTGACGGTCGTGCCGGAGATGTTCTTCTGGATCGTCGCCTTGACGGTGTCGATCTGCTGGGAGTCGGTCGCCTTGACGTAGATCGTGGTGACCTGGTCCGCCGCGTCGGCGAGGGTCTGCGCCTGCTTCAGCGGCAGGTAGACGTCCGTGGTGGAGTCACTGCTGTCGGGGGTGGCGATACCGATGATCTTGTACTTGGTGCTGGAGATCGTCAGCGTCGAACCGACCTTGTACGACTTCTCCTTGGCGTACGACTTGCTGACGACGGCCACCTTGGCGTTCGTCTGCGCCGAGGTGAACGTCACGCCCGAGGAGATCTTCGAGCTCGCCAGCGGGCCGAGGTCCTGGTTGGTGACGTCGACACCGGCCACGGAGTACGAGTTGACGTCGAAGGAGGCGCCGCCGCCCTGGACCTGCGGGGCCGCGGTGGACCCGCCGCCGCTGCCGCCGGGGCCGCCCTGGCCGCCGTTGCCACCGGTTCCGCTGGAGCTCTGTGCCTTGCCCTGGGTGAAGGAGCCGTCGACCTTGGTGACGTTCAGGGTGAGGGCGCCGACCGCGGCCGCCACGCCCTTCTGGTCGGCGACCTGCGTGACGAGCGCGGCCTTCAGGGCCTGACCGCCCTGGGTCGAGACCCGGTCCGAGCTCTGCTCCGCGTCGTCGTCGTCCTCGCCCTTGGCGTCGAACTCGAATCTGGGGCCGCCGGAACTGTTCGCCGTGGGCGCCGTGCGCGCCTTGGTGACGGTCATGTCGGTGCCGAGACCGTACAGCGACTGAAGGACCTTGTCCTGAGCCTGTGTCATGCCGGCCGACACCGAGTTGACGGTGATGACCAGCGCGATTCCGAGCGCCAGACCCAGTGCGATGACCAGGGCGGCCTTCTTGCGCCGGCCCAGTTCACGCTTGAGATAGATGCCAAACATCCCGTTCCCTAAGGTTCTTGGCGCCCTCTGTGGGCGCGGCCACAACCTAGGGAGAAACCTTTGAGTCGTCCTGAGTAAAAGATGTGTAAGGACTGAGAATGCGGAGGCCCGGATCAGAATTCCTTGAGACAGCTGATTCCTAGGCTGTGGAGAGGCTTTTCCCAGGTGACAGCTGTTGGCTGAGGATTTCCTTTTTCCTCGAATCCCCTTGTACGGTCCCGCAGTGCACGCATTCTCGCGCTCTTCTCCGCGCCTGTCCCGGCGCTCCCTGCTGGCCCTCGCGGCCACCGCGGCGACCGCGCCACTGACCGCCGTGCCGCTCGCGGCGACACCGGCCGCGGCCGCCTCCGACGTGGTGGTCGGGGGCCCGCGGCTCGTCGCCGACGGCGTTCAGGTGAACGGGGGCGGCGCCCTGCCGAAGAAGCTCACCGCCCGGGCCTGGCTGCTCGCCGACCAGGACAGCGGCGAGGTGCTCGCCTCTTTCCGCGCGCACCTGCGGATCGCGCCCGCCTCCACGCTGAAGATGCTGTTCGCGGACACCCTGCTGGACAGGTTCGAGCGCACCGAGCGCTACCGGGTGACCGAGGCGGACCTGGCCGGCATCCCTTCCGGCTCCAGCCTCGTCGGTGTCAGGGCCGGTATCACCTACACCGTCGAGCAGTTGTGGCAGGGCGTGTTCCTGCGCTCGGGCAACGACGCCGTGCAGGTGCTCGCGCGGATGAACGGCGGGGTCGCGAAGACGGTCGCCGAGATGCAGGCGAGAGCGGTCGACCTGCAGGCGCTGGACACCCATGTCGTCAGCCCCGACGGCTACGACCACGACGGCCAGCTGTCCTCCGCCTACGACCTCGCCCTCTTCGCCCGGCACGGGCTGCGCGACGCCGACTTCCGCGCCTACTGCGGCACCAGGGCGGCCGAGTTCCCGGCCGGCGGCGGGAAGACCTTCCGGATCGAGAACACCGACCGGCTGCTGTCGGGCACGTACGGGGTGACGCCGTATCCGGGCATGATCGGCGTGAAGAACGGCTTCACCAGCAACGCCGGCAACACCTTCACCGGCGCCGCGACCCGCGCGGGGCGCACTCTCGTCGTCACCGTGCTGCATCCGAAGAGCGGCCACAACGCCGTCTACGAGGAGACCGCCGCGCTGCTCGACTGGGGCTTCGCGCAGGGGAGTTCGGCGCGCGCGGTGGGGACGCTGGTCGAGGCACTCAGCGAGGGCGGGACCAGGGCGAGCGGGTCGTCCGCGGGGCAGGCGCCGCACGCCGGTGCGGAGGCGGCCTCGGCGGCGGACGGCGCGGGTCCGGACGGCTGGGGCGCGCTTGTCGGGGCCGGGGGAGCGGTGGCGCTGATGGCGGGCGGGGCGTACGCGCTGCGCCGGCGTCGGCGCCGTTCCGGCGAGAAGCCGCCGGCGGGTTGATGGTGCGGCAGCCGTCCCGCGGCGCCGGTGCGTACCTCGCGGTCCCGGCGAGGTCCACCCCCACCCGGCGCCTTGGGACGGCTGCCCCTCCCCCTCGGTGTGGCTTGTGGTGGTTCGGGGCGGAACTGTCGTAGTTCAAGTGTGAAGTTCTCGTGGAGAAGAGTTGAGCATAGGTCCGCCACCGGCCGCAATGGTGCGGATGGAGAAACTCCGCTTGTGTAGGTTGAGGAGTTGACGACCTGTGGGCGGCCGGCGCCGACAGCGGCCCGTCCTCGGCGGGCGACCTCAGCCCCGTCCCACGTACGGCATCGCCGTCGCCAGCACCGTCGCGAACTGCACGTTCGCCTCCAGTGGCAGCTCCGCCATGTGCCGCACCGTGCGCGCCACGTCGGCGACGTCCATCACCGGTTCCGGCGCGGTCTCACCGTTCGCCTGCAACGCGCCCGTCCGCATCCGCGCCGTCATGTCGGTGGCCGCGTTGCCGATGTCGATCTGACCGACCGCGATGCCGTGGGCCCGGCCGTCCAGTGAAAGGGACTTCGTCAGGCCGGTGAGGGCGTGCTTGGTCGCCGTGTAGGGCGCCGACAGCGGGCGGGGCGTGTGCGCCGAGACGGACCCGTTGTTGATGATCCGGCCGCCCCGGGGATCCTGCTCCTTCATCTGCCGGTACGCCCCCTGCGCGCACAGGAACGCCCCGTTGAGGTTGGTGTCCACCACGTGCCGCCAGGCGTCGTAGGGGAGTTCCTCGAACGGCACGCCACCGGGGCCGAACGTCCCCGCGTTGTTGAACAGCAGGTCCAGCCGTCCGAAGCGGTCCCGTACGGCGTCGAAGAGGGCCGTCACCTCCTCCGGGCGTGAGACGTCCGTCCGTACCGCGAGATGAGGGCCTTCGGGCACCAGCGCGGCCGTCGCCTCCAGGGTCTCGGCGCGCCGCCCTGCCAGCGCCACCGACCAGCCCGCGCGCAGCAGTTCCACGGAGACCGCCCGTCCGATCCCGGATCCGGCGCCGGTGACGATCGCGATCTTCGGTTGCCCGGCAGTGAGGTTCGCAGCCATGGCCCCGCAGCGTACGTGAGCACCGGCCCTTGGATCCGGTATGCGGAACGCACGCGTCCGACATCCGACTGTTGTGTACGCGCCAACCCGGCGATGCCCCCGGGCCGTCTCCGGCCACTCCAATGCCTTCTGCCGCCACTTTTCAGGGGAGGACCGGAATGACACCCGCAGCCCACGAGTCCCAGCATGCCCCCGAACTCCGCGCCACCGCCCGCCACCTGGGGCGCCGCCGCTTCCTCACCGGTACCGCGGCCGCCGCCGCGCTCGCCTTCACCGTGAACCTGCCCGCCGCCGGTACCGCGGCCGCCGCCGAACTCGACCCGGCGCGGCTCACCGACGACCCCTTCACCCTCGGCGTCGCCTCCGGCGACCCGCTGCCGGGCTCCGTCCTCCTGTGGACCCGCCTCGCGCCCGCCCCGTACCAGGCGGACGGCGGACTGCCCGCCGAGCGGATCACCGTGCACTGGGAACTGGCCCGCGACGAGACCTTCCGCCGGCCCGTCAGACGCGGCACGACCCTCGCGCACCCGGAGTTCGGCCACAGCGTGCACGTCCAGGTCGACGGCCTGGAGAACGACCGGGTGTACTACTACCGCTTCAAGGCGGGCACCTGGATCAGCCGCACCGGCCGCACGCGGACCGCCCCCGCCCCCGGCGCGAAGGCGACCGCCCTCACCGTCGGCGTGGTCTCCTGCCAGCGCTACGACCAGGGCTACTTCACCGCCTACAAGCACCTCGCCGAGGACGACGTGGACCTCGTCCTGCACCTCGGCGACTACCTCTACGAGTACGCCGTCAGCGGCGTCGGAGGCGCCCGCGCCTACCCCGCCGGGACCGTGCCCGCCGTCTACGGCCACGAGATGGTGACGCTGGACGACTACCGCCTCAAGTACGCGCTCTACAAGTCCGACCCCGACCTGCTGGCCGCGCACGCCGCCCACCCGTTCGTCGTCACCTGGGACGACCACGAGACCGAGAACAACTACGCGGGCGCGGTGTCGGAGAACGACGACCCCGCCGAGGAGTTCCTCGTCCGCCGGGCCGCCGCCTACCGCGCCTACTGGGAGAACCAGCCGCTGCGCCGCCCGCAGCTCCCCGACGGCGCCGACCTCAGGCTCTACCGGCGCCTGCACTGGGGCCGGCTCGCCCAGTTCGACGTCCTCGACACCCGCCAGTACCGCTCCGACCAGGCGTACGGCGACGGCTGGAAGGTCCCGGGACCCGAGTCCGAGGACCCGGCCCGCACCCTCACGGGCAAGACCCAGGAGCGCTGGCTGATCGACGGCTGGCACCGCTCGCGCGCCCTGTGGAACGTGGTCCCGCAGCAGGTCACCTTCGCCCGGCGGCACAACTCCACCACCGTGCCCTCCCAGGTCTCCATGGACTCCTGGGACGGCTACCCGGCCTCCCGCGAGCGGATCCTGACCGGCGCGCAGGCCGCCGGCGTCGAGAACCTGATGGTCCTCACCGGTGACGTCCACGTGCACTACGGCTTCGACATCAAGAAGGACTTCGACGACCAGGCGTCGAAGACCCTCGGCACGGAGATCGTCACCTCGTCGATCTCCAGCGGCGGCAACGGCTCGGCGAAGCCCGCCAACTGGGCCACCTTCATGGCCGCCAACCCGCACCTGAGGTTCTACAACGGCCTGCGCGGCTACGCGACCGTCTCGCTCGGCCGCGACCTCGCCCGCGCCGACTTCAAGACCGTCCCGTACGTCACCACGCAGGGCGCCCCCCTCACCACGGCCGCCTCCTTCGTGACGGAGATCGGCGACCAGGGGCTCAAGCCGGCCTGAGCCGCCCGCGTCACCACCACGCTCACGGGGCCGGCGGCCAGGCGTCACCCCAGTCGGCGTCCCGGGCCGCCCGGTACAGGTCGCCGTGCTTCTTCGTCACCGTCGTACGGCTCAGCCGCTCCTCGGCCTCGCACAGGTCGAGGAGCACCTGTCCCTTGCGGATCTGCGGCCGCCGGACCACCCGCGAGGAGACGGGGGAGGCGGGGAAGCGGGTGGCCGCGACATAGCTGAACTTCTCGTCCTCGTAGGGCAGCGAGCCGCCCTTGACCTGCCGGTGCAGGGACGAGCGGCTGACCCGCGCCGAGAAGTGGCACCAGTCCGTGCCGGGCACGATCGGACAGGCCGCGCTGTGCGGGCAGGGCGCGGCGATCCGGAACCCGGCGGCGATCAGCCGGTCGCGGGCCTCGATCACCCGGGCGTAGCCGTCCGGGGTGCCCGGCTCGACGATCACCACGGCCTGCGCGGCCGCCGCGGCGGCGTCCACCAGCACCGCCCGGTCGGGGGCGGCCAGCTCGTTGAGGACGTAGGAGACGGTGACCAGGTCCGTGGGGTCCAGGGCGAGGGCGGCGCCGATGCGGGCGCGCTGCCAGCGGGCGCCGCGCAGGGCCGGGTTCGCGGCGGCGATCTCACTGCCGAGGGCCAGGGCGGGCTCCGCCCAGTCGAGCACGGTCACCGGGCGCGTCCCGTCCCAGGTGGAACTCACCGCCCAGGTCGCCGCGCCGGTGCCGCCGCCGACGTCCACATGACCGGTCGGCGACCAGTGCGGTACGGCGTCCGCGAACGCCTCCAGCGCCGAGCGCACCGCCTCGAAGGTCGCCGGCATCCGGTACGCGGCGTACGCGACCACGTCCGCCCGGTCGCGCAGGATGGGGGCGTCGGTGGGGGTGGCGCCCCGGTAGTTGGCGATGAGCCGCTCGACGGCCTGTCCGGCCTGCTTGGGCGGCAGCCCGTCGAGCAGGTCCGTCAGGGCACCGCGGAGGGTCTCGGAAACGGATACGGAGACGTTCACCCCTGGATTTTCTCAGGTCCGGGCCACCGCCCTCACCGCACCGCCACCGCTCTCACCGCCCCTGCTCTCACCGCAACCGCTCTCACCGCACCGCCATCGCCAGCCGCGTCCCCGCCAGAGCGCGCGGCCCGCTGTCCGGCACCCGTCGCCTCGGATGCACCGTGTTCGCCAGCAGCACCAGGAACGTGTCCGTCGCCGGATCCAGCACCAGCGAGGTCCCGGTGAACCCGGTGTGCCCCGCCGCGCCCTCGCCCGCCAGCTCGCCCATGAACCACGACTGGTCCACCGCGAATCCCAGCCCCGGCGGGGTCAGCAGGAGTTCCACGAAGTCGGGGCCCAGGATCCGGGCGGGTCCGTACGAACCGCCCGACAGCAGGGTGCGGCAGAACACCGCGAGGTCGTGACCCGTGGAGAACAGCCCCGCGTGACCGGCCACCCCGCCCAGCGCCCAGGCGTTCTCGTCGTGCACCACGCCCCGCAGCATCCCCCGGTCCGCCTTCGCCCACGGCCGCCGCTGGTCCTCGGTCGCCGCCGCGCCGGGGCACGGGCCGAAGTCGGTCGAGGTCATGCCCAGCGGCCGGGTGATCCCCTCCCGCACGAGGACGTCGAGGGTGCGGCCGGTCAGCCGCTCCAGAAGCTGCTGGAGCAGCAGCATGTTCAGGTCCGAGTACAGATACGTGCCCGGTGCGCCGACCGGTGTCTCCGCGCGTAGCAGCGCCCAGCGGCGGGTGTCGTCCGCGCACTCGTACAGGGGCAGCTCGGGGCGCAGCCCGGAGGTGTGGGTGAGGAGCTGGCGGACGGTGATGCCGTGCTCCGCCGCCGCCTGGAAGTCGGGCAGATAGGCGCCCACCCGCGCGTCGATGCCGAGGGTGCCGCGCTCGATCTGCTGCACCGCCGCCACCGAGGTGAACAGCTTGGTGAGGGACGCCAGGTCGAAAGGGGTGTCGACGGTCATCGGGATCCGTGCCCCGGCCGGGAGCTCCACCCCCGCGTCGGCCGCCGGGTCGTACGCCGAGTAGCGCACCGCCCAGCCCACCGCCTCCCGCACGGCGATCACCGGGCCGCGCCCGGCGACCACGACGGCTCCCGCCGCCCAGGGCGGGTCGCCGGTGGTGAGGTCCACGACGTCGCGGACGAGGAGCCGCGTCTCCGCCGGGTCGAGCCCGGCCCGTTCCGGTGTGTCGACGCGCAGTCTCGGTGCGCTCAGCTCACTGCTCCTTCCGCGCCCGCCTTGGTCCAGGGACGGCACATTCCCACGAAGCAGGCCACCGCCACCAGTGCGGCAGCCAACTGGACCACGGCCATCGGGACGGCCGTGTGCTCGCCGGCGATCCCGACGAGCGGCGAGGCGATCGCGCCGATGAGGAAGGAGGACGTACCGAGGAGGGCGGAGGCGGACCCGGCGGAGTGCCGGACCCGCATCAGGGCGAGGGTCTGCGCGTTCGGCAGCGTGATGCCCATCGCGGACATCAGGACGAACAGCGCGGCGGCCACCGGCGCCAGCCCGACCTCTCCGAACACACCCGTCGTCATCAGCAGCAGGGCGGTCGCGGCCAGCACGACCGTCAGAAGGCCGACCGCCAGGACCCGGTCCAGCCGGACGCGGCCCACCAACACCCTGCCGTTGAGCTGGCCGAGGAGCACCAGTCCGACCGAATTCACGCCGAACAGCAGGCCGAACGTCTGCGGGGAGGCGCCGTAGATCTCCTGGACCACGAACGGCGAGGCGCTGATGTACGCGAACAGCGCGGCGAAGGTGAAACCGCCCGTGAGCATGTACCCGGTGAAGGGCAGGTCGCCGAGGAGCCGGCGCATCGAGCGCAGGGCCTCGCCGACCCCGCCCGCGTGGCGTTCGGCGGCGGGCAGCGTCTCCGGCAGCCGGGTCCACACCAGCACGGCCAGCAGCAGCCCCACCCCCGTGAGGAGCACGAATACCCCCCGCCAGTCCGTCGCCCGCAGGATCTGCGCGCCGATCAGCGGTGCCACGACCGGGGCGACCCCGGAGATCAGCATCAGGGTGGAGAAGAACCGGGCCATCGCGACGCCGTCGTACAGATCGCGTACGACGGCCCGCGCGATCACGATCCCGGCCGCGCCCGCGAGCCCCTGCAGCAGCCGGCAGGCGACCAGCAGCTCGACGGTGGGCGCCAGGGCGCACAGGGCGGTCGCCACGACGTAGACGACGAGACCGGCCAGCAGCGGGCGCCGGCGCCCCCACCGGTCGCTCATCGGGCCCACCACCAGCTGCCCCAGCGCCATACCGGCCAGGCACGCGGTCAGCGTGAGCTGCACGGTCGCGGCCGGCGCGTGCAGGGAGCGGGTCACCTCCGGCAGCGCCGGGAGGTACATGTCCATCGAGAGCGGGGGAGTGGCGGTCAGCCCGCCCAGCACGAGGGTGACGAGCAGCCCCGCCCGGCGCCGGGCGGACAGCGTCGGCCCCGCTCCTCTGCCTGTGCTCGTGCCCCCGTCCGTCACGGCCTTCGGCGCCGCGTCAGGTATGGCCCCGCCCTCCGGCATCCGGCCGCCCCTCCCTCTCCGACATCTGTGCCACCTATGCTCTCAGCTCGAACACACTGCTGGGACGGCACGAGGACGGGGCAGGGTATGACGACGGACACGGTGCGGTGGGGCATCCTCGCGACCGGCGGGATCGCCGCCGCGTTCACGGCGGATCTGATCGACCTGCCCGACGCGGAGGTCGTCGCGGTCGCCTCCCGCTCCGAGGTCTCCGCGAAGGCGTTCGCCGACCGGTTCGGCATACCCCGGGCCTACGGCGACTGGGCCGCGCTCGCCGCCGACGAGGACATCGATGTCGTCTACGTCGCCACCCCGCACGCCGCCCACCGCACCGCCGCCGGACTCTGCCTGGAGGCCGGGCGCAACGTGCTGTGCGAGAAGGCGTTCACGCTGAACCTGCGCGAGGCCGAGGAACTGGTCGCGCTGGCCCGGGAGCACGACCGCTTCCTCATGGAAGCCATGTGGATGTACTGCAACCCCGTGATCCGCCGTCTCAAGGCCCTCGTCGACGACGGCGCGATCGGCGAGGTCCGCACCGTGCAGGCCGACTTCGGCCTCGAAGGCCCCTTCCCGCCCTCGCACCGGCTGCGCGACCCCGCCCAGGGCGGCGGCGCCCTCCTCGACCTCGGCGTCTACCCGGTCTCCTTCGCCCACCTCCTGCTCGGCGCGCCCTCGGGGATCGCCGCCCAGGCCGTCCTGTCCGCCGAGGGCGTGGACCTGCAGACGGCGCTGGCCCTGTCCTGGGACTCCGGCGCGCTCGCCGCCCTGCACTGCTCCGTGGCCGGCGGTACGGGCACCACCGCCTCCGTCACCGGCTCTCGCGGCCGGATCGACATCCCGTCCGGCTTCTTCCACCCCGACCGCCTCGTCCTGCACCGCGACGGGCGTGACCCCGAGGAGTTCGCCGCCGACCCGGCCGACGGACCCCGGACGACGTTCCGGCACGAGGCCCGCGAGGTCATGCGCGCGGTCCGGGCCGGCGAGACCGAGTCCCCGCTGGTCCCGCTCGACGGCAGCCTCGCCGTCATGCGGACCCTCGACACGGTCCGCGAGCGGATCGGCGTGCGCTACCCCGGCGAGGACGCGTGAGCGTTCGCGAGACGTCCCGTCTCACCCGCTTGGTACCGTCGACCCATGGTCACCCAGTCCGGTAAGCCGGCCCCCGACACCACCCGCCGCAGCGAGCGGTCCCGGCGCGCCATCTACGATGCCGCGCTCGCCCTCGTCGCGGAGACCGGCTACGCGAAGACCACGATCGAGGGAATCGCCGCCCGCGCGGGCGTTGGCAAGCAGACCATCTACCGCTGGTGGGGGTCGAAGGCCGACGTCCTGCTGGAGGCCTTCCTCGACCTCAGCGAACAGGCGGCGCGGGACGCGGGGGCCTCGGCGGACCAGCCGTACGTCATCCCCGACACCGGCGACCTGGCCGCCGACATCAAGGCCGTCCTGCGGGCCACCGTCGACCAGCTCACGGACCCCAGGTTCGAGGCGCCCTCCCGGGCCCTGGCCGCCGAGGGCGTGGTCAACGAACAGGTCGGCCGCGAGTTCACCGCGAAGCTGATGGAACCGTCCATCCAGCTGTACGTCGACCGGCTGCGGGCCGCGCAGGAGGCCGGCCAGGTCCGCGCCGACCTCGACCCGCGCATCGCCCTGGAGTTCTTCATCTCCCCGCTCGCCCAGCGCTGGCTCCAGCACACGGGCCCGATCTCCTACGCGTACACCGACACCCTCGTCGACTACGCCCTGCACGGTCTCGCACCGCGCTGACCTCGCACCACATGGGTGACTCTGGCACCACCCGTCCCACCTGCCCCGATTCACGGCTACGGCCCCCCGATGCGCAGGATGGTGCGACCATGAGGCATGCTGGCGGCACCACAGCGAGCGAGGGGACAGATGAGCGCGGAGTTCGGCGGCCGGACCGGCCTGTGGGGCAAGATCTCGGAGTGGCTGGGCACGAGCGGCCCGACGGAGGCCGACGAAGCCGGCGACCGTGAGGCCCTGCTGCTGGCCGCCGCCGGAGCGGGATTCCCGCTCGCGCCCGCCGCGCACCCGGCCCCCGGCTACGGCTGCTCCTGCGACCGGGTCGGCTGTCCGACCCCCGCCCGGCACCCGGTGTCCTTCGCCTGGCAGACGCAGTCCACGACCGATCGCGCGCAGATCGAGCGCTGGGCCCGCCACCAGCCGCAGGCCAACTTCATCACCGCCACCGGCATGACGCACGACGTCCTCGACGTGCCTCTGGAGGCGGGCCGGCAGGCCCTGGAGCGGCTGCTCGACTCCGGCGTCGAGGTCGGCCCGGTCGCCGAGAGCGACGACGGCCGCATGCTGTTCTTCACCCTCACCCGCGGCACCCCCGAGGACGAGGACGAGTGGTGGCCGTGCGCGCTGGACTGCCACCCCGAGACCATGGACGAGCACCCCGGCCTGCGCTGGCACTGCCGTGGCTCCTACGTCCTGGTACCGCCCGCCCGGCTCCCCGGCGACGACGGCCGTTGCGTGCACTGGCTGCGCGGACCCGAGCACGCGCTGCCCGACCCGCTGACCCTGCTCGAAACCCTGACGGACGCCTGCGCCCGCCACGCCGGCCAGGAGCCCGACCAGGCGAACACGGCCTGGCCCTCACGCCACTGACCGCAAGAGGCGCGGGGAACCGCGCGCCCGGCCACGCAGCACCCGCAGGCACCTGAACCGCCCGCAGGCACACGATGCACCCGCAGGCACACGATGCACCCGCAGGCGCAGACGACGCACCCGCAGGTGGTTTCTCCGGGCTCCGGCGGAGCGCTACGCGCCCTTGGCCGCCGTCAGGCCCTCCAGCCGGCTGAGCATCGACACCTTGCCGTTGCCCGCGCCCTTCGCGGGGGTCAGGGCGACGTCGTTGGCGACGAACTCCATGGTCAGGGACTGCTTGATCTCACCGGTCGTCAGCGCGGCCACGTTCTTGTTCGGGGTGGGCACGGCGGCGCCCGCCGCGGCCGTCTGCTTCATGTAGTGGTGCGTGGTGAAGAAGACCAGCGCCCCGCCGTCCGCGGTGCGCAGTGCCAGCGGCGCGTAGTCGCCGCCGGTCAGCGGCTCGTCGATGTACTGCGTGGCCAGGCCCGGCTTGGTGGCGTTCTTCGCCCGGGTCGCCCGCAGGGTGGTGGTGTACGCGCCGTCCGCGAAGGCGCCCTTGCCGCTCTGCAGGTACGCCGCGTAGTCCTTGCTCAAGTCCTCGGGCGCGACGGCCAGTTCGGCGGAGTCGGCGGGCACGGCCTCGGCGTGGCCGTCCTTGCCCGCCTGCTTGAACTCCGGTACCGAGCCCGGCGCCACCAGCGTCAGATAGGTCGCCTGCCACCGCTCCGTCCGCCCGCCCCGGCTGAACACCATCAGCCAGCGTGAGTCGCCGCCCTTGTTGCCCTTCGCGTCGGCGACGAACCAGCGCGGCCAGCCCGCCTTCTCGACGATCGTGTACTTCACGTCCGACAGCACGAGCGGCGTGTGCTGCTGGTTGCCGCCCGGGTTGTTGACGCGGCCCGCCTTCAGCCGCGCCTCGTCGATGACCCCGAGGGCACCGGTGGTGTAGTCGGCGTCCAGGGAACTGTCGTACGCCGCGTCCGCCTTGTTGTAGGCGGACGTGAACTGCTCGACCGCCTTCACGGCTTCCGCCTTCGTGGCGGCCGGGAGCAGTTCGAGCTCCCCGTGGACCACCACGCAGCCGCTCGCCGTGAGCGAGACGGCGGTGAGTGACGCCGCTACGAGTGCGTACCGGTCACGTGCGCGGAGCCTTCGACTGCGCGGAACCCCGGTCCTCAGGCTGCGTTCCCTGCTCATCAGGCGACTTCACCTTCCCCTTCCCGGAGGCGAACCCTACCGGGGCGAGGAACAGCGCGAGCGTCGGGACCAGGTACAGCAGCCACACCGTGACCTGGAGGACCGTCGGGTCGGGCTGGAAGTTGAACACGCCCTTCAGCAGCGTGCCGTACCAGCTGTCCGGCGGGACGGTGCCGGTGATGTCGAAGGCCAGGCTGTTCAGGCCGGGGATCCAGTCGGCCTCCTGGAGATCGTGGACGCCGTACGCCAGCACGCCCGCGGCCACCACGACGAGCATGCCGCCGGTCCAGGTGAAGAACTTGGCGAGGTTGATCCTCAGCGCCCCGCGGTAGAACAGCCAGCCCAGCAGGACGGCGGTCGCCAGGCCCAGGGCCACACCGATCAGCGGGCGCGGGGTGCCGTCGCCGGCCGCGTGCACCGAAGCCCACACGAACAGGGCGGTCTCCAGGCCCTCCCGGCCGACCGCGAGGAAGGCGGTGGCGACCAGGGCACCGGTGCCCATCGCGAGGGCCGCGTCCAGCTTGCCGTGCAGTTCCGACTTCAGATGCCGGGCGGTGCGCCGCATCCAGAACACCATCCACGTCACCAGGCCGACCGCGAGGATCGACAGGGAGCCGCCGAGCGCCTCCTGCGCCTGGAACGTCAGTTCCTGGGAGCCGAACTCGAGGACGCAGCCGAAGCCGAGCGCGAGCGCGACCGCGACGCCGATGCCGATCCAGATCGGCTTGAGGGCGTCCCTGCGGCCGGTCTTCACCAGGTAGGCGATGAGGATGCAGACGACGAGGCTGGCCTCCAGGCCCTCGCGCAGTCCGATCAGATAGTTGGAGAACACGGGCTACGCCTCCTTGGAGAACAGCGTCCGGCCCCACCAGTCGTCCTTGTCACGGACGCCCGGCGGGACGGCGAAGACGGCCGAACCCACGTGCTGGATGTACTCGTTGAGCGCGTCGGTCGCGAGGTTGCGCTGGACGCGGACGAACCCCTCGCGCACATCGCGCTGGTAGGCGAGGAAGAACAGACCGGCCTCCAGCCGGCCGAGGCCGTCGGTGCCGTCGGTGAAGGAGTAGCCGCGGCGCAGGATCGTCGCCCCGTGGTTGGAGTCCGGGTGCGCGAGCCGTACGTGCGCGTCGGGCTTCATCGCCTTCAGGAACGGCTCGTCGCGCTCCCTGGCCTTGCCGACCGGGGCGCCCTCGCCCTTGTCGCGGCCGAAGATGTCCTCCTGCTCCTGGAGCGAGGTGCGGTCCCAGGTCTCGATGTGCATGCGGATCCGGCGGGCGACGAGATAGGAACCGCCCACCATCCAGGCCGAGTTCTCCTTGACGTCCTTCTCGCCGACCCAGACGAACTTCTCCAGCCGGTCGGTCTCGGTGCCCGCGATGTTGCGGGTGCCGTCCTTGAAGCCCATCAGGTTGCGCGGGGTCTGCGCGTCGGGTGTCGTGGAGGAGGTCTTGCCGAAGCCGAGCTGCGACCAGCGGATGACGACCTTGCCCATGCCGATCCGGGCCAGGTTGCGGATCGCGTGCACGGCGACCTGCGGATCGTCCGCGCAGGCCTGGATGCACAGGTCGCCGTTGCTGCGGGCCGCGTCGAGCGCGTCCCCGGCGAACGTGGGCAGATCGATCAGGGCGTCCGGGCGGCGGTCGGCGAGGCCGAGCTTGCCGAACAGCGACGGCCCGAAGCCGATCGTCAGGGTCAGCCGGGACGGCTTGAGCCCCAGGGCCTCGCCGGTGTCGTCCGGCGGCGCCTCGGCGAGACCGCCGTACGCGCCCTCGCCGACCGCCTTCCCGGCCGTCATCCGGCGGGCCGCCTCCGTCCAGTCCTTCAGGAGCTGGACGAACTCGGCGCGGTCCGTGGTCTTCACGTCGAACGCGGCGAAGTGGAGCCGGTCCTGCACGGGGGTGGCGATGCCCGCCTGGTTCGCGCCGTGGAAGCCGACCGCGGCGCCCACCTCGGCGGCCGCCGGGTCGACGTCGTCGCCGGTACGGGTCATCGCGACCGCGCCGCCGGCCGCGGCGGCACCGAGCGCGAGCCCGGCACCGCCCCAGCCGATCAGCGACCGTCGGGACGGCACACTGCCCTGGGTCTCGGTCATGTCCTGGCCCCTCGGTTACTTCGCCACGGCTGCGGCGAGCTTGGACAGCGGCTCGGCGAGCGCGTTGACCGCGTCGGACAGTTCCTTGCGGTCGGCGGCGGCGACCTTGTCGTACGCGGTGAAGGCGTACGAGGACGTGTTCGGGCGGTACTTGTCCAGCAGCGTGTTCAGCGCGGCGAACTGCTTGTCCAGCTCGGTGACCAGGGCCGCGTCGTTCTCCTTGGCGACCGGCTTGAGCAGCTCGTACGACTTCTGGGCGCCCTCGACGTTGGCCTTGAAGTCGACGAGGTCGGTGTGCGAGTAGCGCTCCTCCTCGCCGGTGACCTTGCCGGTGGCGACCTCGTCGAGGAGTTCCTTGGCGCCGTTGGCCATGGAGGTCGGGGTGATCTCGGCCTTGCCGACCCGCTTCTGCCAGTCGGTGAGGTCGGTGGTGAGCTGGTCGGCGAGGGTCTTCTCGGCGGCGGTGATCTTCTTGTCCTGCCAGAGGGCCTTCTCCAGCCGGTGCCAGCCGGTCCAGGTCTGTCCGGCCTCCAGGCCGTCCGCGCGGACGTCGACCTTCGGGTCGATGTCGCCGAAGGACTCCGCGACCGGCTCGGTGCGCTCCCAGCCGATACGGGAGGGCGCGTAGGCCGCCTTGGCCGCCTCGAGGTCGCCGGCCTTGACGGCCTTCACGAAGGTCGCGACGAGCGGCAGCGTGGCGTCGGCCTGCTCCTGGGCGTACTCGCGGTAGGCGGCGACGGCCTTGTCCAGGCGCGGGTCGCGCTTGGCGACCGAGCCGCCGGTGACCTTGAGGTCCTGGCGGATGCCGGTGCCCTTCATGCCGGGCTTGCAGGCGATCTGGTAGTCGCCGGCCTTCACCTCGGCGGTGACCCGCTGCTTGGTGCCGGGGCCGATGTTCTCCCGCTCGCTGACGATCCGGTCGTCCGGGAAAAGGATGTAGACCTCGGTGACCTTGGAACCCTTGTTCTCGATGGCGAGCTCGACGTGTCCGGCGGAGATCTCCTTTTTGGAGGTCACGCACTTGGCGTCGGTGGCGGTCACGCTGATGACGCGGTCCCCGTCTTTCGCGTCGCTCTTGGAGGTGCAGCCGGTGACGGCGGTCAGTGCGGTCACGGCGGTGACGGCGGTGACGACGGACAGTCTGGCGGCTCGCATTCGGGCTCCCAGCGATGGCTGAATAGTGGCGTGACGCGGCTCACAAGGGTTGGTGAGCCTCGCCTAACTTATCCAAGGCTTACCTGCGTAATACCCGCCCGTGCAGTGATTCACCTCTCATAGACGCCGTATGAGCACGAGATGATCACGGTGACTCAAAACGGACCCCAAGAGATGGTCAAAGATGATTCAAATATTCCGCTTCGGGGTCACCGGTACGGCACCCGTCCGGGGTGCGGAAGCACCTCGACCGGCTGGTCGCAGACCTCCGAAAGCAGCCGCTCGGTGAACACCTCGCCCGGCGACCCGTCCGCCGCCACCCGCCCGGCGCACAGGATCGCGCCCCGGTGCGCGTAGGCGGCGGCGAGCCCCAGAGCGCGCAGCACCAAGACCACCGCGTCCCCCTCACACGCCCTCTCCCGGCACAACCGCACCACCGGCACCAGTTGTTTCAGGTCCAGGGCGAGGGCCGCCTCGTCGAACAGCACGGGCACGCCCTGCACCGGCACCCGTCCCAGGCGCCCCGAGCCCGCTCGCCGCACGGCCGGCCCCCCGGGGGGCACGACCCCACCCCCCCGGATGGTGGGGGGCAGGGCGTAGCCCGCCCCCCACAGGGGYGCGGGGAACGGCGCGACCGGCCACGGCGGACCGGCAGCCGCATGACCGCAGCCCCCCGACGGCGCATCCGCGCACCCCGGCCCCCCCGACGGCGCATCCGCGCACCCCGGCCCCCCGGCAGGCAGTCGGCTGCGACCCGCCGACGGGCGCGGAGCGAAGACCGGGGCGCAGCCGGCCCGCCCCCCAGGGGTGCGGGGAACKGCGCGACCGGCCACGCGGGACCCGCTCCCACACCACGACACAGGGCCGGGGCGGGGCCCCGGGAGCGGGGGGGTGGGGCTCAAGCCCAACCAACCCCCTGACCGCCCATGGCCCGGCCCACCCGGCCGGCCGACGGTGCTTCAATTCCCCGGTGACTGATTACGACGTGCTCCGCGTCTTCTGCGCGCCGAACGGCGGCTACGGCAATGAACTGGGCGTGGTCCGCGAAGGTTCGGTCCTGCCGGACCGTGAGGACCGGCAGGACCTCGCGGCGAAACTCGGCTTCGGCGAGACGGTGTTCGTCGACGACCCCGAGCGCGGGATCATCGACGTCTACACGCCCACCCGGCGCCTGTCCTTCGCGGACCACTCGTGCGTGGGCGTCGCCTGGCTGCTCGACGTGCCGGAACTCGTCACGCCGGCCGGCGCCGTGGGGACCCGCCTGGACGGCGAGTTCACCTGGATCGAAGCGCGCGCGGAATGGGCCCCGCCGTGCGTGTTCCACCGGTACGCCACCGCCGCCGAGGTCGACGACCTGCCCGTGCCGCCGGCCGGCGACTGGATCTACGCCTGGGCCTGGGAGGACGAGCCGGCCGGCCGGATCCGCGCCCGCGGTTTCCCCGGCCGCGGCGACGGCGTCGACGAGATCGAGGCGACGGGCGCGCCGGCGCTGCTGCTCACCGAGCGGCTCGGCCGTGCCCTGAACATCACCCAGGGTGCGGGTTCCCAGATCCTGACGGCCCCGCAGCCGTACGGGTGGGTGGAGATCGGCGGGCGCGTGTTCCTGGAGCGCTGAACCATAGGGCCGGTCGCGGGCGTCCGCGTACTTCTGCGCGGCCGTACGGGTGGTCTGGCGTGTGCGGGAGGGGACGACCGGGGACCTCTGGGCGTGACACTCGAGTCCCGTGAGAGGAACGCCATGCGTATCCGTTCAGTTCTGGCCGCAACCGTCCTGGGTATCGCCCTCGCCGCCACCGGCGCGACGGCCGCCACCGCCGACGAGGGTCCCCGCCAGCACCACCACTTCGGTGGGGACGAGGGTGTCTGCAGCCCGTACGTCGGCGCGGTGAACACGTCCTCGGCCGACATCTTCTGGGCCGGCAAGCACTGCGACCGTTTCTGATCAGGCGCCGGGCCCCCTCGCCGTCAGTGCGGCGAGGGGGCCCGCTCCGTCTCCGTCCGTCCGCGGAGCCGGCTCACGCCGACAGTGAGAACTCCTCGCCCAGGGCGCGGAAGACGTCGGTGTTCAGCGCGAAGGCGCGCTTGCACTCGCTCACGATCCGCTGCTTCTCCAGGTCGTCCGCGCGCACCCCGTCCAGCAGCTCCCGGTAACCCCGCTTGAAGGCCGCCGGGTTGCCGATCTCCTCGAAGACGTAGAAGCGGACGCCGTCGCCCTTGCGCTCGAAGCCCCAGGTCCGCTCCGCCTTGTCGCGGATGATCTGCCCGCCGGAGAGATCGCCCAGGTAGCGCGTGTAGTGGTGGGCGATGTACCCGGCCGGCCAGCGCTCGGCACACTCCCGCACCCGCGCCGCGTACGCCTCGGTCGCCGGCAGTGCCGACGCCCCCGACCGCCATCCGGCGCCCCGCAGATGCGCGAGGTCCCGCTCCAGGGCCGGCCGCCGGAACAGCTCGGGCCGGATGAAGGGCCCGGCCACCGGGTCCGAGGTCAGCCGCTCGGCGCCGGCCTCCAGCGCCTCGTAGACGAACCAGAGCTGCTCGGTGTACCGCGCGTACGCCTCGACGCCGAGCCTGCCGCCGAGGAGGTCACTCATGAACGTCGAGGTCTCGGCTTCCACGTGCTGCTCGTGGGAGGCCGTGCGGATGAGTGTCGAGAACGAGTCCATGCCCACATCCTTTAAGGTAAGGCTTACCTAAGTCAATGGGTTTGCCGACGCCTTGTCGGTAAAAGCGTACAAGAGAAGACCCGCTCCCAGCAGGGAACGGGCCTTCGGTCGCGCTACGGCAGCGTGAGGATCTCCGCGCCCGTCTCGGTCACCACCAGTGTGTGCTCGAACTGGGCCGTCCGCTTGCGGTCCTTGGTCACCACCGTCCAGCCGTCGTCCCACATGTCGTACTCGTGGGTGCCGAGGGTCAGCATCGGCTCGATCGTGAACGTCATCCCGGGCTGGATGACGGTCGTCGCGTGCGGGCTGTCGTAGTGCGGGATGATCAGCCCGGAGTGGAACGACGAGTTGATCCCGTGCCCCGTGAAGTCCCGCACCACGCCGTACCCGAACCGCTTGGCGTACGACTCGATGACCCGCCCGATGATGTTGATCTGCCGGCCGGGCCGGACCGCCTTGATCGCCCGGTCGAGGGACTCCCGGGTCCGCTCCACCAGCAGCCGCGACTCCTCGTCGACGTCCCCGACCAGGTACGTGGCGTTGTTGTCGCCGTGCACCCCGCCGATGTACGCCGTCACGTCGAGGTTGACGATGTCGCCGTCGCGCAGGACCGTCGAGTCCGGGATGCCGTGACAGATGACCTCGTTGACGCTCGTGCACAGGGACTTGGGGAAGCCGCGGTAGCCCAGCGTCGACGGATAGGCGCCGTGGTCGCACATGTACTCGTGCGCCACGCGGTCCAGTTCGTCGGTGGTGACTCCCGGCGAGATCAGCTTCGAGGCCTCCGCCATCGCCTGCGCGGCGATCCGGCCGGCCCGGCGCATGGCCTCGATGGTCTCGGGCGTCTGCACCTCCGGCCCGGTGTACGGCGTCGGCGCGGGCTTGCCGACGTACTCGGGGCGGCGGATGTTTCCGGGCACCGAACGGATGGGGGACAGCTCCCCGGGGACGAGCAGCGACTGGCCAGACATGCCAGTGAGTCTAACGAGCGGCCATGGGGGAACATGTCGATGGCGAGAGGAGCCGTCATGCCCCTGTTCAAGAAGTCGACCGCCGGCAAGCCGGGCGAGTGGTACTACTGCCTGGAGCACAAGAAGGTCGAGGAGGGGCCGGAATGCCCGGCCAAGGACCGATTCGGCCCGTACCCCAACCGTGCGGAGGCCGAGCACGCGATGCAGACCGCCCGCGAGCGCAACCTCCAGTGGGAGAACGACCCCAAGTGGCACGACGCCCCGGCGGGCGCCGCCGACGACGACTGATCCCCCGACCGGTCACCCGATCGATGCCCCGACCGGTCAGGCGATCGATGCCTTGCCCGGCCATCCGGTCGATGCCCTGACCGGTCACCCGGCCGATCCCCCGACCGCTCACGCGATCGATTTTCGAGGAGGCCGGTGAGCGGCCGTGGGCAGGCAGGCGCGCACATGGCGTGGGAGGCGGTGAGGGCAGGTGGGCGGGCCGGTCACCACGGCGGAGGGGGTGGTGCCGTCAGGCGTTCGGCCAGGTGGGAGAGCCGGTCGGCGAAGCGCCGGCGCCCTCTCGCCGGGGGCAGTGTCTCGCCGGCGGCCGCGCTCACCAGGTGCTGCACGGTGTCCAGGTCCAGCTCCGAGCCGTCCGGCACGGCCAGCGTCTCGTGGGCCAGGGCCGTCAGCTGCCCCTCGGCCGGGCCGAGGGCGAGGATCATGACGCCGGACCGCCGGGCGTCCGACACCCGCTCGAGGAGCGGTGCGTCCCCCGACGGCGACGCCACCAGCAGGGTCTCGCCCCGCCGGGCCGCCTCGATCCGGCCCAGGCCGACCGCGAGATGCGCCGGATCGGAAGGACGCGCGGCATGCCGTACGAGGGTCGGCGCCAGCTCCGGCGTACCCGACCACGCGGCCTCGTCCACCAGATGCGCCGCGAGGTGCCAGGGCTCGCACGCCGCCGTGCCCACCAGCAGCAGCCCGCCCCCGTGCGACACCACCGATCCGCGCAGCACCGCGCCGAACCGCCGGGTGGCCCCCAGCCACTCCGTCCCGGCGAGCACCTCACGCAGCAGCGCGACCCTTACGGCGTCCATGCGGCCGCATCGTGCCGCAACCGGCCGCCGCCCACCCGGGGTTCGCCCCTCGTTCACCCGACATGACGAAGGGCCGCTCCGCACGCCCACGTAAAGTCGGCCCATGACCTCTACCGACAGTGCACGAAACGCCGCCGCGGCCGCCCCGGCGAAGGCCCCCGCCAAGGACCCGTGGGACCTCCCCGACGTCTCCGGACTGGTCGTCGGCGTGCTCGGTGGGACCGGCCCGCAGGGCAAGGGTCTCGCCTACCGGCTCGCCAAGGCCGGCCAGAAGGTGATCATCGGTTCGCGTGCCGCCGACCGTGCCCGGGCCGCCGCCGACGAGCTCGGGCACGGCGTCGAGGGCGCCGACAACGCCGAGACCGCGCGCCGCAGCGACATCGTGATCGTCGCCGTACCGTGGGACGGCCACGGCAAGACCCTGGAGTCCCTGCGCGAGGAGCTGGCCGGCAAGCTGGTCGTCGACTGCGTCAACCCGCTCGGCTTCGACAAGAAGGGCGCCTACGCGCTGAAGCCGGAGGAGGGCAGTGCCGCCGAGCAGGCCGCCGCCCTGCTGCCGGACTCCCGGGTCGCCGCCGCCTTCCACCACCTCTCGGCGGTCCTCCTCCAGGACCCGGAGATCGACGAGATCGACACCGACGTGATGGTGCTGGGCGAGGAGCGCGCCGACGTGGAGCTCGTCCAGGCGCTGGCCGGCCGGATCCCCGGCATGCGGGGCGTCTTCGCCGGGCGGCTGCGCAACGCCCACCAGGTGGAGTCCCTGGTCGCCAACCTGATCTCCGTCAACCGCCGCTACAAGGCCCACGCCGGGCTGCGCGTCACGGACGTGTGAGCGTATGGGGGACACTGGTCGGAGCAGCCCAGCAGTGTCCCCCGACAGGAGAAACCGGACCCATGTCCCCCCTTCCCCCACCCAGCCCGGACCGGCGACTCGCCCTCTACACCCTCGTCGTCTGCGTACTCGCCGTGGCCGCGGCGGTCGTCTCCTTCGTCCAGGGCAGTCTGCTGGGCATCGTGTGGGTGCTGCTCGCCGGTCTGTCCTCCAACATGACCTGGTACTACGTGAGGCGGGACAAGCTGCGCAGGGCCGCGCAGGCCGACGTCAGCGGCTGACCGCGCAGAACTCGTTCGTGCCCTGCCAGAAGCGGTACAGCGACTGACCGCAGTACGTCTCGACGTCGCCGATCCCGAGAGCGCGCAGCACCGCGTCGACCATGTCGAAGAAGACCCCGTTGACCGCCGGCACCCACAGCAGCGCGAAGACGAACAGCAGTCCGAACGGCGCGAACGGCTCCACCTGCCGCTTGACGTTGTACGACAGCCAGGGCTCGATGACCCCGTAGCCGTCGAGGCCGGGCACCGGAAGGAAGTTCAGGATCGCCGCCGTGACCTGGAGCAGGGCGAGGAAGGCGAGCGCGAACCGGAAGTCGGCCGGCACGCCGTCCAGCGCGTCCAGCCAGAACGGCGCCGTGCACACCACCGCGAACAGCACGTTCGTCAGCGGCCCGGCCGCCGAGATCAGACTGTGCCGCCACCGCCCCCGGATCCGCGCGCGCTCGATGAAGACCGCGCCGCCCGGCAGGCCGATCCCGCCCATGATCACGAAGAGGACCGGCAGCACCACGCTGAGCAGGGCGTGGGTGTACTTGAGCGGGTTGAGCGTGAGGTACCCCTTCGCGCCGACCGAGATGTCACCGCTGTGCAGGGCGGTACGCGCGTGTGCGTACTCGTGCAGACACAGGGACACGATCCAGGCGGCCGTCACGAACAGGAACACCGCCACGCCCGGCTGCTCGGCGAAGCCCGTCCAGGTCGCCCAGCCGGTGACCGCCGTCACGGCCAGGATCCCGAGGAAGACGGGACTGATCCGCCGCTCGGCACTGCGGGTGGTGGCGGTGGTCATGGGGCCCCCTGAGCTCGTACGCGTGGGTGGAACTGCCCGACCGTACCCGGCCCGGGCATACGGGGAGAACGTCTCGTGGCCGGTCCCCGGTTCCGGTGGGGCCCCGAGCGTGCGGGCAACCGGCTCGCGCCACCCCGCCGGAACCCCGTGACCGACGTCGATCCCACCGGAGAGAATGGACCCCGTGCGCTACCGCATCCTCGGCACCACCCAGGCACTCCGTCCGGACGGCGTCCCCGTCGCCGTCGGCGGAGCGCGGCTGCGCGCCCTGCTGGCCGTGCTCGCGCTGCGGGCCGGTCGGAGCGTTCCCGCCGGGCTGCTGGTGGAGGAGGTGTGGGCCGGTGACCCGCCCGCCGACGCGCCGGGTGCGCTCCAGGCGCTGGTCGGCCGGCTGCGCCGGGCCCTCGGGGCGGGCGCGATCGACTCCGCCGAGGGCGGCTACCGGCTGGCCGCCGCCCCGGACGACGTCGACCTGCACCGCTTCGAGCGGCTGACCGGCGACGGCATCCGCGCGCTCGCCGACGGCGACCCCGCGAAGGCGGCCGTCGTCCTCGACGACGCCCTCGCCCTGTGGCAGGGGCCGGCCCTCGCCGACCTGCCCGACCGCGCCGCCGAGGCGGCCCGCTGGGAGGCCCGCCGCCTCGACGCGGTGCGCGCCCGGCACACCGCCGCGATCGCGCTCGGCGAGGCCGAGCGGTCGCTGCCCGAACTCACCGCCCTGTGCGACGCCCATCCGCTGGACGAGCCCCTCCAGGCCCTGCGGCTGCGCGCCCTGCGCGAGGCGGGCCGCACCGCGCAGGCGCTGGCCGCGTACGACGAGGTCCGCCGGCTCCTGGCGGACCGCCTCGGCACCGACCCCGGCCCCGAACTGCGCGCCCTGCACACGGAGCTGCTCGCTCCCGGCGATCCGGGAGACCCCGGTGCCCGGGGAGGCTTGGGCGGTCCGGGAGGTTTCGGTGCCCCGGGAGGCGCCGGTGCTCCGGGAGGCGCCGGGAAACCGTCCCGTTCCGTCGGGCCCGAGGGCCCGGGCCGGGCGCCCGCACCGGCTTCCCCCGCCCCGCCGCCCCCGCCCCTGGGCAACCTCCGCGCCCGCCTCACCTCCTTCGTCGGCCGGGAGGCCGACATCGCCGCCATCCGCGGGGACCTCGCGAGCGCGCGGCTCGTCACCCTGCTCGGGCCCGGCGGGGCCGGCAAGACCCGGCTGTCGCAGGAGACCGCCGAGACCGTACGGGACATCGCGCGCGACGGCGTCTGGCTGGCCGAGCTCGCCCCCGTCGCCGACCCGGGCGCCGTGCCGCAGGCCGTCCTCACCGCCGTGGGAGCCCGCGAGACCGTGCTGTACGGCGCCGGCGCCGAGGAGATGCGGGTCGCCGCCGAGCGCCACGACGACCCGTTGGAGCGTCTGGTCGAGCACTGCGCCCGCCGCCGCATGCTGATCGTCCTCGACAACTGCGAGCACGTGGTCGAGGCAGCCGCCCGGCTCGTCGAGGAGCTGCTGGCGCGCTGCCCCGAGGTGACGGTGCTGGCGACCAGCCGTGAACCGCTCGGCGTGCCCGGGGAGGTGCTGCGCCCGCTGGATCCGCTGCCGGAGCAGGTGGCGCTGCGGCTGCTCGCCGACCGGGGCGCGGCCGCCCGTCCCGGATTCCGGCCCGACGCCGACGAGGAGACCGCGGCGGCCTGCGCGGAGATCTGCCGTCGGCTCGACGGTCTGCCGCTCGCCATCGAACTCGCCGCCGCCCGGCTGCGGATGCTCACGCCCCGCCAGATCGCCGACCGGCTCGACGACCGTTTCCGCCTCCTGACCTCCGGCAGCCGGACCGTCCTGCCCCGCCAGCAGACCCTGCGGGCCGTCGTCGACTGGTCCTGGGACCTGCTCGACGAGGACGAACGCGACGTCCTCGCCCGCCTGTCGGTCTTCGCCCGGGGCTGCGACCTCGCCGCCGTCGAGGCGGTGTGCGGCCCACCGTTCCCCGACCTCGGCGAGCGGCACGACCCCCGTGAGGGGCACGCCCCTCGCGAGCGGCACGACTTGGGCGACGGTCACGCCCCCCAGGGCGCAAGCGCCGCCGACGCCCCCTCTGCCGTCGGCGGCTCTCTCGGCCCCTTCGAGGGGCGCGGCGGCCGCGATGCGCGTGAGGTGCGCGATTCCCGCGAGGGCCGCGACTCCGGTGAGGGGCACGGCTCCGGTGCGGGGCGGGACCTCCGTGACGCACGCGGGTCCGAGGTCCCCTTTGCTTCCGGCGGCTCTCTCGGCCCCTCCGGGGCGCGCGATTCCCGTGACGGCCGCGACTCCGGTGAGGGGCACGGCTCCGGTGCGGGGCGGGACCTCCTCGACGGGCACGATCTCCGTGACGCACGTGGCTTCCGGGGCCCGCTGGTCTCCGGCGGTTCCCCCGGCCTCCGGGACGCGGGTGGGTCCCTGGGGGGCCGTTCCGCGCTCGATCTGCTCGCCTCGCTGGTCGACAAGTCGCTCGTCGTCGCGGCTCCGGATCCCAGGGGCGACATGCGCTACCGGCTGCTGGAGACCGTCGCCGAGTACGCGGGCGAGCGGCTGGACGAGTCGGGGCGGCGGGAAGCGGCCGAGCGCGCGCATCTGACGTACTACCGTGAACTCGCCCGCACCACCGAGCCGTTGCTGCGCGGCCCCGGGCAGCGGGACGCCATCGAGCGCTTCCAGCTGGAGTACGAGAACCTGCGCACCGCGCTGTCCCGCGCCGTCGCGGCACGGGACGAGCAGGAGGCGCTCTGCCTGACCCTGTCACTCGTCTGGTACTGGCAGATGCGCGATCTGCGGATCGAGGCCCGTAGCTGGTGCGTCGAGGCCATGGCCCTGAGCCCCGACCCGTTCGACGAACCGCTGCGCCCGGCCGCGCCGGTGTGGAAGTCCTGCATCGACGCCCCGCCGCCGATGACCGGGGAGGTCCTCGCGGAGGCCCGACGCGGGGTCCACCTGGCCCATCTGGCCTGTATGGACACCGAGATGGACGCCTGGCAGACCGCGACGTCGCAGGCCAAGCTGCGGCGGATCGCCGAGACCTACGAGCCCGGCCTGCCGCAGACCTGCCGTGCCCCCGGCCTGCTCTGGTTCTTCGCCGTGGTGATGACCGGCGCCCCGGACCGTATCCGCGCCATCATCGACGCCAACGTCGACACCTGCCGCCGGACGCCCGGCTACGAGTGGGAGCTGGCCTCCTGCCTTCAGCTGCGCGCCAACATCCTCGCCAACCGCGCCGACTGGGCCAGGAGCGCGTTCCGCGACGCGGCCGAGGCCCTGGAGATCTTCCAGCGCCTGGGCGACGCCTGGGGCACCGCCGAGGCGCTCTCCGCCCGCGCCGAGGCCCATGAACGACTGGGCGCGTACCTCGAGGCCGCCGCCGACTACGAGGGCGCCATCGAGCAGGCCGAACGGCTCGGCGCCCGCTCCCAGTCCGCGGTCCTCGCCGCCCGGCTGGGCAGCGTGCTGCTGGAGGCGGGTGACGAGGAGCGGGGCGAACGCCTGCTGCGCGAGGTGATCGCCGGCGAGGAGCGCGCGGTCAACGAGGCCATGCACATCGCCCGCCTCTTCCTCGCCGGCTGGCTGGCCGCCACCGGCCGCCGCACCGAAGCCCGCGAGCAACTGAACCTGCTGCGGGAGGAGTTCGACTTCGGCCACTTCGCCGTCTTCCACTCCTTCATCCTGGGCGCGGAGGCCTGGCTGGACGCGGTCGACGGCCGGTCCGCGCAGGCCCTGACCGGCATCCGGGCCGCACTGGAACGGGCCACGGATCCGCTGTCCGTGGCCATCGCCCCGCAGATGCGCTCCTTCTATCTCTTCATCGCGGCGACCGCCCTCGCCGGCGTGGACGGCGGCAGCCGTGCCGCGGACGCCGCCCGCTGTCTGGGGGCCGCCGACACCCTGCTGCCGCCGCGCCACGTACCTCCGCGGGTGGAGCGTGAGGCGCGCGAGCTGGCCATGACCCGGACGCGGGACGCGCTCGGCGACGCGCCGTTCGAGAGCGCGTACGCCGAGGGCGGTGGCCTCTCCTACGAGGAGGCCACCGCCCTGGTGTGAATCGTCCTGACGCGTCCTGTACGCATCCCGATGCGTACAGCCGCGTACTGCCGTATTCCGACGCGCACAGCCGCGTCCCGACGCGCACTGCCGCGTCCCGACGTGACCCGTCCGGTGCCCCGCTCAGGTCTTCGTGCGGAACTTGTGGATCGCGACCGGTGCCATCACCGCGGTGAGCCCTATCGACCAGGCCAGCGTCACCCACAGTCCGTGCGCGACCGGCCCGCCCACCATCAGTCCGCGCGCCGCGTCCGCGAGCGAGGACAGCGGGTTGTACTCGGTGAAGTTCTGCAGCCAGCCCGGCATCGACTGGGTGGGTGCGAAGATCGACGAGCCGAACTGGAGTGGCATCAGCACCAGGAAGCCCATGGCCTGCACGGACTGCGCGCTCTTCATCACCACGCCGAGGGTGAGGAACACCCACATCAGCGCCGAGCCGAACACCGTGGCCAGTCCCACGGCGGCGAACAGACCGGGCCAGTGGGTGATGTCGAAGCCCACCAGCACCGCCACCACCATGAGGATCACGCACGCGACCAGCATGCGCATCAGTTCCACGACGATCTTGGCGAAGAGCACCGAGCCCCGTCCGATGGGCAGTGACCGGAAGCGGTCCATGACCCCGGAGTTGAAGTCGGTGTTGAAGCCGGTGCCCACGCCCTGGGCCATGTTCATCCCCATCATGGCCAGCAGCCCGGGAATGACGTACTGCACGTACGCCTCCTGGCCGCCGCCCAGCGACTGCCCGATCGAGCCGCCGAAGACGTACACGAACAACAGGGTGAAGATCACCGGGAAGAGGACCGCGTCGAACATCGACTCCGGGTCCTGCCGGATCCACAGCAGGTTGCGGCGGATCAGCGCGCCGGTGTGCCGGAGGTGGCTGCGCAGCGGGATGCGCGCGTCGGTCGTCGTGCTGATGTCGATCGTGGCCGCGCTCATACGGCGACCTCCTCGCGGGTCTCGGTGGGCTGGGCGTCCTGCGGGGCACTCGCCCGGTGGCCGGTGAGGGACAGGAAGACCTCGTCCAGGCTGGGCAGTTCGGTGGTGAGGGAGGTGAGCGTGATGCCGCGGGCGCTGACCGCGCCGATCACGGCGGTCAGCTGCTCGTCGCTGAGCACCGGCACCAGGACGGAACCGCGCTCGGCGTCCACGACGGTGGTGGCGAGCCCGGTGATGCCGAGCTCGTCGAGCCAGCCCGCCAGCGGCCGCAGCTGAAGCGGGTCGGCGGGCCGTACCCGCAGCGTCCGGCCGCCGACGCGGGCCTTCAGCTCCTCGATGCCGCCGCCGGCGATGACCTTGCCCCGGTCGACGACGGTCAGCTCGGAGGCGAGCTGCTCCGCCTCCTCCATGTACTGGGTGGTGAGGAGCACGGTGACCCCGTCCCCGACCATCGCCTTGACCTCGGTCCACACCTCGTTGCGGGTGCGCGGGTCGAGCCCGGTGGTCGGCTCGTCCAGGAACAGCACCTGCGGCCGGCCGATCATCGACGCGGCGAGGTCGAGGCGCCGCCGCATACCGCCGGAGTACGTGCTCGCGGGCCGCTTGGCGGCGTCCGTCAGCGAGAACCGCTCCAGCAGCTCGTCGGCCCGGGTGCGGGCGTCCTTGCGGGACAGGTCGAGCAGCCGTCCGATGAGGTACAGGTTCTCCCACCCGGGGAGCTTCTCGTCCACGGAGGCGTACTGTCCGGTGAGCCCGATCACCCGGCGCAGCTGCCGGGGCTGGTGCGCGACGTCGTAGCCGGCGACGGTCGCCTGCCCGCTGTCGGCGGCCAGCAGGGTGGACAGGATCCGCACGAGGGTCGTCTTCCCGGCGCCGTTCGGCCCGAGCACCCCCATCACGGTTCCGGCCCGTACATCCAGGTCGACGCCGTCCAGTGCCTTGGTCTCGCCGTAGTGCTTGACCAACCCCCGAACGGTTACAGCGCTTCCCGCGCCACTGGGGTTCTTGTCGATTCGCGTCATGACAGGAACTGTGCCGACCTCCACCGACAAACCACCGACAGGACGCCGACAGCACCGACATCCCCCCGACAGCCACCGGCGCGAAAGAGCGCAGCCCGCCGACGGGGGAAGATCGGCGGGCTGCGGTGGTGCGGAAATGGCTCAGTGGACGCTGTGCTCGTCCAGCGGGAACGTTCCGCCGACGACGTCCTCGGCGAACGCCTTCGCCGCGTCGCCCATGACCTCACGCAGGTTCGCGTACTGCTTGACGAACTTCGGCACCCGGCCCCCGGTCAGCCCGAGCATGTCGGTCCACACCAGCACCTGGGCGTCCGTCTCCGGCCCGGCGCCGATGCCCACGGTCGGGATGTGCAGCATCCGGGTGACCTCGGCGGCCAGCTCGGCCGGGACCAGCTCCAGCACCACCGCGAACGCGCCCGCGTCCTGCACGGCCTTCGCGTCCCGCAGCAGCTGCTGGGCGGCCTCCTCGCCGCGTCCCTGCACGCGGTAACCCATCGCGTTCACGGACTGCGGGGTCAGGCCGATGTGCGCCATGACCGGGATGCCGGACTCGACGAGGAGCTCGATCTGGCGGTGCGAGCGCTCCCCGCCCTCCAGCTTCACGGCCCCGACCCCGGCCTCCTTCACCAGACGGGTCGCCGAGCGCAGTGCCTGCACCGGTCCCTCCTGGTAGGAGCCGAACGGCAGGTCGCCGACGATCAGCGCACGGCTGGTGCCCCGTACGACGGCCGCCGACAGCATGGTCATCTCGTCGAGGGTGACGGGCACGGTCGTCTCGTACCCCAGATGGCAGTTGCCCGCCGAGTCGCCCACCAGCATCACGGGGATCCCGGCCTCGTCGAAGACCGAGGCGGTCATCGCGTCGTAGGCGGTGAGCATGGGCCACTTCTCGCCGCGCTCCTTGGCGAGGGCGATGTCGCGGACGGTGATACGGCGTGTGCCCTTGCCTCCGTACAGCGCCTTGCTGCCGTCGGGGGCGTTCGTGCGGGCAGCCGAAAGCTGCGTCATTGCAACGGCTCCTTCGTCATCTCGAGGCGCCCTTACGGCGTCCCCGGACCACCACCCATGGTGGCACTTCGTGCCAGGGAGGGCCAGAGCGCCCCCTGTGGGTAAAGCCTCAGTAAGAAAAACGGTAAGAGGAATCGATACGAGACGGTCTCGTATCGGAAGTGTCCTACGCTCGACGGCATGACTACTCCTGCCGTCCCCACCGCTCCGCGCATACCGGAGGCGGTGCACCGGCGTCGTTGGGCGATCCTCGGTGTCCTGATGCTGAGCCTGCTGATCGTGGTGCTCGACAACTCGATCCTGAACGTCGCGATCAAGACGATCTCGACACCCGCCCCGACCGGCCTCGGCGCCACCCAGAGCGAGCTGGAGTGGGCGATCAACTCCTACACGCTCGTCTTCGCGGGACTGCTGTTCACCGCCGGTCTCCTCGGTGACCGGCTCGGCCGCAAGAAGGTCCTGCTCGGCGGGCTCGCCGTCTTCGGCATCGGCTCCGCGCTCGCCGCGGAATCCGGCTCGCCCACCCAGCTCATCGCGTTCCGCGCGCTGATGGCGGTCGGCGCCGCCTTCGTGATGCCCGCCACCCTCGCCGTCCTGATGAACGTCTTCGAGCGCGAGGAGCAGCCCAAGGCGATCGGCATCTGGGCGGGCGGTGTGGGGCTCGCGATCGCCATCGGCCCCATCACCGGCGGACTGCTCCTCGACCACTTCTGGTGGGGATCGGTCTTCCTCATCAACGTGCCGATCGTGCTGCTCGCCTTCGGGCTGATGCTCTGGCTGGTGCCCGAGTCCCGCGACCCGAACCCCGGCCGCGTCGACCTCGTCGGCGTCGTCCTGTCGGTCGTCGGCCTGGTCCTGCTCGTCTACGGGATCATCAAGGGCGGCGAACTGGCCGACTTCACGGACCCGACCGTGCTGGCGACCATAGCGGCAGGCCTGCTCGTCCTCGTCGCGTTCGTGGTGTTCGAGAAGCGCAGCGACCATCCGTCCGTCGACATGGACTACTTCAAGAACAAGGTGTTCTCGGCCGCGATGGCCGTCATCACCCTGGTCTTCTTCGCGCTGATGGGTGTCACCTTCTTCTCGGTCTTCTACACCCAGAGCGTGCGCGGCTACTCTCCGCTGCAGTCCGGTCTGCTCCTGCTGCCGCTGGCCGCCGCGCAGCTGATCTTCGCGCCGCGCGCCCGGCTGGTCGTCGACCGTTTCGGGGTCCGGGCCACGACCACCGGGGCGATGGTCGTCCTGGCGGCGACCCTGGTCGCCTTCGCCACGCTGGACGCCGCCACCCCGATCTGGCTCCTGGAGATCGTCTTCTTCTGCATGGGCGCCGGAATGGCCCACGTCATGACCCCCACCAGCGTGGTCATCATGCAGGCCCTGCCCCGGGAGAAGGCCGGCTCCGCCTCCGCGCTCAGCAACACCTTCCGCCAACTCGGCGGCGCGCTCGGCATCGCCGTACTCGGCTCGGTGCTGTCGGCGTCGTACCGCAACGGCATCGAGGGCCACCTCGGCACGCTTCCGGCGGCCCTGCGCGACACCGCGGGCGAGTCCATCGAGGCGACGCTCGGCATCGCCGCGAGACTCGGCGACCAGGGCAGGGTGCTGGTCACCCCCGCCAACGACGCGTTCCTGCACGCCATGCACGTCACCGCCCTGTGCGGGGCCGGGGTCGCGGCCGTGGGCGCGGTCGTGGTGGCCGTGTTCCTGCCGGGCAGGCCGAAGCCCGCGCCGCAGGACGCGGCGGACGAGGGGGAGTTGATGCGGACGAAGCCGTAGGGGGCGAGGGCCGGGGCGGCCGGGAACAGCCGCCCCACCCGCCCTCTGGGCGACAATTCCCCCACCGCGACGAAAGGATCGAACACGTGAGCCTCGGCGACAGGGGGATCACCGCCACGGCTGCCGGCGTGAGCGGGGAGCAGCCCGTCCGGGGGCGGCCCCGCAGCGAGGCCGTCGAACGGGCCATCATCGAGGGCACGATGAAGCTGCTGGAGGACGGGGTCTCGCTCGCCGAGATCTCCATCGAGCGCATCGCCCGTACCGCCGGCGTCGGCAAGGCCGCCATCTACCGCCGGTGGAGCGGCAAGGAGGAGCTGTTCGTCGACGTGCTGCGCGCCGCCGAACCGCAGGACCCCGAACTCCCCGGCACCTCCATGCGCGACGACCTGGTCGTGCTCCTCGAAGCGCTGCGGCGCCGGGGTCTCGCCAACCGTTCCTCGGCGATCCTGCACAACGTCCACGCCCAGATGAAGAGCAGCCCGAAGATCTGGGCGGCGTACCACAACACCGCGATAGAACCCCGGCGCAGGATGGCCGTCGAGGTCCTGCGCCGGGGTCAGGAGAACGGCGAACTGCGCGCCGACCTGGATGTGGAACTGGTGAACGACCTCTTCGTGGGCCCCATGCTCGTCCGCGCGATCATGCGCCCCGACGCCGACCTCCCCGAGGATCTCCCCGCGCTCATCGTCGACACGCTGCTCGCCGGGCTACGCCCCGTCAGTTCCCCGGACCGGTAGCGCCAATGTGCGCGTTTCGTCACAGACCGGGCCTTGCGGGCCGGGACCGGAACCCGTAGAACCATGTCGGTCGTCCTCGTGCCCGTACGGCCGTCACGGGACGGCGAGAACAAAGCCGTTCATCCCCTAGGGTCGTACCCGGGGGGAACGGACGGTGGGCAAGGCAGGCAGTGAGGCGACGGTATGGCGCAGCAGGCGTACATGACGGAGACGAACGACAACGGAGGCTCGGGTCCCGAGCCCAGGGGAGTTCGGCTCCGGCGCCTGATCGGCACTCTGGTCGGCCGGATCGGCGCGGGCTGGCGCGGTGATCCGCGTATCTGGCGGCGGGGTCTGGTCCTCACCGGGTTCGCGCTGGTGTTCTCCCTGGTGATGGGGCTCCATTCGCGCATCCCCAACCGCTACGGCAACCTCGGCAGTCTCACGGAGACGTTCCTGCCCTGGATCGGCCTGTTCGTGCTGGTGCTGCTGGTGCTGGCGCTGGTGCGCAAGTCCGCGACCGCGCTGATCGCCGTCGTCCTCCCGGCCGTCGTCTGGCTGAACCTCTTCGGGGGGCTCCTCGTCGACCGGACCGGCAGCGGCGGCGACCTCACCGTCGCCACCCACAACGTCAACGCCGACAACCCCGACCCGGCGGGCACCGCCCGTGACGTGGCCGCGTCCGAGGCCGATGTGCTGGCCCTGGAGGAGCTGACCGCCTCCGCGGTGCCGGTGTACGAGAAGGCGCTGGCGGCGACGTACAAGTACCACTCGGTGCAGGGCACGGTCGGCCTGTGGAGCAGGTACCCGCTGAGCGCGGTGAAGCCCGTCGACATCAAGCTGGGCTGGACGCGGGCGATGCGGGCGACGGTCACGACGCCGGAAGGGCAGGTCGCCGTCTACGTCGCCCACCTGCCGTCGGTGCGGGTGAAGCTCCAGGCCGGGTTCACCGCCCGCCAGCGCGACAAGAGCGCGGACGCGCTGGGCGAGGCGATCGCCGACGAGAAGCTGACCCGGGTGGTCCTGCTCGGCGACCTCAACGGCACCATGAACGACCGCTCGCTCAACGCCGTGACCTCCCAGATGCGCTCCACGCAGGGCGCGGCGGGCAGCGGCTTCGGCTTCAGCTGGCCCGCGTCGTTCCCGATGGCGCGGATCGACCAGATCATGGTGAAGGGCGTGGAGCCGGTCACCTCCTGGACGCTGCCGCAGACGGGCAGCGACCATCTGCCGGTGGCTGCGCGTGTGAAGGTCACCACACCTTAACCAGGGGATCACTCGCCGGAATAGCGGGCCGGGGAGACTTTGTTCCGTACTTGAACATACGCCACGTATGCTGAACGGAACCCACTCTCCCTGAAAGGCACGTCCTTCATGCCCCTGGCCCTGCTCGCCCTGGCCGTGGGTGCCTTCGGAATCGGCACCACGGAGTTCGTGATGATGGGCCTGCTGCCCGATGTCGCGGACGACCTGCATGTCTCGATCCCGACGGCCGGACATCTGGTCTCGTCGTACGCCCTCGGTGTCGTCATCGGCGCGCCGCTGCTGGCCGCGGTGACGGCACGGATGTCCCGCCGGACCGTCCTGATCTCCCTGATGGGCCTGTTCGTCGTGGGCAACGCCCTGTCGGCCTTCGCCCCCGGCTACGACTCGCTGCTGGCCGCCCGCTTCCTCAGCGGTCTCCCGCACGGCGCCTTCTTCGGTGTCGGCGCGGTGGTGGCCACCAACCTGGTCGCCCCGGAGCGCAAGGCCCGCTCGGTGTCGCTGATGTTCCTCGGCCTGACCGTCGCCAACATCGCGGGCGTCCCCGTCGCCACCCTCATGGGCCAGCAACTCGGCTGGCGCGCGACCTTCCTCGGCGTCAGCGTGATCGGCCTGGCGGCGATCGCCTCCCTGGCCCTGCTGATCCCGCGCGACCACGCCCAGGCGCCCGCCGTCGGGCTGCGCCGCGAGCTGGCGGCCCTGCGCTCACTGCCGGTGTGGCTGGCCCTCGGTACGACGGTGGCCGGCTTCGGCGCCCTGTTCTCCGCCTACAGCTACGTCACCCCGATGCTCACGGACTCCGCCGGCTACGCCGACTCCAGCGTGACGCTGCTGCTCGCGCTGTTCGGCGTCGGCGCGACGATCGGCAACCTGCTGGGCGGCCGGCTCGCCGACCACGCGATGCGCCCGACCCTGTTCGGCGGACTGACCTCCCTGGTGGTCGTCCTGGCCCTGTTCCCGCTGCTGATGACGACCGCGTGGGGCGGCGCGCTGGCCGTGGTCCTGCTCGGCGTCGCGGCGTTCGTGACCGGTTCGCCGCTCAACCTGATGGTGATGGAGAAGGCGGCCGCGGGCCCGTCGCTGGCCTCCTCCGCCAACCAGGCCGCGTTCAACATGGCCAACGCCGGCGGCGCCTGGCTCGGCGGCCTGGCCCTCACGGCCGGCCTCGGCGTGACCTCGCCCGCGCTGGCGGGAGCGGTACTGGCGGCCCTGGGTCTGGTCGTGGCGGGTGTCGCGGCCGCGGTCGACGCCCGGCGGGCCCCGCGGACCACCGGCCGCGAGCGCGTCGTCGCGACACACGTGCCGCGGACCGTGGAGGCGGGGGTCCGTCACTGACCCCTCCCGCGGAGGTGAATGCGGTGGCCCGCGACGCGCGGACCACCGCATTTCAGGATTCGGGACGGGCCAGCCGGCCGAGCAGGGCCGTCACGTCGTCGCGGGACACCGGCTGGAAGAACAGCGCGTCGGCCTGCTCGACCGCGGCGATCGCGCGCGGGGCCAGGTCGGCGCCCGCGTCGGTGACGCGCAGCCGTTTGGCACGGGTGTCGGCCGGGTCGACCTCACGCTCGACGAGCCCCTTGTTCTCCAGGGTGCGCAGCACCTGGGAGGTCATCTTGACGTCCGTGCCGGCCTGCCGGGCGAGGGCCAGCTGATTGGGGTGCTCGCCCTGCGTGTTGAGCCACCAGGTGCAGGCGAGCAGCACGAACTGCACGTGGGTGAGGTCCAGCGGCGCCAAGGCCGCCGCGATCTCGCGCTGCCACCGCAGGGTGGCGTGCCACAGCAGGAATCCGGGGCTCTCACCGGGGCTGAGGGCCATCAGCGCCGAGCCAGTCCGACCAGCGCTCCCATGGTGTCGGGCCAGTCGGCGGTGATGCCCGGGCCGATCTGCGGGCCGGCCTCGTCCGCGCCGGTGCCGGTGATCTCCATCCGGTACACCACCCGGACCCGGCTCGGGTCGATCCGGTCGATCCGGTGGACGGTGCGCAGCAGCAGGTCGCCGAAGCGGGCCTCGTCGACGAACCGTTCACCTTCGACGGCCTCGGCGACGCGCAGCACGATCGCGTCGTCCCCGGGCGGTGTCATGGTGATCTGCGCGCCCTCCGTGAACGGGCCGTCGATCTCGATCTTCTCGATCTCCCCGTTCCAGGTTCCCCAGTTGGGCACATCGGCCCAGAGTCCATAGATCGCCTGGGGCGTGGCGTCGGTCTCGATGCTGTGCTCGTACTCCCACATGCGGGCCTCCTCGACCAGATGATGTATCCGTAGATTATCTGCGCGCAGACTAAATGTCGAGGGCGCGGCGCATGTCTTGTCGGTCCGCCGCGCTGAGGGGCATCGGTACGGGTGTCGGCGGGGCGTCGGGTACGGATGGGGACGGTACCGTCGATCGGGGCGGCGACGGCCCGCGCGCGCAGGACTGGGACTTGGTGGGGGCGGCGCCCACGTCCAGACCGTGTCGGCCCGTTGGCGGGCCGTTCCGCTCGCGGCGGGGCCACGCCTCGGTGGGCGTCCGCCCGGTGGGCCGGTTCCTCCCGGGTGCCATGGTGGATCGGTTCCGCCTGGCGTGCAGCCCCGCCCGGGACCCGGGTTCCCGCGGGGGAGCCTGGGGCCTGCGGCGACCACGCTCTCGCGTCCGACGTTCACCCGGGGCACGCCCAGCCCGGCGAGGGCCTGCGGCCGCTCGTACCGGGAGGCGGTTCCGCCGGGGGAGGGCGTCGTCGACGACGACCCGGGGCCCGGGCGGAACGCCGGCCCCGCGACCCCGGCCGGCCCCGCGACCCCGGCCGGGCCCGCCGCCCGGAGGGTGCGGAATCCCGGCCCGCCACTCACCCCGCCGTCGCGGCCACCGATGGCCGCCACCGGGGGCGGCGCGGACGCGGGCACCGCTTCGAGGAGCGAGCCGGCCCTGGTGGCGGGGCCCCGGGGTCCGGCGGGATCGCCCGGAGACACCGGGCGATCCCGGAGCCGCGCGAGCCGCAGCCGCCGTTGAGCACGGTCACCTCAGGGGCATCGCGCCACGTCAGAGGTGCCGCGCACCCCGGCCGCGACGTATTTCGGAGCCCCGGGGGCGGCCGTCAGACCGACTCGCGCCAGCCGTTCGTGATCGGCAGGCGGCGGTCCTTGCCGAAGCCCTTCGCGGAGATCTTCGTGCCCGGCGGGTACTGGCGCCGCTTGTATTCGGCGGTGTCCACCATGCGGAGGGTCTTGACGACCAGCTCACGGTCGTAGCCCGCCGCGACGATCGCGTCCGCGCCCTGGTCCCGGTCGACGTACAGCTCCAGGATCGCGTCCAGGACGGGGTAGTCCGGGAGCGAGTCGGTGTCGACCTGGCCCGGGCGCAGCTCCGCGCTCGGCGGCTTGGTGATCGAGTTCTCGGGGATCGGCGGGGTCTGGCCCCGTTCCGCCGCGGCGCGGTTGCGCCATTCCGCGAGCCGGAAGATCCACGTCTTGTAGACGTCCTTGATCGGGCCGTACGCGCCGACCGAGTCGCCGTACAGGGTCGAGTAGCCGACCGCCAGCTCCGACTTGTTGCCGGGGGCGAGGACGATGTGGCCCTCCTGGTTGGAGACGGCCATCAGCAGCGTTCCGCGCAGCCGCGACTGGAGGTTCTCCTCCGCCAGACCCGTCAGGCCGAGCGAGCCCATGTAGGCGTCGAACATCGGCTCGATCGGGACCGTGCGGAAGTTCAGGCCGGTCCGGCGCGCCAGCTCCGCCGCGTCGCCCTTCGAGTGCTCGGAGGAGTACTTCGACGGCATCGACACGCCGTACACGTTCTGCGCGCCCACCGCGTCGCACGCGATCGCCGCGACGAGCGCCGAGTCGATACCGCCCGACAGCCCGATGAGCACCGACCGGAAACCGTTCTTCGCGACGTAGGCGCGCAGGCCCACGACCAGCGCCGAGTAGATCTCCTCGGCGTCGTCCAGGCGCTCCGCGTATCCGCCGCTCAGCTCGGGCTCGTACGCCGGGACGGGGTCCTGCGACACCACGACGCGGTCGATGCGCAGACCGTCGTCCACGACACCTGTGGGAGCGTCGGCGGACGCCGCGGGCAGGTCGAGGTCCAGGACCACGCACCCTTCGGAGAACTGCGGCGCCCGCGCCACGACCTCGCCGTCGCGGTCGACGACGATCGAGTCGCCGTCGAAGACCAGCTCGTCCTGCCCGCCGATCATCGCGAGGTAGGCGGTGGTGCAACCGGCCTCCTGGGCGCGCTTGCGCACCAGCTCCAGACGTGTGTCGTCCTTGTCGCGCTCGTAGGGGGAGGCGTTGATGGACAGCAGCAGACCGGCCTCGGCGGAGCGCGCCGCGGGGACCCGGCCGCCGTCCTGCCACAGGTCCTCGCAGATCGCGAGGGCCACGTCGACGCCACGCACCCGCAGCACCGGCAGGGTGTCGCCCGGCACGAAGTAGCGGAACTCGTCGAAGACGCCGTAGTTGGGGAGGTGGTGCTTGGCGAAGGTCAGGATCACCTCGCCGCCGTGCAGCACCGCCGCCGCGTTGCGCGGCGAGCCGGGCGGCCGGCCGAACTTCGGCCGGTCGCTCTCGGACCGGTCGAGGAAGCCGACGACCACCGGCAGCTCGCCGAAGCCCTCGTCGGCGAGGCGGACGGCGAGTTCGCGCAGGGCCGTGCGGGAGGCCTCGACGAAGGAGGAGCGCAGGGCGAGGTCCTCGACGGGATACCCGGTGAGCGCCATCTCCGGGAACGCCACGAGATGCGCTCCCTGCTCGGCGGAGTGCCGGGTCCAGCGGAGGATCGTTTCGGTGTTGCCGACGAGGTCGCCGACGCGCGAGTCGATCTGGTTCAGAGCGAGACGAAGTTGAGGCACGCGCATCAGTGTAATCGTCAATGCGACGCGATGGGGGGCGCGGGGTGTCGGATACCCCACGCCCCCTCCGCGTCCGACGTGCGCACGGCACGCGGACGACCCGCTCAGCGCCGGCGGTACGACTCCACGTAACCGTTTGCGGGCGTACCCACGCCGGTGACGTCGTCGTAGCCCTTCACGGCGGACAGCGAGCTGTCCTTGCCGAGGCTGCGGACGGAGGTCAGCAGCCCGTCCGCCGCGTCGTAGCCGTTGGCGAAGTCGACGCGCGCGACCGCGAGCCCGGACCCGGTCGGGTTGTCCGTGACGTCGTGGTAGACCCGCGAGCCGAACTTGGAGTAGATCGTCGGGTTGGCGAAGCCGATCGCCTTGCCGCCGCGCGCCTCCTGGCCCAGGGCCTGCACGGCCGCGATGACCGGCGCCGCCAGCGAGGTGCCGCCGATGCGGTACTCGCTGTACTGCTCCGTCCCGTCCGGGAAGGTCTGGGTCTGGCCGACCCTGAAGCCGGTGTTCGGGTCGGCGATCGCCGAGATGTCCGGGACGACGCGGTTGCCGGCGGCGCTGTTGGCCGTGGCCAGCGCCTTCGGGACGACGCCCTTCTGGTAGTACGGCTCGGCGACGGTCTTGCTGGTGCCGCCGCCCGCGCCCGAGGTGTACGCCCCCGGGAAGTCCGTCCAGCTCTTGCCGTCGGCCGACAGCGAGGCCTTGTCGGTGCCCCAGCCGGTCTCCCACAGGTACTTGTCGTTCTTGCCGACCGCCAGCGAGGTACCGCCGACCGCCGTCACCCACGCGGAGTTGGCCGGGGTGTCGACCTGCTTCGTGCCGGTGTTGGCGACCTCGTCGCCGTTGTCGCCGGAGGAGAAGTAGAAACCGATTCCCTCGACCGCGCCGAACTGGAAGACCTGGTCGTAGGCGGCCGCGAGGTCCGGCGTCTGGTTGGCCTCGATGTCGCCCCACGAGTTGGAGACGATGTCGGCCAGGTGGTTGTCGACGATCTTGCTGAGCGAGTCCAGCAGATCGTCGTCGTAGCAGGACGCGGCGCCCACGTACGTGACGTCCGCGGCCGGTGCGACCGCGTGCACGGCCTCGACGTCGAGGGTCTCCTCGCCGTACCAGCCGGCCGCCCCGCACTCCTCGGTCCGGGTGTAGTCCGACGGCAGGACCTGGGTCAGCTGTCCGGTCTTCCAGCGCGCGTCGCCGTGCGCCTTCGCGTAGGTGGCCGCGTCGTAGGCGATCGTCGGCGAGGCGTACGCGTCGGTGATGGCGATGCGCACCCCCTTGCCGGTGTAGCCGCCCGCGCCGTACGCGGCCCGCAGCTGCTTGCCGGTGTACCCCTGCACGGCGTACGGGATCTTCTTGCCGTACGCGGAGGGAAGGGTGCTCGCGGTGTTGGAGCCGTAGTACGAGGAGAACGGCCCGGAGTTCTTGAACACCGCGTCCGGCGGCGGGAGCTGGTCCTTGGACGCGGCCTTGTGCGGGGCGTTGTCCAGGCCGGTGACGGTCAGGACGGCGCCGTCCAGGCTCGCGGGAGCCGAGGCCGACTTCGACGGCGCGCGGTAAGTCCTGCCGCCCTTGGCGTAGTTGTGCAGCTGGGTGCCGAACGCCTTCTCGACGGCTGCCACCTCACCGCTGACCGACACGTAGTGCCGGGTCGTGCCGGTGATCTTCAGACCGGCCGCCGTCAGCCACGACCTGACCGCGGCCACCTGGGCCTCGGTCGCGCCGAAGCGGGCCTGCGACTGCTGGGCGGAGAGGTACTTGCCGTAGGTGGGCGAGGCGGGGTCGGACACGGCCTTCGCGTACGCGGCGAGGCCGGCGGCGTCCCGTCCCGCGAGGTAGACGCGGGCGGAGACCCGGGCGCTGTCCGAGGCCGAGCCCTTGTCCGCCTCGGCCGTGGCCCACGCGGGCTTGGTCCCGGCCAGCGTGTCACGGGTCGGGCTGTCCGCGGCGTGCGCGGCGGGTATGCCGAGCGCCAGCGCGCCGGCGATCATGGGCAGTGTCGCTGCCATGCTCGCTCCGGCGCGCAGCGCGGCGCGGTTGGATCTCATAGGACCCCCTGTATGTGGTTCGACGCGAGTGGATCACTCGACGTGCCGGCCACTCTTGCGATGAACCGTTCATGCCAGGGGAATGCGAACACCAAGAAGCGCCCAAGTGACCGCTTTCTGGGCTGATTTGACGGATACGTCCGTGAAATCGAGGGAAAACCCTATGGGTTGGGCCCGTGGGCCGGCCGAGGCAGGTCCTAGGGTTTGGCTCCCCGGGCCTTCAGCAGGTCCGTCATCAGGTCGATCTCCGACTGCTGCGCCTCGACCATGCCCTGCGCGAGCCGCTTCTCCACGCCGACCGCGCACTTGTTCACACAGCCCTCGGCCATGTGGATACCGCCCTGGTGGTGCGCGGTCATCAGCTGCAGGAAGAACACCTCGGCCGCCCTGCCGTTCAGCGTCCCGAGCTTCTTCAGCTCGGTGTTGGTCGCCATGCCCGGCATCAGCGCGCCGTCCTCGCCGCCGGCCATGTCGCCCATGCCCATCCAGCTCATCGGCGCCTTCGGCGACACCTTCGGCAGCCCCCACAGATCGAGCCAGCCCAGCAGCATGCCGCGCTGGTTGGCCTGCGTCTGCGCGATGTCGTAGGCGAGCCGCCGGACGTCCTCGTCGGTCGTCCGGTCCCGCACGATGTACGACATCTCGACGGCCTGCTGGTGGTGCACCGCCATGTCCCGGGCGAACCCGGCGTCGGCGGAGTCGGCGGTCGGCGGTGCGGTGCCCGACGCGCCGTCCTCGGCGACGGAGTAGGTGATGGCCCCGGCGGCGACGAGCACTCCGGCCACGGCCACCGCCACTCCCGCGTACCTCACTTCGACAGACCACCCGTGCAGGCCGCGCCCGGCTCGGGCGTCTGCTCGCCCTGCACGAACTTCTCGAGGAACGTGTCCAGGTTCGGGTCGCTCGCGCTCGTCACCGTGCGCTGGTGCCCCCACGCGGTGAGCATGATCGGGTCGGCCTGGGCTTCGTCCGGGCTCATGAGCGTGTAGGGCGTCTTCGCGACCTTGGCGGCGAGGGCGTCGACGTCGGCCTTGCTCGCCTTGCCGTTGTACGTCACCCAGACCGCGCCGTGCTCGAGCGAGTGCACGGCGTTCATGTTGTCCAGGGCCTTGGTGTAGACGTCACCGTTGCAGTTCATCCAGACCTGGTTGTGGTCCCCGCCGACGGGGGGCTCGGTCGGGTACTTCACGGTCTTGGTGACGTGGGTACGCCCGAGCTTGCCCTTCCACGTCTTGACCCCGTCCGCGCCGGTGACGAAGTGACCCGAGGCCGCCTTGCCGTCGGCGGCGGTGTCCTTGTCGTCGCCGGACTGCGACTTCACGACGAACACACCACCGGCGACCAGCGCGACCACGGCGACGACACTGCCGCCGATCACGAGAAACCGGTTACGCCGCTCGCGGGCCTGCTCGGTCCGCCGCATCTCCTCTATGCGCGCCTTGCGTGCCGCGCTGCCGGTCTTGTTGGCGGAACCCATGAGGCCTGTCCTTCTGGGGAAAAGGGGCGGGACGGTCGGGGTGTGCGAGTCCGCTGATCGTAATGGGGAGATGGGGAAAGTCGTAGACGGGTCACAGCCAAGAGGTGGGAGACGGCCACGGTGAGGGGGGCGGACGAGGAGAGTGCGGGCGGACGAGGAGAGTGCGGGCGAGGGGGCGAGGGAGGGAGGAAGGCGGGCGAGGGAGGGAGGGAGAGAGCGGGCGAGGTGGCCGGGCGAAAATTTGAACCGGAGATGCGTATTATCTACGCTTCCTCCCATGCGGCTGTTGCGATCCACCGACCTGGCACTGCGCGTCCTCATGCGGCTCGCGGTGGCGGGCGACACCCCGGAGGCCACACCCACCACCCGTGACGTGGCGGCCGCCATGGAGGTGCCCTACACCCACGCGGCCAAGGTTGTCGCCGAGCTCCAGCACATGGGCCTGGTGGAGGCCCGTCGGGGCAGGGGCGGTGGCCTGGCCCTCACCGACCGGGGCCGTGCCGCCTCCGTCGGGACGGTGGTCCGCGCCTTCGAGGGGGACGGCGACGTCGTCGACTGCGAGGGCGCCACCCCCTGCCCCCTGGCCTCGGCCTGCCGGCTGCGCGGTGCCCTGCGCCGGGCTCAGGAGGCGTTCTTCGCGTCCCTGGACCCGATCACGGTCGCGGACATCGTGGCGGCACCGACGGGGCCGCTGCTGCTGGGGATCTCGAGGCCCGTCTGATTCCACGGGCGTCGCGCGGACCGGTGGCGTGCGGGCCCATGGCGTGCCGGCCGGTGCCTTGCGGGTCGGCGACGGGGCGGGGGGGTGTCGCGCACGTCGGCACGGATCGGCGCCGTATGCCCGCCATCTCGCCACCTCGCCGGCCGGCCGGTCTCGTACGGCTCCGGGGCGAGGGCGCCGAGGGTGCCGGGGGGCCGAGGGTGCCGGGGGTGCCGGGGGCCGAGGGTGCCAAGGGCGCCGATGCCCGGCCGTCGGTGTGCGACCGGAGGCGGAGGCCGATCCGCGGTCGCATCCCACGTCAGCCGCGGTTTCCGGGTCCCGCCCGCCCCGTCCTTCACGCTTCCCCCGCGGCAATGCGGTTGTCCCCACATCGCCGGGCCGGATTGGATGGCCCGATGGAACGCATCGAAGCAGAGCTGTTCACCGCCGGCGGCAACAACGCCGTAGTCCGCCTGCCCGGCCGACGCTTCCCCGGGGTTCTGGTGCAGGGCGACTCCCTGCACATCCTCCGCACCGACATGGCCGAGCTGGTGGAGGCCTGCGACCGCGGTGACCTGGGCGACGCCCGCGACGCCGCCGGGCTCCTCCTGGCCGGCCTCGACGCCCTGCTGGAGCGCTACGGCGCCGCGCTGGACGAGCACGGGATATCGCGGCCGTACTGAGCCGGGTCGCCCGCACCGTTCCCCTGGCCGTTTCCCGCCCGGCGACGCGATCCCGGGCTCGCCGCGGGCCGGGAGCAGCCGGGCCGCGGCGAGTGTGGGACAAGGGCGGAGCAGGGCGCCGGGCAGGGCGCCGGGCGGGCGGAGGACGGGTCGTCCGGGCGGCTCAGGTCCCGGAGACGGTGATGGCCAGGTCCGTGATGTTCAGGGGGAACTGGCCGATGGCGTTCGTGTCGCCGGTGAGGATGTCGACGCCGTACAGCGACGGCGTGCTCGCGCCGTACGGCGTGAGCGTGGCGAAGGCGGCGTACGAGGTGGTCTTGCCGTTGGTCAGGTAGCTGAAGATGTCCAGGCCCGCGTTGAGACCGGCGTCGAAGCCGAGCAGACCGGTCGTGACGAGGTTGCCCTCGTTGGGCGGCGACTGGATGACGACCTGGTCGTTGAGCGTGTCGACGTCGACCAGGGTCGTCCCCGTGGACCCGACCAGATCGTTGTTGGTGTACCCGGCGGCGGTCACGCCCTGCACCGCCGTGGTGGCCGGCGGGATGTTCAGTGCGGTGTCGGTCGCCGTGGTGTGGTCATTGAGGTTGTGCCGCAGGTTCTGGCCGTAGTCGCCGATCACCCGGAGCCGGTCGGCCGCCGGGTTGAAGTCGATGTCGAAGGTCGTGCCGTAGAGCGCGACCTGGAGCTGCGAGACCTTGGTGACGACGACGTCGGTGGTGGCCGGCGGGGTCTTGATCGTGTAGATGCCGCCCTTGTCGCCGAGGCCGTACAGGAGGCCGTTCTGCACCCGGTGGTCGATCCCGACCAGTCGGGTGTCGCCGCTGAGGCCGGTGACGAGCCGGACCCAGTCGAGCACCTGCGGCTTGTCGGTGGTGAACGTGGCCATCAGCGTGCCGTCCCCGGTGATCCCGAAGGCCCGCAGGCTGGGGACGGCGGAGGCGGCGGAGCCGGAGCCGGGTGAGCCGACCATGAGCGCGGTCGCCGCGGAAATCATGGCGACCGTCGCCGCCAATCTCTTTCTGGTCCCTGCTTTCACTGTTGTTTCCTCCCGTTCGAAAGAACGTCATCTCCTCGCACGCACCGCACCGCACTACACCGCACTGAACTGCACCGCATCGCACCGAACCGCAGGGGAAATGGCAGTGGAATGGTGGTGCTTCAGGCGTCCTGGACGTCGCTGAACAGCGAGGGAATGCGTTGACCGCGTCGGATGCGTCGGTTGCGCTACCGACGTGTCGAGCTGTCCGCCGCACCGAAGTGATCCCCCGTGGGCGGCGGCTGCGCGGTTCCCATTAAGCCCAGACCGCGGCGGCCTCACAAGCGGATCCGGCGACAAGTGCGCCCTGATTCGGGAACTTTGCGCAGGATGACAAACGCGACGTCGGCACATCCTTCATCAATTCACCCGGATTGATAAATGCCCGTCCGGATTTCGTCTGTCGACGCTCACGGCCGTGATGGCATGCTCACGCCCATGGGGAGTCTCTTCGGCGAGCTGGCCCGGCAGGCGACGGCCAACGCGCGCCGCGAGGTGGAGACCTATGTGCGCGAGATTCCGGAACTCGGATCCCTCGACGTGAACTCGCGGGCCAGGGCCGAGACGCTGGAGTACTCCGTGTGGTTCAGGCACCGCACGGTCGAACTCGCCCCGGAGAACGGCAGTCTCACGGAGGACGACCTCGGCTACATCACGTCGATGGGTGCGGCACGGGCCGGGTCGGGGATGTCGCCACAATCGCGGCAGCGGGTGCTGCGCCTGCACACCGCGCTCATGCTGCGCGAGATCAACGAGGCGACGGAAGCCCAGCGCGGCGGCCATGTCGAGGAACTCATGCGGATCATGAGCTGGTTCGCCCCGCAGGGCGAGCGCGGCATCGGCGCCTACCGCGAGGGCTTCGTGACGGTCATGCGGCACCAGGTGCCCTACGTCGAACAAGTCGCTCTGCTGGCGCGGTCGTTGCTGGCCGGTGACCCCACCGCGGAGGAGCTCGCCCTGGTCGCGGGCATGGAACTGGCCGACCACTACGCGGTGACGGTGATCCGGGTGCCGGACCGCCCGCCCGGCGATCGCGACCTGGAGAACGAGATCGAGGCGCTGGTGAAGACGTACGGGGTGCCGGCCACCTGGTGCCCGGAGCGCGCCGGAGAAAGCGGCGGGCGCGGGGGCGGTGAGCTGATCGTCCTGGTTCCCGGTGCCGTGGGTGCCGACGGCGCCGGCGCCGATACCAGCGGCACCAGCGCCGATACCAGCGGCACCAGCGCCGATACCAGCGGCACCAGCGCCGATACCAGCGGCACCAGCACCGCTACGAGCAGCACGAGCCACGGTACCGGCGGTACCAGCGGTACCGCGCGGCGCCCGGCCGCGCCCGCCCTCGCGCTCAGGCACGTCCCGGATCTCGTCCCGGACCTCTTGCGGGACCTCGTGCAGGACTTCGCCCGGGCTCTCGGCTGCCCCTGCGCCGCCGGTACCGCCTCCGCGCCGCTGTCCGAGCTGTCCGGCGCCCTCGACCGGGCCCGGCGGATCAGCAGGGCGGCCCCGCTGCGGCGGGCGTCGACGCGACTGCGGCCGCACACGCTCGCGGACGTCTTCGTCGAACTCGCGGTCGCGGACGTGCCGTTCGTGGACGAATGGCTCCGAACGGTGGCCCGGAGCCTGCGACCGGGCCCGGACCTGCTCGTCACCCTCGACGCCTACTACCGCCACGACATGAACCGCGGCTCCGCGGCGACGGCCCTCAACGTGCACCCCCGCACCCTGGACTACCGCCTTCGCCGGGTGCGGGAGCTCACCGGCATCGACCCGGGATCGACGCACGGCGTGCGCATCCTCGGTTCGGCCGTCACGCGGAGCCTGTCGCGCGCGTGGAGCTGAGCCGGGCGGGCGCGGCGAGGGCGGGTCGGGTGTCGAGCGGGCCCCTGCTCAGGCCCGTGCCAGCCACAGATCCGGGCCGAACACCTCGTAGTGCACGTCCGCCGGGGCGACCCCCTTCTCGATCAGCTGAGCCCGCACGGCCCGCATGAAGGGCAGCGGGCCGCACAGGTACGCGCGCGTGCCCGGCGCGACGGGGACGTCCGTGAGGTCGGCCAGACCCGTCCGGGCGTGCGCCGGGGCCTCCCGCTCGTACCAGAGGTGCACGGAGGCGTCCGGCAGCTTCGTCGCGTACGCCTCGTGGTCCGTGCGCAGGGCGTGGTCCGCGGGGGAGCGGTCGGCGTGGACGACCGTGACCGGCGCGTCGTGTCCGGCGGCGGCGAGGTGGGCCAGCATCGCCACGATCGGGGTGACGCCGATGCCGGCCGAGGCGAGGAGCAGAGGGGTGCCCGCGGCGCCGTCGAGGACGAGATCGCCGTACGGCTCGGAGAGCTCCAGCACGCTGCCCTCACGCACGCGCGCGTGGAGGTGGTTCGAGACCTCGCCCTCCGGTGTCGTCGCCCCGCCGGGCACCCGCTTGACGCTGATCCGGCGCACGTCGGACCCCGGTGCGCCGCAGAGGCTGTACTGCCGTATCTGGCGGGCTCCGTCGGGCAGTTGCGTGCGGACGGACACGTACTGGCCCGCGCGGAAGTCCCGGACCGGCGCGCCGTCGACCGGGCGCAGGCCGAAGGTGACGACGTCCTCGGTCTCGCGGACGCGTTCCACGACTTCCCACTCACGCCACGCGGTGCCCCCGCTCTCCTCGTACAGGCGTCGCTCGATCGCGATCAGCGCGTTCGCCATCAGCCAGTAGACCTCGTCCCAGGCCGCGGCGACCTCGGGGGTGACCGCCTCGCCCAGGACGTCGGCGATGGCGGCGAAGAGGTGCTCGTGGACGACCTCGTACTGCTCGGGCGCGATGCCGAGGGAGGCGTGCTTGTGGGCGATACGGGTGAGCATCGCGTCGGGGCGGTCCTGCGGGAGGTCCTGCGCGGGCTGGACGAGACGGGTGGCGAAGGCGGCTATGGACCCGGCGAGAGCTTGGCGCTGGGTGCCCGCCGCCTGGTTGCCACGGTTGAACAGGTCTCGGAGGAGGTCCGGATGTGCCGCGAAGAGGCCGGCGTAGAAGCGCTCGGTGATCTCACCGATGGCCGCGCCGACGGCGGGCAGCGTGGCGCGGATGGTGGCAGCGGACTGTTCGGACAGCATCGGGGCTCCTCAAAGCTCACTCGGTGTTCTGCTGTCCGGCACGCTAGTTAAAGTTGCATCTGAGATGCAAATTAAATGGGTGTGGCGGGACGGAGGGGGTGGGGCATTACGGATGTCGGTGCGAGCAGGCAAGATGGGCAGCAGAGCAGTACGCCCGTCGGACGTGCGGCAGTACATCTGCCGGACGTGCGGCGTTCAGGCCCCGGTCGCCGAGGCGATCATGGTCGGCAACGCGCACGAAATGGTGTTGTGGTGTGATGTTCGGGTGCCCGACCGCCTCTCCGTGGGACGGGAAACAGGCGGCCTGACCAGCAAGGATGGGGAAGCGCAAGATGGACAAGCAGCAGGAGTTCGTGCTCCGGACGTTGGAGGAGCGCGACATCCGGTTCGTACGGCTGTGGTTCACGGACGTGCTGGGCTTCCTCAAGTCCGTCGCCGTGGCCCCGGCCGAGCTCGAACAGGCCTTCGATGAGGGCATCGGCTTCGACGGCTCCGCGATCGAGGGCTTCGCCCGGGTCTACGAGTCCGACATGATCGCCAAGCCGGATCCGTCCACCTTCCAGGTCCTGCCCTGGCGCGCGGAGGCCCCCGGTACCGCCCGGATGTTCTGCGACATCCTCATGCCGGACGGCTCGCCGTCCTTCGCGGACCCGAGGTACGTGCTGAAGCGCGCCCTGGCGCGCGCCTCCGACCTGGGCTTCACCTTCTACACCCACCCGGAGATCGAGTTCTTCCTGCTGAAGGACAAGCCGACCGACGGCTCGCGTCCGACCCCGGCCGACAACTCCGGCTACTTCGACCACACCCCGCAGAACGTGGGCATGGACTTCCGCCGCCAGGCGATCACCATGCTCGAGTCGATGGGCATCTCGGTCGAGTTCTCCCACCACGAGGGCGCGCCCGGCCAGCAGGAGATCGACCTGCGCTACGCCGACGCGCTCTCCACGGCCGACAACATCATGACGTTCCGCCTGGTCATGAAGCAGGTCGCGCTGGAGCAGGGGGTCCAGGCGACCTTCATGCCGAAGCCGTTCTCCGAGCACCCCGGCAGCGGCATGCACACGCACCTCTCCCTCTTCGAGGGCGACCGCAACGCGTTCTACGAGTCGGGCGCGGAGTACCAGCTCTCCAAGGTCGGCCGGTCCTTCATCGCCGGTCTGCTGAAGCACGCCGCCGAGATCGCCGCCGTCACCAACCAGTGGGTCAACTCCTACAAGCGCATCTGGGGCGGCTCCGAGCGCACGGCCGGCGCGGGCGGCGAGGCGCCGTCGTACATCTGCTGGGGCCACAACAACCGTTCCGCGCTGGTCCGCGTACCGATGTACAAGCCCGGCAAGACGGGCTCCGCGCGCATCGAGGTCCGCTCGCTCGACTCCGGCACCAACCCGTACCTGGCCTACGCCATGCTCCTCGCCGCCGGTCTCAAGGGCGTCGAGGAGGGCTACGAGCTTCCGCCGGGCGCCGAGGACGACGTCTGGGCCCTCTCCGACGCCGAGCGCCGCGCGATGGGTATCGAGCCCCTCCCGCAGAACCTCGGCGAGGCCCTGGGCCTGATGGAGCGCAGCGACCTCGTCGCCGAGACCCTCGGCGAGCACGTCTTCGACTTCTTCCTGCGCAACAAGAAGGCGGAGTGGGAGGAGTACCGCAGCGAGGTCACCGCCTTCGAACTGCGGAAGAACCTGCCGGTGCTGTAGGCGCAGGTCACAGCAGGTCACCGACGAATCAAACTCTGTGGGGCCGACGGTCGTGGACCGTCGGCCCCACGGCGTCTCACCACTCCTGGACCGTCCCTGCGCGGTCCATGCCGTGGGTCTTCGCACCGGACGCGCACCCGCACACCTTGTGCCGCGGTCCGTCGCGCCGAGTGGTGCGCCCTTGCCGCCAGTCGTCCGGAGCCCTTGGCGCCGATCGAGCAGATCCTGCCAATGAGCATTTTCAGCGTTGCCTCTCGCCCGGTTGACCGTCTGCGGCCAGCAGGCCGATCACCGCGGTGGTGTAGGGGGTGCGCGGTGCCGACCGGGATGTCGAAGCCGGCGGCTATCTGGGCCAGGGTGTCGTGCTTTCGCAAGGACACCAGAGCGACGAGCGCGCGTCGGTGCGGCGGGAGCGTGCAGCGGCGGTCACTCTCGCGGGTGACGATGAGCATGGTGACCCACTCGACCAGCGCATGAGGCAGGTCGAGTGCGAAGGATAGGAGACCAACGAGGCGCCTGCGCTGATGAGTTGATACTTCGAACACCTCCCTCAACGGCACGGGTGCCTCGCGCGTTGCGCTCTCGCCGCCGTCACCCATCGGTGGCCACCCTGAAAACGCTCACTGCTCGGACCGTTGTCGGCTGCGGGCCTGCCGTCAGCGGCAGGCGTCGCGGAACGGCGTTACGGAAACGCCGTAGCCGAACGCCTCTAATAAAGCGTGTCGTGCAACGTGATCAGCGCTTGCCTCCAGCCATGAACTTGCGCCATCAGAGTGCAACAACATCCTGCCTCGATCATGAGGAAGGAACCCGGGGGACACCCTTCCAAAGGCTAGTAAGTTGAGCGCCTCGGGAGGAAACCGTGGACAAGTCACTGTTGACCCACATCGACGCCGCCGTAGGCAGCGGCAAGGTGACGATCTCGGCGGACGATTCCACGATCCTGGGGATCGTCAAGGACGCCATCAAAAACGGCAGGACCGCTTCGTTCTACCTGACGAAGAGTCAAGCCGAGGCGTTCAAGCTCTGGTACTGGACGCCTGAGCGGATCAAATCTGCGGGGCTACGGGTGGTGTCGGACGACGAGAAGGAACGGATCAAGTCCGAGTTGGGCGTCGATGTGGGCACCTTCCGGTGCAGTCGCATTGAGTGCGTGTGCGGACACACATATGGAGGTTTTGAATTTCTGCAACAGGGAATTCGCCAACATGGCCCTGACGCCGTGAGGTCTGTATTTGAGCTGAAAAACTCAAAACTCCTCCAAGTGAACACCACCCTCTTGGCGATCTGCCCAAACTGCGACGAGCTGCTGGGGCGTGGCATCACGTACGAGGGCGAGGAATACGCAGGGTGCTCTTGCTGCCAGGAGTAAGCTCCTGCGCGGCAGAGGGTGAGAGAGAATCCATTGTCGTCAATCGCCGCCGCCGTCCTCCGTGTGTCGATGGCTCGGGTGAGTTGGCTGGCGTATTCGTCGGGCATCGGCTCGAGCTGCTGGTGGAACGCCGGCGTCCCGCGCCCCACCGTCATCGGCCAGGCGTGAGCTGAGCTGGCCCGGCACGCGGAGTTGTACGTCCGGACGTCTGCGCGAAGCCAACCGTCGCCACCGCGTCACAAGTCCGATGTGTGGGAGATGGCACTCCGTAACGGCCGCCCCTCGCGCAGACGTTCGAGGTCTTCGGTGATCTGACGGACCATGCGCGGCACGTTGACCTCCTCGGCCAGGGTGAGCGCCTCGTTGAGCGCTTCGCGGGCGGGGCCGGTGCGCCCGGCTTCGGCCCGTACCTCGCCGAGCAGCAGGAGCATGTGTGCCAGGCCGGCGTGGTCGCTGATGGTGCGGTGGTACGCGACCGAGAACAGCAGGGACTGCTCGGCCTCGTCGTAGCGGCCCCGATCTGCCTGGGCCAGTGCGACATGCCAGTGCACCCAGACGGCTTCCGCCTGCGACTGGGCGAGCGGGAGCGTGTGCTGTGCCACGGCCACCGCCTCCTCGGGGCGCCCGAACTGGCGGTAGGCGTCGATGTAGTGCGCCGACAGCCAGACCAGGTCACCCGCGGTGCCGCTGCTGTTGAACATCGTCTCTGCCGCGGAGTAGCGGTCGAGTGCGTCGTCCGCGCGGCCGAGGTCGCAGAACATGTCCCCGTAGTGGGTCAGCACCCAGCCTTCGAGAGAGGGGTCGCCCATGGTGTGCGCGATCTCCACGGCCCGTTCGTACAGAGCCACGGTCGTCTCCGGGCTGCCGGACTTCCGCCGTGCCTCGGTGAGCTGGATGAGGGCGTTGAGTGCGGCTTCCGGATCCTGCCGGTGGTTCGCGGCATCCACGGCTCCCTGCTCCGTGCCGGCCAGTTCCTCCCATCGGCGCTGGTACCACAGCAGCGGGCGGAGTCCCTCCGCGAGTGCGCCGACGGCATTCCATGCCCCGGCGTCCCGGGCAGCCGCCAACACTGCCATCACGTTCAGGTCCTCGGCGCCGAACCAGGCCAGCGCGGCCGGGGACGGCCGGTGCGGCGACGAGGGGGGTGCCAGGCTGATGCGGGACGCTTCCACGTACCAGTTCACTATGTTCATGACAGTGCGGTCACGTACCGGCGCGGGGTCCGTCTCTGCCGCCTTCTGGCGGGCGTAGAGGCGCACGAGGTCGTGCACGCGGTAGCGGTCGACGTCCTGCGGGGCGGTTTCCAGGAGCTGGGCGTTGAGCAGCCCGGTGATATGGGCATCAGCCGTCGCCACGTCCGCTCCGGCGGCCGCCGCCACCAGGTCCGCGGTGAAGGTCATGCCGGGAACCAGCCCGAGGGCACGGAAGCAGGCGGCAGTGCCGTCCGGCAGGGTTTGATAGCTGATGTCGAGTGAGGCGCGCACTCCGCGTTCCTCATTGTCCAGGTGACTCAAGAGGCGATCCTTGTCCTCAAGGCGCCGCGCCAGGACGCTCAGCGGCCTGCCCTGCATCGCCGGTCCGCTCATCAGCGCCCCGACGAGCCGCAAGGCCAAGGGCAGGCCGCCGACGAGTTCCACGATGCGCAGTGCATTGGCTCTGTCCTCCAGGAGCCCCTCGTCCTCGATGAGCCCAGCGAGTGTGGCCAGCGCCTCGTCGCGCTCCATCGGGCGGAGGGGAACACGCCGTACGCCGTCCAGATTCGGCAGCGATGACCGGCTGGTGATGATGACGGCTGTCGGTCCCGGCTCCTTCGGCAGCAACGCCTCGACCTGGTCCACAGCGGTCGCGTTGTCGATGATCAGCAACGTGGGGCCGACACGGTAGAGCGACTGCAGCAGCTCCTCCCGCTGGCCAGGACTCTGCGGAATCTCGCTTTCCGGGATTCCGAAGGCGTCGAAGATCTGTTGGATCGCGGCGGCGACCGGCACCACGGCCGTCCCCGTACCGCCCAGCTCCACGAAGACGCGGGCGTGGCGGAAGTCGTCGGCCAGGAGATGACCGAGGTGGTTGGCGATCGACGTCTTTCCCACGCCGCCCATTCCGTAGACGACGATGATCGTGGAACCGTGTCCGGAGCTGCGCCGGAGCATGCGGCTCAGCCGCGCCAGCTCCGCCTTCCTTCCGCCGAAGTCGGCCAGGAAGCGCTTGAGGTTCGACCGCGCCCCGGAGCCCGGGGCCGCGGTGCCGTACGGCCCCTGGGACGTGGGGACCGCAGGCAGCCGTGGCAGAGCGGCGGGGTCCGGCACATCGAGCAGGTCCCATACGCGGGACACCCCGTCGACGCCGATCGCGCTCACCCGAGTCACCGGTACGACCGTCAAGGAGGACGGTCCCTCGGGTGTGTGGTGCTCGGTGATCACACCGATGGCGCGGGACGAGGCAGGGGCATCGTGGGCGAACACCAGCGTTCCGGAGATGCCCTGCCACGGGGATCTGCCCGTTCCCGCAGACGCCACCGGCTCCGGTGCCGAGGTGACGCGCAGACCGAGCAGCCCCCGGCGCAGATCCGCTCCCGGCGGGATCACGCCTTCCAGGTGCTCGCTGTCGCGCCTGCGCGGCGTACGACTGCCGACGCCATCGGTCTCCTTGTAGCGGGGGAACCCCACCGCCCAGCATCCGGTGACATTCCGTGTGGCCGTCCGGTCGACCACCGCGAAGCGCACCGGGGCGAAGTCACCCACCGGGAGACCGCCTTCGGCGATCGTCAGCAGCGCGATGTCGTCCTCGGGAGTCTGGCCCAGGGCGAGGACCGTCGCTTCGGCCTCGGACTCGTCGAAGAACCGCACGAGCAGCTGTGTGGACTCCCCGGGGCCGACGTTGTGCCCGGCCGTGAGCACAAGCCCGGCCGCCACCAGGTAGCCGGAGCCGACGCTCCACCGCTGCCCTGTCCCCGTCGGGAACCGGCGAAGCACCTCAACCGCCCGTATGGCAAAGGCGTCCGCAGAAACCGTCCCGGTCATCGGCTACGGCTTCGCCGTGCTCGAACGGAACACCTTGACAGACTTGCCGTGGTCGTCGACCGGCGACTCCAGTGTCACGGTCACCGTCTGCAGCTCCTGGAGGACCTTGCCCTTGTCACCGCCAAGTTCGAGGACCCATAACTTGAGTCCTGCCCTACCGTTCGCCGACCGGGTCACCCCGACCTGGAACTGGAGCTGGATCTGGCCGACAGGAAAATGGATGCCCCCGTCGTCGTTCGTGGACATCGCCGCGAGGATCTCCGCCCGGATCGCCTCGACTACTGCTGCGAGCTCGATCAACTCTGCCGTACCTCCCTGAATCGGTCACATGCGGTTACCCACGGTCACTGGGCCGATGGGCGGACCGGATCACGCGTCATCCACGCCTGGTCGTACACGGTGAACAGTGCCCATACCTGGACTGGGATCTGCACCAGCACGCGCAGCGCCGCGTACCTCACCCACAGGGCGTGCCCACCGGTACGGAAGAAGGTCAGCGCCGACTCCGCCATCACGAACACGGCAGCCGCCACCGCCGCGTGCGTCGGAGACTCCGCAGTCCACAGCAGGAGCGGAATCACGTACAACAGCGGTGGAACGGCCCCCATGGCGACATCGAGCGACAGACGGGCCGGCCGCGAGCGCAGCTGCCCCACGAGCCGGGGCAGCTCACGCCAGAAGCTACGGCTCCAACGCAGTTGCTGCCTCACGTACCTGCCCAGCCGGTCGGGTGCGGTCGTCCATGCCTCCGCCTCGGCGGCGAACCGTGTCCGCAGCCCCACGCCCAGCAGGAGGCTGGTCAGATAGAGGTCTTCACCGTGGCGGCAGGGAACGCCGAGAAACCGGTGCTCCTGGTAGGCCGGCCACACGGCCTCCAGCGCCGAGCGGCGATACATGGAGAAGGCGCCGGAGCAGCAGAGCACCGCCTCGTCAACCGACTGCCTGGCGCGGTACCCGTCGGCCATCAGGTACTCAAGCGCGCACAGACGGGTGAGGACACCGCCGGTACGCACGTGCAGCACGCCGCTCACCGCGCCCACCTCGGCATCCTCGAAATGCCGTACCAGTGCGGTGACAGCACCGGGGCCGATCCGCGTGTCCGAGTCCACGCACAGCACGAGTGAGCTCCGCCCCAGGACGAACCCGGCGTGCTGGGCACGCCGCTTGCCCCGGTTGTCGGTCAGGCGGACGACGCTCCAGCCGGGGCGACCGGCGATACGTCCGTACACCACGTCGCGTTCGTCGGACCGGGCCGATCCATCATCGACGACGTAGACACGCAGAGGGCCCGCGTACTGCGCCACGGCCACGGCCGACAGGCAGGCGTCGAGCTCGTCGGGTTCCTCGTTGTAGGAGGGGATGAGAATGTCGACGGAGGGCCAGGGGCGTGAGCTGTCCTCGGAGCCGGGCCGAAGCCGGACGGGCCGGCAACGGCGCCGCGCGCTCTCCTGCAGCACGCCGACACCGCCGTACGACATGAGCAACAGCACGCAGAACATCGTGAACGTCATAGCCGAGGCCCCCCGTCGCGCGTGATGCCCGCGCCCCACCGGACTCAAACGGCCAACGGGCGGTGAACTCACTCTCACCCGACGCACCGTCAACCGGGCTCTGGCCGCGGCGAGGGCACCGGTCGAACGCGGCACAGCAGGGCTGAAGTCCTGGCAGATCTTCCGCAGATCCCGCGTCAGCCCCAACCGCATGAGCGTCATCACCAAAGCCGTCCTCACCCTGGAGAGGCAACGCTGAAAACGCTCGATGACAGCATTGCCCGGCTGTGTTCGTGTGGGCATGCCTGTGGATACGGCGAATGCCCGGCGGCGCGGTACTGCGCGCATTTGTCACTTCGCGCTGCCGGAGAGCCCCGTGGCCAGAGGGTCGTTGCGCATCTTTTCGGAGTTACGGGAACTGCCCTGAGTTGATGTAGGCCCGGGCGGGTGAATATCGATGCGTTCTTACGGCATATGGGTCACCTTCGACTGCGTGTCTCGTTACCTACCCCATACCGGAAAGTTGAGTATTCGTAACGTCTGACCCACTCACAGAGAAAGGTAGGTCATCGATGAAGGCTTTCCGGGGCCTCGTTGTAGGGCTAGCGGTCGGCGCCCTGTCCTTGGGGGGCGTGGCGCTCGCCAACCCTTCCCTCATCCCCGCCGACCGGGTGATCGCTTCCCTCGCTCACCCCGTCGGCCACGACGACGAGGACGCCGACGGGGACAGCTACACGTCCCTGAACCTGGACCACAACTGCAAGGGCGGAACCTTCGGGTACTGCACCCAGAACGCGACGTTCAACCCGACGGTGACTCTGACCCTGATTCCTGTTGGCCTCATCGGAGGTTCCAACGGAACGAACAATCCGACCAACGCCAACAACGCCAACAACCCGAACAATGCCAACAACGGCAACAACGGGAACAACGGCAACAACGGCAACAACCCGAACAATGCCAACAACGGCAACAACGCGAACAATGCGAACAACGGCAACAACGGCAACAACGGGAACAACGGCAACAACGCGAACGGCAACTGACCACGGTCGCCTGGTGCACGACAGCTCGTTGCGGCACGGCGTCCCTGCCGGTGACCACAGTCGAATCCTCGGCTTGAGTACGTAGGGGCGCCGGCAACGGGCGCGGGAGCTCGGCACCGCCGTCCCGGCACCGCCCGGCAGGGCGGTGCCGGGACGGCCGCGTGGTGTGAATCCGGCAGCGGCGCAGGGCTCTCCGCCGACGCACATGCCGGTGAGACGGCAGATCACGAGGATCATCATGGAGCAGTTCAGGAAGACAACGGGTGACTCCGCGCCGCCCCGAAGCTCCGACACGCTAGTGGGCCCGGCCAAGGCGTTCGAGACGGCCGGCCCGACGACGGAATGCATCGAACCGTCCGCCCTTCGCGACGCCGACGGGAACACACTCGCCGCCGAAGAACCCCCGGGCGACACCGCCACGCGCGTTCAGTGGACGGCCTCCCTCGTAGCATTGACAGTTACTTTCGCGGTCCTGATCGGCGCTGTGCTGTGGCACCTCGGCATGGTGTTTCTGACTCTCGCGCCCGCCAATTCTGTGACGAACAGATATCAGCAGGGGATCAACGGCTACATCTACCCGGAATTCGGCCAGAACTGGCAGATGTTCGCCCCGAACCCGCTGGCCCAGAATGTGTCGGTCGGTGCGCGGGTCCAGACGTTGGGGCGGGACGGCACCCGGCACACGTGGGACTGGGAAAATCTTTCCTTTTCGCATATCGAAGCAATGAAGCACAATCCGGTTCCCAGTCATCTGGATCAAAACGTACTGCGTCGCTCCTGGGATTTCTACACGGAATCGCACGACTTGAAAGACAAACCGACGAACGGCATGCGCAGCGCGCTGTCCACCGAATACCTGACGCGGATCGCGCTTCAGCGTTTCGGCCGCCAGTGGAACGGCGAGCGGATCATCCGTATCCAACTCGCCAGCCGTACCAACGCCATTGCTCCGCCGAAGTGGACGGGCGAGAAGGCGCCGAACACGACGGCCTACAGAGTCCTGCCGTGGTGGCCGGTCAAGGAGAAGTTCTACAAGGAGCTGTGACGTGCACGAAAACCGCAAAACGGCGACGGTCGCCGTCCCGGCGCCCCAAGCTCCCGCGGATGGCGTCACTGCGCTCCGGCCCTCGTCGGTTCCGACGTCGGAGCCGTTGCCGTCCGAATCTCCCAAGGCGCGGGTCCCGGTGCGCGAACGTGCCCTGGAGCGACTGTCGGCATTCATCGCTTTCGCCGGCCGTACCCACTCCCCGTACCAGGCAGCCGTCATCCGGATCGGCTACGGCTTCTTCGTCACCTGCTATCTGCTCCGGGAGTGGCCGAACCGGCGTGTGCTGTTCGGTGACCACAACCCCTGGTCGCTGACCATGGCCAGGGCCCTTGTCTCCGACACCCACGCTTTCACCGTGCTCACCTGGTCGGGTGGCCGGTGGTGGTTCGAATGCGTCTACCTCGGGGCGATCGCGGCCGCCGTTCTGCTCATGCTGGGCTGGCGCACCCGCGGCACGGCGGTGCTCTTCCTCGTGGGAGTGCTGGCCATCGAGAACCGAAGCCCCTTCGCGGGAGACGCAGGCGACGACATCATCCGCATCATGGCGGTCTACCTGGCCTTCACCCGCTGTGGCCGGGTGTGGTCGCTGGACGCCCGGCGCGATGGATCGCGGGCCGGTGACGCCGGACGTGACCGGGCCGGGCCGGCGTTGTGGTTCACGCTCGCCCCGCCGCTGCTGTGGGCCTCGTGCTTCCACTGGGACGGCTGGCTCGGGGTCTTCTGGGTGATGTGGAGCCTCCAGGGCCTGTGCCTGGCCCTGGACCGGTGGGCTCCTCGCCACGCGATGCGCTCGCTGCTCGACTCCGGCGCGGCCATGCTGCACAACTGCGCGATGCTGGTCATCGCCGCTCAGATCTGTTTCATCTACGCCTCGGCGGGCCTGTACAAGAGCCACGGGACGAAGTGGCAGGACGGCAGCGCCGTCTACTACGCGATGCAGCTGGATCTCTTCCGCCCCTGGCCGTGGCTGACCGGTCTCGTCTCGGCGAACATGCTGCTGGTCTTCGTGCTGTGCTACGGCACGGTCATCATGCAGATCTCGTTCCCTTTCACCCTCATGTACCGCAAGATCAAGAATGTGCTGCTGGCCGTCATGATCCTCGAACACGTGGGGATCGCGGTCATCCTGGGCATCCCGTTCCTGTCACTCGCCATGATCGTCAGCGACTTGGTCTTCCTGCCCACGGCCCTCCTCGTCTGGGCCGACGGGCGGTTCGCCTTGCTGGTGCGGCGACTCCGTGAGCGGCGCGAACAGTACAGAGGCGGGCCATGCCTCGAAGGGTCGTGAACGTCCGATGAACCTCCCCCACCGCACCGAGGGACGACTGCGACACCTCCCGCTGCTCGTCTATGACGGCGACTGCGGCTTCTGCGCCCGTTCGGTGCGGTTCATCGAGCATCGCGTCAAGCCCAAGTGCACCATCACCGCCTGGCAGTTCGCCGAACTCCACGCACTCGGTGTCACGGAGCTGCGGGCACAGCGCGAGATGCTGTGGATCACTCGGTCGGGCACGGTGTACGGGGGCTCCCGGGCCCTTGCCAAGGCCCTGTTGAGCGCGGGCGGAGGATGGCGCATCCTCGGCGGTCTGCTTCTCACCGTCCCCCTGCGGTGGCTGTCCCAAGGTGTCTACCGCCTGATCGCGGTCAACCGCCACAGGCTGCCGGGCAGCACGGCGGCGTGTGCCGTGGGCGTCTCTCCGGGCCGACCGACGCAGACTCCTCAGCCGTCCGTACCGTCCTCGACGGAGTAGGACACCTTCACCTTCGTGGGGCCGACGGTCACGGACCGCCGGCCCCACGGCGCCCGACCGGCCCCCGGGCCGGTTTCGTGCGTTCCGCGCAGTTCCGGGCCGCCTCCGGGCGGCTCCGATCCGGCTCCGATCCGGCTCCGGGGCGGCTCCGGGGCGGCTCCGGGCGTGCGGCCCGGGGTGGCGGCGCCTTCCGAACCGCCCCCGGCTCAGCGTGTGCGAAGGGCCCGGTGGGCGCCGTAGGCCTCGATGAAGGCCTGGACCGACGGCAGGTCGTTCGCGAAGGACGCGGAGCGCCACTTCGTCTTCCTGCCGTCGCGATGGGCCAGGTCGATCCATACGGTGATGCTCACCGAGGAACGCACCGAGGAACTGTCGGAGAAGCTCTGTCCGTTCACCCGGAGCGTGATCCCGGCCAGCTCGTGGAAGTCGACGATCGTCAGCGGCTTGCCTTCGTTCACGTACTCGACGGCGCCGTCAGGGGTGATGACCAGCAGCGGGTCCGGGTCGTGCGAGGTCCCGCGCAGGAACCCGGAGAGCTTGCCGCGCCTCTTGGTGAACACGCGCCAGTCCGCCGGTACCGGACCCTGGCGGGCCTGCCGGAGGATCGTCCGTGGATCGGTCGGCATGGCCCGTACCCCGACGGAGCCCTACCGGGCCGTCAGTTTCGCCAGCACCTGGTGGAGCGGTTCCGTCTCCCGGCGGCGGTACTCCTGGATCGCCCAGCCGTTGCCGTCGGGGTCCTTGAAGTACATGAAGGTCGCTCCGTCCTGCGGTGCGAACTGCTGGGGTTCGCTGACGTCCAGGCCGCGGGCGGTCAGTTCCTCGTACGCGGCCTTCGCGTCCGTCACGCAGAGCTGCATGCCGTGGTAGGTGCCCGGCTGCGGGGTTCCCGTCGGCACCTGGAGGCCGTCGACCAGGGCGATCGAACAGCCGGAGCCGGGTGGGGTGAGCTGGACGATGCGTACGCCCTCCATGACCTCGCCGTCGAGGTCGACGTGGAAGCCGACCTTGTCGCGGTAGAACTCCTTGGCCCGGTCCACGTCGGACACCGGCAGAAGGATCACCTCTAGGGTCATGTCCATGGCTTGACTCCCTTGTCGCGGCCGTCGCTCTGTCTGTGCGGAACCGAGGTCCCGCGGCACCGAAGTCGCGCAGAACCCGAAGTACCACAGAACCGGAAACCGCGCCGGGGCGCCACCGAAAGGCCCGGGTTACGCTCAGGTGCGTACGACCTTGATCCGAGGGAGGGCCGGGGATGATGGCGCCGGGGCGCAGGAGCAGCACCTTCACACGGCTGCTGCGGCACGGCTTCACCGACCCGTCCGCCGCCGAGCGGCTCCTGGACGGGCCCGAGCTGTCGCCGGTGCGCAACGATCCCTTCCTCCTGGAGGCCCTCGGCGCCACCGCCGATCCCGATCTCGCCCTGCACGGCCTCGTCCGGCTGCTGGAGGCCCAGCCCGGGCCCACCGCCCGTCGGGAGCTGCTCGACACCCTGATAGCGGCCAAGCCGCTGCGTGACCGGCTGCTGGGGGTGCTGGGCGCGTCCGCCGCCCTCGCCGACCACCTCGCCCGGCATCCGCGGGACTGGGAGGCGCTGGTCACCTACGAGCCGCGGGATCTGCATCCCGGGGTGGAGGAGTTCGAGCGGGGCCTCGCCGAGGCCACGGATCCCGTGTCGCTGCGCGTCGCCTACCGGCGCTGCCTGCTGTCCATCGCGGCACGTGACGTCTGCGGGACGACCGATCTCGCCGAGACCGCCGCCGAGCTCGCCGATCTCGCCACCGCCACGCTGCGGGCCGCCCTGGGACTCGCCCGGGCCGCCGCGCCCGACGACGCCGCGATGTGCCGGCTCGCCGTCATCGCGATGGGCAAGTGCGGCGGGCACGAGCTGAACTACGTGTCCGACGTCGACGTGATCTTCGTGGGGGAGGCCGTCGACGGGGCCGACGAGGGCAAGGCGCTGCGGGCCGCCGCCAAACTGGCCGCGCACCTGATGCGGATCTGCTCGGAGACCACCGTGGAGGGGTCCATCTGGCCCGTCGACGCCAATCTGCGGCCGGAGGGGCGCAACGGGCCGCTGGTGCGGACGCTGTCCAGCCATCTCGCCTACTACCAGCGCTGGGCCAAGACCTGGGAGTTCCAGGCCCTGTTGAAGGCGCGGCCGGTGGCCGGCGACCTGGCGCTGGGCGCCGAGTACGTCGCCGCCGTGGGGCCCCTGGTGTGGCAGGCCGCCGAGCGGGAGAACTTCGTCGTCGACGTGCAGAAGATGCGGCGGCGCGTCGTCGAGAACATCCCGGTCGCCGAGGTCGAGCGCGAACTGAAACTGGGGCCCGGAGGGCTGCGGGACGTCGAGTTCGCCGTACAGCTGCTGCAGCTGGTGCACGGGCGGGCCGACGCCTCCTTGCGGAGCGGCACCACGCTCGACGCCCTCCAGGCGCTCGCCGCGGGAGGTTACGTCGGGCGCGCCGACGCGGAACAGCTGGACGTCGCGTACCGCTTCCTGCGCTCCATGGAGCATCGGATCCAGCTCTACCGGCTGCGGCGGACCCATCTGGTCCCCGAGGCCGAGACCGACCTGCGGCGGCTGGGCCGCTCGCTCGGACTGCGCACCGACCCGGTCGCCGAGCTCGGCCAGGAGTGGAAGCGGCACGCCGCCGTGGTGCGTCGGCTGCACGAGAAGCTGTTCTACCGTCCGCTGCTCGACGCCGTCGCCCAACTCGCTCCCGGTGAGACCAGGCTGAGCCCGAAGGCGGCCCGGGAGCGGCTGGTCGCGCTCGGATACGCCGACCCGGCGTCCGCGCTGCGCCACCTGGAGGCGCTTGCCTCCGGCGTCACGCGCAAGGCGGCCATCCAGCGCACCCTGCTGCCGGTCCTGCTCGGCTGGTTCGCGGACTCCGCCGACCCGGACGCGGGCCTGCTCAACTTCCGCAAGGTCTCGGACGCGCTCGGCAAGACGCCCTGGTACCTGCGGTTGCTGCGGGACGAGGGCGCCGCCGCGGAGAACCTCGCCCGGGTGCTGTCCGCCGGGCGGCTCGCCCCCGATCTGCTGATGCGGGCGCCGGAGGCGGTGGCGCTGCTCGGCGACGGGGACGGCGGGGGGCTCGCGCCGCGCGGGCGGGCGCATCTGGAGCAGGAGATACTCGCCGCGGTGCGACGCGCCGACGGGGTGGTGCAGGCGGTCACGGCGGCGCGCGGGGTGCGTCGGCGCGAGCTGTTCCGCACGTCGGCCGCCGACATCGTCGCGTCCTACGGCACGGAGGCGCAGCCGGTCGAGGCGGACCAGGGCGCCCTTGTGGACCTGGTGGGCGGGGCCGTGTCGGACATCACCGCCGCCACGCTGGCCGGCACCCTGCGCGCGGTCGTGCGCGACGGCTGGGGCGACACGCTTCCGACGACGTTCACCGTCATCGGCATGGGCCGGTTCGGCGGTCATGAACTGGGCTACGGCTCCGACGCCGACGTCCTGTTCGTGCACGAGCCCCGGGACGGCGTCGACGAGCGCGAGGCCGCGGAGGCCGCGAACAAGGTCGTCTCCGAGATGCGCAGGCTGCTCCAGATCTCCAGTGCCGACCCGCCGCTGCTCATCGACGCCGACCTGCGTCCGGAGGGCAAGTCCGGGCCGCTCGTGCGCACATTGAAGTCGTACGAGGCCTACTACCGCCGTTGGTCGCTGGGTTGGGAGTCGCAAGCGCTGCTGCGGGCCGAAGTCGTCGCGGGAGACGAGGAGTTGGGGCGTCGCTTCATCGAGCTGATCGACCCCCTGCGGTATCCGGCGGGCGGTCTCGGCGAGGAGGCCGTCCGGGAGATCCGGCGGCTGAAGGCCCGCATGGAGTCGGAGCGGATGCCCCGGGGCGCCGATCCGAAGCTGCACACCAAGCTCGGCCCCGGCGGCCTGTCCGACGTCGAGTGGACCGTGCAGTTGGCCCAGATGCGGCACGGATCGACGCATCCGGGGCTGCGGACCACCCGCACCCGTGAGGCCCTTGCCGCCGCGCGCGACGCGGGCATCGTCACGGGCGAGGACGCGGCGACGCTGGACGAGGCGTGGGTACTGGCGAGCCGGGTGCGCAACGCGGTGATGCTGGTGCGTGGACGGGCCGGGGACACCTTCCCGTCCGACCCCCGGGAACTGGTCGCGGTGGGGCGGTATCTGGGGTACGGGCCCGGGCGGGTGGGCGACATGCTCGACGACTACCGGCGGACCGCGCGCCTGGCCCGGGGCGTGGTGGACGAGCTGTTCTACGGAGGCTAGGACCGCTGGGCGACGGGCCGTGCCGCGCTCTCGCACCGCGCGTCCGCAGGCCGGCGCGCCTGCGACGCCGTGTTCCGCCGGGTCAGCCCGACGCCCACCAGCACCACCGCCATGCCCGTGAGGACGCGCACGCCTGTCTGCTCGCCCAGGACCGCCGCGCCCAGCGCGACCGACACGACCGGGAGCAGGTAGCCGACCGTCGCCGCCGCGGTGGGGCCCTCGTCCGCTATCAGGCGGTAGTTGAGGTAGAAGGTCACGCCCGTGCCGAGGACGCCCAGCGCGACGACGGCGAGCAGGGCGGTGGCGTCCGGACGGAAGGGGCCGGCCGCCGGGAGGGCCAGGGTGCTCCAGCCCGTGGCGGTGAGGAGCTGGGCCGCCGACATGGCCATCGGGGTCTTCGAGGCCGTCAGGTGCCGGGCCATGTAGGCGAAGGCCACCGCGTAGCTAGCCGCCGCGGCCAGCAGGTACAGGGCGGGAAGGCTGAGCAGGCCCTCGTGGTGCCAGGGGGCGAAGATCAGGACGGTGCCGGCGAAGCCCAGGACGAGACCGGCCAGCCGCACGGGAGACAGGGCCCGGTCCGTGCCCAGGCCGATCCCGATGAGGAGCGACCACAGGGGGGTCGTGGCGTTGAGGACGCCCGCGATGCCCGAGTCGAGGTGCCGCTCGCCCAGGGCGAAGAGCGCGAAGGGCAGCGCGTTGCAGAAGAGGGCGGCCACGGCGAGATGGCCCCAGGTGGTCCGGGACCGGGGGAGGCGCTGGCCTGCCCGGCGGGCCAGGAGCAGCAGGACCGCCGTGCCCAGGACGCACCGGGCGATGGTGATCTGGACGGGCGTCAGACCGTGGGTCAGGGCGAGCTTGATCCAGAGGAAGCCGGAGCCCCAGAAGAGGGCGAGCGCGGCCATGCGGAGCGTGGAGGCGAGGGGCATGTTCCTACGGTCGTCCGCCCGACCCGTGAGGACAAGTGAAATGTTCTGGATGATTCGTTAAGCTGGACTGCATGCTTGATGTGCGGCGGATGCAGGTGTTGCGGGCGGTCGTGGGGAACGGGTCCGTGACGGGAGCCGCGGCCGTGCTGGGGTACACGCCGTCCGCCGTCAGTCAGCAGATCGCCGCCCTGGAGAAGGAGGCGGGGGCCGCGTTGCTGGAGCGGGTCGGGCGGGGCGTCCGGCCCACCGCCGCCGGACTGCTGCTCACCGAGCACGCGGAGGCCATCGGGCGCCAGGTCGCCGAGGCCGAGACGGCGCTCGCCGACCTGCTCGCCGGGCGGACCGGGCGGTTGGCGGTGCGGTACTTCGCCACCGCGGGGGCCGGGCTGGTGGCGCCGGCCGTGGCGCGGCTGCGGGAGGCGCATCCCGGCGTCCGGATCGAGCTGAAGCTGACGGCCGATCCCGAGGACCCGGTCGCGGAGGTGCGGGAAGGACGGGCCGATCTGGCGTTGCTGGTGAGCCGGGAGGGGCGGCAGGACAGTGGTGTACGGCTGCTGCACCTGCTCGACGACCCCTATCTCGCCGTCCTGCCGCGCGGGCACCGGCTCGCCGGGCGGCGCAGTGTGCGGTTGGCGGAGCTGGCCGAGGAGGCGTTCGTGGGCAGCGAGTGGCCGGGGCCCTGTCTCGACGCCCAGCTGGACGCGTGTGCGGTGGTCGGGTTCCGGCCCCGGTTCATGGTGCAGAGCGAGGACTACGTGACCGCCCAGGGGTTCGTCGCCGCCGGTCTGGGCGTGAGTCTGGTGCCCCGGCTGGGGCTCGGCAGCCGCCATCCGGGGGTCGTCGTGCGGGAGGTGCGTGACCCGGTGCCGGTTCGGGCCATCCAGGCGGTGGTCCGCGAGACGGCGCCGGCGCAGCCCGCGCTGGACGCGTTCGTCGACGCGCTGAGGGGCGCCGCGGGAGCGCCGTGAGCGCGTGGCCCCGGTCGGACGGCGCCCTGCGGCCCGCGGTCGGGCCGTCCCCGTCGGGCTATGCGGTGCCCTCCGCCCGCAGGGTCCGCGCGTGGTTCATCAGCGCCGTCAGGCCCACCTCGAAGGCCTGGTCTGCCCGGCCCCCGGCCACCGCCGCCAGTGCCTCGGCCGAGGCGTGAGAGCCGCTCAGTCGGGCAGCGCGACGGTGAGGTCCACCTCGACCAGCTGCCCTGCGAAGCCCAGCTGCGCAACCCCCAAGAGCGTGCTGGCGGACGTGAAGGCCGGCCCGAGGGCGGAAGCGGTGAGCCGGTGCCAGGCGAGGCCCAGGTCCTCCCTGTCATCACTCCGGACGTAGATCACCGACCGCACCACGTGCTGGGGCTGAGCATGCACCGCCGCAAGGGCGGCAAGCGCGTTCACGACCACCTGATCGACCTGCACCTCGAGGGAGCCCGGGCCGACGAGAGAGCCGCCCTGGTCGAGGGGGCACTGCCCCGCCAGATAAGCCGTTCGGCCGGTCTCCACCACGGTGATGTGGTGGTAGCCCGGCGTCTCATGCAACTGATCGGGGTTGATGCGGCTGATCTTCGCTGTCATGCCGAGAGTCTGACCAACCTGCCCCCGACACGCACCCGAATTGCCCCACCGCGCGACCGTCCCACGCGTCGCGAGGCTGAAGAACAAGACCTGAAGCGCCCTCTTACGGTCGTGCCCGCGTGGGCAGCGTGAGGATCTCGGCTCCGTCTTCGGTGATGGCGATGGTGTGCTCGCTGTGCGCGGTCCGGCAGCCTGTCGCGCTGCGCAGCGTCCAGCCGTCGGCGTCGGTGACGAGAGTGGCGGTGTCTTCCATGACCCAGGGCTCCAGGGCGAGCAGCAGTCCGGGGCGCAGCTTGTATCCGCGGCCCGGCCGTCCGGTGTTCGCGACGTGGGGGTCCTGGTGCATGGTCGAGCCGATGCCGTGGCCTCCGAACTCGGTGTTGACCGGGTAGCCCGCCTCGCTGAGAACCGTGCCGATGGCGTGGGAGAGATCACCGATGCGCGCCCCGGGCTTGGCGGCGGCGATGCCGGCGGCGAGTGCGCGTTCGGTCGTCTCGATCATCGCCACGCTCGCCGCCGGCCTGGCGTCGCCCACCAGAAAGCTGATCGCGGCGTCCGCGGCCACCCCGCCCCTGGCCACGGCGAGGTCGAGAGTCAGCAGGTCCCCGTCCGCCAGCGTGTAGTGGTGAGGCCGCCCGTGGAGCACTCCGTCGTTGACGCCCGTGCAGATGTAGTGCCCGAACGGGCCGCGCCCGAAGGAAGGCGCGTAGTCGACGTAGCAGGACTGCGCTCCCGCCTCGGTGATCATCTCCTTGGCCCACTGGTCGATGTCCAGCAGGTTCGTCCCGACCGTGCTGCGCTGCTTCAGCGCGTGCAGGATGTCTCCGACCAGAGCGCCGGTGTCCCTCGCCCGCTCAAGCCGCGCGGAGTTCAGGATCTCGATCATGGCGGACCTCTCATGTACGTCCAATAACTATCCCGGTCTAACTGTACCGGTATTAGAATGGGGTCATGGTCAGGTTGCCGCTCACCCCCGCCGAGGTAGAACGCGGACAGCGCCTCGGCGCCCTGCTCCGCCGAGCCCGGGGCCGCCGCTCGATGCTGGACGTGGCGCTCGCTTCGGGCATCTCGCCCGAAACCTTGCGGAAGATCGAATCCGGCCGTGTGGCCACCCCCGCCTTCCCGACCATCGCAGCGATCGCCGACACCCTCGGCCTGTCTCTCGACGCCATCTGGACCGAGATCGAGAGCAACCGGGCGGAGCAGACCGTCGAGGATCAGTCGGTCCTGCCTGTCACACGGCGTCCGTCGCTGGTTTCGTAACACCCGCTCCGCATCACGCAACCTGCGACAGCCGGAACGACCGGCACCGGATGTCGGTCGGCGGCCGAGGTGTGATGCCGGATGGCGGCCGGGGTCCAGGCGTGACGCCGGGTGTCAGGCCTTGGTGGGGAGCAGGGGTCTGCCCTGCCCCTTCGGCGGCACCCGTCTCGGCAGGGCGTACGGCAGGGTCCCGTACCAGATCCACGCCACCGCGAAGCCGAAAACCAGGCAGAGGATGCCGCCCACGGCGTCCAGCCAGAAGTGGTTGGCCGTCGCGACGATCACCACCAGGGTCGCCGTCGGGTACAGCAGGCCCAGGATGCGCACCCAGGGCAGCCTGGCCAGCGCGAACACGGTCAGACCGCACCACACGGACCAGCCGATGTGCATGGACGGCATCGCCGCGTACTGGTTCGACATGTGTTTGAGGTCGCCGGAGGCCATCGAGCCCCAGGTCTGGTGGACCATGACCGTGTCGACGAAGTCGGCGCGCGGCATCAGCCGCGGGGGCGCCAGTGGATACAGGTAGTAGCCGGCCAGGGCCACGCCCGTGGTGGCGAAGAGCACCAGGCGCGTCGCCGCGTAGCGCCCCGGGTGGCTGCGGTAGAGCCAGACCAGGACGGTGAGCGTGACGATGAAGTGCAGGGTCGCGTAGTAGTAGTTCATGGCCACGATGAGCCAGGTCACCGAGTTCACCGTGTGGTTGACCGACTCCTCGAAGGCGACGCCGAGGCCGTGCTCCACACGCCAGATCCAGTCGGCGTTGCGCAGCGCCTCGGCGCGCTGTTCCGGGACCGCGTTGCGCACCAGCGAATAGGTCCAGTAGCTCACGCCGACGAGGAGGATCTCGAACCAGAGACGGGGGCGGCGGGGGCTGCGCAGCCGGTGGAGGCGGCGCTGCCGGGGAGCGGCCGTGACGGGGTCTGGAAGGGCCTGGTCACGGCCTTCCAATGGCGTCACAGTCGATTCACCCATGGACACAAAGTCTGCCAGAAAAGACCTCTTGGCCCGATCATCCCTCGGTCGGGTTCGGCCCGCACTTTCTACGACGGCCGGACCGCTCCGCCTACTGCCGGCGTACCGGGGAGAAGCCGGACGTGTCCGCCCTACGGACGATTGCGGTCCCCGGGCGCCGAAGCGGTCGAACCGCGCACCACCAGCTCCGGCATGAACACGAACTCGCTGTGCGGCGCGGGTGTCCCGCCGATCTCCTCGAGGAGCGTGCGGACGGCGGCCTGGCCCATCGCGGGGACCGGCTTGCGGACGGTCGTGAGGGGCGGGTCGGTGAAGGCGATCAGCGGGGAGTCGTCGAAGCCGACCACCGAGATGTCCTGGGGCACCGCGAGACCGCGCTGCCTGGCCGCCCGTATCGCGCCCAGGGCCATCATGTCGCTGGCGCAGACGATCGCCGTACAGCCCCGGTCGATCAGGGCCGTGGTCGCCGCCTGGCCGCCTTCGAGGGTGTAGAGGGAGTGCTGGACCAGATCCTTCTCGATCGTCTCGGGGTCGAGGCCCAGCTGTTCCTGGACCGCCCTGACGAAGCCCTCGATCTTGCGCTGGACCGGCACGAACCGCTTGGGGCCGAGTGCCAGTCCCACCCGGGTGTGGCCGAGCGAGACGAGGTGGGTGACCGCCAGGGTCATCGCCGCCCGGTCGTCGGGGGAGATGAACGGCGCCTGGACCTTCGGGGAGAAGCCGTCCACCAGCACGAAGGGGACGCCCTGCGCCCGCAGCTGCTCGTAGCGCTGCATGTCGGCCGTGGTGTCCGCGTGCAGGCCCGAGACGTAGATGATGCCGGCGACCCCGCGGTCGACCAGCATCTCGGTGAGTTCGTCCTCCGTGGAGCCGCCCGGTGTCTGGGTGGCGAGGACCGGGGTGTAGCCCTGGCGGGTCAGCGCCTGGCCGATGACCTGAGCCAGGGCCGGGAATATCGGGTTCTCCAGCTCCGGCGTGATCAGGCCGACGAGTCCCGCGCTGCGCTGGCGCAGCCGGACGGGGCGCTCGTAGCCCAGGACGTCCAGAGCCGCGAGCACGGACTGGCGGGTGGTGGCGGCGACACCGGGCTTGCCGTTGAGAACGCGGCTGACGGTCGCTTCGCTCACCCCCGCCTGCGCAGCGATGTCGGCAAGCCGTGTGGTCACAGGGGTGGACTGTACCGGTCGGGTGCTGACTTGCACACCAATCGGACGCCGTGGGCGACCTGTTGAACGGCCCGCGGGCTGCTGCGTCATCGCGCTCCCTCATGAAAGTGATGGCAAGAGCTTGCAGAGTCTTGCACAGCGGCCTCGTGCCCCGCTGTGAGGCCCCTCAACCACGACAACTACGGTCTCACGGCGGTCGAGGGGAGGTCACGCACGGATCACGCGCGGATAACTTCGGTGATGTCTTGCACTTTTTTTCTGCAAGGTCTTTCGTGCCGCTTACATCGCTGTTACGTTCACGTCGCCCGACGGCAGCAACGGCGCGGTCGGAGTCGGCAGGACAGCGGACGGGACCGCTTCCTGTAGCTAAACGGGCTCTCACCCTCAAGGAGAAACTCATGCGGCGTGGCATAGCGGCCACCGCGCTGGTGGCGTCCTTCGCCCTCGCGGCGACGGCCTGCGGCGGGGACGACAGCGGCAGCGACAACTCGTCCGGGCCGGTCACCATCACCTGGTGGGACACCTCCAACGCCACCAATGAGGCGCCGACGTACCAGGCCCTGGTCAAGCAGTTCGAGGCCGCCAACAAGGACGTCAAGGTCAAGTACGTCAACGTGCCCTTCGACCAGGCGCAGAACAAGTTCGACACGGCCGCCGGTGCCTCCGGCGCCCCGGACGTGCTGCGCTCCGAGGTCGGCTGGACCCCCGCCTTCGCCAAGAAGGGCTTCTTCCTGCCGCTGGACGGCACGGACGCCCTCAAGGACCAGGCCAAGTTCAAGTCGAACCTGATCGAGCAGGCCAAGTACGAGGGCAAGACGTACGGCGTGCCGATCGTCACGGACACGCTCGCGCTCGTCTACAACAAGGCGCTGTTCACGAAGGCCGGCATCACCGAGGCCCCCAAGACCTGGGACGACCTCAAGACCGCCGCCGCCACCATCAAGGCGAAGACCGGCGTCGACGGCTACTGGGGCTCCACCCAGGCCTACTACGCCCAGTCCTTCCTGTACGGCGAGGGCACCGACACCGTCGACGCCGACGCCAAGAAGATCACCGTGAACTCCCCGGCCGCGCAGAAGGCGTACGGCACCTGGCTGGGCCTCTTCGACGGCAAGGGCCTGCACAAGGCGGACACCACCGCCGACGCGTACGCCCACATCCAGGACGCGTTCGTCAACGGCAAGGTCGCCGCGATCGTCCAGGGCCCGTGGGAGATCACGAACTTCTACAAGGGCACCGCCTTCACGGACAAGAACAACCTCGGCATCGCCACCGTCCCGGCCGGCTCCACCGGCAAGGCGGGCGCCCCGACCGGCGGCCACAACCTCTCGGTCTACGCCGGCTCGGACAAGGCCCACCAGGCCGCCGCGCTGAAGTTCGTCAACTTCATGACCTCCGCGTCGAGCCAGGCGACCATCGCCCAGAAGAACTCCACGCTGCCGACGCGCGACGACGCCTACACCGCCGCCGTCAAGGCCGACCCGGGCATCGCCGGCTACCAGACGGTCCTGTCCGCCGCCCAGCCGCGTCCGGCGCTGCCGGAGTACAGCTCCCTCTGGGGCCCGCTCGACACCGAACTGCCCAAGATCGCGGGTGGTAAGGAGACCCTCGACAAGGGCCTGAGCACCGCTGAGACCGCCATCGCCAAGCTGGTGCCGGACTTCAGCAAGTGAGTCCGAGTGGCCGCCGGATCTCCCGGACCTGGGGGGAGAGATCCGGCGGCCACCGGCCGGTGAGCCGTACCACCCCGTCGAAGATCCAGCGTGAAGATCCAGAAGGTGTCGAATCATGACAGTCGCCATCGACCGCGCGACCGGCAAGAGCCGCGGTGACCGTGAGCCGAAGCCCGGGCCGGCCGGGCGCCTGAGGCGCGGCTACCAGAAGCACTGGTACGCGTACGTGATGATCGCCCCGGTGGCGGTCGTCCTCGGCGTGCTCGTGCTGTACCCCCTGGTGTACGGCCTGTACCTGACGCTGACCGACGCCAACAGCCTGAACACGGCGCGCACGATCGGCGTCAACCACATCGACGCCACCTACAAGTTCATCGGCCTCGACAACTACGCCGACATCCTCTGGGGGCCGACGGCCTACGACCGCTTCTGGTCGCACTTCATCTGGACGATCGTCTGGACGGCGGCCTGTGTCGCCCTGCACTACGGCATCGGACTGGGCCTCGCGCTCCTGCTCAACCAGAAGCTGCGCGGGCGGACCCTGTACCGGCTGATCCTGGTGCTGCCGTGGGCCGTGCCCACCTTCGTCACCGTCTTCGGCTGGCGGTTCATGCTCGCCGACGGCGGCATCATCAACTCCGCGCTCGACGCGCTGCATCTGCCCTCGCCCCTGTGGCTCGAGGACACCTTCTGGCAGCGGTTCGCCGCGATCATGGTCAACACCTGGTGCGGTGTGCCGTTCATGATGATCTCGCTGCTCGGCGGCCTCCAGGCCATCGACGCCTCCCTCTACGAGGCCGCCGAGATGGACGGCGCCAGCGCCTGGCAGCGCTTCCGGTACGTCACCCTGCCGGGCCTGCGGTCCGTCAGCTCCACCGTCGTGCTGCTGGGCATCATCTGGACCTTCAACCAGTTCGCCGTGATCTTCCTGCTGTTCGGCAACACGGCGCCCGACGCGCAGATCCTCGTCACCTGGGCGTACTACCTCGGCTTCGGACAGCAGCCGCGTGACTTCGCCCAGTCCGCCGCCTACGGCATCCTGCTGCTGGCCATCCTGATCGTCTTCACCTCGTTCTACCGCCGCTGGCTGAACCGCAACGAGCAGCAGCTCGCGATCTGAGGCAGGAGTTCCCATGAGTAGCACCACCGCCGAGACCTCCGCCCCCGTGAGCGAGCAGCGTTCCAGGACCCCGCGCGCCCGGCGCCGCGGCGAGAACAGCCTCGCCGGCTCCCTCGCCTCGCACGGCATCCTGATCGTCGCGAGCGTCATCGCGCTCTTCCCGATCGCGTGGCTGGTCTATCTGTCCCTCGGCCCGGACACGGACGACTATCTGCACCCGGGCGGCATCTGGGACAAGATGACGTTCGACAACTACACGTTCGTCATCCAGCACACCCAGTTCTTCGACTGGCTGAAGAGCTCGCTCATCGTCACGCTCGGCACCACCGCCATCGGCGTGCTCATCGCCGCCACCACCGGCTACGCCGTCTCGCGGATGCGCTTCCCCGGCTACAAGAAGTTCATGTGGGTCCTGCTGGTCACCCAGATGTTCCCGGTCGCCGTGCTGATGGTGCCGATGTACCAGATCCTCTCGGACCTGCAGCTCATCGACAACTACTTCGGCCTGATCCTCGTCTACTGCACGACGGTCATCCCGTACAGCGCCTGGCTGCTCAAGGGGTACTTCGACACCATCCCCTTCGAGATCGACGAGGCGGGGCGCGTGGACGGGCTCACCCCGTTCGGCACCTTCTTCCGGCTGATCCTGCCGCTCGCCAAGCCCGGTCTCGCGGTGGCCGCCTTCTACAACTTCCTCACCGCCTTCAGCGAGGTCGCCTTCGCGTCGACGTTCATGCTCAGCGACGACAAGTACACCCTCGCCGTCGGTCTGCAGTCCTTCGTCAGCGAGCACGACGCCCAGCGCAACCTCATGGCCGCCACGGCCGTGCTGATCGCGATACCCGCCGCCGTGTTCTTCTACCTCGTGCAGAAGAACCTGGTGACCGGCCTCACCGCGGGCGGCACCAAGGGCTGAGCCCGTACGAGACTCCCGCGCCCCGCAAGGAGCGCGGGTGGCGGCCGCGGTGTCCATCCGACCCCGCCGGCACCGCGGCCGCCTCATCAAGCCGTCTCATCGACTCGCCTCGACCACTCGCCTCGACCACTCGCCCTCGAAAACCGAAGCGAGCCCCAACACTCCATGTCAACAGCCCCGTTACGTACCAAGGACGCCATGAGCCAGCAGCCCGCAGCCCCGGCCCCCACCCCCACCTCGGCTGTCGCCACCGTCGCCAAGCGCCGTGACTGGTGGCGGGACGCGGTGATCTACCAGGTGTACCCGCGCAGCTTCGCCGACAGCAACGGCGACGGCATGGGCGACCTGGAAGGCGTACGCTCCCGTCTCCCGTACCTGCGCGACCTCGGCGTGGACGCCGTGTGGCTCAGCCCCTTCTACGCCTCCCCGCAGGCCGACGCCGGTTACGACGTCGCCGACTACCGCGCGGTCGACCCCATGTTCGGCAACCTCCTCGACGCCGACGCGCTCATCCGGGACGCCCGTGAACTGGGCCTGAGGATCATCGTCGACCTGGTCCCCAACCACTCCTCCGACCAGCACGAGTGGTTCAAGCGGGCGCTGCGCGAAGGCCCCGGTTCCTCCCTGCGGGACCGCTACCACTTCCGGCCCGGCAAGGGTGCGAACGGCGAACTCCCGCCCAACGACTGGGAGTCCATCTTCGGTGGCCCCGCCTGGACCCGGGTCACGGAGCCGGACGGCACCCCCGGCGAGTGGTACCTGCACCTCTTCGCGCCCGAGCAGCCCGACTTCAACTGGGAACACCCGGCGGTCGGGGACGAGTTCCGCTCCGTCCTGCGATTCTGGCTGGACATGGGCGTCGACGGCTTCCGTATCGACGTGGCCCACGGCCTGGTCAAGGCGGCGGGTCTGCCGGACCTCGGGGCCCACGACCAACTCAAGCTGCTGGGCAACGATGTCATGCCGTTCTTCGACCAGGACGGCGTCCACGAGATCTACCGCCAGTGGCGGCTCATCCTCGACGAGTACTCGGGCGAGCGCATCTTCGTCGCCGAGGCCTGGACCCCGACGGTCGAGCGCACCGCGAACTACGTCCGCCCCGACGAGCTCCACCAGGCCTTCAACTTCCAGTACCTGTCGACCGAGTGGGACGCGGAGCAGCTGCGCGAGGTCGTCGACCGCACCCTGGAGGCGATGCGCCCGGTCGGCGCCCCCGCCACCTGGGTGCTGTCCAACCACGACGTGACGCGGCACGCCACCCGCTTCGCCAACCCGCCCGGCCTCGGCACCCAGATCCGCACGGCCGGCGACCGCGAGGCCGGTCTGCGGCGGGCGCGGGCGGCCACACTGCTGATGCTGGCGCTGCCCGGCTCGGCGTACGTCTACCAGGGCGAGGAACTCGGCCTGCCGGACGTCGTCGACCTGCCCGACGAGGTGCGCCAGGACCCGGCGTACTTCCGCGGCGCCGGCCAGGACGGCTTCCGTGACGGCTGCCGGGTGCCGATCCCGTGGACGCGCGAGGGCTCGTCGTACGGCTTCGGCGACGGCGGCAGCTGGCTGCCCCAGCCGTCCGGCTGGGGCGAGCTGAGCGTGGAGGCGCAGCAAGGAGTGCCCGGTTCGACGCTGGAGCTGTACCGCTCGGCCCTCGCCGTCCGCCGCTCGCGGCCCGACCTGGGTGCGGGCGACTCGGTGGAGTGGCTGAAGGCCCCGGCGGGCGTGCTGGCCTTCCGCCGCGGGGAGTTCGTGTGCGTGGCGAACACCACGGGGGAGTCGGTGACGACCCCGGCCCACGGGCGCGTGCTGCTCGCGAGCGAAGAGGTGACCGAGACGGACGCCGGCGAGGCCAAGCTCCCGGCGGACACGACGGTGTGGTTCACGACCGCCTGACGGCGTCTCTGGAAGTTCTTGCATCAACTTCACACGGCCCGCTGCCTTTTCAGGCAGCGGGCCTTTAACATCTCCGTCACCGCAAGATTGCTGACATGTTTCAGCAAGAGCCTTCAACGGAGAAGGACTTCCCCACATGGCAAGCAGCAGACCCCTTTCGGGCGCCCTCGCCCTGGCCGCCGCGGCCGCCGTCATGGCCCCCACCGCCGTGTCCGCCGCCCCGCCCGGCACCAAGGACGTCACCGCCGTCCTCTTCGAGTGGAACTTCGCCTCGGTCGCCAAGGAGTGCACCAACACGCTCGGCCCGGCCGGCTACGGCTACGTCCAGGTCTCCCCGCCCGCCGAGCACATACAGGGCTCGCAGTGGTGGACGTCGTACCAGCCCGTCAGCTACAAGATCGCGGGGCGGCTCGGCGACCGTGCCGCCTTCCAGAGCATGGTGAACACCTGCCACGCGGCTGGCGTGAAGGTCGTCGTCGACACGGTCGTCAACCACATGTCCGCGGGCAGCGGCACCGGCACCGGTGGCTCCTCGTACACGAAGTACGCCTACCCAGGCGTGTACTCCTCGTACGACTTCGACGACTGCACCTCCCAGATCAGCAACTACGCCGACCGCTGGAACGTCCAGCACTGCGAGCTGGTCGGCCTCGCCGACCTGGACACCGGCGAGGAGTACGTCCGCAAGACCGTCGCCGGGTACATGAACGACCTGCTCACCCTCGGCGTCGACGGCTTCCGCATCGACGCGGCCAAGCACATCGACACGGCCGACCTCGCCAACATCAAGTCGCGGCTGACGAACCCGGGTGTGTACTGGAAGCAGGAGGTCATCTACGGCAGCGGAGAGGCCGTCCAGCCGACCGAGTACACCGGCAACGGGGACGTCCAGGAGTTCCGCTACGCCTACGACCTCAAGCGGGTCTTCAACAACGAGAACCTCGCCTACCTGAAGAACTACGGCGAGGGCTGGGGCTACCTGAACAGCTCCGTCGCGGGCGTCTTCGTCGACAACCACGACACCGAGCGCAACGGCTCGACCCTCACCTACAAGGACGGGGCGAACTACACGCTCGCCAACGTCTTCATGCTCGCGTACCCCTACGGCGCCCCGGACATCAACTCCGGGTACGAGTGGTCGGACGCGGACGCCGGGCCGCCCGCCGGCGGCGCGGTGAGCGCCTGCTGGCAGAACGGCTGGAAGTGCCAGCACGCCTGGCCGGAGATCCTGCGCATGGTCGGGTTCCGCAACGCCACGCGGGGCGCGGCGATGACCGACTGGTGGGACAACGGGGGCGACGCGATCGCCTTCGGGCGGGGCGGCAAGGGCTATGTCGCCATCAACCACGAGTCGGGCTCGCTGACCCGGACGTACCAGACGTCCCTCGCCGCCGGGACCTACTGCAACGTGCAGAACAACACGACCGTGACCGTGAACGGCTCGGGCCAGCTCACCGCGACCCTCGCCGCCGACACGGCGCTGGCGGTCTACGCGGGCAAGTCGAGCTGCTGACCGTCCGCCGGCCGTTCGACGAGCGTCCGCGCGTCCGCGCGTTCGCTCCCTCGTCCGTTCGCGCCACCGCGCACCGCCGTCTCCGGTGGTGCGCGGTGGCGCGGGGAGCGAGTCCCTACTTCCAGGTGTCGCTCGTGGAGTACCCGGCCGAACCGCCCGTCGTGTACGAACGGTTGGTACCGGACTCCCAGGTCACGTTCCCGGCGGAGTCCTTCTTGAGGAACTTGTACTCGAAGGCCGTGCTCCTGGGGACGATCACCTTCCTGCTCCAGGTGGGGTAGGACGCCGACGACAGCGGGACCGCGTCGGCGGGGCTCCAGGAGCCGAGGGAGGCGAGGGACCCGACGACGTAGACATCGGTACCGAGGCTCGTCGTCGCGGTGACGTTGAAGGTCACGTCGGTGGCGCTCGCGTTCGCCACGTTCCAGGAGTTGTCGAGGGTGAGCGCCGAAGTCGCGCTCGTGGCACTCCGGTTGGCGTTGGACTCCCAGGTCACGTTTCCGGCGGAGTCCTTCTCGACGTACTTGTACTCGAAGGACGTGTTGACCGGCACGCTCACCGCCCCCGACCAGATCGGGTAGCCGGTGGACGAAAGCCGGACGGCCTGGGAGGTGTCCCAGCCGCCCAGCGCCGCGATCGAGCCGACGACGTACACGCTCGTGCCGCTGGTCGTCGACGCGTAGGTGTTGAAGGTCGCGGTCACGGTGGACGTCGATCCGCCGTCACCGGGCTCGCAGGTGGTGCACGGGGTGAACGCGCCGTCGTGGAAGGCGATCGCGCTCTTCGCCGGGACGGTGAGCGTGGCGTTGCCGCCCGAGACCGTCACCGTCGTCGCGCCGTTGTCGACGACGTTCGCGTACGTGCCGTCGGCCATGCCCGTGGCGAAGGTGTGGGTGGCGGCCGAGGAACCGTTGTTGAGCGCGATGTAGCCGCTGGTCCCGCGGGCGAATCCGATGACGCTGGAGGACTTCGTCGTCCAGTTGGTGACCGCCGCGGAGCCGACCGCGTTGTGCCACTTCACCATGCCGGCGATCGCGGTGTCGCGCTGGAGGCAGTACCAGCCGGAGGAGCAGTTCGTGTCCGTGACGAACCCGTTGGAGTTCGGCGGGGCCTGGTCGGAGGAGGACCACTCGAAGCCCGAGTAGATCGTCGGGGTCGCCCACTTGTAGGCCAGCTCGAAGACGTTGGCGAGCCGGTAGGTGTCGCCGTCCTTGTAGCTCATGTGCAGCCCGTTGCGCTCGGTGTCGTGGTTGGTCACGAAGGACACCGAGTTCGCGGCCGGGAGGACGCCGCTGCTCTCCAGGGAGGACAGGTCGCTGACGTTCCCCTGAAACGCCGACTTCAGCCTGCTCGCGTAGGTGAAGTCCAGGACGTCGCCCGAGGCGTAGTAGTCGGAGGCCGCCGGGGTCGAACCCGGGTACACCTCCTGGAAGACGTACGGGTCGGCGCCCGAAGCCGTGTTGTCGAGCTTCGCCGAGATCGCGTTCAGGTCGGCGACCGGGATGTGCTTGGCGGCGTCGATGCGGAAACCGTCGACCCCCAGCGCGATCTGCTTGTTGAGGTAGGCGGCGATGCCCGAGCGGACGTCGTCCTCCTCGGTCTCCAGGTCGGGCAGGCCGAGCAGCTCGCAGTTCTGGATCTCGCTCAGGTTCGACCAGTCGTCGATGATCAGGTCGGAGTCGTTGCACTCGGCGGAGGTGTGGAAGTCGTCCGGGTCCCAGTCCGGGGTGTCGTACTTGTTGGTGATCGTCGTGCCGTTGTAGCCGACGCCGGTCTGCGCTGCGGTGTGGTTGATCACGGCGTCCGTGTAGACCTTGAGCCCCGCTTCGTGACAGGCCGTGACCATCGACGCGAACTGGGCCGCCGTCCCGAAGCGGCCGTTCAGGCTGGAGGAGTACGGCTGGTATACGTCCCACCAGGAGAAGCCGGACTGCTTCAGGGACTCGGCGGGCGGGGCGACCCACACCGCGCCGTAGCCGCCCGGGCCGAGCACGTCCGTGCACTCGGAGGCGACGGAGTTCCAGTTGTACTCCCACAGGTTGGCGATCACGTCGCCGGCGGCCGTGGCGTCCGCGTGGGCGGTTTCCGCGGGCAGGGCGATCGCTCCGGCCAGGGCCAGTGCGGCGGCGGCCGCGGCACCGGCGGTGCGCCGGAGGACGCCCGGGGGATGGTCTCTGATGGTCATCTGCGGCTCCGAAAGGGGTTTCCTCGGGGGGTTCGGGATTCAACAAGGGGTGAGCGTGGGGTAGTTGAGAAGAGCACGTCAAGGTTCTGGTGAAAGTTCTTGCTGTGAGTTGCAAGCCTCTTGCTGTAAACCTTTCGTGAGCGATACGGTCACGCGGGCGCCCGGCGACGAAGCCGTCCCGCGGCGTCGGGGTCGGACCCGAGAGAGCCGTAATCGCAAGGAGTTCCCGCCTGTGATACCGAGATGGCCGGCGCCCCCGACGCGCCGCACCGCGCCACCCGCCCGACGGATCGCGGCCGTCGCCGTGGCCGCGCTGGCCGCAGCCCTCGTGCAGCCCCTCGCGGCGCACGCGGACAGCCCGCCCCCACCGCCGTCCGACGCGAAGCTGGCAGCCGCGCCGGCCCGCCACGACGACACCCGTGAGCAGTTCTACTTCGTCATGCCGGACCGCTTCGCCAACGGCAGCACCGCCAACGACGAGGGCGGACTGACCGGCTCACGCCTCACCACCGGTTACGACCCCACCGACAAGGGCTTCTACCAGGGCGGTGACCTCAAGGGCCTGACCCGGCGGCTCGACTACATCAAGGGCCTCGGCACCACCTCCATCTGGATGGCGCCGATCTTCAAGAACCGGCCCGTGCAGGGGACCGGCGCCAACGCCTCGGCCGGCTACCACGGTTACTGGATCACCGATTTCACCCAGGTCGACCCGCACTTCGGCACCAACAAGGACCTTCAGACCCTCATCGCCAAGGCGCACGCCAAGGGCATGAAGGTCTTCTTCGACGTCATCACCAATCACACCGCCGACGTCGTCGACTACGAGGAGAAGTCCTACGGCTACCTGTCCAAGGGCGCGTTCCCGTACCTGACGAAGGACGGCGAGCCCTTCGACGACGCCGACTACGCGGACGGCGGCACGAAGTTCCCGGCCGTCGACGCCGGCTCCTTCCCGCGCACCCCGACGGTCGCCGCCGCGCAGAAGAACGCGAAGGTCCCCTCCTGGCTCAACGACCCGGCGATGTACCACAACCGCGGCGACTCGACCTATGCCGGTGAGTCGACCACGTACGGGGACTTCTCCGGGCTCGACGACCTGTGGACCGAGCGCCCCGAGGTCGTCGCCGGGATGGAGAAGATCTACCAGCGCTGGGTGCGCGACTTCGGCATCGACGGCTTCCGGATCGACACCGTGAAGCACGTGAACATGGAGTTCTGGACCCAGTGGGCCACGGCCCTCGACGCCTACGCGGCCAAGCAGGGCAGGGACGACTTCTTCATGTTCGGCGAGGTCTACTCCGCCGACACCTCGATCACGTCCCCGTACGTCACCCAGGGCCGCCTCGACGCCACGCTCGACTTCCCCTTCCAGGAGGCGGCCCGCCAGTACGCCTCGCAGGGCGGCAGCGCGCGCAAGCTCGCCTCGGTCTTCGCCGACGACTACAAGTACACGACCGACAAGGCCAACGCCTACGAGCAGGTCACCTTCCTCGGCAACCACGACATGGGCCGCATCGGGTACTTCCTGAACCAGGACAACCCCGGGGCCACCGACGCGGAACTCCTCGCCAAGGACAAGCTCGCCAACGAGCTGATGTTCCTCAGCCGCGGCAACCCGGTCGTCTACTACGGCGACGAGCAGGGCTTCACCGGCTCCGGCGGCGACAAGGACGCCCGCCAGACCATGTTCGCCTCGCGCACCGCCGACTACCTCGACGACGACCAGATCGGCACCGACCGCACCCACGCGAGCGACGCCTACGACACGAGCGCGCCGCTCTACCGGCAGATCGCCGCCCTCTCCGAACTCCGCGAAGCCAACCCCGCCCTCACCGACGGCGTCCAGACCGAGCGCTACGCGGCCGACGGTGCCGGCGTCTACGCCTTCTCCCGCAACGGCACCGGCAAGGACACGACCGAGTACGTCGTCGCCTTCAACAACGCCGGCACGGCGCAGGAAGCGACCTTCGCAACCGGTTCCGCGAACACCGCGTTCCGCGGGATCTACGGCACCGACAAGACGGTTGCCGCCGGCGCGGACAGGAAAATCACCGTAACCGTTCCCGCGGGCTCGGCCGTCGTTCTCAAGGCCACCCGGAAACCGCCCGCCCCGGCCGCCCGGCCGACCGTCGCCCTGCACGCCCCCGCCGCCGGTGCCACCGGCACCGTCGAGCTGAGCGCCGACGTGGACGGCGGACAGCTCAACCGGGTCGTCTTCGCCGCCCAGACCGGGAACGGCAGGTGGCAGACCCTCGGCTCCGCCGACCACGCCCCCTACCGGGTCACGCAGACCCTCGACGCGGACGTACCCGCGGGAACCGTCCTGCGCTACAAGGCGGTCGTCGTCGACTCGGCCGGGCGCACGGCGAGCGCCACCGCGGCCTCCGTCAGCGGCACCCCGTCCACCGAGGAGACTCCCACCGCCTCCTCCCGGGACTACGCGATCGTCCACTACAAGCGCACCGGCGGCGACTACGCCGACTGGGGCCTGTACGCCTGGGGCGACCTCGCCGACGGTGAGTCGACCACCTGGCCGGACAGCCATCCCTTCGTCGGCCGGGACGCGTACGGGGCCTTCGCCTACGTCAAGCTGAAGCCGGGCGCCTCGTCCGTCGGGTTCCTGGTCATCGACAAGCAGGGCGACAAGGACGTCTCCGCCGACCGCACGATCGACGTCACGAAGACCGGCGAGGTCTGGATCGAGCAGGGCAAGGAGGACGTCCTCACCAAGAAGCCCGAGTACCCCGCGCAGGACACCGCCAAGGCCGTCCTGCACTACCACCGCGCCGACGGCGACTACACCGGCTGGGGTCTGCACACCTGGACCGGCGCCGCGAACCCCACCGAGTGGTCGAACCCGCTGAAGCCGACCACGACCGACGCGTACGGCGCGGTCTACGAGGTGCCGCTCACCGCCGGCGCCACCAGCCTCAGCTACATCCTCCACAAGGGCGACGAGAAGGATCTTCCGACCGATCAGTCGCTGGACCTCACGAGCAACGGGCACGAGGTGTGGCTGCTGAACGGACAGGAGAAGTACCTCCTCCCGCAGCCGGCCGGCTCCGCGGCGGCCCTCGACCTGACCACGTCCAAGGCGGTCTGGATCGACCGGAACACCGTCGCCTGGAACGGCTCCGAGGCCGCCGCCTCGACCCAGCTGCTGTACAGCGCGAAGGGCTCGATCGCGGTCACCGACGGCACGCTCACCGGGGCCGCCAAGTGGCTGCGGCTGACGAGGACCACCCTCACCGACGCCCAGAAGGCCGCGTTCCCGCACCTCAAGGCCTACACCGCCTGGTCCGTGGACGCGCGTGACCGGGACCGGGTGCGCGAGGCGCTGAGCGGACAGGTCGTCGCCTCCCAACGGGCCGTGAACGGCGCGGTCCTGGCGGCGACGGGCGTACAGACCGCCGGCGTGCTGGACGACCTGTACAGCGGTGCGACCAAGGCCCGTCTCGGGCCGACGTTCCACCACGGCCGCCCCACGCTGGCCGTCTGGGCCCCGACGGCCCAGCAGGTCTCCCTGGAGATCGGCGGCTCGATCGTGAAGATGAAGCGCGACGCCACCACCGGCGTCTGGTCCGTCACCGGGCCCGCGTCCTGGAAGAACAAGCCCTACCGGTACGCCGTGACGGTGTGGGCGCCCAGTGTCGGCAAGGTCGTCACCAACAAGGTCACCGACCCCTACTCGGTCGCCCTCACCACCGACTCCGCGCGCAGTCTCGTCGTCGACCTCGACGACAAGGCCCTCGCCCCCGGCGGCTGGTCCACGCTCACCAAGCCGAAGGCCGTCCCGCTGAAGGACGCCCAGATCCAGGAGCTGCACGTCCGGGACTTCTCCGTCGCGGACCCGACCGTCCCCGCCCGGGACCGGGGCACCTACCTGGCCTTCACGGACCGGGACAGCGACGGCTCGAAGCATCTGCGGGAGCTGGCGGCGGCGGGCACGTCGTACGTCCATCTGCTGCCCGTCTTCGACATCGCCACGATCGCCGAGGACAAGGCCGCACAGTCGACCCCCGGCTGCGACCTGGCCTCCTACCCGGCCGACTCCGACAAGCAGCAGGAGTGCGTGGCCGCCACCGCCGCGAAGGACGCCTACAACTGGGGGTACGACCCGTACCACTACACGGTGCCCGAGGGCTCCTACGCGGGCGACCCGAACGGGACCGCCCGGACCGTCGAGTTCCGCAAGATGGTGAAGGCACTGAACCAGGACGGCCTCAGGGTCGTCATGGACGTCGTCTACAACCACACGGCCGCGAGCGGCCAGGCGGCGACCAGCGTCCTCGACCGGATCGTCCCCGGCTACTACCAGCGGCTGCTCGCCGACGGCTCGGTGGCGAACAGCACCTGCTGCGCGAACACCGCGACCGAGAACGCGATGATGGGCAAGCTGGTCGTCGACTCGATCGTCACCTGGGCCAAGGAGTACAAGGTCGACGGCTTCCGCTTCGACCTCATGGGACACCACCCCAAGGCCAACATCCTGGCGGTGCGCAAGGCGCTGGACGCGCTGACCCCCGCCAAGGACGGCGTCGACGGCAAGAAGATCATCCTCTACGGCGAGGGCTGGAACTTCGGGGAGGTCGCCGACGACGCCCGGTTCGTCCAGGCCACGCAGAAGAACATGGCGGGCACGGGCATCGCGACCTTCTCCGACCGCGCGCGTGACGCCGTGCGCGGCGGCGGGCCGTTCGACGAGGACCCGGGAGTCCAGGGCTTCGCGTCCGGGCTCTACACCGACCCCAACTCGTCCACGAGCAACGGCACGTCGGCCGAGCAGAAGGCCCGGCTGCTGCACTACCAGGACCTGATCAAGGTCGGGCTGAGCGGCAACCTCGCCTCGTACGGCTTCACGGACACCGACGGCAAGGAGGTCACCGGCGCCGAGGTCGACTACAACGGCTCCCCGGCCGGCTACGCGGACGCGCCCGGCGACGCCCTCGCCTATGTCGACGCACACGACAACGAGTCGCTGTTCGACGCGCTGGCGTACAAGCTGCCGGGGGACACCTCGGCGGCCGACCGCTCCCGGATGCAGGTCCTCGCCATGGCCACCGCCGCGCTCTCCCAGGGCCCGGCCCTGTCCCAGGCGGGCACGGACCTGCTGCGCTCCAAGTCCCTGGACCGCAACTCCTACGACAGCGGTGACTGGTTCAACGCGATCCACTGGAACTGCGCCGCCGGCAACGGCTTCGGCCGGGGACTGCCGCCGGCCGTCGACAACGCCTCCAAGTGGCCCTACGCCAAGCCGCTGTTGACGACCGTCGGGGTCGGCTGCCCGCAGATCACCGCGGCCTCCGCCGCCTACCGGGATCTGCTGAGCATCCGCACCACCGAGAAGGCGTTCTCGCTCGGGACGGCCGCCCAGGTGCAGTCGGCGCTCTCCTTCCCGCTGTCCGGGAAGGACGAGACACCCGGGGTGATCACCATGGAACTCGGTGACCTCGTCGTCGTGTTCAACGCGACGCCGACCGCGCGCAAGCAGACCGTCGACGCGCTCGCCGGCACCGGATACCGGCTGCACCCGGTGCAGGCGGCGGGGTCGGACCCCACCGTCAAGGCCGCGTCGTACGTGACGGAGTCCGGCACGTTCACCGTGCCGGGCCGGACCGTCGCGGTGTTCACCCGGACGACCCCCTAGACAGGGGCATTACCTTGGTGGAGCAGGCCTTTCGTCCGGCCTGCTCCACCGGTGAGTCCGAGGGCCGACACCAGATGAACGCCGACGTCAGCGACAGGCGGACCGACACGACCGTGCTGGTCGTCGACCGTACGGCGGCCGGCCGGTTCGCCCTCGGTGTGGTGCTGCGCCGCGCCGGTCACCAGGTCGTCGCGGTCGGCACCGGCCACGAGGCCCTCGTCGAACTGGACGTGCGGCGGCGCAAGGGCGCCCTGCCGGACGTGGCCCTCGTCGACGTGGAGCTGCCGGACATGAGCGGCTTCGAGCTGTGCCGCCGGCTCAAGGCCCGGCCGCACATGGCCGGGCTGCCCGTCGTCCACTTCTCGGCCGGTGACGTGGCCCCGGGCGACCGCGGGCAGGGGCTGGACGCGGGCGGCGAGGCCCACCTGGCGATGCCCGCCGAGCCCGAGGAGATCGACGCGGTGGTCCGGGCGGCCGTGCGGGCCGCGCGGCTGCGGGCCGACGACCAGGCGGCGGCACGGCGGCTGTCCCTGCTGTCGGAGGCGATCGTCGGCATCCAGGCGGCACGCTCCCCGCAGGAACTCGCCGACGCCGCCGCCGAGGGCACCGCGCGGCTCACCGGCTCTCCGTCCGCCGTCTTCGTCCTCGGCCCGGACGACGTGCTGCACCGCGGCACCTCCAGGAACCGCACCTCCCTCGCGCTGCCGGACCAGGACGCCCACCAGGCCGTGGTGGCGCTGCTGCGACGGCTCACCCGCGCCCAGGCGGGGGTGCGGATCACCACGGTGGCCGCACCGCTGTGGCCCGCGGGGTTCTTCCGGCCCGGGGTGCCGCACGACGCCCGGCTGGTGCTGATCCCCACCCAGGACGGCAGGTCCTCGGTGTGTCTGGCCGTCCCCACCCGAGGCGTGCGCCGGGTGGACCCCGAGACCGAGTCCCGGCTGGCCCGGCTCGCCCAGGCCACCGCGCTCGCCGCCGAGCCGCTGCTGATGTACCAGGCCGAGCGGCACGTCGCGCTCACCCTCCAGCACAGCTTCCTGCCCCGGCCGCAGCGGCTGCCCGAGCTGCCGGGCGTCGACGTCGCCGTCCGCTATGTGCCCGCGTCCCGGGAGGCGGAGATCGGCGGTGACTTCTACGCCGCCCTGCGGACCGGGGAGGGGGTGCTGGCCGCGGTCGGCGACGTCGTCGGGCACTCGCTCGAGGCGGCCACCGTCATGGTCGAGATCCGGCACGCGCTGCGCGCCTACTGCGTCGACGAGAGCGATCCGGCCGTGCTCGCCGAGCGCCTCGACCGGATGCTCCGGCTCTACCACCCCGAGGTCACGGCGACCGTCTGTCTGGTCCTGATCGACCCCGGAACCGGGCGGGTCCGGATCGCCAACGCGGGGCACATACCGCCGCTGATCGTCCGGGACGAGGGCGGCGCCGACTACGTCAAGGCGGCCGGGCCGCTGCTCGGTCCGGGCGTGCCCCACCCGCCGCCCACCGAGCTGTTCCTCGAGCCCACCGACCGGCTCCTCATGGTCACCGACGGTCTGATCGAGACGCGGGGCACCGATCTCGCGGTGTCGATGGAACAGCTGCGGGCGGCGGCCATCGGCGCCATGCCGGGCCTGGACGCGCTGTGCGACACCCTCCTCACCAGCTTCGGCCACGACCGGGAGGACGACATCGCGATGCTGGCCCTGCGGCTGACGAACTAGGCTGAAGCTTGTTTGCCGTAGAACGGGAGTGCCCATGCCGCAGATCACCGTCGAACGCTCCTCGGGGTTCGATCACGTCGACTGGAACGCGTTCGCGCTCGCGCTGCACCCGGTGGTCGTCGAGATAGCGGCCGCGCGGCTCGAGGCGTGCAAGACGCGGGTCCTGCGGACCGAGGCCGACGTGGTCGGAGACGTGGTGGGAGGGACGGAGCCGAGCGGGTCGGCCATCGTGCACGTCACCCTCGCCCTGCTCGCCGGCCGCTCCGACGAGACCAAGGCCAAGCTCACCGAAGCCGTACTGGACCTGCTGCGCAAGCACATCGAGCCGACCGACGGGGTCTCGGCAGTGCACGCCTCCGCCGAGGTGCGCGACCTCGACCCGTCGTACCGCAAGTACGAGAGCTAGGACAGGTCCCGGGCGGTCTCAGGAGGCCAGGGCGATGAGCCGGGTGGCCAGGTCGCCGAACGGCCCGTCGGCCGGCTCGCCGCCGAGCACGGGGCGCAGCAGTGTGCGCAGGTCGTCGTCGTGGGCCGCGCTGACGGCCGCGAGCGCGGCGAAGTCCTGCACGAGCTGGACCTCCAGTTCTTCCCGCGGGATCCGCCGCCCGTCCAGCCAGATCAGCGCGGTCGACTCGGCGAGCGAGATCCAGGAGCGGACGAGCAGCTCCAGGCGCGGGGGCGCGTCGGCGATCCCCAGGTGCGACAGGATCTGCTCGTAGGCGTTCTGGCGTACGGAGTCGATGAGGGCGTTCGTGGTCGAGGAGCCGACCGCTGGGCCGCCGCGCATGAGGGCGGAGAAACCCGGTCCGTGCGCGTCGACGAAGTCGAAGTAGCGGCGCATCACGCGAAGCAGCCGGGAGCCGAGCGGTCCTTCGCGCGGCTCGGCGAACCGGCTTGCGAGATCTTCCGAGGCCCGCTTCAACGCGGCCTCGTATAGGCTGAGTTTGCCGGGGAAGTAGTGGTAGACGAGGGGGCGCGAGATGCCCGCGGCCGCGGCTATCTCGTCGATGGAGACCTCGTCCGGCGAGCGCTGGGCGAACAGTTCGAGGGCGACGCCGATCAACTGCTGCCGACGCTCCTCGACTCCCATTCTGCGACGAACCCCGGTAGTCATGCGAACACCTTACCGATCGATTCCGGCCCAGAACGGACCGGACCGGTGCAGACGCTCACCCCATCCGTCACTTAACCGACCACTTGTCCGGTCACATGTCGGTCATCTTTCGCCCTGTCCCGCGCGTCGCCTGTCGCTTCGGGCGCCGAGCGGAGCGCGGGGCCGCCGCGCGCCGGGTCACATGTCGAGCACCAGGCGTTCGCTGCGCGCCCGCGAGACACAGATCAGCATCGAGTCGCCGCGCTCCCCGTCGGTGAGCAGCTCGTCCCGGTGCTCCACCTCGCCCGCGAGCACCCGCTGTTGGCAGGTCCCGCAGAAGCCCTGCTCGCACGAGTAGAGGGTGTTCGGCAGCTCGGCGCGGACGGCGGCCAGTACGGTCGTGCCGGCGGCGACCGTCACCACCCGCCCGGTGCGCCTGAGTTCGACCTCGAAGGGGTCGCCGTCCCGGACGGTGCGCGCCGCGAACCGCTCCAGCCGGACGTGCGGCACCCGCTCCTCCACCGCCGCCATCAGCCCCTCCGGGCCGCAGCAGTAGACGGCCGCCCCCTCGGGCAGGTCCGTGAGCAGCGCGTCGAGATCGGGCCGTCCGGCCACCACCGTCACCCGGCCGCGATCCTGCCCGCCGAGCTCGGCGACCTCCTCCAGGAACGGCATCGAGGCCCGTGTCCGGCCGGCGTAGAGCAGCCGCCATTCGGCTCCTTCGGGCAGGGCCCGCAGCATGGGCAGGATCGGCGTGATGCCGATGCCCCCGGCGACGAAGACGTACGAGGGTGCCTCGACGAGCGGGAAACGGTTCCGGGGCCCCCGCACCTCGACCTCCGTCCCCTCCCGCACCTGCTCGTGCACCTCGCGTGAGCCGCCCCGCCCGTCCGTGACGAGCCGCGTGGCGACGGTGTACGAGGAGGTGTCCTCCGGGTCCCCGCACAGTGAGTACTGCCGTACCAGGCCCGAAGGCAGCACCAGGTCGAGATGCGCCCCCGGCTCCCAGCGCGGCAACTCGCCGCCTTCGAGACGCAGTCGGACGACACCTTCGGCGACCTCGTGCCGTGCGGTGACCAGCAGCCGCAGGGCGCGCGACCGGGGCCGGCCGGAGACCGGTTCCGCCAGCGCGGGCATCGGCCACAGTGGGGAGACCCGGATCCGGCGGCGCAGCGCCCGCCGGACGAGCAGCGCCGCGCCCGCGACGGCCACGGCGGTCAGCGGCTTCGCCGTCACGACGCCCTCTCTTCCGCGGCGAGCGCGGCCAGCGCGGCGGGGGAGGAGGCGAGATAGGCGACCGCCTGCTCGGTGGAGCCCTCCTGCGAGGGGTGGTACGCGCGGCTCAGATAGCGCGGGACCGACCTCAGCAGGTCGCCGGTCGCGGGCAGCGTGCCCCGTCTGCCGCGGACGTAGAAGTCCTTGAAGGAGGCGCGGCCATCGGTCAGGGTCGGGTCGTTCTCCATGAAGAAGCGGGTCCCGCGCTGCCACAGGAACACCAGCGCCGCGAACGCCGTCGCCCAGGTCCGTACCCGTCGCCGGTAGCCGCCGTCGACGTGGGTGAAGAGGTCGAAGGCGACGGACCGGTGCTCGACCTCCTCGGCCCCGTGCCAGCGCAGCAGGTCCAGCATGGTCGGGTCGGCGCCCCGCCGGTCGAGCTCCTCGGCGTTCAGCACCCAGTCGCCGAGGAACGCGGTGTAGTGCTCGATGGCCGCGATCAGCGCCACCCGCTCCATCAGCCACCAGCGCCGGGCCCGGCCCGGCGGCAGGGTCCGGTCGCCGAGCAGCTTCTCGAAGAACCAGTCGACCTGCGCGGTGTACGGCGTCGGATCGAGACCCTGCTCCCGCAGATGCGGCAACACCTCGTCGTGGGCCTGGGAGTGCATCGCCTCCTGCCCGATGAACCCGATGACGTCCTCGCGCAGCCGCTCGTCCCGGATGTACGGGAGCACCTGCCGGTAGACGTGCACGAACCAGCGCTCGCCGGCCGGCAGCAGCAGATGCAGCACGTTGATGGTGTGCGTGGCGAACGGGTCCCCCGGCACCCAGTGCAGCGGGGTGCCCTCCCAGGAGAAGGACACCTTGCGCGCCTTGAGCGTGACACGCTCGTCCGGCCGCCCCTCGGGCTTGTTAGACATGGTGTCAATGTACTGACGGGTAGGGCCGGGGTGAACCCCTGTGCGACAACTCGCCCGCACAACTTGCCCAGTGGGCTCGCCCCTGCCCGCCTGCCTCTGCTCGCCTGTCTGACCGCCTGACCGCCTGACCGCCTGACCGCCTGACCGCCTGACCGCCTGACCGCCTGACCGCCTGACCGCCTGACCGCCTGACCGCCTGACCGTCCAGTCGGCCGGTTCGGTCGACTGGACGGTCGGTTGGTTCGGTCGGCTGGACCAGCCGACGGCCCGCGGACCGGTCAGCGCAGTCCGCTGATCGACCGCCCGTCCTTCAGCCTGCCCTCCAGGCCGGCCTGCGCGCCCTGCTTCGCCGGCAACGCCAGCAGGTTGCCCTGACCGGACCCGGTCACCCCGCCGGTCGCCCGGACGGACACCGTCGCCTTGTCGCCGGCGGCGAGGAGGTACCAGTCGCCGCCCTTCGACTTCCACAGCACTCCGGCCAGCACATGCGGATCGCGGGGCCCGCACGCCGGTACGTCCCCGGCCTTCGCCACGGCCGCCCCGACCAGCCCGCCCGGCGTGTGGAACTGGGCCAGCACCCTGCTTCCGTCGCCCCGCCAGGTCTCGGCCCGGGTGCACACCCAGGTCGCCGCCCCGTTGGCGTCCGGCAGCTGCTGCCGGGTGTAGCCCCAGGCGTTGACCGTCCGTACGCCCTGTCCGCGCGCGTCGGCCAGCGAGCAGGCGAACGGCGCCCAGGTCCGCAGCGCCGCAGCCCCGCTCGCCTCCTTGGGCGCGGCCGGTCGCCCCGCCGTGAGACGGGCGGGGACGAGCTCGCCGAGATCGCTGAGCAGATGGGTGCCGGAGGCGTCCGTCAGCTGGAGCACGTTCCAGGTCGTGCACGTGCCGGTGTGGGTGGCCGGGCTGGACAGCGGCGAGGTGATCCCGTCGGTCAGCGTCAGGTCCATCACCCCGGCGCCCGGCTTCGACAGGTCACGCTCGCCGGCCTTCGTCACCCAGGGCGCCGTCAGATAACGCACGTTGCCGTCCGCCCGGCCCAGCACCAGCGCCCCCGCCTCGGGGCCGGTCGCGCCGTCGACCCGCGCGAAGTCGAGGGCCGCCCCGGCGGTGCCGTCCTTCGGCTCGGCGTAGCGGGCGATGCGCAGACCGTCGTACAGGATCACCACGCGCGCGTTGTCGACCTCGCCCGCGTAGAGGAGCTGGGGCGGTCCGGCGGGGCCGCCGAACGGCGTCTCCGGGGTGGCGGAGACGTGCACGGCCTTCCCGGGGCGGGCCCAGACGGCGAGGGCGCGGCGCAGCAACGCGCCGTCGCGGGTCAGGGGCCCGCGCGCGGGCCAGACGGAGAAGTCCGTGCGCGCGGAGGTCTTCCAGGCGGCTGGGGGCACCTTCACCAGCCGCCCGGGGTCGAGGGCGGCCTCGGCGGCCGGGTTCTGCGCGTACGGCGGGGCGGCCGCGCCGTCGGCTCCCCAGCCGCCGCCGGGCAGCGCGACCAGGGCGCCGCACACGGCGAGCGCGGCCGCGGCGGCCAGCGCGGCCCTGGTGTGCCGGCGTCGGCGCATCAGGTCGGTGGGCCGGACCTGGAGCGAGCAGGCGTCGAACTCGGGGGAGCCGAGCAGGGCGTACTGGGCGGCGGGGACCTGGCCGGCCGCGCGCAGGGCCGTGGTCACCTCGGCGTCCGGGACGCCGGCCCCGGTGAGCACCTCGCGGACATCGCCGTCGGGGAGCCGCTCCAGACCGCGCAGCACATAGGCGGCCCGGGCCGGGCCCGACAGGGTGGCCAGGCGCTGGTCCAGGGCGAGCTCGTCGGCGCCGCCGGAGCGGGGGAAGAGCCGCAGGCCCCACACCTGGGGGAGCAGCGGCGGGAGCTGCGCGCGCCCGCGCCGGGCCCGGAGCCGCAGCGGCAGCCCCGCCTCCAGTGCCGAACGCACCACCTGGCGGCGGATGTACGCATAGCCGGGGTCGCCGTCGCGGCCGTCCCCCGCTCCGCCGTTCTGGGCCGGGATGACCGGGGTCGAGGCGCTGCCGCGGGGCAGGGCGCGCTGGGCGAGGGCGTGGGCGGTCAGGACGCGCCGACTCCGGCCGAGACCGGGGGGCAGCACCAGGTAGGCGAGCCGGACGAGCCGCGGGTAGTGCTCGACGAGCGCGGCCTCGGCCTGCTCGACGTCGACGGTCCGGTCGGCGGCGGATCCGGGTGCGGGGCGCGGGGCGACATCCTGTGACTGCACGTCCAGCAGAACGAGCGAAACGGAGGATGGTCACCCCGGCGGGTCAGTCCTCCCGCAGCGCCTTCGCGTAGTTGGCCATCGACCGCTGATAGCGCGGCAGATGGGGCGCCAGGGCGCCGAGCACCAGGGACAGGCCCTCGCGGTCGCGGCCGAGGCTCGACAGGCACAGGGCCAGACAGGCGCGTACGGCGTCGTCCAACTCGTCCGAGCGGGCGTCCAGTTCGGGCGTCAGCAGCTTGACGCCCTCGTCCGCCTGTCCGATGTTGCGCAGGGAGCTGGCGAGTTGGATCTTGGCTCGCCTGCCCTTGTAGCCGCTCACCTCGGTCAGACCGCGCGCGAGCGCGTCCCGGTACAGCGGGGCGGCCCGGTCCGAGTGGCCGGTCGAGTCCCAGGCGCAGGCCCGCTCGAACGGGCCAAGCGGACTGCCTTCGGGGAGCTCGGCGACCAGCTTGTCGATCACGGCCCGGAACTCCGCCGCGCGCTCCTGCGGATACGCGTCGAAACCGGCCCAGGCGGCGGTCACGCGATCTTCCCAGTCTTGGTTCACCGGCACACTCTCGCACGGGTGTCCCCACCGGGCAGGGGTATTTTGAGCGCACCGCGCGTGAGAGCCGTATCCAGTGCGAGGCTCTTGCAGGGAGGAACGGATGAAAATGACCCGACCGATGCTCGCGGTGACCGCCGCCGCGGTGGCGCTGGTGCTGACGGGCTGCGGTTCCGACGGGGCCGAGGAGACCGTCCCGGTGACGGCGACCGGCAGCCTGGAGCACCTGGCCGCCGAGGTGAAGTGCACGCCCGACATGCAGACCGACGCCGACGAACTCCGGCAGGCCCTCTGCAAGAACGGCGACGGCAAGTTCATCCTGCTGACCTTCGCCACCGACCGCGGCCAGCGCGAGTGGATCAACGGGGCCAAGGACTACGGCGGCCACTACCTGGTCGGCCGCAAGTGGATCGCCGTGGGTGAGGAGACCAGCACCGTGACGGCGCTGCGCAAGACCCTCGGCGGTGACATCGAGGAGGGCACGGACCACTCCGCGCACGTGTCGGGCGAGCCCTCCGAAGGTGCTTCGCACTCTGGTCACTGACGGACCCACGCCCGCGGCGCGCGCCGCGCACCCGGCGCACACCAGAAGGCCGGCGGTGAGGAATCCTCACCGCCGGCCTTCTCGGTCGGCACTGCCGTTCGGTGCTACCGGCAGGTGCTACCGGGCGGCCCGCTCAGCGGGTCACTTGCACTTCTTGCCGGTGTTGATGCAGTTGACCATCTTGTTCATCAGGTTCGTCGAGAAGAAGTTGATGAAGTCGTTGTGGTCGGTGATCGGCTTGTGCAGGTTCTCCGGGAAGCTGTCCACCGCGTACGGCTGCACGACCGTCCCGTTCTGGAGCTTCGGGGCCGGAACGTTGTAGACGAGCCGGACCTGGAGCTGGGGGATCGCCTTGAAGCCGTTGGCGCAGGAGCCGTCGGCCTGGGCGAAGGCCACGTGCGTGCGGTGGTTGGCGCTGTCGATGTTCTGACCGTCCCAGCAGCTCTGGAAGTTGGTCGTCCGCACCACCTGGCTGCCCTGCGGGCAGATCGGGTACTGGGTCTCCAGCTGCACCTTGTTCTCGAAGCCGGTGCAGCTCCAGTTCACGTTCGCGTTGGCGTTGCCGTTGACGAAGGCCTTCGCGTCACCGGTGATGATGCGCAGGGCCGTCGGCATCGCGACGACCTTGCCCCTCTTGTTGCCGACGAACTTGATCTGCGCCTGGGCGGGCTGCAGGATCTTGCCGACGTTGCCTTCCTTGCCACCGCCGTCGTTGTTCTGGTCGAAGTCCTGCGAGCCGTCCTGGACTCGCAGCACCGGCCAGAAGTACGAGGACTTGTCGCCCTGGTTCTGGCAGCTGGTGCCGGCTCCCGCCAGCTCCTGGTCGCTGGCGAACGCGTCGTTGTTCTGGTTGCCGACGTAGTCGTGCAGGTGGTGCGCGCCGTTGGTGACACCGGGGGCGACGATCACGTTGTCCGTGTTGTGGTTGTCGTTCCCGTTGGTGCCGCAGCTCGAGGTGAAGGTGCCCCGGGAACCGCTGTTGCCGTTGGCCTTGGCGCCGTTCGCGCCCACGCCCAGCTGCGCGTTGGCCTGGACCTTCGTGATGTCCACGAAGTCCGCGGCGACCGGGCCGTTGCCGCCCTGGCCGTTCTGCGCCTGGCCGCCGTTGCCGCCGTTCTGCTGGCCACCGTTCTGCTGGCCGCCGTTCTGCTGGCCACCGTTCTGCTGACCACCGGTGTTCTGCTGGCCGCCGTTCTGCTGACCACCGGTGTTCTGCTGGCCGCCGTTCTGCTGACCGCCGTTCTGCTGGCCGGTGCCCGCCTGGCCGGCGTTGGTGTTCGCCGCCTGCGTGGTGCAGGCCGCCAACTGGCTCAGCGAGCTGTTGAACTGGCCGCCGGACCGCTGGATGTTGATGCGGATCCGGTCGATGGTGGCGGCGCGCTTCTCCTTGAGGGGGCCGGTGATCGCGTTCTGCACGAAGCTGGCGTCGTTGGTCTGGGCCTGACGCGTGGAAGCGAGCCGGGCATAGGCCTCGGTGATCTGCTTGTCGAGGTTGGCCAGCTCGGTCGCGACGCCCTGTTTCGCGCCGTTGGGCACATTGGTCAGCTTCTGCCCCACATCCGGGCAGGAGATGGTGGCGACCTGTGCGGCCGCGTTGGCGGCCTTGGTCGAGTTCTGGCCCGAGTTCGACTCGTGCGCCGAAGCGTAGAAGTTCGCCCAGATCAGCCCGCCCCCGCCGAGCGCTAGGGCCGCCGATGCTGCCACGGCCTTCGTGGCCATCGACGAACGGCGTTTACGTATGTTGCGTCCCATGGAACTCCTCTGACTTCCTTGCGGGGCAGCATCGAGGCGCCCGACAGGAGTGAAGCTGAAGCTGCCCCCTCCTTTACGCGTGCGGCCCCGGAGGTGTTCAGCCCGCTCAGAAATTGATGAGAGTCCCGTACGACAAAACAACCTCAACACCCTCACATGGCATGCCAGTTGAGAGGGTCAGCGATCCCGGTCCAGATAGGCCAGCACCGCCAGCACCCTGCGGTTGTCGTCGTCCGAGACCTCCAAACCCAGCTTCACGAAAATGTTCGCGGTGTGCTTGGCGACGGCCCGTTCGGTGACGACCAGTTTGCCCGCGATCGCCGCGTTCGACCGGCCCTGTGCCATCAGCTCCATCACCTCCCGCTCGCGCGGCGTGAGCCGGTCCACCGGCCCCCGGCCGTCACCCGAGCGCCGGGCCAGCAGCTGCTGGATCACCTGCGGGTCCATCGCCGTACCACCGGCCGCGACCCGCCGTACGGCGTCCACGAACTGTTCCGCGTCGAACACCCGGTCCTTCAGCAGATAGCCGATCCCCCCGGTGCCGTCGGCGAGCAGCTCACGCGCGTACAGCTGCTCGACGTGCTGGGAGAGGACGAGCACCGGCAGCCCGGGCCTCCTGCGGCGAGCCTGCAGCGCGCACTGGAGGCCCTCGTCCGTGTGCGTGGGCGGGAGCCGGACGTCGACCACGGCGACGTCCGGCTCCAGTTCGGCGAGCGCCCGCTCCAGTTCGGGCCCGCTCTCGACAGCGGCGGCGATCTCGAAGTCGTAGGCCTCCAGCAGCCGGACGAGACCGTCCCGCAGCAGGAAGAGGTCCTCGGCTAGGACAACACGCAAGGGATCTCCATGGTCACCATGGTGGGACCGCCCGCGGGAGAGCTGACGGCCAGGACGCCGTCGAATGTACCCAGTCGCCGCTCGACACCGGCGAGGCCCGAGCCGGCCCCGATCGCCGCGCCGCCCGCGCCGTCGTCGGTGACCGAGATCCGCAGCCGGCCCGCACCGTGATGGAGGTCGACCCAGATCCGGCCGGCGCCGGAGTGCTTGACCGCGTTGGTGAGCAGCTCGCTCACCGCGAAGTAGGCCGCCGACTCCACGGGCGCTTCCACCCGGCCGCCGTCGAGTTCGACGTTCACCTCGGTGGTCACCGGCAGCCGCAGCGCCAACGCCCTTACCGCGTCCCCGAGTCCACGCTCGGCCAGAACCGGCGGGTGGATGCCGCGCACCAGGTCACGCAGCTCGGAGAGCGCCTCGGCGGACGACCGGCGGGCCTGCGCGAGCAGCGCCTTGGCCTTCTCCGGGTCCTTGTCGACGAGCATCTCGACGGTGCCGAGGTCCATGCCCATCGCCACCAGCCGGGCCTGGGCGCCGTCGTGCAGATCCCGCTCGATGCGGCGCAGTTCGGCGGCCGAGGTGTCCACGGCGTCCCGCCTGGTCTCCGTCAACACCCGCACCCGCTCCGCCAGTTCGGTCTGGCTCGGGGTGAGCATGGCCTTGGTGAGGAGGAAGTGGACCCGCAGGGCGCTCACGGTGTAGCGGTGGGCGACGACGAGGAGGACGGCGCCCAGGGCGGCCGCGCCGAACGCGGACGCCTGGCCGGTGACCGGCACGAAGGCGTACCAGTAGGCGCTGCCGGACGTCTCGACGTACGCCCGCCACAGCCCGGCCGGCAGCGCCAGCCCCTCCAGGGGATAGAAGAACAGCACGGCCGGCAGCAGGGCGGTCAGGAACCCGGCCGGCATGTCCACCAGGAGCCACAGCAGATCCCGCCAGGTCGCGGGGTCGCGCAGCAGCGCGTAGGTGCGCCGGAACGGGTTGAGGGTGTCGGGGGCCGGCCGGTACGCCGACGGGATGCGCACCCCGCCCCACCGCTCGGCGAGCGCACGCCGCCGCTCCGCGTAGAAGCGCACCCCCTTGACCACATAGGGCGTGGTGAGGGCCCCGACCCCGATCGGTATCAGCGCCATCGACACGAGGGAGAGGCAGAAGCCCAGGATGCTCAGCGGCAGCGACGCGACGGCCAGCGCGAGCCCCCGTCCGGCGGCGAGCAGCATCCCGCGTGCCCTCGAACCGCCCCCGCCGCTCTTCGTGTTGGTGTCCATGCCCTCAGTCTGGCCGAGCCGCGGACAGGCGGTCACTGGCCCGACGCCCCCGGTCAGAGGGTGGTGCCAGGTACACCTCCGGGGCCCGGTCCGCCGGTGTGCGCCGCGAGCACCTTCGTCTCCACCTCCGGGTCGAGGCCCTTACGGGTGCGGTCCGGACGCTGGGGCGCCTCACCGCCGATCGACCGCAGCCAGCTCCAGGTGTCGGCGACCGTCTCCTCGACGGGGCGGCAGGCCAGCCCCGCCGCCACCGCCCGGGAGACGTCGGCGGCGTGCAGGGCGTCGTGCAGGTCGCTGCCCGGCGGCACCCACACGGGCAGTTCGGTCCACGGCTCGATGCCCGCGTCGAGGATGATCTCCGGAGCGGTCCACCGCAGTTCGGCGTCCGAGCGGGTGGCCCGCACGCATGCCTCCAGCAATTCGCCCATCGTGGCGTGTCCCTGCGGGCTCATCAGGTTGTACGGCCCGCTCAGCTCCCGCTCGACCGCGCCGAGGATCCACTCGGCGAGATCGCGGACGTCCACGTACTGCAAGGGCAGCTCGCGCGGGCCGGGTGCCAGGACCGGGCCGCCGCGGGCCATCCGGGCCAGCCACCAGGGCAGCCGTCCGACGTTCTCGTACGGGCCGAGGATCAGTCCGGCCCGTACGAGAAGGGAGGACTCCGCGCCGAAGGCGTCGACGACGGCCAGCTCGCCGCCGCGCTTGTCCCGGGCGTACTCGCTCTGTTCGGCGTCGGGCTCGGCCCCTTCGACGACGGGCGCGTCCTCGCCGTACCCGGCGGGCGGGGCCCAGGCGTACACCGAGCAGCTCGACACGTACACATACCGGCGGGCGCGGCCCCGCAGCAGACGCGCCGCATCGTGCACCGCGCGGGGCGCCGCCGACCAGGTGTCGACGACGGCGTCCCATTCGCCCTCGGCCAGCGCGTCGAGGCCGCCGGGCGCGGTGCGGTCACCGGTCAGCGACCGGGTACCGGGGGCGGAGGTGAACCGCCCCCGGTTGAAGACCGTCACGTCCCAGCCGCGCCCGAGGGCCGCCTCGACGACGGCCCGTCCCGCGAACTCCGTACCACCCAGCACCAGAAGTCTCATACCGCTGACTCTGCCCGGTCCGGACGCGGCGGGGAACCGTCCTCTGCCGACGGCAGAGGAAGCGGGTCAGCGGCCGGTCGGCGGGGTGTACTTGTAGCCGACCCGGCGCACCGTCTGGATCGACTGGCGGTGCTGCGCGCCCAGCTTGCGGCGCAGCCGGGCGATGTGCACGTCGACCGTACGGCCGTCGCCCACGTGCCCGTAGCCCCACACCGTGGTGACGAGCTGGTCGCGGGTGTGCACCCGGTTGGGGTGCGCGACCAGATGGGCGAGCAGCTCGAACTCCAGGTAGGTGAGGTCGAGTTGCTGCCCGTCCACGGCGGCCGTGCGCTGCACGGGGTCGATCCGGACGAGCGGACGCCCGGCACCCTCCGGTTCGGCGGCCTCCTCGGCAGCCGGCCGGTCCGGCACCGCCACCGGCAGGAACGGCGGCTGCTGGTCGGCCGGGACGAGCACCAGATAGCCGACCATCGGCGGCTGACCCGGCAGGGTGGGCAGGGTGTGCGCGGGGGCGGGCAGCCAGGTCGCGCCCGGCGGCAGGAAGTCGGAGACGTCGACCACCTCGTCCCGGTCGACGGCCCGCAGTCGGTGGCGGGCGGTGCCGTTCGGGGCGGGGGCGGTGAGGCTGGGAGCGGAGGAGAGAGAACGAGGGTTCGCCATGAGAGGTCAGCTCTTTCGCGCGAGAAGTTCGTCGGGGAGGACGACGGCCGCGATTCGTGGTCGGGCTCGTCGAGGACGTACGTCGTGCGCGCTGGCCGAAGGCCGGGGTGTACGGCTTTAGAGGGCCGGCGCGTTCATCGCGCGGCAACACACCCGGTCGAAGTCATGGTGCTGACGGGAAGGCCAGAAGGGCTCGAGGTCGTGACGACCCGTCGCGGTGCACATCTGGAAGCCGGCCATGGGCCCATTGAAGCAGACACCCGCCCGTAACAGGAGCCTCCTCTCACAGCTTGGACGATTCCTGGCGCGAAGTCGGCGTCAGCCGACCACGCGCGCGGTCCCGAGCAGCGTGCGGACGGCGGCCCGCAGCACGTCGTCCGGATGCGCGGCGTCGCCGTACATGAGGTCCTTCACGGCCCGCCGCGGCGACTCGGCCCCGCGGCGCAGCGGTTCCACGGCGAAGCGGGGGAGAAGCCCCATCTCCGTGAGCGTCACCACCGGGTGGGGCGGATCCGGACGGCCTCGCTTCCACTCGAGCGCCTCCCGGGCCAGGGGCTCCACGGTGTCCTCGGTCCTGCCGGTGATGCGCCACACGGCCAGTGCGGCCGCGGCCCGGGTGCCGGGCGGGGTAGGGGTGCCGGACGGGGTACGCGGCGCGAGAAGCGGCTCCACGAACGGCAGCAGCGGTGCGGCGGCGGCACCGAGCCGGCCCGCGAGGTTCGTCGCCCAGCAGGAGGTCGAGGCGGTCAGTTCCCGGCGGAGGAAGGACAGCGCCGGCCCGGGGTCCGCGGCGACCGGCCACAGCGCCACCGCGGCCTCGGCCGAGACCGAGGAGTGGACACCCTCCCTCGCGCAGATCCGCAGCGCCCGCTCGCCCACGTCGCCCGCGGCGCGCCCCAGCCCGGTCAGCACGGCGACCGCGACGGACGGGTAGCCGGTGCCGTGGCGGGTCAGCAGTGCGGCGAGTTCCCCGACGACGTCCGCCGCCACCTCGGGGTACCGCGTCAGCACCTTGACCAGCTCCGCGTGGCCGTCCCCCAACTGACGGGCCACCGCCCGCGCCACGGGCGCCGCCGCGGTCCCGTACTCGTCGGTCACCGCCTTGACGGCGCGGACGGTGTCGTACGCACCGGGAGCCTGACCGATCAGCCGCAGCGCCTCCTCGACCGCCACGGCCACCGGCACACGCGCGCGTGCCAGCGCGGTGAGCGCCCCGGCCCGCACCGCCGGGCCGGCATCGGCGAGGTACGGCAGCACCCGCTCCCGCACGCGCCCGTGTAGCTCCGGCGGCAGCGCGCAGGTCAGCCGGGCCAGCCGGTACAACTGCCAGGCCTCGCCCTCCGTCTCGCGCAGCGCCCACGGGAGCACGTCGGCCTCGCGGTCCCGCCAGCGCTCGGTGATCCCGAAAGCGAGCGGCATCCCCCGGTCGAGGGCCCGCAGCGCGGCCCCGGGGTCCTCCAACAGCCGCTCGGTGAACGGCCGGTAGTGCCCCGGCCACAGCGAGGTCTCCGGTTCCTCGGGCTGCTCCGCCGCGGCGGTGGACGCCCGCGCGCAGGCGTCCACCAGCGGGTGCGGCAGGGGCGGTTCGGTGGTGCGCAGCAGATCCTCGGCGGCGGCGAGCGCGACCCGGGGCTCGGGGTCGGCCAGCAGAGCGTGCCGCCAGGCACCGTCGCCCGGCTCCAGCAGTCCGAGCGCCGTCACGATCCGGGCGCGCACCCGCGGGTCGGTCTCCTCGGCGAGCCGGTCCCGCAGCAGGGGCGCCGGTACCGGGTCGGTCTCCCGGCCGCACGCGGCGATCAGCAGCACCGTCGACTCGCGTACGGCCGGGTCGGCGTCGTGTGCGAAGGGGATCAGGGACGGCATCGCCTCCGCCACGGTCCGTCGGACCCGCCGCCGTTCGTCCCGGTGCCCGGCCCAGTTCGCGAGGTTCGCCAGCAGGCCGAGCAGTTCGGCGCGGGGGCCGGCTCCGTGCAGGGCGAGCCGGATCAGCTGCGGCACCGCGGGGGCCGTGGGGATCTCCTCCCGGAAGCACAGGGCGGAATGCAGCCGCTCCATCGCCCGCTCGCGTACGGCCTCGTCGGTGGACTCCAGCGCCCGCAGCAGTGCGGGCACGTCACCCGTCGAGCCGTATGCGCGTCGGAGACCCGCCCGGTCTCTCTCCGTCCCCATGGGAGCGCAGGATATGCGGAAGGGGCGCCCGCCGAGTCGGCGGGCGCCCCTTCGCGGGAGCGGGAGCGGATCAGACCTGGCCGGCCTTCTCCAGCGCCGAGCAGCAGGTGTCGACGATGAGACGCGTCACCAGGTACGGGTCGACGTTCGCGTTCGGGCGGCGGTCCTCGATGTAGCCCTTGCCGTCCTTCTCGACCTGCCACGGGATACGGACCGAGGCGCCACGGTTGGAGACACCGTAGGAGTACTCGTTCCACGGGGCGGTCTCGTGCAGACCCGTCAGACGGTCGTCGATGCCGGCGCCGTAGTGCTTGACGTGGTCGAGCGGCTTCGAGCCCTCACCGAGCGACTCGCACGCGGTGATGATCGCGTCGTAGCCCTCGCGCATCGCCTTCGTGGAGAAGTTGGTGTGCGCGCCGGCGCCGTTCCAGTCGCCCTTGACCGGCTTCGGGTCGAGGGTGGCCGCGATGCCGAAGTCCTCGGCGGTGCGGTAGAGCAGCCAGCGGGCCACCCACAGGTGGTCGGAGACCTCGAGCGGGGAGACCGGGCCGACCTGGAACTCCCACTGGCCGGGCATGACCTCGGCGTTGATGCCGGAGATCGCGAGGCCGGCGGCCAGGCAGTTCTCCAGGTGCGCCTCGACGACCTCACGGCCGAAGATCTCGTCCGCGCCGACACCGCAGTAGTAACCGCCCTGCGGGGCCGGGAATCCGCCCTTGGGGAAGCCGAGCGGGTAGCCGTCCTGGAAGAACGTGTACTCCTGCTCGATGCCGAAGATCGGCTCCTGCGAGGCGAACTTCTCGGAGACCTCGGTGAGCGCGGCACGCGTGTTGGACTCGTGCGGCGTCATGTCGATGTTGAGGACCTCGCACAGGACGAGGATGTCGTCGCCGCCGCGGATCGGGTCGGGGCAGGTGAAGACCGGCTTGAGGACACGGTCCGAGGAGTGGCCCTCGGCCTGGTTCGTGGAGGACCCGTCGAAGCCCCAGATCCCCAGCGCGTCGAGACCGGCGGGCTCACCCGCGATGATCTTCGTCTTGGAACGGAGCTTCGCCGTCGGCTGGGTGCCGTCGATCCAGATGTACTCAGCCTTGAAGGTCACGGGCCACTTCCTTCGGGGTGTGTCTGACGCACGTGCGGGTGCTGCGGCGCTGCGGCACTGGGGCGCCGCCTTGTCTGCCGGGCAGACTGTCAACAGGCGATTTCCCGGTCGTTGCTCGAATGTGAACCCCGTGTTACCTGGTGGTTCTGTGGTGCGGCTCACGGTGTGAGCAGTGAACCGGTGGTTTCGCCGAACGCGCCGGTCCTGCTGCTCGTGGCCGCGAGCAGCAGGACCGATGACGCGTACACCCTTACGGGATGCTCCGGAGGGTGCCGCCGGTGCACCCGGGTGCCCGGCGGCCGGACGTCACCCCACCTTCTCGATCAGGGCCCGGCGGATCAGGAACTTGCCGGGCTCGCGGACCAGTTCGAAGGCCGCGTTGTTGAGCAGGGCGCAGCTGCCGGAGACCGAGGTCACCTCGACGGTCGTGGACTTGTTGTTGTCCAGGTTGGTGACCCTCAGCTTGGTTCCCGCCGGGAACTGGTTACTCGACGCGGCCGGGGCACCGCCCTCGCCGGAGAGCGTCACCGTGGAACCGTTGCAGACCTGCTGGCCGGAGGCGGCACCGCCGCCGTTTCCCGCGTTTCCGGCGTTACCCGTGTTGCCCGTGTTTCCGGCCGGCGCAGATGCGGCCGGGGCGGAAGCGGCCGGAGCGGAAGCGGCCTGCGAGGGCGGGGTCGCCTGGGAGTCCTGAGCCGACTCCCCAACGACGCAGCCGGACGCCTGCTGCTGGACCTTGATCTGCGCGATGACCGCCTCGCGGTTGGCGATCCGGGCCGCGGACTGCGCGTCCGGGTTCGTCTTCTGGCCCTCGATGAACTTCTCGTTGTTGCCGAGGGCCGTGGCCAGTCCCGCGCAGACGGTCGAGTCCCCGGCGGACAGCGTTCTGGCGTCCTGCCCGCTCTGTGAGGCGTTCGAGGTCGACGCCATGGCGAAGGCGCCGGCGCCCGCCACCGCCGCGGCGCTGACGAGCAGCGCGATCTTCTTCTTCGTGCCGAGACTTCTCCTGCGCGACATGCGCGCCTCCTGAGGGGTAGGGGAGCGTACGCCGCTATGTACGAGATACCGAACGAGGTTACTCAGCGGTTACAGGAGTCAACCGGAGTGGTGTGCGTCACACCCGAGTGGGGGGGGTGTGGGGCCGGAGTCAGTCCCTCCCCTCCTCGTACGCCGTCACCGTGTCGTCGGCTCGCTGGAGCAACCCCTCGGTCCGGGAGACGAGTTCGGCCGCCGCGGTCTTCGTGCCGTCGTTCCACCGCCCGTTCGCGAACACCACCGACCGCAGGGTCATCGCCCGCCGGAAGACCCCGGCCGAGCCGGGCGGGACCGTCGGCAGGCCGGCCTCCGAAGGCGGATCGAGCGGGTCCACCCGATACGCCACCGGGTCCGTCGAGGCCGTCGTGAACACGCGCGAGGCGTCCTCCACCCGCTCGAAGCTCAGCACGGTGACCGTCACCTGCGAGCGCCGTTCGGTGTCCGTGAACAGGGCGGCCGTCGACCGGGAGCACCCCTCGCCCTGTGCGGCCAGCCGGGCGAGCGCGGGCGACGCGCCCCGAGCGCAGTCGACGGTGGTGGACAGGTCGACGCGGGCATACCGGGAGCCGTCCCGCAGCCGGACGCTCGTCGAGGGGAACGCCTGCTCCGGCCGGACGACCGGGCGGGCGAGCAGCGAGGGGTGCGCGCTCGGGGCGCCGGACCGCAGGCCCGCGTCCCCGGACGGTACGGCCGCGAGACCCGAGGCGGTCGTGGTCGCCGCCGGGGGAGCGGACGAGGTCCGGTCACCTTCGTCCTCGTCCGCGATCAGCACGGTGCCGGCGGCCACGGCGGCGACCAGGGCCACGCAGGACCCGACGGCCGCCGAACGCCGAGCCCGCCGGCGCCGTCGTATTCGCCCCTGCGCGGGAGGGAACCCGAGTCCTTGATCACCGAAGGTCATGGCGGCGGAGGGTAGCAGTGCGCGGGGTGTCTGCTCCCCCCGCCGGACGCATCCTCCTTCGTCCGGTCGCAGCACTAGCGGGACAGCGCGTCCCGTACGGCCTCGTCGGTGCGGGCCACCACCGCGGTGCCGTCGTCCGCCGTGATGATGGGGCGCTGGATGAGCCGGGGGTGCGCGGCGAGCGCGGTGATCCAGCGTCCGCGTGTACTCGCGTCCCGCGCCCAGTCCTTCAGGCCGAGCTCCTTGGCCGCGGCCTCCTGGGTGCGTGTGATGTCCCAGGGCTCCAGGCCGAGGCGGTCGAGTACGGCCGCGATCTCGTCCTCGCTCGGCACGTCCTCCAGATAGCGGCGGACGGTGTAGTCGGCGCCCTCGGCGTCGAGGACTGTGAGGGCGCTGCGGCACTTGGAACAGGCGGGGTTGATCCAGATCTCCATGCGGCACACGGTAGCGGTCCGAAGCCGTGAAAACCCTTGTGATCAGGGGCGATTGTCAGTGGCGGGCAGTAGAATAGAAGCAGTGTTCGAGGGTTCGCCGGAGGTTCCGGACCGGGCCCTGACCGCGACAGGAGGATGCCTGTGCCCGCTGCCGCACTGAAGCCGAAGCCGCTGCCGACCCAGTCCACCGCGAAGCGTTCCGTCCAGCTCGACCTGCCCTATGTGCCGGTCGAGAAGCGGCCGTTGCCGCCCGGGCGACCGCGCGACTGGTACGTCACGCACAACCGTCGCCTGAAGGCGATGCGCCTTGCCATAGCCCTGCTCGACCTGGGCGTGTATATGCCGAACCAGGCCCGCAACGAGAAGATCCGCAGCACGGCGGAGCTGATCGGCGTTCACGCGCCGTCGGACACGACGTGCCACATGGTGCGGGCGCTGCTGCGGTACTCACGCTGAACCGGGCGCCGGGTGCCGTTCCCGGTGACGGCACCCGGCGTCGGCGTCCGGGGACGGCGTCCGGGGGGGGCGAGGGCAGGCGCGAGGACGAATGCGGGGGCTCAGGGGGCTCCGGGGACTCGGTGCGGGGCCGGGCGTCACCTCACCAGTTCCTTCTCCACCGGTGTGCGGAACCTCGGTGTCACCCGGGTCGCCCCCAGCCACGACTCCAACCGCGCCGCCTCCGCCTCGATCGCCGCCTTCGCCTCGGCGCCCACGCCCTCGCCCGTGCCGTCACCCGCGTCCTCGCCGGCCAGGATCCGCCACACGATCTCGCCGTCGGCCCGCTGGGCCCAACCCCCCACCACACGGCCGTTCCACCACACCGTGGGGCCCACGTTCCCGCTGTAGTCGAACAGACCGGGGCGCAGCTCCGGGGCCAGATACCAGTCCCTGCCCTGCCAGCCCATGGCCGTCGGGTCGAGGCCGGGCAGCAGGGCCGCCCACGGCTCGCCGGGGGTGGGCACGGCCTCCACGTCGTCCTCGACGACGTACCCCGTCCCCTCGTCCAGCGTCACCGCGCGCGCCCCGATCGCCGTGAGCGCCCGCCGGACGTCCGTCACCTTCCAGCCCGTCCACCACTTCAGGTCGGCCTCCGTGGCCGGGCCGCACGCCGTCAGCCAGTGCCGCAGCAGCTCCGACTGGGCCTGCGCCACCGGCAGTTCGGCGTGCTCGGGGGCCAGGGCCCAGCGGAACTGGCTCGACGTCCACGAGCCCAGGGGGCGCCCCCTGACCACCTTGCCCTCCACGCCCAGCACCCTCAGCAGCCGCGTCACCACGGTGTGGACGCCCTCGTAGGGCTTCCCCGCCGCGTACACGAACTGCTCCCGCAGGCGCGGCTCCTCGCGCGCCAGCTCCGCCGCGGTCGCCTGGCCGAGCCGGCCCAGGGCCGCCAGCGCCGACTCCTCGACCTCCTTCAGCCAGGCCGCGTCCGGTGCGCCGGCCTTCGCCATGTCCTTCACCAGGGAGGCCCGCTCCCGCGCGGCGACCGCGAGGCCGGTCGAGGCGTGCACGACCGCCGTCGACCCCGTCGGGAACACGAAGACGGTGTGCCGCATGCCGTGCATCCGGACGAGACTCCGGTCGGCGTACAGCGCCCGGTCGGTCTCCGCCACCGTCGTCGCCGGGTCGGCGAGACGGGCGCCGACCGCCAGGTACACCGTCGCCGGGTCCGAGCCGTGCAGGGCGAGGAGCGCGTCGGCCACCGCCTCGGGTGTCGCGACCCGCGCCCGCGGGGCCAGCCGGTGCCGCAGGGCCAGCCGCGCCCGCCGCTCGGCCACATCGATGTACCGCAGCCCGTCACCCATTACCGGCCTCCACCCTCGTCGCCCCGTCGCCGTCCGGCACCGATCCCTGCCCGCCATCCTCGCGGACACCACTGACAATCGGGTCCCGACGCCCGTGACGCCGACGCCGACACCGCCCGAGCCCCCCGGAGAGGCGTCCCACGACCGCCGAGGCGGCCCGGGTTGCAGGGCGCGCCGGCCGTCACCCGTTCGACGTACCCGACATGCGGTCGCCTCCCTCCCGGCCTTCACTGCGAACAGGAGGCCGGGAAATGTGGGTGGACCGGGAGGCGGATGTGGTGCGAAGGCGACGCGGATGACCACCCCCACCGACCGTGCCCGACGCGGCCGGGACGCACGCAAGCGCGTCCCGCGTTCCGCCCACGCCCTCTGGGTCCCGTCCGTCGACCGGCCCGACCCCGTCGCCGTGCTCGAACGGCAGGGCCGGGACCGGCTGCCCGAGCTGCTGCCGATCCGGTACGGGCGGATGGCCGCCTCGCCGTTCGCCTTCCTGCGCGGTTCCGCCGCCCTCATGGCCGCCGACCTGGCGTCACAGCCGCACACCGGGCTGACGGTGCAGCTGTGCGGCGATGCCCACCTGCTCAACTTCGGGTTGTACGCCTCCCCGGAGCGGGGGTTGCTCTTCGACCTCAACAACTTCGACGAGACGTTCCCCGGGCCCTTCGAGTGGGACGTCAAACGGCTCGCCGCCTCCGTCGCGGTGGCCGCCCGCGAGAACGGCCACCCCGAGCCGAGGGTGCACCGTGCCGCCCTGGAGGCCGTGGCCGCCTACCGCACCGCCATGCGCCGGCTGTCCCGGCTCGACGAGCTCGCCGTCTGGTACGAGCGCATCGACGCCGAGCGGCTGCTGCCCCTGCTGCGCGCCGCGCGGCGCCGCGGACGCGCCGGGGGCAGCCTCACCCGCGCCCGCCGCCGCACCAGTCTGCAGTCCCTCGACAAGCTCACCGAGGTCGTCGACGGCCGCCGCCGCATCATCCACGACCCACCGCTCGTCGAACCCGCCGGCGCCTCCGACGGCGCCGCCCTGCGCAAGATCTTCAGCGACTACCGCTCCACCCTCACCGAGGAGCGCCGTCTGCTGCTGGACCGCTACCGCTTCGTTGACGCCGCCCGCAAGGTCGTCGGCGTCGGCAGCGTCGGCACCCGTTGCTTCATCGTGCTGCTCGCCGGGCGCGACACCGACGACCCGCTGTTCCTCCAGATCAAGGAGGCCCGCGCGTCCGTCCTGGAGGAGCACCTGCCGAGCGGCCCCTACGCCCATCCCGGCCACCGGGTCGTCGCCGGGCAGCGGCTGCTCCAGGCCGCCGGGGACGTCTTCCTGGGCTGGACGACCGGGCCGCAGAGCCGCGCCTTCTACTGGCGTCAGCTGCGCGATCTGAAGAACTCCGGCGGCGTCGCCGGGATGTCCCCGGCCGACCTCGCGGCGTACGCCCGGCTGTGCGGCACCGCCCTGGCCCGTGCCCACGCCCGGTCCGGCGACCGCGTCGCCATCGCCGGCTACCTCGGCGGCGCCGACACCTTCGAACGCGCCGTCGCCGACTTCGCCCTGGCCTACGCCGACCGGACCGCCGCCGACCACGCGATGCTGGGCGCGGCGGTCGTGGCGGGCGTGGTGCGCGCGGCACCGGGCGTCTGAGCACCGCACGGCGCCCGGCCGGTCAGGGACGCGTCGCCGTCCACCCGCGCTCGTCCGGGCCGGCCAGCACGGCGGTCACGAACGCGCGCCGGTCGTCCGCGTGGTCCTGGAACCACAGGCCCAGCCGGTGTCCCGCGGCGGGCAGTTCGAACCTCGTGTACCGGGCCCGGGTGGCGAGCGCGTCCTGGACCGCCTCGGTCACCTGCGGCGGGATCACCGTGTCGGTGCCCGGCACGGCGAGCACCGCCCGGCCCTCGTACGCGCGCAGCACGTCGAGCGCGGGCGCCTCCCGCCAGCTCCCGGGCCTGCGGATGATCGCGCTGAACTCCCCGTTTCCCTCCCCGAAGGGGACGTCCCAGGCCCGGGCCGCGTACACCGCGGGCGCGCACAGGCCCAGGGCCGTGACCCGGTCCCCGTAGGACGCGGCCAGGTCGGCCACCGTCTGCCCGCTCATGCTGAACCCGACGAGCACCAGCGTCCCGTCCGCCGGGACGTACGCGTCGATCACGGAGACCGCCTGCTCGAAGCGCCGGCGCAGGCTCGACTCCCGGAGTTCGCCGCTGCTTTCGCCGTGCCCGGAGAAGTCGAGGGCGAGGGCGCGGCAGCCGCGGCCGGTGAACTCGCGGGCCAGCGGCAGGAGTCGCTCCTTGCTGCCGTTGCCGGCGCCGTGCAGCAGAACGGCGGTGACCGTTCCCGGACCACCGCCGTGCACCCCGCTGAGCCGCTCACCGTCGTACACGTGCGTGAAGGGAGACAGTTCGCTCATGGGGCCCATTCACTCATGGGCGGGTTCCGTCCGGGCCGCCTTGATCGCCTCGCGGAGGTGTTCCTCCTCGGCCTTGCTCAGTGAGGTCTGCACCAACTGACCGCCGAACGGGGCGAGTTCCGGGATCACCTTGTCCTCGGCCGCGTGCTTCACGAGGACGAACAGGGCCGCGGCGCCCGGGCGCAGGTTCTGGCTGAGGTCCTTCATGAAGTCGTCGTTGATGCCTGTGTCGGTGAACGAGCCCCCGGCCGCACCGGCGGCCGCGCCCACCGCCGCGCCGAGCAGCGGCGCCAGGAAGAGCAGCCCGATCACCCCGCCCCACACGGCGCCGCCGGCCGCGCCCACCGCCGTGTGGTTGACCGCCTGGTGCAGCTTGATCCCGCCGTCGCCGCGCCGCTCGACGACCACCGCGTCCTCCAGTTCGACCAGATGCTGCTTGGACAGCTCGAACAGCTTCTCGCGCACCTGGTTGGCGGTGGCGAGGTCGTCGTAGGCGACAACGAAGAGATTGCTCATCCGGGCACCCCTTATGGAAGGCAATGGCCTGTGGAGTCGATTTCGCCCGACTCTAGGCCCACGGAAAAGGAGATGCACGTTGAGTGACGAACTCCGTACGCTGAAGGCACCACCCCACCCCCCTCGCCACGCTCGGTAACCGTCCCTGCCCAGGAAGGAGGTACACCGTGGGCACCGTCGTTCTCTCCGGGGCCGTCGTCCTGGTGGTCCTGGGATTCGGAAACCCGCTCTACTGGCTCGCCGCGGCCGGCGTGCTGATCCTGTACGTGCGGTACGGGCTCGACGCGTCCGGGCCGTCCGCGCCCGGCCCCGCGCCGAGCGCGGGAGCCGCGCCGACGTCGTACAAGGCGTACCGCGACCGCCGTGACAAGCAGGCCAAGTGGGAGCGCCGCTACCGTCGCGAGCGCCCCCTGGAGTCCCGCCGTCAGGAGCGCGAGCGCAGCAAGTAGACCGCCGGTGGGCGGGTCTGCCGGTCCGTCGGTCCGTCCGTCCGTCGTCCGTTGATCCGCCCCCGGCCTGATCCGTCTACAGGCCGGGGGCTCCCCACACCGGGAACCAGCGGCCCAGGTCCTGCTCGATCCGCAGGTCGCCCGCGAGGGCGGCCTGCACCTGCAGCTCCAGTGCGCCGTCGCGCCGCTGCCCCGGACCGGGCAGCGGCGCGAACGGATAGAACGAACCCCGCTTGTACAGGTACACGAGCGCCAGCCGGCGGCCGCCCGCCTCCTCCGCCCCGCCCCGCCGCTCCTCGAACCCGACCAGGGAGCACAGCAGCTGCGGCCCGAAACCGTTGACCTCCATCGCGCTGTTCACCGCGTGCAGGTCGTTGACCAGCAGCGGCAGCTGGTCGGGGGTGCGCTGCGAGAGCAGCCAGGAGTAGCCGTAGTCGTCCCGCACGAGTCGCACCGGGGGACCGGTGCGCTCGATGTCCGCGTCGAGGAGCGCCTGCACTTCGCGGTGCGTCTGCTCGAAGGCCGAACCCTCGACGGTCGCGAAACACACGGCACCCTGCCCGGTCGGGGTGAACCCGGCCGCCGCCTCCAGCGTGACGGCCGCCGAAGGCAGCGCGAACAGCTGGTCCAGGTCGGGCACGACCGGCTTGGTCCGGCCGAGCAGGATGTCCAGCAGCCCCATGATCAGCCCGCCCTCCCCGGCGCGGCCGCCTCGCCCAGCTCGGCGGAGATCCGCCCCAGCTGCTCGAGCCGCTGCTCCAGGCTCGGGTGGGTCGAGAACAGCCCCGCCACACCGGGCTCGGAACCCAGTGCCGGGGTGAAATAGAAGGCGTTGAAGGCCTGGACCGTCCGCAGGTCCTTCGTGGGGATGCGGGCCAGGTCGCCGGAGACCTTCGTCAGCGCGGAGGCCAGCGCCGAGGGGCGGCCGGTCAGCTGCGCCGCCGCCCGGTCCGCCGCCAGCTCCCGGTACCGGGACAGGGCCCGGATGAGCAGGAAACTGATCGCGTACACGGCCGCCGAGACACCCATCACCGCCGCGAAGACGACCGCGGCGTTCTGGTCCCTGCGCGCGCCGCCGAACACCTGCGAGTAGAACGCGAACCGCACGATCAGCCCCGCGATCACCCCGAGGAACGACGCGACCGTGATCACCGCCACGTCCTTGTGCGCCACATGCGACAGCTCGTGAGCGAGCACGCCCTCCAGCTCGGCAGGCTCCAGCCGGCCCAGCAGCCCGGTCGTCACGCAGACCACCGCGTGATCGGGGTTGCGTCCCGTCGCGAACGCGTTCGGCATGCCCATCTCCGAGACGGCGACCACCGGCTTCGGCATGTCCGCGATCCCGCACAGCCGGTCGATCACGGCATGCAGCTCGGGATACTCCTCGCGCTCCACGACCCGCCCGCGCATCGCGAACAGCGCGACCCGGTCGGAGAACCAGTACTGCGCGCCCAGCATCGCCACCGCGACGACCGCGACCAGCACCCATGACTTCAGCAACACGATCAACGCGGCGACGAACGCCACGTACAACAGCCCGAGCAGGAACAACGTGACCGTCATCCGCACGGTCAGCCGTCGGTCGCTCCGGAAACGGCTCTGCATCTGCATCACCCCGCAGTCAGGCACTCGTCCCACTGCCAGTGTGCACCGCCCCACCCCCATGAACGGTCCCCGAACGAACCTAGGCGGAGCAAAGGCTCCCCCCCCCGGACGCCGGTCTTGCGCACCGGCGCGGTTCCACCAGGGCGTCAGCGTCGTGCGGCCCGCGTCGCCCGCATCCGCAGCTCCTCGTCGGGATCGGCCGGCAGCGCCATCAGGGCCCGTCGCCCCGCGGCCCCACCCTGTTCCGAGAGCAGTCGGACGGCGGCGATCCGCACCGCCCGTGGCCACCCGGTACCGAGCCGTTCGACGAGCCACTCCTCGGGCAGCAGACCCGCCGAGGGCAGCACCGCCGCGGTCACCTCCCGCACCACTGCCGGCGCCGGATCGTCGAGCAGGGGCAGCAGCCGCCGCGCGTCGGCCGCGTCCAGCACGCGCAGCCCCGCCACGGCCCGCGCCCGCACGCCGGGGACCGGATGCCGGACCAGCGGCCACAGCATCTCGGCGTCGCTTCGCTCCCCGCACTCCGCGAGCCCGGCGGCGGCACCCGGCGGCAGGGCGGGATCGCCCGGCTCAGCGCACCGCTCCCGGTACCAGGACAGCGGATCGCCCCCGTGCTGCCGTACGACATACCGCGCGCAGGCCCGCACGAGCCCCGCGCGGTCGGCCAGGAACTCCACGGCCCGCTCCGCCCGCCCGGCCCGCCGCAGCGCGGTCACCCCGGCGGAACGGACCCGTGGGCCGCGCGCCGTGAGCAACGGCGGGAGCACGTCGCCGGGATCCCCGTCCGTCACGGCGGCCAGGGCGGCGTCCGCGCACAGGTTCCGGACGATGGCGTCGTCGTCCTGCGCGGCGACGCGGGCCAGCTCACCGGGGGAGAGGAGGCCGTCCTCGACGGCCCTGCCGTACGCGTACCTCCGTACGGCGCGATCGGAGGCGGTGTACAGCGCCGTCAGGACCTCACGGGGTGCCTCGCGCAGCAGTCTGTCGGCCAGGCCGACGGCGAATTCGCCCCGCTCCCGACGTCCGACGCGCAGGATCAGCGACAGGTGGGTCACGGCCCGCCCGGCGTCGAGCTCCTCGCCCAGCCGCAGGCGCGCCTGTTCACGTACGGGTTCCGCCCAGTCGGCGCACCGCACGACCAGCAGCGGCAGCAGATCGGGGTGCCCGTCCATCCGCCACAGTGCCGCCGCCCGGATCCGGCCGTCCCGGTGGCACAGCGCGAGGGCGAGATGCGACTCGCTGAGCGGCTCSCCGGCGTGCATGGCAGCGGTCAGCGTGCGACCGGCCCCGTCCCACTCCCATTCCACCAGGTGGTGCGCGCCCCGGTGGAGCGGTCGGACGCCCGCGTCCAGTGCCGTCCAAGCGGCTGGAGCACCGCAGTCGAGCGCCTCCCGCAGGGGCACTCCCCGGGCGAGCCGCACCGCCGCCGCCGACCCGCCGGTGATGTCGTCCCGTACGTCCCGCACCTCAGTACTGCGCCCGGAACCGCGTGTACCCCAGCAGGAGGATCACCGCGGCCACACAGCCCAGGACGAGCGCCGTCGACAGCCACGACGAACGGGGCGAGGTCACCCGGTCCGGGCCGCCCCGGAACGGGACCGGCCCGGGTGGGTTCTCCTTCCAGCGGGCGGCCAGCATCCTGGCCCGCGCGGAAGGTTCCTTGTGCGCCGCTTCGTCCGCCCACCTGAGGTCGAACTCCCGCTCCACATCATCCTGTTCGGGCATGCCCGTCTCTCCCCCGTCACCTCTGTCGAGGTCTCCCTCTCGAACAGCAGTGCCAGAAACCATACGACGACGCCCCCGTCCCTGAGAAACAGGAACGGGGGCGGACCCGAAGACTCACAGGCCGGACGGCCCGGGGCCGGTCACACGTCGAAGTACAGCTCGAACTCGTGCGGGTGCGGGCGCAGCTGGAGCGGGGCGATCTCGTGCGTGCGCTTGTAGTCGATCCACGTCTCGATCAGGTCGGGCGTGAACACGTCACCGGCGAGCAGGAACTCGTGGTCGGACTCGAGACGGTCCAGGACGGCCGGGAGCGAGGTCGGGACCTGCGCGACGCCCGCGTGCTCCTCGGGGGCCAGCTCGTAGAGGTCCTTGTCGATCGGCTCGGCCGGCTCGATCTTGTTCTTGATGCCGTCCAGGCCCGCGAGCAGCAGGGCGGAGAACGCCAGGTACGGGTTGCCGGAGGCGTCGGGCGCGCGGAACTCGACGCGCTTGGCCTTCGGGTTGGAGCCCGTGATCGGGATACGCATGGCCGCGGAGCGGTTGCGCTGCGAGTACACCAGGTTGACCGGAGCCTCGAAGCCCGGGACCAGACGGTGGTAGGAGTTCACCGTCGGGTTGGTGAAGGCCAGCAGCGACGGGGCGTGCTTGAGGATGCCGCCGATGTAGTAGCGGGCCATGTCCGACAGGCCCGCGTAGCCGGCCTCGTCGTAGAACAGCGGGGAGCCGCCGGTCCACAGCGACTGGTGGACGTGCATGCCCGAGCCGTTGTCGCCGAAGATCGGCTTCGGCATGAAGGTCGCGGTCTTGCCGTTGCGCCAGGCGACGTTCTTCACGATGTACTTGAAGAGCTGAAGGTCGTCGGCCGCGGCGAGCAGCGTGTTGAACTTGTAGTTGATCTCGGCCTGGCCGGCGGTGCCCACCTCGTGGTGCTGACGCTCGACCTGGAGGCCGGACGCGGCCAGCTCCAGGGAGATCTCCGCACGCAGGTCGGCGAAGTGGTCGACCGGCGGGGTCGGGAAGTAGCCGCCCTTGTAGCGCACCTTGTAGCCGCGGTTGTCCTCGATCGCACCGGTGTTCCAGGCGCCGGCCTCGGAGTCGATGTGGTAGAACGACTCGTTCGCCGAGGTCTGGAAGCGCACGCTGTCGAAGACGTAGAACTCGGCCTCGGGGCCGAAGTACGCGGTGTCGGCGATACCGGTCGACGCCAGGTATGCCTCGGCCTTCTTCGCCACGTTGCGCGGGTCACGGGAGTACTGCTCGCCCGTGATCGGGTCGTGGATGAAGAAGTTGATGTTCAGCGTCTTGTCGCGGCGGAAGGGGTCCACGCGCGAGGTCGACAGGTCCGCGCGCAGCGCCATGTCGGACTCGTGGATGGCCTGGAAGCCGCGGATCGACGAGCCGTCGAAGGCCAGCTCCTCGTCCGGGTCGAACGCCTCGACCGGCAGCGTGAAGTGCTGCATGACGCCCGGCAGGTCGCAGAAGCGGACGTCGACGAACTTGACGTCCTCGTCCGCGATGAACTTCTTGGCCTCGTCGGCGTTCTGGAACATCCAGCTCCTCCTACTCCCGGCCGTCGAGCCGGGGTGGTAGTTCGTTCGTGCGGCCAGTGCGGTGGCACACGCTGACATCGACCCTAGGGACGGGTGATTTCTCGGGCGTGACCCATTTGTTTCGCACAAGTTAACCGGAGCCTGCCCGGTGTACCCCACCTGTCCGTATCGCGAAACGGGCGCAGTACCGTGGTCGGGTGGACAACAGGGATGCAATCGGCTCGTGGCTCTCGGGCCCCCGCGCAGCCGCTGAGGAAGCCGGTGTCGACTTCGGATACAGGGGTGAGCAGCTCGGTCTGCCGGAGCATGGGCCGGGCTCCATCGCCCGCCCCGGCCGGCGGCTCGGGGCGCTGGCCGTGGACTGGGGTTTCGGCGTCTTGATCGCATACAGCTTGATCACGGACGGCTACCGCCCGGCGACAGGCAACTGGGCCTTGCTCGTCTTCTTCGTGCTGAGCGTCCTGACGGTCGGCACGGTCGGCTCCACACCGGGCAAGCGCCTGTTCGGCCTGCGTGTGGTGTCGGTCGAGACCGGCGCGGTCAGCCCGCTGCGCGCCGTGGCGCGCACGATCCTGCTCTGCCTGGCCGTCCCGGCCCTGATCTGGGACCGCGACGGCCGTGGCCTGCACGACCGCCTGGCCCGCACCGTGGAGGTCCGGATCTGAGTCTCCGGTGAGGCGAACCGGCGGGTTCCGGTACGACGACCGGCGGATTCCGGTACGGCTAACCGGCGGGCTCCGGTACGACGAAGGGGGCGCCCGGAGTGATCCGGGCGCCCCCTTCGTGACGTGGGAAGGTGACTCAGCGGGCCTTGCCGCCGCCCTTCGGCAGGCGCATGCCCTTCGGCATCGGCCCCTTCGGCAGCGGCATGTTGCTCATCAGGTCGCCCATGGCGCGCAGCCGGTCGTTGGTGGCGGTCACCTGCGGGCCGGCCAGGACCCGCGGGTACTTCAGCAGGGTGGTGCGCAGCTTCTTCAGCTCGACCTGGCCCTCGCCCGTACCGACGATCACATCGTGCACCGGCACGTCCGCGACGATGCGGTTCATCTTCTTCTTCTCGGCGGCCAGCAGGCTCTTCACCCGGTTCGGGTTGCCCTCGGCGACCAGGACGATGCCGGCCTTGCCGACGGCCCGGTGCACCACGTCCTGGCTGCGGTTCATCGCGACCGCGGGGGTCGTCGTCCAGCCCCGGCCGATGTTGTCGAGGACGGCCGCGGCGGCGCCCGGCTGGCCCTCCATCTGACCGAAGGCGGCTCGCTCGGCCCGGCGTCCGAACACGATCGCCGTCGCGAGGAAGGCGAGCAGGAAGCCCAGGATTCCCAGGTAGACCGGGTGGTCGATCAGGAACCCGATCGCGAGAAAGACGCCGAAGGTGATGAGGAAGACACCCGCAAGGACAAAACCGATCGTCTTGTCGGCCTTGTGGGTCATCTTGAACGTCAGGGCGATCTGCTTCAGTCGCCCGGGGTTAGCGGCGTCCGCCGCGCTGTCACTTCTCGCCATGCCACGAAGTCTACGTGGCCCCGGAAGCGCCTACGACGGCAGGAGGGGAGGTGTGGGGAGGCGTGGGGAGGGGGTGGGTCAGGGGCGGGCGGTGGTGACCGCTTCGAGGACGCGCTGCGCCTCGACCCGGTCCTTGGCGCGACGGCGGTCCTCCAGCACGGAGGTCCAGGCGTTGCGACGGGCGGTGCGCTGGCCGCTGCTCATGAGCAGCGACTCGACGGCGCGCAGTGCGGTGCTGAAGGTCGGGATCGCGGTGGCGCGAACGGGCGCGGCCTGCATGGTGGGTGTCCCCCTCGGACGGCTATGGGTACGGGGCTGTCTGGTGCACCTGATGTGATACCAGCGTCACTGATTGGTGTTACCAGGGCGTGACCGACCGGTCAAACACGAATGAAGCCTTGATGCGCAGGGCCGAAACGCTGACGCGACCCCGGCGTACGCCCTCATCTGCGAGGACGGCCGGGGCCGCGTCATATCGGTCACTACTGGCGAGTAGTATCTTGTGCGCGAATTCACACAGTCGGCCTGCGGCCGTACGGTGCAAGCGGGCTGACGTTGCGTCAGACGGCCTGGGAGGCGATGTACGCGCCGCGCTTCTCGATGGCCATCTGGTACAGGCGCCCGGCACGGTAGGAGGACCGTACCAGCGGGCCGGACATCACGCCGGAGAAGCCGATCTGCTCGGCCTCCTCCTTCAGCTCCACGAACTCGTGCGGCTTGACCCAGCGCTCCACCGGGTGGTGGCGCACGGAGGGCCGCAGGTACTGCGTGATGGTGACCAGCTCGCAGCCGGCGTCGTGCAGCTGCCGAAGCGCCTCGCTGACCTCCTCACGGGTCTCGCCCATCCCGAGGATCAGGTTCGACTTGGTGACGAGCCCGTAGTCGCGGGCCGCCGTGATGACGTTCAGCGAACGCTCGTAACGGAAGCCGGGGCGGATCCGCTTGAAGATCCGCGGGACGGTCTCGACGTTGTGCGCGAAGACCTCGGGCCGTGAGGAGAAGACCTCCGCCAGCTGCTCGGGCACGGCGTTGAAGTCGGGGGCGAGCAGCTCCACCTTCGTGCGCCCGGTCTCGCGCTCGGCCGTCTGCGCGTGGATCTGCCGGACGGTCTCGGCGTACAGCCAGGCCCCGCCGTCCTCCAGGTCGTCGCGGGCGACGCCGGTGATCGTGGCGTAGTTCAGGTCCATCGTGACGACGGACTCACCGACGCGCCGCGGCTCGTCACGGTCCAGCGCCTCGGGCTTGCCGGTGTCGATCTGGCAGAAGTCGCAGCGCCGGGTGCACTGGTCGCCGCCGATCAGGAAGGTGGCCTCGCGGTCTTCCCAGCACTCGTAGATGTTGGGACAGCCGGCTTCCTGGCACACGGTGTGCAGGCCCTCGCTCTTCACGAGATTCTGCATCTTGGTGTACTCGGGACCCATTTTCGCCCGGGTCTTGATCCACTCGGGCTTGCGCTCGATGGGGGTCTGGCTGTTGCGGACCTCCAGGCGCAGCATCTTGCGTCCGTCGGGTGCGACTGCGGACACGTCGGCTCCCTGCCTGTCTGCGTAGACTTTCGATTCTTCGGCGTACACCAGGGTACGCCCGTGTTTACCGGGTCCTGCTGTGAGGCCAACCTCAGGGACGAGGGGCCCATTCCCGGTCAGGCGGTCGCCTTCTCGATCTCCCGCGGCTTCGGTTCCGCGCTCTCGAGGACGTCCGTCAGGTGTCGCTCCACCACCGGCAGCACCTCGTCGATCGTGACGTCCCGGCCCAGCTCGTTCGCCAGCGAGGCGACCCCCGCGTCCCGGATCCCGCACGGGATGATCCGGTCGAACCACTTGTTGTCCGGGTTCACGTTGAGCGCGAAACCGTGCATCGTGACGCCCTTGGCGACCCGGATCCCGATCGCCGCGATCTTGCGGTCCTCGCGCCGCTGGCCCGCGTTCGACGGGGCGTACTCCGGGCCGTTCAGCCGCGGATCGAACTCCTCGTCGGTGAGCCGGGGGTCGAAGTCCAGCGACAGTCCGCCGAGCGACGGGCGCCGCTCCACCGGATCGCCGAGCACCCACACCCCGCTGCGGCCCTCGACCCGGGAGGTCTCGAGGCCGAACTCCGCGCACACCCGGATCAGGGCCTCCTCCAGGCGCCGCACATGGGCGACGACGTCGACCGGCCGCGGCAGCTTGAGGATCGGGTAGCCCACCAGCTGTCCCGGCCCGTGCCAGGTGATCTTGCCGCCGCGGTCCACGTCCACGACCGGGGTGCCGTCCAGGGGGCGCTCGTCGTCGGCGGTGCGCCGGCCCGCGGTGTACACCGGCGGGTGCTCGAGGAGCAGCACGGTGTCCGGAACCTCGTCGGTGAACCGCGCCGCGTGCACGCGGCGTTGCTCGTCCCATGCCTCCTGGTACACGACGGCGTCCCCGCCGAACCCCATCCGGACGAACCGCAGCTCGCTCACGGCAAGCGCCTCCCTGGAAAGTCGTCAGGCACGTAACGCGCCCAAGCCACTGTACGTCCGCGCGTTCCGCGTCAGCTCCGGGGTCAATCCTCACACGATCGGATGAATGAACGTCGATATGTGCGACCGGCTGCTTACGCTCAGCTACATTCGCGCCGTTCGCGAGGCCAAAAGGGCTGCTCACCGCAGCAGGGCACTTCATCCGGGCACGTCAAAGGCCCGGCAGGCAGGAGACCGCACCGCAGATGACGGAACGACCCGCGCAGCGCACTCCCAACCGCCAGCTCGCCGCGCTCATCGCAGAAGCGGGCTTCTCCAACGCGGGACTGGCCCGTCGCGTCGATCAGCTCGGCCTCGAACACGGGCTGGATCTCAGATACGACAAGACGTCCGTCACCCGGTGGCTGCGCGGGCAGCAGCCCCGGGGCACCACCCCCGCGCTCATCGCCGAGGTCTTCACCCGGCGCCTGGGCCGTCGCCTCACCGCCCAGGACCTTGGCCTGGACGCCTGCGCCCCCGTCTACGCGGGCCTGGAGTTCGCCGGTACCCCCGAGGAGGCCATCGACATCGTCGGCGGGCTGTGGCGCAAGGACTCCGGCAGCCATGCCGAGCTCCGCAAGATCGCCTTCACCCCGGCGGGGCTCGTCGTGCCGAGCCGGGACTGGCTGATCGGGCGGGCCGACGAGAAGGTCGGCCGCAGCGAGCCTCCCGCCCGGGTGCCCGTCCAGGGCCGTTCGGCGCCCCGGTCCGCCGCGCCCCAGCAGCCCGGCTCCGCGCCGCCCGTGATGGCGCAGGCCCAGGTGCTGCCGGGTCCCGCGGCCGTCCCCCGGCAGCGCGGCCAGGGCAGTGAGCGGGGCCTCGGCCAGCGGGTCACGGGCGGCGACATCTCCGCGCTCCGCTCGGTCGGCGAGCTCTTCCGCACCCTCGACGACCGGTACGGCGGCGGTCACGCCCGCCAGGCCCTCGTGCGCTACCTGGAGCACGAGTGCGAGCCGATGCTGCGCGGCGCCTACGGCGAGCAGACCGGCCGCCGACTGTTCGGCGCGGCCGCCGACCTGACCCGCCTCGCGGGCTGGACCTCCTTCGACATCGCCGCGCACGGCCTGGCCCAGCGCTACTTCGTCCAGGCACTGCGCCTCTCCCAGGCGGCCGGGGACCGGGCGTACGGCTCCTTCGTCCTCGTCACGATGAGCCGCCAGGCCGTCTACCTCGGCCACGGGCGCGAGGCCGTGCAGCTCGCGCGGGTGGCCCAGCAGGGGGTCGGCACGGGCGCCCCGGCCGTCGTACAGGCGCTGCTGCACGCGGCGGAGGCGCGCGGGCACGGGGTGCTCGGCGAGGTGCGTGCCTCGACCGCCGCCCTCGTCCGCGCCGAACGCGCGCTGGAGGCGGCCAAGTCCGGCGACGAGGTGCCGCACTGGGCGCGCTTCTTCGACGAGGCTCAGCTCGCCGACGAGTTCGGCCACTGCCACCGGGACCTCCAGCAGTTCCGGGCGGCCGCCCAGCACGCCGAGCGCTCCCTCCAGCTGCGTCCGGCCGCACACGCCCGCAGCCGGCTGTTCTGCCGGGTCGTCCTCGCCTCCGCCCGGCTGGGCCTCGGCGAACTCGACCAGGCCTGCCAGCTGGCCGCGGAGGCCGCCGGGCAGGCGGCGGAGATGCGGTCGGTCCGTGCGCTGGAGTACGTCCGGGACTTCGAGCGCCGGCTGGAGCCGTACAAGGACGCGGCCCCGGCCCGCACCTACCGCGACAAGGTCGCCGCCCTGGCCTGACCCTCCCCCCCCGGGGGGCGCCGCCCCCGGATCCCCTGTCGGCCCTGAACGGGCCTCGTCCGGCCAACCGCTGACGGGCCGACAGGGGGGCACCCGGCTCTTCAACCGGCCGAGACGGGCGGCGGACGGGCATGGGCCGCGGGGGTCCGGGGTGGAGTCACCGGGGTCGGGAGCGGGGGCGGGGGCGGTCACGCTGCGGCCTGCTCCTGGCGGGTCGTCGGCAGCGGTTCGGCGGCGTGCAGTGAACCGGCGGCGCCCAGATCGGAGACGATCGCCGCCGCGGCCCGGTGCGCCGAGTGCAGCGCGCCCTGCACGGTGCTGGTGTCCCGGTGGTCGCCGCACACGTACAGGCCCGCAAGCAACCGCACGGCCCGCCGCAGGTCGTGCGGCGCCCGCATCGCCGGCACGGCCTCGGCGGTGTGGTGCACGGCCAGCGTCTCCCAGCGCGCGGTCGAGGTGCCGTACAGCCGGGACAGATGCATGCGTACGGCGGTGTCGACACCCGGCGGCGGTGTACCGAGGACCGTGGACGAGATCAGCGCGCGTCCGGCGGGCGCGCGACCGGGGTCGACCCGGCTGACCACGGCCGTGTGCGCGACCGGCCCGCCCCGGTCGGCGTCGAGGAGCAGGGACGCGCCGGTCCCGGGCGGGTCGTCCGTCGTGTGGTGGACGACCGTCACCGGATGGAAGTCGGGCACCCGCAGCCCGGGCAGGAGCTCCGCCGCGGTGCGCGCGTCGGTGGCCACCAGCACGGCGCGGCAGCGGAACTCACCGTGCTCGGCGGTGGTCACCGAGGTCGTGGAGACCGAGGTGACCCGTACCCCGGTGCGCACGGCGCCCGGCGGCAGCGTCCGGGCGAGCAGCTCGGGCAGTACCTCGGCCCCGCCCTCCGGCAGCGACAGCCGGCCCGCCGCGAAGGCGCGCAGCGCGAGGTCCGCGCACCGGCTGGACGTGGTGAGGTCGGGGTCGCAGAGCAGCGCGGCGAGCAGCGGACGCAGGAAGCCGTCGATCGTGCGGGCGGGCAGACCGCGGGCCGCGAGGGCCTGGGCGGCCGGCGACTCCGGGCGGCGCATCAGCCGTTCGGCGGGGGTGACCGCGAGCCGGGTGAGCGCGGCGCCCAGCCGGGCCTGGTCAACGGCCGTGCCCAGTGGCGCCCCCGCCCGGACCCTGGGTGGCGGTGCCGGCCGCACCCGCACGGCCGGGGAGCCGCCGGCGCGCGGCCTGGGCACCCCGCCCGGCCGGGGAACGCTCGCCAGGGCGCGTACGGCGTGCAGTGCGCCCCTTGCGCTCCCCGCGCCGGCCTGCGCGCCCGCGCGGTGATGGCGCCCGTCGCTGTGCAGCAGGACTCCCGGCGCGAACGGACGCAGGACGAGCGCGTCCAGCCCCGGTGTCAGGTCCAGTTCCGGATACGCCGTGGACAGCAGCTGCCCGATGCGGTCGAGCCGGAACCCGTCGACCTTCTCCGTCGACATGCGGCCGCCCACGTAAGGGGCGGCCTCCAGGACTACGGTCGTTACTCCTGCGCTGGCCAGCCGGTGCGCGGCGGAGAGTCCGGAGACACCGGCTCCCACCACGACGACGTCTGCCTGGTACGCGGGCTCAAGCACGTGCCCTCCTCGAGGTTGCGCGACCGGTGGAGACGTCATGCCCCCAACAGCCGTCCCGGATACCCGAGTTCGGGTCGAGGTTAGGGCCGTGATCGGTCAGGAACAGTCGCGCATGGACAGGGCACGGTCGCACGACGGTCGCATACGGTCACGCAAAGGATCAGGCTGCCCGGATGGCGTCCTCGATCCCGGGAAACGCGAAGGTGAACCCGGACTCCAGCAGTCGCTTCGGCACCACCCGTGCGCTGCCCAGCACGTCCCCGGCCATCTCGCCCAGCACCGAGCGCAGCACCGGCGCCGGCACCGCGAACAGCGTCGGCCGGTGCAGCACCCGCCCCATCGCCGCGGTGATCTCCCGGTTCGTCAGCGGCTCGGGCGCGGTCAGGTTGAACGGCCCCGACAGGTCGTCCCGGTCGAGCAGATGCCGGATCGCCGCCACCTCGTCGTGCAGCGCGATGTACGACCAGTACTGCCGGCCGTCGCCCATCCGCCCCCCGAGCCCGGCCGAGAAGAGGGGGAACAGCTTGCCCCAGGCCCCGCCGCCGCGCGCCACGACCAGCCCGGTCCGGGTGAAGACGGTACGGACGCCCGCCTCCCGTGCGGGGCCCGCGGCCGCCTCCCACTCCACGCACAGCTCCGGCAGGAAGCCGCTCCCGGCGGGCGAGTCCTCGTCCACGACCCGCTCGCCCGTCTCGCCGTACAGGCCCATCGCGCTGCCGTTCACGAACACCCGCGGCCGCTCGTCGAGCGAGGCGACGGCCTTCGCCAGCGCCGTCGTACCGTGCACCCGGCTGTCGTGGATCCGCTTCTTGTACTCCTCGCTCCAGCGCCGGTCGCCGACGCCCGCCCCGGCCAGGTTGACCACGGCGTCGCACCCGGCGAGCCCGGCCGTGTCCACCTGCCCCCGTTCGGGGTCCCAGCGCACCTCGTCCGCGCCCCGGGGCGCATGGCGCACGAGGCGTACCACCCGATGCCCGTCCGCGGTCAGGGACCGCACCAGCGCGCTGCCGATCAGGCCGGACGCACCGGCCACCGCGATTCGCTCACGTTCCATGCGGCCATCCTGCCCGGTGACCCGGTAAAACCCCGGTCTGGCCGCCGCCTCCCCGCCATAGGGTGACGCCCATGCCCGAACCTTCCGCACTCCGCATCCGCACCGCACGGTCCGCCGACGCCGAGGCGCTGGCCCTCGTCGACCGTCTGACCTGGTCCCCGCTGCACGCGGTCATGCCCGAGCCGGAGCCGCCGTACGCGCCCTTCTTCGACGAGCGCCACGTCCCCGAGCACTATCTGGTCGCCGAACTGGACGACCGTGTCGTCGGCTACGTCCGCCTCGGCCTGTCCACCTCGCTCGCCTGCAACGCGCACGTGCGGCAGATACAGGGCCTCGCCGTCCTCGACGAGGGGCGCGGCCGGGGCGTCGGACGGGCGCTGATCCGCGCCGCCCTGGAGGAGGCCCGCCGGCAGGGCGCGCGTCGGATCACCCTGCGCGTCCTCGGCCACAACACCCCGGCCCGCAAGCTCTACGCGTCCGAGGGGTTCGTCGTGGAGGGCGTCCTGCCGGAGGAGTTCCTGCTGGCCGGGGAGTACGTGGACGACGTGTTCATGGGGCGCCCGCTGTAGAGCGCCGTACCGGAGCGCCGCGCGGCGTTCAGGAGGTCGCCAGCTTCCCGGTGTCCACCGCTCGCGTCGCCTTCGCCGCCCGCTCGGCGTCGCCGGCCACCTCGGCCGCCGTGAGCACGTACCCCGTCTCGTCGTCGGAGGTCGAGCGGGCGAAGACGACGCCGTAGACCCGGCCCGCGGTGGTCAGCAGCGGGCCGCCGGAGTTGCCGGGGCGGACGGTGGAGCGGATCGAGTAGATCTCCCGGGTGACGATCTCGTCGTTGTAGATGTTCCGGCCGGTGGCCTTCACCCGGTTCGCGACCGTCGCCGCCTGGAGGTTCAGGTCGCCGTCCTGCGGATAGCCGGCGACGACCGCCGAATCCCCGCGCGAGGCGTCGTCGTCGAAGCTCAGGACCGGCGCCCTCAGATCGGGCACGTAGAGCACGGCCACGTCCTTGTCCGGGTCGAAGAGCACCACGCGCGCGTCGTACGACCGGCCCACGCCGCCGATCCGCACGGTCGGGTCGTCGATGCCCGCCACCACGTGCGCGTTGGTCATCACATGCTCGCTCGCGTACACGAAGCCGCTGCCCTCGCGGCCCTGGTCGCCCGAGACGCCCTCGATCTTCACCGTGCTCCGCTTGGCCGCCTCGGTCGCGCTCGGCGTGACGCTGTCACCGGTGGGTTTGGCGACCTCGGCCGTCGACTCGTTCTCGAACGGGTTGAAGACCTGCGGGAAACCCGCCTGGGTCAGCGCCGAGGTGGCCCGCGAGAACCAGGTCGGCGTGGTGTCCGGCATGGCGTCCTGCACGGCTCCCAGCAGCCGGGAGTCCCGTATGGACGACGTGACCACCGGGGACGAGGACGCGCCCAGCACGCTCGCCGCCACCCACGCCACGATGAGCACCGCCACCGCGTTCGCCGCCGCCCCGCCGACCCCGTCGGCCACCCGGAGCGGCCCGCGGTCCAGCTCCCGCCGCAGCCGCAGCGCCAACCGCCCCGCCAGCTCGTGCCCGGCCACCGCGGGGAGGAGGACCGTGACGACCGCCGTCACCGTCGCCGCCGTGGTCCCCGGGGTCACCAGGTCCATCAGCCACGGCAGGACCCACACGCCGATCACCGCGCCGCCCACGAACCCGGCGAGCGAGACACAGCCGGCCACCAGTCCACGCCGGTAGCCGGAGCCGGCGTAGGCCAGCATCACCAGCACCAGCAGGATGTCGAGCAGGTCCACACGGCCGCCTTTCTGTTGGAACCCCTGGTCGGTGAGTACGTGCGGGAAGGGCCCAGTGATCAGCTACCCATCGATCACCCGCGCGTGACCGGCCGAACCGGCCACGCGTGCGTGTCACCCCGGAAAACGCCGTGGACCGGGACGATGGTTCCACCAGGTGGCACAGCACACATCGCGGACGGACCGGAACCGGTCGACAGTGGGTTCATGTGTGCCCTCCGACCGGTCGCCCGCGGCGCGCGGGGAACGCGAGGACGGCGCCCGGTGCGGATACCGGGCCCGCTCCTCGTGCTCCTTGGCTGCCTGCCCGGGCTCGCCGCCATGGCCGCCCTGGGGCTGTGCGCCGGTGGCGTCGACGACGCCGCCACAGCCGCATCAGGGCCCCGCCCGCCCGCCGCCCGGCCCGCCGCCGTCCACCCGGCCGTTCGGCCGCCCGTCGTGCCCCGCGCCGCCTGGCTGGACGACCTGGCCCGGCACGCGCAGCCGCCCCCGCGCTACGACGACAAGGTCGTCGCCGTCTTCGTGCACCACACCGACTCGCCCAACGGCTACGCCTGCGCCGACGCGCCGCGGATCATCCGCTACCTGTACGCGGGCCAGATCGGCGCCCGGGACTGGGACGACATCGGCTACAACTTCCTCGTCGACCGCTGCGGCACGATCTACGAGGGCCGCGCGGGCGGCATCGACCGGGCCGTCACCGGAGCCCACACCCAGGGCTTCAACCACCGTACGGCCGGCATCGCCGCGCTCGGCACGTTCACCGCCGGGGTGCCGGTGCCGCAGGCGATGGTCGACGCGATCGCCGCCCTGACCGCCTGGAAGCTCGGGCTGTCCGACATCGACCCGCGCGCGGACGTCCGGCTCACCTCCAGCAACAGCCGCAGCCGGTACGCCGCGGGCGCCACCGCCACCCTTCCCGCGCTGGCCGGCCACAAGGACGGCTACATGACCAGCTGCCCCGGCGCCGCACTCGCCGCGCGTCTGCCGGAGATCCGGGAGACGGCGGCCCGGCTCCAGGGCAGAACGTCCGCCCGGGCCGCCCGGAGTCTCACAGGAACGCCTTAGGCGGCGTTCAGGGTTCTCCCATTCCCGCGTCCTACGGTCATGCACAACACAGACCGACTGGAGGCGGGGATCATGAACAGCAGTCGTAACCGGTCCGCGGGGAACACCGGAGACCCGGGCAGCACGGGGGGCGCCGGGAGCACGGGTGGCGCCGGGAGCACCGGAAGCCCGGCGTACGCGGAGAGCGCGGGCGGCACGGGCGGCGCCGGCACCACGGAGCCGGGCCCGGCCTGGGCCAGGGCCGCCCGCAGCCCCTGGACCGTGCTCTGCGCCGTCGCCGCGGTCGTCCTGGGCCCGGCCGCCACCACAGCCTCCGCCCTGGAGCAGGCCAACAAGGCCCCGATGCACCACGCGGTGCGGGTCGATCAGTCGCAGGCGTACATCCCGGCGGACAGCACCCGCCGCAAGCTCGCGGTGTGACCGCCTGCGCGGGTCACTCCTTGAAGCGCTGCCACAGCCGGGGATACCGCTCGGCCAGCGCCCCCTCGTTCTCGAAGGCGACCGGGGTGCCCTCGGGTTCGGCGGGCGCGGGTGGAATGCCCAGGTCCGGGGCGACGGTCCCGGTCAGCTGCTCGTAGGCCTCGTCGGCCGCGTAGCCGAGTTCCTCGGCGTCCCCGTCGATCTCCTCGTCGAAGTCGTCCAGCAGATCGGCGAGCGAGTCCGGGTCACCGTGCAGGGCGCCCTCGAAGACCTCGCGGCCCTGTCCGATCAGCCAGCACCGGAAGAAGTCGAAGGCGTCGTCGCTGGCGCCGTCCAGCAGCAGCCAGGCAGCGCCCCACAGGTCCCAGCGGTAGGCGCGGTTGTAGCGGGACTCGAAGTGCCGGGCGAAGTCGAGCACGGATTCCGGGTCCAGCCGGAGCAGCCGCTCCACGAGCTGGTCGGCCTGCTCCTCGGGATCGCCCTCGGCGGCCTCGCGGGAGGCGTCCACCAGCTCCCAGAACTCCGTCTCGTCCATCACGCGTCCAGCATCGTGCCTCGAAGTGCGCGACGCACCCGGAGTGCCGGGGATTCCGGCGGGATCCTCACCTTTCCCGCCGCCCGTATACCTCGGTCAGCCGTATCGCGTCCGCGGCGAACCGCTCCCGCAGCGTGGCCGGGGAGAGCACCTCGGCCTCCGGTCCCAGCGCCGCGAGCTGCGTGTGCGCCACCGCCTCCGACTCGACCCGCAGGGTGACCGTCACCCGGTCCGTCCCGTCCGGCTCCGGGACCCCCGCCAGCGCGTCCCGGGCGGCCACCGGATCCACGGCGTGCGGCAGATTGCGCACGCCCGTCGCGGAGAGCCGCAGGACCACCTCGGCCCGCAGGATCGACCGCGCGAACCGCTCGGCCTGCTCGTCCCAGAACCCGGGCAGATCGAAGCCCTCGTCCCTGCTGAAACGATCCTCCATGACGTCCACGCCGGTGAACCGGTCGATGCGATAGGTCCGGAACACCCCCGCACCCGCCCCTGTCGCCGTCGTCGTGGCCCTCCCCGTCGCCCCGGATTCCGTCACCCCGGTTCCCGTGCGCGTCGTCCCCGTTCCGCAGACCCGGGCGCAGAGGTACCAGACCCCCGCCTTGAGCACGAGCCCGTACGGCTCCAGCTCCCGCACCACCTCGCTCTCCCCGCGCCGGTAGCGGGCACTCACACGCCGGTCGTCCCACACCGCGTCCGCGATCGCCGGCAGCAGCGCCGGAGCCGCCGGCTCCCGGAACCAGGCGGGCGCGTCCAGATGGAACCGCTGCGCCGCCGTGCGCGGGGCGTCCCGCAGGGAGGGCAGCAGCGCCGCCGACACCTTCAGCCGTGCGGCCGACGCGATGTCCTCGAGACCCATCTCGCGCAGCGCCCCCGGCACCCCGCTCAGGAACAGCGCCTCGGCCTCACCGCGCGCCAGCCCCGTCAGCCGCGTCCGGTAGCCCCCGACGAGCCGGTAGCCCCCCGCCCGCCCGCGCTCCGCGTACACCGGCACGCCCGCCTCGGACAGCGCCTGCGCGTCCCGTGTGACGGTCCGCTCCGACACCTCCAGTTCGCGGGCCAGCTCGGAGGCGGTCATGGTGGGCCGGGACTGGAGAAGGAGCACCATCTTGATGAGGCGGGCAGCACGCATGGGGACATGATGCGGGGCGCTTCGCGGGCGGGGCGGCCCGGGTGGGGAAATCCGGCCGAGGCGGCGCGCCACCTCGGACCCGCCCCCGAGGGACGTGAGAGCACGGACGCGAGAACCGCACGGCCACACCGCCGTGGCGACACCGATCGCGCGGTCACCGGTGCCCGCGACCACTGCCGTGCCGGAGCCTGCGGCCGTCGTCGTGCGGTCACGGGTGTGCCCCGGCCTGAGGCGTCCGCCTGTGCCGTGGCCTGCGGCTTCCGCCGTGCTCTGACCGCCGTGCCACGGCGGTCACCGGGCGTGCCACCGCCACGCGGTACCGCCGAACCGGAGCCTGCGCGCGGTACCGCCGTACTGGAGCCCGCGCGCGGTACCGCCGTACCGGAGCCTGTGGCCACCGCCATGGCCTCACCGCCGTGCCGGAGCCCGCGGCCGCCCCCGTGCCGGCACCTGCCGGAGCCCGCGGCCACCGCCGTACCGTCACCTGCCGGAGCGGCCGGCACCGCCGTGATCCGGCCCGAGGACGGGGAAGGGGGCCCGGCAGGCATCAGCCGCCGGACCCCCTCACCGTCCCACCCCGGGCTTACAGCCCGTAACGCTCGCGCGCTTCCTTCACCGCGGTCGCCTTGACCTCGCCGCGCCGGGCGAGCTGGGCCAGGGCCGCGACGACGATCGACTCGGCGTCGACGCCGAAGTGGCGGCGGGCCGCCTCACGGGTGTCGGAGAGGCCGAAACCGTCCGCGCCCAGCGAGGACCAGTCCTGCTCGACCCACTGCGCGATCTGGTCCGGGACCTGGCGCATGTAGTCGGAGACCGCGAGGACCGGGCCCTCGGCGCCCTGGAGGGCCCGACGGACGTACGGCTGGCGCTCCTCGCCGCGCAGCAGGGCCGCGTCGGCCTCCAGCGCGTCGCGGCGCAGCTCGGTCCAGGAGGTCGCGGACCACACGTCGGAGGCCACACCCCACTCCTCGGCGAGCAGCCGCTGTGCCTTCAGGACCCAGTGGATCGCCGTGCCGGAGCCCAGGAGCTGGATGCGCGGGGCGTTGGCCGCCGCCACCTCCACGCCCGCCGACTCCGCCGTGTTGAAGCGGTACAGGCCCTTGAGGATGCCCTCGTCGACACCGGGCGCGGACGGCTTGGCCGGCTGCGGCATCGGCTCGTTGTAGACGGTCAGGTAGTAGAAGACGTTCGGGTCCTCGTCCGGAGCCGCCTGCCCGTACATCCGGCGCAGACCGTCCTTGACGATCGTCGCGATCTCGTAGGCGAACGCCGGGTCGTAGCTGAGGGCGGCCGGGTTGGTCGCGGCGATGACCGGGGAGTGGCCGTCGGCGTGCTGGAGGCCCTCGCCCGTCAGGGTCGTGCGGCCGGCCGTGGCGCCGACGAGGAAGCCGCGGCCGAGCTGGTCGCCGAGCTGCCACATCTGGTCGGCCGTGCGCTGCCAGCCGAACATCGAGTAGAAGATGTAGAACGGGATCATCGCCTCACCGTGCGTGGAGTACGCGGTGGACGCGGCGATGAAGTCGGCCATCGAACCGGCCTCGGTGATCCCCTCGTTGAGGATCTGGCCGTTCTTGGCCTCCTTGTAGTACATCAGCTGGTCGCGGTCGACCGGCTCGTACGTCTGGCCCTTGGGGGAGTAGATCCCGAGCGACGGGAACAGGCTCTCCATGCCGAAGGTGCGCGCCTCGTCCGGGACGATCGGCACCCAGCGCTTGCCGGTCTCCTTGTCGCGGACCAGGTCCTTGATCAGCCGGACGAACGCCATGGTGGTGGCCACGTTCTGGGAGCCGGAGCCCTTGTCGAACGAGGCGAACGCCTTGTCGGCGGGGGCCGGCAGCGGGGCCAGGGCGTGCGTACGGCGGGCCGGGGCCGGGCCGCCGAGCGCCGCGCGGCGCTCCTGGAGGTAGCGGACCTCGGGGGAGTCGGCGCCCGGGTGGCCGTAGGGGACCACGCCGTCGACGAACTGCGCGTCCGAGATCGGCAGCTCCAGCAGGTCGCGCATCGCCTTGAACTCGTCCACCGAGAGCTTCTTCATCTGGTGGTTGGCGTTCTTCGACGCGAAGCCCTCGCCGAGGGTGTGGCCCTTGACCGTCTGGGCCAGGATGACCGTCGGGGCGCCCTTGAACTCCACCGCCGCCTTGTAGGCCGCGAACACCTTGCGCGCCTCGTGACCACCGCGGGAGAGGTGGAAACACTCGAGGATCTTGTCGTCGCTCAGCAGCTTCGCCAGCTCGACGAGCGCCGGGTCCTTGCCGAAGAAGTCCTCGCGGATGTAGGCGGCGCCACGCGTCTGGTAGGTCTGCACCTGGGCGTCGGGCACCTCGCGCAGCCGGCGGACGAGCGCGCCCGTGGTGTCGAGCTGGAACAGCTCGTCCCAGGCGGAGCCCCACAGCGACTTGACGACGTTCCAGCCCGCGCCGCGGAACTGGGCCTCCAGCTCCTGCACGATCTTGAAGTTCGCGCGGACCGGGCCGTCGAGGCGCTGGAGGTTGCAGTTGATGACGAAGGTCAGGTTGTCCAGACCCTCGCGGGAGGCGAGGGCGAGTGCCGCCGTCGACTCGGGCTCGTCCATCTCGCCGTCACCGAGGAACGCCCATACGTGGGAGGCGGAGACGTCCTTGATGCCGCGGTTGGTGAGATAGCGGTTGAAGCGCGCCTGGTAGATGGCGGAGAGCGGACCGAGGCCCATCGACACCGTGGGGAACTCCCACAGCCAGGGCAGGCGCCGCGGGTGCGGGTACGACGGGAGGCCGTCGCCGCCCGCCTCCTGGCGGAAGTTGTCGAGGTGCTGCTCGGTGAGCCGGCCGTCGAGGAAGGCGCGGGCGTAGATGCCGGGGGAGGCGTGGCCCTGGATGTAGAGCTGGTCGCCCGAGCCGTCCGCCTCCTTGCCCTTGAAGAAGTGGTTGAAGCCGGTCTCGTAGAGCCAGGCGGCGGAGGCGAAGGTGGCGATGTGGCCGCCGACGCCGTGTTTGCTGCCCCGGGTCACCATCGCGGCCGCGTTCCAGCGGTTCCACGCGGTGATCCTGCGCTCCATGTCCTCGTCACCGGGCGCGGACGGCTCGGCGGCGGTGGGGATGGTGTTGACGTAGTCCGTCTCGAGCAGCTTGGGCAGCGCGATGCCGTTGCCCTCGGCACGCTCCAGCGTGCGGCGCATCAGGTATGCGGCACGGTGCGGCCCGGCCGCCTTGGCGACCGCGTCCAGGGAGGCCTGCCATTCGGCGGTCTCCTCCGGGTCCCGGTCGGGGAGCTGGTCGAGCGCGCTCGGCTGGATGGCCTGGGGGTCGGTCATGTCGCCGCCTTCCTCAGTCGAAGGGGGTTCCCTGTGAGGGTGTTCCTGGGGGTGCCCTTGGTCTTTGGCAGGACAGGGCGTGGGCTCCGGCGCGATGCCATGGGTGGCTCCGTCCTCGGCCCGTCGGCGACTGTAACCCCCTGATCGATGATCGATCAAAGGGTTGAAGGGCAAAACCTCTCGATTGCGAGAAAGTAGGCACGGGGTGCCTTTCGGGCAGGCACCCCGTGCCGCGTCAATTCGGGGTTTTCGCAGGTCGGAGGCCACGTATGAGCGCGTGTACGCTCCACTGAAACCGGAGCGATCCTCTAGGCCCGGGGAGCGCACCCGAGGACGTGTGCCTTCACCAGCTCGGCGATCCTCGGGTCCCGCCGCCGGAACGCCTGGACGAGCTCCTCGTGCTCCTCCGCGTACGACTGCTGGACGGTCCCCAGCCAGCGGATCGACAGGGCCGTGAAGACCTCGATGCCGAGGCCCTCCCAGGTGTGCAGCAGCACCGAGTTGCCGGCCGCCCGGACCAGTTCCCGGTGGAAACCGACCGTGTGCCGCACCTGGCCCGTGCCGTCCGCTTCGCGGTCCGCCTCGTAGAGCGCGGCGACATGCGGTTCGAGGGCCGAGCAGTCCTCCGCGAGCCGTTGTGCGGCCAGCTCCGCCGCGATCGCCTCCAGGCCGGCCCGGACGGGGTAACTCTCCTCCAGGTCCGCGGCCGTGAGGTTGCGCACCCGCACGCCCTTGTTCGGCGCGGACTCGATCAACCGCAGCGACTCCAGCTCGCGCAGCGCCTCCCGCACCGGCGTCTGGCTGACCTCCAGCTCGGTCGCGATCCGGCGCTCCACGATCCGCTCGCCCGGCTTCCAGCGCCCGCTGACGATCCCCTCCACGATGTGCTCGCGGATCTGTTCGCGCAGCGAGTGGACGACGGGCGCGGTCATGAGGGCTCCTTTGAGGAGGGGCCGCACGGGCCCCCGGGGGCGTTTGACGTTTAGACAATACGGCCGGGGGCCCGCGGAGGAGAGGCGCACGGGGGCGCTTTCAAGCAGGTGAGACGAGACTTACACGCTCACACGGGGGCTCGGCTGTAAAGACCAGTACCGGACAGGTCCCGCCGCCGACCGGGCCGGGAGCCGTGCTTCCGGCCCGGTCGGCGGCCATGCCTCCGGCCGTCATTCCAGCCGTGTTCCCTGTCGTGCTTCCGGCCGTGATTCCAGGCCTGTTCCCTGTCGTGCTCCCGGCCCTGTTCCCGGTCGTGCTTCCGGCGTGCTCCCGGGCGGCAGACGGAAGCCCCCGCCCGGAGAGTTCCGGACGGGGGCAGCTGCTGAGCCCTGGGAGGTCAGAGGCCGAGTTCGACCTCGAACTCGCCGGCCTCCAGGATCGCCTTGACCGCGGTCAGGTAACGGGCCGCGTCGGCGCCGTCGACCAGACGGTGGTCGTAGGACAGGGTCAGGTACGTCATGTCGCGGACGCCGATGACCGTGCCCTCCTCCGTCTCGATGACGGCCGGACGCTTGACCGTGGCACCGATGCCGAGGATCGCGACCTGGTTCGGCGGCACGATGATCGTGTCGAACAGCGCGCCGCGCGAGCCGGTGTTGCTGATGGTGAAGGTCGCGCCGGACAGCTCGTCCGGGGTGATCTTGTTCGCGCGGACCTTGCCCGCCAGGTCGGCCGTGGCCTTGGCGATGCCGGCGATGTTCAGGTCGCCCGCGTGCTTGATGACCGGGGTCATCAGGCCCTTCTCGGAGTCCACCGCGATACCGATGCTCTCGGTGTCGAAGTAGGTGATCGTGCCCTCGTCCACGTTGATCCGGGCGTTGACGGCCGGGTGGGCCTTCAGCGCCTGGGCCGCCGCCTTCACGAAGAACGGCATCGGGGAGAGCTTGACGCCCTCGCGGGCCGCGAAGGAGTCCTTCGCCTGCGCGCGGAGCTTCATCAGCCGGGTGATGTCGACCTCGACGACCGAGGACAGCTGCGCCTGCTCGTGCAGCGCCTTGACCATGTTGTCGCCGATGACCTTGCGGATGCGGGGCATCTTGACGGTCTGGCCACGCAGCGGGGAGACCTCGAGCGCCGGGGTCTTCTTCGCGGCGCCCGCGGCGGGGGCGGTCGCGGCGGCCGGAGCCGGAGCGGCGGCGGCCTTCGCGGCCTCGGCGGCGGCGAGGACGTCCTGCTTGCGGATACGACCGCCGACGCCGGTGCCCTTGACGGCGGCCAGGTCGACGCCGTTCTCGGCGGCGAGCTTGCGCACCAGCGGGGTCACGTAGGCGCCGTCGTCACCCGCGGGGGCGGCGGGCGCGGGGGCGGCCGGCGCGACCGGAGCCGGAGCGACCGGCGCGGGGGCCGGGGCGGCCGGGGCCGGGGCGGCGGCGACCGGAGCGGGCGCCGGAGCGGCCGGAGCCGGAGCCGGAGCCGGAGCGGCGGGGGCCGGGGCAGCGGCGGCGGGCGCCGGGGCCGGAGCGGCGGGGGCCGGGGCAGCGGCCGGAGCCGCGCCCGGGGCGCCGATGACGGCGAGCTTGGCGCCGACCTCGGCGGTCTCGTCCTCGCCGACCGTGATCTCGAGCAGCACACCGGAGACGGGCGCCGGGATCTCGGTGTCGACCTTGTCGGTCGAGACCTCGAGCAGCGGCTCGTCCTCGGTGACCTCCTCGCCGACCTGCTTCAGCCAGCGGGTGACGGTGCCCTCGGTGACGGACTCGCCGAGCGCGGGCAGGACGACGTCCGTGCCCTCGGCGGAGCCGCCGCCGGTGGCGGCCTCGGCGGTGGGAGCGGGGGCCGGGGCCGCCTGCTCGGTGGACGGCGCGGCAGCGGCCGGCTCCGGTGCGGGCTCGGCGACCGGCTCGGCTGCCGGAGCCGGAGCGGCGGCGGGAGCGCCGGTGCCGTCGTCGATGACGGCGAGCTCGGCGCCGACCTCGACCGTCTCGTCCTCGGCGACCTTGATGGAGGCCAGGATGCCGGCGGCGGGGGAGGGGATCTCGGTGTCGACCTTGTCGGTCGACACCTCGAGCAGGGGCTCGTCGGCCTCGACGCGCTCACCCTCGGCCTTCAGCCAGCGGGTGACAGTGCCCTCGGTGACGCTCTCGCCGAGCGCCGGAAGGGTTACGGAAACCGCCATGGTTTCGGTTGCTCCTTACGAATTGCGGAAGTCTGTGTCGTCGCGGAGTCGCTTCTTCGACCGAGGGTCAGTCGTGCGAGTGCAGCGGCTTGCCCGCCAGGGCCAGGTGGGCCTCGCCGAGCGCCTCGTTCTGCGTCGGGTGGGCGTGGATGAGCTGCGCGACCTCGGCGGGCAGCGCCTCCCAGTTGTAGATCAGCTGGGCTTCGCCGACCTGCTCGCCCATGCGGTCGCCGACCATGTGGACGCCGACCACGGCACCGTCCTTCACCTGGACGAGCTTGATCTCGCCCGCGGTGTTGAGGATCTTGCTCTTGCCGTTGCCCGCGAGGTTGTACTTCAGAGCGACGACCTTGTCCGCGCCGTAGATCTCCTTGGCCTTGGCCTCGGTGATGCCCACGGAGGCGACCTCGGGGTGGCAGTACGTCACCCGGGGGACACCGTCGTAGTCGATCGGGACGACCTTCTGACCGGCCAGACGCTCCGCGACCAGCATGCCCTCGGCGAAGCCGACGTGCGCGAGCTGGAGGGTCGGGACCAGGTCGCCGACGGCGGAGATGGTCGGGACGTTGGTACGCATGTACTCGTCGACCAGGACGTAGCCGCGGTCCGTGGCGACGCCCTGCTCCTCGTAGCCGAGACCGGCCGAGACGGGCCCGCGGCCCACCGCGACCAGCAGGACCTCGGCCTCGAACTCCTTGCCGTCGGCCAGCGTGACCTTGACGCCGTCCGCGGTGTACTCGGCCTTGGAGAAGAAGGTGCCCAGGTTGAACTTGATGCCGCGCTTGCGGAACGCGCGCTCGAGAAGCTTGGAGGAGTTCTCGTCCTCGACCGGGACGAGGTGCTTGAGGCCCTCGATCACCGTCACGTCGGAGCCGAAGGACTTCCACGCCGAGGCGAACTCGACGCCGATGACGCCGCCGCCCAGGATGATGGCGGACTTCGGCACACGGTCCAGGACGAGGGCGTGGTCCGAGGAGATGATCCGGTCGCCGTCGATCTCCAGGCCCGGCAGCGACTTCGGCACGGAGCCGGTCGCGAGCAGCACGTGGCGGCCCTGGACGCGCTGTCCGCCCACGTCGACGGAGGTCGGGGAGGACAGACGGCCCTCACCCTCGATGTACGTCACCTTGCGGGAGGCGATCAGCCCCTGAAGGCCCTTGTACAGCCCGGAGATGACACCGTCCTTGTACTTGTGGACGGCGGGGACGTCGATGCCCTCGAAGGTGGCCTTGACGCCGAACTGCTCGCTCTCGCGGGCCTGGTCGGCGATCTCGCCGGCGTGCAGCAGGGCCTTGGTGGGGATGCAACCCCGGTGCAGGCAGGTGCCGCCGACCTTGTCCTTCTCGATCAGGGCGACGTCCAGGCCCAGCTGCGCCCCGCGCAGGGCCGCGGCGTAGCCGCCACTACCACCGCCGAGGATCACTAGGTCGAAAACGGTGCTGGCGTCGTTCGCCACGTCACGTCCTCCATGCATGTGCGCCGTGCGCCGGTCGTCGCTGACCGCCGGCGGCTGGTGTCCGGCCGCTCTTTCTTCGGCCCTGTGGTGGGGGCCCTGTCCTGCCGAGGCCCATCTTCGCACTTGCGGGAGACGAACGAGACGCGGGGCCGGGGTGTGAGACACCCCACGCTCACATGTGACATGGGGAACCGGCCCCGCCCAGGGGTGCGGGGAACTGCGCGACCGGCCACATTCGGCCCGCGCCCGCCGAGACGACGGACGGGCCCGAGTGACCAGGCGCACAGTCCCCGCTCACCGCGTGGGGGAACGTCAGCCCAGGTCGCCGGCGGCGGTCAGCTCGGCCAGCCGCACCAGCGTGCGCACGGCGGTCCCGGTGCCGCCCTTGGGCGTGTACCCGAAGGGGCCGCCCTCGTTGAACGCCGGCCCGGCGATGTCGAGGTGCGCCCAGGTGATGCCCTCGCCCACGAACTCGCGCAGGAAGAGACCGGCCACCAGCCCGCCGCCCATCCGCTCACCCATGTTGGCGATGTCCGCGACGCTGGAGTCCATGCCCTTGCGCAGGTGCTCCGGCAGCGGCATCGGCCACGCCGGCTCGCCGACCTCCTCGGCGGCCTCGTGCAGCGCCGAGCGGAACGCGTCGTCGTTCGCCATGATCCCGAACGTGCGGCTGCCCAGCGCCAGCATCATCGCGCCGGTCAGGGTCGCGACGTCGACGATCGCGTCCGGCTTCTCCGCGGAGGCCGCCCACAGCGCGTCCGCGAGCACCAGCCGGCCCTCGGCGTCCGTGTTGAGGACCTCGACGGTCTTGCCGCTGTACATGCGCAGCACGTCACCCGGGCGGGTGGCGGAGCCGGACGGCATGTTCTCGGCCAGCGCCAGCCATCCGGTGACGTTCACCTCGAGCCCGAGCCGCGCGGCGGCGACGACCGCGGCGAAGACCGCCGCCGCACCGCTCATGTCGCACTTCATCGTCTCGTTGTGCCCGGCCGGCTTCAGCGAGATGCCGCCGGAGTCGTAGGTGATGCCCTTGCCGACGAAGGCCAGGTTCTTCTTGGCCTTGGAGGACGTGTAGGACAGCTTCACCAGGCGGGGGGCCGAGGCCGAGCCTGAGCCGACGCCGAGGATGCCGCCGTAGCCGCCCTTGGCGAGGGCCTTCTCGTCGAGCACCTGCACCTTGATGCCGTGCTCCTTGGCCGCCGTCTGGGCCAGCGCGGCGAACGCCTCGGGGTCGAGGTCGTTCGGCGGCATGTTGATCAGGTCGCGGGCGCGGTTGAGCTCCTCGCCGACGGTGGCGGCACGCAGCAGCGCGGCCTTGTGGGCGGCGTCGCGCGGCTTCCCGCCGAGCAGGGCGGCCTCGGCGAGCGGCGCCTTGCCGTTCCTGGCCTTGGCGTCGTCGCCGTTGTGCTTGTACGCGTCGAAGGAGTACGCGCCGAGCACCACGCCCTCGCCGATCGCGCCGATGTCGGCGGCGTCGGTCACCGGCAGGGCGAAGGCGGCCTTCTTGGCGCCGGTGAGGGTGCGGGCGGCCGCACCGGCCGCCTTGCGCAGCGCCTCGGGGTCGAAGCCGGCGTCCTGCTCGGGCTCCTGGCCGAGCCCCACCGCGAGCACGAGCGGTGCCTTGAAACCGGTCGGCGCGGGCAGCTTGGTCAGCTCGCCCTCGGCCCCGGAGGCGCCCAGGGTTTCCAGGATGGCGGCGAGCCTGCCGTCGTAGGCCTTGTCGACGGCTTCGGCGCCCGGGGCCGCGATCGGGCCTTTCGCGCCCTTGGCGACACCGATCACGATCGCGTCGGCCCGGAGGCCGGGCGCCGCGGCGGTGCTGAGAGTGAGAGCAGTCACGGTGGTGAAATCTCGCTTCCGATGTGGAGTTGCGGTGGCCGGAGTGTGTGGGTCGACCGGGCCCGACAGCCGACCCTAGATCCGGGTCGTGGGTGCGGTCGTATCCGGGGGTGTGCCTCACCGGCGCGGCGAACCGGCGTGGCGGATCCCGGAACGAGCGTACGCGTGCGTGTGCGGTCGCTCATGCACGCGCGTGTTCACCTGTCGGTGGCGTCGTAGCCACGTCCCGATCCTCGCACCCCGTGAACCGGGCCACACCCTTCGGGTCGGGGTGGGAGGCGGCACTCGGCGGACATGGGCGATCATCGTCGGACACGTCGCCGCACATCCTGGAGCCCGCCCGGTGAGACGCCCGATCCCGCTGCTGTCCCTGCTCGTCCTGCTGCTGGCGGGCTGCGCCTCCGCGCCGGACGGCGGCCGGGACGACCGTGCGGACGAGGAGACGGGCGTCGGGACGGCGGACGCCGGGATCTGGCGGCCGGCCCCCGGCACCGACTGGCAGTGGCAGTTGAGCGGCCGGCTGGACACCGGCGTCGACGTGCCGGTCTACGACATCGACGGCTTCGACCACACCGCGGCCACGGTCGCCGGCCTGCACGACGACGGCCGCAAGGTCATCTGCTACCTCTCCACCGGTGCCTGGGAGGACTGGCGGCCGGACGCGGCGGACTTCCCCCGGTCCGTGATCGGCAAGGGCAACGGCTGGGAGGGCGAACGCTGGCTCGACATCCGCGCGTTGGACGTCCTGGAGCCCCTGATGGCGGCCCGCCTCGACATGTGCCGGGAGAAGGGCTTCGACGCGGTCGAGCCGGACAACATGGACGGCTACAAGAACAGCACGGGGTTCCCGGTCGAGGCCGCCGACCAGCTGCGCTACAACCGCCTCATCGCCGGACTCGCCCACGACCGGGGGATGTCGGTCGGACTGAAGAACGACCTCGACCAGATCCCCGAACTCGTCGACGACTTCGACTTCGCGGTCAACGAACAGTGCGCCCAGTACGACGAGTGCGCGGACCTGACCCCCTTCATCGAGGCGGGCAAGGCCGTCTTCCACGTCGAGTACGAACTCCCCACGAGCGAGTTCTGCGCCGACTCCCGTCGGCTGCGCCTGAGTTCGCTGCTGAAGAAGTACGAGCTGGGGGCGTGGCGGGAAGCCTGCTAGCGGGTCGACCGCCCGGGCAGAAAGCCTGCTGGCCGGTCAACCGCCCAGGCAGAACACCACGAGCGCGGTCGTCGCCGCCGTCTCCGCCAGACCGCCGAAGACGTCCCCGGTGACCCCGCCGAAGCGCCGCGTGCAGTGCCGCAGCAGCAGTTCGGCGGCCCCGAGGGCGGCGAGGACCGCGAGCGCCGGTCGGACGGCGTCGTACGGCTCGAACAGGGCGCCCGGCCCGACCTGCCCGATCAGGACGACGACGCCGTCCTCGTACGGTCCGCCCCACGCTCCCGCCACCGCCGCCGCCAGCGTCACCGCGACCACGGCGAGCACCGCCCCCCGCACCGGGACCACCTCCGCGACCGCCGCCCCCAGCCCCTCCGGCCGCGCGGCCGGCACCCCGGCACGTGCCGCCAGGGTCAGCGCGAGCCGGGCGGTGGCCGCCGAGACGACGGCGGCCACCGCGCCCAGCGCCCACGAGCTGTCGTAGAGCTGCGTCAGCGCGGCCACCTGGGCGAGCAGCACGAGGACGAGCGTGAGCACGCCGAACGGGCCGATGTCGGACTGCTTCATGATCCGCAGCGCGTCCTCGGCGGGTTTGCCGCTGCCGAGTCCGTCGGCCGTGTCGGCCAGCCCGTCGAGATGCAGACCGCGGGTCAGGACGGCGGGCACGGCGGCGGAGGCGACGGCGGCGAGCAGCGCGCTCGCGCCCAGGTACAGCAGGAGCAGGCCCAGCCCGGCCGCGCAGCCGCCGACGGCCAGCCCGACCACGGGAGCGCTCAGCATGCCCCCGCGCGCGGCCTCCCGGTCCCAGCGGGTCACCCGGACCGGGAGCACGGTGAGGGTGCCGAAGGCGAAGCGGAGGCCGTCGAAGGGCGAGGTCGTGGACACGGCGGCAGACTAGCCCGGACGCCCCGCCCACGAGGCAGCCCGCCCCCCGCCCCGGGACACTGGTGACATGGTCCAGTGGGTGCAGCGCAACATCGTCGAACCGGGCAAGGTCCCGCTGCTCATCGCCCTGACAGCGTTCGTCCTCACCTTCCTGATCACCCGGATCATCACGCGCCTCATCCGGGCGGGCAAGGGTCCCTTCGGCAACATCAGCTCCGGCGGGGTGCACATCCACCACGTGGTCCCCGGCGTCGTCCTGACCGTCGCGGGCGGCTTCGGCGCGGTGGCGAGCGGCCGGCACGGCTTCGGCGCGGGCGCCTTCGCGGTGGTCTTCGGCATCGGCGCCGGCCTGGTCCTCGACGAGTTCGCGCTGATCCTGCATCTCGACGACGTGTACTGGACGGAGGCGGGCCGCAAGAGCGTGGAGGCCGTGGTCCTGACGGCGGCGCTGGGCGGACTGCTGCTGGTGGGCTTCTCGCCGTTCGGCGTCAACGACCTGAGCCAGGACGAGCTCCAGGACCGGGGCGGCGTCATCTCGACCGTCGTGCTGAACCTCCTGTTCTCCCTGGCGGTGCTGAGCAAGGGCAAGGCCAAGATGGCCGTGTTCAGCGTCTTCATCCCGCTCCTGGGCCTGGTGGGCCTGGTAAGGGTGGCCCGGCCCGGCTCGCCGTGGGCCCGCCGGTTCTACCGGCGGCGGCCGAAGGCCCGCGCGAAGGCGGTGCTGCGGGCCTACCGCCACGACCGCCGCTGGGCGGGGCCGCGGCGGATGGTGGGGGACTGGCTGGGAGGGAAGACGACCGCGGAGCTCGCTCAGTCCGAGGAGCGGAACTGAGGGACCCGGTCGGGACCGGGCACGTGGGCCGAACGGCGGCCGCGGGGCTTCGTGGCCGGCCGTGCCCCGTGGTGCGGCCGCGGACCCGTACCGCTCCGCGCGCCCCGGCGCACCCGTCCGCCGGCACCGCCGCGCGGACCCCCGGCGGGCCGTCCGGGCCCCCGGGAGCGCCCGCGGGTCTCCGCCACCGCGCACAGCACCAGCACCGCCGCGATCGCCGCCAGATGCTCCTTGCCCGCCAGGTTGTCCTTCAGCAGGACCTCCACCACCATCGCGACGACCACCGCCCCCGCCGTCACGTACGCGCGGTAGCGCCAGCCCAGGAACACCGCGAGGCCGACCACGGCCGCCGACGGGCCGGTGTCCACGATCCGGGCGTCGGCGGCGGGCAGGCCGAACGGGCTGCCGGGGCCGAGAGCGATGCCCACGCGCGCGTACAGGGTGCCCGCGAGCGTGGCGGCGTAGGCGATGACGAGGGTCCGCCACCAGCCCAGGCAGAGCTCCGCGATCCCGAACACCAGCAGGATCTGCGCGAGGGCGCCCCAGACCGGCAGGTCCAGCGCGGGCACGAACAGGGACAGCGGGGTGCGCAGCAGGGCGAGAGCGAGCGGGTCCTCGGCCCGTACCGCTCCGAGGGCCTGGACCGGACCGTAGCCCCACGCCCGGTTCTGCACGACCTGGGTCACGGACGTCAGGCACACCGCCCCGAGGGTCATCGGGACCGCCCGCCACCGCCGCCGCACCAGGGGCGCGCGTACGGCCTCGTACAGCGGCCCCCATTCGGCGCGGGCCCGGCGGGCGCCCGCGTTCACCGGTGGGTCTCCAGCCGCCCCCGGCGCAGCCACCTCGGCAGCCCCGGCGCCTCCAGGAACCCCTCCGCCCGCGCCGAAGCGACACCGATGCGGGGCAGGTCCGCGCTCTTCTCGAAGAGCAGGAAACGGGGCTCCCAGATGGGCCGGTACTTGGCGTTGGCGCGGTACAGCGACTCGATCTGCCACCAGCGGGAGAAGAAGCAGAGCAGCGACCGCCACAGCCGCAGCACCGGTCCGGCGCCGAGGCGCGCGCCCCTTTCGAACACCGAGCGGAACACGGCGAAGTTCAGCGAGACCTGCGTGATCCGGGCCGCCCGGCCGTCCCGTTCCTCGCGGGCGTGCCGGAGCAGTTCGATGACCATGAACTCCATCAGCCCGTTGTCGCAGTCGCGGTCCCGCCGCATCAGGTCGAGGGACAGCCCGTGCGGTCCCCAGGGCACGAAGGAGAGCAGGGCCCGCAGTTCACCGTCGGCGTCGGTGCACTCCAGCATCACGCAGCGGCCGTCCCGCGGGTCCCCGAGCCGCCCCAGCGCCATGCTGAACCCGCGCTCGGTGGCCCCGTCGCGCCAGTCGTCGGCGCGTCGGAGCAGGGACGCCATCTCGTCGGCCGGGATGTCCTCGTGCCGTCGTACCCGCACCGTGTACCCGGCCCGGCGGACCCGGTTGCAGGCCTGCCGGACGGTCCGCATGGCCCGCCCCTCCAGGGTGAACTCGGCGACCTCGACCAGGGCCTCGTCCCCGAGCTCCAGCGCGTCCAGTCCGTGCCGGGCGTACACGGTCCCGGCCTCCTCGCTGGCACCCATCACCGCCGGGATCCAGCCGTGCGCCCGCGCCTCGGCGAGCCACGGCGCGATCGCCCCCGGCCAGGCCTCCGGATCCCCGATCGGGTCCCCGGACGCCAGCGACACCCCGCCGAGGACGCGGTAGGCGACGGCCGCCTTCCCGGTCGGCGACCAGCACACGCTCTTCTCCCGGCGCAGTGCGAAGTAGCCGAGCGAGTCCCGCTCACCGTGCCGGTCGAGGAGCTCCCGGAGCCTTTTCTCGTCGTCCTCGGTGAGCGGGTCGACGGCCCGCCGCGAGCGGAAGGCGGCGTACAGGACGGCGAGGACGAGCGCCGTGCTCAGCACGTTGACGGCGACGTCGACCCAGGTGGGCGGGGCGATCCCGGGGACGCGGTACTCGTCGGCGGCCACGGAGACCAGCCGCAGCGCGCCGTAGCGCCAGCGTTCGAGGAAGGTGGAGGGGGCGGACGCCCGGTTGGTGACCGTCACCAGCAGCGCGGCCAGCAGCGAGGCGCCCAGCAGCCCGCCGGCGCCGACGGCCGCGGCGAGCCTCGGGTTGGACCGGTCGCCCTTCGCGTAGAACTCCCGCCGCCCGGCCAGCAACGCCGCGACGAAGACGGCGGTCAGCGCGAGCGAGACCCAGTTCTGCGGGTGCCGCCGGACCTCCGGGAACGCCATGGCCAGCGCGAACAGACCCAGGAACGCCCCGCTCAGGCCCAGGTTGAGGATCCACGCGGCCCGTTTGCGGCGCCGCATCGTGACCGCCAGGAACGCGGTGAAGACCCCGGAGGCGAAGCCGGCCGTCAGCAGATACGGCGTGAAGAGGTTCTCCTGGTTGTGCCGCCGGACGTCCTGCCCCAGGGAGACCCACACCGCACTGAGGAAGTTGACGAACGCGACGGCACGCAGGTACCAGACGGCGAAGGCGGCGGCGCCCCGGGTGTTGCCCATGAGCGGTGATCATATGGGTGCACTTCAGGGAATCCGCTCTTTTGGCACCGCCTGTCCCATTGAGCCGCTTCGCTACTCCGTTTCCCGCTTCTCCCCGTGCTGCCCGTCGGAGACTGCGGGTGCCTCGGGTGCCTCGGGTGCCTCGGATGTCGCGGAGGCCTGTGCTGCTTCCGGCTCCTCCGGCTTCTCCAGCTCCTCCGACTTCTCCGGCTTCTCGGGGAGTTCGGCCGCCAGTGCGGCGGCGGCCTGCACCAACGGGAGCGCGAGCAGGGCCCCGGCGCCCTCGCCGACCTTCACGCCCTGGTCCAGAAGCGGTTCCAGGGCCATCCGGTCGAGTGCCTTCGCCTGTCCCGGTTCACCGCTCTTGTGTGCGGCCAGCCACCAGTCGGGCGCGCGGAACGCGACCCGCTGCCCCACGAGTGCGCAGGCGGCCGCCACCACACCGTCCAGCACCACGGGCAACTTCCGTACCGCGCACTGGAGCAGAAAACCCGTCATGGCGGCGAGATCGGCCCCGCCCACCGTCGCGAGCAGTTGCAACTGCTCGCCGAGCACCGGCCGCGCCCGCCGGAGCGCGTCGCGGACCGCCGCGCACTTGCGCATCCAGGCCAGGTCGTCGATCGCCTCGCCGCCCCGCCCGGTCACCACGGACGCGTCGGTCCCGCACAGCGCGGCCACCAGCGCGCCCGCGGCCGTCGTGCCGCCCACGCTGATGTCGCCGAGCACGACCAGGTCCGTGCCGGAGTCGGCCTCCTCGTCCGCGACGGCCACGCCCGCCCGGAAGGCGGCCTCCGCCTGCTCGAGCGTGAGCGCGTCCTCGATGTCGATACGGCCGCTGCCGCGCCGCACCCGGTGCCGTACGACGTCCTCGGGGAACATGTCCGGATCGCAGTCCAGCGCCATGTCCACGACGCGCACGGGCACGCCGAGGCGGCGGGCGAGCACGGCGACCGGACGGCCGCCCTCGAGGACCTCGCGCACCAACTCCGAGGCGCTGCCCGCCGGTCGGGCGGAGACGCCGAGCTCGGCGATGCCGTGGTCGCCGGCGAACAGCACCACCCGCGGCCGCTCGACCGGTCGCACGGGCGACGAGCCCTGTGCCGCCGCCAGCCACTCACCCAGTTCGTCCAGACGCCCCAGCGATCCGGGCGGCACGATCTGACGTTCCCGGCGCGCCTCCGCGTCGCGGCGCACCCCACCGTCGGGGCGCTCGATCAGATCGGTGAAGTCGTCGAGATTAAGCGAGCTCATTCGCCGAACAGTACCGGCACCGATCGAACGGTTCCGCGCCACATCGCCACCACATGCGCGTGACGTCATTGCGCCCAAGATCGGTATCCCATACGTTCCGTTTTGCCGCTAATTGTCGTTCGCTCTCGATGTCATCCCCGGAGCCGCTCATGCCCCCCAGGCCCGTCCACGAGCCGCGCCGCGACGACTGCCCCTGGTGCGGCTCGAAGCGCCTTCGTACCCGGCTGCGCGCACCGGACCTGCGCCACCGGCGGCCGGGCACCTTCGTGGTCGACGAGTGCCGGGACTGCGCGCACGCCTTCCAGAACCCCCGCCTGACCCCCGAGGGGCTGGCGCTGTACGGGGTCGAGGCCGAGGAACGTGCCGACCACGGGCACCTCAGGGCGACGGCCCGGACGATGCTGCCCTTCCCCGAGCCGGAGAGCTGGCTGGACGTGGGCACCGGGGACGCGTTCTTCCCGGCGGCGGCGAGGGAGCTGTTCGCCTACACGGCGTTCGACGGGGTGGACCCGACCCCGAGGGTGGAGCGGGCGAGAGCGGCGGGCCGGCTCGACGAGGCCCACCTGGGCCCGCTGACGGCACCGGAGGTCCTGTCCGGCCTGCGCGGCCGGTACGACGTGGTCAGCATGCTCCACCACCTGGAACACACCCGGGACCCGAGGCGGGAACTCGCGGCGGCGCTGACCGCCCTGCGGCCGGGCGGCCACCTCCTCGTGCAGCTCCCGGACCCGGCCAGCGCGTCCGCGGCGGTCCTGGGCAAGTGGTGGCACTCCTACGACCAGCCCCGCCACCTGCACCTGATCCCGCTGGCCAACCTCCGGGCCGAACTCGTGGCCCAGGGCTGCGAGATCGTCGTGACGGACCGCCGGACCCCGCACACCCCGCACGACCTGGCGACGGCCGCCTCGCTCTACCTGAACAGGACCAGGCTGCGCCGGACGGCCGGGCCGCTGACCGCCGCGGCAGCCCTGCTCGACCGCCTGCTGGCTCCGGCCCTGCGCCGCACCCGCTTCTCGAACGCCTACCAGATCATCGCGCGCCGGAACTGACCGACCCGCGCGCCGGAAGCCACTGAACCGCGCGCCGGAACCGACCGAACCGACCCTCAGGCGCCCGTCACCGGTCCCCGCAACACCAGTGCCTGCCCCGCCACCACCAGGACCACCTCCTCGCACTCGGCGGCGACGGCCGCGTTCAGCCGCCCCAGCTCGTCCCGGTAGCGCCGGCCCGACGCCGTGGCCGGCACGATCCCCGATCCCACCTCGTTGGAGACCAGGACGACGGTCCGGCGGGCCGAGCGCACCGCCTGGGCGAGCTCCACCACCCGCGCGCGCAGCGCCCGTTCGCCGCCGTCCGCCCACTGCGCGTCGTCCCACGCCCCGACGGAGTCCATGACGTCCGTCAGCCACAGCGACAGACAGTCGATCAGCAGCGGGGCGCCGTCCTGTGCCAGCAACGGCACGAGGTCGCAGGTCTCCACCGTCCGCCACGACCCCGGCCGCCGGTCGCGGTGCGCGGAGACCCGGGACGCCCACTCGGTGTCGCCGCCCCGGGTCCCGCCGGTGGCGACGTACAGCACGTCCGGGAAGGACTCCAGCCGCCGCTCCGCCTCCACCGACTTCCCCGACCGGGCCCCGCCCAGCACCAGTGTCCGCCGCGACACGTCCGGCACGTCCTCGTACACCCCCACGACCAGAGTCGAACCGTCCGGCACCGCCCGCGCCCCGGCCGCCGCGAGCCGTCGCCGCAACTCCGCGCCCGGTGGCACGTCATGGTCCAGGTGGACGGCGATCACGTCGGTGGCCGGCCCCACCGCGCCCACCGCGCGCAGCTTCGCCAGCGCGTCCGGGCGTCCCACCAGGTCCGCCAGGACCATGTCGTACGGCTCGGCTGCCTCCGACCCCTCCTCCAGGCCCGCCGGCGCGCCCCCGGGCGGCAGATACAGCAGCCGCTGCCCGTCGGGGCCGGCCACCGCGTACCCGGTGCCGGGCGCGTCCATCGCCACCGCCCGCACCCGATGACCCGTCAGCAGCGGCGACTCCCGCCCGTCCGGCACCCGGCCGGGCTGCGGCAGCCCGGCCGGCACCTCCACCGGGGGCCCGTCGTGCGGGTGCGTCAGCAGCACCTGCCGCACCCCGCCCAGCGAATGCCCGGCCCGCGCGGCCGCGAACGCGGCACCCGGCGTCAGGTCGAGCAACAGGGCCCCGTCGACGAGCAGCGCGGTCGCCGCCCGCGCGTCGGCCCCGAGCGAGGTCGCGCACACGGCGCAGGAGCAGTCGGGGCGGGGCAGTCCCGCGGGGGCACCGGTACCGAGCAAAGTGACTTCCACGGAGCTGATTTTCGCGCGTCTGACCAGCTCTTGCGCATCCGACTAGGCTGCACAGCAGAAGCCGGACCAAGATCCGGCTTCTGCTCTGCACGTGGTCACAGCTGGGAGGCGTACATGGCGGCATGGACGTGGCGGTTCGAGAAGGCCGACGGGACGGAGGTCCAACCAGCGGTACAGCCCGAGGAGTTCACCACGCAGGGGGACGCCGAGTCCTGGATCGGGGAAGTGTGGAAGGACCTCCTCGAAGGCGGCGCGGACCAGGTGCGGCTCTTCGAGGACTCCGCCGAGATCTACGGTCCGATGAGCCTGCACGCGAACGAGGCGTAGCCCTGCGTCGGGGTGGTCGCCGCACGGCCACCCCGGCCACCGCTCACCCGGACGAGTGAAGAATGCCGGTCCGGCTCAGCCGCGCACCCCGCACAGGTGCAGCAGCGCCGCCACCTGCCGGTAGGGGTCGGTCCGCCCGGCCCGCTCCTCGGCGGACAGCAGGCTCTCCCACTCCCGCGGGTCCTGCGGGATCTCCGTCCCGTCCGCGGCCGTGTCCGTGAAGACCCGCACGCCGTACCAGGCCTGGAGCGGCGCCCCGATCCCGGCCAGCGCGTCGGTCAGCGCCGCCAGCCGGTCCGCCCGTACGTCGAGCCCCAGCCGGTTGCGGTAGGCGACCGTGTCGAAGGCGCCGAGCGCGCCCGCCCAGTCGCCCGACAGACCCGGCCGCATGGCCAGCGCGTCCGCGTTGCGCACGAGCAGCGACAGCAGCCCGCCCGGGGCCAGCATCCGCGCGAGCCCCGCGAGCAGCGCGTCCGGCTCCTCGACGTACATGAGCACGCCGTGGCAGAGCACCACGTCGAAACTGCCGGGCAGGAAGTGCACACCGGTGTCCCGGCCGTCGCCCTCGATGATCCGCATCCGCTCCCGGATGCCCTCGGGCTCGCCGCACAGGGCCTCCCGGGCCGCGGCGATCATCGTCGCGTCCCGCTCGAGGCCGGTCACCTGATGGCCGAGCCGGGCCAGCCGCAGGGCCTGCGTGCCCTGGCCCATCCCGACGTCCAGCACCCGCAGGCGCTGCCCGACCGGGTAGCGCCCCGTTATCTGCTCGTCGAGCTGCCGGGCCACCAGCTCCTGTCGTACGACGTCACGCAGCCCACCCAGCCTGTTCAACCAGGCCTCGGCCGCTCCCCCGGAGAAAGCCGCAGTGCTCAGGGCCGTGCTCCGCGCTTGATCTGCGGCTTGGGCAGCCGGAGCCGACGCATCTGCAGGGAGCGCATCAGCGCGTAGGCCACCGCGCCCCGCCGGTTCTGGTCGGGGAAGCGCTCGGCGAGCTGCTTGCGCAGCCGGAAGCTCGTGACGAACGAGTCCAGCACGATCAGCACGATCACGACCAGCCACAGCAGCAGCGCGATCGTCTGGAGCGAGCCCACCCGCACCATGCTCAGCACGAGGATGACCACGGCCATCGGCAGGAAGAACTCCGCCACGTTGAACCGGGAGTCGATGAACTCGCGCGCGAACTTGCGGACGGGGCCCTTGTCGCGGACCGGCAGATACCGCTCGTCCCCGCCGGCCAGCGCCTGGCGCTGCCGGTCCAGCTGGGCGCGGCGCTCGCTGCGCTGCCGCTTGGCCGCGTCCTTGCGGGACGTCGAGGTGTTGGCGACGCTGCGGCGCTGGGACTGGGCCTCACTGCGCTTGGGCGTGGGCCTGCCCTTCTTGGCCTGCGGGTCACGGGGCTGCATGGAGTCGGTCACCACGGCCTTGTCGGCGGGGGCCTTCTCTTCCTTGGCACGGCTACGGAACACAAAACCCAAGGGTAAGCGCTCGCGGGCATGGACCCCAGCCCCGAGGGGAACGATCCGGCAACACCAGTCGTCTGTAGAAGGGGACAGACCGGGACAGGAGCGGGAAAGAGGGGGCGCAGGGTGACCGATCGCTCACCCTGAAGGTCACCTACTCCCTACGCCGGAGCAAGGTCTTGGTCAGTCGTCCTTGGGGATGAGCGCATCCGTCCCCGAACAGTGCGTCAATGGATGCAGGGCCCGTACTGTGGGTTCTGTCGCAGAGCTGGAGCTGGACGTCAGAAGGGGGCGCGCGAAGCCCATGAGCGGTGTCATGAAGCGTATGGGGATGATCTTCCGCGCGAAGGCGAACAAGGCCCTTGACCGGGCCGAGGACCCGCGCGAAACCCTCGACTACTCCTACCAGAAGCAGCTGGAGCTCCTCCAGAAGGTCCGTCGCGGTGTCGCCGACGTCGCGACCTCGCGCAAGCGCCTGGAACTCCAGCTGAACCAGTTGCAGTCGCAGTCCTCCAAGCTGGAGGACCAGGGCCGCAAGGCGCTCGCGCTCGGCCGTGAGGACCTCGCCCGCGAGGCGCTCTCCCGCCGTGCGGCGCTCCAGCAGCAGGTCACCGACCTCGAGACGCAGCACTCCACGCTCCAGGGCGAGGAGGAGAAGCTCACCCTCGCGGCCCAGCGCCTGCAGGCCAAGGTGGACGCCTTCCGTACGAAGAAGGAGACCATCAAGGCCACCTACACCGCCGCACAGGCCCAGACCCGCATCGGCGAGGCCTTCTCCGGCATCTCCGAGGAGATGGGCGACGTCGGCCTGGCCATCCAGCGCGCCGAGGACAAGACCGCCCAGCTCCAGGCCCGGGCGGGCGCCCTCGACGAGCTCATGGCGTCCGGCGCCCTGGACGACCCGACGGGCATCGCGAAGGACGACCTCCAGGCCGAGCTGGACCGGCTCTCCGGTGGTACGGATGTAGAGCTGGAACTGCAGCGCATGAAGGCCGAGCTCGCCGGGGGCAGCTCGGCCGGCCAGCAGGCCATCGAAGGTGGCACGAGCAAGTCGCAGTCCCAGCAGCAGCCGCAGGACACCCCGCGCTTCGACAAGCAGTAGCCCGGCGCCGGGGACCGGAGCCGAGGAGGGCGACATGATCGTACGGATCATGGGGGAGGGCCAGTGGCAGCTGGCCGACTCCCATCTCGTCGAACTGAACACGCTGGACGACGAGCTGCTCGCGGAGATGGAGAGCGGCGACGAGGACGGCTTCCACCGCACCCTCGGCGGCCTCCTGGACGCCGTCCGCCGCCTCGGCGACCCGCTGCCGGACGACGCCCTGGAACCCTCGGAACTGATCCTCCCGGCCCCGGACGCGAGCCTGGAGGAGGTCCGGGAGATGCTCAGCGACGACGGTCTGATCCCGGGCTGAGGGCGGCGACTCCTCAGCGCCGGTCACGGTTCCGGCCCGTCCGGCGATCGAGGACGAGGCCCCTTCAGGGCCGACAACGGGGTCCGAGGGCGGCAGCCCCCGGCTACGGCGAGGAAAGCGACGGCAACTAAAAAGTGACCCTCCTTTCCCGGGCGGAGTGCCGGCTCAAGGCGCACCCCCTCGCTCTGGACGCGGGCCTGGCCGCGGGCGTCCTGCTCTGCATGCTGGCCGGTTCCTTCGTCGACCCGCACGGAGGGCACGGCGTCAGCTGGCGCATCCGCAGCCCCGACCCGCTCAGCCTGCTGCTGATGACCCTCTCCGCCGTCGCCCTCGTCTTCCGCCGCAGCGCTCCCATGACGGTCCTCGCCCTCACCGGCGCCGCCTCCGTGACCGAGTCCGTCACCGGCGACCCCCGGGCCCCCGTCGCCATGTCCGCCGTGATCGCCCTCTTCACCGTCGCGGCCTCCACCGACCGCGCCACCACGGTGCGCGCCGGGCTGCTCACCATGACCGTCCTCACCGGCGCGGCCATGCTCGCCGGACCGCTGCCCTGGTACGCCCAGGAAAACCTGGGGATCCTCGCCTGGACCGGCATCGGCGCCACCGCCGGCGACGCGGTCCGCAGCCGCCGGGCCGTCGTCCAGGCCATCCGGGACCGCGCCGAGCGCGCGGAGCGCACCCGGGAGGAGGAGGCCCGCCGCCGGGTCGCCGAGGAGCGACTGCGCATCGCCCGCGACCTGCACGACGTCGTCGCCCATCACATCGCCCTGGTCAACGTCCAGGCCGGAGTCGCCGCGCACGTCATGGACAAACGGCCCGACCAGGCCAAGGAGGCACTCGCCCACGTCCGCGAGGCCAGCCGCTCCGCGCTCAACGAGCTGCGGGCCACCGTCGGCCTGCTGCGCCAGTCCGGCGACCCCGAGGCCCCCACCGAGCCCGCACCAGGCCTGGACCGGCTCGACGAACTGGCCGGCACCTTCCGCAGCGCCGGCCTCCAGGTCGAGGTGGCCCGTACCGACCACGGGACCAAGCTCCCGGCCGCCGTCGGCCTGGCCGCCTACCGGGTCATCCAGGAAGCCCTCACCAACGTCCAGAAACACGCGGGGTCCGAGGCGAAGGCCGAGGTCAGCGTCGTACGCGTGGGGCCGAACATCGAGGTCACGGTCCTCGACAACGGGCGTCCCGAGGACGACGGGCCCCCGGCGGCCGGCGGCGGCCACGGCCTGCTCGGCATGCGCGAGCGCGTCACCGCCCTGCGCGGCACCCTCACCACCAGTCCCCGCTACGGAGGCGGTTTCCGCGTCCATGCGATCCTGCCGGTCAAGACCCGCACGGCCACCACGGGGGAGAACGCATGACCATCCGTGTCCTACTCGCCGACGACCAGGCGCTGCTGCGCAGCGCGTTCCGGGTGCTCGTCGACTCGGAGTCCGACATGGAGGTGGTCGGCGAGGCGTCCGACGGTGCCGAGGCGGTCCGGCTGGCCGGGGAGCAGCGCGCCGACGTCGTCCTGATGGACATCCGCATGCCCGGCACGGACGGTCTCGCCGCGACCCGGCTGATCAGCGCCGATCCCTCCCTCGCGCACGTCAGGGTGGTCATCCTGACGACGTTCGAGGTCGACGACTACGTGGTGCAGTCGCTGCGGGCCGGCGCCTCCGGTTTCCTCGGCAAGGGCAGCGAGCCGGAGGAACTGCTGAGCGCGATACGGATCGCCGCCGGCGGTGAGGCCCTGCTCTCGCCGACCGCCACCAAGGGCCTGATCGCCCGCTTCCTGGCCCAGGGCGGCGCGGTGGACGACGACCACGACCCGGCCCGTTCCGCCCGGCTGGACGCACTCACCGTGCGCGAGCGCGAGGTCCTCGTGCAGGTCGCCGGCGGCCACTCCAACGACGAGATCGCCGAGCGGCTCGAAGTCAGCCCGCTCACCGTGAAGACGCATGTCAACCGGGCCATGGCCAAGCTGGGCGCGCGCGACCGGGCCCAGCTCGTGGTGATCGCGTACGAGTCGGGACTGGTACGTCCGAGGGTGGAGTGAGCCGGACCCTTCCGTACTGCGCACGGAGTGGGCGCGGGACAGGCAAAAGGAAGGCCACCGAGGGCCCGACCACGGACCACGGAAGGCCCCCTCGGTCCGCTCCCCGCCGTCCCCGCGGTCTCTGCCGTCTCCGCGGTCTCTGCCGTCTCCGCGGTCTCTGCCGTCCCCGCCGTCCCCGCCGTCCCCGCCGTCCCCGCCGTCCCCGCCGTCCTCGTCTTCCTGGTCTTCCTGGTCTTCCGGCGTCGAGCCGCTCGACGCCGGTGACGGCGGTGACGGCGGTCGGCGTCCCGCTCTCCGTGGTGCCGGACCCGATCGCCCTGTGGACGCGGGACCTCCCGCCGAACACGCCGACGCCCGGCACAGCCCGACAGGACCCCGGGACCCGGGACCAGGACCCATGGCCCCCTGGACCCCAGGACCCCGGAACCGGCCGGGGGCCGACACCTCGGCGCCGGTGCCCCTTCCCCGTACGGGTTCCCTATCCTGTGAACTCGAACTGCTCGGCGGGGGAAGGGGAGCGGGGCGTTGGCGCTGCACAAGGACGACCCGAAGGCGCTCGGCGGATACCGGATCGTGGACCGGATCGGATCCGGTGGCATGGGCGTCGTCTACCTGGGCCGGTCCCGTTCGGGGCGTGAGGTCGCCGTCAAGGTGGTGCACGCGCAGTACGCGGAGGACACGGTCTTCCGGGCCCGCTTCCGGCAGGAGATCGACGCCGTCCGCAAGGTGAGCGGTGCCTTCACCGCCCCGGTCGTGGACGCCGACCCGGAGGCCGAACGGCCCTGGATGGCCACCCAGTACGTGCCCGGACCGGCCCTCTCCGCCCGGATCCGGCGCGCGGGCCCGCTGAAGGGCGCGGAGCTGCGCCTGCTGGCCCTGGGTCTGGTGGAGGCGCTGCGGGACATCCACCGGGCCGGGGTGGTCCACCGCGACCTCAAGCCCTCCAACGTCCTGATGGCGCAGGACGGCCCCCGGGTCATCGACTTCGGCATCTCCCGGGCCACCGAGAACCAGACCCTCACCGAGACCGGTCACGCCATCGGCACCCCGCCGTTCATGTCCCCGGAGCAGTTCAAGGACGCCCGGTCGGTCGGCCCCGCCTCGGACGTCTTCTCCCTCGGCGCGCTGCTGGTGTTCGCCGCGACCGGCCGCGGTCCCTTCGACGCCGACAGCCCCTATCTGACTGCGTGGCGGGTGATGCACGAGAAACCGATGGTGGACGCGGTCGCCGAGCCGCTGCGCCCGATCCTGACCCGCTGCCTGGCCAAGGACGCCTACGAGAGGCCCGGACTCGACGAGCTGGCCGGGGAGTTCGCGCAGGCGCTGCCCGAACCCGCGGCGGGCGACATGGAGACGGTGACCCTGCGTCTGCCGCCCGCGCCCGAGGCGGGAGACGAGCCGGGACCGGCCGTGGCCCCGCCCCGCACGGGCCGCCGTTCCCGGCTGCGCCGGTGGCCTGTCCTCGCCGGGGTGGCGGGCCTGTTGGCCGTGTCGCTCACCGGCTACCTCCTGTTCGATCCCTTCGGGGGGAAGGACAAGGCGGCGGACTCGGCCGACGCCGGCTCCGGGGGACCCGAGTGGGGTCCCCTGCCCAACGGCTGGCAGCCCTGGCGGACCTCGGTGTTCGGGACCGCCGCGAGCGGGGTGGCCAAGCCGTTGGACGGCGGGGCCTCCGACAACGGCAACAGCTCTCTGACCTGCGCGATGGGGGAGGGCGCCCTGTACTGCGGTGGCAACGGCACCCTCCCGGTCCGCGTCGACGGGGCGACGGGTCGGCTCGTCTGGCGGGCGGACTCCCTGCCCTCGGACGTGCCCGGGGAGAGGTACGGCAGCATGGTCCTCGGAGTACGCGACGGCGTGCTGCTGGTCTCGCAGACGGTCCGGAACAGCGCGGGCGACGACCAGACCGGCACCGCCGTGGCTCTCGACTCCGCCACCGGCAAGCTGCTCTGGTCGCGCAGGTTGAACCAGACGGGCCGCGTCGAGCCCGCGGTCGTGGGCGATCTGCTGATGACCGCGGACGGCTACCGCGTGACCGCCCGCGAACTGCGCGACGGCGCCACGCGCTGGACGGCCACCCTGCCCGTCGCGTCCAGCTACGGCTGCCGGTTCTACGAGGTCGACAGCGTCCCGTACGCCGGCTGCGGCGACGCGGGCACCCCGTCGCGCACCGTGTACTTCGCCCTCGACCCGGCCGACGGCTCGACCCGGAAGGTGAGCGTGCCGGACGGCGACGTCGTCCACGTCGGCGCTGTCGGCGGCGACCTGGCCTTCGTGAAGTACACCCCGCGGGACCCAGGGAGTTCCGCGGAGTCGGCGTACGGCGAGGTCCTGCTGGTCGACCCGGGCACCGGCGCGGTACGCACGAGCAAGCTGACGGGAGACCCGCGCGGCGAGGTGGCGCTGGTGGGCGGAGTCCTCTGCTTCGCCTCTTCCGCGGGGCAGTTGGTCGCCCACTCGCCCGAGACGGGCGAGCGGCTGTGGCAGACCTCGACGACCCTTCAGCAGCCCGGCACGCCCGTGGCCGACGTGCAGGGGCAGGCGGTGTTCGCGGCCAGCGCCTCCGGACGGGTCGCCGCCCTCGACCTCGGCACGGGCGACCTGCTGTGGGAGTCCCCCGCGCGGGCCGAGCAGGTCACCGGGCTCGGCTACGCCACGGCACGGGTGTTCCTCGACGAGGGCGCCCTGGTGGTGCTCAGCCCCGACGGGACGGTCTTCACGCTGGACCCGGCCCACCCCGACCGGGCGCCGCTGCCGGGGTGAGCCGGCTCACGGCGCCCGGCCACCGCAGGGGGGGCCGGGGCAGTACGGCTACGGCAGCGCCAGCATCCGCTCCAGCGCCAGCTTCGCGAACGTCTCGGTCTCCCGGTCGACCTGGATCCGGTTGACCAGCTTGCCCTCGGCGAGGGACTCCAGGGTCCAGACCAGGTGGGGGAGGTCGATCCGGTTCATCGTCGAGCAGAAGCACACCGTCTTGTCGAGGAAGACGATCTCCTTGCCCTCGGGCGCGAAGCGGTTCGCCAGCCTGCGCACCAGGTTCAGCTCGGTGCCGATGGCCCACTTCGAGCCGGCCGGGGCCGCCTCCAGCGCCTTGATGATGTACTCGGTCGAGCCGACGTAGTCCGCCGCGGCCACGACCTCGTGCCGGCACTCGGGGTGCACGAGCACGTTCACGCCGGGGATCCGGGCGCGGACGTCCTCGACCGACTCCAGGCTGAAGCGGCCGTGCACCGAGCAGTGGCCCCGCCACAGGATCATCTTCGCGTCGCGCAGCTGCTCGGCGGTCAGCCCGCCGTTCGGCTTGTGCGGGTTGTACAGGACACAGTCCTCCAGGGAGAGGCCCATGTCCCGCACGGCGGTGTTGCGGCCGAGGTGCTGGTCGGGCAGGAACAGCACCTTCTCGCCCTGCTCGAAGGCCCACTCCAGGGCCCGCTGGGCGTTGGAGGACGTACAGATCGTGCCGCCGTGCCTGCCCGTGAACGCCTTGATGTCCGCGGACGAGTTCATGTACGAGACGGGCACGACCTGCTCGGCTATGCCGGCCTCGGTCAGCACGTCCCAGCACTCGGCGACCTGCTCGGCGGTGGCCATGTCGGCCATCGAGCACCCGGCGGCGAGGTCGGGGAGGACCACCTTCTGGTCGTCGGACGTCAGGATGTCCGCGGACTCGGCCATGAAGTGCACACCGCAGAAGACGATGTACTCGGCCTCCGGGCGGGCGGCCGCGTCCTTGGCCAGCTTGAAGGAGTCGCCCGTGACGTCGGCGAACTGGATGACCTCGTCGCGCTGGTAGTGATGGCCGAGCACGAAGACCTTGTCACCGAGCTTCTCCTTGGCGGCGCGGGCGCGCGCTACCAGGTCCGGGTCCGAGGGCGAGGGCAGGTCGCCGGGGCACTCGACGCCCCGCTCGCTCTTCGGGTCGGCCTCACGGCCGAGCAGCAACAGGGCGAGCGGAGTCGGCTGTACGTCGAGCTCCGTGGTCTGGGCGGTGGTCACGACACGCACCCTTTCTACTTTTCGTCGATCTGACGTTATCTATCATAACCCGCTTCATGTCACTTTGACGATGGTCATCGCGTCGATGTGACGTGAATCCCGCGCCCCGGCCCGCGCCGCTCCCGGCGACGCTGTCCGCCGCATCGCACGTGTGCGAGCATGAAAGGCAAGAAGAGGAAAGAAGTGGAAACACGACTCCTCGGCCCGGAATGAATCCGGGGCCCCGACGGTTGGAAACGTCGGCAAGCAGTCTCCGTACAACCCGGGAGAGATGTAGATGTCCGTATCGGACGAGAAGACCACTGTCAGCGACGGCATCCTCCTGTCCGACGCCGCCGCGGCGAAGGTCAAGGCCCTGCTCGACCAGGAAGGCCGCGAGGACCTGGCCCTGCGCGTCGCCGTTCAGCCCGGCGGCTGCTCCGGCCTGCGCTACCAGCTCTTCTTCGACGAGCGTGCGCTCGACGGTGACGTGGTGAAGGACTTCGACGGCGTCAAGGTCGTCACCGACCGCATGAGCGCCCCGTACCTGGGCGGCGCCTCCATCGACTTCGTCGACACCATCGAGAAGCAGGGCTTCACGATCGACAACCCGAACGCGACGGGTTCCTGCGCCTGCGGCGACTCCTTCAGCTAGGTCGCCCGTCCGCACCGCTGAACGACACGAAGGCGGCGGCCCCCTCCGAGGGGGCCGCCGCCTTCGCGTTCGCGCCGTGCGAACCGCCGGCCCGCGTTACCGGGCCTGCGGCAGCCGCGCGCCCGCCTTCTCCAGCGGGATCGCCGCGCCGTCGGTCCCGACGACCTTCCGGCTGCCCGGCGACTCGTCCAGGTGAACGGTCTGGTGGTACTCCTTGGCGATCAGGATGCAGACCTTGTCCTTCCAGGGCGTCTCGGTCACGGTGACCTTCACCTCGTCGCCGCTCTCGGTCGCCGTGGCCTTGTAGTCGCCGCACACCCCGCCGGTGAAGCTCACGACCAGATCCTCGCCCTCGACGGTGTAGCCGTCCACCTTCACGTCCCGCGTGCCCGAGGAGGCGGTCGGCGACGGCGTGGGCGTCGTGGCGGACTTCAGATACGCCGGCTCGACGGCCGGCTGCGTCACCGTGTAGCCGCCCGCGGCCCCTGCGGCCTGCACCTCGAACAGCCAGGACGGCACAAGCACCTGCCGTCCACCCGAGGTGTGCGGGGCCAGCCCGAGCACCGCGTCCTCGACCGTCGCCGTCTGACCCTGGGGGGCCGCCGTGGACGCACCGCACGGACTCTCCAGCCGGTCCTTCAGCGGCACCGGGCTGGCACAGCCGCCGATGCCCATCCGGTGGTCCGTCCCCGGCGCCGCGTTCAACGCGTCCAGCGCCTCCCGCGCGCTCAGCAGGGGATACGTGTCGCCCTTCACGGGCGGTTCCAGCTGCCCGTTCCCGCCGACCACCGCGCCCTGGGCGTCGACGCTGATCCCGGTGGTCCAGCCGTAGGTGGGCAGCTCGCCGAACACGGGGTCCGCGTTGACCACCCGCCGGCTGCCCATGACCTGGCCGGCGTCCACCTGCGCGCCGTCCTGCCCGAGCGCCTCCAGGACAGGCGCCGCCGCCTTCTTCGCAGCCGCCTCGCTCGGCGGGGCGGCGGACCCGGCCGACGGAGTCACCGTGCACTTGTCGGAGCCGGCCGTGCAGTTGTCGGTGCCCGGCGTGAACCGGGTGAACGTCCACATGCCCGGCGCCTGCCGGTTCACCCGAAGCACCGGACCGGAGCCGTCGTTCCCGGAGCCGACCTTCCACGCCTCGCCGTCGACGACGGGCGTCCCCTCGGCCCCCAGCGCCTTCGCGAGCCGGGCCACGTCGTCCTTCGTGACCTCGCCCTTCGCCCAGTACACGGGCGCGGAGCCGGGACCGTCGGGAAGGGTGCCGGCGGCCTTGTAGGTCACCCCGTAGGGGTTCGGCTCACCGGGCGCGATGCCGCTCGTACCGCCCTCGGGGCTACCCGTGCCCGTGCCCGTAGCCGTGCCCGTGCCCGTGGAGTGGTCGTCCAGGAGGAGTGCCGCGGGCGTGCCGTCCCCGGACGGTGACCCGGCGCCGGAGCTCCCACCGGAGCCGCCGACCGTACTGGCGGTCAGATAGGCCCCGCCCCCGCCCACCAGCAGCACGGCGGCCGCGACGGAGGCGATGAGTACGGGGGAGCGGCGGCGCGGCCCTGCCGGGGGCACGCCGTCGGCCACCGGCCCGACGACGTGTTCATCCCCGTCCCCGTCCCCGTCCCCGTGTCCGTCCCGGTCCCCGGTCGCGTCCGTGTCGGAGCCGGCCGGCGCGTCGTCGGCCTCGGGACCGGCCTCGGACGCGGCAGCCTGCTGGCCGGCGTCGGCGTCGGGGACCGCGCTGGTGGCGGTGTCCGTGGCGCCGGCGTCCGCGGAGTCGCCGGCCGCGGTGGTGTCGGCCGCGGTGGTGTCGGCTTCGGGAACGGCGGGAGCCCCGGCTCCGGAGCCGGCCGGAGTGCCGGTCGGGCCGGCCTCCTCGGCCGCGATGCCCGTCTCTGCCGCCGACACGTTCTCGGCCCGCGCCTCCCGGACCTCGGTCTCCTCGGCCTCGACCTCGGCCTCGGCCGTCTCGGAACCCGTCTCCTCCGGCTCACGCGCGGCGTCGTCGTTCTCGGGTCGCTCGGTGTTCACCGCATCGCTCCTTCGGCTGCCCTGCTGGCGTACCCCACATCCCCTTTACGGGGGACGGCGATGGGACGCGACGGGGGAGCGCACGGTTCCCTTCCGAGCGCCGTGCCGAAGGAAATCGAGGGATTACCCCTAGTTGCCGTAGTCCGGCATCGCCTCCAGGAGCCGCGCCGACGTCGCCGGAACGAACACGCCGAGGATGAGTGACGGGGAGACCGGACGGGAAGGGATCTTCTCCGGGGCGGCCCAGTGCCGAGCCATCCGGGCGCCGTCACCGCGCAGCGACGCCAGGTCGCCGTCGAGGTCGGCCGGAGCGGGGGCGTGGACCTTGAGGTTCGTCATAGCCGAACCGTATGCACGCCGGAGGCCGCGAAGAAAGATCTACTATCGGGTAGTTTCGGCTGCTTCAGTGGCGCGGATCGACCGGGTAGCGTGAACTGTCAATCCCCCTCCCCTCAGGAGAGTCCACGCCGTGCGCATCGCAGTCACCGGCTCCATCGCCACCGACCACCTCATGACGTTCCCCGGCCGCTTCGCCGACCAGCTCGTCGCGGACCAGCTGCACACGGTCTCGCTCTCCTTCCTGGTCGACAACCTGGACGTGCGCCGGGGCGGCGTGGGCGCGAACATCGCCTTCGGCATGGGGCAGCTGGGGACCGCCCCGATCCTGGTCGGCGCCGCGGGCGCGGACTTCGACGAGTACCGGGCCTGGCTCGACCGGCACGGCGTCGACACCGGGTCGGTCCGTATCTCCGAGACCCTGCACACCGCCCGCTTCGTGTGCACCACCGACGCCGACCACAACCAGATCGGCTCCTTCTACACCGGTGCGATGAGCGAGGCCCGCCTCATCGAGCTGAAGACCGTCGCCGACCGGGTGGGCGGCCTGGACCTGGTCCTGATCGGCGCCGACGACCCGGAGGCGATGCTCCGCCACACCGAGGAGTGCCGTACCCGCTCCATCCCCTTCGCGGCCGACTTCTCCCAGCAGATCGCCCGGATGAACGGCGACGAGATCCGGATACTGCTGGAGGGCGCGACGTACCTGTTCTCCAACGAGTACGAGAAGGGCCTCATCGAGTCCAAGACGGGCTGGACGGACGCCGAGATCCTCTCCAAGGTCGGCCACCGCGTCACCACCCTCGGCTCGCGCGGCGTCCGCGTCGAGCGGGCCGGCGAGGACCCGATCGAGGTCGGCTGCCCGGAGGAGGAGGCCAAGGTCGAGCCCACGGGCGTCGGTGACGCCTTCCGCGCGGGATTCCTCTCCGGCCTGGCCTGGGGCGTCTCCCACGAGCGTGCCGCGCAGATCGGCTGCATGCTCGCCACCCTCGTGATCGAGACGGTCGGCACCCAGGAGTACCAGCTGCGCCGCGCCCACTTCATGGACCGCTTCACCAAGGCCTACGGCGACGAGGCCGCCACCGAGGTCCGCAAGCACCTGGCCTGACTCAGGACAGCCGGCGGACCAGATAGGCCGAGCCCCGGTCCGCCGGCTCCTCACCGACGTACTCCTGTTCCCGCATCTCGCACCAGGCCGGGATGTCCAGCCGGGCCGCCTCGTCGTCGGACAGCACCCGCACCGTGCCCCCGACCGGCACCTCCCCGATGACCTTCGCCAGCTCGATGACGGGAATCGGACACCGCTTGCCCAGCGCGTCCACCACGAGCTCGTCGCCGCCCGCGCCCGCCCCGGTCACCGCAGCGGGCGCCCCGAGCTTCTCCCGCACCCCCGCCACCGCCCCCGGCAGCACGGCGAGGAACCGCTCGACGTCCTGTTCGGCGGCCCCCGTCGGCAACGAAACCCGCACGTTCCCCTCACTCAGCACCCCCATCGCCTTCAGCACATGGCTGGGCGTCAGCGTGCTGCTGGTGCAGGACGAGCCGGAGGAGACGGAGAACCCCTCCCGGTCCAACTCGTGCAGCAGCGCCTCCCCGTCGACGTACAGACAGGAGAAGGTGACGATCCCCGGCAGCCGCCGCAGCGGATCCCCGACGACCTCCACATCCGGTACGACGGCCGCCACCCGCGCCCGGATCCGCGCCGTCAGCTCCCGCAGCCGTACCGCCTCGGCCGCCGCCTCCGCCCGCACCGCCCGCAGGGAGGCCGCCGCGGCCACGATCGCCGGAATGTCCTCGAACCCGGCCGCCCGCCCCGACTCCCGCTCGTCCACCGGCCCTTGGACGGCGAACCGCACCCCCTTGCGCACCGCGAGAAGCCCCACCCCGGACGGCCCGCCCCACTTGTGCGCGCTCGCCGCCAGCAGCGACCAGGGCCCCTCCACCGGCCCCCAGCCGAGCGACTGCGCCGCGTCCACCAGCAGCGGCACCCCCGCCTCCCGGCACAGCTCGGCCACGGCCGCCACCGGCTGCTCGGTCCCCACCTCGTGGTTGGCCGACTGGAGACAGGCCAGCGCGGTCTCCGGCCGCAGCGCGTCGGCGTACGACTCGACGGCGACCGCACCCGTCCTGACCACCGGGACCCGGGTCACCGTCCCGCCCTCCGCCTCGAACGCCTCGGCCGAATGGAGTACCGAGGAGTGTTCGACGGCTGACACGATCAGGTGACGCCCGACCCGCCGACGCCCGGCCAGCGCGCCCGCGATCCCGGTGTGCACGGCCCGCGTTCCGGACGCGGTGAAGACCAGTTCGTCCGGCCGGCAGCCGACCGCCTCGGCGGCCGCCTCACGGGCGGCGTCCAGCAGCATCCGCGCCCGCCTCCCCTCCCGGTACAGACGGGCGGGGTCGGCCCAGCCCTCGTCGAGCGAGGCCAACAGCGCCTGGCGGGCCACGGGATGCAGGGGAGCGGCGGAAGCAGCGTCGAAGTAGGACACACCTCAACCGTAGAACGCGGGCGGCTGTCCGGGAGCGCGGGCCCGAGGCGATGGGCGGCCCCGCCGCGGGGCGCGAACGGCCCCCACCGGCCCGGAGTCGCCACACAACCCGCATTGACGACCTATTAGGCGCCCGTCCCCACCCCTTCGGGGTGACCCGCGGCGCGTATGCCACCCTCCCCGCGAACCCCCGGAAGGCGTCGGCTAGGGTTTGGTCCGCATAAACATCCAAACCCCTGCCCGACGCAGGGCGGCGACCGACCCGCGAGAAGGCAGGCCGCAGCCAACCGCGCGGGCGAGACTCTCGGGAAGGCGCTACGTGAGTCCCAACGGCTCCGACCGCTCGCCGCGGCGCCCGATGCGGCGGAAGCTGCTCCAGGCAATGACCGCGGGCCTGGTCCTGGCGACCGCCACCGGTTGCACATACAAGGACTTCCCCCGCCTTGGTATGCCCACCCCGGTCACAGAAGAGGCTCCGCGGATCCTCTCCCTGTGGCAGGGCTCCTGGGCAGCCGCGCTGGCCACCGGCGTGCTGGTGTGGGGCCTGATCCTGTGGAGTGCTTTCTTCCACCGGCGCAGTCGCACCAAGGTCGAAGTTCCTCCGCAGACCCGGTACAACATGCCCATCGAGGCGCTGTACACGGTGGTTCCGATCATCATCGTCTCGGTGCTGTTCTATTTCACTGCCCGTGACGAGTCGAAGCTGCTGAGCCTCGACAAGAAGCCCGATGTCACGGTGAACGTGGTCGGCTTCCAGTGGAGCTGGTGCTTCAACTACATCGAGAACGTCGACGGTTCCGACGGGAACGCGAAGACCGACAAGAACCTGGCCGCGATCCCGGACCGGTTCAAGGCGGACTTCCCCGACAACGCCGGCGGCGTCTACACCTGCGGTACTCCCGGTGAGCGGAACCCGCAGACCAACAACCCCGGCCCGACCCTCTGGCTCCCTGAGGGCAAGACGGTCCGCTTCGTCCTCACCTCGCGTGACGTCATCCACTCCTTCTGGGTGGTGCCGTTCCTGATGAAGCAGGACGTCATCCCGGGCCACACCAACTCCTTCCAGGTGACCCCCAACAAGGAGGGCACCTACCTGGGCAAGTGCGCCGAGCTCTGCGGCGTCGACCACTCCCGGATGCTCTTCAACGTGAAGGTCGTCTCCCAGGAGCGCTACGAGCAGCACCTCAAGGACCTCGTGAAGAAGGGGCAGACCGGTTACGTTCCCGCGGGCATCGAGCAGACGAGCCACGAGAAGAACCGGGAGACGAACAACCTGTGAGCATCCTCAACGAACCCCAGGGTGCCTCCGCAGCTGAGGACGCGTACGAGAACGAGCTGCCGGTCAGGCGCAAGCAGCCCGGCAACGTCGTGGTGAAGTGGCTGACGACCACCGACCACAAGACCATCGGTACGTTGTACCTGGTCACGTCGTTCGCGTTCTTCTGCATCGGTGGCGTCATGGCGCTCCTCATGCGCGCCGAGCTCGCCCGACCGGGCTTGCAGATCATGTCGAACGAGCAGTTCAACCAAGCGTTCACGATGCACGGCACGATCATGCTGCTGATGTTCGCGACGCCGCTGTTCGCCGGCTTCACGAACTGGATCATGCCGCTCCAGATCGGCGCGCCGGACGTCGCCTTCCCGCGGCTGAACATGTTCGCCTACTGGCTGTACCTGTTCGGCTCGCTGATCGCCGTCGCCGGCTTCCTCACCCCGCAGGGTGCGGCCGACTTCGGCTGGTTCGCCTACGCCCCGCTGTCGGACGCGGTCCGCAGCCCGGGCATCGGCGCCGACATGTGGATCATGGGTCTGGCCTTCTCCGGCTTCGGCACGATCCTCGGCTCGGTCAACTTCATCACCACGATCATCTGCATGCGCGCGCCCGGCATGACGATGTTCCGGATGCCGATCTTCACCTGGAACGTCCTGCTGACCGGTGTCCTGGTCCTGCTGGCCTTCCCGGTCCTCGCGGCCGCGCTGTTCGCCCTGGAGGCGGACCGCAAGTTCGGTGCCCATGTCTTCGACGCGGCCAACGGCGGCGCGCTGCTGTGGCAACACCTCTTCTGGTTCTTCGGCCATCCAGAGGTGTACATCATCGCCTTGCCGTTCTTCGGGATCATCTCCGAAGTGATCCCGGTGTTCTCCCGCAAGCCGATGTTCGGCTACATGGGCCTGATCGCGGCCACCATCTCGATCGCCGGTCTCTCCGTGACGGTGTGGGCGCACCACATGTACGTCACGGGTGGCGTGCTGCTGCCGTTCTTCTCCTTCATGACGTTCCTCATCGCCGTGCCGACGGGCGTGAAGTTCTTCAACTGGATCGGAACGATGTGGAAGGGCTCACTGTCCTTCGAGACACCGATGCTGTGGGCGACGGGCTTCCTCATCACCTTCACCTTCGGTGGTCTGACCGGCGTCATCCTGGCCTCGCCGCCGATGGACTTCCACGTGTCCGACTCGTACTTCGTGGTGGCGCACTTCCACTACGTCGTCTTCGGCACCGTCGTCTTCGCGATGTTCTCCGGCTTCCACTTCTGGTGGCCGAAGTTCACCGGCAAGATGCTCGACGAGCGCCTCGGCAAGATCACCTTCTGGACGCTGTTCGTCGGCTTCCACGGCACCTTCCTGGTCCAGCACTGGCTGGGTGCCGAGGGCATGCCGCGCCGGTACGCCGACTACCTGGCGGCCGACGGCTTCACCGCCCTGAACACGATCTCGACGATCAGCTCGTTCGTCCTCGGTCTGTCCGTGCTGCCGTTCTTCTACAACGTGTGGAAGACCGCCAAGTACGGCAAGCCGGTCGGCGTCGACGACCCGTGGGGCTACGGCCGCTCCCTGGAGTGGGCCACCTCCTGCCCGCCGCCGCGCCACAACTTCCTCACCCTGCCGCGGATCCGCAGTGAATCCCCGGCGTTCGACCTGCACCACCCCGAGATCGCCGCGCTCGAGCAGCTGGAGCACGCCGGCCACGGTGCCAGTGCCATCTCGGGCAGCAAGGAGGCCGGCAAGTGAAGATCCAGGGCAAGATGTTCGTCTGGCTGAGCGTCTTCGTCCTCGTCATGGCGATCGTCTATGGCGTGTGGTCGAAGGAGCCGGCCGGTACCACGGCGCTCTTCCTGGCCTTCGGCCTGTGCATCATGATCGGCTTCTACCTGGGCTTCACCGCCCGGCGGGTCGACGCGGGCGCGCAGGACAACAAGGAGGCGGACGTCGCGGACGACGCCGGCGAGCTGGGCTTCTTCAGCCCGCACAGCTGGCAGCCGCTGTCGCTGGGCATCGGCGGCGCCCTGGCCTTCCTGGGGGTCGCTGTCGGCTGGTGGCTGCTGTACTTCTCGCTGCCGCTGATCCTCATCGGTCTGTGGGGCTGGGTCTTCGAGTACTACCGCGGTGAGAGCCGCACCCAGTAGCACGCACTGAACGCGGGCTGAGCCCGGACACTCCGTCAGGAGGGTCCGGGCTCACGCTTTTGCCGCAACGGTGCTCCTCCGTCCGTGTCACTCAGCGCGCCGCGGCCGACCCGGCTCCCTAGCGTGAAGCCATGAGCCACGAACCCCGCCCTCGCACCGTCGTGGGCTGCACCCTCCTGGTGATCGCCCTGGGCGCGGTCGCAAGCGCCTGCGGCTCGGACGGCAACCCGCTCTCCGCGCGCCCCTACGACGCGACGGACCAGATCTCCTTCGGCAACCTCGGTGGCGACGGGAAGAAGTCCGACCCGGACAAGCCCCTCGAGGTCACCGCGGAGGACGACGACCGCATCACGGACGTCACCGCCGTGGACGCCACAGGCCGCTACGTGGCGGGCGAACTCGCCGCCGACGGCAGCCGCTGGCACAGCACCGAGCCGCTGGCCGCGAACGCCCACTACACGGTCCGCGTGAGCACCGAGGACGACGACGGCGCCCCCGGCCGCCGGGTGCTCACCTTCGACACCGGCAGGCCCACCTCCAAGAAGCGCCTGGGGGTCGAGTTCGGTCCCGACGCGGGCGAGTACGGGGTCGGCCAGCCCGTCACCGCCAAGCTGGACCAGCCCATCAAGGACCCCGCCCAGCGGGCCGTCGTCGAGCGCGCCCTCAAGGTCGACTCGACGCCGTCCGTGCAGGGCGGCTGGCACTGGGTGGACGACAAGGAACTCCACTACCGGCCGCAGGAGTACTGGCCCGCCCACGCCAGCCTCCGGGTGCACAGCAACCTGGACGGCATCAAGATCAGCGACCGGCTGTGGGGCGGTCCCACGAAGGACCTCAAGCTCACGATCGGCGACCGGGTCATCGCCGTCACGGACGCGTCGTCGCACTCCATGACGGTCTTCAAGAACAACGAGGAGATCAACCAGATCCCCGTCACCACCGGCAAGCCGGGCTTCGAGACCCGCAACGGCGTCAAGGTCGTCCTGGGCAAGGAGTACTTCGTACGGATGCGCGGCACCACGGTCGGCATCGCGGAGGGCTCCTCGGAGTCCTACGACCTGCCCGTGTACTACGCCACCCGCGTCACCTGGAGCGGTGAGTACGTCCACGCCGCCCCCTGGTCCGTGGGCTCCCAGGGGTACGCGAACGTCAGCCACGGCTGCACCGGCATGAGCACGTCCAACGCCGAGTGGTTCTTCGACCACATCCGGCAGGGCGACGTCGTCCAGGTGGTCAACAGCTACGGCGACACCATGGAGACCTTCGGCAACGGCTTCGGCGACTGGAACCTGGACTGGAAGAAGTGGACCAAGGGCAGCGCGCTGACGGGCGGCAAGCAGAAGACCGAGCAGGACACGTCGAGACTGCGGCCCGCGGCGGTGTAGGCACGGCCGGGTGCGCGGTCGCCGGTTGCGCGGCCGCCGGGGCGCGGGCAACCCCACGCCCCTGTGGCCCCGCTAGGCGCTCTGTGTAAGGCTCTTGCGCCGCATCAGGGACGCCAGGGCCGAAGCGAACTCCACGGGCTCCACAGGCAGCGTCACAGCCGCGTCAGCGCGGCTCCAGGTGGCGAGCCAGGCGTCCTGGGGCCGCCCGATGAGCAGCAGCACCGGCGGGCACCGGAACACCTCGTCCTTGATCTGCCGGCACAGCCCCATGCCACCCATGGGCGCGGCCTCGCCGTCCAGGACGACGACGTCGACGCCGCCCCTGTCCAGCTCTCGCAGCACCGCCGCGGGCGTCGCGCACTCCAGGAACTCCACCACGGGGACGTCCGGTGCGGGCCTGCGCCCGGTCGCGAGCCGGACCTGCTCGCGGGTGTTGGCGTCGTCGCTGTAGACCAGCACCGTGGCGGTCGCCTGCATGCTTCCTCCGTGACATCAGCGTCGTACGGACAGAACCGATGCCGCGGATGCTACTCCCTTGAACACGTCGTCAACACCGCTTGGAACACCACTTCGATGGGCCATACGGGCAGTACACACGGTGCGAACACTCCGAACGGCACCCCCCGGAGTGAGGGCGGGATAAGGGACCGACATAATGTCGGTCGTGGCGACAGCAACGACAGTAGAAACCGGGCACGCGCACCCGTCGGTCAATCGGCCGAACCTCACCAGTGTCGGAACCATCATCTGGCTGAGTTCCGAGCTGATGTTCTTCGCGGCCCTCTTCGCGATGTACTTCACCCTGCGATCGGTGACGGGTCCTGATCACTGGAAGGAAATGGCCGAGGCCCTGAACTTCCCGTTCTCGGCCACCAACACCACGATCCTGGTGCTCTCCTCGCTCACCTGCCAGCTCGGCGTCTTCGCCGCCGAGCGCGGTGACGTGAAGAAGCTCAGGATGTGGTTCATCGTCACCTTCATCATGGGTGCGATCTTCATCGGCGGTCAGATCTTCGAGTACACGGAGCTGGTGAAGAAGGACGGGCTCTCGCTCTCCTCCGACCCGTACGGCTCGGTGTTCTACCTGACCACCGGCTTCCACGGCATGCACGTGACGGGCGGCCTCATCGCCTTCCTGTTCGTCCTCGGGCGCACCTACGCGGCCAAGAGGTTCACCCACGAGCAGGCGACCGCGGCCATCGTCGTGTCCTACTACTGGCACTTCGTCGATGTCGTCTGGATCGGCCTCTTCGCCACGATCTACATGATCAAGTAGCCGGGCACGCTCGCTCCCGCACATCCCAAGCATCGACGCAGAAGATCCTGACACCGGGGTAATCCGTGAAAAAGCTCTCCGCACGACGACGCCATCCGCTGGCGGCGCTCGTCGTCCTACTCCTCGCGCTGGCGGCTACCGGGGGGCTGTACGCCGCGTTTGCGCCCGCGAGCAAGGCGCAGGCAGACGACACCGCCCAGTCCCTCGCCATCGACGAGGGCAAGAAGCTCTACGCCGTTGGCTGCGCAAGCTGCCACGGCACCGGCGGTCAGGGGACCTCCGACGGCCCGAGCCTGGTCGGCGTGGGCGCCGCGGCCGTCGACTTCCAGGTCGGCACCGGGCGCATGCCCGCGGCCACCTCGCAGGGCGCCCAGGTGCCCGCGAAGAAGGTCATCTACACGCAGGCCGAGATCGACCAGCTCGCCGCGTTCATCTCCTCCCTGGGCGCCGGCCCGTCCGTCCCCACCGACGCCGAGTACGGCCCGGAGGGTGCGGACATCGCCAAGGGTGGCGAGCTGTTCCGCACCAACTGCGCGCAGTGCCACAACTTCACCGGCAAGGGCGGTGCCCTCACCAAGGGCAAGTACGCCCCGACCCTCGAGGGCGTGGACCCGAAGCACATCTACGAGGCCATGCAGACCGGCCCGCAGAACATGCCTTCCTTCCCCGACACCACCCTGTCGGAGCAGAACAAGAAGGACATCATCGCGTACCTGCACGCGGTCAACAGCGACGAGACGAACAACCCCGGTGGTCTGGAGCTGGGCGGCCTCGGGCCGGTCAGTGAGGGCCTGTTCGCGTGGATCTTCGGTCTCGGTGCCCTGATCGCGGTAGCCGTCTGGGTCGCCGCTCGGACCGCAAAGGCCAAGAAGTCATGAGTAGCCAAGACATTCCAGAAGAGAACCTGCCCGCTGAGCAGGGCCACGCACACGGCAGCGCCGTAGGCGTCGCGGACGAGCAGAACCCGTTCGCGGACCCGGGGCTGCCGCCCCACGAGCATCGCGTCCAGGACATCGACGAGCGGGCCGCCAAGCGGTCCGAGCGTGCGGTCGCCTTCCTGTTCACGCTGTCGATGCTCGCCACGGTCGGCTTCATCGCCTCGTACGTGGCGATCCCCGCCGACAAGTCGATCTTCGTGTTCCCGATCGGCCACCTCAGCGCGCTGAACTTCGCGCTGGGTCTGACGCTGGGCACGGCGCTGTTCACCATCGGCGCCGGCGCGGTCCACTGGGCCCGCACCCTGATGTCCGACGTGGAGGTCGCCGACGAGCGGCACGCGATCGCCGCGACCCCCGAGGTCCGTGCGAAGGTCCACTCGGACTTCAAGCAGGGCGCCAAGGAGTCCGCGATCGGCCGTCGCAAGCTGATCCGCAACACGATGTTCGGCGCGCTCACGCTCGTGCCGCTGTCCGGTGTCGTGCTCCTGCGCGACCTCGGCCCGCTGCCCGAGGACAAGCTGCGTCACACGCTGTGGGCCAAGGGCAAGCTGCTCGTCAACATGAACACGAACGAGCCGCTGCGTCCCTCGGACGTCGCCGTCGGTTCGCTCACCTTCGCCAAGCCCGAGGGCCTGGAGGAGCACGACGAGGAGTTCCAGAACGAGATCGCCAAGGCGGCCCTGATGATCGTCCGGCTCCAGCCGGACAACATCAAGGACAAGCAGGAACTCGACTGGTCCTACCAGGGCATCGTGGCGTACTCGAAGATCTGCACCCACGTCGGTTGCCCGATCTCGCTGTACGAGCAGCAGACGCACCACGTGCTGTGCCCCTGCCACCAGTCCACCTTCGACCTCTCCGACGGTGCCCGAGTGATCTTCGGTCCCGCCGGCCACGCCCTGCCGCAGCTGCGCATCGGTGTGAACGACGAGGGCTATCTCGAGGCGCTCGGCGACTTCGAAGAGCCCGTCGGTCCTGCTTTCTGGGAGCGCGGATGAGCACGAACGAGAACCTCGAGAGCAACGAGTCCCGTGAACGCGGGAAGGCTCCGGCGGGCGAGCGGATCGCCGACTGGGCCGACGGCCGGCTGGGGATCTACTCCCTGGCCAAGGCCAACATGCGCAAGATCTTCCCCGACCACTGGTCGTTCATGCTGGGTGAGATCTGCCTCTACAGCTTCATCATCATCATCCTCACGGGTGTGTACCTGACGCTGTTCTTCCACCCGTCGATGAACGAGGTGGAGTACCACGGCAGCTACGTCCCGCTCCAGGGACAGCTGATGTCCGAGGCGTTCAGCTCGACCCTGCACATCTCCTTCGACGTGCGCGGCGGTCTGCTCATCCGGCAGATCCACCACTGGGCGGCGCTGATCTTCCTCGCCGGCATGTTCGTGCACATGATGCGGGTGTTCTTCACGGGCGCGTTCCGCAAGCCGCGTGAGATCAACTGGCTGTTCGGCTTCCTGCTGTTCGTCCTCGGCATGTTCACCGGTTTCACCGGTTACTCGCTCCCGGACGACCTGCTCTCCGGCACCGGTGTCCGCTTCACCCAGGGCGCGATCCTGTCGATGCCGATCGTCGGCACCTACATCTCGATGTTCCTGTTCGGCGGGGAGTTCCCGGGCCACGACTTCGTGGCGCGGTTCTACTCGATCCACATCCTGCTGCTGCCGGGCATCATGCTCGGGCTGGTGGTCGGCCACCTGATCCTGGTCTTCTACCACAAGCACACGCAGTTCGCGGGCCCCGGCAAGAGCAACAAGAACGTCGTCGGCATGCCGCTGCTGCCGGTGTACATGGCCAAGGCCGGAGGCTTCTTCTTCCTGGTCTTCGGTGTCATCGGGGTCATCGCGGGCATCGCGCAGATCAACCCGATCTGGGCCATGGGCCCCTACCGTCCGGACCAGGTGTCGACCGGCGCCCAGCCCGACTGGTACATGGGCTTCGCCGAGGGTCTGATCCGCTTCATGCCGGGCTGGGAGATCAACATCTGGGGCCACACCCTGGTCCTGGGCGTGTTCATCCCGCTGGTGCTGTTCGGTGTTCTCCTCGCGATCCTCGCGCTGTACCCCTTCATCGAGTCGTGGGTCACGGGCGACAAGCGCGAGCACCACATCCTGGACCGGCCGCGCAACGCCCCGACGCGCACCGCGCTGGGTGTCGCCTGGGTCACGATGTACATGATCATGCTGGTCGGCGGTGGCAACGACCTGTGGGCCACCCACCTCCACCTGTCGATCAACTCGATCACCTGGTTCGTCCGGATCTTCTTCATCGCCGGACCGGTCATCGCGTACATCGCCACCAAGCGGATCTGCCTCGGCCTCCAGCGCCGGGACCGGGACAAGGTGCTGCACGGTCGCGAGACCGGCACCATCAAGCGCCTGCCGCACGGTGAGTTCATCGAGATCCACGAGCCGCTCAGCCAGGAGCAGCTGCACACCCTCACGGCGCACGAGCAGTACGAGCCGGCCGCGATCGGCGCCGCCGTCGACGAGAACGGCGTCGAGCGCAAGGTGAAGGGCACGGAGAAGCTCCGCGCCAAGATCAGCGGGGCGTACTTCGGTGAGGATCAGCAGATTCCGAAGCCCACCGTGGAGGAGTACAAGGAGATCACGAGCGGCCACGGCCACCACTGATCGCTGAGGCGTCGCCACGCCGCAGGAAAGGGCCCCGTCCGGTCTTCGGACGGGGCCCTTTGCCGTGCCCACGGGCTGGATAGGGTGGGGTGCACCTTGTCACGAGGCGCACGACGGCACACGACGTACTCGACACACTCGACGTACACGACGACACACGCAGGAGCGGCTATGAGCGCTGTGACCCCCGCTGGAGGCGACATCGCGGCGGGCCGTTCCTGGCCCGAGGTGCTGAACGGTCTGCTGTACGGCCGCGACCAGGACGCCGACGCCACCTTCTGGGCGCTGGACCGGATCATGCGCGGCGAGGCGACCGACGCGCAGATCGCCGGGTTCGTGGTGGCGCTGCGGGCCAAGGGCGAGACCGTCGCGGAGATCAACGGGCTCGTCCGGGCGATGTACGAGCACGCCAACCTGATCGAGGTGCCCGGACGGACCGTCGACATCGTCGGCACCGGCGGCGACGGTGCGAAGACGGTCAACATCTCCACGATGTCGGCGATCGTCGTGGCCGGCTCGGGCGCCACGGTCGTCAAGCACGGCAACCGGGCGGCGTCCTCCGCGTCCGGCGCCTCCGACGTCCTGGAGAAGCTCGGCGTCAATCTGGAGCTGACCCCGCGGCGGGTGGCCGAGGTGGCCCAGGAGGCCGGGATCACCTTCTGCTTCGCGATCAAGTTCCACCCGGCGCTGCGTCATGTGGGCGCCGCGCGCGGCCAGTTGGGGATCCGCACGGTGTTCAACGTGCTCGGCCCGCTGACCAACCCCGCCAAGGTGCGGGCCCAGGCGGTCGGGGTCGCGGACCCGCGGATGGCGCCGGTCGTCGCGGGCGTCTTCGCCGAGCGCGGCAACTCGTCCCTGGTCTTCCGGGGCGACGACGGGCTCGACGAGCTGACCACGACGGCCACGTCCCATGTGTGGGTCGTCCGCGACGGCAAGGTCACCGAGGAGACGTTCGACCCGCGTGACGTCGGGCTCGAGCTGGTCCCGGTCGAGGCTCTGCGGGGCGGGGACCCCTCGTACAACGCGGAGGTCGCCCGCCGCCTTCTGGAGGGCGAGACGGGCCCGGTGCGGGACGCCGTGCTGCTGAACTCGGCGGCGGCGCTGGTGGCCCTGGACCCGGGCTCCGGGTCCCTTGCCGGGCAACTGCGCGAGGGCATGGACAGGGCGGCCGAGTCGATCGACTCGGGTGCGGCCAAGCGGGCGCTGGACCGCTGGGTCGCAGCCACCCGGGCGTGACGCCCCACCGCTGACTGTCGTCCCGCGATCCGGACACGGGTTGCGGGACGGCGATCACTTCACGTAGGTTCCTGTATCAGGTCATGAGTGACAGTCATGAGGCCCCGGCCGACTGTCCGGCAACCCTCCGTCCGTGGCGGGGTGCCCCGGGTGAAGACCAGGTCGTAGGCAGCGAGGTCTACGGCAAGCGCGGACCCCTCGCACTCTTCTGAGTGAGTACCGCCAGGGGTCCTGGTCGTTCGAGGGAGTCTTCCGTGAGCAAGCGAATGCGATAGGGCGTAGAGCCCCGCCTCCGCATACCCCTTTCACCTTCCTCCGTGCTCGAGCCATGTCCGCTCGCACGGCGGTTCCCCCTTGCCTCTCACGGGAGTTCGCCATGTCTGTCTCCACTGCTGCCGCCACCCGTACCGTTTGTGCACAGCTGCCCGTTCTCGGCGGGGATGTCACGGTCCCGCTCGTGACGGGTGGCGAGGTCACCTACGCGGCGCTCGACTACGCGGCCAGCGCCCCCGCCCTCCAGCGCGTCTGGGACGACGTGGCGGCCTACGCCCCGTACTACGGCAGCGTCCACCGGGGTGCCGGCTACCTCTCGCAGCTGTCCACGGACCTCTTCGAGAACGCCCGCACGACGGTGGCCGAGTTCCTGGACTGCCGCCCCGACGACCAGCTGGTCTTCACCCGCTCGACGACGGACTCCCTCAACCTGCTGGCGCGGGCGCTCCCCGCCGGCTGCCAGGTCTTCGTCTTCGAGACCGAGCACCACGCCTCGCTGCTGCCCTGGCAGGACGCCCGGGTCACCTACCTGGACGCCCCGCGCACCCCGCGCCAGGCCGTCGAGACGCTGGAGCGGGCCCTCGCCGACCGGGAGCCGTACGGCCCGGCCCTGGTCTGCGTCACCGGCGCCTCGAACGTCACCGGCGAGCTGTGGCCGGTACGCGAGCTGGCGGCCGCCGCGCACGCGCACGGCGCCCGGATCGTCCTGGACGCGGCCCAGCTGGCCCCGCACCACCCGGTCTCCGTCCAGGAGCTCGACGTCGACTGGGTCGCCTTCTCCGGCCACAAGCTGTACGCGCCCTTCGGCTCCGGCGTGCTGGCCGGCCGTGCCGACTGGCTGGTGGCGGCCGACCCGTACCTGGCCGGCGGCGGCGCCAGCCGCAAGGTCACGCGGCGCGAGGACGGGGGAGTGGACGTGGAGTGGCACGAGAGCGCCGCCCGCCACGAGGCCGGCTCCCCGAACGTGATCGGCGCCTACTCCATCGCCTCGGCGTGCAAGGCCCTCACCGAGGCGGGCTTCGACAGCCTGGTCGCCCGGGAGGAGTACCTGATCGCGAAGGTGCGGGCCGGTCTGGCCGCGGTCCCGCAGGTGAAGGTGCTGTCGCTGTTCGGGGACGACGCGCCGCGGGTCGGCGTGATCTCCTTCGTCGTCGAGGGCTGGAACAGCTCCCACTTCGCGGCCGCCCTCTCCGCCGAGTACGGCATCGGGGTCCGCGACGGGCTCTTCTGCGCCCACCCGCTGGTCCGTACCCTGCTCGGCGGCGACCCGCAGACCCAGGGCGAGTGCGGCGCCCCCGAGGCGGCTCCCGGCGAGAAGTCCCTCAACGCGATCCGGGTGAGCTTCGGCGCGGGCACCCCGGACGAGCATGTGGAGCGCTTCGTGAACGCCGTGCGCGAACTGGTGAGCGAGGGCGCGCGGTGGCAGTACCGGACGGAGGACGGCCGCTGCGTGCCCGCGGTCTGAGCGACGGTCCGCCGGAGGCGGTGTTCAGCCGGTCGGGGGTCCGGCGGGTCAGGTGGCCGGCGGGTCAGGTGGCCGGCCGGTCAGGAGTCCAGACCGATCGCGAACGCCGCCTCCAGGTCGTGCTGCGAGTAGGTGCGGAAGGCGACGTGCGTGTCCGTGCCCTCCACTCCGGGGATCTTGCTGATGCTGCCCGGGATGACCTCCGCCAGGTCCTCGTGCTCCTTGACCCGCACCATGGCGATCAGGTCGTACGTCCCGGTGACGGAGAAGACCTCGCTGACGGAGTCCAGCGAAGCGATCCGCTCCGCGATCTCGGGAATCCGGTCCACGCTGGTCTTGATGAGGACGATCGCGGTGATCACGGCTGGTTCTCTCCCTCGGGGGCCGGAGCTGGGGCGGGCTTCACTCTAGTCGCCCGCCCGTCACCCGCCGCCGCCCCTTCGGGGCCGCCCTTCGCACCTCTGTTCTTCCCGGAACGGGCCCACGCGTAGAGGAGCCCCAGGCCGAAGCCCACCAGGTGGGCCAGATAGGCGACCCCCGGCCCCTGGGCGGCCCGCCCCGCCGCCACCCACTGCAGGGCCGCCCAGAAGGGCAGCACGACCCATGCCGGGAAGCGCAGCGGCAGGAAGAACAGGAACGGCAGGAGACTGGTCACCCGCGCTCGGGGGAACAGGTACAGAAACGCGCCGAGGACCGCGGAGATCGCCCCGGAGGCGCCGACCAGGGACTGTGACGACTCGGCGTTGGCGGCGGCGTAGCCCAGCAGGGCCAGATAGCCGCAGCCGAGGTAGAACAGCGTGAACTCGACGCGGCCCATCCGGTCCTCGGTCATCGTCCCGAAGACGTAGAGGAAGAGCATGTTGCCCAGCAGGTGCACCCAGCTGCCGTGGACGAAGAGGGCCGTGGCCGGGGTCAGGGCGGCCCGCGGGGCGCCCTCGAAGAGTTCGCCGGGCACCACGCCCCAACGCCGGAAGTAGGCGCGCTGCGCGGCCAGCAGCTCGTCGCCGGAGCCGTACGCCGGATTGAAGCCCGAGGCGGGCCCGATCAGGAAGATCAGGCAGCACAGGGCGATCAGTGCGTAGGTCACCGGCGCCGGGCGGTTGCGGACCACCCTGCCGACCGTCCCGTTCCAGTCGCCGATCATGGGAACAAAGCATGACGTAATCGGACGCACTCGCCCGGATCGCCTCGCCGCCGCGGACGGATGGGCGGCGAGTACCCGCCAGGCCGTAGGGTTACGAGCCATACGCGCTGGGGAGCCTCCGGCCCGACCCCGGCAACCGGAAGCACGACACTAGAAGGAAGCGGACAGCCACGATGACGGTTCCCCTCCCGACCGCCGCGACGCGGTGGCGCTGCACGCTCTGCGGCAACCTCACGCGGTTCGACGTGACGCGCTCGTCGAAGGTCGTCGAGTACGTGCACCTCGACCTCGCCGGTGAGCCGAAGGTCGAGGAGCGCGAGGTGGTCAGTGAGACCATCGAGTCGGTGCGGTGCCGCTGGTGCAACGCCGTGGACCAGGTGGAACTCGTGGATCGGCCGGGCGCCGGTTCCTGACGACGGGGGTCCCTCCGCTCGAGCGAAGCCGAGAGTGGGGAGGCCCGCACAGTATTGGGGTGTGACGGATGGTGGAGAGCGCAGGCGGGGGGCCGGGCGACGGCGCCGCCGAGATGCTCGACCGTCCGCTGCCGGACGGCGTGCGGCGCAGGGTCGTACAGATCGTCTCCGACGGCTTCGGCGGGCTGACCGTCGGCGAACTGCCGGTCCAGTTGCGGCAGTACGCCCGGTTCGCCCCGAACCGGCGGGCGAAGTTCGCGGGCAACGCGATGGCGGCCGCGCTGGAGACCGATCCGCTCTTCCGGCAGCGCATCGCCGAGAAGTTCAGAGAGGCCCAGCCGGAACTCGCCGGCGCTCTCGACTCCGGCTCGCCGACCCCGGCCGCGGACCCGCACGAAGTGGCGGCCGCGGCCTACGTGCTGCGGCCCCCCGGCTGGGTGAAGCTGGTGACCGCGGCCGGCGAGGAGGCCCAGCGGGCGGACGCCGAACGGGCCGGCGAGGAGAGCCGGGCCGAACTGGAGCGGCTGCGCGAGGAGCTCGACCGGGCCCGGGAGCAGTCCCGGGCGGGCACCGAGGGGCTGCGCGCCGAACTGGACGCGGCGAGGAAGGAAGCGGAATCGCTCCATCGCAAGCTGCGTTCGGCGCTCAGCGACGTGAAGCGGGGCGAGGCCGCGCTGCGCAAGGTGCGCGGAGAGCTGGAGACCGTGCGCGCCGAGGGTCAGACCCAGGTGTCGGCCGCGGAGAGCGAGGCCCGGCGGCTGAAGGCGCGGCTCGGCGAGGTGGAGGCGGCGCTGGAGGCGACCCGGCGGGCGGCGCGCGAGGGGCGCAGCGTCGAGGACATGCGGGTGCGGCTGCTGCTGGACACGGTGCTCGACGCGGCCCAAGGGCTGCGGCGGGAACTGGCGTTGCCGCCGGTGTCGGTGCGTCCGGCGGCAACCGTCGACGCGGTCGAACCGGGACGAATGACCCCGAAGGACATCGCCACGCGTGCCCTGTCGGAGAACGATCCGGCCATTCTCGACCAGTTGCTCGCGCTGCCCCAGGCCCATCTCGTCGTCGACGGCTACAACGTCACCAAGACCGGCTATCCGCAGATGCCGCTGGAGAAGCAGCGGCTCCGGCTCCTGGGGCAGCTCTCGCAGCTCGCCGCGCAGACCGGCGCCGAGGTCACCTGTGTCTTCGACGGGGCCGAACTGGCCGCTCCGGTGCTGCTCGCGCCGCCGCGCGGGGTGCGGGTGCTGTTCTCCAAGCCGGGTGTCACGGCCGACGAGCTGATCCGTCAGCTGGTGCGGGCCGAGCCGCCGGGCCGGCCCGTCATCGTCGCCTCGACCGACCGTGAGGTGGCCGACGGGATCGCCAAGGCGGGTGCCCGACCGGTGGCTTCCGCGGTACTTCTGAAGAGGCTGTCCTAAACGTCGAAGTTCCAGGTTTATTGACCGAATTGGCGGGATCGTCACGCAACGTAGCGTCAATCGAGCATGACTACATGTGAGTTGATTGAAAAAACTGCGTTGCGTGATGGGTTTTTTTCTCCTGAGGATTTGAACTGATCACGGCGAGGTCACTAAGGTCAGGGCTCGCATCTCCAAACGGGTGATCACTCAAAAGAAGGAGCCCGTCTCCGTGGCGTCCCACCGTCGACCGAAGCAGCCGAGTCGCGCACGCGTGACCGTGCTGACCACCGCAGCCGCCGCTGCCGTCGTGCTGAGCTCGCAGGCCGCCAACGCGGCACCCAGCGAGAAGCTCACGAAGGACGAGGTCAAGACCAAGGTCGACAAGCTCTACGAGGACGCGGAGCAGGCCACCGAGAAGTACAACGGTGCCAAGGAGAAGCAGGAGAAGCTCCAGAAGGAGATCTCCACCATCCAGGACAACGTCGCTCGCGGTCAGGCCGACCTCAACGAGCTGCGCGACTCCATGGGTCTGGCGGCCGCGGCCCAGTACCGCACCGGGTCCATAGACCCCTCCCTGCAGCTGCTCCTCTCCTCGGACCCGGACGACTATCTGGACAAGGCGTCCGCCGCCGACCAGCTCAGCGCCCAGCAGGTCGAGGCGCTGAAGAAGATCCAGGAGAAGCAGCGCGAGCTCGCCCAGGAGCGCAGCGAGGCCTCCACCAAGCTCAAGGACCTCGCCACCACCCGCACCGAACTGGGCAAGAAGAAGAAGGAAGTCCAGGCCAAGCTCACCGAGGCGCGCAAGCTCCTCAACACGCTGACGGCCAAGGAGCAGGCGTCCCTCGCGGCCGCCGACGCCCGTGCCAGCCGCGACGCCGGCGACCGCGTGGACCTCGGCGACGCCCCGGCGGGTTCCGGCCGGGCCATGGCCGCCTTCCAGGCCGCGCAGAGCCAGCTCGGCAAGCCGTACCAGTACGGTGCCACCGGCACGGCCACGTACGACTGCTCGGGCCTGACCTCCTGGGCCTACGCCCAGGCCGGCGTCTCCATCCCGCGTACCTCGCAGGCCCAGGCCAACGCCGGTACCCGCATCTACTCGCAGAGTGCCCTCAAGGTCGGCGACCTGGTCATCTTCTACGGCGACCAGCACCACGTCGGCTTCTACGCGGGCAACGGCCAGGTGCTGCACGCCCCGCGCACCGGCACCGTCGTGCGCTACGAGTCGATCAACAACATGCCCTTCCAGTTCGGCGTCCGGATCTGAGCGGTCCCGAGATCGGGACACCACGCCGCCCGAACGGGCGAATCACGACAACGAGAAGTGACCCCACGCCCCGCCGGTGACCTGCGTCAGCGGCGGGGCGTCACTGTGCGTTGCCGTCGAGGTCTTTGGCCGACCCCCCACCTCGGGGCTACTGTCTGCCGCGTTTCCCTGTCCGCCAGCGGAAGGAGCGCGGCATCCCGTGGGGTCCCATCGCCGCCTTGCACAGTCCGGGTTCGACCGGGGCGCCGGCAGCGCCCTGAGCGTGCTGTCCGTCGCGGCCGCCGCACTCGGCGCCGTGTCCGCCGTACCGGCCACGGCCGCTCCGCACGACGACACCCGCGCCGAGGTGGACCGTCTCTACGAGGAGGCCGAGAAGGCCACCGAGGCCTACAACACGGCGGACGAGCGCGCCGACACCCTGCGGGGGCAGGTCGGCGTGGCCCAGGACCACATCGCCCGGCAGCAGGAGCGCATCAACGGCCTGCGGGAGCAGCTCGGTTCGCTGGCCGGCGCCCAGTACCGCTCCGGCGGCCTCGACCCCTCCCTGGCGCTGCTGTTCTCCGACGACCCGGAGGAGTACCTCGCCAAGGCGTCCGTCCTCGACCGGATCACCGCCCACCAGGCCGGCGAGCTGAGGGAACTCCAGGGCGCCATGCGGGAACTCACCCAGGAGCGCGCCGAGGCCGCGGGCCGACTCGCCGAACTCGAGAAGAGCCGTAAGGCCGTGGTGCGGCACAAGCGGACCGTCGAGCAGAAGCTCGCCAAGGCGCGGCAGCTGCTGAACACCCTGCCGTCCGCCGAACGCGCCGCCTTCGACCGGGCCTCGCGCTCCGGCCGGGACAGCATGGCCGACCTGTCGGGCGCCGTCCCGGCCTCCGGCCGCGCGGGCGCCGCCGTGGCCGCCGTGCGCTCCGCGCTCGGCAAGCCGTACGTCTGGGGCGCCAACGGGCCCACCGGGTTCGACTGTTCGGGCCTCATGCAGTGGTCGTACGCGCAGGCCGGGATCTCGCTGCCGCGCACCTCGCAGGCCCAGGCGCACGCGGGCCGCCGGGTGCCGCTCTCCCAGGCCCGGCCCGGCGACATCGTCACCTACCGCTCCGACGCCAGCCATGTCGGCATGTACGTCGGCAACGGCCAGGTCATCCACGCCCCCTATCCGGGGGCGCCGGTGCGTTACGACCCGGTCGGGATGATGCCGGTCTCGTCCGTGACCCGGCCCTGAGCGGAGCCCGCGCGGGGCCGCCGCCGTACGATCGGGAGAATGGCTGGTCGAGGGCGGGCGCGCGGACCCGGGGTGCTGGGGCTCTGTCTGCTGCTCGTCTCGCTCCTCGGCGCGCTGGTCGGCTGCGGCGGGCGGGCCACCTCGGACGACGCGAAGGCCGATGTGCAGCGGGTCCTCGACCGGCGGGCCGCCGCGGTCCTGGAGCACGACCGGGGCGCCTACGCGGCCACCGGCGCCGCCGCCGGATACGCCGCGGTGCGGGCCGTTCCGCTGGCGGCCTGGTCGTACCGGGTGACGGCGCTCCACCGCAGCGGGGACACCGCCACCGCCGACGCCGAACTGAGCTACCGCGTCGACGGCTACGACAAGGCCCCGGTGACCACGGCCCGCGTGCTGCGCCTGACCCGTGACGGGGCGGGCCGGTGGTCGGTGGCCTCGGACAAACCGGCGACGAAGGCCGGCCAGCAGCTGTGGGACCAGGGCGCGGTGAGCGTCGTACGGGGGGCGCACAGCCTCGTCCTGGGGGTCGGGCAGTCCGAGGCGCGGCTGCGCTCCTTCGCCGACCTGGCCGACGACGCCGTCCCGGAGGTCTCGGCGGCCTGGGGCACGGGCTGGGCGGGGCACCTCGTCGTCCTCGTACCGAAGTCCCTGGAGGGCATGGCGGGGCTGCTCGGTTCGCCCGCCTCCTCCTACCGGGGGATCGCCGCGGTCACCACGGGCGAGACGGGCGGCGGGACCCGGACGCCCGCGGACCGGATCATCGTCAACCCGGACGCGTACGGCATGCTCGGCCGGGTCGGCCGGCAGGTGGTCCTCACCCACGAGGCCACCCATGTCGCGACGCGCGCCCACACCAACGCGGCCACCCCGCTGTGGCTGTCCGAGGGGTACGCCGACTGGGTGGGCTACCGCGGCACGGGCCGTACCCCCGCCGAGGTCGCCCCGGAGCTCCTGCACTCCGTCACGGTCGGCGCCGTCCCCGCGGCGCTGCCCGCCGACGGCGACTTCGGCTTCTCCGGCGACGCCGACCGGCTGGCCCAGGCGTACGAGGGCGGCTGGCTGGCCTGCCGGATGATCGCCGAACGGTGGGACGAGGTGAAGCTGGACGCGTTCTACCGGGCGGTGGGGGAGCACGGGAAGCGGCCGGGGTCGGTGGAGGGCGCGCTGGAGAGCGTGCTGGGCACCTCCCTCGCGGAGTTCACCGCGGACTGGCAGGCCTATCTGAAGGCTCAGCTCGCCTGAGCCGGCCGTTCGACGGCCTCGCGCGGCCGGGCCCGCTCCGCCTCGCGCGGCCGGGCCCGCTCCGCCTCGGCCACGGCCCGGGCGAGCCGCAGCACGCCCTGCCGGAACAGGTTCCCGGCCCTCCTCCGCCCCCGTACGGGCCCGGCCGCGGCGGGCGTGGCCCGGGCGTCAGGGGGAGACCGCGGGCTCACTGGTGCGGGCGGCCTGACCGGCCGGGGGAGCCGGGACCGCCCCCGGCACCGTCGAGCGCCACAGCCGGACGGCCGCGACGATCGCCGCGGCCACCAGCAGGCCGTTGCGCAGGAACAGGAGGGTGAGGCCGAGCGGGCTGCTCGTCACGACGTCCGCGAAGTAGACGGGGAACTCCAGCACCGTCACGAAGGACGCGGCCAGGACCAGGACGGCGGGCAGGGCCATACCGCCGGCGCGGAAGCACAGGCAGACCGCCGCGAGGCCGATCAGCCACACCAAGTACTGCGGGCTGATCACCCGGCTGGTGACGGTGAACAGCAGGACCGCCGTGAACGCCGCCTCCGCGAGCGTCTGCGGCGCGAAACGCCTCGCCGCCAGCCGCCACAGCAGCAGCCAGCCGAACGCGACCGCCGTCAGCCCCAGGGCCACGTCGCTCACCACGCCGACGTACGGGCCGAGGAACTCCAGCGAGCCGTACCGCAGCAGCACCTGGCCCTGCCAGCCGAACTGCCGGGCCACATGGAGGGCGAGGGCGCCCAGCGACTCCACCTCGGTGCCCCGGTCGCGCTGGAAGGTGAGGAAGGCGAAGGCGCCGGGCATGGCCAGCGCGAACAGCGCGGCCAGCGCGCCGGCGGTCACCGCCGCCGCGCCCCAGGCCCGCCTGCGCACGGCCCCCGCCAGCAGCAGCGCGGGCCACACCTTCAGCAGCACCGCGAGACCCGTCAGCGCGCCCATCACGCGGGGCCGCCGCACGCCCGCGACCAGCGCGCCGACCGCGACCGCCGTCACCATCACGTCGTAGCGGGAGTAGACGGTGGGACCGAGCAGCGGTACGCCCGCCACCCACGTCCAGGCGCCGCGCAGCGACCGGCCGGGGCGCAGTCCCGTGTTCAGCAGCAACATGAGGACGGCCAGGTCGGCGAGGAAGGCCAGGACGAAGAAGGCCGACGCGTAGTCGAGGAAGGGCAGCAGGCCGGGGGAGAGGATCGCGAGGGCGGCGGCGGGCGGGTACTGCCAGGTGACGTCGGCGGCCGGGAACGTGCCGCCGCTCAGCACCTCGTACCAGCCCTGGTAGGTGACGGAGATGTCGCTGGTGACGTCCGGGCCGGGGAAGAGGAACACCTTGAAGACGAAGAGCAGCAGCGCGAGCCGGGTCACGCCCCAGGTTGTCAGCAGGCAGGTCAGGGGCCGCCTCGCAGCCGTCGCGTCCATGGCGCACATGATCTCCCCGCGGGCTGTGAAGCGCGGCCGGACGCGGCTGTGAATGAGGTTTGGATAAGGTCGGCTGCGATGCACAAGACCCTCATCGTGACGAACGACTTCCCGCCCCGCCCGGGCGGCATCCAGGCGTTCCTGCACAACATCGCGCTCCGGCTCGACCCCGACCGGCTCGTCGTCTACGCGTCCACCTGGAAGCGTTCCCGCGAGGGTGTCGAGGCGACGGCCGCCTTCGACGCCGAGCAGCCCTTCACCGTCGTCCGGGACTCCACGACGATGCTGCTGCCGACCCCCGGGGCGACCCGCCGGGCCGTCGGGCTGCTGCGGGAGCACGGGTGCGGGTCGGTGTGGTTCGGGGCGGCCGCGCCGCTCGGGCTGATGGCGCCGGCGTTGCGGAGGGCGGGCGCCGAGCGGCTGGTGGCCACCACTCACGGGCACGAGGCCGGGTGGGCGCAGCTGCCCGCCGCCCGGCAGCTGCTCGGCCGGATCGGCGAGAGCACGGACACGATCACCTACCTCGGCGAGTACACCCGCTCGCGGATCGCGACGGCGCTGAGCGCCGGGGCGGCCGGGCGGATGGTGCAGCTGCCGCCGGGCGTCGACGAGAAGACCTTCCACCCGGGGTCGGGCGGCGAGGAGGTACGGGCCCGGCTCGGGCTGACCGACCGGCCGGTGGTCGTGTGCGTCTCGCGGCTCGTGCCGCGCAAGGGCCAGGACACGCTGATCCTCGCCATGCCGCGGATCCTGGCCGCCGAGCCGGAGGCGGTCCTGCTGATCGTCGGCGGCGGGCCGTACGAGAAGGACCTGCGCAGGCTCGCCCACGAGCGCGGGGTGGCGGACGCGGTGCGCTTCACCGGGGCGGTGCCCTGGTCGGAGCTGCCCGCCCACTACGGCGCGGGGGACGTGTTCGCGATGCCGTGCCGGACACGCCGGGGCGGACTCGACGTCGAGGGGCTCGGGATCGTCTACCTGGAGGCGTCGGCGACCGGGCTGCCCGTCGTCGCCGGGGACTCGGGCGGGGCGCCCGACGCCGTGCTCGACGGGGAGACGGGGTGGGTCGTGCGGGGCGGTTCCCCGGCCGACGCGGCCGACCGCATCGTCGCCCTGCTCGGGGACGCGGAGCTGCGCCGCCGGATGGGGGAGCGCGGGCGCGCCTGGGTGGAGGAGAAGTGGCGGTGGGACCTGCTGGCGGAGAGGTTGAAGACGTTGCTCTGACTCCTCCCTCCGCGCCGGGCGGAGGCGGAGGACCGCCGACCCCGCCCGCGTGACGGCGAGCCGATGCAGCGTCAGTAGACGGCCGGCGGCGCTCTGTTGACGGGCCGGCGGCGGACTGCTGACGGGCTGGTGGCGCTCTGCTGACGGGTCGGCGGCGGACCGCCGGGTCGGCCGGCTGCCCGCCGGCGACCGGGGGCGACCGACGACCGCCGGCGACCGACGACCGGCGGCGACACGGTCGGTCGGCCGGGCGTCGACGGTCGCCGCTCTCGCCGAACGCACCATGGCGCGGGTCCCCGTGGGGACACCGCGCCATGACGCTCCGTCAGGAGGGGCTGAACAGACGCTACTTGGCGTAGATCGCCTCGATCTCGCTCGCGTAGTCCCGCGCCACGACATTGCGCTTGAGCTTCAGCGACGGCGTGAGGTGGCCCGAGTCCTCCGTGAACTGGGCGGAGAGAATGCGGAACTTCCGCACCGATTCCGCCTTGGAGACCGCGGCGTTGCCGTCGTCGATCGCCGACTGGATGGCCGCCTGCAGGTCGGCGTCCCCGCGCAGCGACGCCGCGGTCGAACCCGCCGGCTTGCCGTGGTCGGAAGCCCAGCGGCCCAGGAACTCCTCGTCGATGGTGACCAGCGCGCCCACGAACGGCCGCCCGTCGCCCACCACCATGCACTCCGCCACCAGCGCGTGTGCCCGGATGCGGTCCTCGATCACGGCCGGGGCGACGTTCTTGCCGCCCGCGGTGACGATGATCTCCTTCTTGCGCCCGGTGATCCGGAGGTAGCCGTCCTCGTCGAGGGTGCCGATGTCACCGGTGTGGAACCAGCCGTCGGCCAGCGCCTCGGCGGTCGCGGCCGGGTTGTTCCAGTACTCCTTGAAGAGGTGCTCGCCGTGCAGCAGCACCTCCCCGTCGTCCGCGATCCGCACGACCGAGCCGGGCAGCGGCTGACCGACCGTGCCGATCTTCTGCCGGTCCCACGGGTTGAAGGCGGTGGCGGCGCAGGACTCCGTCAGGCCGTAGCCCTCCAGGACGGTGAAGCCGATGCCGCGGAAGAAGTGACCGAGCCGCTCGCCCAGCGGGGCGCCGCCGGAGATCGCGTACTCGCCCTTGCCGCCGAGGACCGCGCGCAGCTTGCTGTAGACGAGCCGGTCGAAGACCTTGTGCTTGATCCTCAGCTTCAGCGGCGGACCCGCCGGGAGTTCCAGCGCCTTGCTGTAGGCGATCGCGGTGTCGGCCGCCTTGTCGAAGATCGCGCCCTTGCCGTCCGCCTGCGCCTTGGCGCGCGCCGAGTTGTAGACCTTCTCGAAGACCCGCGGCACGCCCAGGATGAGCGTCGGGCGGAAGGCGGCCAGCTCGTCGGTGAGGTTCTTGATGTCCGGGACGGTGCCCAGCTTGATCGGCGCCATCATCGGGGCGATCTGCACCAGCCGGCCGAAGACGTGCGCGAGCGGGAGGAAGAGCAGCACGCTGCACTCACCCGTGCGGAACAGCGGCCGCAGCCGCTCCACGACGTTCCCGCACTCGGCGAAGAAGCTGCGGTGGGTCAGCACACAGCCCTTGGGCCGGCCCGTCGTACCGGACGTGTAGACGATGGTCGCCGGGTCGTCGGCCTTGGCCTGCGAGCTGCGCTCCTCGACGACCTCGTCGGAGACGTCCTTGCCGAGCCGCCCGAGCTCCTCGACACCCCCGGCGTCGATCTGCCAGACGTGCTTCAGCGCCGGCAGCGACTCGCGCACCGACTCCACGGCCGCCGTGTGGCCGTCCAGCTCGACGACGACGGCGGTCGCGCCCGAGTCGGAGAGGATCCACCGCACCTGCTCCGGGGAGCTGGTCTCGTACACCGGCACGGTGACCGCGCCCGCGCACCAGATCGCGAAGTCGAGCAGCGTCCACTCGTAGCGGGTGCGCGACATCAGGCCGACCCGGTCGCCGGGCTGGACGCCGGAAGCGATGAGACCCTTGGCGGCGGCGTGCACCTCGGCCAGGAAGGCCGTGGCCGTGACGTCCTGCCAGGCGCCGCCCACCTTGCGGGCGATGACGGCGACGTCGGGATGCTGCGCGGCGTTTCTGCGGACGATGTCGGTCAGATTGCCGTCCGCAGGGACCTCGTACAAAGCCGGAAGGCTGAACTCGCGCAAGACTGCTGCTCCTCATAGGGCGCCGGCGCCACGACGTTGTGTGCTGCGACGATGCGGTCCAAGGCTCGGGACTGTGCTCGGGACCTCGGTGGATCTCGATGGTTGAAATCCTGAGCACGACTGGACTGCCCGGACGTTACCCGTCGGTATGGCTTCTTCGACAGGGGGGTCCGGCGAGATGTTCGCTGCGTCACACAGATTGGTGTTTCCCGGCCGACAGTAGTCCACCGCTTTACTGACTGGCCAGTAACCGGTATCCCGATCGACACTGTTCACGTATGCCGCACACGCCTACCCTTGATCGTCATGGCATCCACACCGCCCGGAAACCGCCGGACACGCATCCACGTGGTCAGCGACGTGCACGGCAACGCGCGCGACCTGGCCCGGGCCGGAGAGGGCGCGGACGCACTGATCTGTCTGGGCGACCTGGTCCTGTTCCTGGACTACGCCGACCACTCCCGCGGGATCTTCCCCGACCTCTTCGGGGTGGAGAACGCCGACCTCATCGTCGAACTGCGCACCGCCCGCCGCTTCGAGGAGGCCCGTGAGCTCGGCGCCCGGCTGTGGGGCGGCATCGGCGGCGACCGGGCGGCGCTGATCGAGCAGGCGGTCCGCAAGCAGTACGCCGAGCTGTTCCCGGCGTTCCCGAGCCCGACGTACGCCACCTACGGCAATGTCGACATGCCGCGGCTGTGGCCGGAGTTCGCCGGGCCCGGCACGACCGTCCTGGACGGCGAGCGGGTGGAGATCGGCGGCCGGGTCTTCGGCTTCGTGGGCGGCGGCCTGAAGACCCCCATGCGCACGCCGTACGAGATCAGCGACGAGGAGTACGCGGCGAAGATCGAGGCCGTGGGCGAGGTGGACGTGCTGTGCACCCACATCCCGCCGGAGGTGCCGGAACTCGTCTACGACACCGTGGCCCGCCGCTTCGAGCGCGGCAGCTGGGCGCTCCTGGACGCCATCCGCCGCACCCGGCCGCGCTACGCGCTCTTCGGGCACGTCCACCAGCCGCTCGCCCGCCGGATGCGGGTCGGCGCGACCGAGTGCGTGAACGTGGGGCACTTCGCCGGCAGCGGGAAGCCATGGGCGCTGGAGTGGTGACCGGGCCGCGACCCGGCGCCGTCCGGACGGTGTCCTGACTCCGGGTGACGGCGGCAGGTCGGGCGCGCGGTAGCCTTCACGCTGCACACACGTGCGCGGCGGCTGGCGCGCGGTGTCCTCTTCTCTACCTTTACCGGCCCGCATCTGGAGGAGCCACAGCGATGGCGGAACACACCAGCTCGAGCATCACGATCGAGGCGGCACCGGCTGAGGTCATGGCGGTGATCGCCGACTTCGCCCGCTACCCGGACTGGACCGGAGAGGTGAAGCAGGCGGAGGTCCTCGGGACCGACGGGCAGGGCCGCGCCGAGCAGGTCCGCCTGGTCATGGACGCCGGCGCCATCAAGGACGACCAGGTCCTCGGCTACACCTGGACCGGTGAGCACGAGGTGTCCTGGACGCTGGTGAAGTCCCAGATGCTGCGCCAGCTCGACGGCTCCTACCTCCTCAAGCCGGCCGGCGCGGGCGCGACCGAGGTCACCTACCAGCTGACCGTGGACGTGAAGATCCCCATGCTCGGCATGATCAAGCGCAAGGCCGAGAAGGTCATCATCGACCGCGCGCTGGCCGGCCTGAAGAAGCGGGTGGAGTCGGGAGAGGCCGGCCTCGAGGCGCCCGAGAAGTAGCACCGGCCCCGGGCCCCGGCAGTCCGGGGGCCGGGGGCGGGGCGAGGAGGTCGGGGGGCTGCCCCGACCTCCGTTACGGTTCACCCTCATGCGCACCATCCTGATCACCGGCCCTGGCGGCAGCGGACGCACCACCGTGGCGGCCGCCACCGCACAGCGCGCGGCAGCGGAAGGCACCCGCACCCTCGTCCTCAGCGCCGACCGCACCGACACCCTCGGCGCGGCGCTCGGAGTGCGCACCGGGGCGAGCCCCGTCCCGGTCGCCCCGCGCCTCACCGCCTGGCGTCCCGACGCCACCGCCGGCTTCCGGGACGACCTCGCCGGCTTCCAGGACCGTGCCTCCACCGTCCTGGACCTGCTCGGCGCCTCCCGGCTCGACCCGGAGGAGGTCACCCCCCTCCCCGGCGCCGAGGAGCTGACCCTGCTGCGCGCGCTGCGGGACGCCGCCCTCGCCGACGGCGGTGAGCTGCACGAACTCCTCGTCGTCGACCTGCCGCCCGTCTCGCAGGCCCTCGCCCTGCTGGCCCTCCCGGAGGAGCTGCGCCGCTATCTGCGCCGTCTGCTCCCGCCGGAACGGCAGGCCGCCCGCGCCCTGCGCCCGATGCTCGGCCGTCTCGCCGGGGTGCCGATGCCCGCCGAGTGGCTGTACGAGACGACCGCCCGCTGGGACATGGAGCTGGCCGCCGTCGAGGCGGTCCTCGCCGACCCCGGCACCGCCGTACGCCTGGTCGCCGAGCCGGGACCGGCCGGCGCCGACGCCGTACGCGACGCCCGCCTCGGCCTCGCCCTGCGCGCCCTGCCCGTCGAGTCGCTCGTCGCCAACCGCGTCCTGCCGGAGCCCGCGGGCGACGACGGCCCGCTCGGCCGGCTCGTCACCCAGCAGCGCAAGGCCCTGGGGGAGTGGGGCGAGGCGGCCCGTCCCGTCGCGCACCTCGGGTACGACCCGCGCGGCGCCGACGATCTCGCCGCCCTCGCCGTGCCCACCGTCAACCCGGCTACCTCCCCGGTCGAGTGGCCCGTGGCCGACCGGCTCGCCGAGGACGGCGTGCTCGTCTGGCACCTCCCGCTCCCCGGCGCCATACGCGACGAGCTCGACCTCATCCGGCGCGGCGACGAACTAGTCGTCACCGCCGGACCGTTCCGTCGTATCGTCGCGCTGCCCTCCGTGCTGCGCCGCTGCACCGTCGACGGCGCCGCGCTGCGCGACGGCGAGCTGTGCGTGAGGTTCGCGCCGGATCCCGGGCTCTGGCCGCGCACCCACTGAACGACGTTCCGCCGTTCGGGTAACGTCGTAGGGACGAGCCGTCATCAGGCGTCGTCGACCAGGAGTCATCAGGAGTCCGCCATGAGCGAAGAGCGCCCCACGCCCGACGCCGCCGGGGAGCCCGACGGGTCGGGCTTCGACGAGCAGCCCCGTGCGACCGACGCCGACGCCTGGGCCACCGCCGCCGCCGAGGACCTGGCGGCCGAGAAGGCCCGCCGCCGCGCCCAGGACGACCGGGCGCCGGGCTCGGCCGCCGAGGAACTGCGCAAGCTCGTCGACGCCGTCGGCGACAAGCTGTCCTCGCTCCAGTCCCCGCTGCTCGGGGCGGTCGCCGGACCGGCCGCCCAGCAGGTGGTCCGCCAGGTCGTCGAGCAGGCCAGGGCCGCCGTGGAGCCCGTCATCGAGCGCAACCCGGACGTCTTCGACCACCTGGCGGCCGCCGGCAGCGAACTCCTCGCCGCCTACCGCTCCGCCGTCCAGACCCAGGAACAGCGCTGGACGGCGGGGTCGAGCGACCCCGGGAAGACCCCGCGCGATCAAGGCCGCGACGGTGACGACACCGGTCCCGGCCAGCGCATCGACTTGGACTGAAGCCCTCCGGGGGCAGGGCCTCGGGTACGGTTGGCCGTAGCGGGGCTCGACCGAAACTGAGGGATTCATGGGACTCACCATCGGCGTCGACATCGGCGGCACGAAGATCGCGGCCGGCGTGGTCGATGAGGAAGGCAACATCCTCTCGACCCACAAGGTGCCGACCCCGGGTACGCCCGAGGGCATCGTGGACGCCATCGCCTCCGCCGTCGAGGGCGCGCGCGCCGGGCACGACATCGTCGGTGTCGGCATCGGCGCCGCCGGCTATGTCAACCGCCAGCGCTCGACGGTCTACTTCGCGCCCAACATCGACTGGCGCCAGGAGCCGCTCAAGGACGAGGTCGAGGCCCGCGTCGGTCTCCCCGTCGTGGTGGAGAACGACGCCAACGCCGCGGCGTGGGGCGAGTACAAGTTCGGCGCGGGCAAGGGCCACCGCAACGTCATCTGCATCACTCTCGGCACCGGCCTCGGCGGCGGCATCATCATCGGCAACAAGCTGCGCCGCGGTCACTTCGGCGTCGCGGCCGAGTTCGGCCACATCCGCATGGTGCCGGACGGTCTGCTGTGCGGCTGCGGCTCGCAGGGCTGCTGGGAGCAGTACGCCTCCGGCCGTGCCCTCGTGCGCTACGCCAAGCAGCGCGCCAACGCGACCCCCGAGAACGCCGAGATCCTGCTGTCGCTGGGCGACGGCAACCCCGACGGCATCGAGGGCAAGCACATCTCCATGGCCGCCCGCCAGGGCGACCCGGTCGCGGTCGACTCCTACCGCGAGCTCGCCCGCTGGGCCGGCGCGGGTCTCGCCGACCTCGCCTCCCTCTTCGACCCGTCCGCCTTCATCGTCGGCGGCGGTCTCTCCGACGAGGGTGAGCTGGTCCTCGACCCGATCCGGAAGTCCTACAAGCGCTGGCTGGTCGGCGGCAACTGGCGCCCGGTGGCCGATGTCATCGCGGCCCAGCTGGGCAACAAGGCGGGCCTGGTGGGGGCGGCGGACCTGGCAAGAGAACCCGACCCGATCATGTAGTCGTACCGCGCAGTGCTGCATATCGCGTCAACACGGGGGCCGCTCGCGGCCCCCGTTCGCTTTTCCGGACGTAGGGGACGGAGCGGCGTATCTTGATCGCTATGCCGACGACCTCGCCGCTACCCAACTCCCGCACCGAGCCCGACGGTTCGGCCGTCATCCGGGTCCTCAGCTACAACATCCGCTCCCTGCGGGACGACACCGAGGCCCTGGCCCGGGTCATCACGGCCTGCGCCCCCGACCTGATCCTCGTCCAGGAGGCCCCCCGCTTCTTCCGCTGGCGCAAGAAGCTCGCCCGGCTCGCGGCCGCCTCCGGCCAGGTGATCCTCACCGGTGGCGGCACGGCGGCCGGTCCGGCCGTCCTGTGCTCGCTGCGGGCGACCGTCGAACGCACCGAGGACGTCCTGCTGCCGCTCACCCCCGGCGAGCACCGCCGGGGCCTCGCCACCGCCGTGGTCCGCTTCGGCGGTGCCCGCCTCGGCGTAGCCGGCTGCCACCTCGGTCTGACGGCCGCCGAGCGCTACGAGCAGGCGGGCATGCTGCTCGACCGTCTCGCCGGGATGGGCGTGGAGCACGCCGTCGCGGGCGGCGACATCAACGAGAGCCCGGGCGGCCGCACCTTCGGCCGTCTGGCCACCGCGCTCCAGGACTGCCGCGCCGCCGCGCCCTGGGGTGCCGCGGACACCTTCCCGTCCACCGGGCCGAACCGCCGCATCGACGGGATCTTCGTGACGAAGGGTGTGGAGGTGCTGGGCTGTGGGGTGCCGATCGGGCTTCCCGGTGTCACCGGGAGCGACTTGAGGGCGGCCACGGACCATCTTCCGGTCCTCGCCGCCCTCAGGATCCCCGCGGACAGGCCCTAGACGACCGCGCCCCGCCCCGGATCCCCGTCCTCCTCGTCGTCCGTGCGCATCCGCATCACCAGCGTGGCGAAGCCGCCGAGGAAGCCGCCGATGCCGACGGTGGACAGCCACCACGTCATCTCCCAGCCCAGCAGCACCGCGAGCAGGAGCAGCAACGGCCCGCCGATCACCCCGAGCCAGGCGAACTTGGCCGTGGTGTCGGCGGCGGGCAGCGGCGGCGGCTCCGGCGGGACGAAGTGACCCTCGTCGTCCCCGTCGAAGTCCTCCTCCGCGGCCTCGGGCGCCGTGTAGTCGCGCGGGCCCACCCCGGGAGCGAAGGCGATCGAGCCGCCCAGCGGCATGGCCGGTTCCTTCTCCTCGCCGGGCTCGTCGGCCGGGTCCCTGGTGGTGTCCTTCGCGGGTTCCTGGCCGGATTCCGCCCTGGATTCCGCGCCGGGCTCCGCCCCGGACTCCTCGTCGTTCGTCCCGACCTCGAGCAGCGCCAGGTCCTCGACCGACTTGAACGGCTTGGCGCCCGGCGGGTCCGCCGGCTCCTCGCCGTATCCCGCGACGATCGCCGCCCACGCGGCGGCCTCGTCGAAGGGCACGCTCTGCTCCTCCGACGCGCGGCCCTCCCGGCCCTCCGGGCCGTCCCGCTCGTCCCGGTTCTCCCGGTCCTCACGGTCGGAGTCGTGCTCAGCCACCTACGGCCGTCCCTTCCTTGCCGACACTGGGCGCGATCCGGGCGATGAACGCGTAGCTCTCCTCGAAGATCCGGTCCGCATCGTGGTCCAACGTTGCCACGTGGTAGCTCTGTTCCAGCAGGATCTCGGTCACGTCGGTCGACGACACCCGGCCGAGGACCCGGGCCGAGTCGGCGGCCGGTACGACATGGTCCTGGACGCTGTGCAGAAGCAGCAGCGGCTGGGTGACCTGCGGCAGTTCGCCGTCGATCATCCGCAGGAAGGTGCGCAGGGAGTGCGCCGAGTGCAGCGGCACCCGGTCGTACCCGCTCTCCAGCACGCCCCCCTTCGCGATGTCACTGGTGATCCCTTTCGTCGTCCGCACGAGATGGCGGGCCACCGGAAGGGCGTACGCGGACAGGCCGTGCACCCGGTTCGCCGGGTTGACGACGATGACGCCCTCCACCCCCTCCCCGTGCTTCGCGGCGAGCCGCAGGGCCAGCGCGCCGCCCATCGACAGGCCGGCCACGAACACCCGGGAGCACCGGTCGCGCAGGGCCCGCAGCTCGCGGTCCACCTCCGCGTACCAGTCCGGCCAGCCGGTCAGCGCCATGTCCTCCCAGCGCGTGCCGTGTCCCGGCAGCAGCGGCAGCGAGACGGTCAGGCCCTGCCCGGCCAGGTACCGCGCCCAGGGGCGCAGCGACTGCGGGGAACCGGTGAAGCCGTGACAGAGGAGCACCCCGACCTCTCCGCCTTCATGGCGGTACGGCTCGGCTCCAGGAAGGACCGGCACCTCGGTCTCCTGTCTTCGTCTGTTCTTCATGGGAGGGACGTGTCCTTCACCGTACGCGACCGCACTGACACCGACCAGGGTCGTCGGAGCCTTTGCGGCCACGCCGGGTTAAGGTCTGAGCGACACAAACAGGAGGCACTCGCTTGTTGTACGGCGCGATGAAGGTCGCTATCGGGGGACCGCTGAAGGTCGCCTTCAGGCCCTGGGTGGAAGGCCTCGAGAACATTCCCGCCGAGGGCCCCGCGATCCTGGCGAGCAACCACCTGTCCTTCTCGGACTCGTTCTTCCTGCCCGCGGTCCTCGACCGCAAGGTGACTTTCATCGCGAAGGCCGAGTACTTCACCACGCCCGGTGTGAAAGGCCGGCTGACGGCGGCCTTCTTCAAGGGCGTCGGACAGCTCCCGGTGGACCGCTCCGGCGGTCGCGGGGCCGGCGAGGCGGCGATCCGGAGCGGCGTGGAGGTGCTCGAGCGGGGCGAGCTGTTCGGCATCTACCCCGAGGGCACGCGGTCGCCGGACGGCCGGCTCTACCGCGGCAAGCCGGGCGGCCTCGCGCGCGTGGCGCTGGCCACCGGCGCGCCCGTGATCCCGGTCGCGATGATCGACACGGAGAAGATCCAGCCGCCCGGGAAGGTGCTGCCGAAGGTCTTGCGGCCCGGCATACGCATCGGCAGGCCGCTGGACTTCGCCCGGTACCAGGGCATGGATCACGACCGCTTCGTGCTGCGCGCCGTGACCGACGAGGTCATGTACGAGATCATGAAGCTCTCCGGCCAGGAGTACGTCGACATCTACGCGACCGCTGCCAAGCGGCAGATCACGGAGGCGGCGAAGGCCGAGAAGGAGGCGGAGAGGGCCGCGAAGGCGGCGCTCGCGCAGGCCGAGAAGGAACAGGCCGAGAAGGAACAGGCCGAGAAGGACAAAGAGCAGTAGTCCGGCGGCCGGTGGGCGGCAGTCGGTAGTCGGGGCCCGGGGGCGGGGGACGGATGGCCAGGCGCGAGAGAGTCATGAGGATGTCGGTCGAGCTGCCGCTGTGGCGTGCGCTCGCCGGTTACCGGGTGCTCACCATGCTGTACGCGGTGGGTTTCTTCGCCACCGCCTACGACGGGTTCGCCCGGCCCTGGGTGGCCGTCGGCTACTACTGCGTCCTGTTCGTCTGGACCGTGGCCACCCTGCCCAAGGTCGCGAGCGCGGCGAGCTGCACCAAGCGCTTCCTCGCCGCCGACCTCACCATCGCGCTCACCGGCATCCTGCTCACCACCGTGGCCGACGCCCACGAGCGCATCCAGTCGGGCGGCCCGACGCTGCCGTCGATATGGACCGCCGGCTCCGTCCTGGCGTTCGCCATCAAGGGCGGCTGGCGCTGGGCGGCCTTCGCGTCCACGGCTGTCGCGGTCGCCAACCTGGTCGAGCGCGGTACTCCGGCCCGCGACACCATCCACAACGTGATCCTCGTCTGGGTCGCCTCCATCGCCATCGGCTACGTCGTCGAGGTCGCCCGCGCCTCCGAACGCACCCTGGCCCGCGCGCTGGAGATCGAGGCCGCGACCAGGGAGCGGGAGCGGCTCGCCCGGGACATCCACGACGGCGTGCTCCAGGTACTGGCCATGGTGCAGCGGCGCGGCGCGGTGCTCGGCGGTGAGGCGGCCGAACTGGGGCGGATGGCCGGGGAGCAGGAGGTCGCGCTGCGCACCCTGGTCGCCGGTGGCCTGGTACCCGTCTCGCGGGTGTCGCAGGACGCGGCCGAGGGTGCCGTCGTGCGGGTGGTGGAGGAGCAGCCGGTGGAGCAGACCGGCCCGGTCGACCTGCGCCCGCTGCTCGCCCCCTTCGCCGCCGCCCGCGTCAACCTCGCCGAGCCGGGCGCCCCGGTGCTGCTGCCCGCGCCCGCCGCGAAGGAGCTGGCCGCGGCGGTCGGGGCGGCCCTGGACAACGTACGCAGACACGCCGGAGAGGACGCCCGGGCCTGGATCCTGGTGGAGGACGAGCCCGACGAGGTGATCATCACCGTGCGGGACGACGGGCCCGGCATTCCCGAGGGGCGGCTCGCGCAGGCCGAGGGCGAGGGGCGGCTCGGGGTCGCCCAGTCGATCCGGGGCCGGCTGCGTGACCTCGGCGGCAGCGCCGAGCTGATCTCCACCCCGGGGCAGGGCACGGAGGTCGAACTGACGGTGCCGAAGGAGAAGAACATGCGACGGGGGAAGGCGGAACAGCGATGAGCGGTCAGCAGGATCCGATCAGGGTCATGGTGGTCGACGACCACCCCATGTGGCGCGACGCCGTCGCCCGGGACCTCGCCGAGGCCGGCCTCGACGTGGTCGCCACCGCGGGCGACGGAGAGCAGGCCGTGCGCCGGGCCAGGGCCACCACGCCCGATGTGCTGGTGCTGGACCTGAACCTGCCGGCCAAGCCCGGCGTCCAGGTCTGCAAGGAGGTCGTCGCCGCGAACCCGGCCCTGCGGGTCCTGGTGCTGTCGGCGAGCGGTGAGCACGCCGACGTGCTGGAGGCGGTGAAGTCCGGCGCGACCGGCTACCTGCTGAAGTCGGCGTCGACGGAGGAACTGCTGGACGCGGTGCGCCGCACGGCCGTCGGCGACCCGGTGTTCACCCCGGGCCTGGCCGGGCTGGTCCTCGGTGAGTACCGCCGGCTGGCCTCGGACCCCGGCCCCGCAGCGGGCGGCGGCGACGAACCGAACGCGCCCCGGCTGACCGACCGGGAGACCGAGGTGCTGCGGCTGGTGGCCAAGGGCCTGAGCTACAAGCAGATCGCCGAACGCCTCGTCATCTCCCACCGCACGGTCCAGAACCACGTCCAGAACACCCTCGGCAAGCTCCAGCTCCACAACCGGGTGGAGCTGGTCCGGTACGCGATAGAGCGCGGTCTCGACGACGAGTGACGACGGCCGCTCACGGTGGCGGCCAATTCCCCGGAGATTCACCGGAATTGAATCCGCCGAGGCATATCTGTGTGACCTGGATCACCATTACCGTGACCTTCGTCGGCCAACCGCGGCGAAGGGACACTTCCATGCGCGTCGGAGTACTGACCGGGGGCGGGGACTGCCCCGGCCTCAACGCCGTCATCCGGGCGGTCGTCCGCAAGGGCGTCCAGGAGTACGGCCATGAGTTCGTCGGATTCCGTGACGGCTGGCGGGGCCCCCTGGAAGGGAGGTCGATCCGCCTCGACATCCCCGCCGTGCGCGGCATCCTGCCCCGCGGCGGCACGATCCTCGGCTCCTCGCGGACCAACCCCCTCAAGGAGGAGGACGGCATCCGCCGGATCAAGGACACCCTCGCCCGGCAGAAGGTGGGGGCCCTCATCACCATCGGCGGCGAGGACACCCTCGGCGTGGCGGCCCGGCTCTCCGACGAGTACGAGGTGCCCTGCGTGGGCGTCCCGAAGACCATAGACAACGACCTGTCCGCCACCGACTACACCTTCGGCTTCGACACCGCCGTGGGCATCGCCACCGAGGCCATCGACCGGCTGCACACCACCGCCGAGTCCCATATGCGCGTTCTCGTCGTCGAGGTGATGGGCCGTCACGCCGGATGGATCGCCCTGCACTCGGGCCTGGCCGGCGGGGCCAACGTCATCCTCATCCCCGAGCAGCGCTTCGACATCGAGCAGGTCTGCGCCTGGGTGACCTCCCGCTTCCGGGCGTCGTACGCCCCGATCGTGGTCGTCGCGGAGGGCGCGATGCCCAGGGACGGCGACGCCGTGCTGAAGGACGGGTCGCTGGACTCCTTCGGGCACGTCCGGCTGTCCGGCGTCGGCGAGTGGCTCGCCAAGGAGATCGAACGGCGGACCGGGAAGGAGTCCCGCACCACGGTCCTCGGTCACGTCCAGCGCGGCGGCACGCCGAGCGCCTTCGACCGCTGGCTCGCCACCCGCTTCGGCCTGCACGCCATCGACGCCGTCCACGAGGGCGACTTCGGCACGATGGTCGCCCTGCGCGGTACGGACATCGTCCGCGTCCCGATCGCCGAGGCCACCGCGAGACTGAAGACGGTGGACCCGGAGCTGTACACGGAGGTCGGCGTGTTCTTCGGCTGAGGCGCCGCCGGCCGGCCGTTACCGACCCCGGCCGTTACCGACCCCGGCCGTTACCGACCCCGGCCGTTACCGACCCGGCCTACCGGGCCGGCGGCCGTTAGCGACCCGGCCGTTACCGGGCCGGCCGTGGTTCGGCGCACACCCGGGCCACCAACTCCCGCACCACGGCGGCCCCGTTCAGCGTCAGCACCGACTCCGGATGGAACTGCACCCCGGCGACCGCGTTCATGGGTGCGCCTTCGGCGCGGAGCGGCCCGCGCAGCGCGTGCACCTCGCCGTTCGCGGCCCGGCTCACCTCCACCCCGCGCGCGGCCAGCTCCCGCAGCGCCTCGTCGTCGCACAGCGCCACGAAGCTGTTGTAGAACCCGACGGTCTCCGCCCGCCCGAACAGGTCCACGGTCGTCTGCGCCCCCTGGTACGGCACCTCCTTGCGTACGATGTCCAGCCCCAGTTCCGCGGCGATCAGCTCGTGTCCGAGGCAGACCCCGAGGACACCGTGCCGGTGCTCCCGCACCACCCGCGCGGTCAGCCCTCGCAGCAACCGCATCTTCGGGTCGGTCAGGTCGGACGGGTCGCCGGGGCCGGGGCCGAGCACGACCGGCCCCTCGTGCGCGAGCACCGACTCCGTCAGCCCCGGTTCGTCGTAGCGCCGGACGCTCACCTCCAGACCGCTCGACCGCAGTACGTGCGCGAGCATCGCGGTGAAGGTGTCCTCGCCGTCGACGACGAGCGCGTGCCCGGTCAGCTCCTGCGTCCGCTCCTGCATCCGCAGCCAGAACGGCGCCAGCGAGGTCCGGCGCCCGTCCAGCGCCGCCCGCACCCGGGGGTCGTCGGCCAGTCGGGGCCGCGTGCCGTCCGTGTGCGGCCTGCCCGGCCGGACACCGAGCGCGGCCAGCACGCCCGCGGCCTTCGCGTGCGTCTCCGCGACCTCGCCCGCCGGATCCGAGCCCCGGACGAGCGTGGCGCCCACCGGCACCCGCAGCTGCCCGGCCGCGTCGATGTCGGCGGTACGGATGAGGATGGGGGAGTCGAGGGTCTGCGCCCCGCCCGGGTCCCGGCCCAGCAGCGCCAGCGCGCCGGCGTAGTAGCCCCGCCCGACCCCGTCCGGCCCGAGGGGCTCGTACCGCTCGATGACCCGGCAGGCGTTCTGCACGGGCGAGCCGGTGACGGTCGCCGCGAACATGGTCTCCTTCAGCACCTCCCGCACATCCAGCGAGGACCTGCCGCGCAGCTCGTACTCCGTGTGCGCGAGATGCGCCATCTCCTTCAGCCGGGGTCCGATCACCACACCGCCCATGTCACCGACGGTGCACATCATCTTGAGCTCCTCGTCGACGACCATCGACAGCTCCTCGATCTCCTTGCCGTCGGCCAGGAAGTCCAGGAGCCGCTCGGGCGTCGGACCCTCCGCCGGATAGCGGTACGTCCCGCTGATCGGGTTCATCACGACCGTGCCGCCGGACATCCGCACATGCACCTCGGGGCTGGCTCCCACCAGCGTCCGGTCCCCGGTGTGCACGACGAACGTCCAGTAGGCGCCCCGCTCGCCTTCGAGGAGCCGCCGGAAGAGGGCCAGCGCGTCGGCCCGGCCGAACCCCCGGATCCGCCCCCGGTACGTCCGCCGGATCACGAAGTTGGCACCCTCGCCCCGGCCGATCTCGTCCCGCAGCACCCGCCCGACGATCTCCGCGTACTCCTCGTCGGCCACGTCGAAGCCGCCGTCCTCGACTCGCACGTCCCGCGCCGGGAGCCGGTCGAGGGCCTCCGCCAGCGGCAGGACGTGACGCTCCTCGGGAACCAGTACCGCCAGCGGGGTGCCGTCGTCGCGGACGTCGAAGCCGCGCTCGCGGATCTGCCGGAAGGGGACGAGCGCCAGGCACTCCTCGGGCAGGTCGGCGAGCCGGTCGTACGTGGCTACCGGGCCGAGCAGCACCTCCACCGTGTCCGCGTCATGGCCGGGAGTGCGGCGGCGGAGCAGGGCGAACGGGCGGTCGTCGTGGAGCAGCCGAGCCAGGTCCATGGGGTTCCTCTTCCGTCGATCTCGATCTCGATCGATGTCGGTATCGGTGAGGAACGGCCCCGGACACGCCGAAGGCCGCCCCTCGGGCGGCCTTCGCGAAGTCTTGCGTACGCGCAGTTCAGTGGGCCGCCGGATGAGCGGTCCACCACCAGTTCTGGGTCGAAAGCGCGAACATGCGACGCACCCTACCCCACGCGCACCTGAGCACAGGTGCGTCTCACCTGTCGAGCCGGGCGAAAACGACTCGACACGACCCCGTAATGTTGAGGGCGTGACCGTGAACGCTAAGACCAGCGCGAGCGCTGGCAACACCTGGCGAGACCTGCCCGCGGCGCAGCAGCCCGAGTACCCCGACACCGAGGCTCTGCGCGCAGTGATCGCGGACCTCGAGTCGTATCCGCCGCTCGTCTTCGCGGGCGAGTGCGACCAGCTGCGCGCCCGGATGGCGGCCGTCGCCAAGGGAGAGGCGTTCCTTCTCCAGGGCGGCGACTGCGCCGAGGCGTTCGACGGGGTGTCCGCCGATCAGATCCGCAACAAGCTCAAGACGCTGCTCCAGATGGGCGCCGTACTCACGTACGCGGCCTCGGTGCCGGTCGTCAAGGTCGGCCGGATCGCCGGCCAGTACTCCAAGCCGCGCTCCAAGAGCACCGAGACCCGCGACGGCGTGACCCTGCCGACGTACCGCGGCGACTCGGTCAACGGCTTCGACTTCGACGAGGCGTCCCGCATCCCGGACCCCGAGCGCCTGAAGCGGATGTACAACGCGTCCGCCTCCACGCTCAACCTGGTGCGCGCCTTCACCACCGGCGGCTACGCCGACCTGCGCCAGGTGCACGCCTGGAACCAGGACTTCGTGAAGCAGTCCCCGTCCGGTCAGCGCTACGAACAGCTCGCCCGCGAGATCGACAACGCGCTGAACTTCATGCACGCCTGCGGGGCCGACCCGGAGGAGTTCAAGACGGTCGAGTTCTTCTCCTCGCACGAGGCGCTGCTGCTCGACTACGAGTCCGCCCTGACCAGGGTCGACTCCCGCACCGGGCGGCTGTACGACGTCTCGGCGCACATGGTGTGGATCGGTGAGCGCACCCGGCAGCTGGACCACGCGCACATCGAGTTCGCCTCGAAGATCCGCAACCCGATCGGCATCAAGCTCGGCCCGACGACCACGGCCGAGGAGGCGCTGCAGTACATCGAGCGCCTCGACCCCGACCGTGAGCCGGGCCGGCTGACCTTCATCGTCCGCATGGGCGCCGACAAGGTCCGCGACAAGCTGCCCGAGCTGGTCGAGAAGGTCAGCGCCTCGGGTGCGACCGTCGCCTGGATCACCGACCCGATGCACGGCAACACCTACGAGGCGGCCTCGGGTCACAAGACCCGCCGCTTCGACGACGTGCTCGACGAGGTCAAGGGCTTCTTCGAGGTCCACAAGGCCCTCGGCACCCACCCGGGCGGCATCCACGTGGAGCTGACCGGCGACGATGTCACCGAGTGCGTGGGCGGCGGCGACGAGATCTTCGTCGACGACCTGCACCAGCGCTACGAGACGGCCTGTGACCCCCGCCTGAACCGCAGCCAGTCCCTGGACCTGGCCTTCCTCGTGGCGGAGATGTACCGGGACCAGTGACCTTCCGGTCATGGAGTGGGGCGCGGATCACATACGATCCGCGCCCCACTCCACTTTTGCGTCCGCCGACCGCCGGGTAAGGTTAGGTAAACCTTATTGATCTCGGCAGGAGGTGAATCCGCGTGTTCGTATGCAGCTGCTTCGGTGTGACCGAGGCGCAGGTCCAGCAGCACGCGGACAACGGAGCCTGCACCCCCCGCCAGATAGCCTCCGCCTGCAAGGCGGGCACGGACTGCGGGTCGTGCGTCCGCCGTATCCAGGCGATCCTCGGCCGGGGCGCCTGTCCGCGCCGCGACCTGGCCGACCAGGGCAGGCCGGTCCTCGCCGAGCTCGAGGAGTTCGAAGACCTCGGGGAAGCCGCCTAACCAGGTCTTCGGGGAAGTCGCCTGGTCGGCACCGCGGGGAAGCCGCCTGGCCAGGGGCTCAGCTCTCCGGCTGCTCGATCAGCTGCGCGAGATACAGCGCCTCACCGAGCTTCTCCACCAGGTCGAGCTGCGTGTCGAGGTAGTCGATGTGGTGTTCCTCGTCCTCGAGGATCGACTCGAAGATGTTCGCGGACGTGATGTCACCCTTTTCGCGCATCACCTTGATGCCGCGCTTCAGCCGGTCGATCGCCTCGACCTCGACCTGACGGTCGGCCTCGAACATCTCCTTGACCGTCTGCCCGACCCGCACATGGAAGAGCCGCTGGTAGTTCGGCAGCCCGTCCAGGAACAGGATCCGGTCGGTCAGCACCTCGGCGTGCTTCATCTCGTCGAACGACTCGTGCCGGGTGTACTTGGCGAGCTTCGTCCAGCCGAAGTTCTCCTGCATCTTGGCGTGGAGGAAGTACTGGTTGATCGCGGTGAGCTCGCCGGTGAGCTGCTCGTTGAGGAACTCGATGACCTCGGGGTCGCCCTGCATCGCAGAGGCTCCTTCCGCATGGGAATTCGGGGTGGGGGGGAATCGGGGAGGCTGCCGCCGAATAATTGCACCGGTGCCGAAGATCGTCCAGTAAGTGCGTACTTAGTAAGTTAGTGCATGCTTAGTAGCAGTTGCCCGATTCGGGATATGCCCGGTCATGGCTGGTCATGTGCACCGTCCGGGGTCTGTCAGGATGGAGTCATGGGTCAGCCGGTGGAGCGCGAATCTGGAGAAGAAGCGGTGTCCGAGCTCCCGCCGGGACAGCGACTGCAGCGGGGATGGCCCGTCACCCACTACGGCCCGGTGCCCAAATTCCGGCCCGAGCGCTGGGAGTTCAGGGTCTTCGGCGCGACCGCCGACGGTGAGAAGCACTGCTGGAACCACGAGGAGTTCACGGCCCTTCCGTACGCGTCCGTCGTGGCCGATCTGCACTGCGTGACGAAGTTCAGCATGCTCGGCGCCGAGTGGGGCGGCATCCCGGCCCGCACCATCCTGGAGAGCGCTCCGCCCGCCCCGAACGTCACCCATGTGATGGTGTGGGCCGAGTACGGCTTCAGCTCGAACCTGCGGCTGGCCGACTTCGCCGCCGAGCGCACGATCTTCGCCACCCACAAGGACGGCGAGCTGCTCACCGCCGAGCACGGCTTCCCGCTGCGGCTGGTCGTGCCGCACCTCTACGCCTGGAAGGGCCCCAAGTGGGTCCGCGGCGTCGAGTACATGACCGCCGACCGCCGTGGCTTCTGGGAGGAGCGCGGCTACCACAACCTCGGCGACCCGTGGAAGGAACAGCGCTACTCGTACCAGGAGGGGCCGGGCGACGGCCCGGAACTCTGATCCCTCCGGTGCGGCGTCAGCCGTGCGGCGTCAGCCGTCCCGGAGCTTCTTCAGCCGCTCCACGTCCGCGGCGTGCCCCTCCTTGCCGCCGGGCGTCTCGATGATCAGCGGTACGCCCGCGGTGGCCGGATGGGTCATCAGCGCCCGGAACGGGTCCTCGCCGATGTGACCCGCGCCGATGTTCTCGTGCCGGTCCTTGTGGGCGCCGACCACGTCCTTGGAGTCATTGGCGTGGATCAGCTTCAGCCGGCCCTCGCCGACCGTGTCCACCAGCAGATCGAGGGTTTGGTGCATACCGGCCGGGCCGGTCAGGTCGTGCCCGGCCGCGAAGATGTGGCAGGTGTCGAGGCAGACGCCCAGCTTCGGATGGGCGTCCAGCGCCTCGAAGTACGGCCCGAAGTCCCAGGTCCGGGAGCAGAGCGAGGCGCCCTGGCCGGCGGTGGACTCGAGCAGCAGGAACGGGTCGTCGTCATGGGTCAGCTCGTCCAGCAGCGGCAGCAGGTACTCGCGCACCTGCTTCAGCGCCACCGACCGGTCCCGCCCGCCCGTCGCGCTCCCCGTGTGCACGACCACGCCCAGCGCCCCGATCTCCCGCCCGCGGCGCAGTGAGTGCCGCATCGACTCCACCGACCTCTCGGCCGTCGCCTCGGTGTGCGAGCCGAAGTTGATCAGGTACGGCGCGTGTACGTACGCCGGGACCGACCGGGCCGCACACGCCTCCCGGAAGGCCTCGTCCTGTCGCGGGTTGCCGACCGGAGTGGCCCAGCCGCGCGGGTTGGCGACGAAGACCTGGACCGTCTCCGCGCCGAGGTCGTGCGCGTACGACATGCCCACGTCGTGCAGACCGCCGGCCACGGGTACGTGACCGCCGACGGGGTTGCGGGAGGGGAGGGGGGTACGAGGACTCACCCGGTCAGGGTGTCATGCCCCGCGCACCGCCCCGGCACCGCCCGGTCACCGGATGGTGATCGTGATCGTCGACCCCTTGGGCGCCCTGTCGCCGGCGTCCACGGACTGGCTCTTCACGGTGTCGCCGAAGATCCCGAGCAGCCCCCGGTCCTCCTCGACCTCGAACCCGGACTGCTCCAGGAGCGACTTGGCATCGTCGACGCTCGCCCCGACCACATCCGGGACCTCGACCATCTCCGGCCCCTTGGAGAGCGTCAGCGTCACCGTGTCGCCCTCGGCGGCCTCGCTGCCCTCCTCCGGGGTCTGCGCCGCGACCAGGCCCTTGTCGAACTCGGAGTTGACCTGCTCGGTGGCGACCTTCACCTTCAGGCCGGCCTCCTGCAGCTCGGTCCTGGCGTCGTTCAGGGCGTCTCCGGTGACGTCCGGGATGTCGATCGGGCTGCCCTTGCTGACCACGATCGCCACCGCGGTGCCCGCGCGGCGCTTCGTGCCCGCCTCCGGGTCGGTGCTGATCACGAAGCCCTTGAGGACGTCCTCGCTGAACTCCTGGGTGACCAGACCCGGCTCCAGGCCGTCCGTCTTCAGCAGCTCCTCGGCCTTGTCCAGCCGCGAGCCCGTCACGTCCGGCACCTTCACGATCTCCGGGCCGTCGGAGACGGTGAGCGTCACGGAGTCGTGCTTGCGGATCCGGGCGCCCGGATCGGGGTCGGTGTCCATGACGGTGCCGCGCTTCACGGTGTCGCTGTGCTGGTGCCGCACTTTGCCGACCTCGAGGCCGGCGGCCTCCAGGCGTGTCCTTGCCTCCGCCTCCTTCTGCGTCAGCACCGCGGGGACCTTGGTGAACTGGCCGGAGTTGATGTACCAGACACCGGCACCCACGCCGAACACCAGCAGGACGGCGGCGATGAGCGCGAGCACCCCGCGCCGGGGCCGTGCGGAACGGCGACGGGGCGGCAGGGGCGGCCCGCTCTGGAAGCGGGAGGTGCGGTTGAGCGGGTCCTCGCCGTCGGCGGGGTCGTCGTCGTTGACGGGCAGCGGACGGGGCACGGTGAGCGAGCGCGGGATCACGCTCGTCCGGTCCTCGGCGTTGTCGTGTCCGGCGGTGACCGCCTGCGGCGGCATCGCGTCCAGCTGGTCCGCGGTGAGCGGTGCGCGCGCCTCCCGTACCAGCCCGAGCAGCGCGACGGCGTCGTACGGCCGGACGCCGGGGGTGCGGGCGGTGGCCGACGCCACGAGCTCGTCCAGCTCGAAGGGCATCCCGGGGACGAGGGCCGACGGCGGCGGGACGTCCTCGTGCAGGTGCTTGTAGAGCACGATCGCGGGGGAGTCGCCGTCGTGAGGCTTCTCACCGGTGAGCATCTCGTAGAGCACCACCCCGCACGCGTACACGTCGACGCGGGGGTCGGCGGCGCCGGGCTGCTCGATCTGCTCGGGGGCGAGATAGGCGACGGTGCCGAGCACGGCTCCCGTGGTGCTGGTCACCGTGTCGACGGACCGGACCAGCCCGAAGTCCGCGACCTTGACCCGCCCGTCGTCCCCTATCAGCACGTTCTCGGGCTTCATGTCCCGGTGCACGAACCCGGCCCGGTGCGCGGCGCCGAGCGCGGCCAGCACGGGCTCCAGGATGTCGAGCGCGGCCCGTGGCTGGAGCGCCCCGCGCTCCCGCAGCACATCGCGCAGCGTGCATCCGGCGATGTACTCCATGGCGAGATAGACGTACGACCCGTCGGCACCCTGATCGAACACCTGAACGACATTCGGGTGGGCGAGCCGGGCGACCGACTTCGCCTCCCGGATGAACCGCTCGACGAACGCCCCGTCGGCGGCGAGCGCCGGGTGCATCACCTTGAGCGCGAGCACGCGGTCCAGGCGGGTGTCCACGGCCCGGTAGACCGTGGCCATACCGCCGACCGCGATCCGCGCCTCTACGCGATACCGGCCGTCGAGCAGCTGCCCGACCAGAGGGTCCTGAAGGGTCGTGTCCACGCAGGTGAGTCTACGAGCCGCCGCCGACACCTCCGCCGGTTCCACCGCGATCGCAGCGCGACTGGAGCCGTCCTGTGACGCAACCCACGCGTCCCGCGACTCCCGTGTCCGCAGACCGGACGGTAGCGCCGCGGAGGTCAGAACGCGGGGCGCTCGGGGTCCAGCACGGCCCGGCCCTCCAGGGGCGAGGACGCCTCCGCGAAGTAGCGGGGCGGGATCCGTCCGGCCAGCCGGGCCAGCCTCCCGGCCTCGACGCCGGCCCGCATGGCCGACGCCATCCGCTCGGGTTCCCGCGCCCGGGTCACCGCCGACGCCAGCATCACCCCCGCGCACCCCAGCTCCATCGCCAGCGCCACGTCCGAGGCGGTGCCCGCCCCGGCGTCCAGGATCACCGGCACGCGCGCGTGCTCGACGATCAGCTGGAAGTTGTGCGGGTTGCGGATGCCCAGCCCGGAGCCGATCGGCGAGCCGAGCGGCATCACCGCCGCGCACCCCACGTCCTCCAGCTTCCTGGCCAGCACCGGATCGTCGTTCGTGTACGGCAGCACCGTGAACCCGTCGTCCACCAGCGTCTCCGCCGCCTCCAGCAGCTCGATCGGGTCCGGCAGCAGCGTGCGCTCGTCGGCGATGACCTCCAGCTTGATCAGATCGGTGCCCAGCGCCTCCCGCGCCAGCCGGGCCGTCAGCACGGCCTCCCCGGCGGTGAAACAGCCCGCCGTGTTCGGCAGCACCCGGATGCCGAGCCGCTCCAGCACCGACAGCACGGAACCGTGCACCGAGGGGTCCACCCGGCGCATCGCGACCGTCGTCAGCTCGGTCCCGGACGCCACCAGCGCCCGCTCCAGCACCTCCAGACTGGGCGCACCCCCCGTGCCCATGATCAGACGGGACGAGAAGGACCTGCCGCCGAGGACGAAGGGATCGTCGGCCATGGCTCAGCCCCCCTGGACCGCGGTCAGGACTTCCACCCGGTCGCCGTCGCGCAGCGCCGTGGACGGCCACTGCGCGCGCGGGACCACGGTCTCGTTGAGCGCGGCGGCCACCCCGGAGGGCGCCGGCGTCAGGGACCGTACGACGCTGTCGAGGGCCGTGCCGGGAGCGAACGCGCGCCGCTCCCCGTTCACCGAGACATGCACGTGGGCGCCCTCCCGGGCGTTCTCCTGGGCGTTCATGCGGGCTGCTCCGAGAGTGCGGCGGCGCGGAAGCGCCGGGGCGTGAAGGGACGGGCCTCTTCCGGGAGCTCCCCGGTGGCCAGGGCGTGCGCCATCGCGTCACCCGTCACCGGCGTCAGCAGCACGCCGTTGCGGTAGTGGCCGGTGGCCAGCAGCAGTCCCGCCAGCTCCGTCGGCCCGAGCAGCGGCGCGTTGTCGGGGGACCCGGGCCGCAGCCCCGCGCGCGTCTCCGTCAGCGGCAGCTCGGTGATCCCCGGGACCAGCTCATGGGCGTCGCGCAGCAACTCGTACACGCCTCCCGCCGTCACCGTGGTGTCCCAGCCCAGCTCCTCGCTGGTGGCGCCCACGACCAGCTCGCCGTTCTCGCGGGGGACCAGGTAGACCTGGCTGCCGCGCACCACGGCCCGCACGGTCCGGCTCAGGAACGGCGCGTACCGCGGCGGCACGGTCAGCCGCAGCACCTGGCCCTTCACCGGCCGTACGGGCGGCAGCACGTCCTGCGGCACCCCCGCGAGCCGTCCGCTCAGGCTGCCGCCGGCGAGCACCACCTGCCCCGCCGCCAGGGCCGTACCGTCCCGGGTGACGACCCCCGTGGCGCACTCGCCCACGACGGACAGCCGCTCGGCCCGTACGCGGTGGAAGGACACCCCGGCCCGCTCGCACGCGGCCACCAGCGCCGCGGTCAGCCGCCGCGGGTCGATCTGGTGGTCGCCGTCGACCCGCAGTCCGCCGCGCACCCCGGGCGCCAGCAGCGGTTCCAGGCGCCGGCACTCCCGCCCGGACAGCCACTCCGACTCCAGCCCCGACTGCTGCTGGAGTGCGTGCAGCTCGCGCAGGTGGGCGCGGTCGTCGGAGTCCAGCGCGACCGCGAGCGTGCCGCAGCGCCGGTAGCCGAGGTCGTGCCCGGTCAGCTCCGTCAGCTCGGCCGCGAACTCCGGGTAGCGGCGGGCGGAGGCCAGGTTGAGGCCGAGCAGGGTCTGCTCGCCGTGGTGCAGTTCCGTGACCGCGGCCAGCATCCCGGCCGCCACCTGGGCGGCCCCGCCGCCCGGTGCCGGGTCGGCCACCGCCGTGGCGAAGCCGCGCTGCGCGGCCCGCCAGGCCGTGACCAGCCCGATGATCCCGCCCCCGATGACGAGGACGTCTGACGTACGTGGAGACGACATGGGCGTCCAGCCCCTCCCTTCGCCGGCATGACCCGGATCAGGTTCGACGGTCGGAGGCCGCCAGCCTCCCTCTCAGCCCGGTGCGTCCGGACTCCCGCGTGTGCTCTAGGTTGGCCACCCTAGCCCGTGGTCCGGCGCCTCTGTAAGGGAGCCTTTCGTCATGCCCCGCTCGTTGGACGGCCTCGTCCTCGCGCCCGTCGCCGACCAGGCCCCGGGCCAGGTCGGCACCCGCACCCGCTTCACCTACCACGAGCGCGGCGGCGCGATCTGGGCGGAGTACACGGGCGGTGACGTCGTACGCGGGCATCTGGTGGGTACCAGGGAAGGAGACCGGCTCGACTTCCGGTACGTACAGCTCAAGCACGACGGGACGACGTCCTCGGGGCACTGCGTCTCGACGGTCGTGGAGCTCGCGGACGGACGGGTGCGGCTCGAGGAGAGCTGGGCGTGGGAGTCGCAGGAGGGCAGCGGCACCAGCGTTGTGGAGCAGGTCACGACGCACGACGGCTGACTGACGATTCGTCAGCCGCCTAAGGTGATCAGGTGAGCGAGCAGAGGCAGGAACAAGGCGGTCCGTCCGGGCGGCGCGTGGTGGTCGTCGGCGCGGGCATGGCCGGGGTGCAGACCGCCGTGGCCCTGCGGGAACAGGGCTTCGACGGCACGGTGACACTGATCGGCGCGGAGCCCCACCAGCCCTACGACCGGCCCCCGCTGTCCAAGGCCGTCCTGCTCGGCAACGCCGAGGGCTCCGCCTTCGACGTCGACTTCGAGGGCCTGGGCATCGAGCTGGTGCTCGGCCGCGAGGTCAGCGGCCTTCGCCCCGCCGACCACGAGCTGGACACCGAGGCCGGGCCCGTCCCCTACGACGTCCTCGTCCTCGCCACCGGCGCCGAGCCGATCCGGCTGCCCGGTGCCGAGGGCGTGCCCGGCGTGCACCTGCTGCGCACCCTGGACGACGCCGAACGGCTGCGTCCCGTGCTCGCCCGGCAGCACGACATCGTGGTCGTCGGCGCCGGCTGGATCGGCGCCGAGTTCGCCACGGCCGCGCGGGAGGCAGGCTGCGAGGTCACCGTCGTCGAGGCCGCCGACCGGCCGCTGGCCGGGGCCCTGCCCGCCGAGGTCGCCGCCCCGATGGCCACCTGGTACGCCGACAGCGGCATCGAGCTGCGCACCCACGCGCGCGTGGAGCGCGTCGAGCCCGGCGCGGTCGTCCTGGACGACGGCACCCGGCTGCCCGCGGGCGCCGTCGTGGTGGGCATCGGCGCCCGCCCCGCCACCGCCTGGCTGGCGGGCTCGGGCGTCGCGCTCGGCGCCCACCGCGAGGTCGTGGCCGACGTCCATCTGCGGACCTCCGTGCCCGATGTGTACGCGGTCGGCGACTGCGCCTCCTTCCCCTCGGGGCGGTACGGCGAGCGGCTTCTCGTGCATCACTGGGACAACGCCCTCCAGGGACCGCGCACGGTCGCGGCGAACATCGTGGGCGCCGCCACCGACGAGCCCCTGGCCGTGTACGACCCGGTCCCGTACTTCTGGTCCGAGCAGTTCGGCCGCTTCGTCCAGTACGCCGGGCACCACGCCGCCGCCGACCACGTGCTGTGGCGCGGCGACCCGTCGGGACCGGCCTGGTCGGTGTGCTGGCTGCGCGACGACCGGCTGGTCGCCCTGCTGGCCGTGGGCCGGGCGCGCGACCTCGCCCAGGGCAAGCGGCTGATCCAGGCGGGCACGCCCATGAACCCACGGCTCCTCGCGGACCCGGCGAGGCCTCTGAAGGCCGCGACGGCGGCGGTCTGACCGCCTGGTTGGACCGGCCCGGTTTCCGACTGTCAGCGGCAGATGGCAGGCTTGTTCCCGTGACCGAGATTGACGCAAAGACCGATGCTCTCGTCCCCGCCTGGCTCACCGTGCCCGACATCGCGGAAATGATGGATGTCGACGTGATCCGCGTCCGACAGCTGATCAAGGACGGCCAGCTCATCGCCGTACGCCGAGGCGAGAACCGCGCGCTGCACATCCCCGCCGCCTTCATCGACGGGGACAAGGTGGTCAAGGGCCTGGTCGGGACCCTGACCCTGCTGCGGGACGACGGCTTCAAGGACGAAGAGATGCTCGAGTGGCTCTTCACCCCCGACCCGAGCCTGCCCGGCACCCCCGCGCAGGCCCTGAGTGAGAATCGCGGCACGGAGGTGAAGCGCCGCGCCCAGGCGCTCGCCGTCTGACCGCGTACGACGCGTACGAACCGACACGCACGGCGTACGGGGGCCGCTCGCTCCCGTACGCCACCGCCCTGGGGGGAATTCCGTATGTCCGACACCGCCCGCGCCGGCCTGGCCGACGCCCTGCTGTACCTCTGCACGGACGCCCGCACCCGCCAGGGCGACCTCCCGGAGTTCCTGGACTCGGTCCTCGCGGGCGGTGTCGACATCGTCCAGCTGCGTGACAAGGGCATCGAGGCGGCCGAGGAGCTGGAGCACCTCGAGGTGTTCGCCGACGCCTGCGCCCGCCACGGCAGGCTGCTCGCGGTCAACGACCGCGCGGACGTCGCGCACGCGGCCGCCGCCGACGTGCTCCACCTCGGCCAGGGCGACCTGCCGGTCCCCGCGGCCCGCGCGATCCTCGGCGAGGAGGTCCTCGTCGGCCGCTCCACGCACACGGAGGCGGAGGCCGGGGCCGCCGCCGTCCAGGAGGGTGTCGACTACTTCTGCACCGGCCCGTGCTGGCCCACCCCCACCAAGCCCGGCCGGCCCGCCCCCGGCCTCGACCTGGTGCGGCACACGGCCGCCCTGGGCACCGACCGCCCCTGGTTCGCCATCGGCGGCATCGACCTCGGCAACCTGGACGAGGTACTGGCGGCGGGCGCCCGCCGGGTCGTCGTCGTCCGGGCGATCACGGACGCGGACGACCCGGGTGCCGCGGCGGCGGAGTTCGCGAAGCGCCTGCGCGAGGCGTGACCCGCTCGGCCCCGGCCGGTGGTTCGGGCGCACGGCCGGCACGTCCGACACCTCTGACCGACACCTCTGACACGTCTGGTACGGCTGTCCCAAGGGGTGGACAACAAGTCGACAAAACGGGCAAATTTCCCGCATCGGGTTGGGGGACCGCCCACCCCTGGCTAACCTGCGGGTATGGCCCTAGGAACCGCATCCACCAGGACGGACCGCGCGCGCACCGTGCGCGACATCCTCGCGACCGGCAAGACGACGTACTCGTTCGAGTTCTACGCGCCGAAGACGCCCAAGGGTGAGCGGAGCCTGTGGAACGCGCTGCGCCGGGTCGAGGCGGTCGCCCCCGACTTCGTCTCGGTGACGTACGGCGCCGGCGGCTCCACCCGGGCGACCACGGTCAGGGAGACCCAGCAGATCGTCGTCGACACCACCCTCACGCCGGTCGCGCACCTCACCGCAGTGGACCACTCCATCGCCGAGCTGCGCAACATCATCGGCCAGTACGCCGACGCCGGGATCCGCAACATGCTCGCCGTGCGCGGCGACCCGCCCGGCGACCCCATGGGCGCGTGGGTACCGCACCCCCGGGGCCTCACGTACGCCGCCGAACTCGTCCGGCTCATCAAGGAGTCGGGCGACTTCTGCGTGGGTGTCGCCGCCTTCCCCGAGATGCACCCGCGCTCCGGCGACTGGGACACGGACGTCACGCACTTCGTCGACAAGTGCCGGGCCGGCGCCGACTACGCCATCACGCAGATGTTCTTCGAGCCCGAGTCCTATCTGCGGCTGCGCGACCGCGTCGAGGCGGCCGGCTGTGTGACTCCGGTCATCCCCGAGGTCCTGCCGGTGACGAGTGTGAAGATGCTGGAAAGCCTGCCCAAGCTCAGCAACGCCCACTTCCCGGCCGCCCTGAAAGAGCGGATCCTCACAGCCAAAGACGATCCGGCCGCTGTACGCTCCATTGGCATCGACTTCGCCACGGAGTTCTGCGCACGGCTGCTGGCCGAGGGAGTGCCCGGACTGCACTTCATCACGCTCAACAACTCCACGGCGACGCTGGAAATCTACGAGAACCTGGGCCTGCACCATCCGCCGCAGGCCTAGACCGGTCGCATTCACATACGACACACTGCGTAGCGGCCACTGGGAGAGGGGCGTACATGGGCTGGACGGTCCTCTACATCGCGTTTGGCTTTGTCGCGCTGTGGCTGCTCGGCGAGGTTCTGCTGCAGTACAAGGCGCGGCTGCGCTGGCGGTTGCTGGCCTTCGTCGGCTTCCTCGGCGTGGTCCTCGGTGTCCTGATCCCGTCGGTCGTCGTCATCGCGCTGGGCGCGGCCGCCTTCGCGGTCGGCCAGACCTATGTCACGCTCTCGTTCCGCCGCGGCTTCGCCGAGGGCTGGGCCTTCCGGCGCGGGGACGCGGACACGGACGGTGAGGGCGGGACCGTCACCAAGCGGCGCCGCGGCAAGGCCGAGCGCCAGGACCCGACACTCGAGGTCTCCGGCCTGGAGGCGGGCGAGGCCGGTATCGGCTCCGACGCGCAGTACGGCACCGACGACGTGACGTTCGGTCAGGACGGGAACCGCTTCGGCGACAAGAGCGCCTTCGGCGACGACGACTACGACCGCGACGACGTCTTCACACCCGCGGCCCGCGGCACCGACCCCTCGGCCGCCGAGACCACGTCCGTGTACGAGCCGCAGCCCCTGCCCGACGACACCGGCTCCTACGGCATATACAGCGACACCGCGTACGCGGCCGCGGGCGGCCAGGGCCAGTCGCAGGGCCAGCCCCAGGACCAGTACGCGACGGCCGCCCAGGGCACGGACCAGAACTACGGGTACGACACGTACAACGGGTACCACCAGCAGCAGTACGGCTACGACGCCACCGGCGAGCAGCAGTACGCCGCCTACTCCGACCCGTACATCGGCACCCAGACCTACGGCGGAGGCTCCTACGACGCCGGCTACGGCCAGCAGCAGTACGGGCAGCAGGGCTACGGCCAGGAGCAGTACGGCACCGGCGGCTACGGGGAGACCCCGGCCGGCGGCGTCTGGGTCCCGCAACAGCGCAGCACCGACGACCCGCTGGGCGGCGAACTCCCGCCCGAGCAGCAGCAGTACCCGTACCAGGGCGACGGCCGGCAACAGGGCCACGGCCAGGGCACCGGCTACGACGAGCAGTACCGGTTCTGACGGCCGCGCGTCCTCCCCGGAACGTCTGCTGGGGTCAGGGCCGCCGCCGGGAACCCCGGTGGCTCACTGGGAGCCCCGGAACTGCGGGCCCTCCACGATCAGCCCGGACACCAGCGCGCCCGACATCCCCGCGTGCGGCAGTCCGCCGCCCGGGTGCGACCAGCCACCGACGGTGAACAGCCCTTGCAGACCTGTGGAGTTGGCGGGATGCAGCAGCCGCCCGCCGGCCGCGGCCAGGGCCGGCGCCGGGACCGCCCCGCCCGCCGCGCCGGTCTCCCGCGCGATGTCGGCGGGGGTGCGCGTCTCGCGCCACAGGACGCGGTCGCGCAGACCGGGGACGGCTCGCTCGGCCACGGCGATCAGCACGTCCACGTGCGCGTCGTGAATCTCCGCGCCCGCGGGCACCACCGCGCCCAGCGTGACGGCCTCGTGGGCGCCGTCCGGGACCAGGGCGGGGTCGTCGGGCCGCAGGACCGTCACCGTCGGCCGCGCGGGCACTGACGGCGCCGTACCGAAGAGACTCTCCAACTCGCCGTCACGGTCCACCGAGTGGACCACCGTCCGGTGCGCGGTCCCCTCCGGCCGGGCGCCGCGCAGCGCGAGCAGCACGGTCAGCCGGCTCGGCAGGTCCCGCTGGGGAGCGACCTCGCCGTCCGCGCGGGCGGGCAGACCGCCGGCGCTGCCGGGGGCGACCACGAAGTCAGCCTCCCGCACCTCGCCCCCGGCGAGTTCCACGCCCACCGCCCGGCCGTCCTTCTCCAGGATCCGGGTCACCTCCGCGCCGAAGACGAATTCCACCCGGCGGGCCAGACACCGCTCGTGGACCGCTCGGGCCAGTTCCCGCATCCCCCCGCGCACGTACCAGGTGCCGAAGGCGTGCTCCATGTACGGCAGCACGGCCGCGCTCGCCGGGGTGACCCGCGGGTCCAGGCCGTACGCGAGCGCGTGGCCATCGAGCAGCGCGGTGAGCCGGGGGTCACGCAGCTCCCAGGTGCCGACCTCGGCGAGGGTGCCCGCCCGGCGGGTGCGCAGCAGGCGCTTGTGCGGGACCGCCGGGTAGGGCTCGCGGGCGGCCAGCACCGACCAGTCGTCCCACAGGGGCTCCTCCAGGAGCGGACGGCGGGTGCGGTCCCAGGCCTCGCGGGCCCGGACCAGGAAGTCGCCCCAGCGCTGCCCGGCCGGCGCCCCGAGCGCGGCGTCCAGCGCGGTGACGACCCCCGCGCGCGAGGCGTTCGGCAGCGATACCTCGGTGCCGTCCGCGAAGACGTGCCGTGCGGACGGATCGACCTGGACCAGCTCGACACACGCCTCCAGCGGCTCCTTGCCGGTCTTGACGAAGAGGTCGCGGTAGACGGCGGGCAGGGGCAGCAGACCGGGGCCGGTGTCGAAACCGAACCCGTCCCGCTCGAAGCGGCGCACCGCTCCGCCGTACGTCTGCGCACGTTCGTACACCGTCACCCGGTGGCCCGCGACGGCCAGCCGGGCGGCCGCCGTCAGCGCGCCCATCCCGGCGCCGATCACCGCAATCCCTGCCATGCCGGCGACTTTATCGGGCGCCACCGACAGTCATGCCGTCAGCCCGGTGGCGGCGGCCACGGGAGCCGGGCGAGCCGGCGTTCCTCCCGCCGCTGCGACCTGCGCCGCAGGAACCGGCGGATCCGCGAGACGAGGAGGTAGAGGACCGCCAGACCGGCCAGCAGCAGCGCACCGGCGATGATGGCGGCCGCTTCCGGGTGGAAGATCGCGAAGGTCACGATCCCGGCGACCCCGAGATCCTCGGCCAGGCTCACGATCACGTTGCTGAACGGCTCCGGCGAGGAGTTCACCGCCATCCGGGTGCCGGCCTTCACGGCGTGGCTGGCCAGCGCCGTCGAACCACCGAGCAGACCGGCCGCCGCGTCGGAGAGCGAACCGCTCTGCCCGGCGAGCACCGCCCCGATCCAGGCTCCCGCCGCGGGCCGGACGACCGTGTGCGCGGTGTCCCACGCGGAGTCCACGTACGGGATCTTGTCGGCGACGGCCTCGCACAGGAACAGGAAGCCGGCGGCGATGAGCACCTCGGGCCGCTGGAGCGTCTCGGGAACGTCTTCGCTCAGTCCGGTCGCGCCGAACACGCCGAGCAGGAGCACCACCGCGTAGGCGTTGATGCCGCTGGCCCAGCCGCTGGTGAACACAAGGGGGAGTACGGACACGGACGCGATCGTAACCAGTCGGCCGCGCGGCGTCCTGGGGATGAGTGCGCAGGGCTGAGTACGCGTACCTAGTGGGTGAGTTGAGTACGCGCGCGGATGGGGGCGGACCTGCGCGAACGAGAGAGTGGTGGCACGGAAAGAGGCGCGGCTCCGGCACCGGCGACACGGGGCGCCGGAACGGAGCGGCCCTCGATCCGCTCCTTCCGCCGGCCGGTTCGGCGGGAGTGAGACGCGGGGGGCACCCCGGGGGAACGACCGCACGGGGGAACAACGGGGGAGGCAACGGGGGAACGGGGGAAACGGGGGAGCACGAGGAAGCGCCGGTTCGGGGCGGCCCACGGGGGACGGGGCCACCGCGGACCGGCGCTTTCGTGTGTTCACGCGCGTACCCACGCGCGCGTGGCGTGGTGCGGACCCGCACCACGCGCGCGTGGGCTACCGGTGACCGCTCACCCGTCCCTGGAGCAGCCGGGACAGCGCCGAGTGGACGTCGTCCAGGGAGCGCTCCGGCTGGAAGGCCTGCCAGTCCAGCGCGGCCACCAGCACCATGCCCACCAGGGCGGCCGCCGTCAGCGGGACATCGATCTCGTCGCTGAACTCGCCGTTCTCGACGCCCTCGCGCAGCACCCCCTCGACGACGGCCACCGCCTCCTGCCGGACCACCATGAGGGTGGACTGCCAGGCACGGTTCGTGCGCCACAGCTCGGCCACGTAGAGCTGGGTGAAGGACGGGTAGCGGTCGATGAAGACGAGGCCCGCGCGGACCATCGCGTCCAGGGCGTCGACCTTGCTGCCGCCCTCCCGCGCGGTGCGCTCGGCCGCCTCCCGCAGCGAGGCGGTGAGGAGGCCCACGCCGTGCCTCAGCAGCTCCTCGAACAGGACCGACTTGCTCGCGAAGTTGTAGTAGACCGTGCCTTTCGCGACGCCGGCCCGTTCGGCGATCTCGTCCACGGTCGTCGCGGAGAAGCCCTGCTCGGCGATGAGCGTGACGGCTGCCTCGTAGAGCTTCTGCCGGGTGGCCTCGCGGCGGGTGCTGCCGCCCGGGGTGGTGCTGCTTTCCATGGTCCTGATTGTCACAGGAACCCGGCCCGCCGGACGCCCGATCCTCACAGGCTCAGCTCCGGGTGCAGCCGGTCCAGTGTCCACACCTGGCGGCGGCGCGCCGACAGGGCGGTCAGCGCGAGGGCGCCCGCGGTGAAGGCGACGAGCACCACGCACGCGTGCCACACCGGTGTCAGCCCACCGCCCGTGATGAGCCTCCTGAGCGCGTCGACGACGTGACTCATCGGCAGGTAGGGATGGATCGCGTTGAAGAAGCCGGGGCTGGTCTGCACCGGATAGGTACCGCCCGCCGAGGTCAACTGCAGCATCAGCAGGGCGAGTACGAGGATCCGGCCCGCTGCGCCGAAGCGCGCGTTGAGCCACTGCACGAGGGCCGCGAAGCACGCCGTCACCAGGAACAGGAAGCCCACCGTGCCGGCTGCCCGCGCCATCTCCAGGCCGATCGCCCAGTGCAGTACGGCCATCAGGGCCGTCGTCTGGAGCACCCCGATCGCGACCACCGGCAGCCAGCCCGCCAGCGCGATCCGCCACGCCGGGGCGCCCGCGGCGAGCGCGCGCCGGTTCATCGGCGCGATCAGCATGTACGCCACCATCGCGCCCACCCACAGCGACAGCGGGATGAAGTACGGGGCGAAGCCGGTGCCGTAGTTGGGCGCCTTGTGCAGGTCCTTGGAGGCGAGCTGCACGGGGTCGGCCATGACGGCGGTGCGCGCGTCACGCTGCCGCGCGTCGTAGTCGGGGATCTGTTCGGCACCGTCGTGCAGACCGTCCGCGAGCTTTCCGGAGCCGTCGGAGAGCTTGAAGATGCCGCCGTTGAGGTCCTGGGCGCCGGTCTCGAGCTTGGTGACGCCCTCGTCGAGGTCGACCGACCCCGTCTTGGCCGTGCCGAGCCCGGTGTGCAGCTTCTTGGCGCCCTTGGCGACCTTCGCGGCGCCGGTGTTGAGCGCGTTGACCTTGGTCACGGCGTCGTCGAGGTCCTCGGAGAGGTGCGGGGCGCTGTCGGCGAGCGACTGCGCCTGCTTCTGGAGGCCGGCGAGGTTCGTGCGGAGCGTCTTCAGGTCGCCGTCCTGGTCGGCGATCAGCGTGTTGAGGTCGTCGGCGACCTTCGCGACGTCGGCGGCCGCGTCCTTGGCCTTCTTCAGGTCGGCGCACGCGGGGTCGGGCAGTACCGGCGTCTCGCAGCGCGCCTCGTGGACGGCGGCGAGGGTGTCCGAGGCCGTGTGGGCGCCCTCGGCTGCGGTCGGCGCCAGCTTGACCAGGGCGGCGAGGTTGTCGCGGATCACCTTGGCCGAGTCGGCGACCAATTGGGCGGTGTCCCCGATGGTCTTCTCGTTGTCCTTGACGAAGGGCCCCAGGGTGTCGGCGACCCCGTTGACCTTGTCGGCGAGCGTCTGGGTGCCGTCCGCGACCTTCTGCGAACCGTCCTCCAGGTCGTCGGCGCCCTTGTCGAGCTTCTTGAGGCCCTTGGCCAGCTTGCCGCTGCCGTCCTTGGCGTCGCTCAGCCCGTCGGCGAGGTCCTTGGAGCCCTTCTCGGCCTTCCCGATACCGCCGGTGAGGTCGTCGGCCCCGTCGGCGGCCTTCGCGGTCGCCCCGTGGATGTCGGAGAAGGAGACGAAGATCTTGTCCAGGAAGGACCGCGAGGTCTTCGTGGACGCGGCCGTGCGCACCTCGCTGAAGACCGTTCGCGAGATCTGCCCGACGATGTAGTTGTTGGCGTCGTTGGTGCGCACCTGCAGGGCGCTCGTCTCGGGCGAGTCGCCCGAGCTGGAGGCGATCCGCCCGCTGAAGTCGGCCGGCATGGTGAGCGACAGGTAGTACCTGCCGTCCTCCACGCCCGCGCGTGCCTCGGCGGCACTCACCTCGTGCCAGTCGAAGACCTCGCTGTCGCGCAGGCCCTTGGTGATGTCGTCCCCGGCGCTGATCCTCTTGCCGTCGGCGGTGGCGCCCTTGTCGTCGTTCACGAGGGCCACGGGAATGCGGTCCAGGCGGCCGTACGGGTCCCAGAAGGACCACAGGTACAGCGCGCCGTACAGCAGCGGCAGCAGCAGGAGCGCGACGAGGGCGGCCCGGGGGAGCTTGCCCCGGCCGAAGCGCCGCAGCTCAAGCGCGGCCAGTCTCGGCGATCGCATCCGTCTTCTCCTCTTCCTGCTCGGACCCGGTGGACCGGGTGGACCTGTTGGACTTGGTGGGTTCACCGGACTTGGTGGGTTCACCGGACCCGGTGGAGTCGCCGGACCCGGTGGAGTCGCCGGACTCGGCTGAGTCGCCGGACCCGGCTGTCGTTCCGGCGGATTCGGCGGTGGGCCCGTCGGAGGCCCCGATGCCGTCCTCCCGGGCAGAGGCCCCGGCGTTCTCCCGGTCGGCGGCCTCGGCGGCCTCGTCCCGGTCGAGCGGGGCGGCCGCCGGGCCGGTGGAGACCGTGACCGCGCCCTCGGGGGCCTCGCCGCACACCGCCAGGACGGTCGTCCCCGCCTCGGTGAGGGATCCGAGCAGTGCCCAGACCTCCTCCCGCTCGGCGTCCGTCAGCTTCAGGTCGATGTCATCGACACCGAGCAGACCGGGGCGTCCGATGAGCGCCAGCGCGACGGACAGTCGCAGCGCTTCGATGCGTTCCAGATCGCGGACGGCGGTCCGCGACCCCTTGGGCAGGGCCTCCCGGTCGAGCCCGGCGGCGGCGAGCGCGGTGTCGATCCGCAGCCCCACCTCGACCGCCCGCTCCGCACGCGGTCGCAGCAGATCCCGTACGGGGCCGCCGAACCGCCGCTCCAGCAGCGCCCGTTCGCGCAGGTGCTCCCCGACGGTCAGGGCCGGGTCGAGGTCGGTGACCCCGGCGACGTGCGCGAGCGCGCTGACGCGCCGCACGGCGGCCAGGTGCTTCGGCAGCCGGGACCCGCCCACGGTCGCCGTCCCCTCGGTGGCCTTCATCCGCCCGGTGAGGGCGAGCAGCAGGCTGGTCCGCCCGGAGCCTGACGGCCCCTCGACGGCGATCAACGAGCCCGGCTCCGCGTCGAGGCCCACGCCCCGGAACGCCCATCCGCGAGGGCCTCGGAGCCCGAAGCCGTCGGCGGTGACACCGACTCCGTCCACAGGTCCCCCTGATTGACGACTATTTGAACTGACTGGTCAGTGCAAAAACTAGCCCGAACCTTCGATCGAAGCAAAAGCGCAGGTCAGAACGGATTGTCAGTGCCATACCCCACGATGGGCACATACGGCAACCCGTATCGGGCGTGCCGTCACACAGACGACAGGAGGTTCGTCATGGCCACCTACCACGCAGCCGCCGCAAACCGGCGCCGCGCCACCGGCCCTGCCCCCTCACTGAACGGCCCGGCGAGCGATGTGCACCCCGTGCTGCGCCGCACCACGGCTCCTCCCGCCGCCCTCGACCTGCTCGCCCAGGCCCGCGCCGGGCTGGACGAGGCGGCCGTCCTCGAAACCCCCAACGAGCGCTACGCCACGGCTCATCTGGCGGCACTGCGCACCGCGGCGGCCGTGCTCGCCGCCCGGGGCCGCCCCGATCCCGCCCCGCGCCGCCGGGCCCGCATCCGGAGCGCCTGGGAAGTGCTCCCCGAGATAGCGCCCGAACTCACCGAGTGGAGCGCGCTGTTCGCCTCCGGGGCCCGGCGCCGTGCCCGGGCCGAGGCGGGCATCCACGGCGCGGCCACCCGTCGGGACGCCGACGACCTGATCCGCGACGTGGCGATGTTCCTCCGCCTCGTCGAACGCATGCTGGTGCTCCAGCCGGTCCTCCCGCAGCCGCGCCAGGAGGGCGACGACCCGGACGGCTCCGGTGCGGGGCGCGACCTGCCGGACGCGGGCTGACATGCCCGCCACCGGGGTGCACCACCGTGACCGGGCGAAGGCGCCGGAGGCAATAGGGTGGAAGGCGCCTGAAGCCTTCCCGCGGCCCACCCCGCCCCGCCCGCTCGGCGGTCCGGGGCCGGACCGGGCCGGGAAGGCAGCCCGTTCGCTCCGCCGCGCAAGAGGCGGTGCCGCGCCGAGGAGTCAACTGCCGTGTCGGACCCGATGCGCCCGCCCGTCTCCCACCCCAGCCCGCACCCGACGCCGCTACGCTCCGACCCCCCTCGGCCCCGCGCCGCCCTCCGTACGGCCGTGGTCTGGGAGGTCCTTCAGGACGCCCTCGAGCGCCGGGTCAAGACGACCGGGCGTGAGTCGCTCGACGTCCTCGACACCGGTGGCGGCAGCGGGAACTTCGCGGTGCCCGTCGCCCTCCTCGGGCACCGGGTCACCGTCGTCGACCCCAGTCCCAACGCGCTGTTCGCCCTGGAGCGCCGCACCGCCGAGGCCGGCGTCGCCGATCGGGTGAAGGGTGTCCAGGGCGACGCCCACGGGCTCTTCGACGTGGTCGAGCGGGGCGGCTACGACGCGGTCCTGTGCCACGGGGTCCTGGAGTACGTGGACGACCCGGCCGAGGGCGTCCGCAACGTGGTCGCCGCGCTGCGCTCCGGCGGCGTCCTCAGCCTGCTCGCCGCCGGACTCGGCGGAGCCGTGCTCGCGCGTGCCCTCGCCGGCCGCTTCAAGGAGGCCCGGCAGGCCCTCACCGGCCCGGACGGCCGCTGGGGCGAGGGTGACCCCGTGCCGCGCCGCTTCACGGCCGAGCAGCTCACCGCCCTGGTCGAGGGCGCGGGCCTGCGGGTCGGGTCGGTGCACGGCGTGCGCGTCTTCGCCGACCTCGTCCCCGGCGTGCTCGTGGACACCGAGCCCGGCGCCATGGAAGCCCTGCTGAAGCTGGAGGAGGCCGCCGCCGAACTCGCGGCCTTCCACTCCGTGGCGACCCAGCTTCACGTGCTGGGGGAGACGCAAGGGGCCGACGGGAGCTGAGCGCCGCCTGGGGCGCACCGCTGATCAGGGCCTTGGCCGCGCATGGAGTACGCCACAGGCCCCCCGTTCGGGCGCAGTGCGCCGTATGATCGAGGGAGACCGCCCGGCATGACGGGTCGGCTCATGGGGAATGGAATCCTCAGCGAGCCGGGACGTCCATGACGGGCTCCGGTTGGCCAATTGGCGTAGAGGGGCGGGTTTCACGGGGGCGATTCCCTGCCTATCCTGAAGGGACCCCCCGGGTCGCCCCGGCGACTGCACGATGAGGAGGACTCCGTGCCGCTCTCGGAGCACGAGCAGCGCATGCTCGAGCAGATGGAGCGAGCGCTGTACGCCGAAGATCCCAAGTTCGCGTCGGCGCTCGAGGGAAGCGGGCTGCGTACGTACACCCGGCGGCGGGTCTACCAGGCGGTCGCAGGCTTCCTCGTGGGTATCGCGCTCCTCATGGCCGGTATGGTCGCCAAGCAGGTCTGGCTGAGCGTGATGGGCTTCCTCGTCATGCTGGGCTGCGCGGTTCTCGCCGTGACCGGCTGGCGCAAGGCGCCCAAGCCGGGCGAGCAACCCGCGGCAGGTGCCGCAGGAGCCCCGGGTACCCCGCACAGTCGTGGTCAGGGTCGGCAGAAGCGCTCGATGATGGACCGGATCGAGCAGCGCTGGCAGCGCCGCCGTGACGAGCAGGGCGGTCACTGACCGCAGCACCACCCCCGTGCGAAGAAACGTTGAGGGGGCGACCACCCGGCCGGGTGGTCGCCCCCTCAACGTTTCACCGCCCCAGCCGCACGCGTCCCCGGCTCTCGCCGAGTCGTCGCGGGCCGTAGGCGGTGTTCAGGTCGGATCGACCGTCGCTGGGACCCGGCTCGGGCCGACCACGACCCGCCTGGACGTCGGCTCAAACCGGTGCTCGGGCCCCGCTCGGGCCGAGCTCGGGTCCTCCTGGACGCCGGCTCGGCCCCTGGCCCTTCCTCAGCCGCCCTGCTCCTGGCTCCGCGGCCCGGACGGGCGGCGTACGAGAGTCGTCAGACGGGCCGCCCAGGACGCCTTGAGGGCCGTCCAGCGGTCGTTGAGGTCCCAGATCGCGCGGATGGCCGAACGCGGTGCCACGACGGCGCGCACGCGCGTGGTCCAGCCGACCCGCTCGCGCAGGGCCCCCCGTACCGTGCGGACGTCGTCGGCCAGACCGGCCTCGGCCCTGGGCTCCGGAGCGAACAGCACCTGCTCCACGGCGCCGGCGACCCGGTGGACCGAACGGCCCGCCGTCTCGTCGAGCTCCCCGATCCGGACGATCCGCGCGGCCGCGCGCCGTGGGGTCAGCGCGTCGTCCGGCTCGATGCCGTAGTCCCAGGCCGAGTCGGTGAGCTCGCGCCACACCGCCAGCACGTGCCCGACAGCCGCCTCACCTGCCTCCTGCGGCGGCACGTCCAGCAGCACCGCCGGACCGGGGTCGCCCGGCTGCCGGCCGTCCCCGCTCGCCCCGCCCTCCTTGCGCCGGCCCGGGGGTGGCCCGGCGGGCGAGGAGGCGGAGTGCTGGGCGGACGCCAGCCGCACCGCACGTCGTCTCACCCGCCACAGCATCGGCAGCAGCGGCAGGGCGAGCGCAGCCGCCCCCAGCAGCGTCCATCCGGCGATCGTGTACCAGGGGGTACCGCCACCGTCCAGCTCCGTCGGGTCCAGCGGCAGCGCGGCGGCGCAGCCCTCGAGCTTCTTGTCCTGGGCCGAGCAGCTGGTGCTCGCCGAGGGGGCGGCCGAAGGCGCCGCGTCCGCCGAGCGGGAGGCCTGCGGCAGGTCGGGAACGGTCTCGCCCGAACTGTCCGGCAGCGTGTACGTGGGCGTCGTGCCCCGGGTCGGGGTCGGCTCGAAACGGGTCCAGCCGACGCCCTCGAAGTACAGCTCCGGCCAGGCGTGCGCGTCCTTCAGGCCCACCGCCAGCGAACCGTCCGTCTGCGGGGAACCCGGTGCGAAGCCCACCGCGACCCGCGCGGGTATGCCCAGCGTGCGGGCCATCGCGGCCATCGCGAACGAGAAGTGGACGCAGAAGCCCTGCTTGTCCTCCAGGAAGCGGGCGATCGCGTTGGGGCCGCTGCCGACCTCGACCTCGGTGTCGTACTCGAAGCCGCCGGTCACCGCGAAGTAGTCCTGGAGCGCAACCGCCTTCTCGTAGTCGCTGGTGGCGCCCTTGGTGATCTCCCGGGCCTGCCGCGCCACCACCGCGGGGAGGGAGTCCGGGACCTTGGTGTAGGTGCTCTTCACGGAGCCGGGCGCCTCGGGCGCCGAGGCCAGCTGCTCCGCCGTCGGCTGCACATCGAGGCTCGTCACCTGGTACGTCTTGCCGCTGGTCTTCTGGCCGTGGTCGCCGACCAGGGTCATGCCGACCGGCTCGTACCGCCAGTTGCCCTTGATCTGCACGCTGCTGGGCGGGTAGGGCATCGGCAGCCAGTCCTGGCCGTAACCGGCGTCGGCCGCGATCCGGGTCGTGACCTCGGTGCGTTTGACGTCCTGACCCAGACCGGTGGGGGAGGGGAACTCGTCCGGCACGGCGATGATGTGACGCTTCGCCGGCTTCCACGTCGTGCCGTCGAAGTCGTCCAGCGACACGATCCGCAGGTACAGGTCCGAGATGTTGCTGGTGGTGGTCCGCAGGGTCAGGACCGTGCGGTCCTCGTCCACGTTCAGGCTGTCGCGCAGCGACACCAGCGGGTTGACCGCGGAGATCGTGCCCCCGCTGCCGTTGCCCGCGCCGACGCCGGTGCCCGCTCCGTCCAGCAGGCCGCCCTGTATCGCCGGCAGCGGCAGGAGCGGCACCACGAGGGCGACACCCAGCGCGGCCATGCCGATGCGGCGGCCGGTGCGCACCGGGGCCACCGGGCCGGCCTGTCCGCCCGGACCGCGCGGCGCCCCGCCGAAGACCCGGCCCCACTGCGAGAGCCGTTCCCGGCCCTCGGCGAGCAGCAGCATCAGATAGCCGGCCGCGGCGACCAGGAACCACAGCCAGTCGGTCACCCCCTCGGACAGGCCCGCGGCGACCGAGTACAGCGCCAGCAGCGGCAGGCCGGCCGGGGCCGCGTTGCGGTAGGTCACCGCGAGGGTGTCCACCGCCAGACCGATCACCAGCACCCCGCCGATCACCATCAGCCGGATGCCGTCGGACAGCGGGGCCGGGATCGCGTACCGCCCCACGTCGTCGGTGCCCGTCTGGAGCAGGTCACCGAAATGACGGAAGGCCTCCGGGCCGGGGATCAGACCGGCGAGGGCGTGCTCCCGGGCGAAGAGCAGGGTCAGCAGTACCAGCGTGACCAGGGTCTGGGCGGCCACGGTCAGCGGCCGGGCCAGCGGCACCCGCCGGGTCGCCGCGCCCACCCCGGACTGGACGGCCAGCAGGAAAGCGGCCTGGATGAGCCAGGTCGCCGGGGTGACGAGGGGCAGCAGGGCGCACGAGGCCATCAGCGTCGCCGCCGCCGAGCACAGCGTCAGTCGGGCCCGCCCGCTCATGACCATCCCTCCCCGCCGCTCGTCCCGCTCGTCGTCGTCACGCCCGCCCGCTCGCGGTCCGCCTGGCGCCACAGCTCGTTCAGCGGAGCGCCCCGCGGCACGCCGAGGGCCGTCCAGCCCGCCTCGCGCAGCATCCGCAGCCGCTCCTCCTGCCTGTTCATCGGATCGGAGGCGCCGTTCGGTTCACGCCCCCAGCTGTCGCCGTCCAGCAGGAAGGCGACCGCGCCCCCGCTGCGCTGGCGCATCTTCGCGGCCACCGCCGCCTGCTCCTCGTCGAGATCGCCGAGGAAGGCCACCAGCAGTCCCTCGTTGCCGCCGCGCAGCACGTCGTACGCCCGGGACAGGCCCGTGCCGTCGGAGTGGTCGACCACCGCCAGGGTGTCCATCATCAGCCCGGCCGCGTCCGCCGACTCCTGGCTCGCGCCCGCGAACCCGTCGGAGCCCTCACCGGGCACCGAGTTGCCGGTGTCCGTCAGCAGCCGCACCGAGAAGCCCCGCTCCAGCATGTGCACCAGCACGGACGCGGCGCCCGAGACCGCCCATTCGAAGGCGGAGTCCGGGCCCGCGCCCTGGTAGGACAGGGCCCGGGTGTCCAGCAGCACCGTGCAGCGGGAGCGTTGCGGCTGCTCCTCGCGGCGCACCATCAGCTCGCCGTAGCGGGCGGTCAGACGCCAGTGCACCCGGCGCAGGTCGTCGCCGTAGCGGTAGCCGCGCGGGATCACGTCGTCCTCGCCGGCCAGCGCCAGCGCGCGCTGCCGCCCGTCGCCGTACCCCTTGGCCTCGCCGCTCAGGCGGACCGGCGGCAGCGACTCCACGCGCGGGATCACGGTCAGCGTGTCGTAGGTGGAGAAGGCCCTGGTGAGTTCGCACATGCCGAAGGGGTCGCTCAGGCGCAGCTGGAGCGGACCGAGCGGGTAGCGGCCGCGCAGATCGGAGCGGACCCGGTAGGACACCTCGCGGCGGCCGCCCGCCTCGACCCGGTCCAGGACGAAGCGGGGGCGCGGACCGAGCACGTACGGCACCCGGTCCTGGAGCATCAGCAGGCCGGTGGGCAGCCGCGAGACGTTGTCCATCCGCAGGTGGACCCGGGCCTCGCTGCCGGCGGGCACCCGCGCTGGCGAGAGCCGGCGGCTGCCGGCGACCCGGTAGCGGGTGCGGTAGACGACGGCCGCGCAGATCAGCGGCAGCGCGGCCAGCAGCAGCCCGACCCGCAGCAGGTCGGGCTGTCCGAGCACATAGGCGCAGATGGCGGCCGCGATGCCGGCGGCGAGGAAGGAGCGGCCGCGGGTGGTCAGACCGGCCAGGGCCGTGCGCGCGCCGCCCTTCTCGCCCTTCTCCCCATGACCTGTGGACGGCTGCCCGGTCCCCCCGGCGGTCATCACAGCCTCCGCGACTGCTGCTGGCCGTACGCCTGTGCGCCGTGGCCGAGTCCGTAACCGTGCTGCTGGGGGCTCGCGGGCACCGAGGTGCGCTGGATGATCTCCTCGACGACCTGCTCCGCCGTGCGGCGGTTCAGCTGCGCCTGCGCGGTGGGCAGCAGACGGTGGGCCAGGACGGCCACGGCGAGGTTCTGGACGTCGTCCGGGAGCGCGTAGTCCCGGCCGCTGAGGGCGGCGGTCGCCTTGGCCGCGCGCACCAGGTGCAGCGTCGCGCGCGGGGAGGCGCCGAGTCTGAGGTCCGGGTGGGTGCGCGTGGCGGAGACCAGGTCGACCGCGTAGCGGCGGACGGAGTCGGCGACGTGGACACCGCGGACGGCGTCGATCAGCTTCACGATCTCGTGGGCGTGCGCGACCGGCTGGAGGTCGTCCAGCGGGCTGACCCCGCCGTGGACGTCGAGCATCTGCAGCTCGGCCTCCGGGCTCGGGTAGCCGATGGAGACACGGGCCATGAAACGGTCGCGCTGGGCCTCGGGCAGCGGGTAGGTGCCCTCCATCTCGACCGGGTTCTGGGTGGCCACCACCATGAAGGGACTGGGCAGCTCGTACGTCGTCCCGTCGATGGTGACCTGGCGCTCCTCCAGGGACTCCAGGAGCGCCGACTGCGTCTTGGGCGAGGCGCGGTTGATCTCGTCGCCGATCACGATCTGCGAGAAGATCGCGCCCGGCTTGAACTCGAATTCCCGGCGCTGCTGGTCCCAGATGGACACCCCGGTGATGTCCGAGGGCAGCAGGTCGGGCGTGAACTGGATACGGCGGACCGAGCAGTCGATGGACTTCGCCAGCGCCTTGGCCAGCATCGTCTTGCCGACGCCCGGCACGTCCTCGATCAGCAGATGCCCCTCGGCGAGGAGCACGGTCAGCGAAAGCCGTACGACCTCGGGCTTGCCCTCGATCACTCCCTCCACCGAACTGCGGACACGCTCCACAGTGGCGGTCAGATCTGTGAGGCTCGCTCGCTCGTCATAGGTCGTCACCCGGCCCTCCTCGGCCCAAAACTTTCTCCGGGCCGACGCTCTGTGCGGCAAACCGGCCCACCCCGAATCACGGACGCCGTGCACGAACTGCTCAGCGTGACGTCACACCCGCATTCTTGCTGCCGTTACCGATTCGTGTCACTCGCCTGTGGACAACTGTCCGCGATATGTCGGTGTTATGACCATTCGGGCGTCCGAGGTGCGGAAATCAACAGGGAAACGACAGGGAACGACGGCGTCCGTGAACGGTCGCACAGGGCCGCGGGAGCGGTTACGCGGGGTCGATCTCGCGCAGCAGGCCCGTCTTCACGTCGAACACGAAGCCGCGCACGTCGTCGGTGTGCAGGAGGAACGGGGAGGTGCGCACCCGCTGCATCGACTGGCGTACGTCCTGGTCGACGTCCCGGAAGGCCTCCACCGCCCAGGCCGGACGCTGGCCGACCTCCATCTCCAGCTCGGTGCGGAAGTCCTCGGTGATCGCCTCGAGGCCGCAGCCCGTGTGGTGGATGAGGACGACGCTGCGCGTGCCCAGCTTGCGCTGGCTGATGGTGAGCGAGCGGATCACGTCGTCGGTGACCACACCGCCGGCGTTGCGGATCGTGTGGCAGTCGCCGAGTTCGAGGCCGAGCGCCGCGTGCAGGTCGAGACGGGCGTCCATGCAGGCCACGACCGCGACGTGCAGAACGGGTCGGGCGTCCATGCCGGGGTCGGAGAAGGCCGCCGCGTACCGCTCGTTCGCCCCGACGAGACGGTCGGTGACGGTGTCGTCGGTTATGGCGCCTTCGGGCCGTGCGGGAACCGATGCAGAAGTCGTCATACCGATGACGGTACTGGTCACGTGCGTTCCGGGCCTGCTGTGAGAAGGGAAAAAGAGTGTCATCACGTGCTCTTTGTGAGGTAAGCCACAGAGGAGGCGCGGAGGGGGTCCCGTCGGGCCGCGCCGCGCAGGCCGGTTGATTGACCGCGAGACACCGTGGACTAAAGTGACGCGAAGCGGGAGGCGACGATCTCCCTGCTGGACTGAACCCCGTGAGACCCCGGCCCGGCCGCCGGAGATCTCCCCGCGGCGCCGGCAGGCCTTCCCTTCCTCAGGGGGCGGGGACCCGGCGATGCGTACACCCGCCGGATCTGAGAGGGCCCCTTGAGTCACAGTCGACACGTCCCGGTGATGCTCCAGCGGTGCCTGGACCTGTTGGCCCCCGCCCTCCAGCGGCCGGGATCGGTGGTGGTCGACTGCACGCTCGGCCTCGGCGGCCACAGCGAGGCCCTGCTGACGCAGTTCCCGGAGGTGCGGCTCGTCGCCCTCGACCGCGACAAGGAGGCGCTGCGCCTGTCCGGTGAGCGCCTCGCCCCGTTCGGCGACCGCGCCACCCTCGTGCACGCCGTCTACGACGAGCTGCCCGACGTACTGGACCGGCTCGGCATCGCGCGCGTGCAGGGCGTCCTGTTCGACCTCGGCGTGTCCTCCATGCAGCTCGACGAGGCCGACCGCGGCTTCGCCTACGCCCAGGACGCCCCGCTCGACATGCGGATGGACCAGACGACCGGTATCAGCGCGGCCGAGGTCCTCAACACGTACCCGCCCGGTGAACTGGTGCGGATCCTGCGGGCGTACGGCGAGGAGAAGCAGGCCAAGCGGATCGTCTCGGCGGTGGTGCGCGAGCGCGAGAAGGAGCCGTTCACCAACAGCGCGCGGCTCGTGGAGCTGATCCGCAACGCCCTTCCCCAGGCGGCCAAGCGCACGGGCGGCAACCCGGCCAAGCGCACCTTCCAGGCGCTGCGCATCGAGGTCAACGGCGAACTCTCCGTGCTGGAGCGGGCGATCCCGGCGGCGGTGGAGGCGATCGACGTGGGCGGGCGGATCGCCGTCCTGTCGTACCAGTCGCTCGAAGACCGGCTCGTGAAGCAGGTGTTCGCGGCCGGTGCCGCCAACACCGCGCCGCCCGGGCTGCCGGTCGTCCCCGAGCGCTACCAGCCCCGGCTCAAGCTGCTCACCCGCGGTGCCGAACTTCCCACCGAGGAAGAGATCGCCGAGAACCGGCGTGCCACCCCGGCGCGCCTGCGCGGGGCCGAGCGAATCAGGGAGTCCATCGAATGACGGGCGTGAGCCGAGGGTTCGGAATTCCGACCCGGGGGAGGGCGAGTGAGTAGGAAACCCGAACTGAAGGGGAGGGCTGCCCGGCTCGCACGGCTCTTCCCGGCCGGCCCGCGGCAGGCGGCCCGTACCCCGTTCGTCCTCCTCGTCGTCCTTCTCCTCGGCGGCGGGCTCATCGGACTGCTCGTGCTGAACTCCGCCCTCAGCGAGGGCTCGTTCAAGATGGACGACCTCCAGAAGGACACCAAGAGCCTCACCGACGAGGAGCAGGCGCTCCAGCGGGACATCGACTCCTACTCCGCCCCCGACGCCCTCCAGCGCCGTGCGCGCGAACTCGGCATGGTCCCCGGCGGAGACCCGGCCTTCCTGAACCCCGACGGCACCGTGAAGGGCGTCCCCTCACCCGCCGCCCAGCAGTCCCCGGAGGAGGCTCCGGCGGCCGTACGGCCGCCGGAGGCCATCCTGCTCTCCCGGACGGTCGAGGCGCCGTCGTCCTCGCCGAGCACCCCTTCCGAGCCGACCGAGGCCGAGCCGACCGAGCGGGCCGAGCCCGAGCCCCCGGCCCCGAGCGCCGCCCCGACCGAAGCCATCCCCGAGACCCCCGGCAGGTGACGGAAGTGTCCGACAGGGAACCGCCGCGCCGGCGCGTGCCCGGCCCCGCCCGGCCCTCCCGCCCCGTGTCCGCACAGCGGCGGCCGGGTCCCGGCGCCCGTCCCGCCCGCCGCCCGACCGCACCCGCTTCCCGTCCCGCGGCGCAGCGCGTCATCCGGCTCGGCAGCCCCCGTCCGCGCCTGCGGATGGTCGGCCTCGCGCTGGCCCTGGTGCTGATCGCGTTCGTCGTCCGTCTGCTCCAGGTGCAGGCCGTCGACGCGAGCGCCTACGCGGCCAAGGCCGAGCAGAACCGGTATGTCGGCCAGGTGCTGGCCGCCGAGCGGGGCGAGATCACCGACCGCGCCGGCGTGGCCTTCGCGACCAGCGTGGACGCCTACGACATCACGGCCGACCCCACGATGTTCACGCGCGCGCAGCTGAAGGTCGGCGACGCCCCCGAACAGGCGGCCGCGCTCCTCGCGCCGATCCTCGGCCAGGAGCAGTCCGCACTCGTCAAGAAGCTGCGGCCGAAGGACGCGGGCCTGCGCTACGTCAAACTGGCCGGCCGGCAGACCCCGCAGGTCTGGAAGCAGATCAAGGACCTGAGGTCCGCCCTGTCCACCAAGGCGGAGACGGACAAGTCCACCGTGAACGTCCTCGCCGGGGTCTTCTCCGTTCCCAGCAGCAAGCGCGTGTACCCCAACGGGAACCTCGCCGCCGGGATACTGGGCTGGGTCAACGCCGACGGCAAGGGCGGCGGCGGTGTCGAGCAGCAGCTGAACGCGACCCTGACCGGCAAGGACGGCAAGATCCGCTACGCCCAGTCCGGCGGCCGCCAGGTGCCCACCGTGGGATCCACCGAGACCCCCGCGGTGCCCGGCTCCGACGTCGAGCTGACGATCGACCGCGACATCCAGTGGGCCGCGCAGAACGCCATCACCGAGCAGGTGGAGAAGTCCCGGGCGGACCGCGGCTACGTCATCGTCCAGGACAACCGCACCGGCGAGATCCTCGCCATGGCCAACTCGCCCGGCTTCGACCCGGGCGACCTCTCGCAGGCCGACTCCGCGGACATGGGCAACGCCTCCGTCCAGGACGCCTACGAACCCGGCTCCACGGCCAAGGTCATGTCGATGGCCGCCGTGCTGGAGGAGAACGCCGCCACGCCGCTGACGCATGTCACCGTGCCCAACCGGCTGCACCGCGGCGACCGGCTCTTCCAGGACGACATCGACCACCCCACCTGGTATCTCACGCTCAACGGCGTGCTCGCCAAGTCCAGCAACATCGGCACCATCCTGGCCACCGGCCAGCTCGGCAAGACGCAGGCCCAGGCCAACCAGGTGCTCTACTCGTACCTGCGCAAGTTCGGCATCGGCAGCCACACCGGACTCGGCTTCCCCGGCGAGACGAAGGGCATCCTGGCCCAGCCCGGCAAGTGGTCGACCTCGCAGCAGTACACGATCCCCTTCGGCCAGGGCATGTCCCTCAACGCGCTCCAGGCGGCCTCCGTGTACTCCACGATCGCCAACGGCGGTGTCCGCGTCGAGCCCACCCTGGTGCGCGGCACCAAGGGCCCTGACGGGCGCTTCACCCCCGCCGAGGCGCCCGCGAAGACCCGGGTCGTCAGCCAGAAGACGGCGAAGACCCTCGCCCAGATGCTGGAGTCGGTCGTGGACGACCAGGAGGGCACGGGCGCCAAGGCGCGTATCCCCGGATACCGCGTCGCGGGCAAGACCGGTACCGCCAACCGGGTCGACCCGGCCACCGGTACCTACAAGGGCTACACCTCCTCGTTCGCCGGGTTCGCGCCCGCCGACAACCCCCGGGTCACCGTGTACTGCGCCATCCAGAACGCCACCAAGGGCAGCTACTTCGGCGGCCAGATCTGTGGTCCCGTCTTCAAGCAGGTCATGGAGTTCGCCCTGAAGACCCTCCAGATCCCACCGACCGGCGCCAAGGCCGCGAGCCTCCCGGTCTCCTTCACTCCCTGACCGTCCCGCACCGCCCGCCTCCGACCCCCGCCCCCGTCACTGTTCAGCGCCGAACAAGCCAGGAACCAGCCCGTGACCATGATCACTCCCGACCCCGGGAACCCCGCACCGCCCGTATCGCCGGCCGCGGCCCGGCCCTCGCTTCGCCCGCAGGCGGGTACGCCCGGTACGCTCACCGCCGTGCCACACGCTGATCAGTCCCAAACCCCCCAGAAGGGCGCTTCCGTGACATATCCGGGACCGCCGCGACCGGTTCAGGTCTCCGCCACACCCCTCGCGGAGCTCGCCGATCAGCTGGGTGCCGAGCAGCCGGGAAGCGCCGCCGTCGAGGTCACGGGCATCACCCACGACTCGCGCGCGGTCCGCCCCGGCGACCTGTACGCAGCCCTGCCGGGAGCCCGCCTGCACGGCGCCGACTTCGTGACCCAGGCCGCGGGCCTGGGCGCGGTCGCCGTCCTGACCGATCCCACCGGCGCGGAACGCGCCGCCGCGACGGGCCTGCCGGTCCTGGTGGTCGACGACCCGCGCGGAGGGATGGGCGAACTGGCGGCCACGATCTACGGCGCCCCGGGCCGCGACCTGCTCCAGATCGGCATCACCGGGACCTCCGGCAAGACCACCACCGCGTATCTCATGGAGGGCGGCCTCAGGCCGGTCAGGTCGACCGGGCTGATCGGCACCGTCGAGATGCGCATCGGCGACGAGCGGATCAAGTCCGAGCGCACCACCCCCGAAGCCACCGACCTCCAGGCGCTGTTCGCGGTCATGCGCGAGCGCGGTGTCGAGGCGGTCGCCATGGAGGTTTCCAGCCACGCCCTGGTCCTCGGCCGGGTCGACGGCTGCGTCTTCGACATCGCCGTCTTCAACAACCTCAGCCCGGAACACATGGAGTTCCACTCCGGCATGGAGGACTACTTCCAGGCCAAGGCACAGCTGTTCACCCGGAAACGCAGCAAACTCGGCGTGGTCAACTTCGACGACGAGTACGGTCGCCGCCTGATCCGGGAGGCGGAGGTCCCGGTCGTCAGCTTCTCCGCCGAGGGCGACCCGGACGCCGACTGGCGCGCGGTCGACGTCGAGATCGGTCCGCTGGACTCGACGTTCACCGTCGTGGGCCCGGACGGGGTGCGGGTCGCCGCAAGGGCGCCGCTGCCGGGTTCCTTCAACGTGGCGAACACCCTCGCCGCGATCGTCGCCCTCGCCGTCGCCGGCATCGACCCGCGGACCGCCGCCGACGGTGTCGCCGCGGTACCGGGCGTGCCGGGCCGGCTGGAGCGCGTGGACGCCGGGCAGCCCTACCTCGCGGTCGTCGACTACGCCCACAAGACGGACGCCGTCGAGTCGGTCCTGAAGGCGCTGCGCAAGGTCACCAAGGGCCGGCTGCACGTCGTCCTCGGCTGCGGCGGCGACCGGGACCGCACCAAGCGCGTCCCGATGGGCGCCGCGGTGGCCCGGCTCGCCGACACCGCCGTACTCACCTCCGACAACCCCCGCTCCGAGGACCCCCTCGCGATCCTCGCGACGATGCTCCAGGGCGCGGCGTCCGTGCCCGCGCACGAGCGCGGTGAGGTCCTGCTGTTCGAGGACCGGGCCGCCGCGATCGCCGCGGTCGTCGGCCGCGCGCACGCCGGGGACACCGTGCTGGTCGCGGGCAAGGGCCACGAGCAGGGCCAGGACATCGCCGGGGTGGTCCGTCCGTTCGACGACCGCCAGGTGCTTCGCGAAGCTATCCAGCAGACCCAGGGATGAACTTGTGATCGCCCTCTCCCTCGCCGAGATCGCAGCAGTCGTCGGCGGGCAGACCCACGACATACCGGATCCGTCCGCTGAAGTCACCGGACCCGTCGTCCGGGACTCCCGCGAGGTGGTGCCCGGCAGCCTCTTCGTCGCCTTCGTCGGCGAACGCGTCGACGGCCACGACTACGCGGCCCAGGTCGTCGAGGCGGGCGCGGCGGCCGTACTGGCCTCGCGCCCCGTCGGCGTCCCCGCGATCGTCGTGGACGACGTCCAGACGGCGCTGGGCGCCCTCGCCCGGCACGTCGTACGCAAGCTCGGCGCGACCCTCGTCGCGCTCACCGGCTCGGCCGGCAAGACCAGCACCAAGGACCTCATCGCGCAGGTCCTGCGGCGCAAGGCGCCCACCGTCTTCACACCGGGCTCGCTCAACAACGAGATCGGGCTGCCCCTGACCGCCCTGTCCGCGACCGGGGAGACGAAGTTCCTCGTGCTCGAGATGGGCGCCCGCGGGATCGGCCACATCCGCTACCTCGCCGATCTGACGCCCCCGAAGATCGGCCTCGTCCTCAACGTCGGCACCGCGCACATCGGCGAGTTCGGCGGCCGCGAACAGATCGCACAGGCAAAGGGCGAGCTCGTCGAGAGCCTGCCGCCGGCCGATCAGGGCGGCGCCGCGATCCTCAACGCCGACGACCCGTTGGTACGGGCCATGGCCTCCCGTACGAAGGCGAAGGTGGTCTTTTTCGGAGAGTCCGACGAAGCGGACGTACGCGCCGAGAACGTGCGACTCACGGACAGCGGACAGCCCTCCTTCAGCCTTCACACACCCTCCGGGTGCAGCGACGTGACCATGCGCCTGTACGGTGAGCACCACGTGTCGAACGCGCTCGCAGCGGCCGCCGTCGCCCATGAGCTGGGCATGTCCGCGGAAGAGATCGCCACCGCGCTCTCCGAGGCGGGCTCCCTCTCCCGCTGGCGGATGGAGGTCACGGAGCGCCCGGACGGCGTGACGATCGTCAACGACGCCTACAACGCGAACCCCGAGTCCATGCGAGCCGCTCTGCGCGCGCTCGCGGCCATGGGCAAGGGGGGCCGGACGTGGGCGGTGCTCGGCAAGATGGCCGAGCTCGGGGACGAGGCGCTCGCCGAGCACGACGCGGTCGGACGGCTCGCCGTCCGGCTCAATGTCGGCAAGCTCGTCGCGGTCGGGGGCAGGGAAGCCGCCTGGCTGCAACTGGGCGCATATAACGAGGGTTCGTGGGGTGAGGAGTCGGTGCACGTGTCCGACGCACAGGCGGCGGTCGACCTGTTGCGCAGCGAGTTGCGCCCGGGGGACGTCGTACTCGTGAAGGCGTCCCGTTCGGTCGGCCTCGAGAGCGTCGCGCAGGCGTTGCTCGCGACCGGCACCGAGGGTGAGGTCGCGGCCCGATGATGAATCAGATCCTGTTCGCGGGTGTGATCGGCCTCTTCCTGACGCTGGTCGGTACGCCGCTGCTGATCAAGCTGCTGGCGCGCAAGGGCTACGGCCAGTACATCCGCGACGACGGCCCGCGCGAGCACGCCAGCAAGCGCGGTACGCCGACCATGGGCGGCATCGCCTTCATCTTCGCGACGATCGCCGCGTACTTCCTGTCCAAGGTGATCACCGGCAAGCCCCCGACCTACTCGGGTCTGCTGGTGCTCGGCCTGATGACGGGCATGGGTCTGGTCGGCTTCCTCGACGACTACATCAAGATCGTCAAGCGTCGTTCGCTGGGTCTGCGGGCCAAGGCGAAGATGGCCGGCCAGCTGATCGTCGGTATCGCCTTCGCGGTGCTCTCGCTGCAGTTCTCCGACTCGCGCGGCAACACCCCGGCCTCAACGAAGCTGTCGTTCATCACGGACTTCGGCTGGACGATCGGCCCGGTGCTGTTCGTCGTCTGGGCGCTGTTCATGATCCTCGCGATGTCCAACGGCGTGAACCTGACGGACGGCCTGGACGGCCTCGCCACCGGCGCTTCCGTCCTCGTCTTCGGCGCCTACACGTTCATCGGCGTCTGGCAGTTCCAGGAGTCCTGCGCCAACGGCGAGACCCTGACCAACCCCAGCGCCTGTTACGAGGTACGCGATCCGCTGGACCTCGCGGTCATCGCGTCCGCGCTGATGGGCGCCTGCCTCGGCTTCCTGTGGTGGAACACCTCGCCGGCCAAGATCTTCATGGGCGACACCGGTTCGCTGGCGCTCGGCGGTGTGCTCGCGGGCCTCGCGATCTGCTCCCGCACCGAGCTGCTGATCGCCCTCCTGGGCGGCCTGTTCGTGCTGATCACCATGTCGGTGGTCATCCAGGTCGGCTCCTTCAAGCTCACCGGCAAGCGGGTCTTCCGGATGGCGCCACTCCAGCACCACTTCGAACTCAAGGGCTGGTCCGAAGTCCTGGTGGTGGTCCGTTTCTGGATCATCCAGGGCATCTGTGTGATCGTCGGACTGGGCATCTTCTACGCGGGATGGGCAGCGGACAAGTGACCGACTGGCAGGGGAAGAACGTCACCGTCGCCGGGCTCGGCGTCTCCGGCATCCCGGCGGCCAAGGTGCTGCACGGGCTCGGCGCGAAGGTCACCGTCGTCAACGACGGAGACGACGCACGCGCGCGTGAGCAGGCCGCCGAGCTGCAGGCACTGGGCGTCACCGTGCGCCTCGGTGACGGGGCGACCCTGCCCGAGGGCACCGAACTCATCGTCACCGCACCCGGCTGGAAGCCCGACAAGCCGCTGTTCACGGCGGCCCACGCGGCCGGGGTGCCGGTCTGGGGCGATGTCGAACTCGCCTGGCGGCTCAGGGAACTGGACGGCCGCAAGGCCGCCCCCTGGCTGTGCGTCACCGGCACCAACGGCAAGACGACCACCACCCAGATGCTGGCGTCCATCCTGAAGGCGGCCGGGCTGCGCACGGCGGCCGTCGGCAACATCGGCGTCTCCCTGCTGGACGCCGTCCTCGGCGAGGAGCCGTACGACGTCCTCGCCGTGGAGCTCTCCAGCTACCAGCTGCACTGGGCCCCCTCGCTGCGCGCCCACTCGGCCGCCGTCCTGAACCTCGCCCCCGACCACCTCGACTGGCACGGCTCCATGGAGGCGTACGCCAGGGACAAGGGCCGTGTCTACGAGGGCAATCAGGTCGCCTGCGTCTACAACGTCGCCGACAAGGCCACCGAGGACCTGGTGCGGGAGGCGGACGTCGAGGAGGGCTGCCGAGCGATCGGCTTCACCCTCGCCGCCCCCGCGCCGTCCCAACTCGGCGTCGTGGACGGCATCCTGGTCGACCGCGCCTTCGTGGAGAACCGGCAGCAGAACGCGCAGGAGCTCGCCGAGGTCTCCGACGTCCGCCCGCCGGCCCCGCACAACATCGCCAACGCCCTTGCCGCGGCGGCCCTCGCACGCGCCTTCGGGGTGCCGGCCAAGGCCGTACGGGACGGCCTGCGAGCCTTCACGCCGGACGCCCACCGCATCGCCCACGTGGCGGACGTGGACGGCGTCGCGTACATCGACGACTCCAAGGCGACCAACACGCACGCGGCGGAAGCCTCGTTGGCGGCCTACGAGTCGATCGTCTGGATCGCGGGCGGACTGGCGAAGGGCGCCACCTTCGACGAGCTGGTCGCCAAGTCGGCGAAGCGGCTTCGCGCGGTGGTGCTCATCGGCGCGGATCGCGCCCTGATCCGTGAAGCCCTGGCGCGACACGCCCCGGAAGTACCCGTCGTCGACCTCGAGCGGACGGACACTGGGGCGATGCTCGCGGCTGTCCAGGAGGCTCGGCGCCTCGCCGTCGAAGGCGACACGGTGCTCCTCGCCCCGGCCTGCGCCTCCATGGACATGTTCGTCAACTACAACCAGCGCGGTGACATGTTCGCCCAGGCGGTTGGCGAACTCGGAACCTGACCCGGCCGCCTGCCGGGCGACCTTGGGAGGGACGCGTGGGACCGTCACGGCCGACGTACGGCGCGGCAGCCGAGTACAGCGGCTGCGCCGCGCACCCGGGAGCAGCGGATGCCCGGTAGCCGTACCGGGCGTCCGCCTGTCCAGCGGACCGTCCGCAGACCCGCGACAGCCTCCCGCCCGCTCCGCGACAACCCCGTACGACGGCTCCGCACGCGTGCGCAGAAGGCCTGGGACCGGCCGCTGACCGCGTACTACCTGATCTTCGGCGGCAGCCTGCTGATCACCGTCCTGGGCCTCGTGATGGTCTACTCGGCCTCGCAGATCACCGCGCTGCAGATGTCGTTGCCGGGATCGTTCTTCTTCCGCAAACAGTTCCTGGCCGCCTCCATCGGGGCCGCACTGCTGCTGGTGGCCTCCCGGATGCCGGTGAAGCTGCACCGGGGGCTCGCCTACCCGATCCTCGCGGGAGCCGTCTTCATGATGGCGCTCGTGCAGGTCCCGGGGATAGGGATGTCGGTCAACGGCAACCAGAACTGGATCTCGCTCGGCGGCTCCTTCCAGATCCAGCCCAGCGAGTTCGGCAAGCTCGCGCTGGTGCTCTGGGGTGCCGATCTGCTCGCCCGCAAACAGGACAAGAAGCTGCTCGCACAGTGGAAGCACATGCTGGTTCCGCTGGTGCCGGTCGCGTTCATGCTGCTCGGGCTGATCATGCTCGGCGGCGACATGGGCACGGCGATCATCCTGACGGCGATCCTGTTCGGGCTCCTGTGGCTGGCGGGGGCGCCCACGCGGCTCTTCGTCGGGGTGCTGTCGATCGCGGCGACCCTCGGTGTGATCCTTATCAAGACCAGCCCCAACCGGATGGCCCGCCTGCAGTGCATCGGCGCGACCGACCCCGGCCCCGGCGACGCCTGCTGGCAGGCCGTGCACGGGATCTACGCCCTGGCCTCCGGCGGGATCTTCGGCTCCGGGCTCGGTGCGAGTGTGGAGAAATGGGGCCAACTCCCCGAAGCGCACACCGACTTCATCTTCGCCGTCACCGGCGAGGAACTGGGTCTCGCGGGGACGCTGTCGGTACTCGCCCTGTTCGCGGCTCTAGGCTATGCGGGTATCCGCGTGGCCGGACGCACGGAGGACCCCTTCGTGAGGTATGCCGCGGGAGGCGTGACCACCTGGATCACCGCTCAGGCGGTGATCAACATCGGTGCGGTGCTCGGCCTGCTGCCGATCGCCGGCGTCCCGCTCCCGCTGTTCTCCTACGGGGGTTCCGCCCTGCTGCCGACCATGTTCGCCATCGGGCTGCTGATCGCTTTCGCACGCGACGAGCCCGGTGCGCGGGCGGCGCTTGCGATGCGGCACCCCCGCTTTGGTAGAAAGCGGGGGGCTGGGGGCCCCGCTTTCGACCGGGGCCCCCGGAGATGGAACACGATGCGACGGCGTGCCTCGGCGGCGCGTTCGTCCGGAGAGCGGTGAATTTCGGTGCATGTCGTACTCGCTGGTGGGGGGACCGCCGGCCACATCGAGCCCGCGCTCGCCCTCGCGGACGCCCTGCGCAGGCAGGACCCCACTGTGGGGATCACGGCACTGGGCACGGAGCGCGGTCTGGAGACCACGCTCGTTCCGCAGCGGGGCTACGACCTCGCGCTGATCCCCGCCGTCCCGCTGCCGCGCAAGCCCACCCCCGAACTGATCACCGTCCCGGGCCGGCTGCGCGGCACGATCAAGGCCGCCGAGCAGATCCTGGAGCGCACCAAGGCGGACGCGGTCGTCGGCTTCGGCGGTTACGTGGCGCTGCCCGGCTATCTGGCCGCCAAGCGCCTCGGCGTCCCGATCGTCGTCCACGAGGCGAACGCCCGCCCCGGCCTGGCGAACAAGATCGGCTCGCGCTACGCGGCCCGGGTCGCCGTCTCCACGCCCGACAGCAAGCTGCGGGACGCCCGCTACATCGGCATCCCGCTGCGCCGCTCCATCGCCACCCTGGACCGCGCGGCCATGCGCCCCGAGGCCCGGCACATGTTCGGGCTCGACCCGAACCTGCCCACGCTGCTGGTCTCCGGCGGTTCGCAGGGCGCCCGCCGCCTCAACGAGGTCGTCCAGCAGGTCGCGCCCTGGCTCCAGCAGGCCGGTATCCAGATCCTGCACGCGGTCGGCCCGAAGAACGAACTGCCGCAGGTGCAGCAGATGCCGGGGATGCCCCCCTACATCCCGGTACCGTACGTGGACCGGATGGACCTCGCGTACGCCGCCGCCGACATGATGCTCTGCCGCGCGGGCGCGATGACCGTCGCCGAACTCTCCGCCGTCGGGCTGCCGGCCGCCTACGTCCCGCTGCCCATCGGCAACGGCGAACAGCGGCTGAACGCCCAGCCGGTGGTCAAGGCGGGCGGCGGACTGCTGGTCGACGACGCGGAACTGACCCCCGAGTGGGTCCGGGAGACCGTCCTGCCCGTCCTCGCCGACCCGCACCGGCTGTACGAGATGTCCCGCGCCGCCAGCGAGTTCGGCCGCCGGGACGCCGACGACCTGCTCGTCGGCATGGTGTACGAGGCGATCGCCGCCAGTCGTGCACGCCGTTAGGTAACGCGTCGGCTAGTGAGCCGAAGGGGCCCGTCCGTGTCGGGAGGCCGAGCCCGCGCAGGCCCGAAGGGCCGGGCGCGGCCGGGCTCTCGGCAGCGGCTGTGGCGCCCCGGAGGTGAACCGGGCCAGGAAAGGGAGTGTGCGTGGCCGGATCCGCCACCGCCGAGCGCGGTGCACGCCAGCAGGAGTCGTCCGGCCCGCCCCTCGTCCGGTGGTTGGGGCCGCGCCGGCTTCGTACGATCATCATTCTCGCGCTGGCCGTCGTGCTCCTCGGCGCGGGCACCGGCTGGGTGCTCTACGGCTCGCAGTGGCTGCGCGTGGAGCGGGTCTCCGTCTCCGGCACGAAGGTGCTGACGCCGCCGCAGGTGCGCGAAGCCGCCGCCGTACCGGTCGGATCGCCGTTGGTCTCGGTCGACATCGACGCGATCGAGGCGCGGCTGCGTACGGAATTGCCCCGAATTCACTCGGTCGACGTGGTGCGTTCGTGGCCCCATGGAATCGGCCTGAAAGTGACAGAGCGTACGCCGGTTCTGCTCGTGCAAAAGGGGTCGAACTTCGTGGAAGTGGACGACGAAGGCGTCCGTTTCGCCACGGTTTCCGAGGCTCCGAAAGGTGTCCCGATGCTGGAAATGGCCGTCACCTCGTCGCGTTCGGCCGCGGCGAGCCTGCGCCGCTTCGGCGAGGCCGGGCTGGTGCGGGAGGCGGTGAAGGCGGCCGGTTCCCTGCCCGCCGGGGTCGCGCGGGCCACCCGGGTCGTCAAGGTCCGTTCCTACGACGACATCTCGCTCGAGCTGAGCGGCGGTCGCACGGTCGCGTGGGGAAGTGCCGAGAAGGCCGCGGCGAAGGGTCGTACACTCACCGCTCTCATGAAAGCCGCCCCGACCGCGCGGCACTTCGATGTCAGCGCTCCCACCGCCCCTGCGTCAGCGGGGAGTTGACGCACGTACGCGCAGGCCAGCACCCTGGTTGGGCAGTGACACGCCTGATCACATAGGGTGAAAAGAAAAACGGGAGGTTCGGCGTGTTCGTTGAACGGGCGCCACTTGTCGACTTAGTGTCCTGTTCAGAAGACTCCAAGGAACAGACACACTGGTAACCCTAAACTTCAGCGTTAGGGTTCGGGTCGGCGAAACGGACCGCCCCATTCGGCATCAGTCGTCGGATCGCATCACCTGCGAGGCGACGACACGTAACTCGAGGCGAGAGGCCTTCGACGTGGCAGCACCGCAGAACTACCTCGCAGTCATCAAAGTCATCGGTGTCGGCGGCGGTGGTGTCAATGCCATCAACCGGATGATCGAGGTCGGTCTCAAGGGCGTCGAGTTCATCGCCATCAACACCGACGCGCAGGCGCTGTTGATGAGCGACGCCGACGTCAAGCTCGACGTCGGTCGTGAACTCACGCGCGGACTCGGCGCCGGCGCCAACCCGGCCGTGGGCCGCAAGGCCGCCGAGGACCACCGCGAGGAGATCGAGGAGGTCCTCAAGGGGGCCGACATGGTCTTCGTGACGGCCGGAGAGGGTGGCGGCACCGGCACCGGCGGCGCGCCCGTCGTGGCCAACATCGCGCGCAACCTCGGCGCCCTCACCATCGGCGTGGTCACCCGCCCCTTCACCTTCGAGGGCCGGCGCCGCGCCAACCAGGCCGAGGACGGCATCGCCGAACTCCGCGAAGAGGTCGACACCCTCATCGTCATCCCCAACGACCGACTGCTCTCCATCTCCGACCGCCAGGTCTCGGTCCTCGACGCCTTTAAGTCGGCCGACCAGGTCCTGCTCTCCGGTGTCCAGGGCATCACCGACCTCATCACCACCCCCGGTCTGATCAATCTCGACTTCGCCGACGTGAAGTCGGTCATGTCCGAGGCCGGTTCGGCCCTCATGGGCATCGGCTCGGCCCGTGGCGACGACCGCGCGGTTGCCGCCGCCGAGATGGCGATCTCCTCGCCGCTCCTGGAGGCCTCGATCGACGGCGCCCGGGGCGTCCTGCTCTCCATCTCCGGTGGCTCCGACCTCGGCCTGTTCGAGATCAACGAGGCCGCCCAGCTGGTCAGCGAGGCCGCGCACCCCGAGGCCAACATCATCTTCGGTGCGGTCATCGACGACGCCCTCGGCGACGAGGTGCGGGTCACGGTCATCGCGGCCGGCTTCGACGGGGGCCAGCCCCCGGCCCGCCGGGAGACCGTCATGGGCTCGTCCTCGTCCTCGGCGCGACGCGAGGAGCCCACTCCGGTACGGCAGCAGCAGCCCGAGAGCCGGCCGTCCTTCGGCTCGCTCGGCAGCGTGACCCCCAAGGAGGACCCGCAGCCGGCGCCGGAGCCGGTGGCCGACCTTCCGGTCTCGCCGCCGGTGCCACCGTCGCGGTCCTACTCGGACAGCGCGGCCGAGGAGCTGGACGTGCCGGACTTCCTGAAGTGATAGGACAGCGCGAGAGCGTGAGCGGCGCGCACTTCGCCTTCACCGACCGGTGGGGCGGGGTGAGCGCCGCTCCGTATGAGGAGCTCAACCTCGGCGGAGCGGTCGGTGACGACCCCGACGCCGTACGCGTCAATCGTGAACTGGCGGCCAAGTCGCTGGGCCTGGACCCCGCACTGGTCGTCTGGATGAACCAGGTGCACGGCAACGACGTCGCCGAGGTCGACGGACCGTGGACCACCGGGCTCACCCCGCCGGTCGACGCTCTGGTGACCGCGACCCGTGGGCTCGCCCTCGCCGTGCTGACGGCGGACTGCGTGCCCGTCCTGCTCGCCGACCCGGTCGCCGGGGTGGTCGCGGCCGCCCACGCCGGGCGGCCCGGCATGGTCAAGGGGATCGTGCCGGCGGCCGTCGACGCGATGGAGTCGCTCGGCGCCGAGCCCTCCCGGATCGTCGCCCGCACCGGACCCGCCGTGTGCGGGCGGTGCTACGAGGTGCCGGAGTCGATGCGTGCCGAGGTGGCCGCCGTCGAGCCGGCGGCGAGCGCCGAGACGAGCTGGGGCACCCCCGCCGTCGACGTGATCGCCGGGGTGCACGCGCAGCTCGACCGGCTCGGGGTGCACGACCGGGAGCGGTCGCCGGTGTGCACACGGGAGTCGAACGATCACTTCTCGTATCGCCGCGACCGCTCCACGGGGCGACTCGCGGGATATGTCTGGCTGGACTGATGGGGCATGACGGACCGTAAGCATGAACTCGCCGCAAACCTGGCGAAGGTGGAGGAGCGGATCACCGCCGCCTGTGTGGCCGCGGGCCGCGCGCGGGAGGAGGTGACCCTGATCGTGGTCACCAAGACCTACCCGGCGAGCGATGTGCGGCTCCTGTCGGAACTCGGTGTGCGCCATGTCGCCGAGAACAAGGACCAGGACGCGGCGCCCAAGGCGGCCGAGTGTGCCGGACTGCCGTTGCGGTGGCACTTCGTCGGCCAGTTGCAGACCAACAAGGTCCGCTCCGTGGTCGGTTACGCGGATGTGGTGCAGTCCGTCGACCGGGCCCGGCTGGTGACGGCCCTGTCGAAGGAGGCCGTGCGGGCCGGGCGTGAGGTGGGCTGCCTGGTGCAGGTGGCCCTCGACGCCGGGGCCGGCGAGCGGGGTGAGCGGGGCGGTGTGGCCCCGGGCGGCGTCGAGGAGTTGGCCGCTCTGGTCGACGGCTCGCCGGGGCTGAGGCTTGACGGACTGATGACCGTCGCACCTCTGACCGGGGAGTACGCGGGGCGCCAACGTGAGGCCTTCGGGCGGTTGATGGATTTGTCGACTGACCTGCGCCGAGCCCATCCGGCTGCGAACATGGTGTCGGCAGGGATGAGTGCGGACCTCGAGGATGCCGTGGCGGCCGGAGCGACACATGTACGCGTCGGCACTGCGGTACTCGGAGTCCGCCCCAGGCTCGGGTAACGTCGCCAGGAAGTCGGACCACAGCAGAAAATATGGTCATTACCGCCGAAGGGCGGACACAAGGGCCACGTGGATCGCGGGACTTGGCAGTTGAAAGTCGATCCACCACAGAGCGGAGGACTCAGAGAATGGCCGGCGCGATGCGCAAGATGGCGGTCTACCTCGGCCTCGTGGAGGACGATGGGTACGACGGCCGGGGATTCGACCCCGACGACGACTTCGAACCCGAGCTCGACCCGGAGCCCGAGCGGGACCACCGGCGACACGAGCCGTCCCACCAGTCACATGGTGCGCATCAGTCCCAAAGGGACGAAGAGGTGCGAATCGTGCAGCCACCGGCGCCGCGTGAGCCGGTGGCTCGTTCCGCTTCGCTAGGCGCGGAATCCGGGCGTCCGGCGCGCATCGCGCCCGTGGCATCCATCACACAAGAACGTCAGTCCCTGGAGAAGAACGCACCGGTGATCATGCCCAAGGTCGTGTCGGAACGAGAGCCGTACCGGATCACCACGCTTCACCCCCGGACCTACAACGAGGCCCGTACCATCGGGGAACACTTCCGTGAGGGCACCCCGGTGATCATGAATCTGACTGAGATGGATGACACAGACGCGAAGCGACTTGTCGACTTTGCGGCGGGTTTGGTGTTTGGTCTTCACGGCAGCATCGAGCGGGTGACGCAGAAGGTGTTCCTGTTGTCGCCTGCTAACGTCGATGTCACGGCGGAGGACAAGGCCCGCATCGCAGAGGGCGGGTTCTTCAACCAGAGCTGAGACGCTCGACCGGAAACGGCAGTACAGAGAAGCACGGAACAGGGGAGAGGGAAGCACCGAACATGAGCGTGGTCCTGGATGTCGTCTACATCGCGCTGATGGTCTTCCTCATCGTGCTCATCTTCCGACTGGTCATGGACTACGTCTTCCAGTTCGCCCGCTCATGGCAGCCCGGCAAGGCGATGGTGGTCGTTCTGGAGGCCACCTACACTGTCACCGATCCACCGCTCAAGCTTCTTCGGCGGGTCATCCCGCCGTTGCGTCTCGGGGGCGTGGCGCTCGACCTGTCCTTCTTCGTACTGATGATCATCGTCTACATCCTGATCTCGATCGTGAGTCGGCTGTGAGCGATGTGAACTACCGTCTTGCCGATGCCGACGACTACGTTGAGGTGAAGAGATGCCGTTGACCCCCGAGGACGTGCGGAACAAGCAGTTCACGACCGTCCGCCTCCGAGAAGGCTATGACGAGGACGAGGTCGATGCCTTCCTCGATGAGGTCGAAGCCGAACTGACCCGCCTGCTTCGTGAGAACGAGGACCTGCGGGCCAAGCTGGCCGCGGCCACGCGCGCTGCTGCCCAGAACCAGCAGAACATGCGCAAGCCGCCGGAGCAGGACCAGCAGCAGGGCGGCATGCCCCAGCAGGGCGGTATGCCCCAGCAGGGTGGCATGCAGCAAGGCGGTATGCAGCAGGGCGGCATGCAGCAGCAGGGCATGCCCCAGCAGGGGATGCCTCCGCAGGGCATGCGAGGCCCGGGCGCCCCGGTGCCCGCCGGCATATCGGGCCCGCCGCAGCAGCAGATGGGTGGCCCCATGGGTGGCCCGCCCCAGCTGCCGAGCGGTGCGCCGCAGTTGCCCGCCGGTCCCGGCGGTGGACAGGGCGGTCCGCAGGGCCAGGGCCCGATGGGCCAGGGTCCGATGGGCCAGAACCCCATGCAGCAGCAGATGGGCCAGGGCCCCATGGGTCAGGGTCCGATGGGTCAGGGTCCGATGGGCCAGAACCCGATGCAGCAGCAGATGGGTGGCCCGATGGGCGGCCCCATGGGTGGTCCGATGGGCGGCCCCGGTCAGGGCCCCGGTGGCGACAGCGCCGCGCGTGTCCTCTCGCTGGCCCAGCAGACCGCCGACCAGGCGATCGCCGAGGCCCGTTCCGAGGCCAACAAGATCGTCGGTGAGGCGCGTTCGCGTGCCGAGGGTCTCGAGCGCGACGCCCGTGCCAAGGCCGACGCCCTGGAGCGGGACGCGCAGGAGAAGCACCGCGTCGCGATGGGCTCCCTGGAGTCCGCCCGCGCCACGTTGGAGCGCAAGGTCGAGGACCTGCGTGGCTTCGAGCGCGAGTACCGCACGCGTCTGAAGTCCTACCTCGAGTCCCAGCTGCGCCAGCTGGAGACGCAGGCGGACGACTCCCTCGCTCCGCCGCGCACTCCGGCCACGGCATCGCTGCCGCCGTCCCCGGCGCCTTCCATGGCTCCGGCCGGCGCCGGTGCTCCGTCCTACGGCGGCAACCCGGGCATGGGTGCTCCCAGCCCGGCCGCCCCGTCCTACGGCGGGCAGCAGCAGATGTCCCCGGCGATGACCCAGCCGATGGCGCCGGTGCGGCCGCAGGGCCCGTCACCGATGGGCCAGGCTCCCTCACCGATGCGTGGCTTCCTCATCGACGAGGACGACAACTGACGGCCTGTAGTACGCCTTAGGCGTCGGCAGCGTTCAAAAGGGCGGGACCCCGGATCACCATCCGGGGTCCCGCCCTTTTTACGCGTGTTGACGGCGATCATGCAGGCGACTTTTCCGCCTCGAGACGGCCCCGAGATCGCGGTGAGGCCGCTGGGGGGCGCCGTGAGGCCGCCGGGGACCGCCGTGAGGCCGCCGGGGACCGCCGGGGTACCGCACGCCGGACGTGCGGAGGGCCCGGCCCCCCTCGGGGAGCCGGGCCCTCCCGGAGGTGCCTTACGCCTTGCGCAGGCGGAACGTCAGCGTCAGGGCGTCGTCCGTGAACGGGGCGCCGTAGGTGTCGTCCGCCTCACCCTGGGCGAAGTCCGTGGCGAGGACCTCGTCGGCGATGAGGCCGGCGTGGCCGGACAGGGCGTCGGCGGCCGCCGGGTCGGTCGCGGTCCAGCGGAGCGCGATGCGGTCGGCGACGTCGAGGCCGCTGTTCTTGCGGGCCTCCTGGATCAGCCGGATCGCGTCCCGGGCCAGGCCCGCGCGGCGCAGCTCCTCGGTGATCTCCAGGTCGAGGGCGACCGTCGCGCCGGAGTCGGAGGCGACCGACCAGCCCTCGCGCGGGGTCTCCGTGATGATGACCTCGTCGGGTGCCAGGGTGATCGTCTCGCCGTCGACCTCCACCGAGGCCGTCCCCTCGCGCAGGGCCAGGGAGAGCGCGGCGGCGTCGGCGTTCGCGACGGCCTTGGCCACGTCCTGGACGCGCTTGCCGAACCGCTTGCCCAGGGCGCGGAAGTTGGCCTTGGCGGTCGTGTCGACCAGGCTGCCGCCGACCTCGGAGAGGGACGCCAGCGACTCGACGTTGAGCTCCTCCGTGATCTGCCCGTGCAGCTCGCGGTCGAGGGCGGCGAAGCCGCTCGCGGCGATCAGGGCGCGCTTGAGGGGCTGGCGGGTCTTCACGCCCGACTCCGCGCGTGTGGCGCGGCCCAGCTCCACCAGGCGGCGGACCAGGAGCATCTGCTTCGACAACTCCGGGTCGATCGCGGAGAGCTCGGCCTCCGGCCAGGCGGCCAGGTGGACGGAGTCCGGGGCGTCCGGGGTGACCGGCACGACGAGGTCCTGCCAGACCCGCTCGGTGATGAACGGCGTCAGCGGGGCCATCAGCTTGGTGACCGTCTCGACGACCTCGTGCAGGGTGCGCAGCGCGGCCTTGTCGCCCTGCCAGAAGCGGCGACGGCTGCGGCGGACGTACCAGTTGGACAGGTCGTCGACGAACGCGGAGAGCAGCTTGCCGGCGCGCTGGGTGTCGTACGCCTCCAGGGCCTGCGTCACCTGGTCGGTGAGCGCGTGGAGTTCGGAGACCAGCCAGCGGTCCAGGACCGGGCGGTCGGCCGGGGCCGGGTCGGCCGCGCTCGGCGCCCAGCCGGACGTACGGGCGTACAGGGCCTGGAAGGCGACCGTGTTCCAGTACGTCAGGAGCGTCTTGCGGACGACCTCCTGGATGGTGTTGTGGCCCACGCGCCGGGCCGCCCACGGGGAGCCGCCGGCCGCCATGAACCAGCGGACCGCGTCGGCGCCGTGCTGGTCCATCAGCGGGATCGGCTGAAGGATGTTGCCCAGGTGCTTGGACATCTTGCGGCCGTCCTCGGCGAGGATGTGGCCCAGACAGACGACGTTCTCGTACGACGACTTGTCGAAGACCAGCGTGCCGACGGCCATCAGCGTGTAGAACCAGCCGCGGGTCTGGTCGATGGCCTCGCTGATGAACTGCGCCGGGTAGCGCGACTCGAAGAGGTCCTTGTTCTTGTACGGGTAGCCCCACTGCGCGAACGGCATCGAACCCGAGTCGTACCAGGCGTCGATGACCTCCGGCACGCGTGTGGCCGTCCGCCCGCAGCCGTCCTGGGGACAGGCGAAGGTGACCGCGTCGATGTACGGGCGGTGCGGGTCCAGCTCGGACTGGTCGGTGCCGGTCAGCTCGGTGAGTTCCGCGCGGGAGCCGGCGACGGTCAGGTGGTCGTCCTCGCAGCGCCAGATCGGCAGCGGGGTGCCCCAGTAGCGGTTGCGGGAGAGCGCCCAGTCGATGTTGTTGTTCAGCCAGTCGCCGTACCGGCCGTGCTTGACCGTGTCCGGGAACCAGTTGGTCTTCTCGTTCTCCTGGAGGAGGCGGTCCTTGACGGCGGTGGTGCGGATGTACCAGGACGGCTGCGCGTAGTAGAGGAGCGCGGTGTGGCAGCGCCAGCAGTGCGGGTAGCTGTGCTCGTACGGGATGTGCTTGAAGAGGAGGCCGCGCTGCTGGAGATCCTCGGTCAGCTTTTCGTCCGCCTTCTTGAAGAAGACGCCGCCGACCATCGGGACGGACTCCTCGAAGGTGCCGTCCGGGCGGACCGGGTTGACGACGGGCAGGCCGTAGGAGCGGCAGACCTTGAGGTCGTCCTCACCGAAGGCGGGGGACTGGTGGACCAGACCGGTGCCGTCCTCGGTGGTGACGTACTCGGCGTTCACCACGTAGTGGGCGGGCTCCGGGAACTCCACCAGCTCGAACGGACGTTGATAGGTCCAGCGCTCCATTTCGGCACCGGTGAAGGTCTGGCCCGTGGTCTCCCAGCCCTCGCCGAGCGCCTTGGCGACCAGCGGCTCGGCGACGACGAGCTTCTCCTCGCCGTTGGTCGCCACGACGTAGGCGACCTCGGGGTGCGCGGCCACGGCCGTGTTGGAGACCAGCGTCCAGGGGGTCGTCGTCCACACCAGGAGGGCGGCTTCGCCGGCGAGCGGACCGGAGGTGAGCGGGAAACGGACGTACACGGAGGGGTCGACGACCGTCTCGTAGCCCTGGGCCAGCTCGTGGTCGGACAGACCCGTGCCGCAGCGGGGGCACCAGGGGGCGACGCGGTGGTCCTGGACCAGCAGACCCTTGTTGAAGATCTCCTTCAGCGACCACCAGACCGACTCGATGTACTCGGGGTCCATCGTGACGTAGGCGTCGTCGAGGTCGACCCAGTAGCCCATGCGGGTCGTGAGCTCGGAGAACGCGTCGGTGTGGCGGAGCACGGACTCGCGGCACTTGTCGTTGAAGGCGGCGATGCCGTACGCCTCGATGTCCTGCTTGCCGGAGAAGCCGAGCTCCTTCTCGACCGCCAGCTCCACCGGGAGGCCGTGGCAGTCCCAACCGGCCTTGCGGGCCACGTGGTAGCCGCGCATGGTGCGGAAGCGGGGGAAGACGTCCTTGAAGACGCGCGCCTCGATGTGGTGGGCGCCCGGCATCCCGTTGGCGGTGGGCGGGCCCTCGTAGAACACCCACTCGGGGCGGCCCTCGGACTGCTCAAGACTCTTGGCGAAGATCTTCTGCTCGCGCCAGAAGTCGAGCACCGCGTGCTCGAGGGCGGGCAGGTCGACCTGGGCGGGCACCTGGCGGTACTGCGGCTGCGTATTCAACGAGCTTCCTCCGGCGGACATACTGTCTTCCGTCGGAGGGACGAGAGCCGACTTGCCTGTCTACGCCGTGTGCGGCGCGCTCCCGCGGTACCACCCTCCTTGGCCCTCCGGTGCGCTCCGTGCGCCGGTGAGCCCCCTCATTGGGGTCGCGATGCCGGTTCTACTGGCCCTCGCCTGGCGGCTGCGGCTTTCTTCCGGCGGCTCCGGGGTGATCTTCGCGTCGCGCTCGCCCCCGGGCTTCCACCGTCCCCGGGTCGCTCTGGGCTGCGTACGCCGCTACTCGTCCCCATCCACACTTTTCGCTCCGCCCAGTGTACGGCTCCCCGGCGACGGCGGCCGACGGGTTTTCGGGGGCGAGGGACGCAACCACCAACGGAGTCCGAAATGACACGAATGGTGGCTATATGTGACGGCGTGCGCGTTCGGGCTCCGGGATGCCCGGCTCGGCGGTTACCCGGCGGGGAGCTGGGCACAACGGATGCAGGCTTGCCGCGAGGCGGGCGAATCGGGCGGTGCGCCCCGTTGCCGCGGGCTCCAAGTCGATTTATCGTCCCAGCACGATTCGCGTGCAAGATCACAATATGTGAAGGGGCCGCGGCCATGGTGGCGAAGAAGACCGCCGTACAGCAGTCGGCGTCCGGCAGCTCCGCGAGCGCCTCCGGTGCCTCCGGCGGCGCGGCCGAGGGCTCCAGGGCCGTGAAGTCGGTGCGGGCCGCGACGGCCGGTGCGCCGGGGAAGGCCGCGGCCGGGAAGCCGGCCGCCGAGAAGGTGGTGGCCCGAAGACCTGAGGAGGGGGAAGCGGCGGAGACCGAGGTGGCGCGGCCGGCCGAGCGGGACGGACATGCCGGGAAGGCGCCTGCCGTGAAGAAGAGCGCCGCCAGGAGAGCGGTGAAGAAGACGGCCGCGGAGGCGGTGGTCGCCACGGAGGCGGTCACGGAGGCGGTCACGGGGAAGCCGGCCGCCAAGAAGACGGTCGCCAGGAAGGCCGCGGCCAAGAAGGCGGCGGGGACGGCGACCGGGAGGAAGCCGGCTGCCAAGAAGGCGGCCACCAGGAAGGTCACCGCGGGGAAGGACACCGCGGGGAAGGACACCGCCGGGAAGGCGGCCGTCGAGAAGATCGCCGGCGCCGAAGGCGTGACCGGGGCGACCGCGGGCAGGAAGAGCACGGCCAAGAAGGTGGGCGCGGCCTCGGCCGCGGAGCAGACGGGAGCCACGACTGTGGTTGCGAAGAAGACTCCGGGTACGGCCACGGCGGCGAAGACCGCTGTTCCCAAGGCGCGCCTCGCGGCGGTGGAGCCCGGCGAACTCGCGGTGCGCCCCGGCGAGGAGCCGTGGACGCCGCAGGAGGTCGAGGAGGCCCGGGCGGAGCTCCAGTCCGAGCAGGGGCGGCTGCGGGCGGAGCTCGCCTCGTCCGAGGCGGCCCTGACGGGGCTGATGCGGGACTCGGGCGACGGCGCGGGCGACGACCAGGCGGACACCGGGACGAAGAACATCACGCGTGAACACGAACTGGCGCTGGCCGCCAACGCGCGCGAGATGCTGATCCAGACCGAGCACGCCCTGGAGCGGCTGGACGCCGGCACGTACGGCCTGTGCGAGAACTGCGGCCAGGCCATCGGCAAGGCCCGGATGCAGGCCTTCCCGAGGGCCACCCTGTGCGTCGCGTGCAAGCAGAAGCAGGAGCGTCGGTACTGATCACCTGGCGGTCGGGGGGTGTGCCGTACCCTCGTCCTCAGTCAGGTACCTAGGTTGAGGGACTCACGTGGCAGAGGCGGAGCGCGTCATCGGTACGCCGGACATCCCAGAGGCGGGATCCGAGCCGGAGCAGTCGTCCGGCCCGGACGGGCAGGAGAGCACCGAGGCGCGGCCCAGGGGCAAGCGCCGGATCGCCGTGCTCTTCACCGTCGCCACGGTCGCGTACGTGATCGACCTGGTGAGCAAGATGATCGTGGTCGCCAAGCTGGAGCACCACGCGCCGATCGAGATCGTCGGGGACTGGCTGAAGTTCGAGGCCATCCGCAACGCCGGCGCGGCCTTCGGCTTCGGTGAGGCGTTCACCATCATCTTCACGGTCATCGCGACGGCCGTGATCGTGGTGATCGCCCGGCTCGCCCGCAAGCTCTACAGCCTGCCCTGGGCGATCGCCCTGGGACTGCTGCTGGGCGGCGCTCTGGGCAACCTCACCGACCGGATCTTCCGCGCGCCGGGCGTTTTCGAGGGCGCGGTCGTGGACTTCATCGCCCCGAAGCACTTCGCGGTCTTCAACCTCGCGGACTCGGCGATCGTCTGCGGCGGCATCCTGATCGTGCTGCTGTCCTTCAAGGGCCTGGACCCGGACGGGACCGTCCACAAGGACTGATCGCCCGGCGGTTGTCCACAGGGCCGTACGGCGGTACCGGAGCCGTCCGGCATACTCGACGGGTGAGCACGATTCCCGAGACCCGCACCCTGCCCGTGCCGGACGGCCTGGAGGGCGAGCGCGTAGACGCCGCCATCTCCCGCATGTTCGGCTTCTCCCGTACGAAGGCCGCCGAGCTGGCTGCGGCGGGGAAGGTCACGGTCGACGGCTCGGTGGTCGGCAAATCCGAGCGGGTGATCGGCGGGGCCTGGCTGGAGGTCGAGATGCCGCAGGCTCCGGCGCCGGTGCAGATCGTCGCCGAGCCCGTCGAGGGCATGGAGATCGTGCACGACGACGACGACGTGGTCGTGATCGTCAAGCCGGTGGGCGTGGCCGCGCACCCGTCGCCCGGCTGGAGCGGGACGACGGTCATCGGCGGGCTGGCCGCCGCCGGATACCGCATCTCCACCTCCGGTGCCGCCGAGCGCCAGGGCATCGTGCACCGCCTCGACGTCGGCACCTCGGGGCTGATGGTGGTCGCCAAGTCGGAGCGGGCGTACACGTCGCTGAAGCGCCAGTTCAAGGAGCGCACGGTCGACAAGCGCTACCACACGCTCGTCCAGGGCCACCCCGACCCGACCAGCGGCACGATCGACGCGCCCATCGGCCGCCACCCGCACCACGACTACAAGTGGGCGGTCACGGCCGAGGGCAAGCCGTCCGTCACGCACTACGACCTCATCGAGGCCTTCCGCGCGGCCTCCCTGCTGGACGTGAAGCTGGAGACGGGCCGTACCCACCAGATCCGCGTCCACATGGCCGCCCACCGCCACCCCTGCGTCGGCGACCTGACGTACGGCGCCGACCCCACGCTGTCCAAGCGGCTGGGCCTGACCCGGCAGTGGCTGCACGCGGTGCGGCTGGGCTTCGAGCACCCCGGGGACGGTCGGTGGGCGGAGTTCGCCAGTGACTACCCCGAGGACCTGGCCAAGGCCCTGGAGCAGGTCCGCGAGGAGACCTACGGATGACCGGCCCGCTCGGGTACGCGGTGCGCGTCGCCGAGGACCCCGCCGACCGGGAGGCGTGCTTCGCGGTGCGCAAGGAGGTCTTCGTCGGCGAGCAGGGCGTGCCCGCGGACCTGGAGTACGACGCGCACGACGCCGACGCGGTCCACGTGCTTGCGGTCCGGGAGGACGGGCTGCCGCTCGGCACCGGGCGGCTGCTGTACGGCGAGGCGGTCGCCGACCGGACCGGCGGCGACCTGTCGGTGGGCTCGCTGGGGCGGCTCGCCGTGACCCGTGAGGCGCGCGGGCTGGGCGTCGGCGTCGCGCTGGTGCGGGCCATCGAGGAGGCGGCACGCGCGCGGGGGCTCGCGGCCGTGGATCTGCACGCGCAGACCCAGGCGCTGGGGTTCTACGAGCGGCTGGGGTACGCGGCGTACGGGCCGGAGGACATGGAGGCGGGGATTCCGCACCGGTCCATGCGGCGTTCTCTGTAGCGGACGGTGGGCGTGCGACGCTGGAGGTCTGGATGTTCTTGATCGTCTAGACCCGGAGCGCTGACCGTGGACCAGCTGGCCCTGTTGTTCGTCCTGCTGCTCGGGGCCGTGGTGAGCGTCCCGGTGGGGGACCGGTTCGGGTTGCCGGCGCCGGTGCTCATGACCCTGCTCGGGATCGTCCTCGCGGTGCTCGAGTTCGTGCCCAACGTGGACATCCCGCCGGACCTGATCCTGCCCCTCCTGCTGCCGCCCCTCCTGTACGCGGCGGTGCGGCGGACCTCGTGGCGGCAGTTCGCGGCGAACGTGCGGCCGATCTTCCTGCTGGCCGTGGCGCTGGTGTTCGTCACGACGGTGTGCGTGGCGGCCGTGGCCCACGCGATCGTGCCGGGGCTGCCGATCGCCGCGGCCGTGGCGCTGGGCGCGCTGGTCGCGCCGCCCGACCCGGTGGCCGCCACCGCGGTGGCCGGACAGCTCGGGCTGCCCCGCCGGCTGGTGTCCATCCTGGAGGGCGAGGGGCTGTTCAACGACGTGACGGCCATCGTGCTCTACCACGTCGCGATCGCCGCGGCCGTGAGCGGGTCGTTCTCGCCGTGGCAGGCCGGTCTCGATCTGGTGCTCTCCGCGGTGGTGGCGGTGGCGGTGGGTGTCGCGCTCGGCTGGGGCGCGAACAGGCTGCTGGACGTCCTCGGGGACACGACGCTGCAGATCGGGCTGACGCTCCTGGTGCCGTACGCCTCGTACGTGCTGGCGGAGGAGTTCCACGGGTCCGGGGTGCTGGCCGTCCTGACCACGGCCATGTTCCTCGCCGAGTACGCCACCGACCCCGACGACGTGCTGACCCGGCTGGCCGGCCACACCTTCTGGGACATCATCGACACCCTCGTCACGGGCGTCGCGTTCGGACTGATCGGCCTGGAGCTGCACAACGCGATCCGGACGGCGTCCGGGCGGTGGGGGGAGATGCTGGGCTGGGCCGGGGTGATCGTGGTCGTCGTGGTCGTCGTCCGGCTGCTCTGGCTGCTGCCGGCGACCTGGCTGACGCAGCGGCTGCATGCCAGAAAGGACCACCTCGAGGACATTCCGACGAACTGGCGGGAGACCCTCGTCATGTGGTGGGCCGGGATGCGCGGGGTGGCCTCGGTGGCGCTGGCGCTGGCCGTGCCGCTGAAGACCGACGACGGGGGGCCCTTCCCCGACCGGGACGAGATCATCTTCATCGCGTTCGGCGTGATCATGGCGACTCTGGTCCTTCAGGGACTGACCCTGCCGTGGCTGGTGAAACGCCTCGACGTGCGGTCGGACGCCGACCGCGAGAAGGAGTTCGAGAAGGAGCTCGCGGTGCGGGCCGCGAAGGCGGCGAAGCGGCGGCTGCGGGAGATCGAGGCCGAGGAGGACCTGCCGGAGGAACTGTCCGAGCAGATGCTGCGACGGGCCTTCGACATCGGGTTGCGGATCAGCCCGGACGTCGGGGAGGACGAACGGCGCGAGGGGCACGACCATCGGGTGCGGAGGCTGAAGCGGGTGCGGCGGATCCAGGCGGAGATGCTCAGCGCGGCCCGGCACGAGGTGGTCGCGGCGCGCAGCGAACCGGGCGCCGATCCGGAGATCGTGGACCGCGTACTGCGGCATCTGGACGTGCGCAGCCTCAAGTGAGGCGACCGGGCCCGCCCTTTGCCGCGGCCCGTTTCATGGCGGTCGTGTGAACCGCCACGCCCCCTGTCAGCACTCGTCGTTACGCTCGGACCATGGCACGCAATGTGGTGATCAGTGGAGGCGGAACAGGGATCGGGCTCGCCGCGGCGCAGGTCTTCGCCGCGGACGGGGACCGGGTGCTGCTGCTCGGGCGGCGGGCGGACGTGCTGGCGAAGGCCGGGGTGGCCGGGGCGCTCACCTACGCCGCGGATCTGAGTGAGCCGGAGCAGGTGCGGGGCGTCGCCCGGTTCGTCGAGACGGAGTTCGGCACCGTGGACGTGCTGGTCCACAGCGCCGGGGGCGCAGGCCATCCGGAGCCCCCGAGCGCCGGCGCGGATCCGCTGGACCGTGTCGCGCACCACTGGACCGTCAACTTCCGCAACAACACCCTCAGCGCCGCACTGCTCACCGAGGCCCTGAAGGACCGGCTCGCCTCGCCGGGCGGACGGGTGCTGTTCGTCAGCTCGATCGCCGCCTACCGGGGGTCCGGCAGCGGGGCGTACGGCGGCGCCAAGGCCGCGCTGCACCCGTACGCCCGCGACCTGGCCCGGGAGTTGGGTCCCCGGGGCATCACGGTGAACCTCGTCGCCCCGGGATACGTCGAGGACACCGGGTTCTTCGGGGACGCCATCGAGCCAGCGCGGCGCGAGCGGCTCGTCGGCGAGACCTTCACCGGGCGCGCCGGGACGCCCGGGGACATCGCCGCCACACTGCATTGGCTGGCCTCCCCGGGCGCCGGTCACGTCACTTCGCAGACCGTCCAGGTCAACGGGGGCGCGGAGCGCGGGAACTGACGGTCAGCGGCCCGTCCGCGGCGGCTCGTGGACGCGACGGGCCGCACCGTCGGGGGAGTGGGACTGGCCGGGCAGGCGGCCCGGGGGCAGCGCCGCATCCGCCGTGTTGACCCTCGGGAGCGCGTACGGGTGGTCCTTGGACAGCCAGCGGATCATCTCCTCGCGGACCCTGACCCGCACCGTCCAGATGTCGTCGGCGTCCTTCGCCGTGACCAGGGCCCGCACCTGCATGGTGTTGGGCGTGGTGTCGGTGACGTCGAGCCCGCAGGCACGGCCGTCCCAGGCCGGGCACTCGCGCAGGATGTCGCGCAGCTTCTCGCGCATCGCCTCCACCGGCGCCGCGTGGTCGACGTGCCAGTAGACGATGCCGGTCATCTGCGGGGTGCCGCGCGACCAGTTCTCGAAGGGCTTCGAGGTGAAGTAGGAGACCGGCATCGTGATCCGGCGCTCGTCCCAGGTCCGCACGGTCAGGAAGGTCAGGGTGATCTCCTCGACCGTGCCCCACTCGCCGTCCACCACCACCGTGTCGCCGATGCGCACCATGTCGCCGAAGGCGATCTGGAAGCCGGCGAACATGTTGCTCAGCGTCGACTGGGCGGCCACACCGGCGACGATGCCGAGGATCCCGGCCGAGGCCAGCAGGGAGGCGCCCGCCGCGCGCATGGCGGGGAACGTCAGCAGCATCGAGGCCGCCGCGACCACCCCGACGACGGCCGCCACCACCCGCATGATCAGCGACACCTGGGTCCGCACGCGCCGGACCCGGGCCGGATCGCGGTGCACGCGCGCGTAGCGCGAGTAGGACGTCTCGACGATCGCCGCCGCGATCCTGATCACCAGCCAGGCGGCCGAGCCGATCAGCACCAGGGTGAGGAACTGTCCGATACCGGTGCGATGGTCCTCCAGCAACTGCGCGGCGTCGTACGACCCTCTCAGCAGCGCCGCGCACAGAACGAGCTGATAGGGGATGCGGCCACGGCGCAGCAGACCCCACATCGGGGTCTCGGGATGCCGTAGGTCGGCCTTGGACAGCAGGCGGTCGGTGGCCCAGCCGATGAGGACTGTCAGCACGACCGAGCCGCCGACCACGATCACGGGGCGGAGCAGGTTCTCCATGTCATCGAACGTAACCGGGTCCGAGGGGTCCTGAACATGCGGTTTCTGTGAGGAGACGCACGCACGGCGTTGTCAGTGCAGGCTGGCACCATGGGCACATGAACATCATGCTCTTTCACTCGACCTATGGTCTGCGGCCCGCGGTGCGCGCCGCGGCGGACCGGCTGCGCGCCGCCGGGCACGAGGTGTGGACGCCGGACCTCTTCGAGGGACGCACGTTCGACACCGTCGAGGAGGGCATGGCGTACAACGACGAGATCGGCAAGGACGAGCTGCTGAAGAGAGCCGTCCTGGCCGCCGCGCCCTACTCGGAGCGCGGGCTGGTGTACGCCGGGTTCTCGCTCGGCGCGTCGGTCGCCCAGACCCTCGCCCTCGGCGACGCGAGGGCGCGTGGCCTGCTCCTGCTGCACGGCACGTCGGACCTCGCGCCGAACGTCTCCGTCGACGGCCTCCCGGTGCAGCTGCACGTCGCGGAGCCGGACCAGTTCGAGACCGACGACTGGCTGAGCGCCTGGTATCTCCAGATGGGCAGAGCGGGCGCCGACGTGGAGATCTACCGGTACGCGGGAGCGGGGCACCTGTACACCGACCCCGAGCTGCCCGACCACGACGCGGAGGCGGCCGAGGCCACCTGGCGGGTGGCGCTCGGCTTCCTCGAGTCGCTCTAGCGGGATCCGCGGCTGCGGAGGGAACTAGACCGGGTCGTAGGTGCGCTCCACCTTCTGCGTGCCGCTGCGCGTGCGGTACGAGCGGGACCAGGCGGAGGTCGCCGTTGCGCTGGCGCGGTCGGACAGCACGTAGTAGTCCATCTGCGCGCGCTCGGCGGTGATGTCCAGGACGCCGTAGCCGTGCCGGTCGGTGTCCACGAAGTGGACGTGCCGGTTCGCGGCCCGGATGACCGGGGAGGCGATCGCGGTGAGCGTGCCCTCCGGGACCTTCACGATGTCGTCGAGGTTGTCGGAGGTCACCGACGTGACCACGAACTCCGTGGCGGCCGAGGCCGACAGCGGGTACGTCCCGGCGTCCACCGGCACGTCGTTGGCCCACGCCATGTGGATGTCACCGGTCAGGAAGACGGTGTTGCGGATCGCGTTCGAGCGCAGGTGGGCCAGGAGCTCACGCCGGTCGTCGGTGTAGCCGTCCCACTGGTCGGTGTTGAGGGCGATGCCCTCCTGCGGCAGGCCGAGCAGCTTGGCGAGCGGCTTGAACAGGTCAGCGGAGAGCGAGCCGATGGCGAACGGAGAGATCATCACCGAGTTGCCGACCAGCCGCCAGGTGGTGTCGGAGGCCTTCAGACCGGCCTTCAGCCAGTCCAGCTGGGCGCGGCCGGTGAGCGTGCGGTCCGGGTCGTCGACGGTGCCGTTGCCGACGGCGGCCTGCTGCGAGCGGAAGGACCGCAGGTCCAGCAGGGACAGATCGGCGAGCTTGCCGAAGCGCAGCCGGCGGTAGGTGGTGCCGGCGATGGCCGGCCGGACCGGCATCCACTCGAAGTAGGCCTGCTTGGCGGCCGCCTGCCGGGCCGACCAGGCGCCCTCGGCGCCCTCGGTGTGGTTCTCGGCCCCACCCGACCAGGTGTCGTTGGCGAACTCGTGGTCGTCCCAGATCGCGACGACCGGCGCCTTCGCGTGCAGGGCCTGAAGGTCCGGGTCGGTCTTGTACGTGCCGTGCCGGGTGCGGTAGTCGGCGAGGGTGAGGATCTCGTGGGTGGGCGCCGTCTGCCGTACGACGGTCCCGCGCGTGCCGTACTCGCCGGTGCCGTACTCGTAGATGTAGTCGCCGAGGTGCAGCCAGGCGTCCAGATCGCCGCGGGCCGCGAGATGACGGTACGAGGAGAAGTAGCCGGCCTCCCAGTTGGCGCAGGAGACCACGCCGAAGCGCAGGCCCGGCACGGCGGCGTCCGCCGCCGGCGCGGTGCGGGTGCGCGCCACCGGGGAGTCCGTGCCGCCGGCCGAGAAGCGGAACCAGTAGTCGGTGGCGGGCGCGAGACCGCGGATGTCGGCCTTGACGGTGTGGTCGGTCGCGGCGGAGGCCGTGGTGGAGCCCCTGGTGACGACGTTCGTCAGGGCCTTGTCCGTGGCGACGACCCAGCTCACCTCCGTGGCCGGACCGAGCCCGGAGCCGGGTATCGCGTCGGCGGTGGGCGTCACCCGGGTCCACAGCAGGACACCGTCGGGCAGCGGGTCGCCGGACGCGAGGCCGTGCAGGAAGACGGGGGCCTCGGCGGCACGGGCAGGCAGCGCGGCGGCGAGCGGGCCGGCCAGCACCGCGGTGGCGGCCACGGCCTTCAGCGCCGTACGGCGGCGCGGCGACAGCGAGTTGGGGCGCTCTGACGAGGTGTCGGCGCTCTCGGAGGATCTGTATCGACTGGTCACGGACGATCAGATTACTGACCGGTACGACAGAAGAGCGGGCGAACTCCCAAAAGTTCGCCCGCTCTTAGTCGCAGTGTCGGATCAGCCGCCGGTCAGCCCTTGAGCGCCGCGTCGATCGCCGTGGTGAAGTCGGCGACCGTCATCGGGGCGTTGCCCTGCCCGTCGGAGCCGGTCAGCGTCTTGCCGTCCATCTTCAGGGTCGGGGTACCCGAGACGCCGCTCTTGTCGAACGTCTTGGACATCTCCAGCGCCCACCGGTCGTAGGTGCCGTTCTTCACGGCGCTCTGGAACTTCGCGTTGCCCTTCAGCGCCGCGACGGTGTTCGCCACCTTGATCAGGTAGGAGTCGTCCTTGAACTTGTCCTCGGTCTCCTCGGGGTGGTACTTCGCCGAGTACATCGCGGTCTTGTACTCGAGGAACGCCTCGGGGCTGACGTTGAGCGCGGCGCCCAGCGCGCTGAGCGCGTTCTTGGAGCCCTCGCCCGTCAGGCTGCGGTCGAGGAAGGTCGCGCCGACGTACTGGATCTTGAACTTGCCGGTGTCGTAGTCGCTCTTCACCGTCGCGCCGACGGTCTGCTCGAACTGGGCGCAGACCGGGCAGCGCGGGTCCTCGTACATCACGAGCGTCTTCTTGGCGCTCGCCTTGCCCATGACGACCGTCGTGCCGTTCTTGCCGCTGGTGTTGGCCGGGGCGACCAGCTTGGCCTTCGCCGCGTCCTCCCAGTAGCCGGGCTTGTTCGCCTGGACGACGGCGTAACCTATGCCGCCCGCCAGGGCGAGCACGCCGACGACCGAGCAGGCGACGATGATCTGCCGCCTGATCTTGGCCCGCTTGGCCTCGCGCTCACGCTCGATGCGCAGCCGCTCCCGGGCCGCCGTCTTCGCCGCCGCGCTGTTCCGCTTGCTCATGGTGTTCTCCCAAGGGACGCGCACATGCCGTGCGCGGAAGTTCGTGTGGGGACTGAGGGACTGAAGTGGTGCTCGGGGTGCCGGGGCCTGCGCAGACGTACGGGCCTGTTCAGACCGCGGCGAGCGAGCACGGCGGTCCACGCCGTCCCAAGGAGTGCACGAGAATCCGCTCGCGGACGGTGGTCGACCGGCGGGTGGGCCGCGGCAGGCGGCGGGCCGCCGGGGCGCGTCGTACGGCCACGGCGGCGACGGCCAGCAGCAGCGGCCGGAAGGTCGTCGCGGTCGCGGCCCGCAGCAGCTGGGCCAGCGCCCGCTCGCCCCGGCGCAGCCAGGCGGCCGCGATCAGGCCGACGCAGACGTGCGCGCCGAGCAGCAGCCAGGCGGCGGCCGGGTCGGGGTGGGCGAGGAGCCCGCCCAGCCGGTCGGTGTCGGTGCCGGTGACCTGGGCCAGCGGGGTGCCGACGGGAGTGCCGTCACCGCACAGCACGTCCCAGCCGACCGAGGCCAGCGGGCCGGCGACCGGGCCGCCCGCCCGGCCGTAGCAGACGTGCTGGCCGGTGGTGAAGACGGTGTCGGCCGCCAGCTCCAGCGGGATCAGCAGGGCGGCGATGCGCCCGAAGCCGCACTCGCGGCCGGCGAGGACATAGGCGAGGGCGAACACGGCGGCCGCGACGGCGGCCACCGTGTTGAGCGGCAGCGGGGCCCGGGACAGCAGCACGTGCGACGCGGTGCTGAGCGTCACGACGCATGCCGTGAACAGCGCCGCGCGTACGGCTCTGAGGCGGGTCCCGGATATGTCCATAGCGGAGGAGAGTGTGTCACGTGCTCCTGTAGGAGGCCCCTAAAGGGTCCCTGTGAGAAGGCGGACCGTTAGAGACCTGGAATCCGGCCGTTGCGGAACAGGTCGACGAAGATCTGGTGGTCGGTACGCGCGCGTGCGCCGTAGGTGTGCGCGAAGTCGACCAGGAGCGGCGCGAAGCCGTCCTCGTCGGCCGCGATCGCCGCGTCGATGGCCCGCTCGGTGGAGAAGGGCACCAGGGACTCGCCGGAGGTGTCGTCCGCCGCCGCGTGCATCGTGGCCGTGGCCCGGCCCAGGTCGGCGACGACGCCCGCGATCTCCTCCGGGTCGTCGATGTCGCCCCAGTCGAGGTCGACCGCGTACGGCGAGACCTCGGCGACCAGCTGCCCCGCGCCGCCCAGCTCGGTCCAGCCCAGCCACGGGTCGGCGTGCTGCTGGAGGGCGCGCTGGGAGATCACCGTGCGGTGGCCCTCGTGCTGGAAGTAGTCGCGGATCGCCGGGTCCGTGATGTGCCGGGAGACGGCCGGCGTCTGGGCCTGCTTGATGTAGATCACCACGTCGTTCTCCAGGGCGTCGCTGTGGCCCTCGAGGAGGATGTTGTACGACGGCAGACCGGCCGAGCCGATACCGATGCCCCGGCGGCCGACGACGTCCTTCACGCGGTAGGAGTCCGGGCGGGCCAGGGAGGTCTCCGGAAGCGTCTCCAGATAGCCGTCGAAGGCCGCGAGCACCTTGTAGCGGGTGGCGGCGTCCAGCTCGATGGAACCGCCGCCCGGTGCGAAGCGGCGCTCGAAGTCACGGATCTCCGTCATCGAGTCCAGCAGCCCGAAGCGGGTCAGGGAGCGCGCGTCGCGCAGCGCGTCGAGCAGCGGGCCCTGCGCGGTGTCCAGGGTGAAGGGCGGCACCTCGTCGCTCTTGGCGCCGGTGGCCAGCGCGTGGATCCGCTCCCGGTACGCGCCCGCGTAGACCTCCACCAGCTCGCTGATCTGGTCGTCACCGAGCGCCTTCGCGTACCCGATGAGGGCGATGGAGGCGGAGAGGCGCTTCAGGTCCCAGGTGAAGGGGCCGACGTACGCCTCGTCGAAGTCGTTGACGTTGAAGATCAGCCGGCCGGTCGCGTCCATGTACGTGCCGAAGTTCTCCGCGTGCAGGTCGCCGTGGATCCACACGCGCGAGGTGCGCTCGTCCAGGAACGGGCCGCCCCGCTTCTCGGCGTCCAGGTCGTGGTAGAAGAGGCCCGCGGTACCGCGGTAGAACGCGAACGCGGAGGCCGCCATCTTCCGGAACTTCACCCGGAACGCGGCCGGGTCGGCGGCCAGGAGCTCGCCGAACGCGGTGTCGAAGACGGCGAGGATCTCCTCGCCGCGGTGCTCGTCGTTGAGCTGCGGAACCGACATCGCTGGTGCCTCCTGGTGCATGACATGTACGACAGCGTTTCTGTCGCATCCAACGGGCGGGGGCGGACGAAAGTGCCCGCGGCCTCACCCGTGAAGGTACGTGGGGAACGAGCCCGGGTGTCAGTCGCGAGGCATAGACTTCGACGCTGTCCCCCGATCCGTCCGTAACCGGTGGGACACCCGTCGCCGTATGTTTCCCTTGGAGGCCGCAGCCGTGTCAAAGCCGCCGTTCACGCACCTGCACGTCCACACCCAGTACTCGCTGCTGGACGGTGCCGCGCGGCTCAAGGACATGTTCGACGCGTGCAACGAGATGGGCATGACCCACATCGCCATGTCGGACCACGGCAACCTGCACGGGGCGTACGACTTCTTCCACACCGCGAAGAAGGCCGGAGTCACCCCGATCATCGGGATCGAGGCGTACGTCGCCCCCGAGTCCCGGCGCAACAAGCGCAAGATCCAGTGGGGCCAGCCGCACCAGAAGCGCGACGACGTCTCCGGTTCCGGCGGCTACACCCACAAGACGATCTGGGCGGCCAACGCGACGGGCCTGCACAACCTCTTCCGGCTCTCCTCGGACGCGTACGCCGAGGGCTGGCTGCAGAAGTGGCCGCGCATGGACAAGGAGACCATCGCCCAGTGGTCCGAGGGGCTCATCGCCTCCACCGGCTGCCCCTCGGGCGAGCTCCAGACCCGGCTGCGCCTCGGCCAGAAGGAGGAGGCGCTCAAGGCGGCCGCCGACTACCAGGACATCTTCGGCAAGGACCGGTACTTCCTGGAGCTGATGGACCACGGCATCGAGATCGAGAGCCGGGTCCGTGACGGCCTCCTGGAGATCGGCAAGAAGCTCGGCATCCCGCCCCTGGTCACCAACGACTCGCACTACACGTACGCGCACGAGGCCACCGCGCACGACGCGCTGCTGTGCATCCAGACCGGCAAGAACCTCTCGGACCCGGACCGCTTCCGCTTCGACGGCACCGGCTACTACCTGAAGTCCACGGACGAGATGTACGCCATCGACTCCTCCGACGCCTGGCAGGAGGGCTGCGCCAACACCCTCCTGGTGGCCGAGCAGATCGACACCACCGGCATGTTCGAGGCGAAGAACCTCATGCCGAAGTTCGACATCCCCGACGGCTTCACCGAGGTCACCTGGTTCAAGGAGGAGGTCCGCCGGGGGATGGACCGCCGCTTCCCGGGCGGCGTCCCCGAGGACCGGCAGAAGCAGGTCGAGTACGAGATGGACGTCATCATCCAGATGGGGTTCCCGGGCTACTTCCTCGTCGTCGCCGACTTCATCATGTGGGCGAAGAACCAGGGCATCGCGGTCGGTCCGGGGCGTGGTTCCGCGGCCGGCTCGATCGTCGCCTACGCGATGGGCATCACCGACCTCGACCCGATCCCGCACGGCCTGATCTTCGAGCGGTTCCTCAACCCCGAGCGCGTCTCCATGCCCGATGTCGACATCGACTTCGACGAGCGCAGGCGCGTCGAGGTGATCCGGTACGTGACCGAGAAGTACGGCGCCGACAAGGTCGCCATGATCGGCACCTACGGCAAGATCAAGGCGAAGAACGCCATCAAGGACTCCGCGCGCGTGCTGGGCTACCCGTACGCGATGGGCGACCGCCTCACCAAGGCCATGCCCGCCGACGTCCTGGGCAAGGGCATCGACCTCAACGGCATCACGGACCCCTCGCACCCGCGGTACAGCGAGGCGGGCGAGATCCGCGCGATGTACGAGAACGAGCCGGACGTCAAGAAGGTCATCGACACCGCCAAGGGCGTCGAGGGCCTGGTCCGGCAGATGGGCGTGCACGCGGCCGGCGTGATCATGTCCAGCGAGCCCATCGTCGACCACGCCCCCATCTGGGTGCGGCACACCGACGGCGTGACCATCACCCAGTGGGACTACCCGCAGTGCGAGTCGCTCGGCCTGCTGAAGATGGACTTCCTCGGCCTGCGCAACCTCACGATCATGGACGACGCCGTCAAGATGGTGAAGTCCAACAAGGGCGTCGACCTCGACCTGCTGGCCCTGCCGCTCGACGATCCGAAGACCTTCGAACTCCTCCAGCGCGGTGAGACCCTCGGCGTCTTCCAGTTCGACGGCGGCCCCATGCGCTCCCTGCTGCGCCTGATGAAGCCCGACAACTTCGAAGACATCTCCGCCGTCTCGGCGCTCTACCGTCCCGGCCCGATGGGCATGGACTCGCACACCAACTACGCGCTCCGCAAGAACAAGCTCCAGGAGATCACCCCGATCCACAAGGAGCTCGAGGAGCCGCTCGAAGAGGTCCTGGCGGTCACCTACGGCCTGATCGTCTACCAGGAGCAGGTGCAGAAGGCCGCCCAGATCATCGCCGGGTACTCGCTCGGCGAGGCCGACATCCTGCGTCGCGTGATGGGCAAGAAGAAGCCCGACGAGCTCGCGAAGAACTTCACCATCTTCCAGGCCGGCGCCAAGAAGAACGGCTACAGCGACGAGGCGATCAAGGCCCTGTGGGACGTGCTGGTCCCCTTCGCCGGCTACGCCTTCAACAAGGCGCACTCCGCCGCGTACGGCCTGGTCTCGTACTGGACCGCCTACCTGAAGGCGAACCACCCCGCCGAGTACATGGCCGGACTGCTCACCTCGGTCAAGGACGACAAGGACAAGTCGGCCGTCTACCTCAACGAGTGCCGCCGCATGGGCATCAAGGTGCTCCCGCCGAACGTCAACGAGTCGGTGCACAACTTCGCCGCACAGGGCGACGACGTGATCCTCTTCGGCCTCGAAGCCGTGCGCAACGTCGGCACCAACGTGGTGGAGTCGATCATCAGGAGCCGCAAGGCCAAGGGCAAGTACGGCTCCTTCCCCGACTACCTCGACAAGGTCGAGGCGGTCGCGTGCAACAAGCGCACCACGGAGTCGCTGATCAAGGCGGGCGCGTTCGACACCCTGGGGCACACCCGCAAGGGCCTCACCGCGCACTTCGAGCCGATGATCGACAACGTGGTCGCGGTCAAGCGCAAGGAGGCCGAGGGCCAGTTCGACCTCTTCGGCGGCATGGGCGAGGAGGAGACGAGCGAGCCCGGTTTCGGACTCGACGTCGAGTTCACGACCGACGAGTGGGAGAAGACGTATCTGCTCGCCCAGGAGCGGGAGATGCTCGGTCTGTACGTCTCCGACCACCCGCTGTTCGGTCTGGAGCACGTGCTGTCCGACAAGGCCGACGCGGGCATCGCCCAGCTCACCGGCGGTGAGCACGCGGACGGCGCGGTCGTCACCATCGGCGGCATCATCTCCGGTCTCCAGCGGAAGATGACCAAGCAGGGCAACGCCTGGGCGATCGCCACCGTCGAGGACCTCGCGGGCTCCATCGAGTGCATGTTCTTCCCGGCGACCTACCAGCTCGTCTCGACCCAACTCGTCGAGGACGCCGTCGTCTTCGTCAAGGGCCGCCTCGACAAGCGGGAGGACGTGCCGCGGCTCGTCGCCATGGAGCTGCAGGTCCCCGACCTGTCGAACGCGGGCACCAACGCCCCCGTGATCCTCACCATCCCGGCCACCCGGGTCACCCCGCCGATGATCAACCGCCTGGGGGAGATCCTCACTCACCACCGGGGCGACAGCGAGGTCCGGATCAGGCTCCAGGGCCCGACCAAGACGACCGTGCTGCGGCTGGACCGGCACCGGGTCAAGCCCGACCCCGCGCTGTTCGGTGATCTGAAGGTGCTGCTCGGCCCGTCCTGCCTGGCCGGCTGAGCGCGGCAGAGGGCGGGAGACCGCGGGAGACCGCGGGAGAACACGGGAGAGCAGGGCGACCGCGGGAACCCCGCGGGGGAGTAACCCGCGAGGGGCGCATCCGGTACCGGATGCGCCCCTCGGTGCGTGCGAGCCGCAACGGCCCGTCACCCGGGTGTCAGTTGTGGCCGAAGCGCTTCTGCCGGCCCTTGCGGGCGACATCGGCCGGCGTCACCTGTGCGATGCGCTGCTCGGCCTGCGACTCCATCGAGGACTGCTGGGCCGCCTGCTGACCACGCTCGGACTGCGGCTGTTTACGCTCCTGCTTCTTGTTCTTGGCCATGGTGATCTGCCTCCTGGGGGGATCTGGGGGCCATCGACGCGACCAGACTCACATAGGCTGACTTACAACGCATTTCGGATAATTACCGTCTGTAACAGGGGTTGTCGGAGCGCAAGCCCCCGAAACGCCACGCCGAAGATCGAGTTCCGGCCGTTAACCTCCGCGTGGTCGGGCAGACTCGAAGAAAGCCCGATGCAAACCTCCCGGAAAGAGGGTGAGTCGTGTGGACCGCTGCATCGTCCTGGTGGACGCCGGGTATCTGCTGGGGGCCGCCGCCAGCCTCCTCGCCGGAGAGCCCTCGCGATCGAAGATCACCGTCGACCACTCCGCCCTCGTCCAGGGACTGCGCGAACAGGCCGAGTCCGAGACCGAGCGGCCGCTGCTGCGCATCTACTGGTTCGACGGCGCCCCCGACCGCGTCCCCCAGCCCGAACACCGCAGACTGCGCGTGATGCCCCGGGTGACCGTCCGGCTGGGCGCACTGACCCGCAGCGACGGCCGCTGGGCCCAGAAGGGCGTCGACGCGGCCATGCACGCCGAGCTGACCGAACTGGCCCGCAACCGCGCCTGCTCCGACGTCGTCCTCGTCACCGGCGACGGCGATCTGCTGCCCGGCATGATGGCCGCCAAGGAACACGGCGTCGCCGTCCACCTGTGGGCCGTCCAGGCCGCCGACGGCGACTACAACCAGTCGGAGGACCTCGTCGCCGAGGCCGACGAACGGCGCGTCCTGGACCGCACCTGGATCACCAAGGCCGTACGCGCAAAGGAGGTCGGCGGCACCTGCGCGTCGCCGCCCGCCCCCCGGCCCGAGATCGCCGCGATCCTCTCCGCGCCGCTGCCCGACTCCGGTCTCGCCCGCGCCTCCGACCGGAGCGCCGAGCAGACCGAGCACGCCTCCGCGGCCGGCGTCTCCGAGAACGGGAGCGAGGAACGCGTTCCCGCGCCCAAGGGAGGCGTGCCGACCCCCAAGGACCTGGCCGCCCTGCGCGCACCCGGCGCCCAGGCAGTCCAGCACCCCACCACGGCGACCCTGCGCTGGTCCTCCGACAAGGGCTGGGTCGACCGTCCCGGGATCCCCGCCGAGCCCTCCGAGGTCGCCGCGATGCCGACGCTCGCGCAGCTCACCACGGCGGAGCAGCGGTGGGCCGACCGCGAGGAGGACATCACCACCGTCGGCGGCGACCCCTACGAGGTGGGGCAGGTCTTCGCCCGCCGGTGGATGGCGCGCCTCGGCGAGCAGGGCCAGCTCCAGAAGCTGTCGGGCATGTACCCGCGGATCCCGCACCGCATCGACGGCGAGCTGCTCAGATACGCGGCCCGCTTCGGACTGCTCGCCCACAAGGACGACCAGATCGACGAACACGACCGGTACGCCATCCGGGCGGGATTCTGGCGCGAGATCGACGTACGGACCGCCGCCGAGCACGCTCCGGCCGGGGACTGAACCGGCCGCCCGGGACGCCCCGACGGCGAGCGACGGTCCGTGACCCCGTAGTCTCGTCCCTTGTGAGTACGCGCGCGGCACCGCCCATTCGGCACAGGGACGAGGTCGTGTGTGCCGTGCGCGGGCTGACCAAGACCTATCCGGCGGTCCGCGGCCGGCGCGGCACTCCCGCGACACCCGAGGTCCGGGCCACCGACGACGTACGGCTGGACATCCGGCGCGGTGAGATCTTCGGGCTGCTCGGGCCGAACGGCGCCGGGAAGACCACCCTCGTCCGGCAGATGACCGGCCTGATGCGGCCCGACTCCGGCAGCGTGGAGATCCTCGGGCACGACATCGTGCGCCACCCCGAGCGGGCCGCGCGGATCCTCGCCTACCTCGGGCAGGAGTCCACCGCGCTCGACGACCTCACCGTCTCGCTGGCCGCCGAGACCACCGGACGGCTGCGCGGCCTCGACGTGCGCGCGGCTCGCCGGGAGCGGGACGCCGTCCTCGACGAGCTGGGGCTCACGCCGATCGCCGGACGGCCGCTGCGCAAGCTGTCCGGCGGACAGCGCCGGCTGGCCTGCTTCGCCGCCGTGCTGGTGGGGGAGCGCCCCCTGCTCGTGCTGGACGAACCGACCACCGGGATGGATCCGGTGGCCCGGCGGGCCGTATGGGCCTCCGTGGACCGGCGGCGGGCCGAGCGCGGGACGACCGTGCTGCTCGTCACCCACAACGTCATCGAGGCGGAGACCGTCCTCGACCGGGTCGCCGTCATCGACCAGGGCCGGGTCATCGCCTGCGACACCCCCACGGGGCTCAAGGAGCAGGTCGCCGACGAGGTGCGGGTCGAACTGGTGTGGCGCGAGCGGGCCCCGCTGGACGTGCCCGAGGTCGCCGCGCTGCGCGAGCGGGCCGTGGAGTCGGGCCGCCGCTGGACCCTGCGGCTGGCGCCCGACGAGGCCCGCGCGGTCGTCGCCACCGTCACCGGCGGAGCCGCCTTCGCCGCCCTGGACGACTTCACGCTGGCCACACCGAGCCTGGAGGACGTCTATCTGGCTCTGGGCGGGGCGGCACGGCAGGGACTGGTGCGGGCTTGAGGGCGGCTGGAGCGCGGGGCGCCGAGGTGAGCGAGCGAGCCTCCAGGCCCGTATGGGACGGTAGGGGAACCGTAGGGAAGAGGAGCAACGTCACGTGAGTGTCGTACCCGCCGAGGTTCTGCCGGGAAGCGCCCGGGCCGTCACACAGACCGTGCCCCGCGCGGCCGCCGAGCTGGCCCCCCGCGCGCGGCTGTGGCCGTCGCTGGTGGCCGTGTACCGGGCGCAGCTGTCCCGGGCCCGGGTGGCGCGCATCCCGCTGCTGTTCGTGGCGACCTTCCAGTCGGTCGGCATCCTGATCATGATGCGGGGAGTGGTGGACGGGGGCCGTGAGGCGGAGGCCGTGGTGGCGGGCTCCGCGGTTCTCGTCGTCGCGTTCGTAGCGCTCAACCTGCTCGCGCAGTACTTCGGACAGCTGCGGGCGAGCGGCGGACTGGACCACTACGCGACCCTGCCGGTGCCGCCCGCGGCCGTGGTGCTCGGGGCGGCCGGGGCGTACGCGTCCTTCACCGTGCCGGGGACCCTGGTGACCGCGGTCTTCGGATGCGTGCTGTTCGGGCTGCCGCTGACCCATCTGTGGATCCTCGCGGCCGTGATCCCGCTGGCCGGCGCCGCGCTGTCCGGCCTGGGCGCGGCCTTCGGGCTCCTCGCGCCCAGGCCGGAGCTGGCCACCGTGCTGGGGCAGCTCGGCATGTCGGCGGCGCTGCTGCTGGGCGTGCTGCCGCCGGACCGGATGCCCGAGGCGGTGCGCTTCGCCCGCGACCTGCTGCCGTCGACGTACGGGGTCGAGGCGTTCGCCCGGACCTTCCGGGCGAGTCCCGACTGGGCGTTCGTCCTCGCCGACCTCGCCGTGTGCGCCGGGGTCGGCGTCGTTTCGCTGGCCGCCGCCACCTGGGCGTACCGCCGGGCCGCCGTCCGGTGACGCGCGGCACAGGCGCGCCTGGCACGATGTCAGAGTGACCGCACCGCTGACTCCGCCTCCGCCGCCGCACGAACCGTCCTCGCACACGGCCTGGCCGCCGCCGCCCGGCGGGTACGCGGGGGTGGCCACCGCGCCCCATGACGTCGCGTACGGACAGGACGGGCCCGGCATGAAGACCGAACTGCGCGAAGCCGCCGTCGTCACGGTCGCGGTCGCGCTCGCCGGAGCGCTGCTCGGACTGCTGTGGGTGTGGCTGGCGCCCAAGGTGCCGCTGGTCGGTGACCTGGTGGACGACAACTGGGTCGTCTACTTCAAGGACACCGAGGGCGAGCAGGCGATCGGCGTGGACGGAACGTTCACACTGCTGGCCCTGGCGTGCGGGGCCGTGAGCGCCCTGGCCGTGTTCCTGTGGCGGCGGCGCGGTGGAGTGCCGCTGGTGATCGGCCTCGCCGTCGGGGGGTTCCTGGGGTCGTTGCTGGCCTGGCGGCTGGGGGTGTGGCTGGGGCCCGACTCCGATGTCATCGCGCACGCGCAGTCCGCGGGCAAGGGGGTCACGTTCTCCGCTCCGCTGAAGCTCGGCGCGAAGGGGGCGTTGCTGGCGTGGTCGTTCGCCGCGGCGCTGGTGCATCTGGGGCTCACGGCGTTGTTCGGGCCTCGGGATCCCGATCCGTATCCGGCGCATATGGGTGCGCCCAAGGACGGGTACGGCGCGCCGATGGGCTAGCGGGGCTTTCCTCGCCCCCGCCGCCCCTTCCCGTCCCGACCCTGGGGGCCGCGCCCCCAGACCCCCGCTTTCGGCCTGGACGGCCTCGTCCTCAAGCGCCGGACGGGCTGTTCAGGTCCCGGGGGGTCTCGTACTCACGTGCCGGACGGGCTGTTCAGGTTTCGAGCGGGGCTCGTACTCACGTGCCGGACGGGCTTTTCAGGTACCGGGGGGTCTCGTACTCACGTGCCGGACGGGCTGTCTACGCGCGGGCGATCTCGGACAGGACCGCTCCCGTGAGGCCGGCCAGGTCCGCCGGGGAGAGTTCCACCTCCAGGCCCCTGCGGCCCGCCGAGACGCAGATCGTGGGGTGGGTCGTGGCCGAGGCGTCCAGGACCGTGGGGAGCCTCTTGCGCTGGCCCAGGGGGGAGATGCCGCCCCGGACGTAGCCCGTGGTGCGTTCCGCGAGGGTCGGGTCGGCCATCGCCGCCCGTTTTCCGCCCACCGCCGACGCCAGGGCCTTCAGGTCGAGGGAGCCGGCCACCGGGACCACGGCGACCGTCAGCGCGCCGTCCACGTCCGCGACCAGCGTCTTGAAGACCCGGTCGGGGGAGACGCCCATGGCCTCGGCGGCCTCCTCGCCGTAGGACGGGTGGCTCGGGTCGTGGTCGTAGGCGTGCACCGTGAACTCGACGCCCGCCGCCGTGAGGGCCACCGTCGCGGGCGTGCCCGCGGACTGCTGCTGCTTCTTCGTCTTCTTCGCCATGCGGGCCTTCAGTTGAGACTGGTCGGGCCGCGCGTCAGGTCCGACGCGGGCAGCGAGGGCAGGCTGCGGATGATCGCCGTCTCCGCGCGCAGCAGTGTCAGCTCGTCCCGCAGGCGGGAGGCCGTGTCCGGGGCCTGGAGCAGGCGCTGCTTGGTCGGGGTGTCCAGCATCATCGCGGCCGCCACCAGGTACGACACCACCGACGGGTCGTCCGGGAGATCCGCGCCGGTGGTCAGTGAGCGCTCGCGGGCGCCCGCCAGGCGCTTCTGGTACTGACGGAAGGCGCGCAGCACGCCCTCCGCGAGGGCGCCCGCCTCGTCGCCCGGGTCCTCGGGCAGCTCCTGGAGTTCGGCGGTCAGGAACGGGCCCGACGCGTCCACCGACAGCAGCTTCACGCGGGTCGTGCCCGTCGCCAGTACCTCGAAGGTGCCGTCGGCGCGCTCGCGGATGGTCGCCGCGTCGGCCACGCAGCCGACGTCGTGGAACGCCTTGAGCGGGGTGTCGCCGAAGCCCGCCGCGGGGCCGCGCTCCGGCAGCGCGGTCTGGTCGGGCAGGCCGTGGGAGCTGGGGGCCACCTCATGGCCGTCGCGGATGGCCACGACGGCGAACCGGCGTGATTCGTCCTCGGGGGTCTTCAACAGGTCGCGCATCATGGCGCGATAGCGCTCCTCGAACACGTTGAGCGGGAGCACGAGCCCCGGGAACAACGCCGAGTTCAGGGGGAAGAGCGGCAGACGGACGGTGGTCACGACGCTGAAGCCTAGTGGTCCGCGGAGTGGGCTCGTCCGCCGTGACCGATCCCTGGACTCCACGGGGGCCGCTCGGACGGCCCCGAGCGGACTTCCTCACGCACCGCCAGGAAGTGGCCGAGCGGGTCGTCCGACAGCCGGCCCCAGGGGAAGGACGTGGCGTAGGGGCCGATCAGACGCAGTTGCGCGAGGGCGTCGTCGTGGCGGTCCAGGCGGACCAGGACGTACGTCAGCACATTGCGGATCTCGGCCGGCCAGGGATCGACGGACGGGAAACGGGCGGAGAGCGCGATGGCGCGGTCGGCCGCCGCGTCCAGTCGCTCGCGCGGTACCTCGGGCCCGCAGCCGTCGGTCAGGTACGCGAAAGCGGCCCGCGTCGGCAGCGCCTGGACGAGGGAGCCGGCCGGCGCGTCCTGCGCGGCACGGTCGGCGAAGTCGAAGCACTCCCGGTGGGAGCCGTGCCACGACTCGGCGAGATAGCGCTTGGCGGCGACATGGCAGCCGTAGTGGTGCGGGGCGCGGCGGACCGCGGCCGACCACAGTTCGCCGAAGTACTTGTGTCCGGCGCGGGTGCCGCGCGCGTGGTCCAGGGCGATCCGCCACGGCACCGGGTCGCGGACGTCGCTCTGCGCGGCGGCCGTGATCAGCGGGCTCACCTCGCGAAGCAGCTCGGCCCGGGCCGGTGAGCGCCAGGCCCGGTGGACCGCGAGCTGGGCGGCGACGAGCAGCACGTCCGGGTCGCGCGGGGCGGCGGCGCACCACTCCTCGAACCACTCCGACCGGGAGTGCGCGAAGGAGGCCAGCCGGGTGGCGTAACGGTCCCGGTACTCCCACTCGGCCGCTTCCCGGGTCTGGGCCATCAGCCGGGCGGCGGGCGCGTAGGCGCCCAGCCCGGCGGCGACCAGGGCCGGACCGAGCCGGTCGTCGGGCACGTCGAGGAGCACCTCGTCGTCGGCGGGGAGCCCGGCGGCGCTGTGGGGGGCGGCGGCGTTCCGAGCCGTCCGGGAGGCCCGGGAGGCGCGGATGAACGGGGGCAGCAGAGCCATGGTGTCGCCCATTGAAAAGCCGCGCGTTCAGATTGCGCCAGAGGGTTCCGGCACCTTCACGAAAGTTGTACACCGTACGGTCAAGGAGCGGTAAAAGGTGACTGTGGGCGACTGCGGGAGAGCCCGCTGTCCACCCTTTCACCCCCGGCGCAGCAGCCGCGTGGCCCCCGCCGCGACCGTCGTCGCCAGGATCCAGCCGAGCAGGATCAGCGCCGACGACAGCCACTGCCAGCCGCCGCGCAGCTGCCACTCGCCGACCTGCCCGAGGTCGATGACCGGCAGCAGCAGGTCGAGGGCGAAGAGGGCGGGATTCCAGGGCGGGTGCCCGTCCCGGTGCACGGGCGGATGCGCGGCGTGCGCGAAGGCCAGCGAGCTCGCCGCCCACAGCACCGCCATCCACACCGCCGCACGGCCCGGCCGGTACCCGTAGGCGACCGTCCAGTCCTGGACGTAGCCCCAGAGCTTCGCGGCCGGCGGCAGGGTCTCGCGGCGCCGCCGCTGCTTGGCCAGCAGCACCTCGCGGGCGTCCTCGTCCTCGCCGCCGGCCCGCAGCACGGCGGCCAGCCGTTCGTACGGCTCCGGAGCGTACTCGGCGGTCGCCGCGGCCACCCAGCGCAGCCGCTCGGCCAGCGGGAACGGGCCCTGCGGCACCAGGTTCTCGTAGGCGAAGCCGCCCATGTGCACACTGCCGGGACCCGGCCACGCGCTCGCCCGGTCCACCAGGTTGATCACCCGGGCGCCCGACAGCACCACCTTGCCGCGCGGCGGCCGCTCCCCGAGGAAGCGCAGCTCGGGCGTCTGCACCCGGCGCAGCGACAGCTCCTGGTCCTCCGTGAACACGAACCGGGCCCGCTCCAGGTCCACGGCGTCCCCGAACCGCCCGTCGTCCAGCCGCACCCCGCCCCGGCACTCGAAGCGCTGGACGCGGGTCCCGCGCGCGGGGGTCGTGCCGCTCAGCGCCTGGCCGCCGACGCCGGCCGGGGTCAGGTACAGCGAGCGCTCCACCGTCAACTGGGGCGCGTTCAGCGCGAGCCGGGTGTACGGGTTGGCCAGCCGCGCGCCGCGCAGGCTCAGCGACACGCCGATCTTGGCGCTGCGCAGGCTCAGCTCGCCGTGCGATTCGAGCAGCTCGGCCTGGAAGTCCTGGCCGACCGTCAGGCCGTCGGCGGCGATCGAACGGCCGCTGCGGTCGCGGTAGACGATCGCCTGGTTGAGCAGCAGGTCCGTGCCGATGTGCGCGTCGGTGAGCCGGACGCCGTTGTGGAAGCGGCAGCGGGGGAGGTGCAGATCGCCCTCGGTGTGCACCCGGGCCGCCTCCAGCCGCGGCACCGAGCAGTCCACCATCCGCAGCGTCGTGAACCGGGCCTCCGGCAGCAGTACCTCCCGCTCGAAACGGCAGCGCTTCATCTCCAGATACGGCACCACCGTGCCGCCCGCGAGGTCCAGGGTGCCGCTGACCTGCACACCCGCCAGCTTCAGCGAGGCGACCCGGCCGGCCAGCGCGGGCGGCCCGTCGAGCAGCAGCCAGGCGACGATCCGCGCCCGCACGGTCCGCGACGCGCCCCACGGATGCCCGCCGTGCGGGTCGTCGACGACCGTGTCCCCGCTGCTCAGGTCGTACACGCTGCCGTTGCGGAAGGCCTGCCACATGCCGGCCTCGGCGGCGGTCAGGTCGTCCGGCAGATCGCCCGGATCGCCTCCCGCGCGGCTGTCGGCCCCCTCGGTCACACTCTTCACCCCCTTCGTCACTCACGGTTTTCGCACAGCTGTTCATGCCCGGTGGGCGACTCCCGAACGCTAGACCCGAAGCCGATCTTCCGGATTCCGGCCAGGTTCTGTATCAGCCATTGATACGCGCGAACGACGCCCGATCCCGGTCTGAGAGAATTGACGGCGTGATCTCCCGAATCGATCTGCGCGGCGACGCCCTCCCCGAGGGACCCGCCCTGCGCGACCTGCTGCCCCGAGCCGACTTCGACGTCTCGGCCGCCCTCGAGAAGGTGCGACCGATCTGCGAGGCCGTGCATCATCGGGGCGACGCGGCGCTGATCGACTTCGCCGAGAAGTTCGACGGGGTGCGGCTGGAATCCGTACGGGTGCCGGCGGCGGCGATCGCCGACGCGCTCGAGCGGCTCGACCCGGCCGTCCGCGCGGCCCTGGAGGAGTCCATCCGCCGCGCCCGTCTCGTCCACCGCGAGCAGCGCCGTACGACGCACACGACCCAGGTCGTGCCCGGTGGGTCGGTCACCGAGAAGTGGGTGCCGGTCGAGCGGGTCGGGCTGTACGCGCCCGGCGGCCGGTCGGTCTACCCGTCCTCCGTGGTCATGAACGTCGTGCCGGCGCAGGAAGCCGGCGTCGGCTCCATCGCGCTCGCCTCCCCGGCCCAGGCCGAGTTCGGCGGCCTGCCGCACCCGACGATCCTCGCGGCCTGCGCGCTGCTGGGTGTCGACGAGGTCTACGCGGCCGGCGGCGCGACCGCCGTCGCGATGTTCGCGTACGGCACCGAGTCCTGCCCGCCCGCCAACATGGTCACCGGCCCCGGCAACATCTGGGTCGCCGCCGCCAAGCGCTACTTCGCCGGCAAGATCGGCATCGACGCGGAGGCCGGCCCGACCGAGATCGCGGTCCTCGCCGACGAGAGCGCCGACCCGGTGCACGTCGCCGCCGACCTCATCAGCCAGGCCGAGCACGATCCCCTCGCGGCCGCCGTCCTGGTCACCGACTCCGTCGAGCTGGCGGACGCGGTGGCGAAGGAACTGGAGCCGCAGGTCGCGGCCACCAAGCACATCGAGGACCGGATCGTCCCGGCGCTCGCCGGCCGACAGTCCGCGATCGTGCTGGTCGACGGCGTCGACGAGGGCCTGCGGGTGGTCGACGCGTACGGCGCCGAGCACCTGGAGATCCAGACGGCCGACGCGGCCGCCGTGGCCGACCGGGTGAAGAACGCGGGCGCGATCTTCGTCGGCCCCTGGGCGCCGGTGTCCCTGGGCGACTACGCCGCCGGGTCCAACCACGTGCTGCCGACGGGCGGCTGCGCCTGCCACTCCTCCGGACTGTCCGTGCAGTCCTTCCTGCGGGGCATCCACATCGTCGACTACACGCGGGACGCGCTGGCCGAGGTGGCGCGGCACGTGGTGACGCTGGCGGAGGCGGAGGACCTGCCCGCGCACGGCGCGGCGATCAAGGCGCGGTTCGACTGGAAGGTACCGGCGAGCAAGTGAGCTTCGGAATCGACGATCTCCCCGTACGGGACGAGCTGCGCGGCAAGTCCCCCTACGGCGCGCCCCAGCTGGACGTCCCCGTACGGCTGAACACCAACGAGAACCCCTACCCGCTGCCCGAGCCGCTCGTCGAGCGGATCACGGAGCGGGTGCGCGAGGCGGCCCGCAACCTCAACCGCTACCCGGACCGGGACGCCGTGGAGCTGCGCACCCGGCTCGCGCAGTACCTGACGGACACCGCACGGCACCCGGTCGGCCCGGCGAACGTGTGGGCCGCCAACGGCTCCAACGAGGTCCTCCAGCAGCTGCTCCAGACCTTCGGCGGACCGGGCCGTACCGCGATCGGCTTCGAGCCGTCCTACTCGATGCACGCGCTCATCGCCCGCGGCACGGGCACCGGCTGGATCTCCGGCCCCCGCAACGAGGACTTCACCATCGACCTCGCGGCCGCCGAACGGGCCCTCGCCGAGCACCGGCCCGACGTCGTCTTCATCACCACCCCCAACAACCCCACCGGCACCGCGGTCCCGGCCGAGACGGTCCTCGCGCTGTACGAGGCCGCGCAGCGCGCCAAGCCGTCGATGGTGGTCGTGGACGAGGCGTACATCGAGTTCAGCCACGGCGACTCGCTGCTGCCGCTGCTCGAAGGTCGGCCGAATCTCGTCGTCTCGCGCACCATGTCGAAGGCCTTCGGCGCGGCCGGCCTGCGCCTCGGCTACCTCGCCGCGCACCCGGCGGTCGTGGACGCCGTCCAGCTCGTCCGGCTGCCGTACCACCTGTCGGCCGTCACCCAGGCGACCGCGCTGGCCGCCCTGGAGCACACCGACACGCTGCTGAAGTACGTCGAGCAGCTCAAGGCGGAGCGCGACCGGCTGGTGAGCGAGCTGCTCGCGATCGGCTACGAGGTCACGGCGTCCGACGCCAACTTCGTGCAGTTCGGGCGGTTCGAAGACGCCCACACGGTCTGGCGGCAGATCCTCGACCGGGGCGTCCTGGTCCGGGACAACGGCGTGCCCGGCTGGCTGCGGGTCACCGCCGGCACCCCCGAAGAGAACGACGCGTTCCTCGACGCGGTCCGTGATGTGAAGAAGGAGCAGAGGCCATGAACCGCGTAGGACGCACAGAGCGCACGACGAAGGAGACGTCGGTCCTCGTCGAGATCAACCTCGACGGCACGGGCAAGGTCGACGTGTCGACCGGCGTCGGCTTCTACGACCACATGCTGGACCAGCTCGGCCGGCACGGTCTGTTCGACCTGACCGTGAAGACCGACGGCGACCTGCACATCGACTCCCACCACACCATCGAGGACACCGCCCTCGCGCTCGGCGCCGCCTTCCGGCAGGCCCTCGGCGACAAGGTGGGCATCTACCGGTTCGGCAACTGCACGGTCCCCCTGGACGAGTCCCTCGCCCAGGTCACCGTCGACCTCTCCGGCCGGCCCTACCTCGTGCACACCGAGCCCGAGAAGATGGCGCCGATGATCGGCGAGTACGACACCACGATGACCCGGCACATCCTGGAGTCCTTCGTCGCCCAGGCGCAGATCGCGCTGCACGTGCACGTGCCCTACGGGCGCAACGCGCACCACATCGTGGAGTGCCAGTTCAAGGCGCTGGCCCGGGCCCTGCGCTACGCCTCCGAACGCGACCCGCGCGCGGCGGGCATCCTCCCCTCCACGAAGGGCGCCCTGTAGAACCATGAGCGGACTGTCGACCATCCTGATCGTCGTCGGCCTCTTCCTGGTCGGCGGCATCTACTCCTTCGTCAAGCAACAGATGCCGAAGAGCCTGATCGTGCTGCTCTCGATCGGCGCCGCGATGTGCCTCGTCGCCGGCGTCGTACGGCTGGAGGTGTGGAATTGAGCAGCGTCCCGAAGAGCTCGAAGAGCCCGAAGAAGGTCGTCGTCTTCGACTACGGCTTCGGCAACGTCCGCTCCGCCGAGCGGGCCCTCGCCCGCACCGGGGCCGACGTCGAGATCACACGTGACTTCGACACGGCCATGAACGCCGACGGACTGCTAGTGCCGGGCGTCGGTGCCTTCGCCGCCTGCATGCGCGGCCTGAAGGAGGCCCGCGGCGACTGGATCATCGGCCGCAGGCTGTCCGGCGGGCGCCCCGTGATGGGCATCTGCGTCGGCATGCAGATCCTGTTCGCGCGGGGCATCGAGCACGGCGTGGAGACCGAGGGCCTCGACGAGTGGCCCGGCGCGGTCGAGCCGCTCCAGGCCGAGATCGTGCCCCACATGGGCTGGAACACCGTCGACGCCCCCGCCGACTCCGAGCTGTTCGCCGGACTGGACGCGGACGCGCGCTTCTACTTCGTGCACTCCTACGCCGTTCAGGACTGGTCCCTCGACGTGCACAACCCGCTGCTGCGGGCGCCGAAGGTGTCCTGGTCGACGCACGGCAAGCCGTTCGTGGCCGCCGTGGAGAACGGCGCCCTGTGGGCCACGCAGTTCCACCCCGAGAAGTCCGGCGACGCCGGAGCCCAGCTCCTCACCAACTGGATCGGAACACTGTGAGCAAGCTCGAACTCCTCCCCGCCGTCGACGTCCGCGACGGCCAGGCCGTCCGACTCGTGCACGGCGAGTCGGGCACCGAGACCTCCTACGGCTCCCCGCTCGAGGCCGCCCTCGCCTGGCAGCGCTCGGGCGCCGAGTGGCTGCACCTGGTCGACCTGGACGCCGCGTTCGGCACCGGCGACAACCGGGCCCTGATCGCCGAGGTGGCCAAGGCCATGGACATCAAGGTGGAGCTGTCCGGCGGCATCCGCGACGACGACACCCTCGCCGCCGCGCTGGCCACCGGCTGCACCCGGGTCAACCTGGGCACGGCCGCCCTGGAGACCCCCGAGTGGGTCGCCAAGGTCATCGCCGAGCACGGCGACAAGATCGCGGTCGGCCTGGACGTCCGGGGCACGACCCTGCGCGGCCGCGGCTGGACCCGCGACGGCGGCGACCTCTACGAGACGCTGGCGCGTCTCGACAAGGAGGGCTGCGCGCGCTACGTCGTCACCGACATCGCCAAGGACGGCACGCTCCAGGGCCCGAACCTGGAACTCCTGAAGAACGTGTGCGCCGTGACGGACCGGCCGGTCGTGGCCTCGGGCGGCGTGTCCTCCCTCGACGACCTGCGGGCCATCGCCGAACTGGTGCCCCTCGGCGTCGAGGGCTCCATCGTCGGCAAGGCCCTCTACGCCAAGGCGTTCACCCTGGAAGAGGCACTGGAGGCGGTCGCCCGGTGAGCGAGGTACGACGCATCACGACCGGCGCGCCCTGGGAGGAGACCTTCGGGTACTCCCGCGCGGTGGAGCTGCCGAACGGCCTGGTGCTGGTCTCCGGGTGCACCTCGATCGTGGACGGCGAGATCGCCGGCGGCGGTCCCTACGAGCAGACGGTCAACGCATTCCGTGTCGCGTTCGCGGCGCTGGACCAGCTGGGCCTCGGGCGGGACGACGTCGTGCGCACGCGCATGTACCTCACCCACGCGCGGGACGTGGACGACGTCGGACGCGCCCACAAGGAGCTCTTCGAGACCGTCCGGCCCGCCGCGTCCATGCTCATCGTCTCCGGCCTCGTGGACCCCAGCCTGGTGGTCGAGGTCGAGGTGGAGGCCTATCGAGGAGGGTCCTCGGCATGACCCTTGCCGTACGAGTCATCCCCTGCCTGGACGTGGACAACGGCCGGGTCGTCAAGGGCGTCAACTTCCAGAACCTGCGCGACGCGGGCGACCCCGTCGAGATGGCCAAGGTCTACGACGCCGAGGGCGCCGACGAGCTGACGTTCCTGGACATCACCGCCTCGTCGGGTAACCGCGAGACGACCTACGACGTGGTGCGCCGCACCGCCGAGCAGGTGTTCATCCCGCTGACGGTCGGCGGCGGGGTACGCACCCCCGAGGACGTCGACAAGCTGCTGCGGGCCGGCGCCGACAAGGTGGGCGTCAACACGGCCGCCATCGCCCGCCCGGAGCTGATCAAGGAGATCGCCGAGCGGTTCGGCAGCCAGGTGCTGGTGCTCTCGGTGGACGCCCGGCGGACCCCCGCCGGAACCTTCGAGGTGACCACGCACGGCGGCCGCCGGGGCACCGGCATCGACGCCGTCGAGTGGGCGCACCGCGCGGCCGAGCTGGGCGCGGGCGAGATCCTGCTCAACTCGATGGACGCGGACGGCACCAAGGACGGCTACGACCTGGAGATGATCGCCGCCGTACGCAAGCACGTGACGGTCCCGGTGATCGCCTCCGGCGGAGCCGGCAAGCTCGCCGACTTCCCGCCGGCCGTCGAGGCGGGCGCGGACGCGGTACTCGCCGCGTCGGTGTTCCACTTCGGCGACCTGCGGATCGGCCAGGTCAAGGACGCGCTGCGGGAGACCGGACACCCCGTGCGCTGAACTCAGCCCTTCGGCTGGGTCAGCTGCACGTAGTTGCCCACCGTGTCGTCCAGTACGGCCGCGACCACCGGGCCCTGGTCCTGCGGGGGATGGGTGAAACGCACACCCAGCCCCCGCAGCCGCTCGTACTCCGCGTCGAGGTCGTCGACCGAGAAGACGATGCATGGCAGCCCCGCCTCCCGCAGGGCCGCCCGGTACGGCTCCGCGATGGGGCCCTGGCCGGGCTCCAGCAGCAGCTGGAGATCCCGCTGGGCCCCTTCCGCCGCGCCCACGGTGACGAACAGCGTGCCTTCGCCCAGATCCATGTGCAGACGCGTCTCGAACCCCAGGACCTCGGTGTAGAACGCGTGCGCCTTCGTCACGTCGTCGACGTACACGCTCGTCATGGCGACCTTGATCATGTGCGGCCTCTCAGATTCCGAGCTGCTTTCCGCCGTGCAGCCTGGCGATGGCTTCCTTCTCGCCGACCAGTTCCACCTCCGCGGCGCTCTGCCGCCCGTAGAGGAACAGCAGCAGCTCCGACGGCTCCCCGGTGGCCGTCACGACCGGCGTGCCCCGGTTGGCGACCGCGGTACGGCCGTCCGGGCGCCGCAGCACCAGACCGGTCGGGATGCCGCGGCCCATCAGGCGGGCGGTGCGCTCCAGGCGGGTCCACAGGGCGTCCTGGAAGACCGGGTCGAGCGCGCGTGGCGTCCAGTCCGGCCGGGCCCGGCGGACGTCCTCGGTGTGGACGTAGAACTCGATCGTGTTGGACGCCTCGTCGAGCTGCTTGAGCTGGAAGGGCGAGAAGCGCGGCGGCCCCGTGCGGATCAGCTGGAGCAGCTCCTCGTACGGCTTGGCGGCGAACTCCTCCATCACCTTGTCCAGGCGGGACGCGAGCTGCTTGATCAGAATGCCCCCCGCGGCGTCCGGGCGGCGTTCACGCACCACCACGTGCGCCGCCAGGTCCCGGGTCTGCCAGCCCTCGCAGAGGGTCGGGGCCTCGGGGCCCGCCGTCTCCAGGAGGTCGGCGAAAAGAAGTCGTTCACGCTTGGCGAAAGTCGACATGCCGTCAGCCTACGGCCGCGCGGAAGATCCGCCCACCCACCCGGTCACCCGGCCACCACCCCACACCGCGCGGCTTCGCGCCCTCCTTCCCATCCAGTGGACACGGCCCGTCACTGTCAGTGGCGCGCGGCACAATGGCAGACATGACCAGCACGCCCCAGCCCAGCAACCTCGACCCCCGGATCGCCGCGCGCCTCAAGCGCAGCGCCGACGGGCTCGTCCCCGCCATCGCCCAGCAGTACGACACCGGTGAGGTGCTCATGCTCGGCTGGATGGACGACGAGGCGCTGCACCGCACGCTCACCACCGGACGCTGCACCTACTGGTCGCGCAGCCGCCGGGAGTACTGGGTCAAGGGCGACACCTCCGGCCACTTCCAATGGGTCAGGTCCGTGGCCCTCGACTGCGACGCCGACACGGTGCTCGTCAAGGTCGACCAGGTGGGCGCCGCCTGCCACACCGGGGCGCGCACCTGCTTCGACGCCGACGTGCTGGTCGAGAACGCCGATTCCGGCGTACCCGCCACGGATCAGTAAGGTCAGCCGCCATGGACCTCGAGACGTTCCGCAAGCTGGCCACCGACCGCCGCGTCATTCCGGTCACCCGCAAGCTCCTCGCCGACGGCGACACCCCGGTCGCGCTCTACCGCAAGCTCGCCGCCGAGCGCACCGGAACCTTCCTGCTGGAGTCCGCGGAGAACGGCCGCACGGCGTTTCAGTGGTCTCGATACTCCTTCGTCGGCGTACGCTCCGCCGCCACCCTCACCGCGCGCGACGGCCAGGCCCACTGGCTCGGCACCCCGCCCGTCGGCGTCCCGGTGGACGGCGACCCGCTCGCCGCCCTGCGCGCCACCATCGAGACCCTCCACACCCCCCACGAGGAGGGCCTGCCGCCCTTCACCGGCGGCATGGTCGGCTACCTCGGCTACGACATCGTGCGCCGCCTGGAGAAGATCGGCCCCGGCGACCGCGACGACCTGCGGCTGCCCGAGCTGACCATGCTCCTCACCAGCGACCTCGCCGTCATGGACCACTGGGAGGGCACCGTCCTGCTGATCGCCAACGCGATCAACCACAACGACCTCGACACGGGCGTCGACGAGGCCTACACCGACGCGGTGGCCCGGCTGGACGCCATGGAGGCCGACCTCTCCCGCCCGGTCGCCCAGCCCCCGGCCGTCCTCCCGCCCTCCGAACTCCCCGAGTACAGCGCCCTGTGGGGCGGCCCCGACTTCCAGGAAGCCGTCGAGGACATCAAGGAGCGCATCCGCGCGGGCGAGGCCTTCCAGGTCGTCCCCTCCCAGCGCTTCGAGACGCCGTGCACGGCGAGCGCGCTGGACGTCTACCGGGTGCTGCGGGCGACGAACCCCTCCCCGTACATGTACCTGTTCCGCTTCGACGGATTCGACGTCGTGGGCTCCTCCCCGGAAGCCCTCGTCAAGGTCGAGGACGGGCACGCCCTGGTCCACCCCATCGCCGGCACCCGGCACCGCGGGGCCACCCCGCAGGAGGACCAGGCCCTCGCCGACGAACTGCTCGCCGACCCCAAGGAGCGCGCCGAGCACCTCATGCTCGTCGACCTCGGCCGCAACGACCTGGGCCGGGTCTGCGAACCGGGCTCGGTCGAGGTCGTCGACTTCATGTCCGTCGAGCGGTACTCGCACGTGATGCACATCGTCTCGACGGTCACCGGGAAGGTCGCCGCGGGCCGCACCGCCTTCGACGTCCTCACCGCCTGCTTCCCCGCCGGCACCCTCTCCGGCGCCCCCAAGCCGCGCGCCATGCAGATCATCGACGAACTGGAACCCTCCCGGCGCGGCCTGTACGGCGGCTGCGTGGGCTACCTGGACTTCGCCGGCGACTCCGACACCGCCATCGCCATCCGTACGGCCCTCCTGCGCGACGGCACCGCCTACGTCCAGGCCGGCGCGGGCATCGTCGCCGACTCCGACCCGGTCGCCGAGGACCAGGAGTGCCGCAACAAGGCGGCGGCGGTCCTGCGCGCCGTCCACACCGCCAACCGGCTGGCGAAATAGGGCGCTTCCGGACGGACAACCGGGACACCTTTCGAAGATAGGACGCGTCTCACGTGAACCCCGGGTGACGGTTCGCCCGGGGTTCAGGCGATAGTGGAGTACGTGACTGCTGTTCCGCACCCCCGATCCGAAGCCGCCGCCCCCGCCGGGTCCGGCCGCCGAAGCCTCGCGCTCGCCCTGCTGTTCGGCGCGCTGGGCTCGGCCGTGACCCTGCTGTCCACCCGGCAGCGCTGGTCGGAGGGCACGGCCACGGTGGCCGGCGGCGCCTTCCCGCTGACCGCCAGGGGCAGCGACGTGACGGGCGTGCCCGCGGCGCTCGCCATAGCGGCCCTCGCCGCGCTCGTCGCCGTCTTCGCCGTCCGCAGGACCGGCCGCTTCGCCGTCTCCGCGCTGCTCGCGCTCTCCGGCGCCGGCATCATGGCCGCCGCCCTGCTCGGCGCCGACGACGGCTCCTCGCTCGACGAGCAGGCCGCCCGGGCCTCCGGCGACACCTCGGCGACCGTCGCCTCCTTCAGCCACACCGCCTGGCCCTACGCAGCGGCAGCGGGCGGCGCCCTGATCCTGCTGGCCGGCCTGCTCGCCCTGCGCTACGGCCGCCTGTGGCCCGCGATGTCCGGCCGCTACGAACGCGACGGCACCCCGCGCCCCCGGCGCGCGGCCAAGCCCGTCGACCCGGACCGGCCCGAGGACATGTGGAAGGCGCTGGACCGGGGCGAGGACCCGACGGGCGCGGATCCCGCCTGAAGCCGACCGCGCCGAGCGCCCGGCCGACGTACGGTCGCGCGGTTCCCGATGTGGTGAATCAGACGCGATCCGAGGCGACCCCCGCGTCCGCGACGCGCGCCGGTACGGGACAATGGACGACGAGCGTCCGGCTCGGACGGACACAGAGACAGCAATGAGGAGCAAGTCATGGCGGGCAGCAGCCACGGACACACCCCGGCCGCCTGGACCGGTGTCACCATCGTCTTCATCGGGTTCACCGTCGCGGGCGCGTTCATGGTGATGGCCGAGCCGCTCGGCTTCTGGGCCGGCATGGCGATCGTGGCCCTCGGCGGTGTCGTCGGCGGCATCATGCGCGCGATGGGCCTCGGCATGCCGAAGGAAGCCCACCCGGTGCACCAGGTCACGGCCACCCGCGAGCCGGCGACCGCCGAGGCCTGAGCCCCGGACGACCTCGGCAGGACTTCCGCAGGACCTCGTGAGGGGCGGCCGGTGCACACCGGCCGCCCCTCACGCGCGCGTGGCGCCCCGGCGGGGCACAATGCGAGGCGTGAACGCCGACAGCCAGCGAGTGACGCCCCGGCCGCCCCCGAGGCCCCCGGGAACCGTGCTCGGACGACTCGCGGTGCCCGCCGGGATCCTCGCGGCCGTCGTCGGGGCCTTCGCGTACGTCGGGACCGTCGACCCCAACGAGCCCGGCCACTATCCGGTCTGCCCCCTCCTGCGCATCACGGGCCTGTACTGCCCGGGCTGCGGCGGACTGCGCAGCGCGCACGCCTTCGTGCACGGGGACCTCGCCGCCGCCCTGCACGACAACGCACTGGCCGTCGTCGGCTACGCGGGCTTCGCGGTGGTGTGGACCGTCTGGGTGGTCCGCGCGGTGCGCGGACGCCCCGCGCGCCTGGACCCCACCTCGGTGCAGATGTGGACGCTGGGCGCGTTCGTGCTGGTCTTCACGGTTGTCCGGAACCTGCCGTTCGGTGGCTGGCTCCATCCTTGATCAACCGGCGAACGTCCAGGTAGTGGGACCGGCGTCAACCGGATGTGAGGCCTTCGCCTTCCTCCGGATACCATCGCAGTGACCACCTCTTTTCTACTGGTCGCTGGAACTGTCACCCGTCTCTCCACCGCTGGAAGGGGGCCGCTCGCGTGAGTGTGCTCGACGAGATCATCGACGGAGTCCGTGCCGACCTCGCGGAGCGGCAGGCGCGCGTCAGCCTCGACGAGCTCAAGGAGCGCGCGGCGAAGGCCCCCGCCGCCAAGGACGGGGTGGCCGCGCTCCGCGGCGACGGCGTCAAGGTGATCTGCGAGGTCAAGCGCTCCAGCCCCTCCAAGGGCGCGCTGGCCGCCATCGCCGATCCGGCCGGACTCGCCGCGGACTACGAGGCGGGCGGCGCGGCCGTCATCTCCGTCCTCACCGAACAGCGTCGCTTCGGCGGCTCCCTCGCCGACCTCGAGGCGGTCCGCGCGCGGGTCGACATTCCCGTGCTGCGCAAGGACTTCATCGTCACCTCGTACCAGCTGTGGGAGGCCCGCGCGTACGGCGCCGACCTCGCGCTGCTGATCGTGGCCGCCCTCGAACAGCCGGCCCTCGAGTCGCTGATCGAGCGTGCCGTCTCCATCGGCCTCACCCCGCTCGTCGAGGTCCACGACGAGGACGAGGTGGAGCGCGCGGTCGACGCGGGCGCCAAGGTGATCGGTGTCAACGCGCGCAACCTGAAGACCCTCGAGGTCGACCGGGGCACCTTCGAGCGCGTCGCCCCCGAGATCCCGGCCCATGTCGTCAGCGTCGCCGAGTCCGGCGTCCGGGGCCCGCACGACCTCATCGCGTACGCCAACGCCGGCGCCGACGCGGTCCTGGTCGGCGAGTCCCTGGTGACGGGCCGCGACCCGAAGACGGCGGTGGCCGACCTGGTGGCGGCGGGCGAGCACCCCGCACTCCGGCACGGCCGCGGCTGATCCCCCGGTAGAATCGGCCCCGATGACACCCACGACGTCGGCCATGGACAGGTACGCCCGCCTCGCGCGCGGCTGCCGCCCCCGTGGCTGCCGCGCGCCCGCCCGCCGGGTGCACGGCAGGCGCGTGCGGTACGTCATCGGCGACGAACCCGGCCAGGTCAACGGCATGCGATGGCAGCGCCCCGTCAGGGGCGCGGGGCTCTTTCGGATGTGCGGCCACCGCCGCGCGGGCGCGACCGGCCACAACGGTCGCGCAGCCGACTGATCATCCCCGCCCCCACGGCGACAGTGTCCGACACACACTCACCGTGAGGTTTCCGCATGCCCAGCGAGTTCTTCATTCCCGACCCCGAGGGTCAGGTCCCCAGCGCCGAGGGCTACTTCGGCGCGTTCGGCGGCAAGTTCATCCCGGAGGCCCTCGTCGCCGCCGTGGACGAGGTCGCCGTCGAGTACGACAAGGCCAAGCACGACCCCGAGTTCGCCCGCGAGCTCGACGACCTGCTCGTGCACTACACCGGCCGGCCCAGCTCCCTCACCGAGGTGCCGAGGTTCGCCGAACACGCCGGCGGTGCCCGGGTGTTCCTCAAGCGCGAGGACCTCAACCACACCGGCTCCCACAAGATCAACAACGTGCTCGGGCAGGCGCTGCTCACCCGGCGCATGGGCAAGACCCGCGTGATCGCCGAGACCGGCGCGGGCCAGCACGGCGTGGCGACGGCCACCGCCTGCGCGCTCTTCGGTCTCGAATGCACCATCTACATGGGCGAGATCGACACCCAGCGCCAGGCACTCAACGTGGCCCGCATGCGCATGCTGGGCGCCGAGGTCGTGGCCGTGAAGTCCGGCAGCCGCACGCTGAAGGACGCCATCAACGAGGCCTTCCGCGACTGGGTCGCCAACGTCGACCACACCCACTACCTGTTCGGCACGGTCGCCGGACCCCACCCCTTCCCGGCGATGGTGCGCGACTTCCACCGCGTCATCGGCGTCGAGGCCCGCCGCCAGATCCTGGAGCGCGCCGGACGCCTCCCCGACGCGGCGGTCGCCTGCGTCGGCGGCGGCTCCAACGCCATCGGCCTCTTCCACGCCTTCATCCCGGACGCCGACGTCCGGCTGATCGGCTGTGAGCCGGCCGGTCACGGCATCGACACCGGCGAGCACGCGGCGACCCTGACCGCGGGCGAGCCCGGCATCCTGCACGGCTCGCGCTCCTACGTCCTGCAGGACGACGAGGGCCAGATCACCGAGCCGTACTCCATCTCGGCGGGCCTGGACTACCCGGGCATCGGTCCCGAGCACTCCTACCTCAAGGACAGCGGCCGCGGCGAGTACCGCGCGGTCACCGACGACGCGGCCATGCAGGCGCTGCGCCTGCTGTCGCGCACCGAGGGCATCATCCCGGCCATCGAGAGCGCGCACGCGCTGGCCGGGGCCCTGGAGGTCGGCAAGGAGCTCGGCAAGGACGGGCTGATCGTCGTCAACCTGTCCGGCCGCGGCGACAAGGACATGGACACGGCCGCCCGTTACTTCGGCCTGTACGACACGGACGCCGAGGTCGCCGCCAACGCGACCGACACCGCCGAGATCGAGGGGGACGCCAAGTGAGCGGGGCCGAATTCACCGGTGGGAAGAGCGGGCTGCTGTCGGACACCCTCGCCGAGGCCAAGGCGGAGGGCCGCGCCGCGCTCATCGCCTACCTCCCGGCCGGGTTCCCGACCGTGGACGGCGGCATCGAGGCGATCAAGGCCGTCATCGACGGTGGCGCGGACATCGTCGAGGTCGGTCTGCCGCACAGCGACCCGGTCCTCGACGGCCCGGTCATCCAGACCGCCGACGACATCGCCCTGCGCGGCGGGGTGCGGATCGCGGACGTGATGCGGACGGTCCGGGAGGCCTTCGAGGCCACCGGGAAGCCCATCCTCGTCATGACCTACTGGAACCCGATCGACCGCTACGGGGTCGAGCGCTTCACCGCCGAGCTGGCCGAGGCGGGCGGCGCGGGTTGCATCCTGCCCGACCTGCCGGTCCAGGAGTCGGCGCTGTGGAGGGAGCACGCCCACAAGCACGGCCTCGCGACGGTCTTCGTGGTGGCGCCGAGCAGCAAGGCCGCGCGGCTCGCGCAGATCACCGAGGCGGGCAGCGGCTTCGTCTACGCCGCCTCGCTGATGGGGGTCACCGGCACCCGTGAGTCGGTGGGCGCGCAGGCTCAGGACCTGGTCGAGCGGACCCGGGCCACCGGCACCGGCCTGCCCGTCTGCGTCGGCCTCGGCGTCTCCGACGCGAAGCAGGCCGCCGAGGTGGCCGGCTTCGCCGACGGCGTGATCGTCGGCTCGGCCTTCGTCAAGCGGATGCTGGACGCGCCGGACGACGCGGCCGGTGTCGAGGCGGTCCGCGAGCTCGCGGGCGAGCTGGCGAAGGGCGTGCGCCGACAGGCGTAGGCGGGGACAGGCGGAACAGAGCGGGATATTTCTCCGGGTCACTCGAACGGGTGGACCTGGGGTCGGGGAGGCGCAATGCGCCTCCCCGGTTCGTTCTGGGGGTGTGAGCGAGAAGAATCGTGCGGGAAAGCGCACCGCCAGGGAGCGGCTGGCGGACGAGCGAGAGAAACAGAAGGCCGCGGAGCGGCGACGGCGGACGCTGATCGTCGCGTCGAGCGTCGTCTGCGTCCTCGGTCTGGCGGCGGTGATCGGGGTCGTCGCGGCGAACTCCGGCAAGGACGACAGCAGCGACAAGGCGGGGCCGGTCGTGGCCCCCTCGGGAGCGCAGGGCGAGGACGCGCTCGCGATCCCCGTCGGCAAGGACGGCGCCAAGTCCACGCTCACCGTGTGGGAGGACTTCCGCTGCCCGGCCTGCAAGGCCTTCGAGACGGCGTACCGCCCCACGATCCACGAGCTGACGGAAGCCGGGAAGCTCAGGGTCGAATACCACCTGGCCACCCTCATCGACGGCAACATGGGCGGCAGCGGCTCCCGCAACGCGGCCAACGCCGCCGCGTGCGCGCAGGACGCCGGGAAGTTCCCCGCGTACCACGACGTGCTGTACGAGAACCAGCCGGAGGAGACGGACGACGCCTTCGCCGAGAACAGCAAGCTCATCGGGCTCGCCGCCAAGGTCGACGGCCTCGACACGCCCGCGTTCCGTACCTGCGTCGAGGACGGCACGCACAACAGCTGGGTCGAGAAGTCCAACCAGGCCTTCCAGAACGGCCACTTCGGCGGCACTCCGACCGTGCTGTTCAACGGCAAGAACATCTACGCCGACCAGTCGATGACGCCGGCCAAGCTGAAGCAGATGGTGGAGGAAGCCGACAAAGGGTGACGAGGGGTGAGGCCCCGCACACCCGCCCGTTATGGAGCCGTAGCCGGGCTGCCCGTCGTCGGCCCGGTCCGGCACGGTAGCGTCGACCCTGCCATGGAACTTGCCTACATTCCCAGCCCGTCGCACGGGGTGCTGTATCTCGGCCCCGTTCCGCTGCGCGGCTACGCGTTCTGCATCATCATCGGCGTCTTCGTCGCGGTCTGGCTCGGCAACCGGCGCTGGGTCGCCCGCGGCGGGCAGCCCGGCACGGTGGCCGACATCGCCGTCTGGGCGGTGCCCTTCGGTCTGGTCGGCGGCCGGCTCTACCACGTGATCACGGACTACGAGCTGTACTTCAGCGAGGGCCGTGACTGGGTGGACGCCTTCAAGGTCTGGGAGGGCGGCCTCGGCATCTGGGGCGCGATCGCGCTCGGCGCGGTGGGCGCGTGGATCGGCTGCCGCCGCCGGGGCATCGCCCTGCCCGCGTACGCCGACGCCATCGCGCCCGGCATCGCCCTCGCCCAGGCGATCGGCCGCTGGGGCAACTGGTTCAACCAGGAGCTGTACGGCAAGCAGACCGACCTTCCCTGGGCGCTCCACATCACGTCCTCGGCGGACGGCCGGGTGCCCGGCTACTACCACCCGACCTTCCTGTACGAGTCGCTGTGGTGCATCGGTGTCGCCCTCCTCGTCATCTGGGCCGACCGCCGCTTCAAGCTCGGGCACGGGCGGGCCTTCGCGCTGTACGTCGCCGCGTACTGCGTGGGCCGTGCGTGGATCGAGTACATGCGGGTCGACGACGCCCACCACATCCTGGGCCTGCGGCTGAACGACTGGACCGCGATGGTCGTGTTCCTGCTCGCGGTGATCTACATCGTGATCTCGGCGAAGAAGCGGCCCGGGCGCGAAGCCGTGGTCGAGCCGGGTGCGGGTGCCGCCGACGCTGGGACGGAAGCCGACGGCGAGGGCACGCCGGAGGCCGAGACCGAGGGCGAGGACAAGGACAAGGACAAGGCTGAGTCCGAGGACACGGCCGGGTCCGGCGCCGCCGCCAAGACCGAGACGAAGACCGGCGCGAACGCCGGCGCGAAGGGCGAGGGCGACGCGACGACCGAGACCGACGCCGACGCCAAGGGCGAGGCGGACACCAAGGCCTCCGGCGATGCCAAGGTGTCGGTCGGCAAGGCTTCTGCCGGCAGCAAGGCCTCCGCCGGTGCCAAGGCATCCGCGGACGTCGAGGCCGACGCCGGCGCGAAGGCCGAGAACCCGGCCGAGGTCGAGGCCGAGGCCGGGGCGAAGGACGAGCTCAAGGACGGAGCCGAGTCGGCCGGCAAGAAGAGCTGACGGCTGGTTGTTCGTACGACGACGAGGGCGCCCGGGGTCTGCCGGGCGCCCTCGTCGTCCGTATGCGACGGGGAGGGTTCAGTCCCCGCGGGCTGCCAGGGACAGGGTCCGCTGTGCCGTCGCCACCACGGCCGCGTCGATGAACCGGCCGTCCGGGAGGGCCTGGGCACCCTGCTCGGTGGCCGCCGCCTTCACGATCGTCTCGGCCTCCTCCAGCTCGTGCTGGGTGGGCAGGTAGGCCCGTTCGATGATCGGGAGCTGGCGGGGGTGGATGGCGGCGCGGCCCAGGAATCCGAGGGTGCGGCCTCGGGCGCAGCTGGTGGCCAGGCCCTCCAGGTCACGGATGTCGGGGTGCACCGACTGGGGTGGGGGCGCCAGACCTGCGGCCCGGGCGGCGACCACGACCCGGGCGCGGGACCAGTCGAGGCCCGCGTCGTCGCGGACGCCCAGGTCGGCCCGGAGATCCGCCTCGCCGAGGGCGATGCCGCGCAGCGAGGGGTGGGCGCAGGCGATGGCGTAGGCGTGTTCGATGCCGAGGGCTGATTCCAGGAGGGCGTGCAGGGGGACGGCTCCACGGTCCGCGGTGGGCATGGCCGCGGCGACGCGGGTGATCTGGTGCGGGGACGTCACCTTCGGCAGGCGCAGGGCCGAGACCCCGGGGAGGGCGGCCATCGTGCGGAGGTCCGCCGCGGCGAAGGGGCTGTCCAGGGCGTTCACCCGGACGTGGACGGGGACCGGCTGGGGCTCGCGGAGGCGTTCGGCGGTGGCCGCGCGGGCGTACTCCTTGCGGTCCGGGGCGACCGCGTCCTCCAGGTCGACGATGACGACGTCGGCGCCGCAGGCCAGGGCCTTGGTGACGGTCTGCGGGCGGTCACCGGGGACGTAGAGCCAGGTCAGAGGGGTGTTCGTCATAGGGCGCCCGCCTCGCGGAGGGAGGTCAGCTCGGCCTCGGTCAGGCCCAGTTCGGTCAGGACCTCGTCCGTGTCGGCGCCGTGCGGGCGGCCGGTCCAGCGGATCGCGCCGGGGGTCGAGGAGAGCCGGAAGAGGACGTTCTGCATGCGGATCCGGCCCAGCTCCGGGTCCTCGACCGCGGTGATCGTGTCGAGGGCCTGGTACTGGGGATCCGCCAGCACGTCGCGTACGTCCTGGATCGGGGCGATCGCGGCCTCCGCCTTCTCGAAGGCGGCGAGGACGTCGGTGCGGCTGCGGGCGGCGATCCAGCTGCCGACCGCCTCGTCGAGCAGGTCGGCGTGGGCGGCCCGGTCGGCGCCGGTCGCGAACCAGGGCTCGTCGATCAGGTCGGGCCGCCCGACCAGGCGCATCACGCGCTCCGCGATCGACTGGGCCGACGTCGAGACGGCGACCCAGTTCCCGTCGGCCGTGCGGTAGGTGTTGCGCGGGGCGTTGTTGGCGGACCGGTTGCCGGTGCGGGCCTGGACGTATCCCAGCTGGTCGTACCAGAGCGGCTGGGGACCGAGGACGGTGAGGATCGGCTCGATGATCGCCATGTCGACGACCTGTCCCTCGCCCGTGCGGTCGCGGGCGGCGAGGGCCGTCATGACGGCGTAGGCGGTGGCCAGACCGGCGATCGAGTCGGCCAGGCCGAAGGGCGGGAGGGTCGGGGACGCGTCCGGCTCTCCGGTGATCGCCGCGAATCCGCTCATCGCCTCGGCGAGGGTGCCGAAGCCGGGGCGGTGGGCGTAGGGGCCGAACTGGCCGAAGGCGGTGACCCGGGTGAGGACCAGGCGGGGGTTGGCCGCCGACAGCGCGTCCCAGCCGAGGTCCCACTTCTCCAGGGTGCCGGGACGGAAGTTCTCGATGATCACGTCGGCGGTGGCGGCGAGGCGCAGCAGCGTGGCGCGGCCGCCGGGCCTGGACAGGTTGAGGGTGATGGTGCGCTTGTTGCGGCCGAGGAGCTTCCACCACAGGCCCACGCCGTCCTTGGACGGGCCGTGGCCTCGGGAGGGGTCCGGCTGGGTGGGGTGCTCGACCTTGATGACCTCCGCGCCGAAGTCGCCGAGCATGGTGGCGGCGAGGGGGCCGGCGAAGAGGGTGGCCAGGTCCAGGACGCGGAGACCCTGCAGGGGAGCGGTCTTCCCGGTGGTTTTCCCGGTGGTATTCCCGGTGATCTTCTCGGTGGTCTTCTCGGTCATGAGGCGTACTGCGTCTCGATCTCGGAACGGTAGGGCATCGAGGCCGAGGCGCCCGGTCGTTGGACCGACAGGGCCGCCGCCGCGGACGCCCAGGCCAGCGCCTCCCGTACGGGCCGCCCCTCGCCGAGCGCGACCGCGAGGGCGCCGACGAAGGTGTCGCCCGCGCCGGTCGAGTCGACGGCGGTGACGCGCGGGGCGGGCACGGTCAGCGGCTGCGCTCCGCGGGTGGCGTACAGGCTGCCGGACGAGCCGAGCGTGATGACCACCTCCGGCACGCTGTCCAGCAGGGCGGTGGCCGCCTCGCGCGGGTCGGTGCGGCCGGTGAGCGTGGCCGCCTCGTGCTCGTTGGGGACCAACAGGTCGGTGACCGCGAGGAGTTCGGGCGGGAGCGGCTGGGCGGGGGCCGGGGTGAGGATCGTCCGCACGCCGTGGGCGCGGGCCGCCCGGGCGCTCGCGACGACCGCGGCGAGCGGGACCTCGAGCTGGAGCAGGAGCGCGTCGGCGGAGGAGATGAGGACCTCGTCACCGGGGACGAGGTGGTCGACGGTGCCGTTCGCGCCGGGGACGACCACGATCGCGTTGCCGCCCTCGGCGTCCACGACGATGTGCGCGGTGCCGGAGGGACTCTCGACGGTGCGCAGGTGGTCGGTGTTCACGCCGGAGTGCTCCAGGGTGGAGCGCAGCCGGGTGCCGAAGGCGTCGTTGCCGACGGCGCCGATCATCGAGACGGTGCCGCCCGCGTGGGCGGCGGCGACCGCCTGGTTGGCGCCCTTGCCGCCGGGGATCGTACGGAACTCCCGTCCCGTCACGGTCTCCCCGCGCTGCGGGGGCTTCTCGACGTAGGCGACGAGGTCCATGTTCGTGCTGCCGAGCACGACGATGTCGGTCATGGCTGGGAAGCCTCCCGGGGGATGAGGGACCAGGTGAGGTGGGCCAGGGTGTCGAAGCCCACGCCGTCGAGGTCGGCGACGGAGGTGGCCAGGCGGTTCTTCAGGGGGGCCGTCCAGTGGTCGGGCAGGGCGGCCGGGTCGCCGGTGAGCAGCGCGGCGATCCCGCCGGCCGTCGCGCCGGCCGAGTCGGTGTCCAGGGCGCCGGACACGGCACGGCCGATGGAGCCGGTGAAGTCGCCGTCCGCGTGGGTGAGGGCGGCGGCGATCAGGGCGGTGTTGGGGATGGCGTGGACCCAGTGGTGTCCCTGGTGGGCGGCGTGGAGTTCGTCCACCACGGTGTCGAAGTCGGGGTGTTCCCCGGCGAGCCGGACGGCGTGGGTGACCGCCCGCGCGAGGCGGGAGCGGGGCGGGACGACGCTCAGGCCGGTGCGCAGACAGGCGTGGACGTCATGGGCGCCGGTCGCGGCGGTGGCGATGGTGGCCGCCGTGAACATCGCCGCGTAGACGCCGTTGGCGGTGTGCGTGAGGGTGGCGTCGCGGTGGGCCTGCTCTGCCGCCGCGGCCGGGTCCCCGGGGTTGGTCCAGCCGTGGACGTCGGCGCGGATGAGGGCGCCGATCCACTCGCGGAAGGGGTTGCGGTGGCGGGCGGTGAGCGGGGGTTCGATGCCGCAGAGGAGGTTGCGCAGGGCGATGCGCTCGGCGGTGAAGGTGCGGCCCGCGGGGAGTTCGTCCAGCCAGAGCCGGGCCACGTCCGTGGTGGTGAAGTCCCTGCCGTGGCGCTGGAGCAGGAGGAGGTTGACGAGCGGGTAGTTGAGGTCGTCGTCCTCGGGCATGCCGTCGATGTTCTCGGCGAGGGAGGTGGTCGCCGAGCGGCGGTTCCAGGGGTGCGCCTCGAGGAGGGACTCGGGCACTCCGCGGGCGGTGAAATAGGCGGCGAGGGGCTGGTTGCCGGTGGACCGGGCGAGCCGGCGGACGGCGTCCAGGGGGAGCTTCTCCACCGGTTTGCCCAGCAGGCAGCCGACGGCCCGGCCCAGCCAGGCCGCTTCCAGGGCGGCGGGGGTGGGGGCCTGCGGGTGCGCGCCGGCCGGACGGCCCGGCCACTGCGGGCACAGGGCCCTGATCTTCTCCAGTCCGGTCGGCTCGTGCTCCGCCGATCTGCTGGGCAGGTCGGCCAGTTCGTCCAGGAGGTCGTCCGCGAGGAGGCGCAGATAGCGCGAGGGGGGCTGCGGGGACGCACCGGCCCGGGCGGGGGCCTCGCAGCCGCCGGCCGCTTTCCAGCGTGCGGCGATCGCCCACGGCTCCCGGCCGTCCTGGGCCGCCTGACGCAGTTCGTGGCCGAGGAGGTCCTCGGGCTGGACCCAGGTCAGTCGGAGCATCGCGGGCCTCCGATCGCGGAGAACGCCCGCTCGTGGGCGCGCCGGTGGCGGACGTCGCGGTCGAAGATCTCCCGGGTGACCTCGGTGAGCGTCACCGCGGGCTGCCGGAGGTCCAGACGGCTTGCCTCGCCGACCTGCTTCGACCAGTCGTCGGGGACCGGCGAGCCGAGGGCACCGGCCATCGCGCCCGCCATCGTCGCGATCGAATCGCAGTCGCGGCCGTAGTTGACCGCACCCAGGACCGCCTGCCGGTAGTCGCCGTCGGCCACCAGCAACATGCCCAGGGCGACGGGCAGTTCCTCGATCGCGTGCAGGCGGGACGGCCTGCGGGCGGCCAGGGAGGGCCGGCGGTAGTCGGGGCCGACGGTGTCGTACGGCGCCACCGCCTCCCGGAGCGGCACCAGCGCCGACTCGAAGTCGGTGTGCCGGGCCGCCGCTTCGCAGACCTTCTCGATCGCCGTGCGGGTCCCGTCCTGGGCCAGGGCCAGACAGGCCGTGACGACGGAGTCCGCCGTGGCGCCCGGCGCGCACGCGGCCGCCACCGCCGCCGCGAAGACGCCCGCCGCCTCACGGCCGTACGACGACTGGTGGGCGCCGGCGATGTCCAGCGCCTCGGCGTACGCGCCCGCCGGGTTGGCCGCGTTGACCAGGCCCACCGGCGCCATGTACATCGCCGCACCGCAGTTGACGATGTTGCCGACGCCTGCCTCACGGGGGTCCACATGACCGTAGTGCAACCTTGCCACCAGCCACTTCTCGGCCAGGAAGATCCGCTGGAGGGGGAGCGCCTCCGCCTCCAGCTCCGGGATCCAGCGAGGTGTCGTCAGCAGGTCCGGGACCAGGTGCTCGGCGATCGCGTAGGCGTCCAGGTGATCGCGGACCGTGGCGTAGACCCTGATCAGCGCGTGCGTCATCAAGGTGTCGTCGGTGACGTGGCCGTCGCCCTTGTGGTACGGGGCGATGGGGCGGGCGGTGCGCCATTCGTCGCCGTTCCAGGGGCCGACGATGCCGTGGATTCGGCTGCCGTGGCGCTGGAGGATCTGCTCGGGGGAGTAGCCCTCGACGGGGCCGCCGAGCGCGTCGCCGACGGCCGCGCCGACGAGGGCTCCGGTGATGCGATCTTCCAGGGCTTCGCCGTTGCTTTCTTGTGCTTTGGGCGTCATGCCCCGAATCATCCTCCTGGAGGGGCCGGTTGTGTGGCTTCCAGGAGTTCGGCGAGTTCCACCAGGTCGGTGCCGGTGAGCCGGGGCAGGACGCAGCCGGAGAGGACGCGGCAGCTGTCCCGCCAGGAGGCGGGGATCGCGGCGCCGCCGCCCAACGCGCCGGTCAGCGCGCCCGCCAGGGCCGGGGCCGAGTCGGCGACCCGGGAGAGACAGGCCGCCGCCGGTACCGCTTCGCCGATACGGCCGCCGGACGCCGCCGCCAGGGCCAGGGCCACCGGGACCGTCTCCGCCGCCGCGATGCCGTAGCTGTAGACGTGGTCGACGATCTGGTGCTCCAGGAGGGGGATGAGCGCGAAGGCGCTGTCGGCACCACGGGCCAGTTCGAGGGCGTGACGGGCGTTGCGGCCGATCTCGGTGTGCTCGGGGAGTTCGGCGAGCGCCGCGGCCACGCAGGCGTCGGGGTCCGCGCCGACGAGGGCCAGCGCCAGGGCCGCCGCCATCGCGCGCGCACCGTGCACGCCGTCGCCGTCCTGGGTGTAGCGGGCGTCGAACTCGGCCAGTTCGGCGGCGAGTCGGGGGTCGCCGGGGTGGGCCACGGCCAGCACGCAGGCGCGCACGCAGGCCGCGTCGTCGAAGTAGTGCGGGTTGTCGTGGCCGGTGGCGGGGGGCCGCAGGCCGGCGGCGAGGTTGCCGAGGCCCGCGCGGACGGAGATCCGGGCGCGCAGCGGGAGGACCGCGGACTCGATCTCGGGCGCGCGGTCGGCGGCCGCCGCGACCTCGCAGGCGATGGCGTTCCAGGTGAGGTCGATGGCGGCGCGCATCCGGCGTTCCCGGCTGAGGTCGCCGAGGGCGGCGTCGTCGCCGGCCCGCAGGACCGCCTCGGCCGCGAAGGCCGCCCACTCGGCGTCGTCGGAGGGGCCGAGGCGGAGGGGTTCGGGGGGCTGGTTGAGGGCGATGGGGACGGGGAGGGTGGTCGTGGCGTTGTGTTCGGCGAAGGTGTCGAGTTCGCGGGTGAGACGGCGGGTCCACTCCGGCATGCGGGCCGCTCGGTGGCGGGCGGCCGGCCAGCCGGCGGCGTCGCCCGCGGCGAGGCCGAGCAGGAGGCCTTCGACGCGGGTTCCCTGCGGGGGCTCGACGCTGCGGGACGCCTCGGCTGCGCCCTCGGCCCGGTTCTTCCCACCCGGATGCCCCGTGCGGCTTGCGATGCCGGGTGCGGGGGACCGCTGTGGGGCGTTCCCGCCGTCGGCTACCGCTGGTCCTGTCGCGGCCACTGTCCCCGCGACCGCCACTGCCACTTCCACTGTCCCCGCGAGTGCCGTTGCCGCTGTCCCTGTCCCTGTCCCTGTCCCTGTCCCTGTCCCTGTCAGTGTCCGGGTTGGTGTCGCGGTGGCCGGTGCCGGTGCTGCTGACGCTGCCGACACCGTGGACGGCACCGGTGCGGTGGGTGCGGTGGGGTCGGTGAGGTCGGTGAGGTCGGTGAGGTCGGTGGGGTCGGTGGGGTCCGGGGGTGGGGTTCCCGTGGACGTGTCCTCCTGCCAGGGGCCCGGTGGCCTCACAGCCGTACCTCCGCCTCGTCGTGCGCCGTCAGGGGGAAGGCGGTCGGGTCCGGCAGGGGGAACCGGGCGAGGCCCATCAGGCTGGGCACGAGGTCCTCCACGACCATCCCCTCGCCCCACTTGCCGCCCTCGCCCGGCACCAGCAACTCGGCCACGTCCAGCACGTGGTGGCCCGCCATGGACGGCAGGCAGCTGCCCCGAGCCGGGCCGATCGCCGCCGCCCACTCCGCCGGGATCGCCGACACGCCCTGCGTCGCGCCGGCCAGGGCGCCCGCCACCGCGGCCGTCGTGTCCGCGTCGCGCCCCATGTTCACCGCCGTCAGGACGGCTTCGCGGAAGTCGCCGTCGGCGGCCGCGTAGGCGCCGAAGGCGAGGGCGACGGCCTCGGGGGCGAGGTCGGTCCAGGGGTAGCCGCCGATGACGACGGCGGAGCGGACCGCCCGTTCGCCCCGGTGGGCCACCGCCACCGCCCGGCGCAGCGAACGCGCCGTCCAGGAGTCCTCGGGGACCACGGCGAGGGCCGAGGCGACCACCGAGATCGCCGGCGCTCCCGCCATCGCCGCCGCCACTCCCGCCGCGACCGCCTGACCGCCGTAGATGCCCTCGCCGTCGTGGCTCACCGCGCCGTCGATCGCGACCAGGCGGGCCGCTTCCGCCGGGCGGCCGGCGGCGAAGACGCCGAAGGGGGCCGCGCGCATCGCCAGACCGTCGCTCCAGGCGTGCCGGTGCTGCGCCGAGATCGGCGCCGCCAGGCCCCGGCGGAGGTTCTCCAGGGTGCCGCGTTCGCTGAAGCCGGCGCCGCGGAAGGGGCCCTCGTCCAGGTCGGCGATCCAGTGGTGCCAGGCCGCCTCGACGTGGGCGGGGGTGAGCGCGGAGCCGTGGCGGGCCAGCAGCAGGCCCGAGAAGATCGCGTACTCGGTGTCGTCGGTGCCGGCCGGCCGGTCGGCGATGTATCCCGTGATCCGGCCCCAGCGGGCGCGGATATCGGAGGGCTTCATGTTCTCCGCGGGGGCTCCCAGGGCGTCTCCCACGGCCAGGCCGAGCAGAGCCCCGCGGGCCCGTTCACGCAGTGCGGCGGCGTCCCCCGGCGCCGGGACCGAGGGGATGCAGGCGGTCGATGCCATACGCGACCTCTCCTCAGGGGCTCCGCACGGGGCGCGGCGCCCTTTTGCGGATGTGTCCCACCGTCGGCGGTTGACCTCAGCCTCGGAGGCCCCCATGTCACCCGGTCGACATCTGTGCAGGCTGTCGATCGTATGAGCATTCGAAGGTAAAACCGCAGGTTAGCGGAGCCTTTCCTTCCTGGCGGGTGGGAATCTTCCGGCATATCTTGTGTGTTGTCGAATAGTGGAATCAGTCCAGACTTAGCTTTGCCTCAGCTTGCCTGGGGCGCTCCGAACACCCTGGGGGATCGCGTGGCCATCATCGAAACCGAAGCCGCACTGCACGAGGCGCACCGTGACAACCACACCCACCGGGACGTCAACGGTGGCTGGTTGCGGCCCGCCGTCTTCGGCGCGATGGACGGCCTGGTCTCCAACCTCGCCCTGATGACCGGTGTCGTGGGCGGTTCGGTGAGCCACCAGACCGTCGTCATCACCGGACTCGCCGGGCTCGCCGCGGGCGCCTTCTCCATGGCGGCCGGTGAGTACACCTCCGTCGCCTCGCAGCGCGAGCTCGTCGAGGCCGAACTCGAGGTCGAGCGCCGGGAGCTGAGGAAGCACCCCGCGGACGAGGAGGCCGAACTCGCCGCGCTCTACGAGGCCCGGGGCGTCGAGCCCGAGCTGGCCCGGCAGGTCGCCCAGCAGCTGTCGCGCGATCCCGAGCAGGCCCTGGAGATACACGCCCGCGAGGAGCTGGGTATCGACCCCTCGGATCTGCCCTCGCCGCTGATCGCCGCCGTGTCGAGCTTCGGCGCGTTCGCGCTGGGCGCCCTGCTGCCCGTACTTCCTTATCTCCTGGGCGCGGCCTCGCTCTGGCCGGCCCTGCTGCTCGCGTTGTTCGGGCTGTTCGGCTGCGGGGCCGTGGTGGCCCGGGTGACCGCGCGCACCTGGTGGTACAGCGGACTGCGGCAGCTCGCCCTCGGTGGTGCGGCGGCCGGTGTGACGTACGCCCTGGGCAGCTGGTTCGGAACGGCCGTAGGATAGTGCGGATGGTACTTATGCGATGGGCCGCATAAGTAGCCGTTACTGACTGGTTTCGAGTGCTTAACCAGCGGGCATGAGCCGTAAGCGCTGTGGGCAATGACGCCTTCGGCGTACTCGCGAGGTGAACGACGCCGCTCTCCTCGCCTGCCGGACCGGCGGACACCGATCTGATCGATCTCGTCCCGTTCGGTCCCCACATACTTTCAGCCACGTGCGCGGTACCCCTGTCGCGACGCCGTGGCGTCCGCATGCTGGAACGGAGTATCCGGTTCCCGAGAACCGCTCCATCATGTAACCTGCACGAAATTTTGCGTTATCGCAGAGGGCCAACGTCGTCCCTTCGCCAGCAGATATGCCACTTGAGACGACGACGGGAGAGCCGATGCGTACGCCGCGCCAGCCGTCCCAGCATTCCGCGAATGGCCAGAACTGGTCTTTCATGGATGCTCGCCCTGCTGCGCAGGGTATGTACGACCCCCGCAACGAGCACGACGCCTGTGGCGTCGGCTTCGTGGCCAACCTCACCGGCGAGGCGAGCCACACGCTGGTCGAGCAGGCGCTCACCGTTCTGCGCAACCTCGAACACCGCGGCGCCACCGGCTCCGAGCCGGACTCCGGCGACGGTGCGGGCATCCTGACCCAGGTCCCGGACGCCTTCTTCCGCGAGGTGGCCGGACTTGAGCTCCCCGAGGCCGGCGGCTACGCCGTCGGTATCGCCTTCCTCCCCGAGGACGGCCTCGACGAGGTCGTCTCACGGATCGAGACGATCGCCGCCGACGAGGGCCTCACCGTCCTCGGCTGGCGCGAGGTCCCGGTCGCCCCCGGGCTGCTCGGCGCCACCGCCCGTTCGACGATGCCGGCCTTCCGCCAGATCTTCGTCACGGACGGCGTGAGCACGGGCATCGAGCTCGACCGCAAGGCGTTCGTCCTGCGCAAGCGCGCCGAGCGCGAGGCCGGCGTCTACTTCCCGTCGCTGTCCGCGCGGACCATCGTCTACAAGGGCATGCTGACCACCGGCCAGCTCGAGCCCTTCTTCCCGGACCTGTCCGACCGCCGCTTCGCCTCGGCCGTGTCGCTCGTCCACTCGCGCTTCTCGACGAACACCTTCCCGTCGTGGCCGCTCGCGCACCCGTACCGCTTCGTCGCGCACAACGGTGAGATCAACACCGTCAAGGGCAACCGCAACTGGATGACCGCCCGCGAGTCGCAGCTGGTCTCGGACTTGTTCGGCTCCGACGGCAAGTCCATCGAGCGGATCTTCCCGGTGTGTACGCCGGACGCCTCCGACTCGGCGTCCTTCGACGAGGTGCTCGAGCTGCTCCACCTCGGTGGCCGCTCGCTCCCGCACTCCGTGCTGATGATGATCCCGGAGGCGTGGGAGAACCACGACTCCATGGACCCGGCCCGCCGCGCCTTCTACGAGTTCCACTCCACGATGATGGAGCCCTGGGACGGCCCGGCCTGCGTCACCTTCACCGACGGCACCCAGGTCGGCGCCGTGCTCGACCGCAACGGTCTGCGCCCCGGCCGCTACTGGGTCACCGACGACGGCCTCGTCGTCCTCGGCTCCGAGGTCGGCGTCCTCGACATCGACCCGGCCAAGGTCGTCCGCAAGGGCCGCCTCCAGCCCGGCCGGATGTTCCTCGTCGACACCGCCGAGCACCGCATCATCGAGGACGACGAGATCAAGGCCCAGCTCGCCGCCGAGAAGCCCTACGCCGAGTGGCTGGAGGCCGGCGAGATCGAGCTGGTCGACCTGCCCGAGCGCGAGCACATCGTGCACACCCACGCCTCGGTCACCCGCCGCCAGCAGACCTTCGGCTACACCGAGGAAGAGCTGCGCGTCATCCTCGCGCCGATGGCCAAGACCGCCGGCGAACCGCTCGGTTCCATGGGCACGGACTCGCCGATCGCCGCGCTCTCCGCGCGCCCGCGGCTGCTCTTCGACTACTTCACCCAGCTGTTCGCGCAGGTCACCAACCCGCCGCTGGACGCGATCCGCGAAGAGCTCGTGACCTCGCTGCGCTCCTCCCTCGGCCCGCAGGGCAACCTGCTCGAGCCGAGCGCCGCGTCGTGCCGCACGGTCACCCTGCCGTTCCCGGTCATCGACAACGACGAGCTGGCCAAGCTCATCCACATCAACGCCGACGGCGACATGCCCGGCTTCAAGGCCGCGACGCTCTCCGGTCTGTACCGGGTGCACGGCGGCGGTGACGCGCTGGCCGCCCGCATCGAGGAGATCTGCGCCGAGGCCGACGCGGCCATCGACAACGGCGCCCGCCTCATCGTCCTGTCGGACCGCCACTCGGACGCCGAGCACGCCCCGATCCCGTCGCTGCTGCTCACCGCGGCCGTCCACCACCACCTCATCCGCACCAAGCAGCGCACCGAGGTGGGCCTGCTGGTCGAGGCCGGTGACGTCCGCGAGGTCCACCACGTCGCGCTGCTGATCGGCTTCGGCGCCGCCGCCGTCAACCCGTACCTGGCGATGGAATCCGTCGAGGACCTGCTGCGCGCGGGCACCTTCCTGGACGGCATGGAGCCCGAGCAGGCGATCCGCAACCTGATCTACGCGCTGGGCAAGGGCGTCCTGAAGGTCATGTCCAAGATGGGCATCTCGACCGTCGCCTCCTACCGCGGCGCCCAGGTCTTCGAGGCCGTCGGTCTCGAAGACGCCTTCGTCACCAAGTACTTCAGCGGCACCGCCACCAAGATCGGCGGCGTCGGCATCGACGTCATCGCCAAGGAGGTCGCCGCCCGCCACGCCAAGGCCTACCCGGCCAGCGGCATCGCGCCGGCCCACCGCGCCCTGGAGATAGGCGGCGAGTACCAGTGGCGCCGCGAGGGCGAGCCCCACCTGTTCGACCCGGAGACGGTCTTCCGCCTCCAGCACTCGACGCGCACGGCCCGCTACGACATCTTCAAGAAGTACACGGACCGCGTGAACGAGCAGTCCGAGCGCCTCATGACGCTGCGCGGCCTCTTCGGCTTCAAGTCGGACCGGCAGCCGATCTCCCTCGACGAGGTCGAGTCGGTCGACGAGATCGTCAAGCGCTTCTCCACCGGCGCCATGTCGTACGGCTCCATCTCCAAGGAGGCGCACGAGACCCTCGCCATCGCCATGAACCAGCTGGGCGGCAAGTCCAACACCGGTGAGGGCGGCGAGGACGCGGACCGGCTGTACGACCCGGCACGCCGCTCGGCGATCAAGCAGGTCGCCTCCGGCCGCTTCGGCGTCACCTCCGAGTACCTGGTCAATGCCGACGACATCCAGATCAAGATGGCCCAGGGCGCCAAGCCCGGCGAGGGCGGCCAGCTGCCCGGCCACAAGGTCTACCCGTGGGTCGCCAAGACCCGGCACAGCACCCCCGGTGTCGGTCTGATCTCCCCGCCGCCGCACCACGACATCTACTCGATCGAGGACCTGGCCCAGCTGATCCACGACCTGAAGAACGCGAACCCGCAGGCGCGGATTCACGTGAAGCTGGTCTCCGAGGTCGGCGTCGGCACGGTCGCGGCCGGTGTGTCCAAGGCGCACGCGGACGTCGTGCTCATCTCCGGTCACGACGGCGGCACCGGCGCCTCCCCGCTCACCTCGCTCAAGCACGCGGGCGGCCCCTGGGAGCTCGGCCTCGCCGAGACCCAGCAGACGCTGCTGCTCAACGGCCTGCGCGACCGCATCGTCGTGCAGACCGACGGCCAGCTGAAGACCGGCCGCGACGTGATCATCGCCGCGCTGCTCGGCGCCGAGGAGTTCGGTTTCGCGACCGCGCCGCTCGTCGTCTCCGGCTGCGTCATGATGCGCGTCTGCCACCTGGACACCTGCCCGGTCGGCATCGCCACCCAGAACCCGGTGCTCCGTGACCGCTTCGCCGGCAAGGCGGAGTACGTGGTGAACTTCTTCAAGTTCATCGCCGAGGAGGTCCGCGAGATCCTCGCCGAGCTGGGCTTCCGCACCATCGAGGAGGCCGTCGGCCACGCCGAGGTCCTCGACGTGGAGCGCGCCGTCGACCACTGGAAGGCGCAGGGTCTGAACCTGGCCCCGCTGTTCCACGTGCCCGCCCTGCCCGAGGGCGCGGCGCTGCACCAGGTCATCACGCAGGACCACGGCCTGGAGAAGGCGCTCGACAACGAGCTGATCAAGCTCGCCGCCGACGCCCTGGCCGCGGACTCCGCGACCGACGCCCAGCCGGTGCGCGCCCAGGTCGCCATCCGCAACATCAACCGCACGGTCGGCACCATGCTCGGCCACGAGGTGACGAAGAAGTTCGGTGGCGCGGGCCTGCCCGAGGACACCATCGACATCACCTTCACCGGTTCCGCCGGCCAGTCCTTCGGCGCCTTCCTCCCGCGCGGTGTCACGCTGCGCCTGGAGGGCGACGCCAACGACTACGTCGGCAAGGGTCTCTCGGGCGGCCGCGTCGTCGTCCGCCCGGACCGGGGCGCCGACCACCTCGCCGAGTACTCGACGATCGCGGGCAACACCATCGCCTACGGCGCGACCGGCGGCGAGCTGTTCCTGCGGGGCCGTACCGGTGAGCGGTTCTGCGTCCGCAACTCCGGCGCGACGGTCGTCTCCGAGGGCGTGGGCGACCACGGCTGCGAGTACATGACCGGCGGTCACGCGGTGGTCCTCGGCGAGACGGGCCGCAACTTCGCGGCCGGTATGTCGGGCGGTATCGCCTACGTGATCGACCTGAACCGCGACAACGTCAACGCCGGCAACCTCGGCGCCGTCGAGGCACTGGACGAGACCGACAAGCAGTGGCTGCACGACGTCGTGCGCCGGCACGCCGAGGAGACCGCTTCGACGGTCGCGGCGAAGCTGCTCGTCGACTGGGACACCGCCGCGGAGCGCTTCAGCAAGATCATCCCCAGCACGTACAAGGCAGTGCTCGCCGCCAAGGACGCCGCCGAGCAGGCGGGACTCTCCGAGTCCGAGATCACCGAGAAGATGATGGAGGCGGCGACCAATGGCTGACCCGAAGGGCTTCCTGAACCACGGCCGTGAGGTCGCCAAGTCCCGTCCCGTCGACGTGCGTCTGAAGGACTGGAACGAGGTCTACGTCCCCGGTTCGCTGCTGCCGATCATCGGCAAGCAGGCCGGCCGGTGCATGGACTGCGGCATCCCGTTCTGCCACAACGGCTGTCCGCTGGGGAACCTGATCCCCGAGTGGAACGACTTCGCCTACCGCGAGGACTGGACGGCGGCCTCCGAGCGGCTGCACGCCACGAACAACTTCCCGGAGTTCACGGGCCGTCTGTGCCCCGCTCCGTGCGAGTCGGCGTGTGTGCTGGGCATCAACCAGCCGGCCGTCACCATCAAGAACGTCGAGGTCTCGATCATCGACAAGGCGTGGGAGACCGGTGACGTCGCCCCGCAGGCGCCCGAGCGCCTGTCCGGCAAGACCGTCGCGGTCATCGGCTCGGGCCCGGCGGGCCTGGCCGCCGCCCAGCAGCTCACCCGGGCCGGCCACACCGTCGCCGTCTACGAGCGCGCGGACCGCATCGGAGGCCTCCTCCGGTACGGCATCCCCGAGTTCAAGATGGAGAAGCGGCACATCAACCGCCGTATCGAGCAGATGCGCGCGGAGGGCACCCGCTTCCGTACCGGGATCGAGATCGGCCGCGACCTCAAGGCGACCGACCTGAAGAAGCGCTACGACGCCATCGTCATCGCCGCCGGCGCCACGACCGCCCGTGACCTTCCGGTCCCCGGCCGTGAGCTCAAGGGCGTCTACCAGGCGATGGAGTACCTGCCGCTGGCCAACAAGGTCCAGGAGGGCGACTTCGTGGCGCCCCCGATCTCGGCCGAGGGCAAGCACGTCGTGGTCATCGGCGGTGGCGACACCGGTGCCGACTGCGTGGGCACCGCCCACCGTCAGGGCGCGGCCTCGGTCACCCAGCTGGAGATCATGCCCCGTCCGGGCGAGGAGCGGGACGCGGTCTCCCAGCCGTGGCCGACCTTCCCGATGCTCTACAAGGTCACGAGCGCGCACGAGGAGGGCGGCGAGCGGGTCTACTCCGTCTCCACCACCCACTTCGAGGGCGACGAGGACGGCAACGTCCAGTGGCTGCACCTCACGGAGGTCGAGTTCATCGACGGCAGGCTGACCCCGAAGCCGGGCACGGAGCGCAAGATCCCCGCCCAGCTGGTCACCCTCGCCATGGGCTTCACCGGCACCGACCGTGAGAACGGCGTGGTGGAGCAGTTCGGTCTGGAGCTCGACGAGCGCGGCAACATCGCCCGCGACGCCGACTTCCGGACCAACGTCCCGGGCGTGTACGTCGCCGGCGACGCCGGCCGCGGCCAGTCGCTCATCGTGTGGGCGATCGCGGAGGGCCGCTCGGCCGCCCGCGGCGTCGACCGGTTCCTGACCGGCACGAGCGAGCTGCCGGCCCCGATCCGCCCGACCGACCGCTCGCTGCTGGTCTGACGGCCCCGCAGGGCCCACCGGCCCACCCATGACGTCCCGTACAAAGGCGTACGGAACACAGACGGCGCCTGCCCCACAGTCCCCGACCGGACGACCGGGCAGGCGCCGCCGCATGTCCGCACCTCCGCATGCCCGCAGGTCCGCCTGCCGGCAGGCCCCTCGGCGTTCCGGCCGCGCTACGACACCTCGTACGTCTCCCCGTACACCTGCCACCGCAGCGGCGGGCGCAGGCCGAGGTTGCCCTCGTGCAGGAAGCGGCGCTGGGTGGTGTCCACGCGCGAGGTGTCGATGCCGGGGTGCCGGGTCAGCATGGCCCGCCGGCGGGCGTCCAGGAAGGCGTCGAGGTAGACGGTCTCCTTGCCGCCCTGCGCCGGCGTGCGGGCCTCCCGCATCGCGCGCGCACGAATGCCGTCGAAGCTGGTCGGGCCCGCGCCGGGGCCGTGGAAGACCAGGGCGTCGTAGTAGATGAACTGGCCCAGCGCGCCCAGGCCGTCGACCCGGCCCCGGCGGACCGCCGGGGCGAAGTAGACACGGTCGCGCTCGACGTCCTGGGCGGCCCGGAAGGCGGGCACCCTCGACTCCTCCCGCCAGGCGGCCGGGAAGCCGGGGTCCAGTCCGGCGTGCGAGGCGGTGCCGTCGACCCGGCGCAGGGCGGGGAGATAACGGGCGAGGGCGTTGCCCGGGTGGTCGCGCGTGTAGCGCTCGACGAGGGTGAGCAGATCGTGGGTGCCGGTGCAGAAGCCGATCAGTCCCGCCGTGTAGCCCTGTCCGTCACCGATGTCCTCGACATAGCCGTACGCGCTGCGCCAGTCCAGGGTCCCGTTCTCGGCGCTGGCCACGATCTTCTGGGCCAGTTCCTTCTGGGTCGGGGCGGCGAGGCCCGGTGAGGTCGCGCGGGCCTCGGCGGTCAGCCGTGCGGGCTGGGTGGGAGTGAACAGATACACCGTCGACGCTACGGCGACGCAGACCAGGGCGGCGGCACGTTTCATGCCGCACACCCTAGAGCGGGAATGTCGTGTTCCTTGCCATTCCATCCTGATTAGCCGACGAACGAACAAAAGGGCGAAGGCCGGTGGGTGTGGGAGGCTGTGCGCCATGGTCGCGATCAGTCTCACCAAGGTCCAGGAGACCGCACCCGCGCTGGTCAACCTCTACAAGAGCGCCGGGGTTTCCCTCACCAAGCACGGTCTCGACGGCCAGCGGGCCGCCGTCTACCTCGTCGTCGACTACTCGGGGTCGATGAAGCCGTACTACCAGGACGGCAGTGTGCAGGCGCTCGCCGACCGGGTGTTGGGCCTGTCCGCGCACCTCGACGACGACGGCCGGGTGCCCGCCGTCTTCTTCTCCACCGACGTCGACGCGGTCACCGACATCGCCCTCGCCGACCATCAGGGGCGGGTGGACCGGATCGTGGCCGGGCTCGGGCACATGGGCAAGACCAGTTACCACCTCGCCATGGACGCCGTCATCGACCACTACCTCGACAGCGGGTCGAAGGCCCCCGCGCTCGTCGTCTTCCAGACCGACGGTGGCCCGATCAACAAGCTCGCCGCCGAACGCTACCTGTGCAAGGCGTCGAAGCTGCCTCTGTTCTGGCAGTTCATCGGCTTCGGAGACCGGGGCAGCAAACAGTTCGACTTCCTGCGCAAGCTCGACGAACTGCCCGTACCGGCGAAGCGGGCGGTCGACAACGCCGGTTTCTTCCACGCCGGTTCGGATCCGCGCAAGGTGTCGGACGCGGAGCTGTACGACCGGCTGGTCGGGGAGTTCCCGGCATGGCTGAGGGCGGCCAGGGCGCAGGACATCATCCGGTGACCGTCCTGCTGCCCGCCGCCGGGCGTGCGGCCACGGCGTGGAAGAACGGCGGCGGGGTGACCCGTGGGATCGCCTGCTTCCCGGCGGGCGCGGGCATGGCCGACTTCATCTGGCGGGTCAGCCTCGCCGAGGTCGCCGCGGACGGCCCGTTCTCCGTGTTCCCCGACGTGGAGCGGACCCTGACGCTGGTCGAGGGCGCGGGCATGGACCTGACCGTGGGCGGGCGGCGGCGGCTCGTCGACGCAAGGTACGTCCCCCAGGACCTCCCCGGTGACGAGCCCACCGACTGCCGGCTGCTGGACGGGCCCGTCGTCAACCTCAACGTGATGTGGCGCAGGGGCACCCCGGCCCCGGCCGTCGCGGTCGTCCGCGGCCGGCTCGGCCTGCGGGCGGCGCACGCCCTGATCGTCGCCCTCGGTGAAAGCGGGTCCGCCGACGTCGGCGGGGTGCGGCTCGCCCGTCACGACGCCCTCCTGCTGAGCGGGGAGGACACGACTCTGCACGCGCACGGCCCCACGGCGGTGGTCGGCCTCGCCCCCTGACGCGACGCCCGTGGCCCCACGCCGGCCGCTCGGCCCTCCCCGCGGTCACGGGCGGTCCGTCCGCAGGGCCTCCGCGTGCCGCCGGCCCGGGCTGTCCGCACCGTTGGCTCAGCCGGACCGCCGTGCCACTCTGGGGTTCATCCGGCGGGAGGCGACGTATGGGTGACGACGCGCGATCGGTGAACGGGGCCGCGGGCGAAGGGACTTCGAGGCCCGGCGAGTCCGGCGGGGGTGAGCGGCTCGCCGACTGGGCCGACGAGCGGCTGGGGCTGTACGCGCTGGCGAGGACGAACCTGCGCAAGGTGTTCCCGGACCACTGGTCCTTCATGCTGGGCGAGATCTGTCTCTACAGCTTCCTGGTCCTCCTCCTCACCGGCGTCTACCTCACGCTGTTCTTCGAGCCGAGCAGCGCCGAGGTCGTCTACGACGGCAGTTACGTCCCGCTCAACGGCGTCACGATGACGAAGGCGTACGAGTCGACGCTCGACATCAGCTTCGACGTGCGCGGCGGGCTGCTGATCCGGCAGATCCACCACTGGGCGGCCCTGGTCTTCGTCACCGGCATGCTCGTCCACATGATGCGGGTGTTCTTCACCGGCGCGTTCCGCAAGCCGCGCGAGGTCAACTGGCTGTTCGGCTGGACGCTGTTGTTCCTCGGCATCCTCACCGGACTGACCGGCTACTCGCTCCCCGACGACCTGCTCTCCGGCACCGGCGTCCGGTTCGCCGACGGCGCGATCCTCTCCGTCCCGATCGTCGGGACGTACGTGTCGTTCTTCCTCTTCGGCGGGGAGTTCCCGGGGCACGACATCATCTCCCGGTTCTTCCCGATCCATGTGCTGCTGCTGCCCGGGATCATGCTGGGGCTCGTCGTCGCCCATCTCATCCTGGTGTTCTTCCACAAGCACACGCAGTACCCCGGGCCGGGACGCGACCAGAGGTCGGTCGTCGGCATGCCGTTCATGCCCGTCTACATGGCGAAGGCGGGCGGGTTCTTCTTCCTGGTCTTCGGCGTGCTGACGGTGATGGGCGGCATCGCGAGCATCAACCCGGTGTGGGCGTTCGGCCCCTACCGCCCTGACCTGGTGACGACGGGCGCCCAGCCGGACTGGTACCTCGGCTTCTCCGAGGGGCTGATCCGGGTGATGCCGGGATGGGAGATCAACGCCTGGGGCCACACCCTGGTGCCCGGCGTCCTCATCCCCTTCACGCTGTTCCCGCTGATCCTGCTCGCCATCGGGATCTACCCGTTCGTCGAGGCGTGGGTCACCGGTGACAGGCGCGAGCACCACATCCTCGACCGGCCGCGCAACGCGCCCGTGCGAACCGGCCTCGGGGTGGCCTGGCTGACCCTGTACGTGGTGCTGCTGATCGGCGGCGGCAACGACATCGTGGCCACGCATCTGCATCTGTCCATCAACGCGATCACCTGGTTCGTACGCTTCGCCGTGTTCGTCGCGCCGGTCGTCGCCTTCATGGTCACCAAGCGGATCTGTCTGGGCCTCCAGCTCCGGGACCGGGACAAGGTGCTGCACGGCCGCGAGACGGGGACCATCAGGCGTCTTCCGCACGGCGAGTACGTGGAGGTCCACGAACCCCTGGACCAGGCCCGGCTGTTCACCCTCACCCAGCACGAGCAGCACCCGCCGTACGAGATCGGCCCGCTCGTCGACCACAACGGTGTGCGGCGGCCGGTCAGGGTGTCCCAGCGGGTACGGGCGCGGCTCGCGCGTGCCATGTTCGGGGCGGACAGCCAGGTCCCGAAGCCGACGCCGGAGGAGCGTCGCGAACTGACCGGCGGGTCCGGACACTGATACAGGCTCGGCCCGCCTGCCCGCCTGCCCGCCTGCCCGCCTGCCCGCCTGCCCGCCTGCCCGCCTGCCCGCCTGCCCGCCTGCCTGCCCGCCTGCGGGTCCGGTCAGTTCTTGGGCGGCCAGTTGCGCAGCAGGGTGTCCAGGGCGTCCAGGATCCGGGTCCAGGTCTCCTGGGTGTCGGGGGCGCTGTGGCTGAATCCGCCGCCGAGCTCCAGGCTGACATAGCCGTGGAAGACGCTGCCCAGGAGCCGGACGGCATGGGTCTGGTCCGGCTCGGTGAGGTCGTAGCCGCGCAGGATCGCCCGGGTCATGCGGGCGTGCCGCGGTCCGGCGCTCGCGGCCGCCGTCTCGGGGTCGAGGCGCAGCTGGGCCGCGGCGTAGCGGCCGGGGTGTTCGCGGGCGTAGTCGCGGTAGACGTCGGCCAGGGCGGTCAGGGCGTCCTTGCCGGCCCGCCCGGCCAGCGCGAGGTCGCCCCGGTCGGCGAGCTCCTCCAGGGCGAGCAGGGCGATCCGGGTGCTGAGGTCGTCGGAGTTCTTCACGTGCGAGTACAGGCTCGCGACCTTGACGTCGAAGCGCCGGGCGAGCGCCGAGACGGTCACCTGGTCGAAGCCGACCTCGTCGGCCAGCTCCGCACCCGCCCGGACCAGACGATCCGTGCTCAGCCCCACACGCCCCATGCCCGTCCTCCTGCGTCTCGCCCCGTACCCCTCCGCCGATAGCCATTATGCGTTTGCCTAAAAGGTTTAGGCAAATTAGCCTGCGTTATATGAAGCCGCTCACCGAGCAAGAGATCCGTGCCGCGTTCGTCAACTGCACCAAGGGCGAGGCCAAGCGCCTGGCCGTCCCCCGCGACCTGGCCGACCGGCCCTGGGAGGACCTGGACTACCTCGGCTGGCGGGACCCCCAGGCCCCCGACCGGGCCTACCTCGCCGTCGAGCTGGAGGGCCGGCCGAAGGCCCTCGCGCTGCGCTCCTCCACCTCGGGTTCATGGCAGGCGCGCCGCAGCATGTGCACGATGTGCCTCACCACCCACTCCGGCGGTGTCTCGCTGATGGTCGCGCCCAAGGCGGGCAGGGCCGGCCAGCAGGGCAACTCGGTGGGCGCCTACATCTGCAGCGACCTCGCCTGCTCGCTGTACGTGCGGGGCAAGCGGGACGCGGGCGTCGGCGCCCGGCTGCCCGAGACGATCACCCTGGAGGAGAAGATCGGCCGGACGGTGGCGAACCTCGCCGCGTTCGTCGCCAGGGTGACCGGCTGAGGCTAGGTGCGGCCGCGCAGCACCTCCGCCCGGCAGGCGTCAGGAGTGCCCCAGGCCGTGCGCAGGGCGCGGGCCTTGGTGAGCCAGAGCGACAGGTCGTACTCCGCCGTGTAGCCGATCGCGCCGTGCAGTTGGAGCGCGGTGCGCGCGGTCGCGTACGCCGCCTCGCAGGCGCTCACCTTGGCGGCGGCGACGTCCGCCGGGCTCATCGTCACGGCGGCGCCCAGGACCAGCGGGCGGGCGAACTCCAACGCGATCTTCGCGTCCGCCAGCCGGTGCTTGACCGCCTGGAACGAGCCGACGGGGACACCGAACTGCACGCGCCGCCCCACATACGCCACGGTCCGCTCCAGCAGCGCCAGACCCACCCCGAGAGCCTGTGCGGCGGTGGCGAGACGGGCCCAGCACAGGGCACGGTCCACGGGCGGGTCCGCGGTGAGGAGTTCGCCGCCCGGCAGCAGGCGGGTGAGGCGGCGGGCGGGGTCGAGGGAGGGGCGTACCGGGCCGTGCCCGGGGGCCAGCCGGAGACCGTCGGCGGCCAGCGCCAGCCGTAGGGCCGCCGCGTCACCGTCCACGGCGTACGAGCCTTCGGGCGCCAGCGTGGCCATCGACTTGCCCGCGGCCAGGGCCGGGAGGAACCGCTCGGCCGGGCCCGGGTCGTGCAGCAGGGCCGCCGCGGCGACCGTCTCCGCCAGCGGGCCCGGCACCGCGTGCCGCCCCAGCTGCACGAAGGCGACGGCCAGGTCCACCGGCCGGGGCCCCAGCCCCTCGTACGCCTCCGGCACCGCCAGGGCGAACACGCCGGCCTCCGCGATCCGCGACCACAGCGCGAGGCCGCTCGCCCGCTCGCCCCGGCCCCACTCGCGCACCGCGGCGGGGGTGTCGGCCGCGCTCAGCATCGCGTCCAGCGAAGCGGCGAACGCCCGCTGTTCGGTGTCCAGCAGGAACCGCATCGCCGGCGGAGCCGGCCTGGGCGAAGTCATCGGCGGCGTCCCCTCGGCAGGCCGAGCAGCCGCTCGGCGACGATGTCGCGCTGGATCTCGTTCGTGCCCGCATAGATCGGGCCGGCCAGGGAGAAGACGTAACCCTGCGACCAGTCGGTGTCGGCCGCCTCCCCTTCCGCGTCCTGCGCGCCCAGCAGGTCCAGCGCCGTCTCGTGCAGCGCGATGTCGTACTGCGACCAGAAGACCTTGTTCAGGCTCGACTCGGGGCCGAGCCGCTCCCCGGCGAGGAAACGGGAGGCGGCCGCGTAGGTGAACAGCTGATAGGCGCGGGCGCCGATCAGCGCGTCGGCGACGCGGGCCGCGCCGGCCTCCGGGCTGCCCCGGTCCGCCCAGAGGGCGTGCAGGCGGTCGGCCGCGGCGAGGAAGCGCCCGGGGGAGCGCAGGGTGAGCCCGCGTTCGTTGGCCGCCGTCGACATCGCGATCCGCCAGCCCTGGCCCGGCTCCCCGATCACGTCCTCGTCGGGCACGAACACCTCGTCCAGGAACAGTTCGGCGAACGCCGGCTTGCCGTCCAGGCGGCCGATGGGGCGGACGGTGACTCCCGGGGCCCGCAGGTCGAACATGACGTAGGTGAGCCCCTGATGCGGTCTCGGGGCCCCGGGGTCGGTGCGGAACAGGCCGAAGGCGCGGTCGGCGAAGGCCGCGCGCGACGACCAGGTCTTCTGGCCGCTCAGCCGCCAGCCGCCGGCCACGCGGACCGCCCTCGCGCGCAGCGCGGCCAGGTCCGAGCCCGCCTCGGGCTCCGACCAGGCCTGCGCCCAGACGACCTCGCCGGTGGCCATCGGAGGCAGGACCCGGGTCCGCTGTTCCTCGGTGCCGTGGTCGAGCAGGGTGGGGGCGAGGAGACTCACGCCGTTCTGGTTGACCCGGCCCGGGGCGCCCGCCGCGTAGTACTCCTCCTCGAAGACCAGCCAGCGCATCAGCCCGCAGTCCCGCCCGCCGTAGCGTGTCGGCCAGTCGACCACCGACCAGCCGGCCGCGGCCAGTTCGGCCTCCCACGCGCGGTGCGCCGTGAAGCCCTCGGCGGTCTCCAGGGAGGGCAGCGGCTCGGCCGGCACCCGCGCGCGCAGCCAGGCCCTGGCCTCGGCGCGGAACGCCTCGTCCGCGGGGGAGTGTGCGAGGTCCACGGGCGTCCTCCTCGTGCGCGCGTTCTTCCCTAACAAGTGTTTGGTAGGTTAGCGTGCCGTCATGAAGAACGTCGAGGGTCCGCCGTACGTTCCCGGGCACGCGCTGCTCGACGGCCGCAGCGCCGTGATCACCGCGGCGGCCGGCGCGGGCATCGGCGGAGCCACCGCGCGCCGCTTCCTGGAGGAGGGCGCGCGCGTGCTGATCAGCGACGCCCACACACGGCGGCTCAAGGCCTGCCAGGCCGAACTGGCCGCGGAGTTCGGCGTGGCGTCGGTGGCCGCCCAGCCGTGCGACGTCACCGACGAGAGCCAGGTGCGGGCCCTGTTCGACGCCGCCGTGCGCGAACACGGACGGCTGGACGTCGTCGTCAACAACGCCGGCCTCGGCGGGACCTCCGAACTCGTCGACATGACCGACGAGCAGTGGTCGCGCGTCCTGGGCGTCACCCTCGACGGAACCTTCCGGTGCACCCGGGCCGCCCTGCGGCTGATGCGCGAGACCGGCGGGGGAGTCGTCGTCAACAACGCCTCCGTCGTCGGCTGGCGCGCCCAGGCCGGCCAGGCGCACTACGCCGCCGCGAAGGCGGGCGTGATGGCGCTGACCCGCTGCGCGGCGATCGAGGCGGCCGCGTACGGCGTACGGGTCAACGCCGTCTCGCCGAGCCTCGCCATGCACCCGCACCTGGTGAAGGTGACCTCCGCCGAACTGCTGGCGGAGCTCACCGCCCGGGAGGCCTTCGGGCGGTACGCCGAACCCTGGGAGGTGGCCAACGTGATCGTGTTCCTGGCGTCGGACTACTCCTCGTACATGACGGGCGAGGTCGTCTCCGTCAGCGGCCAGCACGCCTGAGGGCCGGAGCAGACGACAATGTGTTCGTGCCGACCAAGAAGAAGCCCCAGGTGACCGCGGCGCCCGCGCGTCGCCGTGAACTCCTCGACACCGCCGCCGAGGTCTTCGCCGAACAGGGCTACAACGCCACCACCGTCCGGAAGATCGCCGACCACGCGGGCATGCTCGCGGGCAGCCTCTACTACCACTTCGACTCCAAGGAATCGATGCTGGAGGAGATCCTGCGCAGCTTCCTCGACGAGCTCTGGGACGGCTACGACACCGTCCTGGGCGCCGGGCTCGGCCCCCGGGAGACCCTCGCGGCCCTGGTCACCGAGTCCTTCCGGGAGATCGACCGGCACCGCGCCGCCGTCGCGATCTACCAGAAGGAGAGCAAGCAGCTCGTGGCGCAGGAACGGTTCGCGTTCCTCGCCGAGTCGCAGCGCCGGTTCGAGAAGGCGTGGCTGTCCACGCTGGAGCGGGGCGTCACGGACCGGGTCTTCCGCACCGACCTCGACATCCGCCTCACCTACCGGTTCGTCCGCGACACCGTGTGGGTCGCCGCGTCCTGGTACCGGCCCGGCGGACAGCACAGCCCGGAGGAGATCGCCCGGCAGTACCTGTCGATGGTGCTGGATGGGATCGCCGTACGTGAATAGCCCTTTCCTGTGAGGGAGTTGTCATGGCCGAGGCCTACATCGTCGAAGCGGTCCGTACGCCCGTCGGGCGGCGCGGAGGAGGACTGAGCACGGTCCATCCGGCCGACCTGGGCGCGCATGTGCTCAAGGAACTCGTCGCGCGGGCCGGGGTCGACCCGGCCGCCGTCGAGGACGTCGTCTTCGGCTGCCTGGACACCGTCGGGCCGCAGGCCGGGGACATCGCACGGACCTGCTGGCTGGCCGCCGGGCTGCCCGAGGAGGTGCCGGGCGTGACCGTGGACCGGCAGTGCGGCTCCTCGCAGCAGGCCGTGCACTTCGCCGCCCAGGGCGTGCTGTCCGGGACCCAGGACCTGGTGGTCGCGGGCGGCGTGCAGAACATGTCGCAGATCCCGATCGCCTACGCCACCCGGCAGGCAGCCGAGCCCCTCGGCTTCACCCAGGGCCCCTTCGCGGGCAGCGAGGGCTGGCGCGCGCGGTACGGGGACCGGCCGGTGAACCAGTTCGCCGGCGCCGAGATGATCGCCGCGAAGTGGGGCATCAGCCGCCAGGACCAGGAGGAGTTCGCCCTGCGCTCGCACCGGCGGGCGGTGCGGGCGATCGACGAGGGCCGCTTCACCCGCGAGACCGTCTCCCACGGGCCGGTCACCGCCGACGAGGGTCCGCGCCGGGACACCTCCCTGGAGAAGATGGCCGCCCTGAAGCCCGTCATCGACGGCGGGACCGTCACCGCCGCCTGTTCCTCGCAGGTCTCCGACGGCGCGGCGGCCCTGCTGCTGGCCTCGCAGCGGGCGGTGCGCGAGCACGGCCTGACGCCACGCGCGCGCGTGCACCATCTCTCCGTCCGCGGCGAGGACCCGATCCGCATGCTGACGGCTCCGATCCCGGCCACCGCGCACGCCCTGAAGAAGACCGGGCTGTCGATCCACGACATCGACCTCGTCGAGATCAACGAGGCGTTCGCTCCCGTCGTCCTGGCCTGGCTGAAGGAGACCGGCGCGGACCCGGAGAGGGTCAACGTCAACGGCGGGGCGATCGCGCTGGGCCACCCGCTCGGCGCGAGCGGCGCCAAGCTGATGACCACCCTCCTGCACGAACTGGAACGCACCGGCGGCCGGTTCGGCCTGCAGACCATGTGCGAGGGCGGCGGCCAGGCCAACGTGACGATCATCGAACGGCTGTGACGGCCACGCGGGTGACGGTCATCGGACCGTTGTGACGACGGCCCCGACGGTGACGGTCATCGGGCCGTTGTGACGACGGCCCGAAGGTGACGGTCGTCGGGCCGTTGACGCGGCCCCGAAGGTGACCGTCAACGAGCGGCCCCGAGCCGGTCGAGGGAGGCGAGTGTCTCCTCGGCCTCCCGCATGATCCGTGCCACCAGCTCCGCGCACGACGGCAGGTCGTCGATCACCCCGGCGACCTGCCCCGCGGCCATCACCCCCGTGTCCGTGCGCCCCTCCACCATCGCGGACCTGAGCATCATCGGAGTGTTCGCGGCGAGCAGGACCTGACTCCAGGCGAGATCCTTGCCGTGGCGCAGCGCCAGGCCGTCGCGGACCATCTCCCGCCAGCCGAGGCCGGACAGCTTCCGGAACCCGGCCGCGTGCCGCACCGCCCGCACCAGTGCCCCGGCCCGCCCGGCGTCCTCCAGCGCGTCGACCAGCGCGGTGCGCAGCATGCGGTGCGGGAGGCCGTCCACCGCCCGGGTGACGGTGACGTCCCGGACCGTCGCCGCCAGGTACCGCGCCTTCACCGCGTCCGGGACCGGCGAGTCCGAGGTGAGCAGGAACCGGGTGCCCATCGCGACCCCCGCCGCCCCGTACGCCAGCGCGGCCACCAGCCCCCGCCCGTCGAAGAAGCCGCCCGCCGCCACGACCGGGATGTCCACGGCGTCCACCACCTGCGGCAGCAGTACCGTCGTCGCCACGTCCCCGGTGTGTCCGCCGCCCTCCCCGCCCTGCACGATCACCGCGTCCGCACCCCACGCGGCGACCTTCTCGGCATGCCGGCGGGCCCCGATGGACGGGATGACGACGACCCCGCCCTCCTTGAGCTCGGCGATCAGCTCCGCGGAGGGCGCGAGCGCGAAGGACGCGACCCGCACGCCCTCGTCGAGGATGATCCGCACCCGGTCGCCGGAGTCCGCCGCGTCGGCCCGCAGATTGACCCCGAACGGCGCCGCCGTCCGCGACCGCACCTCGCGCACCGCCGCCCGCAGCCGGTCGACCGGCATGGTCGCGGAGGCCAGGATGCCCAGCGCCCCCGCGTCCGCGGCCGCCGACACCAGGCGCGGGCCCGCCACCCATCCCATCCCGGTCTGCACGATCGGGTGACGGACCCCGACCAGCCGGGTGAACGGCGTTTCCATCAGCCGGCGACCTCCCGGGCCCGGGTGTTCCCTGGGTCGATCACCTCGCGGATCAGACGCAGTTCGCCCGCCGTCGGCTCACGGGTGCGCGCCACCTCGTCCGGGACCACGAGGTCGAACCCCGTCGCCTCCCTGACCTGCTCGACACGCACCCCGGGATGCAGCGAGGCCAGCCGCATCGACCGGTCGGGGGTGGCGAAGTCGAACACCCCGAGGTCGGAGACGACCCGCGGGATGCGGTGGTGGCGCGCGCCGGCCGCACGGTCGTACCCGACCCCGCACACCATGTCGACCCGCTCGACGAAGACCCGCCGGGAGTGCCGAGGCACCCAGTAACTCGTCGGGTTGTTCAGCGTGTTGACCGGCGCGCCGCGCACCCCGAGCAACTGCCGCGTGGGCTTCGCCCAGTCGCCGATGCACGAGATGTTCTGGTTGCCGTACCGGTCGATCTGGCTCGCGCCCATCATCACGTGCCGTCGGCCCCCGGTGACCAGCGCCAGGTGCTGGCGGTAGGGCAGCCAGCCCTCGACGGTGCCGTCGAGACCGACGAGCAGCGCCTCCCCGTCGGTCAGCAGCAGGTCCGGCGCGAAGGTGTGCCGGGCGAGACGGGCGCCGACCGAGGGGATCAGGCCCATCGGGCTCGCCAGGATCTCGCCCGCGCCGCGCCACGCCTCCGCGCAGGCGATCACGCAGTACTCGGCGCGCGTCGCCCCGCCCACGGCCCCACCTCCGCCCTCGCCGCCGCTGGCGTCCCCGCTCACGTCCCCGCTCATGACTCCTCCCCGACGGCCGAGCGGTACCCCTGCTCGTCCCCGGCGAGGAACCGCGCCGCGAACTCGGGCCAGGGCGTCGTCGCGTACCGCTTCTGGAACGCCTCGTCCCGGCCGTAGTCGGGGGCGCAGGACGTGAAGTGCGCGCCGTTCGGCGCCTCGATCACCCCCGTCACCGTGTGCCGCTTGACCAGCAGCGACTGCGGTGCCGCCGCCTTCGTCAGCTCGGCGGTGTCGACGACCCGTTCACAGCTGACGTACGCCGCGTCCGCCGCCTCGCAGAACAGGTCGTCGAAGTACGGATCCGGGCCCAGGTACTGCCCGTTGCCCAGCCGGTCGGCCCGGTTGACGTGCACCAGGGCCGCGTCCAGCCGCAGGGCCGGCATGGCGACGAACGTCTCCCGGTCGTCGTACGGCGAAGTCACCGTCCGCAGACCGGGGTTGACCCGCATCACGTCCGAACCGAGCCCCGCCCGCACGGGCAGGAAGGGCAGCCGGTTCGCGGCCGCGTGCAGACCCCACATGAACATCGCCTCGTCGACCTCCGTCAGTTCGAAGGCCCCGCGCTCGCGGGCCGCGCGGTAGTGCGGTTCGAGGGGGATCGAGTCGAGGGTGACGAAGGCCGTGACCAGCTTGCGGATCCGGCCGGCCGCGGCGAGCATCCCGACGTCCGGGCCGCCGTACGAGACGACGGTGAGATCGGTGACCTCCGATCGGAGCAGGGCCCTGACCAGCGCCATCGGCTTACGGCGGGAGCCCCAGCCGCCGATCCCGAGGGTCATGCCACTGCGCAGCCGGGACACCGCCTCGTCCGCGGACAACAACTTGTCGGCCCTGTCGGCCCTGTCGGCCGTGCCCGTCCCGTGGGTCGTGCGGGTCCCGTCGGCCGTGCCGGGCCCTTCCGCCCTGCCGGTGCTGTCGGTCCCGCTCGTGCCGGTGGGCCTCTCGGCGTCGGCGCTCACTCAGTCACCGTTCCTTCCGAAGGTGTCACGGACCCGGTCGGCCACCCCGCCGACGCTCGCCTCGTAGGTGAAGCCCTGCTCGAAGCGGTAACTGCGGCGCACGTCGACCGGGTCGATGCCGTTGATGGCCGCCTTGGCCAGACGCAGCAGCTCACCGTCCTTCGCGGCGATCTCGCCGGCCAGCTCCAGGGCCGCCGCGCGGAGTCCGCCCGGCGGCACCACCCGCCACACCGAGCCGTGCCCGTGCAGTTCGGCCGCCGTGACCGTGCGCGAGGTGTAGTACAGGGCGCGCAGCAGGTGCTGGGGGACCAGCCGGGCCAGATGGGTGGCCGCGCCCAGGGCGCCCCGGTCGAGCTCCGGCAGGCCGAACACGGCGTCCTCGCTCGCCACGATCACGTCCGCGTTCCCCACCAGGCCGACACCGCCGCCCAGACAGAAGCCCTGCACCGCCGCCACCACGGGCACCTCGCACTCGTACACCGCGGCGAAGGCCTCGAAGCAGCCGCGATTGGCGCCGACGAGCGCGCCCGGCCCCTGCGCCTGGATCTCCTTGATGTCCACGCCCGCGTTGAACCCGCGCCCCTCGGCGGCCAGCACCACACACCGGGTGCCGGGATCGCGGCCGGCCGCGCGCACGGCGTCGGCCAGGGCGAACCAGCCGCTCACCGGCAACGCGTTCACCGGCGGGAAGTCGACCGTGACGAGCGCGATCCCCTGGTCCGGCCCCTTTTCCGGGGACGAGGTGGAGACACCCATGGAAGCATCAGCTACCTTTCCACCAAACGTTTGTTAGGTGGAAGGTAGCAGCGAATGGAGCTGGACGGGAAGGTCGCCGTCGTCACCGGCGGCACGCGCGGAGTGGGCGCCGGCATCGCACGCTCCCTCGCACACGCGGGCGCCCAGGTCGTGGTCTGCGCCCGCAGGCCGCCGGAGCACCCCCTCGCAAAAGCCGAGTTCATGCCGCTCGACGTACGGGACGCCGACGCCGTACAGCGCTTCTTCGCCGGCCTGCCCCGCCTCGACATCCTCGTCAACAACGCGGGCGGCGCCCCCTACCGCCCCCTCGCGCACACCGACGCCGCACGGCACGCGCGCGTGATCGAACTCAACCTCCTCGCCCCACTGACCGTCTCCCTCGCCGCATACGACCACCTCGAGCACGCGAACGGCTCGATCGTGATGATCGGCAGCGTCAGCGGCAGCCGCCCCTCACCCGGCTCGGCCGCCTACGGCGCCGCCAAGGCCGGCCTGGAGAACCTCGCCCGCTCCATGGCCGTCGAATGGGCGCCCCGGGTGCGCGTGAACACCCTCGTCGTCGGCATGGTGCGCACCGAGCTGACCCACCTCCACTACGGCGGCGAGGACGGCGTCGAAGCCGTCGCCCGCACCGTCCCGCTCGGCCGGCTCGCCCTCCCCGCCGACGTGGGCGCGGCAGCCGTCTTCCTCGCCTCCGACGCGGCCCGCTACATCAGCGGGGCGAGCCTGCTCCTGCACGGAGGGGGCGAACGCCCCGCCTTCCTCGACGCCGCAACCGCCAACAAGGAGACGTGACATGAGCGGAATCTGCCACCGGCGCGTGGTCGTCGTCACCGGCGCGGGACGCGGCCTCGGACGCGCCCACGCGCTCGCCTTCGCCGCAGAGGGCGCCCGGGTCGTCGTCAACGACCTCGGCGTCGGCCTCGACGGCACACCCGGCGCCCACAGCCCCGCGGGACAGGTCGTGGACGAGATCCGCGCGACCGGCGGCGAAGCGGTCGCACACGACGGGGACATCGCCACCCCCGAGGGCGCCGCCACCCTCGTCGACACCGCCCTGGACACCTACGGCCGCCTCGACACCCTCGTCAACAACGCGGGCTTCCTGCGCGACCGCATGCTCGTCAACCTGGCCGACGACGACTGGGACGCCGTCCTGCGCGTCCACCTCAAAGGCCACTTCCTCACCCTGAAACACGCCGCCGCACACTGGCGCGCCGAGACCAAGGCGGGCCGCCCGCCCACCGCCCGCATCATCAACACCAGCAGCGGCGCGGGACTGCTCGGCTCGGTCGGCCAGGGAAACTACAGCGCCGCGAAAGCCGGGATCGTCGCCCTGACCCTCGTCGCCGCCGCCGAACTCGCCCGCTACGGCGTCCAGGCCAACGCGATCGCACCCGCCGCCCGCACCCGCATGACCGAGCACACCTTCGCCACGGCCATGGCCGCCCCCGAGAACGGCTTCGACACGATGGCCCCCGGAAACGTCTCCCCGCTCGTCGTCTGGCTCGGCTCCGCCGCGAGCGAGGGCGTCACCGGACGCGTCTTCGAGGCGGACGGCGGACGGATCACCGTCATGGAGGGCTGGCGCCCGGGACCCACCACCGACAAAGGCGCCCGGTGGAGCCCCGCCGACGCGGGGGAGGCCGTACGGAAACTCCTCACGCACACGACACCACCAGGCCCGGTGTACGGGACCCGGGCCTCCTGAGAACCCGCCCGCACGGGACCCGGACCCGGGCCTCCCGAGAACCCGCCCGCACGGGACCCGGACCCCCGACGACCCGCCTACGTGTCGCACTCCAGCACCGTCCGGCACAACGCGCACCGCGCCCGGACCCGACCCCGTACCGGCACCCTGATCCGCTGGTGACAGGTGGGGCACGCGAACGTCACCCGCAACGCCCCCGGCGCGTCCGGAGCGAAGCTGTACGCGCCACCGTCCGGAGCCACCGCCGACGGCTGGGCCTGGGCATGCCGGCGATCACGCGCGTAACGCCGCCGCCCCGCCCAGCCCGCCGCCGTCAGCGGCGGCTGCCGCTCGTCGTGCCGGGCCCGCTCGAGACCCCGCCCGTACGCCGTGTACGCCTGCGCACTGGTGAACCACACCGACGGATCCTCACCGAAGACCAGCGACCGCTTCGCCAGCACGTACCCGAACTCCTCCGGAGTCAGATACCCCAGCTTCTGCGAGGACGCCGCGTCCTCCCGGTACGCGTCGAGGAGCAGCCAGCCCGCCCCCAGATACGTCGTCGCCGTGTCCGTCAGGATCTCGTTGTCCCGCGTCCCCTGGAACGACAGGCCCAGCCGATGCAGATAGACATGCATGATCTCGTGCGCCAGCGCCGCGCCGATGTCCCGCCGATGCGTACGGAACCGGTCGTTCAGCTCCACGAAGTACTCCGGACCCGCCGTGAGTTCGACGTTCGCCGCATGCTCCATCGCACGGAACGCGACGATCATCCGCGCCTGAGGCAACCGGAAGTGCCGCACCAGCTCACGCGCCACCCGCTGCACCCCCAGATGCAGATCGTCGGTGTCGCAGAACGCCACGTCCGCCGGCACCACACTCGACGTGAACTGATGGATGGTGTCGTACGACAACCGCCTGTACAACGCCGTGACAGCCGCCCGCACCGTCTCCAGGTGCGGGTACCCGTGCTCGACCGGCCCGCCGTTCGCCACGCCCGCACCCCCAAGACGCCGAGAGCCCCATTCCACTGTAAGGGCAGGCCACCCCCGGAGCGGGCCCGGCGGACGCACTAGGGTGAACGCCCATGACCACCAGCAACACCCCCGGCCCCGGAGACGTCGACCCCGCCGTCCGCGAGGAGCTCGCCCGGCTGCGCGACAGCATCGACAACATCGACGCCGCCGTCGTCCACATGCTCGCCGAGCGCTTCAAGGCCACCCAGCAGGTCGGCCACCTCAAGGCCCGCCACCAGCTGCCGCCCGCCGACCAGGCCCGCGAGGCCCGCCAGATCGCCCGGCTGCGCACCCTCGCCGAGAACGCCAAACTCGACCCCGCGTTCGCCGAGAAATTCCTCAACTTCATCATCGCCGAGGTGATCCGCCACCACGAGCGCATCGCCGAGGACGCCGTCAACGGCCCGGCCCCCACACCGAACTGACCCCCACGGCGGGAACTACCGAAGGTGACCGGCCGGACACAGGCCGTCGGCGCCGCCCGCCGCGCCCACGCCACCTCCCGACCGGAACGGCGCTCCGGCGCGAGAAGGGACATAGGGCGCGTACCGATCCGCCCCTGTGCCCGGCCAGCGGCATCAGGCAGCATGTCGTTCATGTCCGTACTGACGCGCGACGAAGCGCAGAGCCGTGCCAAGCTCCTCGACGTCCACCGCTACACCATCGAGCTCGACCTGACGACCGGCGACGAGACCTTCGAGTCCAGCACCGTCATCCGGTTCGCCGCGCGCGCCAACGGGGACACCTTCGTCGAGGTCAGGCCCGCGACACTGCACTCCGTCACCCTCGACGGCGAGCCCCTCGACCCCGACACCCTCGACGGCAACCGGCTCCCCCTCGAGAACCTCACCGCCGGCGACCACGAACTGCGCGTCCGGGCGAGCATGCGCTACTCCCGCACCGGCGAAGGAATGCACCGCTTCACCGACCCCACCGACGGCGAGACCTACCTCTACACCCAGCTCTTCATGGAAGACGTCCAGCGCGTCTTCGCCGCCTTCGACCAGCCCGACCTCAAGTCCGTCTTCGAGCTGACCGTCACGGCCCCCGAAGCCTGGACCGTCCTCGCCAACAGCATCACCGAACACCTCGGCGAAGGCCGCTGGCGGGCCGCCCCCACCCCCCTCATCTCCACCTACCTCGTCGCCGTCGCCGCCGGCCCCTGGCACTCCGTCACCACCGAACACCACGGCCTCCCCTTCGGCCTCCACTGCCGCCGCTCCCTCGCCCCCCACCTCGACGCAGACGCCGACGAACTCCTCGAGATCACCCGGCAGTGCTACGACCGCTACCACGAGAAGTTCGAGGAGCCCTACCCCTTCGACTCCTACGACCAGGCCTTCGTCCCCGAGTTCAACGCCGGCGCCATGGAGAACCCCGGCCTCGTCACCTTCCGCGACGAGTTCGTCTACCGCTCCGCCGTCACCGACACCGAACGCCAGACCCGCGCCATGGTCATCGCCCACGAGATGGCCCACATGTGGTTCGGCGACCTCGTCACCCTCCAGTGGTGGGACGACATCTGGCTCAACGAGTCCTTCGCCGAGTACATGGGCTACCAGACCCTCACCGAAGCCACCCGCTTCACCGACACCTGGACCGACTTCGGCGTCGTCCGCAAGCCCTGGGGCTACGACGCCGACCAGCGCCCCTCCACCCACCCCGTCGCCCCCGAGAACGTCGACGACACCGCCTCCGCCCTCCTCAACTTCGACGGCATCTCCTACGCCAAGGGCGCCTCCGCACTACGGCAACTCGTCACCTGGCTCGGCGAGAAGGACTTCCTCGCCGGCATCAACACCCACTTCGCCCGCCACCGCTTCGCCAACGCCACCCTCGCCGACTTCATCGACTCCCTCGCCGCCCACACCGACCGCGACGTCCACGCCTGGGCCGACGCCTGGCTGCGCACCACCGGCGTCGACACCCTCACCCCCACCCTCCACGGCAGCAACGGCGACCACACCCTCACCATCACCCACCACGGCAGCCGCCCGCACCGCGTCGCCGCCGGCCTCTACGACCTCGACCTCACCGACGCGGGCAGCCTCACCCTGCGCGAACGCCTCGAGATCGACATCCCGCAGAACGCACCCCAGCCCATCGGCAAGCGCCCCGCCCTGGTGCTCCTCAACGACGGCGACCTCACCTACACCAAGGTCCGCTTCGACCCCGCCTCCTTCGAAACCGTCCGCACCAGCCTGTCCGGCCTGCCCGACCCGCTCACCCGCGCCGTCGTCTGGAACGCCCTGCGCGACGCCGTCCGCGACGGCGACCTCGCCCCCACCGCCTACCTCGACGCCGCCCGCGCCCACCTCCCCAAGGAAACCGACCTCGCCCTCGTCCAGGGCGTCCTCGCCTACGCCTCCGCACAGGTCGCCGACCGCTACGTCACCCCCGAGCAGCGCCCCGCCGCCGTCGCCACCCTCTCCGCCCTCTGCCGCGACCTCATCCGCCGCACCGAGGACGGCGACCACCCCGGCCTGCGCCTCATCGCCGTACGCCACTTCATCGACGTCGCCGCCCACCCCGACACCATCGCCGCCTGGCTCGCCGACGGCACCGTCCCCGGCGGCCCCGAACTCGACCCCGACCTGCGCTGGCGCGTCCTCGCCCGGCTCGCCGTCCTCGGCGCCACCGACGAGCGCGCCATCGCCGCCGAACTCGACCGCGACCCCTCCGCCACCGGCCAGGAAGGCGCCGCCCGCTGCCGCGCCGCCCTCCCCGACGCCGACGCCAAGCGCACCGCCTGGGCCGCCATGTTCGACGACGACACCCTCTCCAACTACCTCTTCACCGCCACCGCCCAAGGCTTCTGGCAGCCCGAACAGAGCGACCTCGTCGCCGACTACGTCCCCCGCTACTACCAGGACGCCGTCGCCGTCGCCGCCCGCCGCGGCCCCGCCATCGCCGAAGCCGCCGGCCGCTGGGCCTTCCCCACCCACGCCGTCACCCCCGACACCCTCCGCCTGGGCGAAGCGTGCCTCACCGACGCCGACCCCATCCCGGCCCTGCGCCGCAAACTCGTCGACCAACTCGACGACCTGGCACGCGCGTTGCGGGTGAGGAAGGCGTAGCGACGCCGGAAGACCCCCAGCCCGTCCCGCGTTCGAGGACAAGGCCCGTTCAGGGCCCGAGCAGGGGCCCGGGGGCGGCAGCCCCCAGCGGCGCCCACACCGGCCCCGGTGCCATCTCCCGCACCGGGGCCGACCGCACACATCCCCCGTAAGGGTTCCGATCACCGGATCTTCCGGACGCGGCGGCGCAATCCCCGACAAGCTGGCACTCCCCGCTGCGGGCACCCGCCCCCGCGCCCCGGAGGAGCCCCCGTGAGCATGCCGCCCCTCGCCTCAGGACCCGAAGGGCCCGACGCCCTGAGGCCGTTGCTCGCCACCGTCCTCGACGCCCTCGCCACCGGCACCCGGGCCCGCGGCGGACCACTGCCCGCAGGCGGCCCCCAAGCGGTCGCCGGCCGGGTACGGCACGCCGTCGGCGAGGTACTCCCCGAACACGGCGACCCCACCGCCCTCGCCACCCTCGTCCACGCCCTCGCCGAAGGCGCCGCCGACCCCGCCGACCCCCTCTGCGCCGCCCACCTGCACTGCCCGCCCCTCGCCGTCGCCACCGCCGCCGACCTCGCCGTCTCCGCCCTCAACCCCTCCCTCGACTCCTGGGACCAGGCACCGGCCGCCTCCGAACTGGAAGCACTCGTCACCCGCGCCCTCGCCGCCCAGGCCGGCATGGCCGACGCCCTCGTCACCACCGGCGGCACCGAAGCCAACCACCTCGCCCTCCTCCTCGCCCGCGAGACCCACGGCCCCACCCTCAGGCTCGTCTGCGGCGCCAACGCCCACCACTCCCTGCCCCGCGCCGCCTGGCTCCTCGGCCTCCCCGAACCCGAGATCATCCCCACCCCCACCGGCACCCTCGACCCCACCGCCCTCACCCACACCCTCACCACCCTGCCCGGCCCCCTCCTCGTCGCCGCCACCGCCGGCACCACCGACGCCGGACTCATCGACCCCCTCCCCGCCATCGCCGCCCTGACCACCACCCACGGCGCCCGCCTCCACATCGACGCCGCCTACGGCGGCGGCCTCCTCTTCAGCGACCGCCACCGCCACCTCCTCACCGGCCTCGACAACGCCCACACCGTCACCCTCGACCTGCACAAACTCGGCTGGCAGCCGGTCGCCGCCGGACTCCTCGCCGCCCGCGACGCCACCGACCTCACCGCACTCCACCACCACGCCGACTACCTCAACGCCGACGACGACACCGAAGCCGGCCTGCCCGACCTCCTCGGCCGCTCCCTGCGCACCACCCGACGCCCCGACGCCCTCAAGATCGCCGTCACCCTCAAAACCCTCGGCCGCACCGGCCTCGGCGCCCTCGTCGACCAAGTCTGCGCCCACGCCCACGAGTTCGCCGACCTCGTCACCGCACACCCCGGCCTCGAACTCCACGCCCCACCCACCATCAGCACCGTCCTCTTCCGCCCCACCGGTGCCACCGACGAGACCGTGGCCGAGATACGCCGCCGCCTCCTCACCCACGGCCACGCCGTCCTCGGCCGAGCCCGCCTCGACGGCCGGCTCTGGCTCAAAGCCACCCTCCTCAACCCCCACACCGGCCCCCACGACCTGGCCGCCCTCCTCGGCCTGGTGGAAGGAAACACCCCCCGATGAACACACCCCCACACTTCACCGCCGACACCCCCCGCGACCTCGTCGGCATCGGCATCGGCCCCTGCAACCTCTCCCTGGCCGCCCTCGCCCACCCTCTCGCCGAACTCGACACCGTCTTCTACGAACAACGCCCCCGCTTCGACTGGCACCCCGGCCTCCTCATCGACGGCGCCCGCGTCCAGGTCCCCTTCCTCGCCGACCTCGTCACCCTCGCCGACCCCACCAGCCCCTGGACCTTCCTCAACTACCTCAAAACCCACCAGCGCCTCTACCCCTTCTACTTCGCCGAGCGCTTCCACACACAACGCGCCGAATACGACACCTACTGCCGCTGGGTCGCCGACCAACTCCCCGGACTCCACTTCCGCCACCAGGTCGACGCCGTCCGCTGGAACCCCGAACGCGACGTCTTCGAAGTCGACCACACCCAACTCGACACCGACGGCGAAGCCGAAGCCCTCGGCCGCACCCACACCCGCAACGTCGTCCTCGGCATCGGCACCGAGCCCTACGTCCCCGACGCCCTGCGCCCCCTCGTCGACGCCCCCGGCGTACCCGTCGTCCACGCCGCCGACTACCTCACCCACCGCGACACCCTCCTCGCCGCCGGCCACATCACCGTCGTCGGATCAGGACAGTCCGGCGCCGAAGTCTTCCTCGACCTCCTCCGCCACCGCCCCACCGGCCGCGAACAACTCCACTGGATCGGCCGCACCGACGCCTTCGCCCCCATGGAGTACTCCAAACTCGGCCTCGAACACTTCACCCCCGACTACACCCGCTACTTCCACGCCCTCCCCGAAAGCACCCGCGACCGCCTCACCGCCACCCAGTGGCAACTCCACAAAGGCATCGACGCCACCACCCTCGCCGCCATCCACGACGAGCTCTACCAGCGCACCCTCGACGGCGGCTGGCCCGACACCGTCCTCACCCCCGGCGTCCGCGTCCGCACCGCGGGACGCATCGCCACCACCAAAATCGAACTCCACCTCGAACACATCCAGCAGAACACCCGCACCCGCCTCACCACCGACGCCGTCGTCCTCGCCACCGGCCACCGCGAACGCCCCCTCGACCGCATCCTCGCCGGCCTCGACCCCTACATCCGCCGCGACAACAGCGAACGCCCCCGCGTCGACGAACACTTCCGCCTCGTCCTCGACCCCTCCGTCACCGCCACCGGCTGCAACATCTACCTCCAGAACGCCGAACGCCACACCCACGGCGTAGGCGCCCCCGACCTCGGCCTCGCCGCCTGGCGCGCCGCCACCATCCTCAACACCCTCACCGGCAAAGAGACCTACCCCCTCCCCACCCGCACCGCCTTCACCACCTTCGGACTCGAACAACCACAACCCCGAGTCCCCGCCGCCCGACAGGCACCCACCCTCACCCCCCTCGTCGACCGACGCTGAACGCCACGCCCGACACCCGACGGTCCACAGCACACGGCCAACACCCCAAGGCCCACGGCCAACAACCCAAGGCTCACGGCCCACGCACGCGAAAGGCGGTGCTCCCACCGTGACCGACCCGGCCACCGCACGAAACACCGCCCACCGCCCCACGGAACTACCCGCGCACGGAACCTCTGACGGAACCCCTAGAAGACCGGCGTACCGTCACGCGTCAGCTTCCAGTCCACCGACGCGAAGTCCTTCGGGTCCAGCACACCCTTCGCCGTCACCCACTCCGAGATACGCGTCCGGATCTCCGTCGACTCCGACCACAGCTCCTGCGCCGACGCCACATGCGGGAACGCGCCACCACCATTGGCCCGGTAGTTGTTCACCGCCAGCACGAACTGCTGCGCATCGTCCAACGCCGCCCCGTTGTACGTCAGGTTCTTGATCCGCGAACCCGCCGCCTGCGCGATGTCGATCTCGTACACCAGACCCGACACATAGTCGTAGTTGTAGTCCGGACGCCCCGCCGCGTTCGTCAGCTTCTCCGTGTCGACCACCGCACCCGCGGCCGTCTGCACGAAGTACTGCGCCGAGTACTCCAGGTACGCCCGCACCTGCGCACCCGTCATCAACTTCGCCACCAGCGTGTTGTCGTACACGTACAGGCTGGACAGATCCCGGATCGTCACCTCGCCGGCCGGGATCTCCGACGTCCGCGAGAACGGCGACGCCTGCGCGATCACCGGCAGCGACGCGTACGACGTACCCGCCAGCGCCGCCTTGACGACGTCCTCCTGCACCTTCGTGATCAGGTCGATGATCGGAGCGTCCTTGTACCGCGCCTCCACCGTCGTCAGCGTCTCCGTCGCCGAACCCACCACCTGGTTGACGTACGCCACGACCTTCGCGTGCTCGTCACCCAACAGCTTCGTGATCTTCGGGTCGTCCGCCACCGTGTTGGAGTTCAGCACCTTCGAGGCGACGGACTCGACCGCCCACCGCCCCTTCTCGAACACCAGCTCCACATCGAACACCGACAGCCGCTCCGCATACGCCAACGGCTCCGACAACACGACCGTCTTCCCGGTCTTCGCGTTGACGACCTTCAGCTCCGGGATCTCCACATGCGCGTGACCCACCAGAATCGCGTCGATGTCCGGCACCTGCTGCGCCACCAACGCCGCCGAGTTCTCCACGTACGGCAACTGGTCACCGTACGACGACGTCCCCGACGAACCCGAGTGCGCCGACACGATCACCACGTCCGCACCCAGCGACTTCAGCTTCGGCACCCACTTCGCCGCCTGCTCCTCCAGCCCCGGGAACGCCAGCTTGCCCTGCACATACGCCTTGTCCCAGATCGCGATACCCGGGTTCGTCAGCCCCAGCACCGCCACCTTCACCGGCGGCGCACCCTTCACACAGAACGTTTTCATCACATACGGCGCGAACGCCGGCTTCAGCGTCTTCGCGTCCACCGCGTTCGCACCCAGCAGCGGGAACCGCAACTGCGACTCGAACTTCCGCAGCGTCTCGATGCCGTAGTTGAACTCGTGATTGCCCAGCGCCGCCGCGTCGTACCCGATCGCGTTCATCGCCTGCGCCATCGGGTGCACCGGACCACCCTTGGCGGTGATCGGGTCCACCTTCGCGTAGTAGTACGTCAGCGGAGTGCCCTGGATCGTGTCACCCGCGTCCAGCAGCAGCGTGTTCTCGCGCCCCTTCTCCGCACGGATCTGGTTCACCAGCGTCGAGATACGCGCCAGCCCCTGCGCGTTGCCGGCCGCGTCCTTGTACTCCGCGTCCTTGAAGTAGTCCCAGTTGAACACGTGACCATGCAGGTCCGTCGTCCCCAGCACGGTCAGCGCATACCGCTTCGGCTGCTTCACCGGCTTCGCCGGCTTCTCCGCCTCGGCGGCCCGCGCCGGAGCCGCGGCAGCACCCGCGATCGCCACCCCCGCCCCGGTCACAGCGGACTTCTTCAGGAACTTCCGGCGATTCAACGGCATGTCTCATGCTCCTCGGGGATGGTTGACGACGCGCGTAGATTCTGACCCGGGCACGACCGGCGGCAACAGGTCCAGGAGGTTTCGATCTGATGACCAGACCGGTCAACTGCCCCCGGTCAACGGGGAAACCCATGACAAGGTAGGACGTATGACCTCCCCGCAGAATCCCCCGTACGGCACACCCGACACCCCCCTCCTCACGGTCCGCGGCGAGGCCGAACTCGAAGTCGACCCCGAGATCGCCCGCATCGGCATCACCCTCACCGCCCGCGGCCGCGACCGCCGCACCACCCTCGACGACCTCACCCGCCGCAACACCACCGCCCTCGACCTCCTCAAGTCCTACGGCGACGCCGTCGAGAACCTCTCCACCGGCGCCGTCTCCCTCACCCCCGAACTCGCCCCACGAGGCCGAGGCGAACGCGTCCGCACCTACCACGGCACCATCCACCTCACCGCCGAACTCACCGACTTCACCGCCCTCGGCGAACTCACCACCCGCCTCGCCGACCTCGACCTCACCAGGATCGACGGCCCCACCTGGGAACTCCGCCCCACCTCACCCGTCCACCGCCAAGCCCGCCAACAAGCCGTACGCGAAGCCGTACAACGAGCCCACGAATACGCCGAAGCACTCGGCACCACCGTCGCCACCCTCCTCGAACTCGCCGACACCGGCACAGCCGGCGGACGCCCCCGCGCCGCCTTCGACCGCCGCGCCGTCCGCTTCTCCATGGCCGCCACCGACGCGGACACCACCGCACCCGAACCCCTCGACCTCGAACCACAACGCATCCAGGTCCACGCCGAGGTCCGCGCGCAGTTCACGATGAATCCACCGAGCCTGTGAATTCATCCATTCGGGGAGGCCGCCACAAGAGCCGGAACAAAAACGAAAAGTGCTCATCAGAGCGGCAGCCCGCACAATTTATTAATTGACGGCAGTCGACAACAACCCTTCACCCAAAGGTTGTTGGACGGCCATGCCCCTCCGAATTCCCTACCCACCGGTAAGACATAAGCTCGAAACATGCGCCGAGCAAAAATCGTCTGCACCCTGGGCCCCGCCACCGACACATACGACCAGATCAAAGCCCTGGTCGACGCCGGAATGGACGTAGCCCGCTTCAACCTCAGCCACGGCGGCCACGCCGAGCACGAGGAGCGCTACCAGCGCGTCCGCAAGGCCTCCGACGAAACCGGCCGCAGCGTCGGCCTCCTCGCCGACCTTCAGGGCCCGAAGATCCGCCTCGGCAACTTCGCGGAAGGCCCCGTACTCCTTGAACGCGACGACACCTTCACCATCACCGTCGAAGAAGGCGTGGAAGGCGACCGCCACAGGTGCGGCACCACCTACGCCGGCCTCGCAGCCGACGTCACCACCGGCGAACGCATCCTCGTCGACGACGGCAAGGTCTGCCTCGAAGTCACCGACGTCGACGGACCCCGCGTGCACACCCGCGTCATCGAAGGCGGCGTGATCTCCGACCACAAGGGCCTCAACCTCCCCGGCGTCGCCGTCTCCGTCCCGGCCCTCTCCAAGAAGGACGAGGACGACCTCCGCTGGGCGCTCCGCACCGGCTTCGACGTCATCGCCCTCTCCTTCGTCCGCAGCGGCCGCGACATCGTGGACGTCCACCGCATCATGGACGACGAAGGCCGCCGCCTCCCCGTCATCGCCAAGATCGAGAAGCCCCAGGCCGTCGAGAACATCGACGACATCGTCGCCGCCTTCGACGGAATCATGGTCGCCCGCGGCGACCTCGGCGTCGAGATGCCCCTCGAACAGGTCCCCATCGTCCAAAAGCGCGCGATCAAGCTGGCGAAGCGCAACGCCAAGCCCGTCATCGTCGCCACCCAGATGCTCGACTCCATGATCGAGAACTCCCGCCCCACCCGCGCCGAAGCCTCCGACGTCGCCAACGCCGTCATCGACGGCACCGACGCGGTGATGCTCTCCGGCGAGACCAGCGTCGGCAACCACGCCATCCAGACCGTCCGCACCATGGCGAAGATCGTCGAAGCGGCCGAGGAGGACATCCTCGCCAAGGGCCTCCCGCCGCTCACCGCCTCGAACAAGCCGCGCACCCAGGGCGGCGCCGTCGCCCGGGCCGCCGCCGAGATCGGCGACTTCCTCGACGCCAAGTTCCTCGTCGCCTTCACCCAGAGCGGCGACACCGTCCGCCGCCTCTCCCGCTACCGTTCGCCGATCCCCCTCCTCGCCTTCACCCCGGAACCGGCGACCCGCTCCCAGCTCAACCTGACCTGGGGCGTCGAGACGTTCCTCGGCCCGCACGCGGACTCCACGGACGCGATGGTCGACCAGGTGGACGAGCTGCTGCTGAGGTACGGGCGCTGTCAGAAGGGTGACGTGGTGGTCATCACGGCGGGTTCGCTCACCGGCGTCTCGGGCTCGACCAACCTGGTCCGCGTCCACCACGTCGGAGAGGACGACAGCCCGAAGTAGGGGGACCGGGTCAGTACTTGGGGCCTACGTGGGTGTCCATGAGGGCTACGGCTGCTCTCCTGGCGATGGTGACGTTCCTGGGGTTCGCCATTTTCCATTCGACGCCCACGTGGTCCAGTGTGTCGGTGAAGAGGCGGACGATGTCGCCCGACAGGTTGCTGAAGAAGTAGCGCGGGTATTCGTAGCGCTTGCGTACACCGTCGATGGTCTTCTCGGTCCAGTTGGTGATGCGGCATCCGTCGGAGTGGATGAGACCGCGGATGAACTCCCAGGGATGCTCGTGGACGATGGCCTGCTGCCAGGGTTCCAGGGCGATCCGCCGTTCGTGCTTCTTGCCAGGGCCGTGCTGCGGGAACAGGTGGGGCCAATGTGGGTAGTAGCCGACCACTGATACGTAGCCCACTGCCTGGACGCGGTGCGCGGTGTGTGCGGGGCTGATTGCGCGGATGGCGGCTTCGCAGGCGTCGATGAGGCCCGGCCAGGCATCCGCACACGCAATACGGAGGTAGTGGCCGGAGCCGCGCGGGTGGGGGCTGATGCACCCGTCGCCCAGGTAGAGGCCTAGCAGGTAGGAGTACGCCACTCGGTCGCTCGGTGGGTCGGGAAACGGGGCCGCCATGCGGGGCAGCGGTTCAAGTCGGGTCCGCCAGGAGCGAATTGCGGCGCGTGAGATGCCTGTTTCTCGGCTGACGGAGTTCAGGCTGCGGCCCTGTGCAACCAGCGCGATTGCTCGCTTGCGTGTGCTGACGTCGTACATGCGCTCACTCTGCGAGCGTGATCGTGACGACACGCAGCAAAAAGCGGATGTTCACGAGAACGGGAACATCCGCTTTCTGGCGCCAACCTTAGAATCCAAGGAAAAGTGCCCCGGGTCGGACTCGAACCGACACTGTATGGGTTTTGAATCCATTGCCTGCTGCCAATTGGGCTACCGGGGCCCGCGGAATCCAAGGTTTCCCTTGACCCTCCGCGCACCCACCTTACCGCAGCTAGGTAGGCTCTTGTCAGCAGTGCCCCTGCCCTGAACGAGGAGCCCCCGTGACCGCCCCCGAGTCGCCCCAGCCCGTGGACGCGCCCGACGACGACAAGTCGCACGTACCTCCGCTGACGACCCGTGTCGTCATCGCCGAGGACGAGGCCCTGATCCGCCTCGACCTCAAAGAGATGCTGGAGGAGGAGGGCTACAGCGTCGTCGGCGAGGCCGGTGACGGTGAGCAGGCGATCGAGCTCGCGCGCGAGCACAAGCCGGACCTGGTCATCCTCGACGTGAAGATGCCCAAGATGGACGGCATCTCCGCCGCCGAGAAGATCGCCGAGGAGCGCATCGCGCCCGTGCTCATGCTGACCGCGTTCTCGCAGCGCGACCTCGTCGAGCGGGCGCGTGACGCCGGTGCGATGGCGTACCTGGTGAAGCCGTTCAGCAAGAGTGACGTCGTGCCGGCGATCGAGATGGCCGTCTCGCGTTTCACGGAGCTGCGGGAGCTGGAGAACGAGGTCGCGGACCTGACGCTGCGGCTGGAGACGCGCAAGCTGGTGGACCGGGCGAAGTCGATTCTGCAGACGGAGTACGGGCTGACGGAGCCGGCCGCGTTCCGGTGGATCCAGAAGACGTCGATGGACCGTCGGATGTCGATGCAGCAGGTGGCGGAGGCGGTCATTCAGGACGCGGACGAGAAGAAGTCGTCCAAGGGCTGAGCAGCTCGGACATACGCGAAACGACGAGGCCCGCGCCCGGAGAAGGGGCGCGGGCCTCGTCGTGTGCGAGGGGGTGCTCAGTCCTCGCCGAGGTACGCCTTGCGGACGGACTCGTCGTGGAGGAGGTCCTGGCCGCTGCCGGAGAGGACGATCTTGCCGATCTCCATGACGTGGCCGTGGTCGGCGAGCGACAGGGCGGCCTGGGCGTTCTGCTCGATGAGCAGGATGGTCATGCCCTGGGCCTTGAGCTCGACGATGGTGGACATGATCTTCTGCATCATGATGGGGGAGAGGCCCATGGAGGGCTCGTCCAGCATGAGCAGTTTGGGCTGGGACATGAGGGCGCGGCCCATGGCGAGCATCTGCTGTTCGCCGCCGGACAGGGTGCCTGCGGCCTGCTTGCGGCGCTCTCCCAGGATGGGGAAGAGGTCGTAGGCGCGCTGGATGTCCTTTTCGATGCCGGGCTTGTCGCTGCGGAGGAAGGCGCCGAGGCGGAGGTTGTCCTCGATCGTCATGCGCGGGAAGATGTGCCGCCCCTCGGGGGAGTGGGCGAGTCCGAGCGAGACGATGTCGTGGGCGGGGATCTTCTTCAGCGATTTGCCGTTGAATTTGATCTGGCCGCCGACGGGCTTGAGGAGTCCGGACAGGGTGCGCAGGGTGGTGGTCTTGCCGGCGCCGTTGGTGCCGATCAGGGTGACGACCTCGCCGGCCTCGACCTTGAACGAGATGCCTTTGACGGCTTCGATCTTGCCGTAGGCGACCCGGAGGTCCTCGACTTCGAGCAGTGCGGTCATCGGTCGTTCTCCTTGCCGGGCGCGGCGTCCGTCGGGGTGGCGGCGCTCTCGGCTTTCGCTTCGGCGGCCTCGACTTCGGCTATTTCTTCGTCGCCGGGGGCGTTCTCGAAGGGTTCGCCGAGGTAGGCGGCGACCACTCGTTCGTCGCCCTGGACGGTCGCGCTGTCGCCTTCGACGAGCTTTTCGCCCTGGACGAGTACGGCGACTCGGTCGCAGAGGTTGAAGATGAAGCGCATGTCGTGCTCGATGACGAGGACGGCGATGCCCTTGTCGCGGATGGCGAAGACGAGTTCTTCGGTTGCGCGGGTTTCCTGGGGGTTCATGCCGGCGGTGGGCTCGTCCAGGAGGAGGAGGCCGGGCTCGCTGGCGAGTGCGCGGGCGATTTCGAGCTTGCGCTGTTCGCCGTAGGGCAGGTTGCGGGCGAGGTGGTCGGCCTTCTTCTCCAGGCCGATGAACTCCAGGAGTTCCATGGCGCGTTCGCGGCTGGCCGCTTCGGCGCGGTGGAAGGAGGGGAGGCGCAGGACGGCTGACCAGAAGCCTTCCTTGGTGCGGGTGTGGCGGCCGACGAGGACGTTTTCCAGGACGGTCATGTTGGAGAACAGACGGATGTTCTGGAAGGTGCGGGCGATGCCTGCGGCCGTGACCTTGAAGGACTTGGGCGGCAGGACGGTGCCCTTGTAGCGGACTTCGCCCTCGGTGGGGATGTAGAGGCCGGTGAGGCAGTTGAAGAAGGTGGTCTTGCCGGCGCCGTTGGGGCCGATGAGGCCGACGATTTCTCCGGCGTTGACGTGGAGGTTGACGTCGCGGACGGCGGTGAGGCCGCCGAAGCGCATGGTGACGCCGCGGGCGTCGAGCACCGTCTCGCCGACAGGCGCGACAGGGGCGTCCTTGGTGGTGGTGTCGGTGGTCATGGTGGTCAGGCCCCTGCCTTGGTCAGGACGGTGGGAGCTTCCGCGTCCTCGTGGAATTCGAGCTGGCGGCGCCGGTTGGGGATGAGGCCCTCCGGGCGGAAGCGCATCAGCAGGATGAGGGCGAGACCGAAGGCGAAGAGCTGGTAGTCGCCGAGGAACTGGAGCTTGTTGGGGATGAGGAAGAGCAGTGCGGCGCCGATGAGGGGGCCGCTGATGGTGCCCATGCCGCCGAGGACGACTGCGGCGAGGAGGAACGCCGAGTTGGGCGGGATGGGGCCGGCGAAGAGGTACTGCTCGGGGGTCACGGTGTAGGTGACGTGGGCCTGGACGGTGCCGGCGAGGCCGGCGAGGGAGGCGCCGACGGCGAAGGCGATGAGCTTGACGCGGAAGCCGTTGATGCCCATGGCGAGGGCGGCGGTCTCGTCCTCGCGGATGGCGACCCAGGCGCGGCCGATGCGGGAGTCGCCGCTGCGTCGGAAGACCAGGACGACGATGGCGGTGATGACGAGCATCAGGAAGAAGTAGTTGGCGAACCGGCCGATGGTGAATCCGGCGATGGCGTGCTCGGCTCCGAAGTCGAACCCGAGGATGTTGAGGTTCGGGATGGAGGAGATGCCGTTGGAGCCGTTGGTGATGTCGGGGCCGGAGGTGCCGTCGAGGTTGTTGGCGGTGATGCGGAAGATCTCGCCGAAGCCGAGGGTGACGATGGCGAGGTAGTCGCCGCGCAGTCGCAGGGTCGGGGCGCCGATGAGGACGCCGAAGACGAGGGATGCGGCGGCTCCGACGAGGACGGCGGCCCAGAACGGGAAGTGCACGTCGAAGGGGGAGCTGGGGGAGCCGGAGACCATCGCGGCGGCGTAGGCGCCGACGCCGAGGAAGGCGACGTAGCCGAGGTCGAGGAGGCCGGCGAGGCCGACGACGATGTTGAGGCCGAGGGCGACGGTGCCGAAGATGAGGATGTAGACGCCGACGGTGGCGTACTGGTCGTCGGTCTGGGTGAAGGGGAACATCGCGGCGGCGACGAAGGCGCCGCAGATGGTGATGTTCTGGTGGCGGGCCGTGATCTGGCTGGCCTGGGCGACGAGGCCGGACTTGTTGAGTGCGGCGAAGCCGAAGGCGGCGGTGATCAGGAAGCCGATGAAGAGTTCGTCGTACTCGGTGCCGATGCCGTAGGTGAAGACGGTGAGGCCGAGGCCGAGGACGGCGACGATGATCAGGATCTCGGCGTAGGAGGGCAGGGTGCCGAGGGGGCGGGCGGTGCCGCCGGCGAAGGCTGCCTTGGTGGTGTCCCGGCCGGTGCGCAGGCGGTGGCGGACGAGGTCCCAGCCGGTGTCGTCCGGGTCGTGGGGTTCGGGTTCGGGGCGCTCGAAGGGGAGGGCGAGTGCGCCGAGGAAGGCGGCGAGGCTGGCGAGGGCGGCGATGTAGCCGCCGGGCTCGAGGTTGACGACGCCGCCGAGGTCGACGGTGATGGCGATGACCGTGTACCAGACGGTGGCGAAGGCGGCGAGGGCGGCGAATTTGATCGCGCCGTCGGAGCCGGCCGGGGTGAGCCAGCGCAGGCCCTTCACTCCGTAGGAGGAGAGGCCGAAGAGGGTGGTGAGGGCGCCGCCGATGAGGGCGAGGACCTGGAGGCCGCCGGGGTAGCCGTAGACGGTGAGGTCGCCGGGGAAGGCGGAGGTCCAGGTCCAGGCGAGGAAGGTGGAGACGACGGTGAGTGCGCCGCCGCCTGTGGCGAGGGCGCGGCCGAGGTGCGCCGGGATGCCGATGAGGCCGGTGGCCGGCCCGGAGGCGGGGGTGCTCGGGGTCTCGGGTGCGGTGGTCTGTGTGGTCATCGGTGTCACGCCCTGTCCGCGACGCGCTCGCCGAGCAGGCCTTGTGGCCTGAACAGCAGTACGAGGATGAGAAGTACGAAGGCCCAGACGTCGGCCCAGGACTGGCTGCCGAACTTGTCCATGCCGGGGATGTCGGCGATGTAGGCGGTGGCCAGGGTTTCGGCGATGCCGAGGACCACGCCGCCGATCATGGCGCCGTAGATGTTGCCGATGCCGCCGAGGACGGCCGCGGTGAAGGCCTTGAGGCCGAGGATGAAGCCCATGCGGTAGTCGATCTGGCCGTACTTGAGGCCGTAGGCGACACCGCCGATGGCGGCGAACACGGCGCCGAGGGCGAAGGCGATCACGATGATGCGGTCGGTGTTGACGCCCATGAGCTTGGCGGTGTCCGGGTCCTGCGCGGTGGCCTGCATGCCGCGTCCGGTGCGGGTCTTCATGACGAAGTAGGCGAGGACGGCCATGCTGATGGGGGCGGCGGCGAGGAGGAAGATGTCACCGGTCTGGATCGTGACGTCGCCGATGTGGAAGGGGCCGCCCTCGATCTGGGGGAAGGTGCGGGCCGAGGTGGCCTCGGGGTACCAGGCCCAGACCGCCTGCTGGAGGGCCAGGGAGAGGCCGATGGCGGTGATGAGGGGGGCGAGGCGGGGGGCGCCGCGCAGGGGGCGGTAGGCGAACCGTTCCGCTCCGATGGCGACGAGGACGGCGACCAGGATGGCGCCGATGAGCATGAGCGGCAGGGCTATCCACATGGTCGTGCCGTTCGGCAGTACCCAGAGGTAGACGGAGAGAGCCCCGAATGCGCCCGTCATGAAGATCTCGCCGTGGGCGAAGTTGATGAGCTGGACGATGCCGTAGACCATTGTGTAGCCAATGGCGACCAGCCCGTACATGGATCCCAGTAGCAGGCCGTTGACCAGCTGCTGCGGCAGTTCGTTCACCGCATGTCCTCCGAGACGTTCGGATAATTTCGACGTGTGTGTCCGGATGTGAGTTCGCGCGGGGCGCCAGTGGAACAGCGCCCCGCGCGGCTCGTGTGATGCGGGGTGGGTCAGCCGGAGTAGGTGCCGGACTTGACCGGCTTCCAGGCACCGTTCTCGACGGCGTAGACGGTGAGCTGCTTGTTGGTGGCGTCACCGAACTCGTCGAAGGAGACCTTGCCGGTCACACCGTCGAAGGAGACGTTCTGCATGGCGGCGGTGACCTTGGCGCGGGCGTCGTCGGGAAGCTTGCCGTCGTTGTCGGTGACGACCTTCTTCACGGCCTCGATGATCGCCCAGGCCGAGTCGTAGGAGTAGCCGCCGTAGGCCTCGTAGGCCTCCTTGTAGCCCTCGGTCTTGTAGTTGGCGACGAACTCCTTGGCGGAGGGGAGCTGCTCGACCGGCGCGCCGACGGAGGTGGCGAGGTCGCCGGTGGCGGTGGCGCCGGCGAGCTTGATGAAGTCGGCGCTGTAGATGCCGTCACCGCCGACCACGGGGATCTTGGCGCCGGCGGCCTTGATCTGCTTGCTGAGGGGGCCGGCCTGCGGGTATTCGCCGCCGTAGTAGACGACGTCGGCGCCGGAGTTCTTGACCTTGGTGGCGATGGCCGAGAAGTCCTTGCTGTCCGGGTTGATGTGCTCGGTGCCCGCCACGGTGCCGCCGAGCTTCTTGAACTCCTCGGTGAAGGTTCCGGCGAGGCCGGCGCCGTAGGTCTTCTTGTCGTCGATGACGAAGACCTTCTTCTTCTTGGCGTCGTTGATCAGGTACTGCGCGGCGAACGGGCCCTGGATGGCGTCCGTGGTCGCGGTGCGGAAGTACGACTTGTAGACGCGCTTCTTGGAGGTCGCCCAGTCGGTGCCCTGGGTGAGCGCCGGGTTGGTGTTGGCCGGGGAGACCTCGACGAGCTTGGCGTCGTCGAAGACCTTCTGCATCGACTCGGCGACGGAGGAGTTCAGCGGGCCGACGACGCCGAGGACGGACTTGTCGGCGACCAGCTTGGTGGCGTTCTGCTGGCCCGAGGACGGCTGGGCCTGGTCGTCGAGCGCCTCGATCTTGAAGGTGACGCCGTCGACGTACTTCTGCTTGTTGGCCGTCTTGGCGGCGAGGTCGACGGAGTTCTTGATGCCGAGGCCCAGCGCGGACAGGTCGCCGGTCAGCGGGGCGTCGATACCGATGGTGACGGTGGTGCCACCGCTGTCGGAGCCCTTGTCGTCGCTGTCGCGCGAACCGCAAGCGGTGAGGGTGAGTGCTCCTGCGGACAGCGCGGCGGTAATGGCGATGAGCGAACGTTGACGCACGTTCCAGTCCTTTCCCTGGGCGGCCCTCCCCCCTGGAAGAAGCCGAGTCGAGCGCTGGGCCGAAGGGGTATTCCAGCCGCGCGGTGACTGGGCGTGACTCTAAGCGGGTGAAGCTGACGTGGAGGAGGGTCTGACCGATGCTGTGACGCTCTTGTTATGACACGAGGTAATGCAGAGCGGTACTTGGTGGGTGGAACAGCTGAATTCAGGCCGATTCGCCCTGTCCGCATGGTGAGAACGTGCAGGACGAACCCGGGTACGTTCAGGTGTCTCAGGCGTTTTGGTGATGACCGGATTCGTTGCTACAGGCGACTTGTACGGCCGCGGACAGGTCGTGCGCATAGCGCGCGCCGAGGATGAAACTGTGGACTTGTATTGCGCGCGCATTACGTAGAGTTACGTCCACGAAAGGGAGTCCGACGTTCTTCGGCACTTTTCCGCATTCCGTTACCCGCATGGTGATGACGACCTTGCGGGCGGAACCCGCTTTTGTCCTGAAGGGCGCCCGGGGAGCGGAGGTCAGGGAAAGTCCGGTGTACGGCTGGGCGAGCCGGGTCACGGTGACCGGCGGGCCGGACTCCACGCCGAGCACGATGTCGAAGGCGAAGGTGAGAGGGCGGGCGCCGGGCGGTACGGCGACCTCGCCGAGGTAGCCGACGTCCACCACCTGGGACGGGAACGGCGGTGCGGAGGCCGCCGGTTGGGCCTCGTGCGGCCGCGTCGCCCAGAGGTAGCCGCCGCCCGCGAGGAGGACCGCCGCGGTGAGGACGGCCGACACCGCCCGGCGGTGCGCGGCAGGGAGGCGGCCGAGCCCACGGAGCAGGCGGGCGGCGGGAGTCGGGGCGGCCGCGCCGAGGGCTTCGGCGGGGCCGGGCGCGGCCGCGGTGCTGCGGCCGGCGTCGGGGGCCTCCCACGCGTGGGTGCCCTCGCCGGGCTCGACGGGGCCGACGCCGCTCACTGCCAGGGACCCTCGGTCGGGCCGCCGGAGCGGTACCGGTCCGCGCAGCCCTCGGCCGCCTCGCGGCCGATCAACTCGTCCGCCGCGTCGGCCCCTTGACGCTTCTTCACGGTCCGCGCGGCGTCCACGACGGTCCGCAGGATCTCGTACTGCCCGTTGGACAGCCCCATCGACTGGTAGTCCCCGTAGGCGGTGCTGTCCAGGACCTCGCGCGACCAGTGGGCGACGACACGGGTGCACAGTTCCTCGGGTGAGGCGGTGGACGTGGACGGCGACGGGGGTGCGGACGGCGACCGGGTGCCGCTCGCGCCGGCGCTCCCGGAAGCTCCGCAGGCGGTCGCGAGCAGGCCCGCCAGCAAGGCCGCCAGCGCGGCCGCCGCCGGTAACGCCGGTCCGGGCCGCCGCCCCGCCGCCCCCGCCCGGGGGGTTCCTCCCGTGGTCATGTCCCGACGCTAGGCCGCCGCGGTGGCGGTGGGCAACGGCCGCGCGCGGGTGACTCTCCGGAGCGTGCGCCTGCGGAGCGCCGGTACCGTCACTGAGCGGCGCGCGCCTGCGCGCCGTCGCCGGCCCGTACGTCCCGCAGCAGACAGGTGAGCCGCGCGGTGCACACGCGCCGCCCCTCCTCGTCGCTGATCACGATCTCGTACGTCGCCGTGGAGCGCCCCTGGTGCACGGGCGTGGCCACGCCGGTGACCAGGCCGGAGCGGACCCCGCGGTGGTGGGTGCAGTTCAGGTCGACACCGACGGCGATCTTGGTGCTGCCGCCGTGCAGCATGGACCCGACCGACCCGAGGGTCTCGGCGAGGACCGCGGAGGCGCCGCCGTGCAGCAGGCCGTAGGGCTGGGTGTTGCCCTCGACCGGCATGGTGCCGACGACCCGGTCGGCGGAGGCCTCGACGATCTCCACGCCCATGCGGTTGCCGAGGTGTCCGGCGGAGAACAGGGCCAGGATGTCGATGCCGAGGGCGTCGTACTCGTCGATGACCTCTTGCGGGAACTTCACGTGCTGCTGCTCGCCCATGGGGCCCGGCTCCGTTCGTCGATCACACGTCGGTGTGACTTAAGCAAACGCTCAGTCGGTTGCCGATTGTTCCAGACGGACGACGACGGACTTGCTGGCCGGGGTGTTGCTGGTGTCGGCGGTGGCGTCCAGCGGGACCAGGACGTTGGTCTCCGGGTAGTACGCGGCGGCGCAGCCCCGGCTGGTCGGGTACACCACGACCCGGAAGCCGGGCGCCCGGCGCTCCACACCGTCCCGCCACTCGCTCACCAGGTCCACGTACGAGCCCTCGGCGAGCCCGAGAGCGCGCGCGTCCTCGGCGTTGACCAGGACCACCCGGCGGCCGTTGCTGATGCCCCGGTAGCGGTCGTCGAGGCCGTAGATCGTGGTGTTGTACTGGTCGTGCGAGCGCAGCGTCTGCAGGAGCAGGCGGCCCTCGGGCAGCCGGGGGTACTCGACGGGGGCGGCGGTGAAGTTGGCCTTGCCGGTCGTCGTCGGGAAGCGGCGCTCGTCGCGCGGGGCGTGCGGCAGGGTGAAGCCCTCGGGGCGGGCCACGCGCGCGTTGAAGTCGTCGAAGCCGGGGATCACGCGCGCGATGCGGTCGCGGATCGTCGCGTAGTCCTTCTCGAACTCCTCCCACGGCACCTTGCTGTCCTCGCCGAGCACACGGCGCGCGAGGCGGCACACGATGGCGGGCTCGGACAGCAGGTGCGCGCTCGCGGGCGCGAGGCGGCCGCGTGAGGCGTGCACCATGCCCATGGAGTCCTCCACGGTCACGAACTGCTCGCCGCCGCCCTGGAGGTCGCGCTCGGTGCGGCCGAGCGTGGGCAGGATCAGGGCCCGCGCGCCCGTCACGACATGTGAACGGTTGAGCTTGGTCGACACGTGCACCGTCAGCCGGGCGCGCCGCATGGCCGCCTCGGTGACCTCGGTGTCCGGGGAGGCGGAGACGAAGTTGCCGCCCATCGCGAAGAACAGCTTCGCCTCGCCGTCGCGCAGCGCGCGGATGGCGCGGACGACGTCGAAGCCGTGCTCGCGCGGGGGCGCGAAGCCGAACTCCTTCTCCAGGGCGTCCAGGAAGGCCGGCGCGGGCCGTTCGAAGATGCCCATGGTGCGGTCGCCCTGCACGTTCGAGTGCCCGCGCACCGGGCACACGCCCGCGCCCGGACGGCCGATGTTGCCGCGCAGCAGAAGGAAGTTGACGACCTCGCGGATCGTCGGCACGGAGTGCTTGTGCTGGGTGAGGCCCATGGCCCAGCAGACGATGGTGCGCTCGGAGGCGAGCACCATGCGCAGGGTCTCCTCGATCTCCGCGCGCGTGAGGCCGGTCGCGGTGAGCGTCTCGTCCCAGTCCGCGGTGCGGGCCGCGTCGGCGAACTCCTCGAAGCCGTGGGTGTGTTCGGCGATGAACGCCTCGTCGAGCGCGCCGTCGGTGTCGAGGACGAGCTTGTTGAGGAGGCGGAAGAGGGCCTGGTCGCCGCCGATACGGATCTGGAGGAAGAGGTCGGTGAGCGAGGCGCCCGCGGTGAGGCCCTTGGCGGTCTGCGGGTTCTTGAAGCGCTCCAGGCCCGCCTCGGGCAGCGGGTTGACGCTGATGATCTTCGCGCCGCCCGCCTTGGCCTTCTCCAGGGCGGACAGCATGCGCGGGTGGTTGGTGCCCGGGTTCTGCCCGGCGACGATGATCAGGTCGGCCTGGTAGAGGTCCTCGAGCAGGACACTGCCCTTGCCGACGCCGATGGTCTCCGACAGGGCCGAGCCGGACGACTCGTGGCACATGTTCGAGCAGTCCGGCAGGTTGTTCGTGCCGAGTTCGCGGGCGAAGAGCTGGTAGAGGAACGCGGCCTCGTTGCTGGTGCGGCCCGAGGTGTAGAAGACGGCCTCGTCGGGGGAGGCGAGGGCGGCGGTCTCCTCGGCGATGATGTCGAAGGCGCGCTCCCAGGTCACCGGCTCGTAGCGCTCTCCGCCCTCGGGGAGGTACACGGGATGCGTGAGGCGGCCCTGCTGGCCGAGCCAGTAGCCGCTGCGGCCGGCGAGGTCGGCGACCGGGTGCGCGGCGAAGAACTCGGGGGTGACCCGGCGCAGGGTCGCCTCCTCGGCGACCGCCTTCGCACCGTTCTCACAGAACTCGGCGGTGTGCCGGTGCTCGGGTTCGGGCCAGGCGCAGCCGGGGCAGTCGAAGCCGTCCTTCTGGTTGACGCGCAGCAGGGTCAGAGCGGTGCGCCGCACCCCCATCTGCTGCTGGGCCATCCGCAGGGAGTGCCCGACGGCCGGCAGGCCCGCCGCCACGTGCTTCGGCTCGGCGACCTGCGGAGCGTCCTGGACCGGATCGGCCTTGGGCGGCTTCGTTGCCATCGCGCGCTCTCCTTCGCTCGCCTGTGCCACACACCTCCACCGATCCTCGCACGGGGCACCGGCACCGTTCACGTGCGGGCCGGTCGGCGGGCGGCAGCAAAGCTTGCGGCAGGCGGCGGACCGCCCGCGGAACCCCGTGCGCCGCGGCGGCCGGGACCGAGTGTCAGTGGGGCGTGGCAGGATCGGGGGCGTGGCAGAGACAGCAGCGAAGCAGACCGACACCCCCGCCGGCAGCCGGCCCCGCCTGATGCTCATGGACGGGCACTCGCTGGCCTACCGCGCGTTCTTCGCGCTGCCCGCGGAGAATTTCACCACCGCGACGGGCCAGCCGACGAACGCGATCTACGGCTTCGCGTCGATGCTGGCCAACACCCTGCGTGACGAGGCGCCCACGCACTTCGCGGTCGCGTTCGACGTGTCCCGCAAGACCTGGCGCTCCGAGGAGTTCACCGAGTACAAGGCGAACCGTTCCAAGACACCGGACGAGTTCAAGGGCCAGGTCGAGCTGATCGGCGAGCTGCTCGACGCGATGCACGTGTCCCGGTTCGCGGTGGACGGCTTCGAGGCGGACGACGTCATCGCCACCCTCGCCACCCAGGCCGAGGCCGCGGGCTTCGAGGTGCTGATCGTCACCGGCGACCGGGACTCCTTCCAGCTGGTGTCCGAGCACACCACGGTGCTCTATCCGACGAAGGGCGTCTCGGAGCTGACCCGGTTCACGCCGGAGAAGGTCGTCGAGAAGTACGGGTTGACGCCCGCCCAGTACCCCGACTTCGCGGCGCTGCGCGGCGACCCGTCCGACAACCTGCCGGGCATCCCCGGCGTCGGTGAGAAGACGGCCGCGAAGTGGATCAACCAGTTCGGTTCGTTCGCGGACCTCGTCGAGCGCGTCGAGGAGGTCAAGGGCAAGGCCGGGCAGAACCTGCGCGACCACCTGGAGGCCGTCAAGCTCAACCGCCGCCTCACCGAGATGGTCCGCACCGTCGAGCTGCCGAAGACGGTCGTCGACCTGGACCGCGCCCCGTACGACCGCACGGCCGTCGCGATGATCCTGGACACCCTGGAGATCAGGAACCCGTCCCTGCGCGAGCGGCTGTTCGCCGTCGACCCCGGCGGCGAGGAGGCCGAGGCGACGCCGGTGATCACCGGCGGGGTGGAGCTGGACGGCACGGTGCTGGGCACCGGCGAGCTGGCCGGCTGGCTCGCGGAGCACGGCACCGACACCCTCGGCGTCGCCACCGTCGACGCATGGGCACTGGGCGCCGGCTCGGTCGCCGAGATCGCGCTCGCCGCCGCCGCGGGAGCGGCCGCCTGGTTCGACCCCGCGGAGCTCGACGAGGCCGACGAGAACGCGTGGGCGGCGTGGATCGGCGCCGAGGACCGCCCCAAGGTCCTGCACAACGCCAAGGGCGTCATGCGGGTCTTCGCCGAGCACGGCTGGTCCGTCGCCGGCGTCGACATGGACACGGCGCTCGCCGCCTACCTCGTCAAGCCGGGCCGCCGCTCCTTCGACCTGGACGCGCTGTCGCTGGAGTACCTGGGCCGTGAGCTGGCCCCGGCCGCCGCGGCCGACGGCCAGCTCGCCTTCGGCGCGGACGACGGCGCCGAGGCCGAGGCCCTCATGCTGCAGGCCCGCACCATCGTCGACCTCGGCGAGGCGTTCCGCGGCCGGCTGGCGGAGGTCGGCGCGGCCGACCTGCTGCGCGACATGGAGCTGCCGACCTCCGCCCTCCTGGCCCGCCTGGAGCGGCACGGCATCGCCGCCGACCGCGCCCACCTGGAGGCCATGGAGCAGATGTTCGCGGGCGCCGTCCAGCAGGCCGTGAAGGAGGCGCACGCGGCGGCCGGGCACGAGTTCAACCTCGGCTCGCCCAAGCAGCTCCAGGAGGTCCTCTTCGGAGAACTGGGCCTGCCGAAGACGAAGAAGACCAAGACCGGCTACACCACCGACGCCGACGCCCTGGCCTGGCTCGCCGGCCAGACCGACAACGAGCTGCCGGTCATCATGCTCCGCCACCGCGAACAGGCGAAGCTGAGGGTCACCGTCGAGGGCCTGATCAAGACGATCGCCGCGGACGGCCGCATCCACACCACGTTCAACCAGACCGTCGCCGCGACCGGCCGGCTGTCCTCCACCGACCCGAACCTCCAGAACATCCCCGTCCGCACCGACGAGGGCCGGGCTATCCGCCGCGGCTTCGTCGTCGGCGAGGGCTTCGAGTCCCTGATGACGGCCGACTACAGCCAGATCGAGCTGCGCGTGATGGCCCACCTGTCGGAGGACGCGGGCCTCATCGAGGCGTTCACCTCCGGCGAGGACCTGCACACCACGGCCGCCTCCCAGGTGTTCGGCGTCGAGCCCGCCGCGGTGGACGCGGAGATGCGCCGCAAGATCAAGGCGATGTCCTACGGCCTCGCCTACGGCCTGTCGGCGTTCGGCCTCTCCCAGCAGCTGAACATCGACGCGGGCGAGGCCCGTGGCCTGATGGACGCCTACTTCGAGCGCTTCGGAGGAGTGCGGGACTACCTGCGCCGCGCCGTCGACGAGGCACGGGCGACCGGCTACACGGCGACGCTCTTCGGCCGCCGCCGCTATCTGCCCGACCTCAACAGCGACAACCGCCAGCGCCGCGAGGCGGCCGAGCGCATGGCCCTCAACGCGCCGATCCAGGGCACGGCGGCGGACATCGTCAAGATCGCCATGCTCAAGGTGGACGCCGCCCTGCGCGCGGCGGACCTCACGTCCCGCATGCTGCTCCAGGTCCACGACGAAATCGTCCTGGAGATCGCCCCCGGTGAGCGGGCGGCGGTCGAGGAGCTGCTCCGCCACGAGATGGCCCACGCCGTCCAGCTGAGGGCGCCGCTGGACGTGTCGGTCGGCGCGGGCGCGGACTGGGAGTCGGCGGCGCACTAGCCCCCGTGGGGGGACGCGGGCCCGCCGCTCTCGCGCAACGGCCGAAACGGCCGGAACAGCTGGTATGACCGGTACGGCCGGTATGGCTGGAACAGCTGAAGGGGCTCTGCCGAGACCGGCAGGGCCCCTTTTATGCCTTGCGGGAGCCGATCCCGTATACGAGCCGGTCCCTTCGCGAAGGCCCGGTCACCGGCGGTACGTCCCCCGAAGGGTCCTCACCCGCGTGGCCCCCGAGAACAGGCCCCTGCCGGGTCCGGGCCACCAGGATGCCGCCATGGGTATACGCATGCTCCACCGCCGGAAGGCCCACGCACGCGTTCAGGCCACGGCGGCCGCGGACACGCGGTCCGGGCCCGGCACGGCTTCCCGGCGACGGCCGCGTCCCGCCCTCGCGCCAGGCGCCGTCACCCCCCGCATCCCGTGGACCCCCGGCACGGCCCTGCGTGCGGCCGCCGTTCGGCTCCGCGGTCCGGGGCTCACCCGGTTCCCGCCCCGGATTCCGCTCCTGGTCCCGACCCGGTTCCTCGCCGGGTCCGTTCCCCGGGACGACGGCCGGCGGCGCCTGTGGGCCGAGGCGGTACGCGCTCACCTGGCGCGGGCGCTCGGCGTCCTCGGCCGGCTCCGCGGCCGCCGTACGGTCCGCCGCATCCCCCTCTTCGTCGCGACGGCGCCCCCGGTCACCGAACGCCCGGGCGACTCCGCCGCACACTGACCCCGTCTGCGTCTGCGTCTGCGTCTGCGTCCGCGTGTGCGTCCGCTTCCGCTCCCTGCTGCCCGGCACCGGCATCCCGGGTGAGGGCCGGATGAGCCGTGCGCGCCGGACGAGCCGGGCGCCACAGCCGCACGCCGACCGCGTACAGGAGCACCCCCAGCACCAGCCCCGCGCCCGCCCCGAAGCACAGGGTCGGGACGAGTTCCCAGGGCTTCGCGTCGCGCGCGCTCCAGTACTCCCACCATCGCGTCGCCCGCCGTACCGCCGCGACCAGTGCGCAACCGCCGATCACGGCACCCGCCCACCACCGGTCCCGCGCCGACAGCACCGCGACCCCCACCGGCTCGCCGGCCGGCGCCCGGCGCAGCGCGTACGTGACGAAGACGGCGAGCACGACCGCGGCCACGGCCGAACCCCCGTACTGGAGGTACCAGTACAGAGGTGAACCGGCGATGTCCTCGCCGAGGACGGGGAACAGCCGCATGCCCCAGCGGTCGAGGTGCGTGAACGCGTCCCACACCACATGGGTCAGCGCGCCGAGCGCCGCGGAGACGTACCACCACAAGGCGGTGGACGGCCGTACCCGCGCGTGTGGCGCACCGCAGCGGGTCAGCGTGGCCGTCCGGCCCTGCCGGGACCGCGGCAGCAGTGCCACCAGCGGCTCGCGCACCAGCAGCCAGAGCCCCACCAGCACCCAGGCGACGAGCACGTCCACCGTGAACACGCCGGGCAGGGAGTGGGTGACGTCGCCGAACTCCATGGCCCCGGACAGGACACTCGCCGCGTAGTAGGTCATGTCGGGAGCGAAGGAGCCCGCCACCAGGGCGCCCGGGACGAGTCGCCCGCGGCCGGTGCCGTCGGTGCGCACGACGGGCAGCACGGCCGCCGCGTGACTCAGCGTGAACGGCAACGGGGCTCCCGGGGGCGGACGTTGACGGGCCGGGCGGCCCGGTGATCTACGACGTCCAGTATGCGGGGCGCGGTTCCCGGCCGACGGTGCGTGGCGGGCTGGTGAAAACGGCACCCGAACGGGTGCCGGTGCAAAAGAAGTTGTCGTAGGGTCGCCTGGGTCGGCGTGCCCCCGGGCACGCCGAACAGCAGAGCAGAGCAGGGCAAACCGCCCATGAGTGCAACCGTCGGGGCGGGTTGATCGTCACACCGGTGACGGCGGCGGCACCGGCAACGGCCACAACCGTGGCAACAGCCGCAGCGGCAGGGTGCAGGCGAAAAGACGGGCGTAACGCGTCCACGGGAGGGTTTCACTTCATGTCGGCGCATTTCGGCACGAGGCTGCGCAAGGGAGCGGTCAACACGACCGTGGCCGCACTGGCGGTAGCGGCTCTGGCCGCGTCCCAGGCACCGGACGTCACGGCCGACGGCCACGGCAGACAGACCGCCGCCGACACCCCGTCCGCCGCCGACAACGGCAGCGGCATCGGTGACAGCGCCACCGGCAACTCGCCGTACTACACGGACCTGCCGCCGCTGAAGAGCCCGAACCCCGCGCCGAGCGAGAGCTCCGCCACCACCCCGGCCGCCACCGGCACCACGGAGTCGGGCATCCCGGCGACCGTCCTGGACGCCTACAAGAAGGCCGAGGCGGAGCTGGCGCGGTCCAAGCCGGGCTGCAACCTGCCCTGGCAACTCCTCGCCGCCATCGGCAAGGTCGAGTCGGGCCAGGCCCGCGGCGGCAACGTGACCGCCGACGGCACCACCGTCTCGCCGATCCTCGGCCCGGTCCTCAACGGCGTCGGCTTCGCGAACATCAGCGACACGGACAACGGCGCGTACGACGGCGACAGCACCTACGACCGTGCCGTGGGCCCCATGCAGTTCATCCCGTCCACCTGGGCGTGGGCGGGCCGTGACGGCAACGCCGACGGCAAGAAGGACCCCAACAACATCTACGACGCCGCGCTCGCCGCCGGCCACTACCTGTGCCGTTACGACTGGGACATGTCGGCCACGTCCGGGATGCGCAGCGCGATCCTCAGCTACAACAACTCGACGGACTACCTGAACACCGTCCTGTCGTGGCTGGAGTACTACCGCAAGGGCACGCACGAGATCCCCAACGGCACCGGCACGGTGCCGGACAACCGCAGCGACGACGGCACCGGCTACACGCCCACGTCGCCGTCCACCCCGTCGTCGCCCAGCACCCCCAGCACCCCCAGCACGCCCGCCACGCCGAGCAAGCCGTCGACGCCCGGCAAGCCCACCACTCCGTCGACGCCCGCCACCCCGACACCCACCCCGACGCCGACCGAGTCGGTCGGCCACCTCGAGGACGCGGGCACGGCGAGCCTCACCGCCATGGCGGGCGACACGTTCACCGAACGCATCGGCACCCGCGCGGAGACGGCGGCCGGGAAGGCCGTCGCCAAGGTCCGGATCCGTTTCACCGTCGTCGGCGACACCGACGCCACCTTCACGGGCGGCGAGCGCGTCGCCACGATCGTCACCGACGCCAAGGGCGTCGCCCTCGCGCCCGCCCTCCAGGCCGGCGAGAAGACCGGCGGTTTCACCGTCCGCGCCACGGTCCTCGGCCGCACGCTCTCCGCCCTCGACTACAAGGCCACGGTCACCGCCCGCGCCGCCGACGCCCTCGCCCGCACCAGCAGCACCGCGCTGACCTGCACCGCCGGCGGCGAGTTCGCCGACGGGGTCGAGGTGAAGGCCACCTACAAGGGTGCCGTCGCGGACAAGGTCGCGGCCACCGCCACCCTGATCAAGTCGGCCGACGACGCGACCGCGAACGACAAGGGCCCCTACTTCAAGGACGCCGCCGGCAACCCCGTCCGCACCCTGGACCTCCAGACGGACGCGAACGGCCTGCTGGCGCTGCCCAAGCTGTACGCGGACGACACCGCCGGCACCTATCTGCTCCGCATCACCACCACGGGCGGAGCGACCCTGACGGTCGAACTCACCGTCACGGCGGCCGAGACCTCGACGCCCAGCCCGACGCCCAGCGAGTCGGAGTCGGCGACCACCGGCTCGTAACCCCCTCCCGCGGCCTGCGAGCTCCACTCCGGCCTCCGAATCCCACTCCGGCCTCCGAGCTCCGGTCCGGACTCCGGTCGTAGCGCACGACGGCGGCGCTCCTGTCTCCACAGGGGCGCCGCCGTCGTGCGTTACGTGTTCTCATCTCGCCCGCCCGTTGCTACGGTGCCCGACCTGACGTCCCGTCAGCTCCAGGAGGACCGTATGCGTGCCCTGATCGCCGCCGCGACCGGTCTCGCCGTCGCGCTCGCCCTGGTCCTCACGCTCACCGCACTGGGCACACCGGCCGGCCGGACCTCCCCGAAGCCACTGCTGACGACGGTCCCCGCCCACCCCTAGCCCGCACCGCCCGCCGGTTCCGCCCGCGAAGGAGGCCGAGATGCGCCGCAAGGCCGCCCTGATTCTGCTCGCCCTCGCCGTGTTCTTCGCGGCGCTGTCCCCCCTCCTGCGCTGGTACGCCTACCCGCGCCTGGCCAAGATCCCGGCGAACGAATACCAGACCATGGTCCTGGAGGCGAAGAACGCCACCCTCCTCGACTACGGCAGCATGACCGCCCGCACCGTCCCCAAGGTCACCATCGTGCAGACCCTCAAGGGCGACGTGGAGGCCTCCGAGAAGATCGAGAAGACGGCCGGCCGGGACGTCGTCGTCTGGGACGGCCTGTCCTACGTCCAGGGGCCCGACGGAAAGATGGTCTCCAAGGTCCCCGAGCGGTACATCTTCGACGCCCACACCCAGGAGCCCGTGCACGCCACCGGCGAGATGGTCGACGGCGATCCGGTGCACCGGGAGGGCATCGAGTTCAAGTGGCCGTTCCTGACGGAGAAACGGGACTACGAGTACTTCGACGCGCAGACCCGCACCACGGCCCCCATCCACTACCAGGGCACCCGGACCTTCCGAGGCCTGGAGGTCTACTACTTCGAGCAGACCGTCCCCTGGACCAAGGTCGCCATGCCCAGGACGATGCCGGTCGCGGGCATCACCCCGCAGACCGTCGCCAAGACGGGCACCACCCGCTGGTACACCACGGTCCGCAAGTTCTGGGTCGAACCCGTCACCGGCGCGCCCGTCTACGGCGAGGAGATCCACCAGGAGGAACTCCGCGGCGGCACCCTGCTCGGCGGCCGCGCGAAGGTCACCGCCTTCGCCGGGCACGTGAAGATGCGCGAGGACTACATCGAGCACACCGTGTCCGTCATCAAGGCCAACCGCACCCTGGTCCTGCTGCTGACCGCCTACCTGCCCTGGGGCTTCCTCCTGCTCGGCGTCCTCCTGATGTGCCTGTCCCTCTACCTGGAGGCCCGCTCCCGCCGCCCGGACGGACCCACCGCCGCCGAGCCCGCCGCACCGCGGCCCGTCACCGCCTGAGCCGCGCGTTGGTGAACCGGGTCGGCTCGGCGGCGGCCGGATCCTCGGGCCAGGGGTGCTTCGGATACCGGCCGCGCAGCTCCGCCCGCACCCCCTTGTAGCCGTCCTTCCAGAAGGAGGCGAGGTCGGCGGTGACCGCCGCGGGCCGCCCGGCGGGCGACAGCAGATGCACCAGCAACGGCACCCCGGCGACCCGCGGCGACTCCTGGAGTCCGAACATCTCCTGCAGCTTCACCGCGAGGACCGGCCGCTCAGGGTCGGCGTAGTCGATCCGGATCCTGGACCCGCTCGGCACGGTGATCCGCTCCGGCGCCAGCTCCTCCAGCCGGGCCGCCTCGCCGGAGGCCCAGGGCAGCAGCCGTCCGAGCGCCTCCCCGGCGCCGATCCGCCCCAGATCGCTCCGCCGCCGGGCCCGGCTCAGCTCGGGTTCCAGCCACTCGTCCACGCGCGCGTGCAGCGACGTGTCGGAGACGTCGGGCCACGGCTCTCCCCGATGCCGTCGCAGGAACGCCAGCCGCTGCCGCAGGCCCTCCGCCTCGGGCGACCACCGCAGCAGCCGCAGCCCATCCTTCGCCAGCCCCTCTACCAGCGCACCGCGTACGAGCCCGGCGTCGGCGTCGCGGAGCGGACGCACCGCCAGCTCCACGGCCCCCAGCCGCTCCACCCGCCGTGCCACGACATCCCCGTCGGCCCAGTGGACCTCGTCCCGCTCGTCGAGCAGGGCGCCGGCCGCGAACCGGGCGACCTCCTCGTTCACGACCGCGGCGAGCTGCACGCGCGCGTGCCCCTTGCCCACCGGCCGGTCCGCGACGGCGACCGCGAGCCAGGGGGCCCCACGCAGATCCGTGCCCTCGCGGACCTCGGCCCGGGTGCCGGAGACCATCAGGTAGGAACCCCCGTCGGCCCTGGCGAGCCGCTCCGGGAAGGCGAGGGCGACGACGAGCCCGGCGAGGGCGTCCGAACCGGCAGCATCCCCGCCGCCGTCCCCTCGGCCGCTGTTCCCCCCGGTGCTGCTTCCGCGAGTGCCGTTCCCTCCGCCGCCGCTTCCGCGGGTGCGGGTTCCTCCGCCGCCGCTTCCGCGGGTGCGGGTTCCTCCGCCGCTGCTTCCCCGGGTGCTGTTTCCTCCGGTGGCGGGCCCGGTCGGGATCGAGCCCTCGGCGACGGCACGCAGCCGGCGCACCTCGGCCCGCCACCGCGCACCATAGGCGTCACCCCCACGCCGCGCCGACCGCAGAGCCGCGGCCAGATCGTCGCCGTACTCCCGCGGCGCCTCCTCGCTGAGCAGCGCGACCACCTCGACGGCCCGCTCCATCCCCACCGACGCGGCCCCGTCCAGCAGCGCCCGGCCCAACCGGGGATGCAGCCCCAGCCGGGCCAGCCGCAACCCCCGCTCGGTGGCCCGGCCGACGGAGTCCACCGCCCCGATCGCCGTCAGCAAAGACCTCGCCGCCGCCATCGCCCCACCCGGCGGCGGGTCCAGCAACGCCAGCCCGGAAGCGTCGGGATCCCCCCAGCACGCCGCCTGCAGGGCGAACGCCGTCAGGTCGGCCACCCTGATCTCCGGCGCCGGGAACGACGGCAGACGGGCGTCCTCCGCCTCCGCCCAGCACCGGTACACCGCACCCGGCGCCTCCCGCCCGGCCCGCCCCGCCCGCTGCCGGCCCGCCGCCTGCGAGGCACGCACCGTCGCCAGCGCGCTCAGCCCGCGCGCGTGGTCCACCCGCGGCTCCCGCGCCAGCCCCGAGTCGACGACCACCCGCACCCCCGGCACCGTCAGCGAGGACTCCGCGACGGAGGTCGCCAGGACCACCCGGCGCCGCTCCCCGGGAGCCAGCACCGCGTCCTGCACGGCCGCCGGCGCCCGCCCGTGCACCTGGAGCACGTCCACCCCGGCCGGCGTACCGAGGAGCCCCGCGACCCGCGCGATCTCCCCGACACCCGGCAGGAAGCACAGCACGTCCCCCGACCGCTCGGCCAGCGCCCGCCGCACCACCGACGCGACATGCGCCAACAACGCCGGATCCACCCGCATCCCGTGCGGCGGCCGCACCGGACGCGCCGGGGGCGCCCAGACCACCTCCACACCGAAGACGGAACCATGCGCCTCCACCACCGGGGCCCCGCCCAGCAGCCGCGCCCAGCCCGCCGTGTCCGTCGTCGCCGAGGCCGCCACCAGCCGCAGCTCGGGCCGCAGCGTCTCGCGCACGTCCCACAGGAAGGCCGCCGAGGTGTCCGCGTCGAGATGCCGCTCATGGCACTCGTCCAGCACCACCACGTCGACGCCCGACAGCTCCTGGTCGCGCTGAAGACGCTGGAGCAGCACACCGGTCGTCACGACCTCCACGCGCGTGTGCCGCCCGACGACCCGCTCCCCGCGCACGGTGTGGCCCACGTTCTCCCCGGGCCGCTCACCCAGCAGCCACGCCATCCGCCGGGCCGCCGCCCGCGCCGCGATCCGCCGCGGCTCGGCCACGAGCACCCGGCGCGCCGGACCCTCGCCCAGCAGCCCGGCCAGCGCGAGCGGCACCAGCGTCGTCTTGCCCGTGCCCGGTGGCGCGGCGAGGACGGCCGTGCCGTGCCCGTCCAGGGCGTCGTTCAGGGCGGGCAGGGCGGCCCGTACGGGCAGCGCGTCCAGGGCGTCGTCACGGGGGATCACGCACCCAGTGTCGTACGCCCACGAAAACCACCCCGCACGCGCGCGTGCGTGTGCGGGGTGGGAGGGGCGGGGCGGGCGGGAGCCGGCTAGTCCCGCTCGCAGACGAAGACGGCCGTACCCGGGATCAGGTTCCCGCGCAGCGGGGACCAGCCACCCCACTCCGAGGAGTTCCAGGCCGGCCACTCCGGCTCGACCAGGTCCACCAGCCGGAAACCGCCCGCCACGATGTCGCGGACCCGGTCGCCCAGCGTCCGGTGGTGCTCCACGTACACCGCCCGGCCCTGGTCGTCCTGCTCGACATAGGGAGTGCGGTCGAAATAGGACGAGGACACGGTCAGCCCCTCCGGGCCCGGCTCGTCCGGGAACGCCCAGCGGATCGGGTGGGTCACCGAGAACACGAAACGCCCCCCGGGGCGCAGGACCCGCCGCACCTCCTTCAGGACCAGCACCGGGTCGGCGACGAAGGGCAGCGCCCCGTACGCCGAGCAGGCCAGGTCGAAGGAGGCGTCCGCGAAGGGCAGCGCGCCCGCGTCGGCGCACACCAGCGGGAACGCGCCGCCGATGCGCAGCGCGTGCTGGAGCTGGCGGTGCGAGAGGTCCAGGGCGACCGGACGCGCGCCCTGCGCGGTCAGCCAGCGGGCGCACTGCGCCGCGCCGGCGCCGATCTCCAGGACCGACTTGCCCTTCAGCTCCTCCGGCGGGCCGAGCAGCTCCGCCTCCACCTCGTCCAGACCCTCGGGACCCCATACGAAGCGGTCGTCGCCGAGGAAGGTGCCGTGCTCGATCTGGTATTCGTCCGCGTTGCGGTCCCACCAGCCCCGGTTGGCCCGGGAGCTCTCGGTGACGTCGGCGTCACGCCGGGTGGCTTCCGGCTCGAAGACCGGCTCGGACGATTCAGGCTCTTGGATGATCGGCTCCCTCGTCGTACTCTTCCGTGCAACCCGCCCGTCGGTGCCACCCGAGGTGTCACCGGTGAGGCTTCCTGCGGCCTGCGTGACCTCAGGAGAAAGGTTGTGTGCCGGGTATGCGGCGATCCGCCCCGGGTGTGCGCCTTCGCGCATTGACCCCGCCCGGCTGCCCCCGTATGCTACAAGTTGCGCTGCGGGCCTGCGCACCTCAGACGTAGCAGGCTGCGCTCGCATCTGTTGTTGTCCCCTCGGTTCTCGAGGTGTCATCACCGGTTCTCCGGTGGGGCGCTTCCTAAGCTGTCCGGCTTCTTCAGAGCGATCACGGGCTCCCGGCGTAGCAGTACCTACGACTCACTGTCCGTACCGGAGCCCTTTCCCACATGACGAGCAGCACCGAGACCACCTCTACCACGCCGCAGGTAGCGGTCAACGACATCGGTAACGAGGAAGCCTTCCTCGCCGCGATCGACGAGACGATCAAGTACTTCAACGACGGCGACATCGTCGACGGCGTCATCGTGAAGGTCGACCGGGACGAGGTCCTGCTCGACATCGGTTACAAGACCGAAGGCGTTATCCCGAGCCGCGAGCTCTCCATCAAGCACGACGTCGACCCCAACGAGGTCGTCGCCGTCGGTGACGAGATCGAGGCCCTTGTTCTCCAGAAGGAGGACAAGGAAGGCCGCCTGATCCTCTCGAAGAAGCGCGCCCAGTACGAGCGCGCCTGGGGCACCATCGAGAAGATCAAGGAAGAAGACGGGATCGTCACCGGTACCGTCATCGAGGTCGTCAAGGGTGGTCTCATCCTCGACATCGGCCTCCGTGGCTTCCTCCCGGCGTCCCTCGTCGAGATGCGCCGCGTCCGCGACCTCCAGCCTTACGTGGGCAAGGAGCTCGAGGCCAAGATCATCGAGCTGGACAAGAACCGCAACAACGTGGTCCTGTCCCGCCGTGCCTGGCTCGAGCAGACCCAGTCCGAGGTCCGCCAGACGTTCCTCACGACCCTCCAGAAGGGTCAGGTCCGTTCCGGCGTCGTCTCCTCGATCGTCAACTTCGGTGCGTTCGTGGACCTGGGTGGCGTCGACGGTCTGGTTCACGTCTCCGAGCTTTCCTGGAAGCACATCGACCACCCCTCCGAGGTTGTCGAGGTCGGCCAGGAAGTCACCGTCGAGGTCCTCGACGTCGACATGGACCGCGAGCGTGTCTCCCTGTCGCTGAAGGCGACCCAGGAAGACCCGTGGCAGCAGTTCGCCCGCACGCACCAGATCGGGCAGGTTGTCCCCGGTAAGGTTACGAAGCTCGTTCCGTTCGGTGCGTTCGTGCGCGTCGACGAGGGCATCGAGGGTCTGGTCCACATCTCCGAGCTGGCCGAGCGCCACGTGGAGATCCCGGAGCAGGTCGTCCAGGTCAACGACGAGATCTTCGTCAAGGTCATCGACATCGACCTCGAGCGCCGCCGCATCAGCCTCTCGCTGAAGCAGGCCAACGAGTCCTTCGGTGCCGACCCGGCCTCGGTCGAGTTCGACCCGACCCTGTACGGCATGGCCGCGTCCTACGACGACCAGGGCAACTACATCTACCCCGAGGGCTTCGACCCCGAGACCAACGACTGGCTCGAGGGCTTCGAGTCGCAGCGTGAGGTCTGGGAGAACCAGTACGCCGAGGCGCAGACGCGCTTCGAGCAGCACCAGGCTCAGGTCATCAAGTCCCGCGAGGCGGACGAGAAGGCCGCTGCCGAGGGTGGCGACGCGGCTGGTGCCGCTCCGGCCGCGTCCGGTGGCGGTGGCGGTGGCTCCTACTCCTCCGAGGGTGCCGACACGTCCGGCGCGCTGGCCTCGGACGAGGCGCTCGCCGCTCTGCGCGAGAAGCTGGCCGGCGGCCAGAGCTGAACTCCCCCGGCGGGGGTGACCCCAGCCGCTGAGGTTTAGCAGTGTGTCGAGGGCCCGCACCTTTCGAGGTGCGGGCCCTCGGTGCTGCCCGGAAACGGGACCGGACCGCCGGACCGCCGTTCACCCCATGACCACCCGTGACCACCCTCGCGCGCCCCGACCCGGCCGGACCTCACCCGCTCCCGGCTCCCCTCACCCGTGAGAAACCCGCCCGAGTCATTTGATCAAGGCGCGTGGACCGGGAATGCCGACGGTCCGGCGGGCGTTGGACAGAAGGAACACGAGGGGAGCGGTCCAAGTGCTTGATCCGCAGGGTTTGTACGCATGGGAGCCGAAAGGCCTGGCAGTCGTCGACATGGCGCTGGCCCAGGAGTCGGCCGGACTTGTCATGCTCTACCACTTCGACGGATACATCGACGCGGGCGAGACCGGTGACCAGATCGTCGACCGGCTCCTCGACTCGCTGCCCCACCAGGTCGTCGCCCGCTTCGACCACGACCGGCTGGTCGACTACCGCGCCCGCCGCCCGCTGCTGACCTTCAAGCGCGACCGGTGGACCGAGTACGAGGAACCGACCATCGAGGTGCGGCTGGTGCAGGACACCACCGGAGCACCCTTCCTGCTGCTGTCCGGGCCCGAGCCGGACGTGGAATGGGAACGCTTCGCCGTCGCCGTCAGGCAGATCGTGGAGCGACTCGGCGTCCGCCTCTCGGTGAACTTCCACGGCATCCCCATGGGCGTCCCGCACACCCGCCCCGTGGGCCTCACCCCGCACGGCAACCGCACGGACCTCATGCCGGGCCACCGCAGCCCCTTCGACGAGGCCCAGGTCCCCGGCAGCGCCGAGGCGCTCGTCGAGTACCGCCTCATGGAGGCCGGACACGACATCCTGGGCGTCGCCGCACACGTCCCGCACTACATCGCCCGCTCGGCGTACCCGGACGCCGCCCTGACCGTCCTGGAAGCGATCACGGCGGCCACCGGCCTCGTCCTGCCGGGTATCGCGCACGCCCTGCGCACGGACGCCCACCGGACGCAGACCGAGATCGACCGTCAGATCCAGGAGGGCGACGAGGAACTCACCTCCCTCGTCCAGGGCCTGGAGCACCAGTACGACGCCGCGGCCGGCGCCGAGACCCGCGGCAACATGCTCGCCGAGCCCGTCGACATCCCGTCGGCGGACGAGATCGGGCAGGAGTTCGAGCGCTTCCTCGCCGAGCGCGAGGGCGAAGCCTGAGCACTCCACCCGGGCGTCGCGGCTCAGCAAGCCGAGCAGACAGGCAGACAGACAGCCGAGCAGTGCAGTCAGTCAGTCAGTCGGTCAGCACAGCCGAGCAGACAGCACACAGGGGCCTGTCGGGTGCATCGTCACCGGCAGGCCCTAAGCTTCCGCTCATGCTGACAGTGGGCCTGACCGGCGGGATCGGCGCCGGCAAGAGCGAGGTGTCACGGCTGCTCGTCGAGTGCGGGGCCGTACTGATCGACGCGGACCGCATCGCCCGCGAGGTCGTCGCCCCGGGCACCCCGGGACTCGCGGCGGTCGTGGACGCCTTCGGTGTGGACGTCCTCGCCCCGGACGGCAGCCTCGACCGCCCCCGCCTGGGCTCGGTCGTCTTCGCCGACCCCGCGAAACTGGCGCTCCTCAACTCGATCGTGCACCCCCTGGTCGGCGCCCGCTCCCGCGAACTCGAGGCGGCCGCCCCCGAGGACGCCGTCGTCGTCCACGACGTCCCCCTCCTCACCGAGAACGCCCTCGGCTCCCTCTACGACGTCGTGGTCGTCGTCGACGTGCCCCCCGAGACCCAGCTCGACCGGCTCGTCCGGCTCCGCGGCATGACGGAGAAGGACGCCCGCGCGCGGATGGCCGCACAGGCGACCCGCGACGAACGCCAGGAGATCGCCGACATCGTGATCGACAACGACGTACCGCTCGCGGAACTCCACCGGCGCGTGAAGGACGTCTGGGCCGACCTCACGCACAGAGCCCGCACGCCGCACGGGACCGCTCCGGAATAGCGGCCCTCGCTCCGCGCGTTGAACCCGTTGAGCAAGGGAAGGATTTTTCCGTGCCCGATACCAGCGGTTCGACCGGACGTACTCCGGAGACAGACGTCATCGACTTCCGTGCCGCGGAGCATCTGCTCGCCGCACGGGACCCGCGGGGCGCGGTGAAGTTGCTCGACGGAGTCATCGCCGCACACCCCGACAACACCGCCGCCCGGCTGCTGCGCGCGCGTGCCTTCTTCGCCGCCGCCCAACTACGGCCCGCCGAGCTGGAGTTCACCATCGTCCTGGAGCGCGAGCCGGACAACGCCTTCGCGCACTTCGCGCTCGGCCGCACCTATGAGCGGCAGGGCCGGGGCGACCAGGCCAAGCGCCACTTCCGCCTGGCCGCGGCACTGGACCCGAACCCGCAGTACCTCAAAGCGGCACGCTTCGAGAGCTGAGAACCGGCCGGCCACCGAGGCTCCGGACTGCCGGGCCTTCGGGCAGGCCTTCCGTGCGGGCCTTCGGGCCGCCGGGCTCGGGGCTGCCGGGCTCAGGGCTGCCGGGCTCGGGGCTGCCGGGCTCAGGGCTACCGGAGCTCAGGGCTGCCGGGCCTTTGCGTCGCTGGGGCACTGGGGTGCTGGGGTGCTGAGGCTTCGGGTCGCCCTGTGGCCGGGCCGTTGGACCTTCAAGCTTGTGGATCTCCCGGCACCTCCGGGCTTCCGGGCCTCCCGCCTCCGGGCTTCCGGGCCTCCTGGTCTCAAGGGTGGCGGTGCTCGGGCGGCAGGTAGGGCGGGATGTCGCGGCCCGGCTGGTAGTGGGGACCCTGGCGCCGATGCCTGAGGATCATCGTCAGATCGACCGTGATCACCAGCCACAGCACCCCGCACGCGAGCGCCCAGCCCGGACGCCCCACGACAGCGAACGCGACCGTCCCGAAGATCGCCCAGGCCAGACCCCACAGGGCCAGCCACAGACGCATCCGCAGCGCACTGCGCGCTGTCATCGGCTCACTGCCCGTACGCATCCCGATCACCGCTCCTCATTGCAACGTACTCCCTGGTCAGGACGTTCTCCAGGGGGCCAAGGTCCTCGCCTCCGACCCGGCTCGAACAGAGGGGTCATCGCTCGAACGGGTGAACCGACGGCGGTGGGGAACGGCCGTACGGGAACGGGCCGTTGAACTGGCATGAAGCTGAAAATGCGAGACGGACACAAGGGAACCGGTCCCGGTGCGATCACCCCGGACGGCTGCGCGGTCGAGCTCTACTCGCGCCTGCCCGTGGGGAACGAGCCGGAGGTCATCGCCGAGGCGGTGCCCCCTGGCACGCACATCCTCGAGCTGGGCAGCGGCGTCGGGCGGGTGACCCACGCCCTGCTGGAGCGCGGGTTCACGGTCACGGCGGTGGACGAGTCCGCCGAGATGCTGGAGCGCGTCCGCGGAGCTCGCACGATATGCAGCCCCATCGAGGATCTCGCCCTGGGCGAGACGTTCGACGTGGTGATGCTCGCGTCGTTCCTCGTGCACACGGCGGACGTCGAGTTACGCCGAAGAATGCTGCGGGCCTGCGCACGGCACCTGGCGAAGGGCGGCTGTCTGCTGATCCAACGGGAAGGAGAGGACTACCACTCGAACGTGCCGCGCGAGCGCGTCGACCCGAGCGGCTTCACGATCCGGATCGTGTCGACCGAGCCCGTCGGGGACGGCGTCCACTCCGTACGCGCGGAGTACGACTTCCCGGACGCCGCGTGGACCCAGACGTTCCGGTCCCGACCGCTGACCAAGGACCAGTTCGAGGAGGCCCTGGCGGAGGCGGGTCTGAGGGTGGAGCGGTATCTCACGGAGGACCGGATATGGGTGAAGGCGGTGGCGGTGGCGGAGTAGAGAACGGGCCGGAGAGGGGAGAGCGGCGGCGGTAGGACCGGAGCGGACCGTAGTTGGGAGGGAAGGGCGGCGGCGGGGGCGCTAAGGGAGCCAAGGACGGTAAAGCGGGGGTTCGAGAAAGCCCGGCGGGGCGCGATGAGTTCGCTGACGGAGGTCGGTCTACCTCCCTGACAGCACAACGGACCGCTCACCGCAGGAGACCCTCATGTCCGAGACCACGGCTTCCCTCGCCGCCACCACCGCGGCCGCGCCCCCGCCCGCATCCGCGATCGCCCGGGGCCGCCGCGCCCGGATCGCCCTGCGAGGCTTGCAGGTGCTGCTCGCGCTCTTCTACGGGATCGCCAGCGCGCTGCCGAAGCTGATCGCGCACCCGTCGGCCGCGGATGCCTTCGACGAGATGGGCTGGGGCAGCGTGGGCATGTACACCATCGGCGCGCTGGAACTCGCCGGCGCGATCGCCCTGCTGGTTCCGGTGCTCCAGTCCGTGGCGGCGGTGGCGCTGGGTGCGCTGATGGTGGGCGCGTTCGTCGTCCAGGTGGTCGTCTTCGACGGCCAGAACGCGGCGACGCCGCTCATCCTGCTCGTGCCACTGGCGCTCATAGCCTGGAAGCGGCGGGAGTCGAACGCGGAGCTGCTGCGATTGGCGCGGCGAGGGGCATGACCAGGGGCATGACGAGAGGCGTGACGAGTCGGGCGGGCAGGGGACGGGGGGAGGGGGGAGGGGGGAGGGGAGGGGGAGGGGCCCCTGATCCAGCCCCCTGTCCTCCACCCCTCCGGACCCAGTCGGCTCGGATGGCTACGGCGTGGTCCTACCGTGGAGGCATGGACGCCTCCACGGCCCCCTCCGCCTCCACGGCCCCCTCCGACTCCGCGGCCTCCGCCTCCGCCCTGGCCATGCTCGACCGGAGGGTCGGGGGCTGTCGGGCGTGTCCTCGGCTGGTGGACTGGCGTGAGGAGGTGGCGCGTACCAAGCGGGCGGCCTTCGCGGACTGGACGTACTGGGGTCGGCCGGTGCCCGGCTTCGGCCCGGCGGACGCCCGGCTGCTGATCGTCGGGCTGGCCCCGGCCGCGCACGGCGGGAACCGTACGGGGCGGATGTTCACCGGGGACCGTTCCGGCGATGTGCTGTACCAGGCGTTGTACGACGTGGGGCTGGCGTCGCAGCCCACCGCCGTCTCCGTCGACGACGGGCTGGAGCTGTACGGCGTGCGGATCACGTCGCCCGTGCACTGTGCGCCGCCCGCCAACAAGCCCACCCCGGGGGAGCGGGACACCTGCCGGCCCTGGCTCGTGCAGGAGCTGAGGCTGCTGCGGCCGACGTTGCGCGCGGTCGTCGTGCTCGGCGCCTTCGGTTGGCAGGCCGCGCTGCCCGCGTTCGCCGAGGCGGGCTGGACCGTGCCCCGGCCGCGACCCGCCTTCGGGCACGGGACCCGGCTGACGCTCGACGGCCCTGCCCGCCCGGACGACCCGGAGCCCCCGGAGCGCCCGGACGATCCGGAGCCCCCGCACCACCCGCATCACCCGCACGATCCGGACGGCCCGCGCGATCCGGACGGCCCGGATCACTCGGGTGGGTCGAGCGCCGCCGATGGCCTCGATGTCTTCGGCTGTTTCCACGTCAGTCAGCGGAACACCTTCACCGGCCGGCTCACCCCCGGGATGCTGCGTGATGTGCTGCGCACGGCCGCGGGGGTGGCGGGGCTGCCGTGAGTTCCGGTCAGACGATGCGTGCCGCGGTGACCGGCCGTGACGTGACGGGGTAGGCCTTGTCGCGGGCGGTGTTGACGCTCCAGCGGTAGCGGGAGAACTCTCCGGTGGTGCCGGCGGCGTAGAACATCATGTGGCCGATGCCGACGCCCTCGAACTGCTCCTCCGCGAGGAGGCCGACCATGCGGGTGTCGGGATACTTGGGGTAGTTGGTCAGGGCGTACACGCCGTGTGGCTCGGCCGTGCAGTCGACGACCTCGACGGCGTACTGGGTCTCGCCGGTGAAGTCGGCGACCCCGCTGAAGACGCCCTTGACGTCGCGGACCATGACGATGTGGCCGGTGTTGCCCTCGACCTGGCCGCTGTAGTCCACCGCGATCAGATCGCCGGGCCGGAGGTCGGCGACCTTGCGGATCTGCTGGAAGCGCGGGCCCGCGGTGCCTTGGGCGAACGCCTGGCGGTAGTCGGCGGCCTCGGGGATGCGGTCCTGGAAGTACTGGGTGAAGTAGGCGTCGGTGGCCCATCCGTAGGTGTGCTTCAGCACCCAGGTGACGAAGGACGAGCAGCGGGCCCGGGCGATCCAGCTCGGCAGGTCGTCGGGCGTGCCCCAGGTGACGGTCGACGGGGAGCCGATCAGATAGACGTTGTTGAGGCCTGCCGTGCGGCCGCTGATCAGGGAGATCTCGTCGGCGCTCAGGGCGCGGCCGTAGGCGCGCACATCGTCGACGGAGCCCTTGAAGTGGTTGACGTAGGCGCCGTTCCAGCGGGCCCGGCCTATGTTGAGGCCCTGGGTGGCGGCCCAGGACAGGGTGGCGTCGGCGGTGCCTTCCGGTACGCCGTTCACGTACAGGTGGACTCGGTTGCCGTCCCACACTCCGGTCAGGTGCGTCCATTTGCCGGGTACGGGGGCGGTGGTGGCGAGGGCGGAGATCTTGGCGCCCTGGTCCTCGGCGCGCACCTTGAACGCCCAGGCGCCGGCGGTGTCGTCGTACTGGAGCAGGAAGCGGCTGCAGCCGGTGCCGTCCTGGCTGACTGCCGTGTACATGTTGGTCAGGACGGCGTCGTCGGCGAGGCGTACCCAGGCGGAGACGGTGAACGGGGCCGTGGTGTCGAGCACGGAGGCCGTGGCGGCGTAGGACGCGTCCAGGGTCAGTTCGCCGCCGGCTCGCAGGGTGGTCCAGCTCGCGCCGGTGCCGAGGGTCAGGGGGTGGTCGTGGCCGGAGAGGTCGGCGCCGGAGCCGTCCAGCGGCCAGTGCCCCGTGAGGCCGGTGGGCAGGTAGCCGGCGGCCAGGAGGCGCTGGTACTGGACCATCTGCTCGGCCTGGGCGAGATGGGGTGCGGCGACCGGTGTGAACGGGGTGTCCAGTGGGGTGTCGGCGGCCGCGTTTGTGGCGGCGCCGAGTACGCCGGTCATCGCGCCCGCCCCCACGAGTGCGGCTCCGCTCAGCAGTCCACGTCTGCTCACCATGGTCGTTCTCCCCGTTCCGTTCGCTGTGTGTGCGCCTTCGGGCACCTGTCCGAAGGGTCAGGGGATTCTAGGCGGAGCATGATCGGGGGAGGGCGGTGCCTGCGGAGGGTTCGTCTCCCCGAACAGGTGCCGGACCGTGGAGCGGTAGTTGGCCTGGACGTGGTTCAGGGCGTGGGCGCGGGCGCGGGCCGGGTCGCCGGAGGCGATGGCGTCGTACAGGTCCTGGTGTTCGGTGAGGAGTTGGGGCCATTCCTCGTTGCGTCGGGTGAGCCATTGCAGGCGGCCGGCGACCGGTTCCATGACCGAGATCAACAGGGTGTTGCCGGCCATGGCGAGGAGCCGGTCGTGGAAGCGGGTGTTGATGTCGGTGATCGCCTCGGCGTCCCCGGCGGCGGTGGCGCTCGCCGCGCTCCTCAGGAGCTCCCGTAGTCCGGCGAGGTCCTCCGGGGTGGCCCGGGTGGCGGCCAGTCCGGCCGCGTACACCTCCAACGCCTCGCGCAGTTCGAAGAGTTCCTTGACGTCGGTGGGGCTCAGCGGCCGTACGACCGTCCGGCGCGGGGTCTCGAACAGGACGAAGCCCTCGGCGACGAGTGCCCGGATGGCTTCCCGGACCGGGACCCTGGAGACGCCGAACCGGTCGGCCAGTTCGCGCTCGACGAGCCGGTCGCCGGGACGCAGCCTGCCGGCGATGATCTCCTGCCGCAGGGACCCCAGGACGCGCTCGCGCACCGCTCCGAGGGGTTCGATCTTCGTCATGGGGCCATCCTCGCCGATGCGAGGGTGCTTTTACGGAGCCGTAACGGGACGGACATCGGTCGGAACGCTTGACGACGGGACCATGTCCGCAGTTTGGTATACCAAACGGTCCGGTCAGTAGTCCTCCTCCGTTCCCTCGCCCATGGAGGCCCCGTGTCCCTCGCCGACAGCGCCGAAGCCACCGGCGCACCAGCGTTCGTCCCCGACCCACGGCTCACCAACGAAGACCTCGCACCCGCCGAGAAGCGGAACTGGAAGGTCTTCGACCTCTTCGCGATGTGGATGTCGGACGTCCACAACCTCGGCAACTACACCTTCGCCGCCGGACTGCTGGTCCTCGGCATGAACGTGTGGCAGATCTTCACCTCCCTCCTCGTCGGCTTCGTGCTCATCTATGTCGGCATGAACTGGATGGGCCGGATCGGCCAGCGCCACGGGGTGCCCTTCCCGGTGGTCAGCCGCATCAGCTTCGGCGTCTGGGGAGCCAACATCCCGGCTCTCATACGGGCCGTGATCGCCATCATGTGGTACGGCATCCAGACCTACCTCGCCTCCGTCGCCGTCAACGTGATGCTGCTGGCGGCCTGGCCGGGCCTGGAGTCCTGGACGCACAACTCCTTCCTGGGCCTCGACGCACTGGGCTGGCTGTCCTTCGTGTCCCTGTGGCTGGTCCAGGCGATGATCATCAGTCAGGGCATGGAGTCCGTGCGCAAGTTCCAGGACTTCTGCGGCCCGGCGATCTGGCTGGTGATGATCGCGCTGGCGGTGTGGGTGCTGTCCAAGGCGGGCTGGACCATCTCGCTCACCTCCACCCCGCACCCGGTCTCCGTGGGGGAGCAGTGGCGGCAGTGGTTCGGTGCGATCGGTCTGATCCTCGCCACGTACGGCACGCTGATGCTGAACTTCTGCGACTTCTCCCGCTTCGCGCCCGACTACCGCACGGTCCGCCGCGGCAACTTCTGGGGGCTGCCCCTCAACTCGACGGCCTTCGTGGTCGTCTCCGTGATCGTCACCGCTGGGTCGCTCGAGGTGTTCGGCGAGGCCATCACCGACCCCGCGGAGCTGGTCGCGAAGGTCGGCAACACCTGGGTACTCGTCCTGGGCGCGCTCACCTTCGCCATCGCCACCATGGGCGTCAACATCGTCGCGAACTTCGTGTCGCCGGCGTACGACCTCGCCAACGTCTGGCCGCAGAAGATCACTTTCAAGGTCGGCGGCATGATCAGCACGGTCGCGGCGCTCGTGGTCACCCCGTGGAACCTGTTCTCCAACCCCACGGTCGTCAACTACTTCCTCGGCGGCCTCGGCGCCTTCCTCGGTCCGCTGTTCGGCGTGATCATGGTCGACTACTACTGGGTCAAGCGCGGTCGCGTCGACGTGAACGAGCTGTTCGACGCCACCCCCGGCTCCCGCTATCACTACCGCAAGGGCGTCAACCCGAAGGCGCTGTGGGCGTTCCTCCCCTCCGCGGCGGTCGCGGCGGTGCTCGCGCTGGTGAAGGCCTTCGGCGATGTGGCGCCGTACTCCTGGTTCATCGGGACGGCCCTGGGGGCCGGACTGTACGTGCTGCTGTGCCGTGCCGAGCGGGCCGCCGGGTCCGCGGTCGTCGCCGAGAAGCCCGTGGAGGTCTGAGGAGCGTGCGGAACGTACGGATCGTCGTCACCAACTGCAACACCACGCAGGAGATGACCGAGGAGATCGTGCGAGGTGCCCGGGCAGCGGCAGGCCCGGGCACCACCGTGACCGGACTGACCCCCGCCTGGGGCCCCGAGTCGGCCGAGGGCTGGCTCGACAGCCTTCTCTCCGCCGCGGCGGTCATGGACGCGCTGCGCACCTATGACGGGGCCCCCTACGACGCCGTCGTCATGGCCGGCTTCGGTGAGCACGGACGGGAGGGCGTACGGGAGCTGGTGGACGTGCCCGTGGTCGACATCACCGAGGCCGCGGCACATCTGGCGTGTCTGCTGGGGCGCCGGTACGGGGTCGTGACCACGCTGGAGCGGTCCTGCGGTCAGATCGAGGACAGCCTGGAGCTGGCCGGGGTGGGCCGCAACTGCGCCGCCGTCGTGGGCACCGGGCTCGGCGTCCTCGATCTGGGGGACCGCGGCCGCGCCGAGGCGGCCTTTCTGGCGGCCGCCGAGCGGGTCCGGGCGGCGGGGGCCGAGGTGCTGGTCCTGGGGTGTGCCGGGATGACGGGGCTGGAACGGATGGTGGGGGACAAGCTGGGCCTTCCGGTCGTCGACGGGGTGGGCGCTGCGGTGAAGCTGGCCGAGGGGCTGGTCGGGCTGGGGCTGACGACCAGCCGGGCGGGGAGTTACGCGAAGCCGGTGCCGAAGCGGAGGGTGTGGGGGGCCGGGTAGCCGGGCGGCGGGATTCCCGGGACGGCGAGGCCGCGGATCACGGGGTCTCCTCGGGGTCGCGTGTCCGTGGGGCGCGCCCTGTCCGCGACCCACCGACAATCGCCGTGTGGCCGATAACCGTTGGACAACCCCGGGCCGTACTCGCCACGCTGCTGCCCATGCGCAGCGAGCATCCGGGCCGATTCACGGCGGCGGACTCCTCAGGGCCTCGCCGGAGATTCCGGCGGCCCCCGGAGGTCTGCCATGTCCCGTACCGTCCATCACGTCCGCCTGCGCCACCGCGTCCGGCCCGATGACCGGCCGTCGCAGGGCCGGGGCTGGAGCACCGGCCACCGCATCGGCGAACTGCGGTACAGCGAAAGGGAGCTGGCCCGGGCGCGGCGCGAGCGGCGTCGGCCGGTACCCGTCCCGCTGGTGCGCGCGTTCCGCTCCTACACCTTTCCCCGGTCCCTGAACGCGCAGATCGACGGCCCGTACGAGTCCCGTGCGCGTGCCGCGCTGACCGTGTTCCGCGCCACCGCCCGCAACCGGCTCCGTGCCGTCCCGACGGGTGCGCTGCTCCTTGCGGCCGAGGAGCTGGACCATCCGCCGACCCGCCACCGTCACCAGAACGTGTGGGACTGCTGATCGGAACCCGCCCATGCCTCGCGACTCCGACTCCGCCGCCTCCTCCTCCTCCAACTCCTCTTCCACCGCATCGGGTTCCGCCATGTCATCCGCCGCCTCCGACTCCGCCGCCTCCGACTCCGCCCGCTCCTCCACCGCCGCCTCCTCCTCCGCCTCCGACTCCGCCCGCTCCTCCACCGCCGCCTCCGCCTCCTCCGCCGCCCCCGGCTCCTCCTCCGGCTCCCCTTCGCCCTCCGGTGACGACCGGGACTTTCTCGGGGATGTGACCTTCCGCCTCGCCGGTCTCCCGCACGTCCGCGCGGTCGCCCTCGGTGGTTCCCGTGCCCAGGGCACCCACCGGCCCGACAGCGACTGGGATCTGGCCGTCTACTACCGGGGCTCCTTCGATCCGGCCGGTCTGCGGGCGCTCGGCTGGGAGGGGGAGGTGTCGGAGGTCGGCGGCTGGGGCGGCGGGGTGTTCAACGGGGGCGCCTGGCTGACGATCGAGGGGCGGCGGGTCGATGTGCACTACCGGGATCTCGACGTCGTCGAACACGAGTGGGCGGAGGCGGCCGAGGGCCGGTTCCGGGTGGAGCCGTTGCTGTTCCATCTCGCGGGGATCCCGAGCTATCTCGTGGTCGCCGAGCTGGCGATCAACCAGGTGCTCAGCGGCGAACTCCCGCGCCCGGACGGCTATCCGGACGCACTGCGCCGCACGGCGGGCGAACGCTGGCACGGGACGGCCCGCGCCACCCTCGCCTACGCCCTGGCCCACCACGCCCCGGCCGGCCGTCTGGCGGAGGTCGCCGGCGCCCTCGTCACCGCCGCCGTGCAGGCGGGCCACGGTGTGCTCGCGGCCCGGGGGGAATGGGTGACGAACGAGAAGCGGCTGCTGGAGAGGGCCGGACTGCGAGGGGTCGACGACATCGTCGCCGGGCTGCGCGGATCCGATCCCGCCGCTCTGGAAGAGGCGTTGGGAAGGGCCGGCCGTCTCTTCGGTCGACAACCCTTCGGGGTGATGGTGCGGAAGCCATCGCCGGTTCGAGTCCGGCCCGCGCAGCTCGATGCGCGATGGTCCAGTGGCAGGACGCGACGGCATCCCGACTGACCTGGGTCCTCAAGTGCGCCGGTGCGCGACTTGGGTGGCTCCGCGGGGGCCGGGGCAGGCCACGCCCCGGCCCCGCTCCCGTTTCCGGCCTTGCGTTCATAAAGAACGCGGGATTCCGGCCAGGCGTCACCTGGCCGAAACGTAACCGCCCCCGTCTCTCCAAGACCGCGCAGTACCGTGGACACCACAGCTCACAGCTGACCAGCCCCGGCCACCGTCGCCCGAAGGCACACCCCCGCCCTCGCCCGACAGGAGCTCCGTGTTTCCGCGCCCGCACCTTCCCGCTCGCGCATTCCGCCCGCTCGCCGCTCTTCCGCCCTGGCTCGCCCATGCCCTGCGCGCCCAGCGCGGGCCCGTGCCGTGGAGCGCGGTCACACGGGGGGCGCTGGCCGCCGGGCCGCTGCTCCTCGTGTCCGTCCTCGTCGGCCGGACCTCTCTCGGGGTGGTCGCCGCCATCGCCGCGATGCTCGCCGGGATCAACGACCGGCCCGGCAGCAGGCGGACCGCGGTGAAGCGGCTCGGGGCGCCCGCCCTCGTGGGTGCGGGAGGGCTGCTCGTCGGGACCTATGTCGGGGATCACGTCGGGGCCGTCGCGCTGACGGCCGTCCTCACCGCGCTCGGGCTCCTCGCCGGCGGGATGAGCGCCATCGGTCCTGTCGCGTCCGGCGGCGGCACACAGCTGCTCGTCGCCTCGGCGATCGGGGCCGGGATGCCGGTCGCGGAGCCCGGATGGGCGCGGGCCCTCGCCTTCCTCGCCGGGGCCGGATGGCTGCTCGCGCTGCGGCTCGCCCTGCCCACGCCCGGCGCGATGACCGGCGACTTCCGGTTCGATGGCGAACGGGACGCGGTGGCCCGGGTGTACGACGCGGTCGCGGAGCTGCTCGACGCGACGGGGACCGAGCACGCCACCGCCCGGCGCGCCGCGCTCACCGCGGCCCTCGACCACGCCCAGGACGCCCTCGCCGGACCGCGGCTGCGGCGCTACGCCAGCTCCTCCTCCGAACGCCGGCTGCACGCCCAGTACGCCGCCGCCCTGCCCCTCGCCGAGGCGGCGACCGCCCTGGCCTGGGCCGCGGAGCCCCTCTCCGAACGGGCCTCGGCCGGGCCCCGGCGGCTCGCCGCCGCCGTCCGCGACAACACCCACACCGGGCCGTTGCCCGCGCCCGCCCGGTCCGCCCCCGCGCTGCGCGCCCTCGACGACGCCCTGCTGCACGCCGCCGACGCCTTCGACCAGGGCGGCGGCGGTGACCTGCACGCCCGCCGGCACGGCGTGCGGTACCTGCTGCGCACCGGGTTCGGCGCGGGCGGCCGCGAGTACGGGCTGCGGGTCGCGCTCTCCTTCGGGGCGAGCGCCGCCGTCGCGCAGGCCCTCTACCACTCCCAGTGGTACGGCCGGCACACCCACTGGTACTGGCTGCCCGCCACGGCCGTCTTCCTGGTGAAGCCCGATCTCGGGCCCCTGGTGTCCCGGGTGTTGTGCCGGGCCGCGGGGACCGTTCTCGGTGCGCTGCTCTTCGCGGGTTTCGCCGCCGTGCTGCCCCGCCCGGAGGGGCTGGTGGCGCTGGTGGCCCTGTGCGGAGCGCTCATCCCCGTGTCCACCCGGCACTTCGCCGCCCAGACGGCCGTCGTCACCGTCCTCGTGCTGTCGCTGGTGATGGTCGGCGGAGAGCCCCAGGCCTCGGCCGGCCGGATCGTCGAAACCCTGCTGGCCTGCGGGATCGTCCTGATCGTCGGGCATCTGCCGATGTCGGGGAAGCGCGGCGGCCAGGTGCGCGCCCGGCTCGCCGCCGCCGTGCGCGCGGCGGACGCCTATCTCACCCATGTGCTCGACGGCTCCGAGGACCGCGCCGCCCGCTGGGCCCTGCGCCGTGAGGCCTACCGCGCGCTCGCCGAGGCCCGCACGGCCATCGCCCTCGCCGCCCACGAACTGCCCGCGCTCGCCCGGCACACGGAGGGCACGGACGAGGTCGCCGCCGTCCTCGAACGGCTCGTCGACACGACCACCGCCTGCGCCGTCCACCTCGACGACACCGGACGGCTCACCGCACGGCACCGGGAGCGGCTCGCGGAACTCCTCGACGAACTCGCTGCGGGGCGCGACCGGGTGGGGCTGCAGGCGCCCGTGCCGGATCTGCCGGTGGCCGGGTAGCGCCGCCCCGCGCGTCAGTCGATCCGAACCCACACCGGGGCGTGGTCCGAACCCGGTTCGTTCCTGCGCGCCGCCGGATCGCCCCCCACCGACGGGAGGCGCGGCTCCTTCCGCGGCCCCGGTCCGGTATCCGTGCCCGTGCCCGCCGACGTCAGCCGGTGGACCAGGCGATGGCTCGTCAGTACGTGGTCGATCAGCTCGCGGCGACCGGAGTTGATCCGCGAGTAGCGGTGCTCGGCCGGGATCAGCGGGGCCACGTCCCACAGGCGGGCCGCGTCGCCCTGGTCGGGCGACTCGAACCCGCGGGTGCCGAGCTCCGAGCCGGGCGGGCCGAGCAGGATCTGCGTGGTCGCCGCCTGGACCTCGTCGTTCAGGTCGCCCAGCACCGCCACGTCCCGCTCGCGGCCGTCGCCGGCCAGGAGATCGTCGGCCAGGGCGCGCAGCGCCGTCGCCTCGGCGGCCCGCCGGTAGAGGGCGTAGGCGCCGTAGCGGGCCCGTTCGCCCTCGTCGCGCGGGAAGAAACGATCACCCGGGTACGACAGCAGCTTCGACTTCAGATGGGCCACCGCCACCCGCAGCGGCCCGGCCGGCGTGACCGTCTCCACCGCGAGGAAGCCACGGCCGGACCCGTCCGAGGTGGCCCCCGAGTCGTCCGCCTGCACGGGCCGCAGCCTCGCCGGGTACGCGCGCGTGTCGGCCAGTACCTCCAGAGGCGTACGGCTGATCACGCCGACCCGGATGCCCCGGCCGTCGGGGTGCGCGGACAGCGCCGCGTGCCAGGTGCCGCCCACCGACTCCAGGAGGTCCGCCAGCGCCTCGGGCTCCCCGACCTCCTGGACGCCGAGCACGTCCGGGTCGAGCGCGGTGACGACGGCGGCGAGCGCGGCGAGCTTCGCCTCGTAGGCGGCCTTGTCCCGCGGGCCGAACGGCCCTCCGGGCCGGTACAGGTTCTCGAGGTTCCAGGTGCCGAGGAGCATGCGGGGCCCCCTCCGGGGAGTGTCGTGGCGCCAGGGTGCCCGCCCGCCGGGCCCGGCGACAGCTTCGGGACAAGATGCGCGCCACGGCTCACTCGCGGGCACGACCCCGTCGTACGTTGACGCGATGACACCTTCTCGGCCGCCCTCCCCGGAGACCGGGCCCCTGGAGCCCCCGGAGCCCCAGGAGCCCGCAGAGCCCCCGGAGTCGTCCCGTACCGCCGATCTCGTCATCACCGGCTGCACCGTCCTCACGCACGACGCGGAGGAACGCGTCACGTTCCGGGAGGACGCGGCGATCGTCGTCCGCGACGGGGCCGTGGACGAGGTGACGAGCAGCGCCGGGGCGGCCGGGCTGTCCGCCCGCGAGCGCATCGACGCGCGCGGCCAGGTCGCGCTGCCCGGCCTCGTCAACTGCCATACGCACGCGCCGATGGTCGCCCTGCGCGGCCTCGCCGAGGACCTGCCCACCGAGGAGTGGTTCAACGACGTCGTCTGGCCGGTCGAGTCCAACCTCACCGAGCGGGATGTCGCTTCGGGCGCGCGACTGGCGTGCGCGGAGATGATCCGCGGCGGCGTCACCTGCTTCGCCGACCACTACTTCGCCATGGACGCGGTCGCCGCCGTCGTCACCGACTGCGGTGTCCGGGCGCACCTGGGGCAGGCCTACTTCTCCTCCCAGGGCAGCCGGGGCCGCGAGGAGTCACTGGGGTTCGCGCTGCGGCACCGCGGCGGCGCCGGCGGCCGGATCACCACCGCCCTCGCCCCGCATGCCCCCTACACCGTGACCGACGCGGACCTCGCCGCCACCGCCGAACTGGCCCGTGAGCACGGCCTGTCCGTCCATCTGCACGCCGCCGAGAACCGCGACCAGGCCGACACCAGCCTCGCCCGGCACGGAGTCACCCCGATCGAGGTCCTGGAACGCACCGGCATCCTCGACACCGACGTCCTGATCGCCCACGGCACCGGCATCCTCGAACGCGACCTGCCCGTCCTCGCACGCGCGCGGGGCCGCACGGCCGTGGCGAGCGCACCCCGCGGCTACCTCAAGTTCGCCTGGCCCACCACCACGCCCGTCCGGGCGCTGCGCGAGATCGGTGTCGCCGTCGGTCTCGCCACGGACGGGGCCGCCTCCAACAACTCCCTCGACGTGTGGGAGGCGATGGCGCTCACCGCCCTCGTCCAGAAGTCGGCCACCGGCGACCCCCGCTGGCTCACCTCGCGCCAGGCCCTCCACCACGCCACCCTGCAGAGCGCGCGGGCCGTCGGACTCGACGACCTGATCGGCCGCATCGCCCCCGGGCGGCGCGCCGACATCATCCTCGTCGACCTCACCGGACCGCACACCCAGCCCGTCCACGACCTCGCCGCCACCCTGGTGCACAGCGCCCGCTCCTCCGACGTGCGCACCACGATCGTCGACGGACGCGTCCTGATGCGCGACCGCGAGCTGCTGACGATCGACGTACCGGAGGCCGTACGGGAACTGGGCCGGCGGATGCCCGCGCTCCTCGACCGCAGCCACGGCAGACGCGTTCAGGAGTACGACACCTGACCTACGTTCCGCGCCGCCGATGAGTTCCGTGCCGCCCGCGAGTCACCCCTGTGACGGACCGTCGTACAGGAGGGGCAGCCATGGCGCATCCGGAGCTTCCGGAGATCGTCTCGCGCGAGGAGTGGCGCGCCGCGCGCGAAGAACTGCTGGTCAAGGAGGAGGCGGTGACCCGCGCGCGGGAGGCGCTGGGCGCCGAGCGGCGCGGACTGCCCATGGTCGAGGTCGGCAAGGAGTACGTCTTCGAGGGCGGTGCCGGCAAGGCCCGGCTCCTCGACCTCTTCGACGGCCGCCGGCAACTCGTCGTCCACCGCTTCATGTTCGCCCCCGAGTGGCGGACCGGCTGCCGCTGCTGCTCGGCCTTCCTCGACCAGGTCGGTCAGCTCGCGCACCTGAACGCCTGCGGCACCTCGTTCGCCGTGGTGTCCAGGGCGCCGTTCACGAGGATCCTGCCGTTCAAGGCGCGCATGGGCTGGACGGTGCCCTGGTACTCCTCGTACGACGACGACTTCAACGGCGACTTCGAAGCGACGGTGGGACAGTCCGGCGGATTCGCCGACCGGCCCGGGGTCAGCTGTTTCCTCCGGGAGGGTGACCGGGTCTTCCACACGTACTCGGTGTTCGACCGCGAGCTCGACCGGCTCGGCCCGGCGATGAGCTTTCTGGACCTAACGGCGCTGGGGCCGCCGACCCGTGTGCAGGTCCGCTACCACGACGAGTACGAGTTCTGACACGGAGCGTGCCGGATATGTTCGTAAGGTGACCGGTTTCTCACACTCCGCGTTGAACGCGTGTCAACTACGTCTCAGTCCCGCAACCAGTCGAGGCCTACTCCACCCCCAGAGCGTTAACTCCTACAAGTACGACGCTGAACGGAGGTGCGAGATGGTGAACGGGCGGACCGTGCTCGAGCGCTTTCCCGCGGGTGGGCCGCGGGGCTCGTGGCCGGCGGAGGAGTTCGCGCAGGCACGACGCATGGAGGGGCTGGCCGCCGAGGTCGTCATGGACCTCGCCACCGACACGTTCCTGGTGGTCGTGCGGGGCGGTGACACCGCGCGGTGAGCCGTCAGCCCGCCTGTGACGGGGCGGGCACCTGCGCCGTGAACTGCTCGGCCTGCAGCGTGTACAGCTCGGCGTAGACACCACCGCCCGCCAGCAGCTCGTCCGGGGTTCCGGACTCCACCAGCCGGCCCTGTTCCAGGACGTGCACCAGGTCCGCGTGCCGGACCGACGCCAGCCGGTGTGTGATCAGCACGACCGTCTGGCCGCTGCCTGCCAGCGCGCGGATCTTCTCGAAGACCTCCAGCTCGGCCCGGGCGTCCAGGGCCGCCGTCGGCTCGTCCACAATCAGGATGCGCCCGCGCCGGTACGCCGCCCGGGCGATGCCGAGGCGCTGCCACTGGCCGCCGGACAGCTCGTGACCGCCGCTGAAGTGCCGGGCCAGCAGGGTGTCCAGGCCCCTCGGCAGGTCCTCGACCACCTCCTGGGCGCCCGCCTCTGCGACCGACGTGGCCAGGCGTTCCTCGGTGAGCGGCGTGGCGGAACGGCCGATCGCGACGTTGACCCGGGCCGTGAACGGCCAGCGCTTGAAGTCCTGCGCCACCATCGCGACGCGCTCGGCCAGCTGGTGCCGGTCCGCGCCCGCCGCGTCCACGTCGTCCCACAGGATCCGCCCCCGGTCCGGCTTGTAGAGCCCCGCCAGCAGCTTCACCAGTGTCGTCTTGCCGGAGCCGTTCTCGCCGACGAGCGCGATGATCCGGCCGAGGGGGAGCGAGAGGCTGATGTCGTCGAGGGCCGGACGGGTCGACTCGCCCGGATAGCCGAACGTGACGTTCTCGAAGCGGATCTCGCGCGGCTCGTCCGGCAGGGCCGTGCCGCCCACCGGGATCGCCCGTTCGGCCGCCTCCACGTAGAGGCGCTGGAGGTCGCCCACGAACAAGGCCTCCTCGTGCAGCTGGTTGACCTCCAGGACGAGGGTGTTCAGGCTCGCGGAGCCGCTGCGGATCGCGATCACGGCCGTGCCCGCCACCGCCAGCGCCATCGTCCCGGTGAGCAGCAGCCCGCCCAGCGTGGCGTACGTCGCCAGCGTCGCCAGGCCCGTCCAGGTCGCCGCGAACAGCCCGGTGCGGGCCGCGAGCCGGGCCAGCCGGGCCTGCTCCGCCTCGGCCGTCTCCGACATCGCGCGGAAGTGCCGCAGCAGGAAGGGGCCGACGCCGTGGACGCGTATCTCGGGCGCGGCCGCGGGCTCGGTGAGGAGACCGGCGATCAGGTGACCCGCGCGCGCGTGCTGCACCCAGGTGTGGAAGGACTCGTAGCGGCGCCGGGCGTTGGTCAGGGCGCTCCAGGCGCTCGGCAGCGTCATCGTCACCAGCAGCGGCAGCAGGAGCGGGTGCAGCACGGTGAGGACGCCCGCCGACGCGGCCAGCGAGATCATCGCGTTCACCACGCGGGTGCCGTGACTGATCATGTAGCGGCTGGACCGGGCCCCGTACTGCGCGGTGTCCAGCAGTTTGTGGAAGGCGTGGTCCTCGATCGCGGCGAGCTCGACGGCGGCCGCCCGCTCCAGATACAGCTCGGTCGCCACCCGCTCCACCTTGGGCTCGAGCCGCCCGGTGGCGTACGTCGACGCGGCCCGCAGCAGCGCCCCGATCAGGAGGACGACGGCCATGGCGGCCAGGGCGGGGGCGGCGCCGCGCAGCCGGTCCTCGATCGGGCCGCCGGTGATGAGGCGGCCCAGCACGGCGTTCATCGCGAGCAGACCGATCGCCTGCGCCACGCCCCGGGCGATCTCGGCGGACAGCACGATCCGGGCGGCTTGCGGGTCGGCCTGCCGGGCCAGCCGGAGGCTGGTGCGCAGGAGGGACGGCAGCCGGGTGACCATGGCGCGGAAGTTCAGCTCCAGAAAGGCGTCCCGGTGCTGGTTCCAGCCCATGTCGTAGCGGAGCGGGCCGCCGAAGAGGAGCCGCTCCGACTCGGACACGTCACGCTCGTCGGGACCCTGCGGTTTCCGTGCCTTTCCCGCCTCCCGTGCCCTTTCCGCCCCCCGTGCCCTTTCCGCCCCCCGAGCCGTGCCCGGCCCCTGTGCCGTGCCCGCCTCTCGTGCCTCTCCCACCGTCGGCCTCCCCCGGTCGCGATAGTCGACGAACGGCCACTATCGCGGGGCGAGACGGGTGAGGGCAGGGCGCGGGGCGGGATGGCCGGGACGCGCGGGCGTGCGCCGGGACGGCCCCGGGACCGGCTCGCCCAGGGGCGGCGGGCTACGCGCTGATCGCCCGTGACCAGGTGGGCGTCGTGCCCGTGAGCCGGCACAGGGCGAGGTAGAGGGGGATCGGCGGGGTGTACGGAAGCGTGCCGTCCGGCAGGTGGATGAGGCCGGGCACGTGCGGGGAGTCCGGCAGGAGGGCGCCCGTGGCGTAGTGCGCGGGGGCGGGCCACTCCAGGGCGTAGTCGGAGTCGGAGGGCACCAGCCACCACCAGCGCGCCTCGTCGGCGTAGACGCAGCCCACGCGCGGCAGGCGCGGCATGAGCAGCGGGCCGAGTCGGGCGGGGACGGAGACGGCGTCGCAGCCCAGCGGGGCCGTCATGCCGTCGGGCACGGCCAGTCGGCGTGGCGGCTCGGGGGTGTGCGCACGGCCGGGCCCGCGCTTGAGGCGGACGAGCGTGTCGAGGGTCAGCAGGGGAGCCCGACCGGAGACCGCGCTCATGCCCTTCCCCGCTCGCGGCCGTGCTCGAGCGGGAAGACTCCGGCGGGGTGACCGGCCGGCCGGCCGTCGCGGCCGCTCTCGTATCCGCCGTGGCCGCCGGGAGCGTGACCGCCGGCAGCGCGGTGCCACTGCGGGGCGACGCGGGGGGCCAGACCGTCGGATGCGGATGCGGATGCGGATGCAGGTGAGGGTGCGGGCTTGGCGGAGGTCGTGGCGGGCGCGGTCGGCGGTGGCACGGGGTGTGGTCGTCGGGCGGCCCGGCCGGCCATGGCGCGGTACCACTGCTCGGCCTGCTCGTCCTCGTCGGCCGGACCGTCGGCCGGTCCCGGCTTCGGGCGGGAGCCCCAGCCGAGGTCGTTGCGGGGCACGGCCGGACCGGTGTGCGGCTCCGCGGGACCGTCGTGGAACTCGTCCAGCGTGTCGAGGAGCTCGCCCAGGTCGGCGTGGTGCGGCGCGGCCGCGTCCAGGCTGTTGCAGGGCTCGGCGGGGTCACGGGGAGCGTCGGCCTTGCGGGTCAGGTCGGCCCAGACCAGCAGGCCGGGCCCGTGCTCCTGGGCACCCCAGGCGTGACAGAGGGCTTCGACGAGGAGCAGTCCCCTCCCGTGCTCCTCCTCCGGACGCTGCGGGGAGGGATGGGGGTCACCCGGCGCGCACCCCTCGTCGCGCACGGCTATCCGGACCAGGTCGTCGCCGTCGTGCAGCTCGCAGACGACGACGTCGCTCGCGGTGTGCACGATCGCGTTGGTGACCAGCTCGGATATGACCAGGGCGGCGGTGTCGCAGGTGTCCTCGCACACCGACCAGCCGGTCAGCCGGGCCCTCGTCAGGCGTCTGGCCTGGGCGGGGGAACCCGGATGGGCGGCCAGTTCGAATCGGAACCGGCGCTCGGCAGCGGCCTGGTCGGGGCCTGCTCCCGCGCTGGCACCGAGACCCTGGGGGCGGCCTGCGGCGGCGTCTGTTCCTAAGGGCGCGGACGGAATCACGCTTGCCACTATCTCCCCGCCATGAACACTTGGCAAGTGTCACTCTGAAAAATGCAGAGTGCTGTGTGACGCGGTGGGGGGCCGTGGCACACTGCTCGCAACAGCACGTTGAACGGCGCCAATTGGGATCGGCGAAGATCCATACGTATGCGTACAGATCTTCGAACCGATCTTCGAGCGGCGCCGTAAGGCTGTCGGGATTCTTTTCGTGACCGGCCGGGTCGGGGCTCGTGCGGCCCCCCGCGTGACCGGCCGGCTCTTCGTGGAGGTGGAGCGTGAGCGAACCGCGGTCCGCACCGACGGTCGGACAGGTCGTCCTCGGTCGGCGCCTTCTGGACCTGCGGGAACGCGCCGGGCTCAAGCGCGAGGAAGCCGCCCGCATCCTGCGCGTCGCGCCCGCCACGGTCCGTCGTATGGAGATGGCCGAGGTCAGCCTCAAGATCCCGTACCTCCAGCTGCTGCTGAAGGCCTACGGGGTCACCGACGAGGAGGCCGAGGGCTTCGTCCGGCTCGCCGAGGACGCGAACAGACCGGGCTGGTGGCAGCGGTTCCACGACGTCCTGCCCGGCTGGTTCTCCATGCACGTCAGCCTCGAGGGCGCCGCAGCCCTGATCCGCCAGTACGAGCCGCACTTCGTGCCCGGCCTGCTCCAGACCAAGGAGTACGCGCGCGGTGTCCTGGAGTCCGGAGCCATCGGCCAGACCCGCCCGGAGGACATCGAGCGCCTCGTCGACCTGCGCATACAACGCCAGGACCTGCTCACCCGTCAGGACGCCCCCCGACTGTGGGTCGTGATGGACGAGACGGTGCTGCGTCGCCCGGTCGGCGGCCCGGAGGTGATGCGCGCGCAGATCGACACCCTGCTCGAGGCCGCGAAGCTGCCCAATGTGACGTTGCAGATCGCCCCGTTCGAGAACGGGCCGCATCCGGGCACGTACGGGCCCTTCGTGCTGTTCCGATTCGCCATGCCGGAGCTTCCGGACATGGTCTACAGCGAGTACCTGACCGGCGCCGTCTATCTCGACGCCCGCAGCGAGGTGGCGACCCACCTCGAGGTCATGGACCGCATGGCGGCGCAGGCCGCTACAGCACATCGCACGAAGGAGATCCTCCGGGATCTCCGCAAGGAGTTGTGAATGAATCACATCAGGACCCAGTCCAGGCCGAGGGTCCGCGCTCAGCGGATCTACAACGGCATGCCCGCCCGGGAACTGGGCAGCGAGGGCTGGCACAAGCCGTGGAGCGGCGGCAACGGAGGCAACTGCCTGGAAGCGATGAAGCTCGCCGACGGCCGGATCGCCGTCCGGCAGTCCACCGACCCCGACGGACCGGCGCTGATCTACACCTCCGACGAGATGACGGCCTTCATCGAGGGCGCCAAGGCGGGGGAGGCCGACTTCCTGCTGTCCTGAACGGACCTGTCTGGCACTTCTTGCTCACCTCACCCCCCACCCGTTTTCGTCCACCTGCCCTTGTCTTCGCTCGACTTCCTTAATTTGGTACTGACTTGAACATCATCCGCGTCTCATGCTTACGGAGTGCCTCATGACCGGGCAGGACCCCACCGGAGCCGTCGAGATCGACACCAGCAAGCCCCATCCCGCCCGGATGTACGACTGGTACCTCGGCGGGAAGGACAACTACCCCGTCGACGAGTGGGGGTACCGCCCACGTCCTTGAGGCAGTGGGGGAGGGCCGGCAGATGCTCGCCCTCGACCCGCGCGTGCCGGTGATGGCACGAGTCAACCGGGCCTTCATGCACCGCTCCACCCGCCGGCTGGCCGCGAACGGCGTACGGCAGTTCCTGGACGTCGGCACGGGCATCCCGACCGAGCCCAACCCGCACCAGGTCGCCCAGCGGATCGCGCCGGACGCCCGGGTGGTCTACTGCGACAACGACCCGATCGTCCTGGCCCACGCGGCCGCCCTGCTGCGCAGCACGTCGGAGGGCGTCACGGAGTACCTCCAGGCGGACGTCCGCGACCCGGACGCCATCATCGCGGGGGCCGGGAAGATCCTGGACCTCGACCGTCCGGTGGCGCTGTCCCTGGTCGCGCTGCTGCACTTCGTCTCCGACGAGGACGGCGCCCACGACCTGGTGGACCGGCTGCTCGCCGCGCTGCCCTCCGGCAGCTGTCTGATGATGACCCACGCCACCGCGGACTTCTGGAGGAGTCGGCGGCGGCCACGGCGAAACCGAAGGCGGCGGGCGTCACCCTCGCCCTGCGGTCCCGCGAGGAGTTCACCCGCTTCTTCGACGGACTCGACCTGGTCGAACCCGGCGTCGCGGTGGTGCCCGAGTGGCACCCCGAGCTCGGCGAACCGGTGCCGGGACAGGACGACGGCGTGATCCCGGGCTACGGGGCGGTGGGCCGCAAGCTCTGAGGCCACCGCCGCATCCGGGGACCCGCGCGCCGTGGGACGTCCGTGGGACGTCTCGCGGCGCGCCTTATCCGGGGGCGGGGCCGCGCCGCCCGTCCGGCGGCGGCAGGATCCGGCACAGGGCGTCCAGGGCCGCCGCGTAGGCGTGCTCCGGCGGTGTCGCGTAGCCGACGACGAGCCCGTCCTCCGGCGCCATGTCGGTCGCCGGATGCCGGAAGGCGGCCAGGCCGTCCAGGGCGACGCCCTGCCAGGCGGCCGCCTTGAGCGCGGACCGCTCGGTGCCGGGCGGCAGCCGCAGCACCGCGTGGAGACCGGCCGCGACTCCGGTGACCTCGACGTGCGGCGCCTGCGCGGAGAGCGCCTCGACCAGCCGGTCCCGGCGGGCGCGGTAACGCTGCCGCATGCGCCGTACATGGCGGTCGTACGCCCCGGACGCGATGAGGTCGGCCAGACTCAGCTGATCCGGGGCGCTCGCCCAGGCCTCCCGCTCGCCCTTGGCCGCGAGGACGCCGTCGACATACCGCTCGGGCAGCACCATCCAGCCCAGACGCAGCGCGGGCGACAGGCTCTTGCTGACCGAGCCGAGGTAGATCACCCGCTCGGGATCGAGCCCCTGGACGGCCCCGACGGGCTTGCGGTCGTAGCGGAACTCCCCGTCGTAGTCGTCCTCGAGCAGGACCCCGCCACGCGCGCGTGCCCAGTCGATCACGGCCGTCCGGCGGCTCGCGTGCAGGGGGCCACCGGTCGGGAACTGGTGCGCGGGGGTGAGCAGCACCGCCCGCTCGCGGTCCAGCCGCTCCACGAGCGCGCCGTCCGCGTCCAGGGGCAGCGGAGTCGTCCGCACGCCCGCCGCCGCCAGCAGCCCCCGGTGGAAGTCCAGGCCGTACGCCTCCACGGCCAGCGGACCGCGCGGGAGCCCGCTGCCCGGGCCGAACAGGAGCCGCAGCGCGTGCGCGAAGCCCGAGCAGATCACGATGCGCCCGGGCTCGGTGCGCACGCCACGCGCGCGTGCCAGGTACTCGGTGAGCGCCTCCCGCAGTTCCCGGCGGCCGGCCGGGTCGCCCGGACCGAACACCTCGTTGGGCGCCTGCTGGAGAGCCCGCCGGTAGGAGGCCAGCCAGGCCGCGCGCGGGAACGACGACGCGTCCGGGGTGCCCTGCCGCAGGTCGTGCCGGGGGCCACGCGCGCGTGACGGTGCCTTGACGGGGGTGCGCGCTGCGGGCCGCAGGGGTTCCGTCCGGTCGGCGACCCGCGTACCCGATCCCTGCCGGGCGGTCAGCCAGCCCTCCGCGACGAGCTCCGCGTAGACGTCGGCCACCGTGTTGCGGGCGACGCCCAGGTCGGCGGCGAGCGAACGGTACGGCGGCAGCCGGGTGCCCGGCGGCAGGCGCCCGCCGCGCACGGCCTCGCGCAGCGCCCGGATCAGCGCGGCCCGCCGGCCGCCCGGACCGGACAGCTCCACATGCAGGTCGGCGCCGATCCGCTCCGCGGAATTGACCCACGAATCCACCATGGAAATGCACCCTACAGGGGGTCTTTCCGACCCGTAGGTTGAGGGACATGACGCAAGACATGACAACGAGCGACGCGGGTACCGGCGAGGCGGCGGCGGTGGTCGGACGGCCCCGCCTCGACTTCGGGAAGACCGCGGGCAAGGCGTTCCGCGCCCTCATCGGCTTCGACGCCGCCGCCCGCGAGGGCCTCGACCCCGCGCTCGTCGAGCTGATCCAGATCCGCGCCTCGCACCTCAACCACTGCGCCTACTGCCTCCACATGCACACGAGCGACGCCCGCAAGGCCGGCGAGAGCGAGGAGCGGCTGCACATGGTCGCCGTCTGGCGCGAGGCCCGCCACTTCTTCACCGAGAAGGAGCAGGCGGCCCTGGCCCTCACGGAGGCCGTCACGCTGGTCGCCGACGGCGGCGTCCCGGACGACGTCTACACCGAGGCCGCCGCCCGCTTCGACGAGCGCGAGCTGGCCCAGGTGCTGGCCCTGATCTGCGCGATCAACACCTGGAACCGGGTCGCCCTGGCGACGGGCAAGGTGGCCGGGACGGACGGGCGCCGCTGAGACGGGCGCCGCCGACCCGGGCGCCGCCGAGACGGGGCTGCTTGAGACGGGGGCCGCCGAGACGGGCGCCGCTGGGCCGGGCCGTGCTGGGGCGGGCGCCGCCGTGGAAACGAGGGCCGTTCGAACGCGGGCCGCTGGAGCGAGGGCGGCTCAAACGGGGGCCGCTGAATCGAGGACGGCTGAATCGAGGACGGCTGAATCGAGGGCCGCTGAATCGAGGGCCGCTGAAACGATCCGGCCCAGGGTTGTCCCGGACGCGACGTGGGCGGGTGCCCTCTTCCGGACGTCCCGGTCTAGCTGCTCATCGGACGGTCGTACGGGCCGATCGGCGCCGGCAGCCGCGAACTTCCCGTCAGATGGCGGTCGACGGCCGACGCCACCGCCCGCCCCTCCGCGATGGCCCACACGATCAGCGACTGCCCGCGCGCCGCGTCCCCCGCGGCGAACACGCCGGGGACGTTCGTCGCGAAGTCGCCGTCCCGAGCGATCGTGCCGCGCGTCTCCAGCGTCAGCCCCAGCTGCTCGACGAGCCCGTCCTCCCGGTCGGGCCCGGAGAAGCCGAGGGCCAGCAGCACGAGGTCGGCGGGGAGCGCCCGCCCGGTGCCCTCCACCGGCCTGCGTCGCGCGTCGACCTCGACGAGGTGCAGCGACCGCACGTGTCCCGTGTCGTCACCGGTGAAGCGGAGCGTGGACGCCGCGAACAGCCGCGCGTCCGCGTCCGCCGCCGGCGCGGACTCCAGATCACGCGCCTCCTCGTGCGCCGCCGAGAGCCGGTAGATCTTCGGATACGTCGGCCAGGGGTCGGTGTCCTCGTCGCGCTCGGGGCCGGGCTGCGCGTAGATGTCCAGCTGGGTCACGGACGCGGCGCCCTCGCGCACCGCCGTGCCCAGGCAGTCGGCGCCCGTGTCACCCCCGCCGACGATGACGACGTGCTTGCCGGCGGCCGACATCGGGGACGACTCCAGGTCCCCCTCGCCCACCCGGTTGGCCAGCGGCAGATACTCCATCGCCTGCTGTATGCCGGTCAACTCACGCCCCGGAACATGCAGTTCACGCCATTCGGTCGCCCCGGTGGCGATCACCACGGCGTCGTAGCGGGCCCGCAGATCCGCGGCCATGACGTCCCGCCCGACCGTCGTCGAGGTGCGGAACTTCGTCCCCTCGGCCCGCATCTGCTCGATCCGCCGCTCCAGGTGGTGCTTCTCCATCTTGAAGGAGGGGATCCCGTACCGCATCAGTCCGCCGATCCGGTCGTCCTTCTCGTAGACGGCGACCGTGTGACCGGCCCGCGTCAACTGCTGTGCCGCGGCCAGCCCGGTGGGCCCGGAACCGATCACCGCGACCGTCTTGCCGGACAGCCGGTCCGGGGGACGCGGCGGCGTCAGGCCGTCCGCCCAGGCCCGGTCGGCGATGGCGGCCTCGACGTTCTTGATGGTGACGGCGGGCTGGTTGATGGCGAGGACGCACCCGGCCTCGCACGGGGCCGGGCACAACCGGCCGGTGAACTCGGGGAAGTTGTTCGTCGCGTGCAGCCGGTCGCTCGCCGCCCGCCAGTCCTCCCGGGACACGAGGTCGTTCCACTCGGGGATCAGGTTGCCGAGCGGACAGGCCTCGTGGCAGAACGGGACGCCGCAGTCCATACAGCGGTCGGCCTGCTTGCTGACGATGGGCAGCAGCGCTCCGGGGACGTACACCTCGTCCCAGTCCCGCACCCGCTCCTCGACCGGCCGCCGGGGCCAGTCCTCGCGGGGCGTGGTCATGAATCCCTTGGGATCGGCCATGGGCGTCTTCCTCGCGTACGCGTACGACAGGCCGAGCGTCATCGGGCGGCACTCTTTCGGCCACGATACGTCGCGTCGGGCACCCACGCAGAGTGGCGGACAGCGCTTTCCGCAGTGGGCGTCCGGTGCCCCGTCGCATGTCCGTGCGCGGTCAGGCCAGAGCCAGGACGTACACGACTGCCGAGACCCCGGACGCGACCGCGCGCACGTGGTTCCACCGCGTCCACTGACGCAGGTAGACCGGCCAGTACGTGACGGCCTCCGGCGTGCCCGGCTCCAGCTTCGCCAGGGCCTCGTTGCGCGGCACGTTGGCCGCCACGGTCACCCCGAACGCCCCGCACAGGTACAGCGCGCTGCCCAGCAGCAGGTGGACCGTCCCGTCGTCCGGCCACAGCACGAAGGTCACCACGGCGATCACCGCGCACACCACCGCCGCACCGAGGAACAGGACCATGAACGCCGGCGTCATCGCCGAGGAGTTGATCGCGTTCATCGCCGCGACACCCTGCGCGGGCGGCAGCGCGGCGAGACCCCGCATCACCAGGACCGAGAAGGCACAGAAGACCCCGGCCATCAGCCCCGTCGTCACCGTGCCCACCATCGCGAGCACCTCATAGGGTCCATCGATCATGACAACGTCAACTCCCACCCGTAGTGCGGAGATCTTGCCCGGGTCCGTCCCTCACCTCAAGTGAAATCCTGTTCATGATCGGTGACCATGGCCGAAACGCGCGAGGACATGCGCGGCCGTCCACCAGGCTGCCGTCCGCGCCCGGGGGCCGTCCCGTCCGTCCCGCCGGCTCCGTCCCGCCACCCCCGTGTCCGGGCCTCCACGTCCGGCGCGATCCGCCGGCGCGCCTCGTACCGGGGCACCCCGCTCATCAGCAGCCGGTCGTACGGCGTGTCCAGATGCCGTACGGACGCCACGACAGCGGAGACGACGGCCCCCTCGGACAACGCCCGCCCGGCGGCGCTGCGTCCCACCCGGCCACTGCCCCGCACGGAGGCATGCGCGGCGATCCCGCGCGCCCGCTCTCCCGGGCAGCCGGGGAACAGCCGCAGGATCTCCGCCGCGAACGCCTCCGCGAAGCGCTCGTCCTGTGCCGCCCTGCGCCGCGCGTCCCGGATCCGGCGCCGCTGCCGTGCCTCGGCGTCCGCCAGGCACCGTTCCTCGGCCCGGGTGAGCGCCACCTCCTCGACCAGCACACCCTGGCGTTCGTAACGCCCCTTGCGCCGGTTGAAGCGGACCACCACCGCCGACAGCCCGCTCTCCTCCCGCGACCTGCGGGTCAGCGCCGCGTCCCCGCGCGGCAGGAACACCAGGTGCCCGAGATCGGCGCAGTCGAGGCAGCGCGGCGCGGCGTCCTCCAGGACCAGCATCGGCAGCGGCCCGCGGCGGCACCCGGCGCAGTGCTTCCGCCTGAGCGGCTGGACGACGACGAACCCGGTGCGGGGCGCGGAAGCGGGGAGGGCTGCGGCTGCCATAGGGCCTTCATGCCCCCTGGCGGACGCGGTGGCACCTGGCCGCCGGCCCGTGGGCGGGAGGGACCTCCGCCGACGGGCTCGGCCCGCACCGGGGCCGGGCGGCCGGACCGGCGCCTGGCGCATCATGGGCCGTGTGCGACTCGAAGCGATCACCTGGGAACGGCTCGGCGACCTCCTCGCCGAGCGGCTGCTCGACCTGAAGCCCGACGACGGCATCCGTTGGCCGCGCATCGCCTTCGACGGGGCACCTGCGGCCCGTCCAGGAGACCTCGCCGAGCGGGTCGCCGAGGCCCTGCGCACCCGCGGCCGCCCCTCCCGCGTCGTGGACACGCACGGCTTCCTGCGCCCCGCCTCCCTCCGCCTGGAGTACGGCCGTCACGACGTGGACGCCTACTACGACGGCTGGTTCGACACCGGCGCCCTGTGGCGCGAGGTGTTCGATCCCCTCGAACCCGGCGGCGACGGACGGATCCTGCCCGATCTCCGGGACCCCGTCAGCGACCGCGCCACGCGCAGCCCCTACGTCCCGCTCCCGCCCGGCGGCTTCCTGCTGCTGCACGGCCCGTTCCTGCTGCGGCACTGGTTCCCCTTCGACCTGACCGTCCACGTCCTCCTCTCCCCGCCGGCCCTGCGCCGGCGCACCCCGGAACCCGACCACTGGACGCTGCCCGCCTTCGAGCGATACGTCCAGGAGACCGATCCGGCCGCCGCGGCCGACGTGCTCGTCCGCGCGGACGACCCCCGCCACCCGGCCTGGGGCGGCTGATCCCGCGCCGGGCCGGACGGCCCGAACCACGGGACGGCGCCGCGTACTTGCGCGGAGCGCCCCGGAACCCCGTGGAGCGCCCGGGGTGCTGTGCGACGGCGGGCCGGGCGGCGCGGTGGCGGGCCTGGCGTGCCGCACGCTCCGGGTGCGGGCCTCGGGTCACGCGGCAAGAATGTAGGGCGCCGGGACTAGCGGTGCCCCTTCCCGCGCCGCGCCGGCCGTCCGGCACCGGGAGGTACCGCATGACCACCGCCGGAGACATCATGCACCGGGGCGTCCAGTGGATCCCCGCCCACGAGACCCTCGACCGCGCCGCCCAGCTGATGCGCGAACTGAACGTCGGCGCGCTGCCCATCAGCGACGAGAACGAGCGGCTCTGCGGGATCCTCACGGACCGGGACATCGTCGTCGGCTGCGTGGCGATGGGGCACGATCCCGCCAAGGTCACCGCCGGCGAGATGGCCCAGGGCACACCGCGCTGGATCGACGCGGGCGCCGACGTCGGCGAGGTGCTCCACGAGATGCAGGAACACCAGATCCGCCGGCTGCCCGTCATCGAGAACAAGCGCCTGGTGGGCATGATCAGCGAGGCCGACCTCGCCCGGCACCTGCCCGAGGAGCAGATCGCCACCTGGGCCGAGACCGTCTACGCCAGGTCCGGACCCGCCCGGCACTAGAGCCCTGACAATTCTCAAAGCTCCGGACGGCTTCGGGCGGCTCCGGGCTGCCGTGGGCGTCCGCGGGCATCTCCGGCAGCTCTGAAAGTGCTGCCGGTCCTGGGCCCTGGGCAGTTCTGGTGGCGGCGGGAGAGGTTGCCGGGGCCGGGCCGGTGCGGTCGTTCAGAGCCAGCCGTTGCGGCGGAAGCCGCGGTACAGGACCCAACAGGCGACGGATATCACGCCGACGACCAGCGGGTAGCCGAACCTCCAGTGCAGTTCCGGCATGTGCTCGAAGTTCATGCCGTACACCCCGCACACCATCGTCGGCACGGCGATCACCGCGGCCCAGGCCGTGATCTTGCGCATGTCCTCGTTCTGCGCGACCGTGACCTGCGCCAGGTGCGCCTGAAGGATCGAGTTGAGCAGCTCGTCGAAGGCGGCGATCTGCTCCGTCGCGCGCAGCAGGTGGTCGGAGACGTCCCGGAAGTAGGCCTGTATCTCCGGATCGACCACCCGGACCGGCCGGTCCGCGAGGTCCAGGAGCGGACGACCGAGCGGCACCACCGCCCGCTTCAGTTCGAGGAGTTCACGCTTGAGCTGGTAGATGCGACCCGGATCCGCCCGTGCGCCGTTCGCCGCGAAGACATCCGTCTCGACCTTGTCGATGTCCTCCTGCACGGAGTCGATGACGTTGAGGTAGTCGTCCACCACATGGTCCGCGACCGCGTGCAGCACCGAGGACGGCCCCTTGGCCAGCTGAGTCGTGTCGGACTCCAGCTCCTCGCGCAACGGGCCAAGCGACCCGTGCCGGCCGTGCCGCACGGTGATCACGAAATCCCGGCCGACGAACACCATGATCTCGCCGGTGTTGACCACCTCGCTGGTCGCCGTGAGCTCCTCGTGCTCGACGTAGCAGACCGTCTTGAACACCGCGAACAAGGTCTCCCCGTACCGCTCGACCTTCGGCCGCTGATGGGCCTCGACGGCGTCCTCGACGGCCAGCGGATGCAGGTCGAAGAGCTCGGCGATACCCGCGAACTCGTCGTTCGTCGGCTCGTGCAGGCCGAGCCACACGAACCCGTGGCCCTGCTTGCGCACCCGCTCCACCGTCTCGACCAGATCGCCGCCGCGCGGTGCGCGGACACCGTCCCGGTACGCCACGCAGTTCACCACCGAGGAACCCAGCGGGGACCGCGCGGGGTGACTCAGGTCGACCCGCGGCCGCCGCCGGGCCAGCCGCGCCACCCTGCGCAGGCCGCCGACCCTTCCGAGGCCGGTCACCTTCCGCAGATTCCCCGCCATGGTCATCTGGGTCTCCTTGCGTGTATCTCTGCGAGCCGCGTTCCCGCGTCCTGGCGCGCCAGTCTGCCAGGCCCGCGCATGCCGCGGGTAAGCCTGTGGACAGGGCCGGTTCCGCTTTGTTCCCGCCTGTGGACGACGGATGCCCCGGCCCGCTCACGAGACCGGTGGGCCCCCGTTCCCGGTACGGGTTCCCGGCGTCGCCGACCGCGTCCGGGCCGGTGGTCCCGTCCCCGTCCCGGCCGCGTCGCCGACCTCCGGCGAGCGGGACAACTGGGATGATCGGGGCATGACGCGAACCGACGGGTACCTTCTCGACAACCGGCAGCCCGAGGCGGGGGAACGCTTCGACGCCCTTGCCGCCCTCTTCGATGCCACGACGCTCCGCCACTTCGAGGCGTTCGGGGTCGGGCCCGGCTGGCGCTGCTGGGAGGCCGGCGCCGGCGGTACCTCCGTGGTGTCCTGGCTGGCGAAGAAGGTCGGTCCGACGGGCAAGGTCCTCGCGACCGACATCGACACCTCCCGGCTGACGTCGGTCGCCCGCCCGCCGGTCGAGGTACGCGTCCACGACCTCGGCACCGAGGCACCGCCGATGGAGGGCTTCGACCTGGTGCACGCCCGGCTCGTGCTGGTCCACGTGCCGGACCGGGAGCGGGCGTTGCGGTCGATGGTCAAGGCGCTGCGACCGGGCGGACGGCTCCTGATCGAGGACGCCGACCCGGCCCTCCAGCCCCTGCTCTGCCCCGACGAGCACGGCCCCGAACAGCAGCTGGCGAACCGCCTGCGGCACGGCTTCCGCAAGCTCCTGGCCGGCCGGGGCGCCGACCTCTCCTACGGCCGCAGGCTCCCGCGTCTGCTCCGCGAGGCCGGGCTGCGCCGGGTCGAGGCCGACGCCTACTTCCCCGTCACCTCACCCGCCTGCGCGGTCCTGGAGTCCGCGACGGTCCGTCAGATCCGCGGCGAACTCGTCGGGGCGGGCCTCGCGACCGACGAGGACATCGACCAACACCTGGCGAACGTCGCCTCCGGAATCATGGACCTGGCCACGGCGCCGATGATCTCGGCGTGGGGACGGAAGGAGTAGCGGCGTGAGCGGGCGGGCGGCGGGAGCGGCACGCGGCGTGAGCGGCAGAAGGTGTCAGCGGTGGGCGGCGTGAGCGACAGGAGGCGTCAGCGGTGGCAGGGGTGGAGCACGTCCGCCCCGCGCCGGCGGCGCCGAGCGCGGCCGCCGACGCCGTCGCGGTGATCGGCAGGTCCTGGCGCCTGCCGGGAGCGGCCTCGCCCGAGGAGGCGGGAGCCCGCCCGGCGTGGTGTCCTCAGCCTGCGTGGGCGCGGTAGGTCGCCGCCGCCGCGCCGTCGCCCCGCGCGGGAGGTCTGCCGCCCACCCGTTCCACCGCCCGGGCCCCCGCCCGGCACCCCTCCGCCGCCGCGGCCCCGGCATCGGCGCCCGAGAGCAGCGCGGCGAGGAAGGCTCCGGTGAAGGCGTCACCGGCGCCCGTGGTGTCCAGGGGTGTCGCCGGAGCGGCGGGGACGCGGACGAGCACCGCGCCGTCACGGGCCACCAGCGCCCCGTCGGCCCCCTCCTTGGACACCACCAGCGGGACCAGACGGCTCAGCGCGGCGGCGGCGCCCGCCCCGTCACGCAGCCCGGTCAGCAGACAGGCCTCGGCACGGCTCGGCAGCAGCACGTCCACTCCCTCGACGAGGGACAGGAAGCGGTCGACGCCCAGGTCCACCAGGAAGCCCGCCGACGCGGGATCGAGACTCACCGGCACTCCGCGCGCGCGTGCCGCCGCCGACGCCGTGCCCACCAGCGCGCGCCCGGACTCCGAGAACAGCAGGTAGCCCGACAGGTGCAGCCGGCCGACCCCGTCCAGGAGGGCGTCCGACCAGTCGCCCGGGTCGAGCCGCAGGGACGCGCCGCTGTCGGTGAGGAACGTCCGCTCGGCCGAGGCACCGGTGTCGACCAGGCAGATCACCGTCCCGGTGGTCGCTTCCGGGTCGACGACGAGCCGTGGCCGCACCCCGCAGGCGGTCAGCTCCCGTTCGTGCCAGGCCGCCGAGTCCGCACCCACCCGGCCGAGGAGACGCACGTCCGCACACCCCCAATGCGCGGCCCAGCACGCCACGTTGGCGCCCGCGCCGCCGGGCAGGGTCCGGATCACCGAGACCGTGTCCGTACCGGAGGCCAGCGGGCCCCGATGGCGGGCGACGACATCCGTCACGACGTCCCCGACGACCAGCAGCGCCCCGCTTCCCGACCCGCCGACCCCGAAACCCCCGGGCACCCTCCCACCCGGCTCGCAACTCGTTCCCGTTCCCGGTCCCGACCCCGGTCCCGGCCTCGATCCCGTTCCCGACCTCGGTCCCGGCTCCCATCCCGGCCCCGGCCCCGGCCCTGATCCCGGCCTCGGCCCCGACCTTGATCCCGGTCCCTGCTCCGGCCCCGACCCCGGCTCGGAACTCGACGCCGGCCTCGTCCCCGGCCCGGATCCCGGCCTCGCCCCCGATCCCGCATCCCGGATCGGCTCGTCGGCGTCGTCCGGACCGCCGTCCGTCCGGACCGGTCGGGCGGTCATGCCTCGGCCCACGCCGTCGCGATCCGCGCCGCCAGCCGTACATTGCCGCGCACCGCCGCCAGATTGGCGCTCAGGGACGCGCCGTCGGTGTGCCGGACCAGGTAGTCGAGCAGGAACGGTGTGACGCCCTGGCCGGTGACGCCGGCCTCCTCGCACGCGTGCAGCGCGTCGGCGAGCACACGCGCGTGCAGCCCGGGATCGAGCTGCTCCTCCTCGGGAACCGGGTTGGCGACGATCAGCGCGGACTCCGGACCGCCGAGCGCGTCCTGGGCCCGCATCACGTCGGCCACCTCGCCCGGGGTCCGCACCGTCCAGTCCACGGGATGCCCCGAGTCGGACAGGTAGAACCCCGGAAAGCGCTCGGTGTCGTACCCGGCGACGGCGACGCCCAGAGTCTCCAGCCGCTGGAGGGTCGCCGGCACGTCCAGAATCGATTTCACTCCCGCGCACACCACCGTGATCCGGGTGCTCGCCAGCAGCCCCAGGTCGGCCGACTCGTCCTGGGTGACCGTCCACTCCCGGTGCACCCCGCCGAGCCCGCCCGTCGCGAACACCCGCACCCCCGCCAGCGCCGCCAGCAGGGCCGTGGCCGAGACGGTGGTCGCCCCGCTCGCCCCCGAGGCCACGGCGAGCGGCAGGTCGCGATGGCCCAGCTTGCGGAAGCCGTCCTCGTTGGCGACCCGCTCCAACTGCTGCTTGTCCAGGCCCACATGGGGCCGCCCGTCCAGCACGGCGATCGTCGCGGGTACGGCGCCCTCCGCGCGTACGACCTCCTCGAGCTCCAGCGCCACCTGGAGGTTGCGCGGGCGGGGCAGCCCGTGCGAGATGATCGTGGACTCCAGGGCCACCACGGGTCGACGCGCGTCGACCGCGTCCCGCACCTCTTCCGACACCACCAGCACCACGCGCCCGCCTCCTGTCCGTCGGTCTCCCCTCATCTCTGGCGGGCGGCGCGCCCGGTCAAACCCTTGCGGCCTGTGGAGCAGGACACCAGCCTGGGAGGTATGACGGACAACACGACACGTCTCGACCATGTGGTCCTGTGGGTACGCGACCCGATAGCCGCCGCCGACTTCTACGAGAAGGCCGTCGGCCTGGAGCCCGTACGGCTCGCCGAGTTCGCCGCCGGAGAGGAACCGTTTCCGTCCGTACGCGTCAACGCGGAGGCCATCCTCGACCTCATGCCGCTGTCGATGGCCGAGCGGATGAGGATGCTCCCGGGTGCCGCCGAGAGCGCGGGGCATCCCGTGAACCACGTCTGCCTCGCCCTGCCGCGGGGCGACTTCGACACGCTGCTGGCCCGCCTGGAGGAGCGCGCCGTCCCCGTGTCGGACGTCTCGCACGGCTCTTTCGGCGCCCGCGGCGAGGCCACGCGCAGCTTCTACTTCCGCGACCCGGACGGCAACGTCATCGAGGCACGACACTACGACTGACCTGGCCACCACTGGCGTACGCAGGCCGGCGTACCTACGACTGCCGTACCTACGACTGCCGTACGCCAGGCGGGCTGTCCTCCGCAGCCGTGCTGGAGCTGCCGTCGTTCCCCTTGCCGTTCCCGTTCCCGTTCCCGTTCTTGGTCCCGGTCCGGGTGAACAGCACCAAGGCGGCCAGCGGGACGAGCAGAGCCGCCGCGGCGGCATTGAGCCACGCGTAGCTCGCCTGCGCGACGATCAGCCCGGCGATCGCTCCGCCGAACCCCGCCGAGGTGTTCATGGTGAGATCGGAGATCCCCTGGGCGGCGGCGCGCGCGGACTGCGGCACCGAGTCCGTCAGCAGCGCGGAGCCCGACACGAGGCCGGCCGACCAGCCCAGCCCGAGCACGAAGAGCCCGGCGGCGGTCTGCCCGTGGTGCTCGCCCGCCGTCCCCGCCAGGAACATCGCGACGGCCAGCAGCCCGGCCGCGAGTCCCGCCACGGAGAGCCTCCCCACCCGGTCCGCCAGCCGTCCCATCAGCGGAGCGAACGCGTACATGCCCGCGATGTGCCCGCTGATGACCAGCCCGATCAGATCGATGCTCGCGCCGTGGTGGGTGAGGTCGAGCGGGGTCATCGACATGACCGAGACCATCGCCGTGTGCGACACGGCCACCGTCACGAGGGCGAGCCGCGCGCGGGGCGAGGCGGCGACGGCCGCCAGACCGGCACGCAGGGAACGGGCCTGCGGGGACCGCTCCTCCAGCGGCGCGAGCGCGCGGGCCGTCAGCAGCGGGTCGGGGCGCAGCAGAACGGCCACCAGAACCGCCGCCAGGACGAAGATCCCGGCGGCCCACAGGAAGGGGCCCGCGGCCTCGGGTATGCCGAGTCCGGCGACGCTCCGGCCGGCGGGCGCGGCGATGTTCGGGCCGAGGACCGCGCCGATGGTGGTCGCCCACACCACGTTCGAGATGGCCCGGGCACGCCGCTGCGGCTCGGCCAGGTCGGCGGCGGCGAACCGCGCCTGGAGGTTCGCGGAGGACGCCGCGCCGAACGCCGCCATGCCGCACAGCAGCAGCGGGTAGTTACCGGCCCGCGCCCCCACCACGACGACACAGGCGCCCAGGGCCCCCACCAGATAGGCCAGTACCAGCCCCGGCCGGCGCCCGCGCGCGGTCATCAGCGCGGCCATCGGCACGGACAGCACGGCCGTACCGGCGACGGTGGCGGTGGGCGCGAGGCCGGACAGCGCCTCGGTGCCGCTGACCTGCCGGGCCAGCACGGCGGACAGGGCGATGCCGGTGGCGACGCCGAGCCCGCCGAGGATCTGGCTCGCGACCAGCACCCCGGTCGTGCGGCGCCGCAGTGCGGGCAGGAGGGCGGCGTCGACGGGCGCGGACCCGGCGCGCTCGACGGCGGTCACGGCCCGCGCCGGACCGTCGCGCGGCCGTGGCGACGGCCGGGGGATGTGGTCACCGGCGCAGTGTCCCCTCAGAACAGCGGCTCGGGTAGTACCCCTTCCAGCGCGAGCAGCTTCCGCTTGGTCTCCAGACCGCCCCCGAAACCGCCGATGCCGCCGTTGCTCTCCACCACCCGGTGGCAGGGCACGACGACCGGCAGCGGATTGGCGCCCATCGCCACTCCGACCGCCTGCGCCGCCAGCGGCTGTCCCACCCGCCTGGCGAGATCGCCGTAGCCGACGACCGCCCCGTACGGGACGCCGGACTCGAGTTCGCGGAGCACCTGCCGGTTGAAGCCCGAGATCAGCGACCAGTCCAAGGGCAGCTCGAAGGCCCGTCGCTCACCGGCGAAGTAGGCCTTCACCTGGCGTATCGCCTCGGCCAGCAGCGGGGAGCCGGGTGCCTCGACGGGCTCGGTGCCCAGTCGGGCCGCGAGCCGGCCGAGCGCCTGGTCGCGTACCGCGTCGGTGGCGTGGAACACGACGTTGAGCAGGCCCTCACCGGTCGCGGCCAGCAACAGCGGACCGATGTCGGTGCCGACGACGGTCCATACGACCCGCTGCTCTTCCTGCCCGTGGCTGTCCATGCGCCCACCGTACGACCTGGCACCGACAACGCCCCGGGAGGTCGGCACGGCCCCCTCCGCACCGCGCCCCGGGGCTGCCGGCGTCAGTACCCGTACAGGGCCCGCCGCACCACGTCGGGCTTGTTGGTGATCACGCCGTCGACGTCGTACGCGGCGACGGCCTCGGCGGTCGCGGGGTCGTCGACGGTCCAGGCGAAGACCTTCATCGGCTTGCCGTGCGGACCGGTGAGCGCGTGCACGGCGGAGACGTACGCGGGGGAGAGGGCGGTGTACGACGGATTGATCAGGTCGGCGAAGCCCGCGAACCGGGGCAGGTCCGAGACGGCCGGCCTCCCGAGCAGACCGGTCCGCACCCCGGGCTTCAGGTCGTGGAGGGTCCGCAGGCTGTCGGCGCTGAAGCTCTGCACGATCAGCCGGTTCGTGAGGTGCCGCCGGTCCAGCCAGCCCTCGTTGGCCAGCAGCTTGAGGGTCTGCTGCTCGATCCCCGGATACAGTTCGGGGTTCTTGACCTCCAGGAGCAGCTTCTGGTGGTGCCGCTCGACCCGCTCGACGTACTCCTTCAGCGTCGGCACCCGCGTACCGGTGTACGCGGCGCCGAACCAGCTTCCCGCGTCGAGCCGGGCTATCTCGGCCGCCGTGAAGTCCCCCACCTTCCACGGGGCCCGGCCGGGGAAGACCTCCTCGGCGTCGGTCGTACGGTGCAGGGTGTCGTCGTGGATCACCACGAGCTCGCCGTCCTTGGTGCGCTGGACGTCGTTCTCCACCCACAGGATGCCCAGCGAGGCGGCCTCGTCGACGGCGTCCAGGGTGTTCTCGGGGGCGTGGGCGGAGGCGCCCCGGTGGGCGATCACCGCCGGCCGGAAGGCGCCGCCCGCGCGGGCGTCGTGAACGGGGAGCAGGAGGGCGACGATGCCCAGGACCGCGGTGGCGGTCGCGGCAACTACGCGCGCGTGCATGCGTACTCCTCGCGTCGGGCCATCACCTACAGCTCAACAGTGACAGCAGAGGGTCGACGCCGGAGGGGTACAGGATGACCACAGAACGAAGGGAGACCCCGGAGGCCGCTCACCGGTGCCGCACATGTGCGACAAGGGCGTGTTTCTTTGCCGGAAAATCGTTCGACCATTCCGGTGGGGGTCATACTCTCTCTCAGCCTTGACCGCGCTCAGCGGTCCCGGGGAGGGGCGAGTTTCAGAAGATCAAGCAACAGGGCGAAGGGCTACCGCGCATGCACGGCACGGTCGACGGTTTCAGCTACGGACTCGTCACACCGCTGGTGGCCTACCTCATGGCCTGCCTCGGCGGGGCTCTCGGTCTGCGCTGCACCACGAGAGCCCTGCTCGTCGCCCAGTCCTGGCGCCCGGGATGGCTCGCCCTCGGCTCGGCGGCGATCGGTTCCGGCATCTGGACCATGCACTTCATCGCGATGATCGGCTTCACCGTCGACGGCGCCCCGATCCACTACGACAAACCGATGACCTACGCGAGCCTGGGCGTCGCCATCGTCATGGTGGGCGTGGGGATCTTCATAGTCGGCTACCGGGGAGCGAGCGGAACGGCGCTGTTCACCGGGGGCACCATCACCGGCCTGGGCATCGCGTCGATGCACTACCTGGGCATGGCCGGAATGCGCTTCAACGGCACCTTCGAGTACAACACGCTCACCGTCGCCACCTCCGTCGCCATCGCCATGGCGGCCGCCACCGCCGCCCTGTGGGCCGCCGGACAGGTCAGGGGCTTCCTGTGGAGCGTGGGCGCCAGCCTGGTCATGGGGCTGGCCGTGACCGGCATGCACTACACCGGGATGGCCGCCCTGAGCGTCCATCTGCACACGGGCGCCCCGACCGCGGGTGACTCTCCCGCCGCCCTCCTCGCGCCGATGCTGATCGGTCCCCTCGCCTTCCTCTGCCTCGCGGGCGTGGTCGTGATGTTCGATCCGCTGATGGTCATGGGCAAGCCCGACTGGACCCCCGCCGAGCACAAACCCGGCGTCCCGGCGCACCCACCGGCCCCGCACCCGACGCGGCGCTCCCAGCTCCGCAGCCGCCGGAAGGTGCCGCACCGCGAGTCCCGGACCCCGCAGAACCGCTGACTCCCGCACCCGCGGGCCCACGGGGGCCGGCCCTCGCGAAACCGCTGATCGGACCCCGTTGTCAGTGGGGGGTCGTACGGTGGATGGCATGCGGCCCGTTTCTCACATCGAACGCACGGTGGCGCCTTTCGAGGTCGTCAGTCCCTACCAGCCCAGCGGCGACCAGCCGGCGGCCATCGCCGAGCTGGCCAAGCGCGTCGAGGCAGGTGAGAAGGACGTCGTCCTGCTCGGCGCGACCGGCACCGGAAAGTCCGCGACCACGGCGTGGATGATCGAGAAGCTCCAGCGCCCCACCCTGGTGATGGCGCCGAACAAGACCCTGGCCGCCCAGCTGGCGAACGAGTTCCGCGAACTGCTGCCGAACAACGCGGTGGAGTACTTCGTCTCGTACTACGACTACTACCAGCCCGAGGCGTACGTCCCGCAGTCGGACACCTACATCGAGAAGGACTCCTCGATCAACGAGGAGGTCGAGCGTCTGCGCCACTCCGCGACCAACTCGCTGCTCACCCGCCGTGACGTCGTCGTGGTCGCCTCCGTCTCCTGCATCTACGGCCTCGGCACCCCGCAGGAGTACGTGGACCGCATGGTCCCGCTCCGGGTCGGCGACGAGGTCGACCGGGACCAGCTGCTGCGCCGCTTCGTCGACATCCAGTACACGCGCAACGACCTGGCGTTCAGCCGTGGCACCTTCCGGGTGCGCGGCGACACCATCGAGATCTTCCCGGTCTACGAGGAGCTCGCCGTCCGCATCGAGATGTTCGGCGACGAGATCGAGGCCCTGTCCACGCTGCACCCGCTCACCGGCGAGATCATCAGCGACGACCAGCAGTTGTACATCTTCCCGGCCACGCACTACGTGGCGGGCCCCGAACGCCTGGAGCGGGCCGCCAACGACATCGAGAAGGAGCTGGGCGAGCGCCTGGCCGACCTGGAGAAGCAGGGCAAGCTCCTGGAGGCCCAGCGGCTGCGCATGCGCACCACGTACGACCTGGAGATGCTCCGCCAGATCGGTTCCTGCTCGGGCGTCGAGAACTACTCGATGCACTTCGACGGCCGTTCGCCGGGCTCCCCGCCGAACACCCTGCTCGACTACTTCCCGGACGACTTCCTGCTCGTCATCGACGAGTCCCATGTCACCGTCCCGCAGATCGGCGCCATGTACGAGGGGGACGCCTCCCGTAAGCGCACCCTCGTCGACCACGGCTTCCGGCTGCCCTCCGCCCTGGACAACCGCCCGCTGAAGTGGGAGGAGTTCCAGGAGCGCATCGGGCAGACCGTCTACCTGTCGGCGACCCCCGGCAAGTACGAGCTCTCCCGCGGGGACGGCACCGTCGAGCAGATCATCCGTCCCACCGGTCTGATCGACCCGGAGGTCGTCGTCAAGCCGACCGAGGGTCAGATCGACGACCTGGTGCACGAGATCCGCACGCGCGTGGAGAAGGACGAGCGTGTCCTGGTCACCACGCTCACCAAGAAGATGGCCGAGGACCTCACGGACTACTTCCTGGAACTCGGCATCCAGGTGCGCTACCTGCACAGTGACGTCGACACGCTGCGCCGGATCGAGCTGCTGCGTGAGCTGCGGGCCGGCGAGTTCGACGTCCTGGTCGGCATCAACCTCCTGCGGGAGGGACTCGACCTGCCCGAGGTGTCCCTGGTGGCGATCCTCGACGCCGACAAGGAGGGCTTCCTGCGCTCCGGCACCTCGCTGATCCAGACCATCGGCCGCGCGGCGCGCAACGTCTCCGGTCAGGTCCACATGTACGCCGACAAGATCACGCCGGGCATGGAACGGGCCATCGAGGAGACCAACCGCCGCCGGGAGAAGCAGGTCGCCTACAACACCGCGAACGGCATCGACCCGCAGCCGCTCCGCAAGAAGATCAACGACATCGTCGCCCAGATCTCCCGCGAGGAGGTCGACACGGAGCAGCTGCTCGGCTCCGGCTACCGCGCGAAGAAGGACGGGCGGGGAACCAAGGCCCCGGTGCCCTCCCTCGGCGGCAAGGCGGCCAAGGGCACCAAGTCCAAGGCGGCCAAGGGCAGGTCCGAGGAGACGGTGCCGACGGACCGTCCCGCGGCCGAACTCGCCGGGCAGATCGAGGAGATGACGGAGCGGATGCGGGCCGCCGCCGCCGACCTCCAGTTCGAGGTCGCTGCCCGGATCCGCGACGAGGTCTCCGAGATGAAGAAGGAACTGCGCCAGATGAGGGAGGCGGGTCTGGCCTGACGGACGCCTGCGGTCGTCGTGCCCCGCCCCGCACGCCCTGTGTTGCAAGACCGACACAAAGTGCGGGCCTGGGTACGGCACCGTCAGTGCCTTTGCGTAGGGTTTCCGTCAACCGCGGGCTCGCGGCAACAGGGGACAGCTCGAGAGGGGAATCAGCGCGTGACCGTCAACATGACCAAGGGTCAGGCCATCAGTCTTCAGAAGAACGACGGGGGCAGCCTGACCGCGGTGCGCATGGGTCTCGGCTGGCAGGCGGCGCCGCGGCGCGGCCTGTTCGGCTCCCGGACGCGGGAGATCGACCTCGACGCCTCCGCGGTCCTGTTCGCCGACAAGCAGCCGGTCGACGTCGTCTTCTTCCGTCACCTGGTGAGTGACGACGGCTCGGTCCGTCACACCGGTGACAACCTCGTCGGCGGTGTCGGCCAGGGCGGCGACGACGAGGCGATCCTCGTCGACCTCGCGCGCGTGCCGGTCCACATCGACCAGATCATCTTCACGGTGAACTCCTTCACCGGGCAGACGTTCCAGGAAGTGCAGAACGCCTTCTGCCGTCTGGTCGACGAGACCAACGGCCAGGAGCTCGCGCGCTACACGCTGGCGGGCGGCGGCGCCTACACCGCCCAGATCATGGCGAAGGTGCACCGGGTGGGCGGGGGCTGGAACATGACGGCCCTCGGCGCTCCGGCCAACGGCCGCACCTTCCAGGACCTGATGCCCGCGATCCTGCCCGCGCTGTAGGGCGGAGAGCGGCACCCGAGACAACACCACACGCGACGCAGGGGGACGACAGGCGATGACGGCCGAGCTGGTGCGGGGGCAGAACCACCCGCTCTCCCAGGTCCGCCTCGAGATCCGGGTCTCGGCCGGCAGGCCGGTCATGGCGGTTGCCACACTCGGTGACGAGAGCGGCAAGGTCCCCGGCGTCGAGTGGGTGGCCCACCCCGGCGTACCCACACTGCCCGGCCTGGAGGTCTCCCGGCAGGCGGCCGCCGACCACCGTCTCGCGGTGGACCTGGACGCCGTGTCGGCGGCCGTGCACCGGGTCAGTGTGCTGCTCGCGCTGCCCACGGGCGTCGGCGGGCCGGTCAGCTTCGGCTCGGTCGCGGCCCCCTTCGTAGCGGTCACCGGTCTCGACGGCACGGAGGTCGCCACCTACACCATCACCGGTCTGGACGCGGAGTCGGCGGTCATCGCGCTGGAGCTGTACCGGCGGCAGGGCGCCTGGAAGGTGCGCGCCGTCGGCCAGGGCTATGCGGGCGGCCTCGCCGAACTCCTCACCGACCAGGGTCTGACGCAGGCGCACCGCCTCGCGGCCGGCATCAACGACGCCGTGGTCCAGGGACTGGCCCGCTCGGTGCAGGCGCCGCCGCGTACCGCCGACGGCGACCGCTCCCGGCAGGCGGCCGCGTCCGCCCTCGGCCCGGACCAGAGCGGCTCGCCGTACGGCACCCAGGGCACCCAGGGCGGTGCCGGCCCGTACGGGGCGACCCAGAACCCGCAGGGCCCCTCGGCCCCGGGCTACCCGGCGGGCGCCACACCGGCGGACCCCGACGCCACCCAGCCGACGCCACCCACGGCCGGTGGCCCGATCGACTACAGCCATCCGCGTCGGCAGAACGCCGCTCCGCCCCCGCCTCCGCCCACCGCGCCTCCGGCCCGGCCCGGAGAGCCCGCCCGGCCCGTCGCCGGAGACGCGACCGGCTGGTCCATGGAGGAGCGGCTCTACAACCAGGTCTGGGGGATGTTCGAGGACCTGGCCCGCAGCACGGCCGCGTACCGCAGCGCCGTCGACTTCGCCGACACGCGGATGGAGAAGGAGCTGGACCAGGTCCTGTCCGATCCGCGCAGCAGGATGGGCGGCCAGGGCGACGCGGCCCGCGAGGCGGCCCAGGCCAAGCACGTCCAGCTCGTCGACCAGGCCCGGGAGGCTCTGGACCGGGATCTCGTCCAGCTCGGCGCCGAGGCCGATGTGGTCGAACCGGCGCTGCCCGCGGCGTACGCGCGCTGGGACAACCCCGTCTGGCACGCCTACCGCGTCCCCATGGAGATGCCCATGGCCGTGCGCCTGGGCGATCTGCACCTTCCCGAGAGCGACCCGCTGCGCATCCCGATGCTGGTGAGGCTCCCGCTCGAGCGCGGTCTGTGGATCGACAGCGGGCGGTCGGGCCTGTCCGACGGGTCGTTCGCCGACTCCCACGAGCTGCGCCGCCTGGCCATGGAGTCGGCCGTGGCGCACACGGCCCGGCTGCTGGCGGTGCATCCGGCGGACGAGTTCACCGTGCACGTGGTCGATCCGGCCGGTTCGGGTGCCCGAGAACTCGCGCCACTGGTGCAGAGCGGCGTGCTCGCGGCCCCGCCCGCGGTCGGCGCGGCCGGAGTCGCGGCGGTTCTGGGACGGCTCACCGAGCGGGTCGACCTGGTGCAGATGGCCGTGCGCGGCGGGATGGCCGACTCGTTGCCGCCCGGCTTCGACACGGCCCAGCAGCTCCTGGTCGTCAACGACTTCCCGCACGGCTTCGACGACCGTGCCGTGACCCAGCTGCGCTACCTCGCGGACGAGGGACCCGGCGTCGGTGTCCACCTGATGATGGTCGCGGACCGGGAGGACGCCGACAGTTACGGTCCGTTGCTGGATCCGCTGTGGCGTGCGCTGCTGCGGCTGACACCGGTGGCCGAGGATCACCTCGCCGACCCCTGGGTGGGGCATGCCTGGACGTACGAGCCGAGCCTTGTGCCGCCCGGCAGCCAGGTGCTGCAGCAGGTCCTCGCGCAGGTCGCGGCAGCCCGCGCCAAGTACTAGTAAAGTCCTCTGACCAGGAGATTTGGCTTTTCTTTTACCAATCGCTTTACCTTCTCTTGGTGGTTGGGGTACTGTTTTCCTCACGGAGGGGAGTACTCCTGCTGCGGCGTACCCGTCAATACGGATCAGACATGATCCCGGGGCGCCGGCCCGTTCAGGGTGGAAGAGACCTCCGGCAGCGCAACGACGCTGATTACCTGCCGTTACGTACTGTCGGAGGCGCAGTGAATGTTTCCCTGGCCCTGTGGGTCCTCACCATCGTGGGTCTTGCCGCCCTGATCGCGGTCGACTTCTTCATCGGCCGTAAGCCGCACGACGTGTCGATCAAGGAAGCGGGCATCTGGACCGTCGTCTGGATCGCTCTGGCCGGGCTCTTCGGAGTCGGGCTGCTCGTCTTCGGCGGCGGTGAGCCGGCCGGCGAGTTCTTCGCGGGCTTCATCACCGAGAAGTCGCTCAGTGTCGACAACCTCTTCGTCTTCGTCCTGATCATGGCGAAGTTCTCGGTGCCGTCCCAGTACCAGCAGCGGGTCCTGCTCATCGGTGTCCTCATAGCCCTGGTCCTGCGGGCGATCTTCATCGCGGCGGGCGCCGCGATCCTCGCCAGCTTCGCGTGGGTGTTCTACCTTTTCGGCGCCTTCCTGATCTGGACCGCCTGGAAGCTCATCCAGGAGGCCCGTGCCGACGAGGAGGACGAGGAGTTCGAGGAGAACAAGCTGCTCAAGGCCGTGGAGAAGCGGTTCGGCGTCGCCGACCGCTATCACGGCACGAAGCTGTGGATCGAGCAGAACGGCAAGCGGGTCATGACCCCGATGCTGGTCGTGATGCTCGCGATCGGCACCACCGACGTGCTCTTCGCCCTCGACTCGATCCCCGCGATCTTCGGCCTGACGCAGGACCCGTACATCGTCTTCACCGCCAACGCGTTCGCGCTGATGGGTCTGCGACAGCTCTACTTCCTCATCGGCGGCCTGCTGAGGAAGCTGGTCCACCTCAGCTACGGCCTGTCGGTCATCCTCGGATTCATCGGCGTGAAGCTGGTGCTGCACGCCCTGCACGAGTCCGGGGTCCACGTGCCCGAGATCAGCATCCCGGTCTCGCTCGGTGTCATCTGCTCCGTGCTGATCGTCACCACGATCACCAGTTTGCTGGCTTCGAAGAAGCGGGCGGCGGCCGAGGCGGCGCGTACCGAGAGCGAAGGCGCTCCGAAGGACAGCATCGAGGCCTGACCACGGAGGACGTAGGAACAACCATCCCCGGGAGCGGTGCGCGGCGAATTGCCGAGCACCGCTCCCGGTGCTTCGTTGGAGCGGGGCGTCTCCACCCGGGGACGCCGGTTCCGGGTGGAGGCACGATGGGCACATCGCAGAGGTTCGTCCAGATCCTCGAGTTCGAGACCGACCGCATCGACGAGATGCGCGCGCTGGCCGAAGAAGGGGACCAGCGCATCACGGGCCGGGCCGACGGCCCGACGCGCCGCCTCGTCCTCAAGGACCGCAACCAGCCGAACCGCTACCTCGTGGTGATCGAGTTCGACTCCCACGAGGAGGCCATGCGCAACAGCGACGACCCGGAGACGGGCAAGTTCGCCGAGCGGATGGCCGCCCTCTGCACCCGGCCCCCGTCCTTCACCGACTGCGACGTCCAGGACACGACCGAGTTCAGGTGACGTCAGCCGCGCACCCGCCCGTCCTGCCCGTCCTGCCCGCACGGGCAGGACGGGCACGACGGGGCCGCACGCGGGCGGGACGGGCCGGAATGCGGAGCCCGTACGCCTCTGCGACGATCACTGCATGATCGCTCGGCTCAGGTCGGTCACGACCCGGTGGACAGCGCTCGTGCCGGTGCTGGCGGTCGTCCTGCTGGCCCTGACCTGGGGACGCGACCTGCCCGGCGCGGTCGTCGTCGTGGTGACGCTGGTCCTCGCCGGAGCGGTTCTGGCCGCCGTGCACCACGCGGAGGTCGTCGCCCACCGGGTCGGTGAACCCTTCGGATCCCTCGTTCTCGCCGTCGCCGTGACGATCATCGAGGTCGCCCTGATCGTCACCCTGATGGCGGACGGCGGGGACAAGAGCTCGACCCTGGCCCGGGACACGGTCTTCGCGGCCGTGATGATCACCTGCAACGGCATCGTCGGCCTCTCCCTCCTGGTCGCCTCGCTGCGCCACGGCACGGCGATCTTCAACCCGGAGGGCACCGGCGCGGCGCTCGCGACCGTCGCCACCCTGGCCACGCTCAGCCTGGTCCTGCCGACCTTCACCACCAGCAAACCGGGCCCGGAGTTCTCCGCCGTCCAGCTCACCTTCGCCGCCCTGTCCTCCCTGGTCCTGTACGGCCTCTTCGTGGCGACACAGACCGTCCGGCACCGCGACTACTTCCTGCCGGTCACCCGGCAGGGAGACGTGATCACCGCCGACGACCACGCCGGAGTCCCCACGGCCCGGACCGCCATGATCAGCCTGGGGATGCTCGGCCTGGCCCTGATCGGTGTGGTGGGCCTCGCCAAGGGCGTTTCGCCCACGATCGAGTCCGGAGTGGAGGCCGCGGGACTGCCCCAAGCGGTGGTCGGTGTGATCATCGCGCTGCTCGTACTGCTCCCCGAGACGATCGCCGCGCTGCGCTCCGCCCGCCGCGACCGGGTGCAGACCAGCCTCAACCTCGCGCTCGGCTCCGCGATGGCCAGCATCGGCCTCACCATCCCCGCGGTGGCCCTGGCCTCCCTCTGGCTCTCGGGACCGCTCGTCCTCGGGCTCGGCCCCACCCATATGGTGCTGCTCGCGCTGACCGTCGTGGTCAGCTCGCTGACGGTGGTCCCCGGACGGGCCACGCCGTTGCAGGGCGGCGTCCACCTCGTGCTGTTCGCCGCCTACCTGGAGCTGGCGGTCAATCCGTAGCCGGCCGCACGGCGGCCACCCGCACCGGCCGGGTGTCCGGCAGCAGCGCGAAGCAGCCCAGACTGAGCAGCGCGATCCCCGTCAGATAGGCGCCCACACCCCACGGGACCCGCCCCGAGCGCTCGGCGAGGGCGGTCGCCACGATCGGCGTGAGCGCACCCCCGAGGACACCGCCCAGGTTGTAGCCGACCGCCGCACCGGTGCAGCGCACCCGCGGCGCGTAGAGCTCCGGCAGATACGCCGAGATCACCGCGAACATCGTGACGAAGGCGAGGAGCGCTCCCAGAAATCCGAGGAACATCGGCAGCGGCTCGCCGGTCGAGAGCAGCGCGACCAGCGGGAACATCCACAGCGCGGCCGCCGCGCAGCCCACGAGGCACAACGGCCGGCGGCCGAGGCGGTCGCCGAGCATCGCCATCACGGGAGTCAGCGAACCCTTCACCACCACGGCGGCCATGATGCAGACCAGCATGACCGTGCGGCTGACCCCGAGCCGTTCCGTCGCGTACGCCAGGGACCAGGTCGTCACGGCATAGAAGATCGCGTACCCGGCGGCGAGCGCCCCGGCGGTCAGCAGGACGAGCCGCCAGTGGTCGCGCACGACCTCGACGAGCGGCACCCGCGCGTGGTCGTCGATCTCCAGGAACCGGGGGCTCTCGGGCAGCGACGACCGCAGCCACAGCCCGAGCACGGCGAGTGCCCCGGCCGCCCAGAAGGGCACCCGCCACCCCCACCGCGCGAACTGCGCCTCCGTCAGCGCCACCGACAGGACCAGCACCACCCCGTTGGCGAGCACGAAGCCCACCGCGGGCCCGATCTGCGGGAAACTCGACCACAGCCCGCGCCGCTCGGCGGGCGCGTGCTCCGCGGTCAGCAGAACCGCGCCGCCCCACTCCCCGCCGAGCCCCAGCCCCTGGAGGAAACGCAGGACGAGCAGCGACAGGGGAGCGGCCACCCCGATCGTGTCGTACGTCGGCACGCAGCCCACCGCGACCGTCGAGGCACCCGTCAGCAGCAGGGAGACGACCAGGACCGGCCGGCGCCCGCGCCGGTCCCCGAGGTGCCCGAACAGCACCGAGCCCAGCGGCCGCGCCACGAATCCCACGCCGAACGTCGCGAACGCGGCCAGTGTCCCCGCCAGCGGCGAGAACGTCGGGAAGAACAGCGGCCCCAGGACCAGCGCGGCCGCCGTCCCGTAGACGAAGAAGTCGTAGAACTCGATGGCCGTCCCGGCGAGCGAGGCGGCCGCGAGCCGCGGCATGGAGGGCGCCTTCACGGTGTGTACGTCGTGCATGCCGCGTCAACTACCCACAGTGACCGCGGGTTACGGGGGCGTGCGGGGGCGCGGACCGCCGTGCGGGGGCTCAGTAGGTCACGGTGATGCGCCGCGCGGGACCGTCGACGCGGATCGTGCCGCCGTAGGGGACGACGAGCTGTGGGTCGGTGTGGCCGAAGTCCACGTCGAAGACGGCCAGGGTGTCGGGCGCGTACACCCGCAGCGCGCGTTCCACCGCCGCGCGCTGCTCGGCCGCGTAACGGGCGGCCTCCTCAGGGCTGTTGGGGCGCTCGAAGGACCAGCTCTTGGCGCGGGCCATCAGCAGCGCGGGGAAGCGCCGCAGCAGACCGCGCTCGCCCATGTTGCGCAGGATGCGGAAGACCTCCGTGGCGCTCGGCAGTTCCTCCGACGTCTCAAGGATCAGCACCCCGCCGTCGTACGCCGCGGGGTCGCGGGCGATCTCGCGGTCGGCCATCAGCAGCCAGGAGAGGATCTCCAGGTTGCCGCCCCAACTGCGGCCCTCGACCACGCGGTCGGCGTTGACCCAGCTCCAGCCGGCGCCGGGCCGGCTGCCGGGCTCCGAAGCGAAGGTCGCCGGGTCGCCCCAGTCGCCGCCGACGTCGTTCCACCGCTCGGCGGGCCGCAGCTCGTAGGGGCCCGAGGTGAACAGCGCGGCGCGCAGCGAGTCGGCGGTCAGCGGGTGCATGGCTCCGGGGCGTCCCAGCTCGCACATCACGCTCGCGCCGTGATAGGCGACGACACCGGAGTTGTACAGGAACGCCAGCAGGTTGGTGTTGTCGCTCCACCCGAAGAACGGCTTCGGGTCGGCGCGCAGCAACTCCCGGTCCAGCAGCGGCAGTACGGTGATCTGGTCCTCGCCCCCGATCGACGCGATGACCGCCCGCACACTCGGGTCGGCGAACGCGGCGTGGATGTCGTCGGCGCGCTCCTGCGGCGTCGCCCCCATCCTGCGTGTCGTCGGGTACTCGACGGGCTCCAGACCGAACTCCTCGCGCAGCCGCTCCAGACCCAGCTCGTACGGGCGCGGGAAGAGCCCGGGCAGGCCCGCGGAGGGCGAGACGACGGCTATGCGGTCACCGGGCGACGGCTTCGGGGGATAAGAGGGCGGGATCATGCCGGGAGGGTACGGCCTGCTGCCCTGCGGTTTCACCGTGATAAACCGGTATGAGCGGTGGCCTTGGACGGGCCGCCCACGAACGGACCGGAGGAACCGTGCCCCGCAGCCTGGCCAACGCCCCGATCATGATCCTGAACGGCCCCAACCTGAACCTCCTGGGCCAGCGGCAGCCGGAGATCTACGGTTCCGACACGCTCGCCGACGTCGAGGCGCTGTGCGTCAAGGCGGCGGCCGCGCACGGCGGCACCGTGGACTTCCGGCAGTCCAACCACGAGGGGCAGCTGGTCGACTGGATCCACGAGGCGCGGCTGGGCCACTGCGGCATCGTGATCAACCCGGGCGCCTACTCGCACACGTCGGTCGCGATCCTGGACGCCCTCAACACCTGTGACGGTCTGCCGGTGCTGGAGGTCCACATCTCCAACATCCACCAGCGCGAGTCCTTCCGGCACCACAGTTACGTCTCGCTGCGCGCCGACGGCGTCATCGCGGGCTGCGGGGTGCAGGGATACGTGTTCGGCGTGGAGCGCGTGGCCTCGCTCGCGGGGTCGGGCAAGGCGGACGCGTAAGCGCCACCCTTCAGGCGGGCGCCCCTTACCGCACCTCTCAGAGGCGGCCCGCCTCCACGATCCGCCGCAGGAAGCGCCGGGTGCGTTCCTGCTGCGGGTCGCCGAAGAGCTGCTCGGCGGTGCCCCGTTCCAGCACGACGCCTCCGTCCAGGAAACAGACCTGATCGGCGACCTCGCGCGCGAAGCCCATCTCATGGGTGGCGAGCACCATGGTCATGCCGTCCGCCTTCAGGTCGCGGACGACGTTCAGGACCTCGCCCACCAGCTCGGGGTCGAGGGCCGCCGTGATCTCGTCGAGCAGCAGCAGCCGGGGACGCACGGCCAGCGCGCGCACGATCGCGACCCGCTGCTGCTGGCCACCGCTGAGCCGGTCGGGATACTCGCCGGCCTTGCCGGCCAGCCCGAGCCGCTCCAGCAGCTCCCCGGCGTGCTTCTCGGCCTGCGCGCGGGAGACGCCGTGCACGCGTCGCGGGGCGAGCGTGATGTTCTCCAGCACCGTCATGTGCGGGAACAGGTTGTACGCCTGGAAGACCACGCCGATCCGGCGCCGTACCTCGTCCTGGTCGACGCGCGGGTCGGTGATCTCCTCGCCGTCCAGCCAGATCGCGCCGTCGTCGATCTCCTCCAGCAGGTTGGCGCACCGCAGCAGCGTGGACTTGCCGGAGCCGGAGGCGCCGATCAGCGCCGTCACCGTGTGCGGGGCGACCTCCAGGTCGACGTCCCGAAGGACGACGGACCCGCCGAAGGTCTTGCGGACGGACTCCATCCGCAGCACCGGAGCCGGGGGTGCCGGAGTCCGCGGTGCCGGAGTGTCGCTCATGTCGTTCCTCCCTGGGCCCGCTGACGGTCCATCCGGGCCGTCACCCAGTCCGTGAAGCGGGTCATCGGGATGGTCAGGGCCACGAAGACCAGTCCCGCGACGACGTACGGCGTGTAGTTCAGGCTGCGGCCCACGATGATGTCCGCCGCGCGGACGGCGTCGATCGCGCCGCCGATCGAGACGAGGCCGGTGTCCTTCTGGAGCGACACCAGGTCGTTCAGCAGCGGTGGCACCTGACGGCGCACGGCCTGCGGGAGGACGACGTAACGCAGCGCCTGCCGGTTGTTCAGGCCCAGCGAGCGGGCCGCGGCGCGCTGGGAGGGGTGTACGGACTCGATGCCCGCGCGGAACACCTCGGCGACGTAAGCCGAGTACGTCAGGGTCAGTGCCGTGCCGCCCAGCAGCACGGGGTCGACGGTCACGCCCTGGAGCCGCAGCGCGGGGACGCCCAGTACCACGATCATCAGGTTGATGATCAGCGGCAGGCCGCGGAAGAAGTCCGTGTACGCCGCCGCCAGCACCCGCAGCGGGAAGAACACCGGCCCGCGCAGGGTGCGGGCCACGGCGATGAGCATGCCGAGGACGAGCACGGCGGCACCGCAGACCAGCAGCAGTCTGACGTTCAGCCAGAGCCCTTCGAGGACCTTGGGGAACGCCTCGCGCGCGTACTGCCCGTCGAAGAAGGTCTCCTTGGCGCGCGGCCAGCCGGGCGCGCCGACGACGATTAGGTAGAGGACGGCGCCGGTGACCAGGGTCGACAGCGCGGCGATCGCGGTGGCGCGGCGGGCACGCCCGCGCCGGTGGCGCTCGCGCTCCAGCCGCCGCGGTGAAGGGACGTAGCCGTCGTCGGGGGCGCCCCTGCCGCCCCCGGACCTGCCCCCGCCGCCCGGTTCGTCCGCGCCTTCCCGGCCGGACTCGTCCTGGGTGAGCGTCACTTGAGCACCGGCGCGTCGACGGCGTCGGAGAGCCACCGCTGCTCGATCTCGGCCAGGGTGCCGTTCTCGCGGAGCGCGTCCACGGCGCCGGTCACGCAGGAGGTCAGCGCGCTGCCCTTGTCGAGGACCAGCCCGAACTGCTCCGGTGTGCCGCCCTGGTTCTCGAACTGGCCGACGATCTCGGCGTCCGTGACCTCGGCGGCCGTGATGTAGAAGGCGGTCGGCAGGTCGGTGACGATGGCGTCGACCTGCCCGTTCTTCAGCGCGGACTTGGCCTGGTCGTTCTTGGCGTAGACGGCCGCGTCCGCGGTCGGCTTCACCACGTCGTCGATGTAGTCGAGGCTGGTCGTGCCGACCTGGGCGCCCAGCTTGAGGCCCTTGAGGTCCGCGATGCTCGTCGCCGCGGCCGCCTTCGTGCCCTTCAGGGCGATGACGGCCTGGCGCACGTCGTAGTAGCCGGACGAGAAGTCCACGGCCTTCTTGCGCTCGTCGCTGATCGACACCTGGTTGATGTCGAAGTCGAAGGTCTTCTCGCCGGGCGCGTAGGCCTTGTTGAACGGCACGCTCTGCCAGACCACGGCGCTCTTGGCGTAGCCGAGCTGCTCCGCCACGGCGTAGGCCACCGCCGACTCGAAGCCCTCGCCGTTGGCGGGCTTGTCGTCCTTGAACCACGGCTCGTACGCGGGCTCGTCGGTCGCGATCGTCAGCTTGCCGGAGGTCTCGGTGGCCAGTTCGCCCTTGGCGCAGGTGCCCGCGCTCGAACCGGAGGGCGTCGACGCCGCCTTGTCCTCCGGCTGCGGGGCACAGCCGACAGCGGTCGCGAGGAGGGCGACGGTGGCGCCGGCGACGGCGCGGCGCAGTACACGAGGGGCGAGGTGCATGGCCGGAGAGTGGCAGCGAAAACCCCGGTTTGTCGAGGTCACACCATGAGTTGTCCGCATACTGGGAACGGGTGTTGCGTTCTCGTGAACAGGCTCTGCGGACCCGCCTGGGCCGCCGGCCGAGGGCGGGGATCGTAGACCGGCGGCCCGATCCGCGCCGGAGCCGTCATCCCGCGCGGAACTGCTGCCAGTTGACCGCGCAACCACGAGTGCGGGGAGCGCGCGTGAGGAATCGGCGCGTGCGCGCGATTCACACGGGGCGCGCGTTCGACGACGCGCGCCCCGCCCGGTGAGAACTCACCACCCGCGCGCGTGCCACTCCGGAAGGTGCGGCCGCTCCGCGCCCAGCGTGGTGTCGTCGCCGTGCCCCGGATGGACCCAGGTCTCGTCCGGCAGCACGTCGAAGATCTTCGTCTCGACGTCGCGGATCAGACTGGCGAACGCCTCCGGGTCCTTGCGGGTGTTGCCCACACCGCCGGGAAACACCACAGCACGCGCCAACACACGAGGTCACGGCGGCGCGTAAACCTACCGGCCGTGCCTCCGCGATGTCGAAGTGGGGGACCGCATCAGATGCCTGTGCAATGAGGCCTGCCGTGCCCTTGTCAGTGGTGGCGCGGGCGAGGCAGCAAGGCGAACGCGGTCTCCGCGATCGAGGTCAGGCGGTCGGGACTGTGGCCGTACGCGCCTACGACATCGGTCCCGCGGATGATGGTCAGCATGAGGTAGGCGAGGTCGTCGGGGTCCGCGTCGGGGTCGATGTCGCCATTGCGCTGGGCCGCTCGTACGCACTCGGCCACCGCCGTGCGGACTACGGAGAAGCAGTCGCTGGCCAGGCGTTTGACCTCGGGGTCGGAGGCGCCGATCTCCAGGGCCATTTTGGCGGCGAAGCAGGCTGCGGCCGTCCGGTCGGGGGCGGGAGGTACGTCGGGGGCGAGTGGCACTCCGTGGACGGCGCGGAGCAAGTAGGCGTGCAGTCGTTCCAGGGCGCCCTCGTCCGGTCCGGCGAGCATCTTCCGCGGACCCTGCGCCAGCCGGGCGAAGTAGCCGGCCATGGCCTGCAGCAGCACGCCGTGCTTGCCGTCGAACGCGGCGTAGAGGCTGCCGCGGCCCAGGCCGGTGGCGGCGCTGATGTCGTCGACGCTCGTGCCGTTGTAGCCCGAAGTGCGGAACTGCCGCTCGGCGGCGTGGAGGACGTGGTCGGGGTCGAAGCTTCGTGGTCGCGCCATGCATCGAAGGTAAAGCCGACCCAACGTATTTGACAACCCAGTACAGAACCGCCTAGGTTTCTGACTGTTCAGTACACAACGGTCCTGGGCTCACCGGACAGGCTGCGTGCACGCCTGGCGCGATTGAGGGCAACCCATGCCTTTGAACTCCTCCGCGCCGCCCGGCGTTGCGACGCCTTCCAGGCCTGCAAGGCCCGGTCTGACCCTCGCGATCCTGGCGACGGCGAGTTTCATCGCCGGACTGGATCTGTACATCACGGACGTCGGGCTGTCCTCGGCGCGGGGCACTTCCTGCACCTCGAACAGCTCAAAACGGTCGCCGATCACATCCTGGGCTTCCTGAACGCCTGACCCCTGCAACCACCCGGAACTCGAAGGGCTGACCGAACCATGACTGACAAGGAAAGGCAGGAGGCCATGGCTGTGGCGACTCCTGCGTACGCGAGCGACGCACTGGCCGAGGGGACCGTCGACGCGGTGGTGATCGGCGGGGGTGCCGCGGGGCTGAACGGTGCACTGATCCTCGCCCGCTCTCGCCGCTCGGTCGTCGTGATCGACAGCGGCTCCCCGCGCAACGCGCCTGCGGAGGCCATGCACGGCTTCATCGTCCTGGACGGCACCCCGCCCTCCGTCATCCTTCGACGGGGCCGGGAGCAGGTGCGCCAGTACGGTGGACGCGTCGTGTTCGGCCAGGTGGTCTCGGCCGAGTCCGCCGCCCCGTCGGCGGACGGGGACCTGCGGTTCACCGTCACCCTGGCCGACGGCCGCAGCATCACCGCCCGCCGCATCCTGGTGGCCACCGGCCTCACGGATGTGCTGCCACAGGTACCCGGGCTCGCCGAGCACTGGGGGCACAGTGTGGTGCACTGCCCGTACTGCCACGGCTGGGAGATGCGCGACGAGCCCATCGGCATCCTCGCCACCGGCCCGGCCTCCATCGGCCACGCGTATCTGTTCCGCCAGCTGACCGAGGACCTGACCTACTTCACCCACGGCACCGACCTGGACGAGGACAGCCGCGCCCGCTTCGCCGCCCGCGGCATCCGCATCATCGACATCCCTGTCGCCGAGGTCGTCAACGACGAGGCCGGTGCCCTCGCCGGGGTGCGCCTGGCCGACGGTCAGGTCGTGGCCCGCCGCGTCCTCGCGGTCACCCCGCAGATGCAGGCCCGCACCCAGGGCCTGGAAGGTCTGGGCCTGCCGGTGCAGGACCTGCCGAACAACATGGGCCGCGGTTTCGCCTCCGGCACGGCCGGCACCACCGAGGTGCAGGGTGTGTGGGTGGCCGGCAACGCCACCGATCCGGTTGCCCAGGTCGGGGCCTCCGCAGCGGCCGGCGCACTGGCCGGCGACTACATCAACAGGATGCTGGCCACCGCGGACACCGACGCGGCCCTCCAGGGGATCGCCGAGGCAAGCCCACACCGGGCCACAGGATGATCTCGAAGCCCTGAGATCTCAGCCCGTCGCCCGCTCCCCTCACTGGCAATTAAGTGATTCCGCTCGTCCGCCCCGTCCCTCTCAGGAGCTACTGATGCCCTTCCTTGCACATACCCCCGTGGAGAAGATGACCGGGCCTTACGCGCGGCGCTGGTGGGCGCTGCTCGTGCTGTGCCTGAGCCTGCTGATCACGGTGATGGCGAACACGTCGCTGATCGTCGCCGCCCCCGACATGACCACCGACCTGGGCCTGAGCAGCAGTGATCTGCAGTGGGTCGTCGACTCCTACACCGTTCCGTACGCGGCGCTGATGCTGGTGCTGGGCGCGATCGGCGACAAGTACAGCCGGCGTGGCGCGCTGGTGCTGGGTCTGCTGATCTTCGCCGGCGGTTCGGTGATGGGGAGCATGGTCGACGAGACCTCGCTGGTCATCGTGGCCCGCGCGATCATGGGTGTCGGTGCCGCGGTCGTGATGCCGGCCACGCTGTCTCTGGTGGTCGCGACCTTCCCCCGCAGCGAGCGGGCCAAGGCCATCACCGCCTGGGCCGCGACCTCCGGGGTGGCGGTGGCCGTCGGCCCGCTGGTCTCCGGCTGGCTGCTTGAGGACCACGCCTGGGGCTCGACCTTCCTGATCAACGTGCCGATCGCCGTCCTCGCCGTGTTCGGCGCGCTCGCCCTGGTACCGCCGTCCAAGGCGCAGGGCATGGGCCGGATCGACTATGTCGGTGGTCTGCTGTCGATCGTCACGGTCGGCTCCCTGATCTACGCCGCCATCGAGGGCCCGCACGCCGGCTGGGGCGCCGGCCCCGTCACCGCCGCCGTGGTCGCCGGTGTCGGTCTGGTCGCCTTCGTCGCCTGGGAGCTGCGGCACCCGCACCCGATGCTGGACGTCCGAAAGTTCGCGCTGCGGCCCTTCAGCGGCTCGATGCTCGCGGTGATGTTCTTCTTCTTCGGCATGTTCGCAGTGATCTACTACTCGACGCAGTTCCTGCAGTTCGTCCTCGGCTACGGCGCCCTGGACACGGGTGTACGGCTGCTGCCGCTGGGCGGTGCGGTGTTCCTCGGGTCCGCGGTGACCGGGGTGCTCGCCCCGAAGCTGGGGGTGAGGGTGATGGCCGTGACCGGCCTGGCCATCGGCACGGCGGGCATGTTCCTGCTCACCCAGATCGACAAGGGGTCGACGTACGGGGACTTCCTGGCGCCGCTGATGATGCTGGGCCTCGCGCTCGGACTGGCCATCTCCCCGGCGACCGACACGATCATGGGCTCCTTCCCCGAGTCCGAGCTGGGCGTCGGCGGCGGTGTCAACGACACCGCGCTGGAGCTGGGCGGGGCGCTGGGCATCGCGGTGCTGGGCTCGCTGCTGGGCACGGCCTACCGGGACGAGCTGACCGACCTGGTGGGCAACCGGCTCCCGGCGGAGGCGATGGAGACCGCCAAGGACTCGGTCGGCGCCGGCCTGGCCGTCGCGCAGCGGGTCGCGCAGGATCCCTCCGCCGGGCCCCAGCAGGCCCAGGCCGCCGTGGACGCCGTCCACCAGGCCTTCGCCCACGGAGTCGCCCAGACCAGCCTGATCGGCGGGATCATCATGGCCGCCGGAACACTGATCGTCCTCGCGGTCCTGCCGGGCCGGCGCGGCTTCGCGAAGCAGAGCGCCGAGCCGGGGGCCGGGACGACGGCGAGCGAGGCGGCGACTGCGCGGGAGCACACCGGGTCCACCCACTAGTGGGAGGTTCCGCTGCCTGCCAGGTGAACCCGGCCCGCCAGACCGCAGCCCATGCAACAGTCCCCCTGATCATGGCGGTCACCGCTGCCGGCGTCGGTGACGGTGCTCTGGAGGCCACCGTCCGTGGGGCATGACCCTCCCGAGCGCGGAACGGGCCTGAATGCGCGACCGCCCCCGCTTCGGTTCGAAACAGGGGCGGTCGGCGTTGGACGGTTACCAGCCTCGTGCGCGCCACTCCGCGAGGTGGGGCCGCTCCGTGCCGATGGTGGTGTCGTTGCCGTGGCCGGGATAGATCCAGGTCTCGTCCGGAAGGACATCGAACAGCTTGGTCTCCAGGCCGTTCATCAGGGAGTTGAACTCTGCGGCCTGTGTTGTCCGGCCAGGGCCCCCCGGGAAGAGGCAGTCGCCGGTGAACACGTGGGGGTGGCCGTGCGGGTCGTCGTAGACCAGGGCGATCGAGCCGGGCGTGTGCCCCACCAGATGGCGCGCGGTGAGCTCGACGTTCCCCACCCGGATGACGTCACCGTCGTCGACCGGGACGTCGGTCGGCACGGGGATGCCCTCCGCGTCCTCCCGGCCGGCGTAGGTACGCGCGTGCGTGGCCGCCACGACCTCGGCGAGCGCCTGCCAGTGGTCGCCGTGCTGGTGCGTGGTGACGACGGACGCGATGCCGTCGTCTCCGATCGTGCCGAGCAGGGCGTGCGCGTCGTTGGCCGCGTCGATCAGCAACTGCTCGTCCGTGGCCCGGCAGCGCAGCAGATAGGCGTTGTTGTTCATCGGCCCGACCGCGATCTTGGTGATCATCAGGTCCTTGAGCTCGTGCACGTCCGCCGGTCCGCCGACCGTCACCTCACCGCTGTACGTCATGACGGCAGCCTATAGCGGCGGAAGGGCCGGCAGCGGGCCACCGTCCGCCGTCAGTCCGGAACCGTCGCGACGCCCGGCCAGCCAGCCCAGGAGGTCCGCGGGGGAGCCGGTGACGGTCACCTCGGGCCGCTCGGCCGCGCGGCCCGTGTGCCACGCGCGCGTGCCGTCCGTCAGGCGCGTCGGCGGCACGTCGGGCCGCCCGGTGAACCGCTCCGCGAGGAACTCGATCTCCCGCGCGGTGAACTCCTCCGGCAGGTCCTCCAGCTCGTAGCCGATGCCGAGGTCCACGGCGTGCAGCTCCACCTCCACCCACCGCCGGAACGGCACGCGGGCCGCCGCGTCCACGACCCCGTTGCGCAGCTCCACCGTGCGGGACCAGTCCGCCGGCGCGGCCCCCGTCGCCTGGAAGCGGGCCGCGCTCTCCCGTACGTCCGTGAGCTGGACGTCCAGGGGGCGCGGGGCGTCCCGCTCGATGTCGGCGTCGCGCACGTGTGCGTCGGCGTACATGGGGCGGCCCTCGAGGACGTTCACGAGGGCGTCCGCGTTGCGCGCGATGTGAGCCAGGACATGTCCGCGGCTCCAGCCGGGCAGGCGTGACGGCTCGGCCACCGACGCGTTGTCCAGTTCGGCGACTGCGCTGAGGAGCCGCTCGGTCGCTTCGCGTACAGACTCCAGGTCATGAGCGTGATCAATCATGGTGCTGACCCTAGCCCCGCCATCCCTTCGGGTGAAGGTGGTCGACCGAGCCCGCAAATCGAATGCACGTGCTATATGGTCGGTGGCGGCGTCGGGCATGCTGGAAGGCCGGGGATTGTTGTGAACCGGTGAATCCCGACCGGCGTTGTCAGTGGCTCGCCCTAGTCTGAGAAAGACGGGGGCCCCGCCCCTGTCATCTCTCTCAAGAAAGGTGCGGACCGGCGTGGCCGACCGTCTCATCGTCCGTGGCGCGCGCGAGCACAACCTCAAGAATGTCTCGCTCGACCTGCCACGCGACTCGCTCATCGTCTTCACGGGCCTGTCGGGGTCGGGCAAGTCCTCGCTGGCCTTCGACACCATCTTCGCCGAGGGCCAGCGGCGCTACGTCGAGTCCCTCTCCTCGTACGCCCGGCAGTTCCTCGGCCAGATGGACAAGCCGGACGTCGATTTCATCGAGGGCCTCTCCCCGGCTGTCTCCATCGACCAGAAGTCGACCTCGCGCAACCCGCGCTCCACGGTCGGCACCATCACCGAGGTCTACGACTACCTGCGCCTGCTCTTCGCGCGCATCGGCAAGCCGCACTGCCCCGAGTGCTCCCGGCCGATCACGCGCCAGTCGCCGCAGGCCATCGTCGACAGGGTCCTGGAGCTGCCCGAGGGAAGCCGCTTCCAGGTGCTGTCGCCGCTGGTGCGCGAGCGCAAGGGAGAGTTCGTCGACCTCTTCGCCGACCTCCAGACCAAGGGCTACTCCCGCGCGCGCGTCGACGGCGAGACGATCCAGCTGTCCAGCCCGCCCACGCTGAAGAAGCAGGAGAAGCACACCATCGAGGTGGTCATCGACCGCCTCACGGTGAAGGATTCCGCCAAGCGCCGGCTCACCGACTCGGTGGAGACCGCGCTCGGCCTCGCCGGCGGCATGGTCGTGCTCGACTTCGTCGACCTCCCCGAGGACGACCCCGAGCGCGAGCGGATGTACTCGGAGCACCTGTACTGCCCGTACGACGACCTGTCCTTCGAGGAGCTGGAGCCCCGCTCCTTCTCCTTCAACTCGCCCTTCGGCGCCTGCCCCGAGTGCTCCGGCATCGGCACGCGCATGGAGGTCGACCCCGAGCTGATCGTCCCGGACGAGGACAAGTCGCTCGACGAGGGCGCCATCCACCCCTGGTCGCACGGCCACACCAAGGACTACTTCGGCCGGCTGATCGGCGCCCTCGCGGACGCGCTCGGCTTCCGCACCGACATCCCCTTCGCGGGGCTGCCGCTGCGCGCCAGGAAGGCCCTGCTGCACGGCCACAAGACGCAGATCGAGGTCCGCTACCGCAACAGGTACGGGCGCGAGCGCGTCTACACCACCCCCTTCGAGGGCGCCCTCCCGTTCGTGAAGCGCCGGCACGGCGAGGCCGAGAGCGACGCCAGCCGGGAGCGCTTCGAGGGCTACATGCGCGAGGTGCCCTGCCCCACCTGTGAGGGCACGCGCCTCAAGCCGCTCGTCCTCGCGGTCACGGTCATGGGGAAGTCCATCGCCGAGGTCTCCGGGATGTCGATCAGCGACTGCGCGGACTTCCTGGGCGAGCTGAAGCTCGACGCCCGCGACAAGAAGATCGCCGAGCGGGTCCTGAAGGAGGTCAACGAGCGGCTGCGGTTCCTCGTCGACGTCGGTCTGGACTACCTCTCGCTCAACCGCGCGGCCGGCACCCTCTCCGGCGGCGAGGCCCAGCGCATCCGCCTGGCCACCCAGATCGGCTCCGGCCTCGTCGGCGTCCTGTACGTCCTCGACGAGCCGTCCATCGGCCTGCACCAGCGTGACAACCACCGGCTGATCGAGACCCTGGTCCGGCTGCGGGACATGGGCAACACGCTGATCGTCGTCGAGCACGACGAGGACACCATCAAGGTCGCCGACTGGATCGTCGACATCGGTCCCGGCGCCGGTGAGCACGGCGGCAAGGTCGTGCACAGCGGCGGCCTGAAGGAACTGCTCGCCAACACCGAGTCGCAGACCGGGCAGTACCTGTCCGGCAAGAAGGCGATCCCGGTGCCCGACATCCGGCGCCCGCAGGACCCGTCCCGCCGGCTCACCGTGCACGGCGCCCGCGAGAACAACCTCCAGGACATCGACGTCTCCTTCCCGCTGGGCGTGTTCACGGCGGTCACCGGCGTCTCCGGCTCCGGCAAGTCGACGCTGGTCAACGACATCCTGTACACGCACCTGGCCCGCGAACTGAACGGCGCGAGGAACGTGCCCGGTCGGCACACGCGCGTGGACGGCGACGACCTCGTCGACAAGGTCGTGCACGTCGACCAGTCGCCCATCGGCCGCACCCCGCGGTCCAACCCGGCCACGTACACCGGTGTCTTCGACCACGTCCGCAAGCTGTTCGCGGAGACCACCGAGGCGAAGGTCCGCGGCTACATGCCGGGCCGCTTCTCCTTCAACGTCAAGGGCGGCCGCTGCGAGAACTGCGCGGGCGACGGCACCATCAAGATCGAGATGAACTTCCTCCCGGACGTCTACGTCCCGTGCGAGGTCTGCCACGGCGCCCGCTACAACCGGGAGACCCTGGAGGTCCACTACAAGGGCAAGTCCATCGCCGACGTCCTGAACATGCCGATCGAGGAGGCGACGGAGTTCTTCGAGGCCGTCCCCGCGATCGCCCGCCACCTCAACACCCTGAAGGACGTCGGCCTCGGCTACGTCCGGCTCGGCCAGTCCGCGACCACCCTGTCCGGCGGTGAGGCACAGCGTGTGAAGCTCGCCAGCGAGCTCCAGCGCCGCTCCACCGGCCGCACGGTCTACGTCCTGGACGAGCCGACCACGGGCCTGCACTTCGAGGACATCAGCAAGCTGCTGAAGGTGCTCGCCGGCCTGGTCGACAAGGGCAACACGGTCATCGTCATCGAGCACAACCTCGACGTGATCAAGACCGCCGACTGGGTCGTCGACATGGGCCCCGAGGGCGGCGCCGGCGGTGGCCTCGTCATCGCCGAGGGCACGCCGGAGGAGATCGCCGGAGTGTCGACCAGCCACACCGGCAAGTTCCTGCGGGAGGTGCTCGGCGCCGACCGGATCAGCGACGCCGCTCCGGTGAAGGCCCCGCGCAAGACGGCGGCGAAGAAGACGGTCGCGGCGAAGACGACCGGTCGCAAGACCGCGACCACCAAGACGACGACCGCCAAGACGGCCACCACCCGGACGACCGCCGTGAACAACACGGCGGCCAAGAAGGCCGCCGGGGCGACCACGAAGGCGACCCCCGCGAAGAAGACCACGCGGGCCCGCAAGGCCTGAACCGACACAGGCCTCGCTGCCCGGCTCAAGAGCCGGGCAGCGAGGCCCGGCGACCCGGGTGAAAGGGACGGCGCCCCGCGGGAACTCCCCGCGAGGCGCCGTCCGTCGTCACCCCGGCAGCTCCCCGGCAGCTCCCCGGCAGCTCCCCGGCAGCTCCCCGGCAGCTCCCCGGCAGCTCCCCGGCAGCTCCCCGGCTGTTCGGCAGCTCCTAGGACGGGTCGGGGAAGCCGTCCAGTTCCGAGGCGTACGGCGGCTCCGCGCCGGCCCGGGAGCAGGTGATCGCCGCCGCGCGGGCCGCGAACCGCAGCAACCGCTCCCAGCCGTCGGCGCCCAGCCCCGTGAGGCCCGCGGGGGAGAGGGCGTCCCGTACCGAGAGGCCGTGCAGCAGGGCCGCGTTCACGGTGTCCCCGGCGCCGATCGTGTCCACGACGTCCACCCGCTCGCCGGGCACCGAGTACACGGCCCCGCCCTGGGTGAACGCGGTCAGCCCGTCGCCGCCCTGGGTGATCACGACGGCCGAGGGCCCGGCGGACAGCCACTCGCGCGGGGTGCCGCCCAGCCACGCGGCGTCCTCCTCGGAGAGCTTGAGCAGGGACACCGAGGGCAGCCAGCTCTTGAAGCGGGCCCGGTATGCGTCGGCGTCGGGGATCAGCCCGGCCCGGATGTTCGGATCGAGCGCCGTGAACAGTCCCTGCGCGGCGGCGGTCCGCATCAGCTCCTCGTACGCGCTCGCACCCGGTTCGAGGATCAGGGAGCAGGTCCCGAAGGACACCGCGCGCGTGCCCGCGGGCAGGGCGGCCGGGGCCGTGAACAGGCGGTCGGCGGTGCCGTCGACGTAGAAGGAGTAGGCGGCCGAACCGTTCCCGTCGAGGGTGGCGACCGCCAGCGTGGTGGGCTCCGTGCCGCGCTGCACCGCGGCCACGTCCACGCCCGAGTCCCGCAGCCCGGCGAGCAGCGCCTCGCCGAAGGCGTCCCGCGAGGTGCGGGAGCAGAAGGCCGTGGGGGAGCCCAGGCGGCCGAGGGCGACGGCCGTGTTGTAGGGGCCGCCGCCGAGTGCCGGCCGGAGACCCGCGAGGGCGCCCGCGCCCTGCGGTACCAGGTCGATCAGGGCCTCACCGGCGACGACGATCACGGGGCGGTTCCTCTCTCTGACTGTCCGCGGCTGCCCGGACCGTGCCCGCGGGGCGGCCGCACCGGGTGCGACGCGCGCGGGAGCAGGTGAGCCGCAGGCCGGGAAGCTACCCCATCGCGGAGCCGCGCGTAAAAGCGTGCGCCGCTCACTCCCAGTCCCAGCCGATGCCGACCATGCCCGACCGCACCCGGGGCTCGACCAGGTGCACCGAACGGTGCCGGCCGCTGAGCGGCAGCTCCTGGCGGCCGCCGCGCGGGGCCGCCGCCGAGTTCTGGGTGAACCGGTGGCAGCGCACCGGCACGGCGTTCTCGGCGAAGCGGATCTGGAGGGCGTACTGGCCGCCCGCCGCGCCGAAGCCGCGGACGTACTCACGGGACACGTCGGCGGTGCCGTCCTCGACGGCGTAGCGGAAGAGGAAGGTGTCGCCGGCCCTCAGCCGGGTGTCGAAGTGCAGTTCCGCCACGAGCACGCCGGTGTCGTGGTGGCTGCGGACCCGGCCGGCCCGGCAGTTCTCCAGGGCGTGCACCATCATCCGTTCCGGCGAGCAGCCGGGGTCACCGTGGTGGACGGCCACGAAGCGGTCGACGCCGTCGCGGTGCGCGCGCACGATGTGCTGCGACTCGCGCCCCAGCAGCTCACGACGCGACCCGATGCGGACCCGCTCGTGGTGTCCCAGGATGTGCAGCCCCCCGTCGAGAGGGCACTCCAGTTCGCCGAGCAGCTGTTCGAGAATGCCGGAGGCCTGCAGCAGCGAGCGGTAGGAGCGGCCCGCGGACTGTCCGGTCACCGCGCCGCCGTCCCCGCCGTGGGGATCCGCGAGCAGCCGGATCAGGGACTCGTCGGGCAGGTGCAGGATCTCCTCCAGGGCGCGCACGGCGCGCAGCGACTCGGGGCGCTGCGGCCGCCGGGCGCCCTGCTGCCAGTAGCTCAGACTGGTCACGCCCACCTTCACCCCGTACCGCGACAGATGGTGCTGGACGCGTTGCAGGGGCAGGCCACGGGCGGCGATCGCGGCACGCAACGCCACATGGAAGGGACCGCCTCGCAGGGCCGTGTCCAGTTCCGCTGAGGCGGCGTCGGCGGCGGCGTCCGCGTGCTGTGTGGCGTGCGGCATGCAGGAGCCTCTCTGTGAATGCTCACGACGGCTGGTCGGACCGTTCGTGTGGGTGGTCGGGGCCTTTCCGGGGTCGCCGGAGCTCCTTCACATCCGTAGGGCGGCCTTCAGGGCCCGAGTCCCCCCGCATTGAAGCGTGTTGACCAAGTCCCGACAACACCTGATGCCCGAGTGGCACATGCGTGTGGCCGAGTCGATGCCTTCGGGTCCCGCCCTCGGCACCCCGCTTGTCCACAGGCCCGTCGGACACCCTGCCGTCGTCCACAGCCCACCGGAGTGTCACCCCGCGCCAGTAGGGTGTGAGACATGGCCGACCCCTCCAGTTACCGCCCCAAGCCGGGACAGATCCCGGACTCCCCCGGGGTGTACCGATTCCGCGACGAGCACCGCCGGGTGATCTACGTCGGAAAGGCGAAGAGCCTGCGTCAGCGCCTGGCGAACTACTTCCAGGATCTGTCCGGTCTTCACCCGCGCACCCGCACGATGGTCACCACGGCCGCGTCGGTGGAGTGGACGGTGGTGTCCACGGAGGTCGAGGCGCTCCAGCTGGAGTACTCCTGGATCAAGGAGTACGACCCCCGGTTCAACGTCAAGTACCGCGACGACAAGAGCTATCCCTACCTCGCGGTGACGATGAACGAGGAGTTCCCGCGCGTCCAGGTGATGCGCGGCCACAAGAAGAAGGGCGTCAGGTATTTCGGGCCGTACGCGCACGCGTGGGCGATCCGGGACACCGTCGACCTGCTCCTGCGGGTCTTCCCCGTGCGCACCTGCTCCGCGGGCGTCTTCAAGAACGCCGCCCGCACCGGCCGGCCCTGTCTGCTCGGCTACATCGGCAAGTGCTCCGCGCCGTGCGTCGGCCGGGTCTCCGCCGAGGAGCACGGCGAACTCTCCGAGGAGTTCTGCGACTTCATGGCCGGCCGCACCGGTACGTACCTCCGCCGGCTGGAGAAGCAGATGATGGAGGCGGCCGAGGACATGGAGTACGAGCGGGCCGCCCGCCTGCGCGACGACATCGGGGCCCTGAAGAAGGCCATGGAGAAGAACGCGGTCGTGCTCGCGGACGCGACCGACGCCGATCTGATCGCGGTCGCCGAGGACGAGCTGGAGGCGGCCGTCCAGATCTTCCACGTGCGCGGCGGACGCGTCCGCGGCCAGCGCGGCTGGGTGACCGACAAGGTCGAGGACGTCACGACGGGCGCCCTCGTCGAGCACGCCCTTCAGCAGCTGTACGGCGAGGAGCGGGGCGACTCGGTGCCCAAGGAGGTCCTGGTCCCGGCGCTGCCCGAGCCTGTCGAACCCGTCCAGGAGTGGCTGACCGAGCGCCGCGGGTCCAACGTCTCGCTGCGCATCCCGCAGCGGGGCGACAAGAAGGCCCTGATGGAGACCGTCGAGCGCAACGCGCAGCAGGCGCTCGTCCTGCACAAGACCAGGCGCGCCTCCGACCTGACCACGCGCTCGCGCGCCCTGGAGGAGATCGCCGAGGCCCTCGACCTGGACAGCGCGCCGCTCCGCATCGAGTGCTACGACATCTCGCACCTCCAGGGCGACGACGTGGTGGCCTCCATGGTCGTCTTCGAGGACGGCCTGCAGCGCAAGAGCGAGTACCGCCGCTTCCAGATCAAGGGCTTCGAGGGCCAGGACGACGTCCGCTCCATGCACGAGGTGATCACCCGCCGCTTCAGGCGCTACCTCGCCGAGAAGGAGCGGACGGGGGAGTGGACCGACGGCGAGGACCCGCTCGCCGACACCGACGGGACGCCTCTGACCGACGCCGGCGAAGCGCCCCTCACCAGCAGCCTCAAGGACGACGACGGCCGCCCCAAGCGCTTCGCCTACCCGCCTCAGCTCGTCGTCGTCGACGGCGGACAGCCGCAGGTCGCGGCGGCCAAGCGGGCGCTGGACGAGCTCGGCATCGACGACATCGCCGTCTGCGGCCTGGCCAAGCGCCTGGAAGAGGTCTGGGTCCCGGACGACGACGACCCGGTCGTGCTGCCCCGCAGCAGCGAGGGTCTCTATCTGCTGCAGCGCGTCCGCGACGAGGCCCACCGCTTCGCCATCACCTACCAGCGCACCAAGCGGGCCAAGCGCTTCCGGGCCGGTCCCCTGGACGAGGTGCCCGGCCTCGGCGAGACGCGCAAGCAGGCACTGATCAAGCACTTCGGCTCGGTGAAGAGGCTCCGGGCCGCGACGATCGAACAGATCTGCGAGGTTCCGGGGATAGGCCGCAAGACGGCCGAGACCATCGCCGCGGCCCTCGCCCGGGCGGCTTCGCCCGCCCCCGCCGTGAACACGGCGACCGGAGAGATCATTGATGATGAGGAACCCGATACGACGGCGGGTTCCCCCGGGGACCCCGTGACGACGGGCGCCCCGGAAGAACGACGGGGGCAGGAGACATGACCGAGCACGAGAACGACCCACACCCCACAGCGGATCAGGAACAGGCGCCCACTACTGTGCCCACAGCCGCGCCCCAGCAGGCACCCAGGGAACCGGGCGAGGATGCCACCACGCACTCCGCGGTCCCCGACAGCCCTCAGCAAGAAGTACGCCAGGAAGACGGAGCACAGGTGAGTACGGACGTCACGCCGCCCGGGATCCCCGACGCGGCCATCCCCGAGCTGGTGATCATCTCCGGCATGTCCGGGGCCGGTCGCTCGACAGCGGCCAAGTGTCTGGAGGACCTCGGCTGGTTCGTCGTCGACAACCTCCCGCCCGCCCTGATCCCCACCATGGTGGAGCTGGGCGCCCGCTCCCAGGGCAACGTGGCGCGGATCGCGGTCGTCGTCGACGTCCGCGGCCGGCGCTTCTTCGACAACCTCCGAGAGTCCCTCGCCGACCTGGAGGCGAAGGGGGTCACCCGGCGGATCGTCTTCCTGGAGTCCTCCGACGACGCCCTGGTGCGCCGCTTCGAGTCCGTACGCCGTCCGCACCCCCTCCAGGGCGACGGCCGCATCGTCGACGGCATCGACGCCGAGCGCGAGCTGCTGCGTGAGCTGCGCGGCGACGCCGACCTGGTGATCGACACCTCCAGCCTCAACGTGCACGAACTGCGCGCCAAGATGGACGCCCAGTTCGCCGGCGACGAGGAGCCCGAGCTGCGGGCCACCGTGATGTCCTTCGGCTTCAAGTACGGTCTGCCGGTCGACGCCGACCTGGTCGTGGACATGCGCTTCCTGCCCAACCCGCACTGGGTGCCGGAGCTGCGCCCCTACACCGGCCTCAACGAGGAGGTGTCGGCGTACGTCCTCAACCAGCCCGGCGCCAAGGAGTTCCTCGACCGGTACGCCGAGCTCCTCCAGCTGGTCGCCGCGGGCTACCGCCGGGAGGGCAAGCGCTATGTGACCATCGCGGTCGGCTGTACGGGCGGCAAGCACCGCTCGGTGGCCATGTCGGAGAAGCTCGCCGCGCGCCTCGCGGCCGAGGGCGTGGAGACGGTGGTCGTGCACCGGGACATGGGACGGGAATGACAGGACGTTCTCCACGGCTCGGCCGCCTGCGCCGCAGCGCCTCCGACGGGCGCGTGATACGGCCGGTCGAGGCACGCGGCGGCAAACCGCGCCGCCGCGGCACCCAGCCCAAGGTCGTCGCCCTCGGCGGCGGCATGGGACTGTCCGCCTCGCTCACCGCGCTGCGCCGGATCACCGGCGACCTCACCGGTGTCGTCACGGTCGCCGACGACGGTGGTTCCAGCGGACGGCTGCGTGAGGAGCTGGGCGTACTGCCGCCCGGTGACCTGCGCAAGGCGCTGGCCGCGCTGTGCGGTGACGACGACTGGGGCCAGACCTGGGCCCGGGTCATCCAGCACCGCTTCCAGTCGCAGGGCGAGATCAACGGCCACGCGGTGGGCAATCTGCTGATCGTCGCCCTGTGGGAGCAGCTCGGCGACCACGTCCAGGCTCTGGACCTGGTCGGCAAGCTGCTGGGTGCCCAGGGGCGCGTACTGCCCATGTCCGCCGTACCGCTGGAGCTCCAGGCGCTGGTCAAGGGCCACGATCCGGAGCGGCCGGACGACGTCGACACGGTCCGGGGGCAGGCGACCGTGGCGTTGACGCCCGGCGAGGTGCAGTCGGTGCACCTGGTGCCGCACGACCCGCCGGCCGTCCCGGAGGCGGTCGAGGCCGTCCTGGACGCCGACTGGGTGGTGCTCGGGCCCGGTTCCTGGTTCTCCTCGGTCATGCCGCACCTGCTGGTGCCCGATCTGCTGGACGCCCTCATGGAGACGAAGGCGCGCCGGGTGCTCTCCCTGAACCTCGCCCCGCAGCCCGGAGAAACCGACGGCTTCTCCCCGCAGCGTCATTTGGAGGTTTTGGGACGACACGCCCCTAAACTCGCCCTGGACGTGGTGCTGGCCGACGTGGCCGCCGTGCTCGACCGCGACTCGCTGACCGACGCCGCCAAAAGGTTCGGGGCCGCGGTCGAGCTGGCGCCGGTGGCCCGGCCCGACGGAACCCCGAGGCATGACCCGGAGCTGTTGGCTGCCGCGTACGACCGTATTTTTCGGATGCATGGAAGGATCGGCCCATGGCGATGACGGCAGCGGTGAAGGACGAGATCTCCCGGCTCCCCGTCACCCGGACCTGCTGTAGAAAGGCGGAGGTCTCCGCAGTTCTGCGGTTCGCCGGCGGCCTCCACCTGGTGAGCGGGCGGATCGTGATCGAGGCGGAGCTGGACACCGCGATGGCGGCCCGCCGGCTCAAGCGGGACATCCTGGAGATCTTCGGCCACAGCTCGGAGCTGATCGTGATGGCCCCGGGCGGTCTGCGCCGCGGCTCGCGCTATGTGGTGCGGGTGGTCGCGGGCGGTGACCAGCTGGCCCGGCAGACGGGCCTCGTCGACGGCCGTGGCCGCCCGATCCGGGGGCTGCCCCCGCAGGTGGTCTCCGGCGCGACCTGTGACGCGGAGGCGGCCTGGCGCGGGGCCTTCCTGGCGCACGGCTCCCTCACCGAGCCCGGCCGCTCGTCCTCCCTGGAGGTGACCTGCCCGGGCCCGGAGGCCGCGCTCGCGCTGGTCGGCGCCGCCCGCCGGCTGTCCATCGCCGCGAAGGCCCGTGAGGTGCGCGGGGTCGACCGGGTCGTGGTCCGGGACGGCGACGCGATCGGTGCGCTGCTCACCCGGCTGGGCGCGCACGAGTCGGTGCTGGCCTGGGAGGAGCGCCGGATGCGCCGCGAGGTGCGGGCCACGGCGAACCGTCTCGCCAACTTCGACGACGCCAATCTGCGCCGCTCGGCGCGTGCGGCGGTCGCCGCCGGGGCCCGGGTCCAGCGTGCTCTGGAGATCCTCGGTGACGAGGTGCCCGAGCACCTCGCGGCGGCCGGCCGGCTCCGTATGGACCACAAGCAGGCCTCGCTGGAGGAGCTGGGCGCGCTCGCCGACCCGCCGCTGACGAAGGACGCGGTCGCCGGTCGGATCCGCCGGCTGCTGGCGATGGCCGACAAGCGGGCCTCCGACCTCGGCATCGCGGGCACGGACGCCAACCTCAGCGACGAGCTGGCCGACAACCTGGTCGGCTGACCCGCTGCTCTGCTGACGTTTCCTCAGAACGCCGGTGGTGTCGCCCTTTCGGGTGACACCACCGGCGTTTGCGTGGCTTCGAGGCGCTCTTGACTGGATCATCAACTGTCATGAGCCTGGCAGAGTTCGCTGCTGGGGCGAACTCAGGCTAGGGGGGTTCATGAGACGAAGAGCGAGATCGATCCTCGCTGTCGGCGCGCTGCTGCTCGGCGGAGCGGCACTCGCACCCATCGCCCAGGCACAGCCCGGCACCACACCGAAACCCGACGCGGACGAGGTCAAGGTCTTCCGCGCCGAGGTCACCAAGCAGCAGGTACCCCTGCTGCTGGCGGCCGGCCAGGACGGTCACGAACTCAGCGAGCAGGCGCCCGAGAAGGGCACCGCGACGGTCGAGGTCTACCTCACCGACAAGCAGGCGACGAAGCTCGAGAAGCAGGGCGTCGCCCTCACCGAGCACACACTTTCGGCCAAGGCGGAGAACCGCGTGGAGGCCGCCGCCGACGGTGTGTTCCGGCCGTACAGCGGCAGCGGCGGTCTCCGGGAGGAGATCCTCCGCACCGCGCGGGAGAACCCGGGCCTCACCAAGGTCGTCTCCCTCGGCAAGACGGTCAGGGGCCAGGACATCCTCGCGCTCAAACTGACCAAGAACGCGAAGAAGTCCGCGGACGGCTCCAAGCCCTCGGTCCTCTACATGTCCAACCAGCACGCGCGGGAGTGGATCACCCCGGAGATGACCCGGCGGCTGATGCACTACTACCTGGACACCTACAAGACCGACCGGCGCGTCAAGAAGATCGTCGACTCCAGTGAGCTGTGGTTCGTCCTGTCGGCCAACCCCGACGGCTACGACTACACCTTCGAGAACACCGACAACCGCCTCTGGCGCAAGAACCTGCGGGACGTCAACGGCGACGGCGCGATCTCCACCGGCGACGGCGTCGACCTCAACCGCAACTTCCCCTACAAGTGGGGCTACGACGACGAGGGTTCGTCCCCGAACCCCACCAGCCAGACCTACCGCGGCGCCACCCCCGGCTCCGAACCCGAGACCAAGGCGCTCGACGCCTTCGAGAAGCGGATCGGGTTCACGTACGGCATCAACTACCACTCCGCCGCCGAACTGCTGCTCTACGGCGTCGGCTGGCAGGTCGCGACCGACACCCCGGACGACGTCGTCTACAAGGCGCTCGCCGGAACCCCCGACAACTCCGCGGTCCCGGGCTACCACCCGCAGGTCTCCTCGGAGTTGTACACGACCAACGGCGAGGCCGACGGGCACGCGGCGAACGTCAACGGCACGGCGATGTTCACCCCCGAGATGTCGACCTGCCAGACCGCTTCCGGCATCGACCCGAACGACCAGTGGAACGCCTCCGACTGCCAGTCGGTCTTCAACTTCCCGGACGACGAGAAGCTGATCCAGCAGGAGTTCGCCAAGAACGTCCCGTTCGCGCTCTCCGTCGCGGAGTCCGCGGCGCAACCGGACCAGCCGAAGTCCTCGGTCGGTCTGTCCGCCGCCGACTTCACCCCGGCGCCGTTCACCACCTCGTACGGGCGCGGCGCCGACCAGGAGGTCTCCGTCGTCGTACGCAAGGCGATCCGCGACAAGGAGCTCAAGTACCGCGTCAACGGCGGCCGTACCCGGGACCAGGCGCTCAAGGCCTGGAAGGGCGGCGAGACCTTCGGCGGTGACGACAACCTCTACTACGACGAGTACCGGGCCAAGGTGCGCGACGGCGCACCCGGCGACAAGGTCGAGGTCTGGTTCACCGGCCAGTCCAGGAACGGCAAGAAGGTCTCCAGCGCCCACTTCACCTACACGATCGCCGCGCGGCCCAAGGCCGACACCCTCGTCGTGGCCGAGGAGGGCACGGCCGCCACACAGGCGCAGACCTACGTCGACGCGCTGAGGGCCAACGGGCGCAGGGCGATCGTCTGGGACGTCGCCACCCAGGGCGCACCCGACGCGCTCGGCGTGCTGAGCCACTTCGAGACGGTCGTCCACTACACGGGCGCGAGCGTCCCCGGCAATCCGACCCAGCTCGAACTGCGTGCCTTCCTCAACGAGGGCGGCAAGCTGATCGAGGCGGGCGAGCTGGCCGGCGGCAACGTCGACCTCGGTGACGGCACCCCGTCGAACGACTTCAGCCAGTACTACCTGGGCGCCTACTCCCGTACGTCCACTCCGGGCGCCACGGGCTTCACCGGTTCCGGCGGGCTCGCGGGCGCCGGCGGGGCCCTCGGCCCGGCCACCGGCAACCCGCTCGACAGGGCGGGCACCTACGGCGTCACCTCGGACGAGCTGCCCGCCGCCGCGTACCCGCAGTTCGCCAGCGCGGGAGCCGGCCAGTTCGCCGGGACGGTCAACCCGTACGGGCCGTTCACGGGCTCGTACATGGCCGCCGCCGTGCACACCGACGACGCCTACAAGCGCCTCACCCGCACCATCGACCTCACCGGTGTCGGCGCGGCGAGCAAGCCGGCCCTGCGCGCCCAGCTGCTGTGGGACACCGAGCCCGGCTACGACAACGCGATCGTCGAGATCCACACGGTCGGCGCCGACGACTGGACGACGCTCCCCGAGGCGGGCGGCGCCACCAGCACCGCCGTCCCCGCGGAGTGCGGCGGCGGCTTCTACATCGGCGAGCACCCCTGGCTGCGGCACTACCTCACGCTCGGTGCGGGTGACTGCACCGCGACCGGCGGCACCGGCTCCTGGAACGCCCTCACCGGCGCCTCCAGCGGCTGGCAGCAGGTGAACTTCGACCTGAGCGCCTACGCGGGCAAGCAGGTCGAGGTCTCGATCGCCTACGTCACCGACCCCGGCAGCGGCGGCCACGGCGTCCTCGCGGACGACACCTCGCTGGTCGTCGGCGGCACCGCCACCGGGACCGAGGGCTTCGAGACCTCGCTCGGCGCCTGGCGGGTCGCGGGTCCGCCCGCGGGCAGCCCGGCCGTACTGAAGGACTGGACGCGCACCGGCGCCCTGTTCCAGACGTACGGAGCGGTCACCACCGACGACACGGTGTTGCTGGGCTTCGGCCTGGAGCACGTCACCGCGGCGGCCGACCGGGTCGCGCTCATCGGGAAGGCGCTCGCCTCACTTGAGAGCTGAAGGACGGTTGTCAACTCGGTGTGACAGTTCGTAACCACATCGAGCGATCGGGTCTTCCGGTCCGGGGCGGTCCGTACCCCTACTGGCGGGTACGGACCGCCCTGCCGTGTATGGGCGAAGTCGATGTCACTCCGGCGGCCTCGGAGAGGTAGGGTCGTGGGTGGTCGGGGACATCCCAAATACAGCTCGCCGGCACCGCATAGCCGGCGTACCAACGAGGAGATCGGTTCGTGACGATCCGCGTAGGCATCAACGGCTTTGGCCGCATCGGTCGTAACTACTTCCGCGCGCTGCTGGAGCAGGGTGCTGACATCGAGATCGTGGCTGTCAACGACCTGGGTGACACCGCGACCACCGCACATCTGCTCAAGTACGACACCATCCTGGGCCGCCTCAAGGCCGAGGTGTCGCACACCGCCGACACGATCACCGTCGACGGTCACACCATCAAGGTGCTGTCCGAGCGCAACCCGGCGGACATCCCGTGGGGTGACCTGGGCGTCGACATCGTGATCGAGTCGACCGGCATCTTCACCAAGAAGGCCGACGCCGAGAAGCACATCGCCGGCGGCGCCAAGAAGGTCCTCATCTCGGCTCCGGCCAAGGACGAGGACATCACCATCGTGATGGGCGTCAACCAGGACAAGTACGACGCGGCCAACCACCACGTCATCTCCAACGCCTCCTGCACCACCAACTGTGTGGCGCCGATGGCCAAGGTCCTCGACGAGAACTTCGGCATCGTCAAGGGTCTGATGACGACGGTCCACGCGTACACCAACGACCAGCGCATCCTGGACTTCCCGCACTCGGACCTGCGTCGCGCCCGCGCCGCCGCCGAGAACATCATCCCGACCACGACGGGTGCCGCCAAGGCCACCGCCCTGGTCCTCCCGCAGCTCAAGGGCAAGCTGGACGGCATCGCCATGCGCGTCCCGGTCCCGACCGGCTCGGCCACCGACCTGGTCGTGACGCTCCAGCGCGAGGTCACCAAGGACGAGGTCAACGCTGCGTTCAAGAAGGCCTCCGAGGACGGCGACCTCAAGGGCTACCTGGCCTACACCGAGGACCCGATCGTCTCCTCGGACATCGTCAGCGACCCGGCCTCCTGCACCTTCGACTCCTCCCTGACCATGGTCCAGGAGGGCAACTCGGTGAAGATCCTCGGCTGGTACGACAACGAGTGGGGCTACTCCAACCGCCTCGTCGACCTGACGGTCTTCGTCGGCAACCAGCTCTGATCGTAGGATCGGGCACCCCGATGTGAGTGCAGGGCTCGGGCGGCGCAGGGACGCGCCGCCCGAGCCCTGACGCACGTACGGATCAGCCTTCCTCACGGTCGCCGGCGACCACGAGTGATCACGAGTACCACGAGCCCTCTTCAGGAGCCCCCGTAATGAAGACGATCGACGAACTTCTCGCCGAAGGCGTCGCAGGCAAGCGGGTCTTCGTCCGCGCCGACCTCAACGTGCCGCTCGACGGCGGCACCATCACCGACGACGGCCGCATCCGCGCCGTCCTGCCCACCGTCAAGGCCCTCGCGGACGCGGGCGCCAAGGTGGTCGTCGCCTCGCACCTGGGCCGCCCCAAGGGCGCGCCGGACCCCGCCTTCTCCCTCGCCCCCGCCGCCGACCGGCTGGGCGAACTCCTCGGCTCCGCCGTGGCCTTCGCGACCGACACGGTCGGCGATTCCGCCCGGTCCACGGTCGCCGGCCTCACCGACGGCCAGGTCGCCGTCATCGAGAACCTGCGCTTCAACGCGGGCGAGACCAGCAAGGACGACGCCGAGCGCGGCGCCTTCGCCGACCTGCTCGCCGAACTCGCCGACCTCTACGTCGGCGACGGGTTCGGGGCGGTGCACCGCAAGCACGCCTCCGTCTACGACCTCCCGGCCCGGCTGCCGCACGCCGCCGGCTTCCTGATCGCCACCGAGGTCGGCGTCCTGAAGCAGCTCACCGAGGACGTCAAGCGGCCCTATGTCGTCGCCCTCGGCGGCTCCAAGGTCTCCGACAAGCTCGCCGTCATCGACCAGCTGCTCGGCAAGGCCGACCGCATCCTCATCGGCGGCGGCATGGCCTTCACCTTCCTCAAGGCGAAGGGGTACGAGATCGGTGCCTCCCTCGTCCAGGACGATCAGCTGCCCGTCGTCACCGAGTACGTCGAGCGCGCCGAGAAGAACGGCGTCGAGCTGGTCGTGCCCGTCGACGTCGTGGCCGCGGCCCGGTTCCCGGACCTGAAGACCAAGGCCCCGTCCGACCCCGTCACCGTCGCCGCGGACGCGATCCCCGCCGACCTGATGGGCCTCGACATCGGTCCCGAGACCGGTGCCCTGTACGCCTCGAAGCTCGCCGACGCCGGAACCGTCTTCTGGAACGGCCCCATGGGCGTCTTCGAGCACCCCGACTACGCCGAGGGCACCAAGGCGGTCGCCCAGGCCCTCATCGATTCCCCGGCCTTCACGGTCGTCGGCGGTGGCGACTCCGCCGCTGCCGTCCGCATCCTGGGCTTCGACGAGAACGCATTCGGCCACATCTCGACCGGTGGTGGCGCCTCCCTCGAATACCTCGAGGGCAAGACGCTCCCCGGCCTCGCCGCACTGGAGGGCTGACCCCGCATGACCACTCGCACGCCGCTGATGGCGGGCAACTGGAAGATGAACCTCAACCACCTCGAGGCCATCGCCCACACCCAGAAGCTCGCCTTCGCCCTGGCCGACAAGGACTACGAGGCCGTCGAGGTCGCCGTCCTGCCGCCCTTCACCGACCTGCGCTCCGTGCAGACCCTGGTCGACGGCGACAAGCTGAAGATCAAGTACGGCGCCCAGGACATCTCGGCGCACGACTCCGGCGCCTACACCGGCGAGATCTCCGGTTCGATGCTGGCCAAGCTGAAGTGCACGTTCGTGGCGATCGGCCACTCCGAGCGCCGCCAGTACCACAACGAGACCGACGAACTGGTGAACGCCAAGGTCAAGGCCGCCTACAAGCACGGCCTGACCCCGATCCTGTGTGTCGGTGAGGAGCTGGACGTCCGCGAGGCGGGCAACCACGTCTCCCACACCCTCACCCAGGTCGAGGGCGGCCTGAAGGACCTCCCGGCCGAGCAGGCCGAGACCATCGTGATCGCCTACGAGCCCGTCTGGGCCATCGGCACCGGCAAGGTCTGCGGTGCCGAGGACGCGCAGGAGGTCTGCGCCGCCATCCGCGGCAAGATCGCCGAGCTCTACACCCAGGAGCTGGCCGACAAGGTCCGCATCCAGTACGGCGGCTCCGTGAAGTCCGGCAACGTCGCCGAGATCATGGCGCAGGCCGACATCGACGGCGCGCTGGTCGGCGGTGCCTCGCTGGACGCCGACGAGTTCGTCAAGATCGTGCGCTTCCGCGACCAGTGATCCGAGCTGTGTGTATGCGGTAGCGGCGATCCGTCGTACCCTTGCGGGGGCATAGCGGTTGTCGCTATGCCCCCGTCGTTCGTCCGAGTCGTTATCCGAATCCGAGGAAGTTGGTCCAGCCGTGGTTTTGGGGTTCTCGATCGCCCTGATCGTCTTCAGCCTGCTGCTGATGCTGCTGGTGCTGATGCACAAGGGGAAGGGCGGCGGCCTCTCCGACATGTTCGGTGGCGGCATGCAGTCCTCCGTCGGCGGCTCCTCGGTCGCCGAGCGCAACCTCGACCGCATCACCGTCGTGATCGGTCTGCTGTGGTTCGCCTGCATCATCGTTCTCGGCATCGTCATGAAGACGAACAGCTGATCAGCTTCGCACAGTCACGCACATTCCGGTACGTAAGGCCCCATGTTCGGTACGCGCAGCTGAGCGCGGCCTATCATGGGGCTTGCGTCTAGGTGTGGAAGCTGTAACTCCAATCACTGGACGCGCGTTGGGCCTTACGTAGACTGAGGCGCTCGCAGCGAAGCGAAACGCCGACTCGCTTTGCGGCACCATCACGCAGGGAGTTACGACCGTGGCAAGTGGCAACGCGATCCGAGGAAGCCGGGTCGGGGCGGGGCCGATGGGCGAGGCCGAGCGGGGCGAGTCCGCGCCGCGTCTGCGCATCTCCTTCTGGTGCTCCAACGGACACGAAACGGTGCCCAGCTTCGCCAGCGACGCGCAGGTTCCCGACACCTGGGACTGCCCGCGCTGCGGCTTTCCCGCCGGGCAGGACCGGGACAACCCCCCGGACCCGCCGCGAACCGAGCCCTACAAGACACACCTCGCCTATGTGCGGGAGCGGCGCAGCGACGCGGACGGCGAGGCGATCCTCGCCGAGGCGCTCGCCAAACTGCGGGGCGAGATCTGACGAACCGAGACCGGCCGGGTGCCCGAGGGTGCCTGGCCGGAGGTGTTTCGCGCGCGCATGTCCACCCGCGGGCCGTCTGACGACAGTAGGCGCCCTTCACGCGCCCCTGCGGCGCGCCCTGGTGGACATCGAGGCCCTCGGCGGGGCCCACGCCTGCCTGACGACCGGTCACCCAGCCGGCCGGCGCACTGCCGGTCGGCCTGTTCGTGTGCGCCGGCACGGCGACGCGGGCTCCGCCCCGTGATGCGCACCCGCCGTCGCCGCGTTGATACCCGGGGGCCGGGCGGACGTATCTGTTGTTGTCCCGTACGACCGTGGCCCGTCCGCTCACCCGACGCGCTGATCAACTAGGTTGGAACCGGCGGGGCAAGGCGTGCGCAGCACGGACAGATGAGGAAAGAGGGCTGAAGTCCGACATGAACGCAGACGGCCGTACGAGGCTCAACCAGACGCCCGAGTGGACCGCTCTGGCCAAACACCGCGAGGAACTCGGCGAGGTGCGGCTGCGGGAGCTGTTCGCCGCCGACCCCGAGCGCGGTGCGGGATACACGCTACGGGTCGGTGACCTGCACATCGACTACTCCAAGCACCTCGTCACCGACGAGACGCTGCGGCACCTGCGTGAACTGGCCGTCGCCACCGATGTCTTCGGCCTCAGGGACGCGATGTTCCGCGGCGAGAAGATCAACACCACCGAGGGCCGCGCCGTCCTGCACACCGCCCTGCGCGCCCCGCGCGACGCGGTGATCGAGGTCGACGGGGAGAACGTCGTCCCGGCGGTGCACGCGGTCCTCGACAAGATGGCCGGCTTCGCCGACCGCGTCCGCTCCGGTGCCTGGACCGGCCACACCGGCCGGCGCATCCGCAACGTGGTGAACATCGGCATCGGCGGCTCCGACCTGGGTCCGGCGATGGCCTACGAGGTGCTGCGCGGCTACACCGACCGCGATCTCACGGTCCGTTTCGTGTCCAACGTGGACGGCGCCGACCTGCACGAGGCCACCCGCGACCTGGACCCGGCGGAGACGCTGTTCATCATCGCGTCGAAGACCTTCACCACCATCGAGACGATCACCAACGCGACCTCGGCCCGCAGCTGGCTGCTGGACGCGCTCGGCGGCGACGACACGGCCGTGGCCCAGCACTTCGTCGCCCTGTCGACGAACGCCGAGAGGCATCGACACGGCCAACATGTTCGAGTTCTGGGACTGGGTCGGCGGTCGCTACTCCTTCGACTCGGCGATCGGCCTGTCGCTGATGATCGCCATCGGACCGGACCGGTTCCGCGAGATGCTCGACGGCTTCCACCTCGTCGACGAGCACTTCAGGACCGCGCCCGCCGAGTCCAACGTGCCGCTGCTGCTGGGCCTGCTGGGCATCTGGTACGGCAACTTCCACGACGCGCAGTCGCATGCCGTGCTGCCCTACAGCCACTATCTGTCCAAGTTCGCCGCCTACCTCCAGCAGCTGGACATGGAGTCCAACGGCAAGTCCGTCGGCCGGGACGGCAGGCAGGTCGACTGGCAGACCGGGCCGATCGTCTGGGGCACGCCGGGCACCAACGGGCAGCACGCCTACTACCAGCTCATCCACCAGGGCACCAAGCTCGTCCCCGCCGACTTCATCGGCTTCGCCGAGCCGGCCGCCGAGCTGAGCGACGAACTCAAGGCCCAGCACGACCTGCTGATGGCCAACTTCTTCGCGCAGACCCAGGCACTGGCCTTCGGCAAGACGCCCGAGGAGGTGCGCGCGGAGGGCGTGCCGGAGGAGCTGGTGGCCCACAAGACGTTCCGGGGCGACCACCCGACGACCACGATCCTCGCCCGCGAGCTGACCCCCTCGGTACTCGGCCAGCTCGTCGCGCTCTACGAGCACAAGGTGTTCGTACAGGGCGCGGTGTGGGACATCGACTCCTTCGACCAGTGGGGCGTGGAGCTCGGCAAGGTGCTCGCCAAGCGCGTCGAACCCGCCCTCACCGAGGGCGCCGAGGTTCCCGGCCTGGACGCGTCCACCAAGGCCCTGGTCGCCAGGTACCGGGAGCTGCGCGGCCGGTAGCGGTCGCCCGTACGGAGGAAACGGGAAGCGGGCGGCGGGCGGTCGGCCGCTTCCCGTAGACTCCCCGGCGATCATGAGTCCGATCTCTCGGGGGAGAGCAACGTGGCCGGTGCACGCAGGAGTTGGACGGACGGCTCGCTGTCCCGCCGCTCGTTCCTGAAGCCCCACAAGGCGGCGTGGGCGGTGTTCCATCCGGCGTGGATACCCCCGGCGCTCGATCCGACGGTGGAGCGGCTCAAGCGCGGCAGGGTCATCGCCGGGGCGGTGGCGGCCGTCGGCGTGTACACCTTCGTCGAGGGCGGGTTCGCCTTCGAGGAGATGCTGGAGAACACGGCGATCGCCTCCGCCGTGCTGTTCTTCCTCACCCCGGTGACGGTCGGCGTGATGCTCTTCGTCTGGCGGCGCACCGGCACCGTCCGGCAGTTGAAGAGGCCGCTCCTCGACTCGCTCAAGCTGCTGCTGCTCTTCATCGGCTGTGTCATGACGACCGTGGGGATCTTCCGGTCGAGCGAGATGTTCGGGCTGGTCCCGCGGATGCTGCTCACCCTCGTGGGCCTCTGGATGGCCTTCTTCGTGATGGCCGGCGCCGTCCGGCTCTCCGGGAACTTCTTCGGTTCCGCCGCCGTGCACCGCTGTCTGCCGCCGCTGCTCGCCACGGTGACGACCTGGCTGATGGCCCTTCCCGATCTGGTCACCGGTGACCTGCACGGCCTCAGCCTCACCATGGGCATCGTCTTCATCCTGGGCGCGCCGGTGACGGTCACCGCGATCGCGCTGCTGGAGATGCGCCGCCTCAAGCGTCGTTACGGCATCCGGCTGGCGGCCCACCCGGCCACCCTGCCGCCCGCACCCGCCGGGGTGCCGCCCCAGGTCCCGCCCCAGGTCCCGCCGCAGGTCCCGCCGCAGGGAAATCCCTACGGGCATCCGTACGGGCATCCGTACGGGCACCCGCACGGCCAGTGGCACGGACAGCAGCCCGGAAACCCGAACGGCCGGCCGTACGCACCGGGCCCGGGGCAGCCGTATCCCCGGGGCGGCAACCCGTACGGGTCCTACGGGGCCCACAACGGGCAGAACCCGTACGGCGGTTGACCGTACGGGTTCTGTGGAGCGGTGACCGCGTCAGGCGGACGCGGGAGGGTACAGCGACCTCGGGAGCCGGGAGGCCGCCGCCGCGTCCAGCAGCCACAGGGTGCGGGAGCGGCCCCGGGCGCCCGCCGCGGGGGCCTGGATCTCGCCCGCGCCGGACAGGGCGATCGCCGCGGCCTGCGCCTTGTCCTCGCCGGCGGCGAGCAGCCACACCTCACGGGCCGCCCGGATCGCCGGGAGGGTGAGGGTGACCCGGGTCGGCGGGGGCTTGGGCGCGCCGCGCACGCCCACCACCGTGCGCTCGGTCTCCCGCACGGCGGGCAGCTCGGGGAAGAGCGAGGCCACGTGGGTGTCCGGGCCGACGCCCAGCATCAGGACGTCGAAGGCGGGCACGTCGCCGTGGTTCTCGGGGCCGGCCGCGCGGGCCAGCTCCTCCGCGTAGGCGGCCGCGGCCGCCTCCACGTCGGCGCCGTACGGACCGTCGGACGCGGGCATGGCGTGCACGCGCTTCGGGTCCACCGGGACGGAGTCCAGCAGGGCCTCACGGGCCTGCGTGACATTGCGCTCCGGGTCGCCCTCGGGCACGAAACGCTCGTCGCCCCACCACAGGTCCAGCCGGGCCCAGTCGACGGCGTCACGGGCGGGCGCGGCGGCCAGCGCGGCCAGCAGACCGTTGCCGTTGCGGCCGCCGGTGAGGACCACGGACGCCTGGCCCCGGGAGGCCTGGGCGTCCACGATCTTCGTGATGAGACGGGCCGCGGCGGCCTGCGCCATCAGTTCCTTGTCGTGGTGCACGACCAGCTGGGGAGTGCTCACTGCGGATCCGCTTTCCTGACCGGGGGCATCTGCGCCGGAGTCGGCCGGTCGGCGTCGCCGTGGGCCGCCGGGGCGGCGGGCTGCGGAGCCGACGCGGAGTCACGGTCCGCGGCCGCCGGGTCCGCCACGGCGCGGACCGGGAGGGACGGCGCGGGCCGGCCGGCGGCCGCGGACCGCTCGGCCTCCCGCTCCGCGGCCGACTGGATCCCGCCCAGCCGGTCCACGCCGAACCGCAGGGCGGACGCGTAGGTGTCGTCGGGGTCGAGCCTGCGCAGCTCCTCCGCGAGCAACTCGGACGTTTCGCGGCGCTTGAGCGCCACCGCGCGGTCGGGCTGGCCCGGCAGCGCCAGCGTGGCCATCGCGCCGTCCGACCGGTGCAGGGTGATCGGACCGCCGGTCGTCTCCATCCGGACCTGGGTCAGACCGGGACCGGCCGAGATCGCGCGGCGGACGTGCACATGGAGCCGGTCGGCGAGCCACATGGCGAGCAGCTCGACACTCGGGTTGGCCTCCTCGCCCGCCACTTCGGCGGAGACGATCTCGCAGCTGACCTGGTCGAGGGCGGCGGCCAGCATCGAGCGCCACGGGGTGATCCGGGCCCACGCCAGGTCGGTGTCGCCCGGCTCGTAGCTCTCGGCACGCGCCCGCAGTTCGTTGATGGGCTTCTCGGCCGCGTAGCTGTCGGTGACGCGGCGCTGGCCCAGGGCGCCCAGCGGGTCGCCCGCCGGGTCGCGCGGGGCGTCCACCGACCACCAGACGACCACCGGCGCGTCCGGCAGCAGCAGCGGCAGGACGACGGACTGGGCGTGGTCGGAGACCTCGCCGTACAGCCGGAGGATCACCGTCTCGCCGCTGCCCGCGTCCGCGCCCAGCCGTACCTCGGCGTCGAGGCGGGACTGGGTGCGGCCCCGGGGGGACCGCGAGACGCGCTTGATGACCACGAGCGTGCGCGAGGGGTGCTCGTGCGACGCGTCGTTGGCGGCCTTCAGGGCGTCGTAGGCGTTCTCCTCGTCCGTGACGACGACGAGGGTGAGCACCATGCCGACGGCGGGGGTGCCTATCGCGCGCCTGCCCTGCACCAACGCCTTATTGATCTTGCTGGCAGTGGTGTCCGTGAGGTCTGTCTTCATGGCCGGCGCCAGCTCCGTCCGTCTCGCTCGAGCATCTCGTCGGCCTCGACGGGCCCCCACGTGCCCGACGGGTACTGCGCGGGCTTGCCGTTCTTGTCCCAGAACTGCTCGATCGGGTCGAGGATCTTCCAGGACAGCTCCACCTCTTCCGTGCGGGGGAAGAGGTTCGAGTCGCCCAGCAGCACGTCGAGGATGAGGCGCTCGTAGGCCTCGGGCGAGGACTCCGTGAAGGACTCGCCGTAGGCGAAGTCCATCGACACGTCCCGGATCTCCATCGAGGTGCCGGGCACCTTCGAGCCGAAGCGGACCGTGATGCCCTCGTCGGGCTGGACGCGGATGACGATCGCGTTCGCGCCGAGCTCCTCGGTCGCCGTGGAGTCGAAGGGGGAGTGCGGGGCGCGCTGGAAGACCACCGCGATCTCGGTGACCCGGCGGCCCAGGCGCTTGCCGGTGCGCAGATAGAAGGGGACGCCCGCCCAGCGGCGGTTGTCGACCTCGAGCTTGACGGCCGCGTAGGTGTCGGTCTTCGACTTGGGGTCGATGCCGTCCTCTTCGAGGTAGCCGACGGCCTTCTCGCCGCCCTGCCACCCGGCCGCGTACTGTGCGCGCACGGTGGCGAGGCCCAGGTCCTTCGGCAGCCGCACGGCGCCGAGCACCTTGGTCTTCTCGGCGGCCAGCGCGTCCGCGTCGAAGGAGGCCGGCTCCTCCATGGCCGTGAGGGTGGTTCTGGATGACGTCACGGGCGGCGCCGATGCCGTCGTAGTAGCCGGCCCGGCCGCCGATGCCGATGTCCTCGGCCATCGTGATCTGCACGTGGTCCACGAAGGACCGGTTCCAGATCGGCTCGAACATCGTGTTGGCGAAGCGCAGCGCCATGATGTTCTGGACGGTCTCCTTGCCCAGGTAGTGGTCGATGCGGAAGACCTGGTCCGAGCCGAAGACCTCGTGGACGACCTTGTTGAGCTCCTCGGCCGAGGCGAGGTCGTGGCCGAAGGGCTTCTCGATGACCGCGCGCCGCCAGGAGCCGCTCGTCTGGTCGGCCAGTCCGTGCTTCTTCAGCTGCTGGATGACCACCGGGAAGGACCGCGGCGGCACGGACAGGTAGAAGGCGAAGTTGCCGCCCGTGCCCTGCGCCTTGTCGAGTTCCTCGATCGTGCTGCGCAGCCGCTCGAAGGCGTCGTCGTCGTCGAAGGTGCCCTGCACGAAGCGCATGCCCTGGACGAGCTGCTGCCAGACCTCCTCGCGGAAGGGCGTGCGGGCGTGCTCCTTGACCGCGTCGTGGACCTCCTGTGCGAAGTCCTCGTGCTCCCACTCGCGGCGGGCGAAGCCGACCAGCGAGAAGCCCGGCGGCAGCAGACCCCGGTTGGCGAGGTCGTACACGGCGGGCATGAGCTTCTTCCGGGACAAATCGCCCGTGACGCCGAAGATGACCAGGCCCGACGGCCCCGCGATACGCGGGAGCCGTCGGTCTGCGGGGTCACGCAGCGGGTTGCTGCTCGACAGAGTTCAGCCCTCCGAGGGGGCGAGGCGCTGGAGCTCCGCCTCGGTCGACTTGAGCAGGTCGTTCCAGGACGCCTCGAACTTGTCGACGCCCTCGTCCTCGAGGAGCTGGACCACCTCGTCGTAGGAGATGCCGAGCTTCTCGACGGCGTCGATCTCGGCGCGGGCCTGCTCGTAGGTGCCGGCGACGGTGTTGCCGGTGATCGAGCCGTGGTCCTCGGCGGCGAACAGGGTCGCCTCCGGCATGGTGTTCACCGTGTTCGGCGCCACCAGGTCGTCCACGTACAGGGTGTCCTTGTAGGCGGGGTCCTTCACACCGGTGGAGGCCCACAGCGGACGCTGCTTGTTGGCGCCCGCCTTCTCCAGCGCGGCCCAGCGCTCGCCGGCGAAGACCTCCTCGTACGCCTGGTAGGCGAGCCGGGCGTTGGCGAGGCCCGCCTTGCCGCGGGCGGCCTTGGCCTCGTCGGTGCCGAGCGCGTCGAGCCGCTTGTCGATCTCGGTGTCCACGCGGGACACGAAGAAGGACGCCACGGAGTGGATCTTCGACAGGTCCAGGCCGCGCTCCTTGGCCTGCTCCAGGCCGGCCAGGTAGGCGTCCATGACCTGGCGGTAGCGCTCCAGCGAGAAGATCAGCGTGACGTTGACGCTGATGCCGAGGCCGATGACCTCGGTGATCGCCGGGAGGCCGCCCATCGTGGCCGGGATCTTGATGAGCGTGTTGGGGCGGTCGACCAGCCAGGCGAGCTGCTTGGCCTCGGCGACCGTCGGCTTGGTGTGGTGCGCCAGGCGCGGGTCGACCTCGATCGAGACCCGGCCGTCCTGGCCGCCGGTGGCGTCGAAGACCGGGCGCAGGATGTCGGCGGCGTCGCGGACGTCCGCCGTCGTGATCATGCGGATGGCCTCTTCGACGGTGACCTTGCGGGCGGCGAGGTCGGCGAGCTGCAGGTCGTAGCCGTCGCCCTGCGAGATCGCCTTCTGGAAGATCGACGGGTTGGTGGTGACGCCCACGACGTGCTGCTGGTCGATCAGTTCGGCCAGGTTGCCGGACGTGATCCGCTTGCGCGACAGGTCGTCCAGCCAGATCGCGACGCCTTCTTCGGAGAGGCGCTTGAGTGCGTCTGTCATGGAATTACATCTCCTACGTGTCGTATGTGAGCGTCAGCGCTGGGCGGCGGCGAGGGATTCCCGTGCCTTGGCGGCCACGTTCTCCGCAGTGAAGCCGTACTCCTGGAAGAGGACCTTGCCATCGGCGGAAGCACCGAAGTGCTCCAGGGAAACGATGCGGCCGGCGTCCCCGACGTACTTGTGCCAGGTGAGACCGATACCCGCCTCGACCGAGACGCGGGCCTTGACGGAGGGGGGCAGGACGCTGTCCCGGTACCCCTGGTCCTGCTCCTCGAACCACTCCACGGACGGCATGGACACCACGCGGGTGGGCACACCCTCGGCCTCCAGCCGCTCGCGCGCCTCGACGGCGACGTGCACCTCGGAGCCGGTCGCGATGAGGAGCACCTCGGGCGTCCCCGTGGAGGCCTCGAACAGGACGTACCCGCCCTTGGCCGCGTTCTCGTCGGGCTCGTAGGTCGGCACGCCCTGGCGGGTGAGGACCAGACCGTGCGGGGCGCCCTTGCCGAAGACCTTCGTCCAGCGCTTGAGGATCTCGCGCCAGGCGATCGCCGTCTCGTTGGCGTCGGCCGGGCGGACGACGTTCAGGCCCGGGATGGCGCGCAGCGAGGCCAGGTGCTCGACCGGCTGGTGCGTCGGGCCGTCCTCGCCGAGGCCGATGGAGTCGTGCGTCCACACGTACGTGACCGGCACGTGCATCAGCGCCGACAGGCGTACGGCGTTGCGCATGTAGTCGGAGAACACGAGGAACGTGCCGCCGTAGATACGGGTGTTGCCGTGCAGCGCGATGCCGTTCATCTCCGCGGCCATGGAGTGCTCGCGGATACCGAAGTGCACCGTGCGGCCGTACGGGCTCGCCTCCGGCAGCGGGTTGCCCTCGGGCAGGAACGACGACGTCTTGTCGATCGTCGTGTTGTTGGAACCCGCGAGGTCGGCGGAGCCGCCCCACAGCTCGGGGATGACCGCGCCGAGCGCCTGGAGCACCTTGCCGGACGCGGCACGGGTGGCGACGCCCTTGCCGGGCTCGAAGACCGGGAGCTTCTCCTCCCAGCCGGTGGGCAGCTCGCCCGCGGCGACGCGCTCGTACTCGGCGGCGCGGTCGGGGTTGTTGTCCCGCCACTGCTGGAAGGACTTCTCCCACACGGCGCGGGCCGCCTGGCCGCGCTCCAGGGCGCCCCTGGTGTGGGCGATGACCTCGTCCGCGACCTCGAAGGACTGCTCCGGGTCGAAGCCGAGGACGCGCTTGGTGGCCGCGACCTCGTCGTCGCCGAGCGCCGAGCCGTGGGCGGCCTCGGTGTTCTGCGCGTTCGGCGCGGGCCAGGCGATGATCGAGCGCATCGCGATGAAGGACGGCTTGTCCGTCACCTGCTTCGCGGCCTCGATCGCGTCGTAGAGGGCGTGCGGGTCCAGGTCGCCGTCCGGCTTGGGGGCGACGCGCTGCACATGCCAGCCGTACGCCTCGTAGCGCTTGACGGTGTCCTCGGAGACGGCCGTCTCGGTGTCGCCCTCGATCGAGATGTGGTTGTCGTCCCACAGCAGGATCAGGTTGCCGAGCTTCTGGTGACCGGCCATGGAGGACGCCTCGGCGGAGATGCCCTCCTGGAGGCAGCCGTCACCGGCGATCGCGTAGACGAAGTGGTCGAACGGCGACTCGCCGACCGGGGTCTCCGGGTCGAACAGACCGCGCTCGTAGCGGGCGGCCATCGCCATGCCCACGGCGTTCGCGACGCCCTGGCCCAGCGGGCCGGTCGTCGTCTCGACGCCCGTGGTGTGGCCGTACTCCGGGTGACCCGGCGTCTTCGAACCCCAGGTGCGGAACGCCTTCAGGTCGTCCAGCTCCAGGCCGAAGCCGGCCAGGTACAGCTGGGTGTAGAGCGTCAGGGACGAGTGGCCCGCGGACAGCACGAAGCGGTCGCGGCCGACCCAGTCGGCGTCCGCCGGGTCGTGCCGCATCACCTTCTGGAAGAGGGTGTACGCGGCAGGCGCCAGGCTCATCGCCGTACCGGGATGGCCGTTGCCGACCTTCTGTACGGCGTCGGCGGCCAGGACGCGGGCGGTGTCCACGGCCCGCTGGTCCAACTCGGTCCACTCGAGGTCTGTGGTGGTCGGCTTGGTGCTCACCCTGGGTCAGGGCTCCTCTCCACATGTCACGCATGTCGAATGCCGGTGCACGCGGCGCCCACCGGCCGTTGTCGAGCCTACCCCCGTGAGAACGTGCATTTTTTCGAGTCATTCCAGACTGCCGGGAGACTTGGTGATCCGCCTGCCGACCGGTGTGTTCCCTGTTCGGCAAGTGAATACGGAGCCGCTCGTACGAGTGCTCAACAGAGTGGCCCCCGGCTCTTCCGCAGGTGCTGTCCAACACGACCCCACCCCCGCGAATGTCGGGGTCTGGGCAACGTCTACAGTGGCGTGGTACGCGCGAGCCTTTACCCCGCATTCACACGGGGAGGCTTGCTGGGAGTCTCTGTCAGGGGTGTGCGTGACGGCCGTTGAATCCCGTCCAGTGGGGATTGTCGGGGCGAGTCAGAGCCCGAGCCGGCGGCCGTTCGGGGCCCGGGCGAAGGCGTTCGTGGCGCTGACCAAGCCGCGGATCATCGAGCTGCTGCTGATCACCACCGTCCCGGTGATGTTCCTGGCGCAGCAGGGCGTTCCGGACCTGGGTCTGGTGGTGCTGACCTGCCTCGGCGGTTATCTGTCCGCAGGCGGCGCCAACGCGCTGAACATGTACATCGACCGCGACATCGACGCGCTGATGGACCGCACCTCGCAGCGCCCGCTGGTCACCGGAATGGTCAGCCCGCGTGAATGCCTCGCCTTCGGCATCACCCTCGCGGTGGTCTCCACACTCCTGTTCGGTCTGACCGTCAACTGGCTGTCGGCCTGGCTCGCCCTCGGGGCGCTCCTCTTCTACGTCGTCGTCTACACGATGATCCTCAAGCGCCGTACCTCGCAGAACATCGTGTGGGGCGGCATCGCCGGCTGCATGCCGGTGCTGATCGGCTGGTCGGCCGTGACGAACTCGGTGTCCTGGGCACCGGTCGTGCTCTTCCTCGTCATGTTCTTCTGGACGCCGCCGCACTACTGGCCGCTGTCCATGAAGGTCAGGGACGACTACGCGCGCGTGGGCGTGCCGATGCTGCCGGTCGTCGCCTCCAACAAGACCGTCGCCAAGCAGATCGTCCTCTACAGCTGGGTGATGGTCGCCGTCTCGCTGCTGCTGACCCCGCTGGGCTACACCGGGTGGTTCTACACCTCGGTCGCGCTGGTGGCGGGCGGCTGGTGGCTGTGGGAGGCGCACGCGCTCCAGAGCCGCGCGAAGGCGGAGGCGACGGGCGGGAAGCTGAAGGAGATGCGGCTGTTCCACTGGTCCATCACCTATGTGTCGCTGCTGTTCGTGGCGGTCGCCGTGGACCCCTTCCTGCGCTGACCCCTCCACGTTCCCGTCGCAGAATCGACGAACGGCCGGGGTGCGTGGTCAACACCACGCACCCCGGCCGTCGCCGTTCGATCTACCCGTCGGTAGCATCCTGGACATGGCAGACACCAAGCAGGCTGACGAGACCGCAGACGCCAAGCAGGCCGCGAAGGCCGAGCGCAGGGCGGCCCGGCTCGCCAAGCAGATCAGCGCCTTCGCCAAGCAGCACGGCGGGGCCGAGGGCCAGATCGCGTACATCGGCGAGCGCGGCGCCCGTATCGTCCTGGTCGGCGACGACGGCGGCTGGGGCGACCTCGTGGCCCCCTCGGTCGCCGTGGCCGAGCTGGCCGTCGGGAAGGCCGGCGTCACCGTCCACGAGACCTTCGACGGCGAGTTCGCGGCGAAGGTGAAGACGGGGCCGTACGAGTGGACCCGGATGGCCGGAATCCAGGTCGGCGGACCGAAGAACGGCTGAGCAGCAACAACCTGACACCCCGGTCACCCGTTAGGACCCGTAGGAACTACGTGGTCCGTCCCCGGGGAGTCCGGATGATCGAAACGCCGTCCTTGGTGGACCAGTACTGCCACGGCATCCTGAGAACGGAGCTGGGTCTCGGTACCTTCGAGGCCCAGTTGGCCCGCACCGAGGGCCCGCCGGCCCCGGGCACGACGCTGTTCGACACCCAGACCGGGTTCGCGGTACGCCGCTGGTGCCCCCCGCTCCTCGGTCTGGAACCGCACGCGCCGCCCGCCCGATATCTCGCCCGCCGTCGGGAACTCGGCGTACTGGAAGCGGGCCGCCGGCTGCTGCGCGGCAGCGGCATCACGACGTACCTGGTCGACACGGGCCTGCCCGGTGACCTCACCGGACCGGGCGAGCTCGCCTCGGCCGGCGCCGCCGAGGCGCGGGAGATCGTGCGCCTGGAGCCCCTCGCCGAGCAGGTCGCCGACACCTCCGGCACGGTCGAGTCCTTCCTGGCCAACCTCGCCGAGTCGGTCCACGGGGCCGCCGCGAACGCCGTGGCCTTCGCCTCCGTCGCGGGGGTCCGGCACGGCCTCGCCCTCGCGCCCGAGCCGCCCGGACCGGGGGAGGTGCGGGGCGCGGCGAGCCGCTGGCTGGCGGGCCGCAGGGTCGGCGGCGAGCTGAGCGACCCGGTGCTGCTGCGCCACCTGCTGTGGATCGCCGTCGCCTCGGGGCTGCCCCTCCAGCTGCACGCGGGACTCGGCGAGCCGGGGGCGCGCGTCGACCGCACGGATCCGGTGCTGCTGACGGACTTCGTGCGGGCCACGGCCGGCCTCGGCACCGACCTCGTCCTGCTGCACGGCTACCCCTACCACCGGCACGCCGCCCACCTCGCGGGCGTCTTCCCGCATGTGTACGCCGACTCCGGCGCCGCCCTCGTACGGACCGGCGCGCGAGCCGCGACGATCCTGGCGGAGATCCTGGAGCTGGCTCCCTTCGGCAAGATCCTCTTCTCCAGCGGGGCCGGCGGGCTGCCCGAGCTGCACGTGGTCGGGGCGCGGCTGTTCCGCGAGGCACTGGCCCGGGTGCTCGGCGGCTGGGTCGTGGAGGGCGCGTGGTCGCCGGCGGACGCGCAACGGGTGGCGGGACTGATCGCGGCGGGCAACGCGCGCCGGGTGTACGGGCTCGGCTGAGGTGGACAGACTGGGCGCATGACCAGCCGCACGGAAGCATTACTGGACCGTTTTCTCTTCGGCCTGCAGGCCCTGGACCCCGTCGCCGTGTGGGCCCACGGCTCGCTCGCCGGAGGCGACTACCAGGAGGGCCGCAGCGACCTGGACCTCATCGCGGTCCTGACGGGGCCCGTCACCCCGCGCGCGGTGTGGCGGCTGGGCCGGCTGCACGCCCGCCTGCGCAACGAGCCGCTCGCCCCGCTGCTGCACTGCACCTATCTGACCCCCGACCGGGCGGCCGATCCGGAGCGGCGGCACCTGACCTGGGCGCACAGCCGGCTGTTCCGGCGGACGGTCACCCCGGTGACGCGGCGCGAGCTGCACACGTTCGGCCGGGTGCTGTACGGGAAGCCGCCCGGCGCGCTCCTGCCGCCGGTGCCGGACCGCGCACTCGGCGAATTCGTCGTCCGTGACCAGCGGGACTTCTGGCGGCCCGCCGTCGACAAGGCCCACCTGTGGCGCGAGAACGTCTGGGTCGACCTGGGGCTGCTGACCTTCGCGCGGGCCACGGTGACCGTGCGGGACGGCCGGCTGATCTCCAAGCGCGAGGCCCTCGACGAGCTGCCCGCGCTGGGGGCGCCCTCGGAGGTCGTGGCGGACATCGCGCGCCGACGCTACGACGAGGGGGACGGGCCGGCCGACGAGACGTGGCCCGCCCGACGCGCCGAGCTGGCCCGGGACTACCTGGGGCCGGCGATCGACGCGCTGGTCACCTCGTACGCGTGAGACCCGGATGACTCACGCGCGCGTGCCGACCGTCGCCTCGGCCGCCGGGCCCGGCAGGTCGATCGTCGTTGCGGGGCGCTCGCGCAGCGCCAGCAGCACGCGCAGCACCGCGATCCACACCAGGCAGGAGCCGAGCATGTGCAGCCCGACCAGGGCCTCGGGAAGATCCGTGAAGTACTGGACGTAGCCGATGAGACCCTGCCCGAGCAGCACCGGGAACAGGTCCCGGGTGCGGTCCAGCGGGTTCTTCGGCGCGTCCACCGCCCGGAGGATGAACCACAGGGCGAAGGTCAGCGTCACGACGATCCAGGCGAGCACGGCGTGCAGCTTGGCGACCGTCTCCCAGTCCAGCGGCATCCGCTCGACCTCGCTGGAGTCACCGGCGTGCGGGCCCGCGCCGGTCACCACCGTGCCGACGCCGATCAGCAGCGTCGAGGCGGCGACCAGGAACCACACCAGCTGCTGCACGGGCTTGCCGACCAGCGGCCGGGGCTCCCCGTCGCCCTCCCGGGCGCGCTGCCACATCACCGCGGCGACCGCGAGCAGCGCCGTGGCGGCCAGGAAGTGCGCCGCGACCGTGTACGGGTTGAGGCCGACCAGCACCACGATCCCGCCGAGCACGGCGTTGCTCATCACCAGCCAGAACTGCGCCCAGCCCAGCCGGGTCAGGCTCCGCCGGTACGGCTTCTCGGAGCGCGCGGCGATGATCGCCCAGCCGACGGCCGCGCACAGCACGTACGTCAGCATGCGGTTGCCGAACTCGATGGCGCCGTGGAAGCCCATCGCGCCGGTCGCGGTCAGCGAGTCGTCGGTGCACTTCGGCCAGGTCGGGCAGCCCAGGCCGGAGCCCGTGAGCCGGACGGCACCGCCGGTGACCACGATGACCACCGACATCACGAGCGGGTACAGCGCCGCCCGCTGAACGGTCCGGCGGGTGGGGGTCCAGCGTTCGGCGATGAAGGCGAGCGGGTTGCGCACGGCGGCTACGGCGTCGGCACGGGTCACGTTTGGCACGCGCCCCATCGTAGGCGCCCGCTTGTGCACGCGTTCACGAGGGTCCCCCGGTCCGGGCGCCCCGCTACTCCCAGCGGAAGAACCGGCCGGCCGCCGCGAGTCCCACGACGGCCCACACCGCGAGGATCCCCAGGTCGCCCCAGGGCATGCCCGCGCCGTGCTGGAGCACGTCCCGCAGTCCGTCCGAGAGGGCCGAGACGGGCAGCAGACCGAGCACGTCCTGGGCGCCGGGCGGGAACTTGTCGAGCGGGACGATCACCCCGCCCCCCACCAGCAGCAGCAGGAAGACCAGGTTGGCCGCGGCCAGCGTCGCCTCCGCCTTCAGGGTGCCCGCCATCAGCAGGCCGAGGCCCGAGAAGGCGGCCGTGCCGAGGATCAGGAGCAGCAGGACGGCCGCCGGGTTGCCGTGCGGGTTCCAGCCGAGGGCGAAGGCGATCGCCGTCAGGAGGATCACCTGGAGGATCTCCGTGACCAGCACCGACAGCGTCTTCGCCGCCATCAGGCCCCAGCGGGGCAGGGGAGAGGCGGCGAGCCGCTTCAGCACCCCGTAGCGGCGTTCGAAGCCGGTCGCGATGGCCTGGCCGGTGAAGGCCGTCGACACCACGGCGAGCGCGAGGATGCCGGGCGCGAGGAAGTCCACCGCCTCGCCCGCGCCGGTGTCGATGATGTCCACGCTGCTGAACAGCACCAGCAGCAGGGTGGGGATCACGACGGTGAGCAGCAGCTGCTCGCCGTTGCGCAGGAGCATCTTCGTCTCCAGCACCGCCTGTGCCGCGATCATGCGGGGCAGCGGAGCCGCGCCGGGCCGGGGGGTGTAGGTACCCGTGGCGGTCATCAGCGCAGCTCCTTGCCGGTCAGTTCCAGGAAGACGTCCTCCAGGGTGTGCCGTTCGACCGAGATCCGGTCCGGCATCACCCCGTGCTGCGCGCACCACGAGGTGACCGTCGCCAGCAGCTGGGGGTCGACCTTGCCCGTCACCCGGTAGGACCCGGGGGTGAGCTCGGCGGCCGAGCTGTCGGCGGGCAGGGCCTTGAGCAGGGAGGTCACGTCGAGGCCGGGCCGGCCGGTGAAGCGCAGGGTGTTCTCGGCGCCGCCGCGGCACAGCTCCTCGGGGGAGCCCTGGGCGATGACCCGGCCCGCGTCGATGATCGCGACGTCGTCGGCGAGCTGCTCGGCCTCGTCCATGTGGTGGGTGGTCAGGATGACGGAGACGCCGTCCGTCCGCAGGTCCCGCACGAGGTCCCAGGTGGCACGGCGGGCCTGCGGGTCGAGGCCGGCCGTCGGCTCGTCGAGGAACACCAGCTCCGGGCGGCCGACGACGGCCATCGCCAGCGCGAGCCGCTGCTGCTGGCCGCCGGAGAGACGGCGGTACGTCGTCCGGCCGCAGGATCCGAGGCCGAGACGCTCGACGAGGGCGTCGACGTCCAGGGGGTGGGCGTGCAGCCCGGCCACGTGCCGGAGCATCTCGTCGGCCCGGGCGCCGGAGTACACGCCTCCCGACTGGAGCATCACGCCGATCCGGGGGCGCAGGTCGGAGGCCTGTCTCTGCGGATCGAGGCCGAGGACGCGCACCGTGCCGGCGTCCGGCCTGCGGTACCCCTCGCAGGTCTCGACGGTGGTCGACTTGCCGGCGCCGTTGGGTCCGAGGACGGCGGTGACGCCCGCCCGGGCCGTCAGGTCGAGGCCGTTCACCGCGGTCTTGGTCCCGTACCGCTTCACCAGGGCCTCGACCCGGACGACAGGCTCACTTCGCATGGCTCAAGAGTCTAGGTTCGCGGTCGGGGGCTCGGACCGGGGGGTGCGGGAACCGGCCGGACGCGACGGCGGCGCAGGCCCGCGAAGGGCGCACCGCTTCAGAGTTCCTCCTCGCGGGAGCGGTGCAGCGGCAGCCACCGCTGTGCGTAGGCCACCGCGTCCGCGACCGGAAACAGCCGTACGTCGGCCGCCCCGACGGTGCCCCGTACGACGTCACGGTCGCGTTCGAAGTCATGGCCCAGCTCGTCGAAGCGGTCGGAGTCGATGGACACCTCGGTCACCCTCTCCCACGTCCCGCCCGGCCCCGGCCGGCCCACCTCGACGAGCGGGGCCGGGATCCGGTACTCGGCCAGATGGAAGCTGGTGCAGGTGGCGTAGCCGGCGCCGAGCAGCAGGACCCGTGCCCCCGCCTTCTCCAGCCGGGCCAGCGGGCTGCGCTCGCCGAGCCGGCAGTCCGGGGCGTGCCCCTCGACCAGTTCCGCGGCCCGGGCCCCGAGCGCCGCGAACGAGGTCTGCGGGTGGGCGCTGCGCAGCGCGCCGGGCCAGGTGCGGACCGTCTCCGGGATCACGCCCACCCCCAGTGCGGGAGTGATGAGGGGGTCGTAGGCGGGCATGGTCGCCCGTATCCGCTCCCACCACTGCGCGGGGACCGGCGGATTGCTCCACAGGGCCGGGTCGGACAGGTCGCCGGACTGGGTGGGGACCACGAGTGTGCCGTCCGGGCCGATCGCGTCGAGCAGTCCCCGGACGACCGCGACGGCGCCCCCGCAGACCCAGCCGAGCGAACTGAGCGAGGAGTGCACGAGGAGGATTTCTCCGGGTTCGACACCCAGTGCGCGAAGCTCCGCGGCGAGGGTGTCACGGGTGACAAGTGGGCCGGTGGGAGGGGGTGTGGGCATGGTTCGGCAGTGTCCTGGACGGGGGCTCCGCAGGCCAGTGCTTTTATCGCGACGCAGGCTTCCCCGGATCGGCCGGAGATCGTTTTCGCAGGTCAGATTAGGTTTACCTAAGTGACGCAGGGCACCGCCCGTCGATCCGGACGCGGGTTGCCTGTGTCTGAGGAATTACGCAACAATGGCGTTGTGAAAAACGTCGGCGAGGCTCGGGAGACCCCCACGGGGACCCCCCAGGAGGAGATCGCGACCGGTGAGCGCTCGACGCGCAACCGGGTCGCGCGGTCCATCCTGGACCACGGGCCGTCGACCGTCGCCGAGCTGGCCGGCCGGCTGGGCCTCACCCAGGCCGCCGTACGCCGGCATCTCGACGCGCTGGTCGCCGACGACGTCGTGGCAGCCCGTGAGCAGCGGGTGTACGGAGCACGGACGCGCGGGCGCCCCGCCAAGGCCTTCGCCCTCACCGACTGCGGCCGTGACGCCTTCGACCAGTCCTACGACAAGCTCGCCGCGGACGCCCTGAGCTGGATCCAGGAGCGCTTCGGCGGGGACGAGGCCGTCGTCGCCTTCGCCCGCGCGCGGATCGCCGAACAGGCCGCCGGGTACCGCGCGGCCATCGAGGCGGCCGCTCCGGAAGAGCGGACCGAAGCCCTGGCCAAGGCCCTGAGCGCGGACGGGTACGCTGCTACGGCGCGCAGCGCACCGGTCGGCGAGCAGCTGTGCCAGCACCACTGCCCCGTCGCCCATGTCGCCGAGAAGTTCCCGCAGCTCTGCGAGGCGGAGACCGAGATCTTCTCCCAGCTGCTCGGGACGCACGTCCAGCGACTGGCGACCATCGCCCACGGCGACGGCGTGTGCACGACGTTCATCCCCAAAGTTTCCACAGCCACTCACAACGCATCTGCAAGCACGGCCGGGAGGAACCCCGCATGACTCTCCCCACGGAGACTGCCCACCCCGAACTCGAGGGCCTGGGTAAGTACGAATACGGCTGGGCCGACTCCGACACGGCCGGCGCCTCTGCGAAGCGCGGCATCAACGAGGACGTCGTCCGCGACATCTCGGCCAAGAAGTCCGAGCCGGAGTGGATGACCAAGCTGCGCCTCAAGGGCCTGCGGCTCTTCGGCAAGAAGCCCATGCCCAACTGGGGCTCGGACCTGTCGGGCATCGACTTCGACAACATCAAGTACTTCGTGCGCTCCACGGAGAAGCAGGCGGAGTCCTGGGAGGACCTGCCCGAGGACATCAAGAACACGTACGACAAGCTCGGCATCCCGGAGGCGGAGAAGCAGCGCCTCGTCGCCGGTGTCGCGGCCCAGTACGAGTCGGAGGTCGTCTACCACCAGATCCGTGAGGACCTGGAGGAGCAGGGCGTCATCTTCCTCGACACCGACACCGCGCTGAAGGAGCACCCGGAGCTCTTCAAGGAGTACTTCGGCACCGTCATCCCGGTCGGCGACAACAAGTTCGCGTCGCTGAACACCGCGGTGTGGTCCGGCGGATCCTTCATCTACGTGCCGAAGGGCGTGCACGTGGAGATCCCGCTCCAGGCCTACTTCCGTATCAACACGGAGAACATGGGCCAGTTCGAGCGGACCCTGATCATCGTCGACGAGGGCGCCTACGTGCACTACGTCGAGGGTTGTACGGCCCCGATCTACAAGTCGGACTCGCTGCACAGCGCCGTGGTCGAGATCATCGTCAAGAAGAACGCCCGCTGCCGTTACACGACCATCCAGAACTGGTCGAACAACGTCTACAACCTGGTCACCAAGCGCGCCGTGGCGTACGAGGGCGCGACCATGGAGTGGATCGACGGCAACATCGGCTCCAAGGTGACGATGAAGTACCCGGCCGTCTACCTGATGGGCGAGCACGCCAAGGGCGAGACCCTCTCCATCGCCTTCGCCGGCGAGGGCCAGCACCAGGACGCCGGCTCCAAGATGGTCCACATGGCGCCGAACACCTCGTCCAACATCGTGTCGAAGTCCGTCGCGCGCGGTGGCGGCCGGACGTCCTACCGCGGTCTCGTCGAGATCGGCGAGGGCGCCCACGGCTCCAAGTCCAACGTGCTGTGCGACGCGCTGCTCGTCGACACCATCTCCCGCTCCGACACGTACCCCTACGTGGACGTCCGTGAGGACGACGTGTCCATGGGCCACGAGGCCACCGTCTCCAAGGTCAGCGACGACCAGCTCTTCTACCTGATGAGCCGGGGCATGACCGAGTTCGAGGCGATGGCGATGATCGTGCGCGGCTTCGTCGAGCCCATCGCGAAGGAGCTGCCCATGGAGTACGCCCTCGAGCTCAACCGGCTGATCGAGCTGCAGATGGAAGGCGCGGTCGGTTAAGACCGGCACCCATAAGCAGCCAGCGAAACCTGACGTAGGAAGAGAGCAGACCGACAGCCATGGCTGAGGCTCAGAACGCCCCCAATCTCGAATCCACTCGACCGGGGGGACCCCCACCTGTGGGCTCCACCACCGCGGGCCAGATCGCGGTGGCCGCCGAGTCGACCGTCGCCACGCGCATGAGCGCGCCCGCCTCCTTCGACGTGGCGGACTTCCCGGTCCCGCACGGTCGCGAGGAGGAGTGGCGGTTCACGCCGCTGGAGCGGCTGCGCGGGCTGCACGACGGCACCGCCGTCGCGACCGGCGACGCCGTGAAGGTCGCCGTCGAGGCGCCCGAGGGCGTCACCGTCGAACTCGTGGACCGCGACGACCCGCGCCTCGGGAAGGCAGGCACCCCGGTGGACCGGGTCGCCGCCCAGGCGTACTCCGCGTTCGAGAAGGCCGGCGTGGTCACCGTCCCCAAGGAGACGGTGCTTACCGAGCCGATCCGTATCGCGGTGCACGGTGAGGGCGGGGTCTCCTTCGGCCACCAGGTCATCGAGCTGGGTGCCTTCGCCGAGGCCGTCGTCGTCATCGACCACACCGGTGACGCCGTGCTCGCCGCCAACGTCGACTACGTCCTCGGGGACGGCGCGAAGCTGACCGTCGTCTCCGTCCAGGACTGGGACGACAAGGCCGTGCACGTGGCCCAGCACAACGCCCTCGTCGGCCGCGACGCGACCTTCAAGTCGGTCGTGGTGACCTTCGGCGGCGACCTCGTCCGTCTCCACCCGCGCGTGGCGTACGCCGGCCCCGGAGCCGAGGCCGAGCTGTTCGGTCTGTACTTCACGGACGCAGGTCAGCACCAGGAGCACCGCCTCCTGGTCGACCACAACGTCCCGCACTGCAAGTCCAACGTCGTCTACAAGGGCGCCCTCCAGGGCGACGGCGCGCACGCCGTGTGGATCGGCGACGTGCTCATCGAGGCCAAGGCCGAGGGCACGGACACCTACGAGATGAACCGCAACCTGGTCCTCACGGACGGCGCGCGGGTCGACTCGGTGCCCAACCTGGAGATCGAGACCGGCGAGATCGTCGGTGCCGGACACGCCTCCGCCACCGGCCGTTTCGACGACGAGCAGCTCTTCTACCTGATGGCCCGCGGCATCCCGGCCGACGAGGCCCGTCGCCTGGTGGTCCGCGGCTTCTTCGCCGAGCTGGTCCAGCAGATCGGTGTCGACGACATCGAGGAGCGCCTGATCGCCAGGATCGAGACCGAGCTGGAGGCCACGGTCTGATGACGGCCTTCGTACGCGCCTGCGGGCTGAGCGAGCTGGAGGAGGACACCCCGAAACGGGTGGAACTCGACGGCACGCCGGTCTCGGTCGTACAGACCGAGGGGGAGGTGTTCGCCATCCACGACATCTGCTCCCACGCGAACGTCTCGCTCTCCGAGGGCGAGGTGGAGGACTGTCAGATCGAGTGCTGGCTGCACGGCTCCAGCTTCGACCTCCGCACCGGCAAGCCGTCCGGCCTTCCCGCGACGCGCCCCGTCCCCGTATACCCCGTAAAGATCGAAGGGGACGACGTGCTCGTCTCCCTCACCCAGGAGTCCTGAGGCACCCATGGCAACGCTTGAAATCCGAGACCTGCACGTCACCGTCGAGGCCGACAACGCCACGAAGGAGATCCTCAAGGGCGTCGACCTCACCGTGAAGCAGGGCGAGACGCACGCCATCATGGGCCCGAACGGCTCCGGCAAGTCGACGCTCGCCTACTCCCTCGCGGGCCACCCGAAGTACACGATCACCGGCGGCACCGTGCTGCTCGACGGCGAGGACGTCCTGGAGATGTCCGTCGACGAGCGCGCCCGCGCGGGCCTGTTCCTCGCCATGCAGTACCCGGTCGAGGTCCCCGGCGTCTCCGTGTCGAACTTCCTGCGCACCTCCGCCACCGCCATCCGCGGCGAGGCCCCCAAGCTGCGCACCTGGGTGAAGGAGGTCAAGGAGGCCATGGAGCGTCTCCACATGGACACCTCCTTCGCCGAGCGCAACGTCAACGAGGGCTTCTCCGGCGGCGAGAAGAAGCGCCACGAGATCCTCCAGCTGGAGCTGCTCCGGCCCAAGGTCGCGATCCTCGACGAGACGGACTCCGGTCTGGACGTCGACGCCCTTCGCATCGTCTCCGAGGGCGTCAACCGGGTCCGCGAGACCGGTGAGGTCGGCACCCTGCTGATCACGCACTACACGCGCATCCTGCGCTACATCAAGCCCGACTTCGTCCATGTCTTCTCGGCCGGCCGCATCGTCGAGTCCGGCGGCGCCGAGCTCGCCGACAAGCTGGAGAACGAGGGCTACGAGGCATACACGAAGGGTGGCGTATCCGCGTGACACAGCTGCCGGGCCTCCTCGACACCGAGGCGATCCGCAAGGACTTCCCCATCCTGGACCGGCAGGTCCACGACGGCAGGAAGCTCGTGTACCTGGACAACGCGGCGACCTCGCAGAAGCCGCGCCAGGTACTGGACGCCCTGAACGAGTACTACGAGCGCTACAACGCCAACGTCCACCGCGGTGTGCATGTGCTCGCCGAGGAGGCCACGGCGCTGTACGAGGGCGCGCGCGACAAGGTCGCCGCGTTCATCAACGCGCCGAGCCGCGACGAGGTGATCTTCACCAAGAACGCCTCCGAGTCGCTCAACCTCGTGGCGAACATGCTGGGCTGGGCCGACGAGCCCTACCGCGTGGACCACGAGACCGAGATCGTCATCACCGAGATGGAGCACCACTCCAACATCGTTCCGTGGCAGCTGCTGTCGCAGCGCACCGGCGCGAAGCTGAAGTGGTTCGGCCTGACCGACGACGGCCGGCTCGACCTCTCCAACATCGACGAGATCATCACCGAGAAGACGAAGATCGTCTCCTTCGTGCTGGTGTCGAACATCCTCGGCACCGTGAACCCGGTCGAGGCGATAGTGCGCCGTGCGCAGGAGGTCGGGGCCCTGGTCCTGATCGACGCCTCGCAGGCCGCGCCGCACATGCCGATGGACGTGCAGGCCCTCCAGGCCGACTTCGTGGCCTTCACCGGCCACAAGATGTGCGGCCCGACCGGCATCGGCGTCCTCTGGGGCCGCCAGGAGCTGCTCGAGGACCTCCCCCCGTTCCTCGGTGGCGGCGAGATGATCGAGACGGTGTCGATGCACTCGTCGACATACGCCCCGGCGCCGCACAAGTTCGAGGCGGGCACCCCGCCGATCGCGCAGGCGGTCGGTCTGGGGGCGGCCATCGACTACCTGTCCGCGATCGGCATGGACAAGATCCTCGCCCATGAGCACGCGATCACCGAGTACGCGGTGCGGCGCCTGACCGAGGTCCCCGACCTGCGGATCATCGGCCCGGCGACGGCCGAGGACCGCGGTGCGGCGATCTCCTTCACGCTCGGCGACATCCACCCGCACGACGTGGGCCAGGTGCTGGACGAGCAGGGCATCGCGGTCCGGGTGGGTCACCACTGCGCCCGGCCCGTCTGCCTGCGCTACGGAATTCCCGCGACCACGCGAGCGTCGTTCTATCTGTACTCCACGCCGGCCGAGATCGATGCTCTGGTCGACGGTCTGGAGCATGTACGGAACTTCTTCGGCTGAGGGGCGTGAGCTGAGACCGTGAAGCTGGACTCGATGTACCAGGAAGTCATCCTGGATCACTACAAGCACCCGCACGGGCGTGGTCTGCGCGACGGCGACGCCGAGGTGCACCATGTGAACCCGACCTGCGGCGACGAGATCACCCTCCGTGTGAAGTACGACGGCACGAAGATCGAGGACGTCAGTTACGAGGGCCAGGGCTGCTCGATCAGCCAGGCCAGCGCGTCCGTCCTGAACGACCTGCTGGTCGGCAAGGATCTCGCGGAGGCGCAGAAGATCCAGGAGACCTTCCTGGAGCTGATGCAGTCCAAGGGCAGGATCGAGCCCGACGACGCGATGGAGGAGGTGCTGGAGGACGCGGTCGCGTTCGCCGGCGTCTCCAAGTACCCGGCCCGGGTCAAGTGCGCCCTCCTGAGCTGGATGGCGTGGAAGGACGCGACGGCCCAAGCCCTGGGCGGAGCCGACGCCGAAAGGAAGACGGCATGAGCGAGACCCTTGAGATGAAGCCGGCCTCCGAAGAGGAAGTCCGCGAGGCGCTGTACGACGTCGTCGACCCCGAACTGGGCATCGACGTCGTCAACCTCGGGCTGATCTACGGCATCCACATCGACGACGCGAACATCGCGACGATCGACATGACCCTGACCTCGGCGGCCTGTCCGCTGACGGACGTGATCGAGGACCAGGCGAAGTCCGCCACGGACGGTCTGGTCAACGAGCTGCGCATCAACTGGGTCTGGATGCCGCCGTGGGGCCCGGACAAGATCACGGACGACGGCCGCGAGCAGCTTCGCGCGCTCGGCTTCAACGTCTGAGATTCCGGCCGGGTCGCCCGAGACCCGCCTGGCATCTCTTGCCTCCCGCACACGAGAGCGGCGGCACCCACCGGGTGCCGCCGCTCTCGTGTGCGCTCAGGCCAGCCCGTCCACCAGGTTGAACGAGAAGTCCTCGCGATGGTTGGAGCCGTAGCCGTACGCGTCCAGGCGCAGTGCGAAGTTCTTGTGGCGCAGGAAACGTCCGGGGTAGTTCACCGACTCCAGCATCACCGCGCCGGAGGCGTAGGAGGAGGGGACGGCGCAGAAGGTGGCGTCCTGCTTGAAGAGGGCCGAGCCGTCGTTGCGCTCGGCGCGCAGGACGAAGTCGCGGTGCCGCAGGTACGTGCCGTCCGCCGTGACGAAGGTGACGCAGGAACTGTCCGCCAGGCCTTTCACCACGGTGAAGGTGGAGTCCGCACGGGACTCCGACCCGCCGACCTGATCGAGTTTCACCAGACCGCCGCTCACATGCCAGTAGCGGTCGGGGTAGTTGACCGAGCGGACCGAGCGCCGGACAACGGCCGGCTCGGGGGCGGACGGCTTGGTCGTCGACGACGCGGACGGCGCGGCCGGGGCGTGTGGCGTCGAACTGCCCTGCGCCTCGGGGGAGGAGGAGGTCTTCGGCGACGCGGACGCGGTCGTGCTCTGCTTCCCCGTCGGGGTCGGCGACCCGCTCGCGGAGGGGGTGGCGAAGGAGATCAGGCCGCCCTCCGTCTCCTCGTCCGACAGCGTCTGTCCCTGACGGGCCTGCGACTTGTCGTCAACGGGCTTGTCGTTCAAGGCGATTGCGGTCACGCACGCCACGATGGTGGCGACGGCGAGACCGCCGGCCAGCCAGAGGCGCCGTGTTCCGGGTGCCCGGGAGGTGTCCGGGGCCCAGCCGTTCTCCCAGGGCTGTTCCTGAGAGGGCCGGGACTTGTTGTCTGGCATGCGCTGTTCCTCCAGCGGCGTTCCCTGACGGCGGCCGCGGCTGCGATGACCCGGTGTGTGAACGGTGAAACAGTAGTGGAACCGGTGGCTCAGGTTCATCCGTTTGGGTGAGCGCTTTCCATAACGCTTTCGACTCCGCATCGACAACGCTTCCCGCTTCGCGGCGACTTGGGTCGACTTGGGATGGGGGTGGCGGCCGGTCGCGCGTCCGGCGGGGTCCGGAGTGCGGCGAGCGGGAGCCAGCGGGGGCCCCGGCGTGCGGCGAGCGGGAGTCGGTCGGGCGGGGGTCCGGCGTGCGTCGCCCGGGAGTCGTTCGGGAGTCCGGCGGGCAGCGATGTGTACGGTCGTACGCATCACTGTGTACGCTTGTACACATGGGATACCTGACGCTCGCCGGCGCCATCGCCGCCGAGGTGGCCGCGACGACCGCCATGAAGTACAGCGACGGCTTCAGCAGGCTCTGGCCCTCGCTGCTGACGGCGTCCGGCTACGTCGTCTCCTTTCTGCTCCTCGCCCAGACCCTCAAGACCGTCGGCATCGGCACGGCGTACGCGATCTGGGCCGGGGTCGGCACCGCGGCCATCGCCGTCATAGGGCTGGCCCTGTTCGGGGAGTCCCTGACGCCCACCAAGGCCGTCGGCATCCTGCTGATCGTCGGGGGCGTGGTCGTACTGAACCTGGGAGGTGCGCACTGATGCCCCGGCGTCACGACCCCGAGCGGCGGCAGCGCATCATCGACGCGGCGATCCGGGTCGTCGGGGCGAAGGGGCTGGCCGGACTGACTCACCGCTCGGTCGCCGCCGAGGCGGACGTGCCCCTCGGCTCCACCACCTACCACTTCGCCACCCTCGACGAACTGATGATCGCCGCCCTGCGGCAGGCCAACGAGGGCTTCGCCAAGGCCGTCGCGGCGCACGGGGGGCTGACGGACACCCGCCTCGACCTGCCCGCCGAACTGGCCGGAATGCTCGGCGAATGGCTGGCCGGCGAGCGTACCGGTGTCGAGCTGGAGTACGAGCTGTACCTGGCCGCGCTGCGACGGCCCGCGCTGCGTCCCGTGGCCGCCGAGTGGGCCGAGGACCTCGCCACCCTCCTCGCCGGGCACGTCGATCCCCTCACCGCACGCGCGTTGGTCGCGCTGATGGACGGGATCTGCCTCCAGGTACTGCTGACGGACGCGCCCTACGACGAGGAGTACGCGAGGGAGGCGCTGACCCGGCTCATCCCGAAACGCTGACCCGGCCCGTCCCCGTCCCCGCCGCCGATCCCTCCGCTCCCGTGGTCTCTCCGCTCCTGGGTCTCTCGGCTCCCGTGCGCCCCTCTACTCCCGTGCGCCCTTCCGCTCCTGTGGGTCCCTCGCTCCCGTGGGTTCCTCAGGTGTCGCTCCGGGGGTTTCCTCGCCCAGGCGCCGGACGACGCCGAGCGCCTCCTCCACGCTCCCCGCCACGTCCGTCACCGGGTACTGCACATGCCGGACGACCCGCTCCCGGTCCACGACCAGGGTCAGCCGTTTCAGCCGGCTCGCCCCCGCCGCCCGGAACGTCGGCAGCCGCAGCGCGGTGATCAACGTCAGCTCGGCGTCGGACAGCAGCGGAAAGCCCAGCCGCTCCTCCCGCGCGAACGCGCGCTGCTCGTCCGGGCGTTGGGTGGACACCCCGTGCACCGCCGCGCCCGCCGCGCGGAACCCGGCGAGCCCGTCGCGGTAGGTGCGGGACTCCAGCGTGCAGCCAGGAGCGCCCGGGATCTCCGCCCAGCCCGGTGGGTAGGCCTCGGGGCGGGCGTAGGCGCCGGGGAAGCAGTAGAGAACGGTGTGGAGCGCGTCGTCGGCGACCGGATCGCGCGGCGAGCCCTGGTCGTCGACCAGCCGGAGCGCGGGCAGCCGGGTGCCCGTCAGCGCGTGCACCCGCCGGGCCTCCGCGGACGCCTGTTCGGCCGTGGCCGTGGTGCTGCCGTCGCCCAGGACCCAGGCATCGCCCCAGTCCTGGAGGGCGACCAGGACGGGCAACAGGGCCCGGCCGCGCGGGGTGAGGCGGTACTCGTGGCGCACCGGGCGCTCCTGGTACGGCACCCGCGCGAGTACCCCGGCCTCGACGAGCAGCCGCAGCCGCTCGGTCAACACCTTGCGGGACAGGCCGAGTTCGCGCTGGAGCTCGTCGAAGCGGTGCACTCCGCGGGCGGTGTCGCGGACGATCAGCAGGGTCCACCAGTCGCCGACGACGTCCAGCGCCTGCGCGATGGCGCAGCCGGAATCCTCCAGGCTCGTCCTGCGGGCCATGGGCCTCCTCCCGTCGCTGACGGCCATGCTGGCACAGTTGGTTCCCAAGAGAAACTCACCAGGTCGGCGGGGCGCGCGGCCCGCGTCCTGAGACACCGCTGTGCGGGTTGGCCTCTGCGGCCCCCTGCCGGTTAGGTTGCCCTCATGACCGACACGACTGTTCCCCGCACCACCGGCGCCGCGGCCGCCGGCCTCGCCACGATCGCCGCTGACGGCACTGTTCTCGACACCTGGTTCCCCGCGCCCGCGCTCGTCGCCGAGCCCGGCCCGTCCGGCACCGAGCGCCTGTCCGCGGAGAAGGCCGTGGAACTGCTCGGCGAGGGTGCGGCGAAGGCGGTCGGTCCGGACGCCCGCCGGGGCGTCGAGGTGGTCGCGGTCCGCACGGTCATCGTCTCGCTCGACGACAAGCCGCTCGACGCCCACGACGTCTACCTGCGCCTGCACCTGCTCTCCCACCGGCTCGTGAAGCCGCACGGGCAGAGCCTGGACGGCATGTTCGGCCACCTCGCGAACGTCGCCTGGACCTCGCTCGGCCCGGTAGCCGTGGACGACGTCGAGAAGGTCCGTCTGAACGCCCGCGCGGAGGGTCTGCACCTCCAGGTCACGTCCATCGACAAGTTCCCGCGCATGACGGACTACGTCGCGCCGAAGGGCGTCCGGATCGCCGACGCCGACCGGGTCCGCCTCGGCGCCCACCTCGCCGAGGGCACCACGGTCATGCACGAGGGCTTCGTCAACTTCAACGCGGGCACGCTCGGCACCTCGATGGTCGAGGGCCGCATCTCCGCGGGCGTCATCGTCGGCGACGGCTCGGACATCGGCGGCGGCGCCTCCACGATGGGCACGCTGTCCGGCGGCGGCAACGTGATCATCTCCATCGGTGAGCGCTGCCTCATCGGCGCCGAGGCGGGCGTCGGCATCGCCCTCGGCGACGAGTGCGTGGTCGAGGCCGGCCTCTACGTCACCGCGGGTACCCGGGTCACCATGCCCGACGGCCAGATCGTCAAGGCCCGCGACCTCTCCGGCGCCTCGAACATCCTCTTCCGCCGCAACTCGGTCACCGGCGCGGTCGAGGCCCGCCCGAACAACGCGGTATGGGGCGGCCTGAACGAGATCCTGCACAGCCACAACTGATCACCGGCGGCCGCGACCTGCGGCCGTCCCCACGATCAACGTCCTGACCTGCTGCCGAGCTGCCGGCAGCCGTCGGCACCGGTCACCATCGAGCGCCCTTCCACGGCCCCAGGACGGCCCGGGAGGGCGCTCGTGCGGCGCGTGGGCAACCGTCAGCGGCGAAGGAGCCTCCGTCCGGGGGCTGTCGGGCGCCGTGACCGTCGATGCCGTCGGTGCCGTCGGTCGACAGACGACCGATCGACCGAAGACGTCCCGCGGCAAGGCGCCTTTCTGCCATCGTTGACCAAGACACAGCGGGAGGTCGAACCTGCTGGTCGCGCGGGGGCATGGGGCATCCGAGGGGGGATCGTGCCGTTCTTCATCCCAATCGTTCTCATTGGTGTCGGTGTGGCGACCGGCGGTAGCGGGGTCGCCCTGGGCGGCAAAGGCGCCCACGACCTCAAGCGTTCGAAGGACCGGGTCAAGGAGGCGGGCCAGGAGTACGAGCGACGCCTGGCCCGGGCCGAGGAGGCGCGGGCGGCGACGAACACGGTCCTCGCCGCACTGGGGGAGCAGCAGCGGCAGGCGCTCATCGATGTCGTCGTACGCATGGGCGACTTCCTGCGCCGCCATGAGCGACAGGTGCGCGAGAGCGAGCGGCTGCTGGTGGAGGGCATCGACGTCACCATGGCCCAGATGCCCGGGCTGCGCGGCCTCGATGTCGACGCCGTGGCATGGATGGGCGGGGTTCTCGGCTCCGCGGCGGCGGGCGCGGGCGCGGGCGCCGGGATCGCGGCGGCGGCGAGCAGCTTCGGAGTCGCGAGCACCGGAGCGGCGATCTCCGGGTTGACGGGTGCCGCGGCGGAAAGCGCGACCCTCGCCTTCCTGGGCGGGGGGTCGCTCGTATCGGGTGGCGGCGGGATGGCCCTGGGGGCCACGGCGCTCAACTTCGTCACCATCGGTCCCGCGCTGCTCGTCGGTGGACTGGTCGTCAAGGGCCGAGGTACGAAGGCGATGACCCGGGCGAGGGAGGTCGAGGCGGAGATCGCCGTGGCCATCGCCGGGCTGGACGAGACGGACGCTCACCTGAAGGGCGTCGAGGCGCGCGCCGCGGAACTGCGCGAGCTTCTCACGGACCTCACCTTCCGAGCGCTTGAGGCGCTGGAGTGCCTGGAGTCCGAGCCGTTCGATCCGCCGAGGCACGCCGATCGCTTCCAACGGGCCATGATGCTGGTCATGGCGGTCCGCGACGTGGCGTCGACTCCGATCGTGGACGCCGAAGGCGAGTTGGACGAGCGCATCGGGAACCTCACCATCAGGTACGGACGATCGACCGAGGAGACGCAAAATGCCTGACCAGCCCAAGGTGCATGTAGGAAGGGTCGTCGACGCGGCCAGGGGTTCGGTCTGGGCGATGGACGGCTTCGCCGCGCTGAACCAGATCGTCGAAGCCGCCCGTGAGTGCATCCACATCCACGAGGTGGAGAGCACCAAGAGAGCCCGGATCGAGGCCTACGAAGCTACGGAGGTCGCTCGGATCCGGGCCGCTGAAGCCGTCCTCAAGGACTACTTCGCCCAGGCATTCGCGGAGCGCCGCAGCCTCTACGAGGAGATGTTCACCCGGCTGGACAGGGCACTCGACGAGGGAAACGGCGAAGTGCTGCAGACCGTCGTCCGGGGGATCGTCGACATCGCCAAGAGCTCGCCGCTCGCGAACATCGGTGACCTCTCACAGGTCCGGGCGGCACTGGACGACCCGGATCAGGTGTGGGATCTCTGATCGAGGCCTAGAACCGGCCTGGCCACCAGGGCACTTCCAGGCTCTCGGCGGGGATGACCTTGGCCCTCGTCAGAACCTTCCTGTCGAGGGCCCACACGAGGGCGCGCAACTCGCGCGCGCTCTTTCTGGGCAGTGCGTGAAGCACGGCTTCGAGGTGCCCGCGGAAGCCGGCGCCATAGCACCCGCACCGGGGGACACCGCAATCAGAACCCGTGTGCGGGTCTACGAGTTGCCGGAGAGGGCCGTGGGCGAGGGCCTTCCAGTGCCAGAAGGCCTCTTCGGTGGCTTCGGGCCCGAAACGGGTCCGCTCCAGCCGACGCAGGTCGGCTGTGCAGGAGCCCGAAAGGCGGTCGATGATCGGATACCGTCGCGGCCCCCGAGGGCGGACGGGGAGGTCGGCCCGCAGGGCCGAGGGGCGCCTACGCGGCATTGCCCCTTTGCTTGTCGGTCATGGGGGCAACGTACAGAGCCACGCGGCGGGTGGCTACCGCATTTCCAGGAACCGTGAGTCACCGAACTGCTGGAGGGTATCCGTGTCGCCGGTTGCCTCCCAGACGGGTCGGGCGGTTTCCCGCATGGAGGCGATGCGCGCTGATCGTTCCGCGTCGAAGCTCATGAGGAGCGCCTCTCCAGGGTGGTTCGCGGGCTGTCGGCGCGTTGTCAGTGGCTGCGGCTATGGTCGCGAGCGCGCGGTCGGCTTCCGGGGGTTCCAGCTCTGAAGGGAATGGTTGCATCCCCGTCCTGTCCGGGGGCGGCCCGGAATCATGTCCGGGACCCAACCGACGGTCGGGCTTCGTCGATGGCCACGCAGGTGACCTGCCAGCGCCGACCGCGCGTCACACCCACCGAGCTCGACCGTGCGTGGGTGTCCCGGAAAAAGGGGGGGGGCTTCCTCATGCCTGCAGTGCTGCCGCGCATTCCGCCAGGGTGGTGAAGTCCTCCTCGCGCAGGCCGAGTCGGGGATCCACGTGGTGCAGGAGAGCAGGTGCCGGGTGGTGGGTGGTGACGTACGCCGTGTCGGCGGGGGACTGTTCGTCGTCCACCCAGGCGAAGGGGCGGCCCGCCGCGTGGGTGACGATCGCCTCCGTCTTCCAGTGGACCCCGTCGGCCCGGTGGGCGAAGAGCGCCTCGCCGAAGTCGACGTACGGAAGCTCGGGCAGTCCCACCACCGGCGCGATCCAGCGGTTGGCCTCGGCCATCCAGGTCGTCGCCCAGCACAGGTCGTAGGGCAGGCGGAGCAGCGCGGCGCCGTGCCCGGGGTGCAGCCAGACCCGCAGAGGGCGCTCACGGCCCACGAACGCCCTGATGGTCGTATAGCCCGCCGGCCGCTGCGAAGGCTTGGCGGCGTACGGGTTGAGGGGACCGTCGACGTCGAGGTACAGCAGCGGCCGACTCATGCACTCACCGTACGTGGGCACGTCCGCGGGGCCGGAGGAATTTCACGGGGGTCCCGACGCAGGGGCGGGGCGTCCGTGTCGCGAGAGGTGCAGGCCGACCGTCGCCGGGGACTCAGGAATCCGGCCGGGCGACGACCCGCTCGTAGGCCACGACCGGCTCTCGGGCCTCGGCCCGCTTGTGGGCCGCGGGCCGTTCGTAGGCCGCGGGCCGTTCTCAGGCCATGAGCCGTTCGTAGGCCGCGGGCCGTTCTCAGGCCATGAGCCGTTCGTAGGCCGCGCGCAGGCCGTCGACCGTCTCGCGGTCGGCGGGTCGCAGCGGTGCCCGGACCGGGCCGGCCGGCAGGCCCAGGTCGCCCAGGAGTCCCTTGGCGGTGACGGTTCCGGGCAGGCCGGAGGCCATCATCGCCTCCACCAGTTCCATGGCCTGGTGCTGGAGCCTCGCGGCCCGGGAGGTGTCGCCCGCGTCGAACGCGTCCAGGACGCAGCGGAGCCGGTCCGGCACCACGTTCGCGACCGTGCTGACGTAACCGGCCCCGCCCACCGCGTACAGGGCGAGGTGGTGCTCCTCGCAGCCCGCGTAGTAGGCCAACTCGGTGCGGGAGAGCACCTTCTGGGCGCCGAGGAAGTCGTAGGAACAGTCCTTGACCGCGACGATCCGGGGGTGCTCGGCGAGCCGGAGCATGGTGTCCGGCTCGATCCGGGTGCCCGTGCGGCCGGGGATGTCGTACAGCATCACCGGCAGCCCGGAGGCGTCCGCGACCTCCCGGAAGTGCGCCTCCAGGGCGTCCTGCGGAGGCCTGCTGTAGTACGGGCTGACGACGAGCACCCCGTCCGCGCCGGCCTTCTCGGCGGCCCGGGCGAGTTCGACGGTGTGGCGGGTGTCGGAGGTGCCCACCCCGGCCACGATCGACGCCCGGTCGCCCACCGCCTCCCGTACCGCGGCCACCAGTTCCGCCTTCTCGGCGTCCGAGGTGGTCGGCGACTCGCCCGTCGTGCCGGAGAGCACCAGTCCGTCGCAGCCGGCGGACACCAGCCGGTCGGCGAGCAGCCGCGCACCGTCGCGATCCAGTGCGCCGGTCCCGGTGAACGGCGTGATCATCGCGCAGAGCGCACGGCCGAAGACCGGGGCGGGGCGTGGGGCGGGGGCAGAAGACGGGGCAGGGGACCGGGCAGCGGACTGGGCAGCGGACCGAGTGGGAGCCGGACTCGGACTCGGGGGCGTGGGGCGAGCTGTCGTCATACGGGTAGTCTCTTGCGCATCAAGGTGAAGCTCTACTTAATTCTTCTACGGTATACAGGTAAGCATTCCTGTATCGATGTTCCGGCGTCGAGGGTCGCCGTGGGGATAGCGGGGGTCGGCCGGGGGTACCCGGATGTTCCGGAACCGAGAGGAGGCGGAACGCCGTGACCGGGACCACGGACATCCGGCCCATCCGCAGCGAACACCACAGCGGCCAACGCCACAGCAACGGGCACCACGGCAACGGGCATCACAGTGACGGGCGCACCGTAGGCGAACTCGTCAACCGGGCCACCGAACAGCTCTCCCTGCTCGTACGGCAGGAACTGGCCCTGGCCAAGCACGAGTTCACCGAGAAGGGGCGTCGTGCCGGGCGCGGCGGAGGCCTGCTCGGCGCCGCGGGCGCGTTCGCGTACGCCGGGCTCCTGGCGCTCGCGGGCACCGGCGTCGCCGCCCTCTCGCTGACGCTGCCCGTCTGGGCGGCCGCGCTCATCGTGACGGCGGTGCTCTTCGTGATCGCCGGCGTGCTGGCCGCGGTCGGCCGTGGCCAACTGCGCCGGGCCGCGCCGCCCACCCCCGAGGAGACCCTCGGCAGCGTCCGGGCCGACGTCGAGGAGATCAGGGAAAGGGCACACCGATGACGGACAGGACAACGGCCGACCTGCGTCGGCAGATCGAGCGGACCAGGCACCGGCTCGGGGCCACGGTCGAGGAGTTGGCGGCCCGGGCGGACGTCCGCGGTCGCACCCGGGCCCGCGCCGCCGACCTCATGGACCGGGCCGGCGCGATGACCGTACAACTGCGCAGCACGGCGTCCCAGGCGAGCTATCACATGCACGAACGCGCCGAGCGTGCGGGACACGCCGTTCAGGAACGGGCCGGGCGTGCGGGACATGCCGTTCAGGAGCGGGCGGGGCGTGCGGGACACGCCGTTCAGGAAAGGGCGGGTCATTCGGCCCAGGGGCGAGGGGGTCGTGCGAGGCACGCCGTGCAGGACGCCGCGGCCCGCGTCGGCCACACCGCCCAGGAACACGCGCTTCACATTCGCCATGAACTCGGCGACAACGCGGCCCGCGCGGGTCGCGCGGCGGAGCGCTCCGCGCCCGCTCCGGTCCGGGTACCCGTACGGTTCGCCCTCCGGCACCCGTGGCCGGTGGTGATCGTGGGCACGGCGGCGGTGGCAGTGGTGGCGGCCGGGGTGATCGGCCGACGCAACGCGAAGCAGCAGTAGCGGTCGGAGCGGTGGGCGCCCAGGCGGGAGCCTCGTAGAGGTGGTCGTCGTAGCTGTAGTCGCCGTAGCGGTAGGGATCGGAGCGGTAGGGATCGGAGCGCTAGGTGTCTAGGCAGTAGGCATCCAAGCAGTAGCCGTCGAAGCGGCAGGCATCGAAGCGGCAGGCATCGAAGCGGTAGGTGTGCCGGTCGCGAGCGTTGGACCACGCTCGTGACCGGCACGTTCGGTGTTCGGGGGCCGGTCGGGACGGCGGGGCGCCGGTACCCCGGGCCGCTCGCCGCCGACTCACCGAACATTCGATTCGCCTGGACAAAAAAAGTGTTCGGTGAGACGGTGGACGCATGCTGGACGTGACCGTGATCGAGGACCCCGAGGCCGCCGCCGTCTCCCTGGACCCCATACGGGCCAGGCTGCTCGCCGAGCTGGCGGCCGGACCCGCGTCGGCGGCGATGCTGGCCGGCAAGGTCGGGCTGCCGCGGCAGAAGGTGAACTACCACCTCAAGGCGTTGGAGCGGCACGGCCTGGTCGAGCTGGCCGGAGAGCGCCGCAAGGGCAATGTCACCGAGCGGCTGATGCGGGCCACCGCGGCGTCGTACGTGATCTCGCCGCTCGCGCTCGCCCCGGTGCAGCCGGATCCGGACCGCTTCCGGGACCAGCTGTCCGCGCGCTGGCTGCTCGCGCTCGGGGCCCGGCTGGTGCGCGATGTCGGCTCGCTGCTCACCGGTGCCGCGAAGGCACGCAAGGGCCTGGCGACCTACGCGCTGGACGGCGAGGTGCGCTTCGCCTCGGCCGCGGACCGGGCCGCGTTCGTCCAGGAGCTGACGGCGGGTGTCAGCGCGCTCATCCGCAAGTACGACGCCCCCGAAGCCGAAGGCGGCCGCGACCACCGGATCGTCGTGGCCGTCCATCCCGCGGTCAAGCCCCGGGCCGAGCCCGCGGTCGAGCCCCGGGCCGAGCCCGCGGTCGAGCCCCGGGCCGAGCCCGCGGTCGAGCCCGGGGCCGAGGTGCGGAGCCAGGCCCGGAACACGGAATCAGACAGTGAGTGATCAGGAGCCAACCATGTCCAAGGAATTCGAGATCGCCCGCGAGTTCGAGGTCGACGCCACGCCGCAGCAGGTGTGGGACGCCTTCACCGCGGGGACCGGCGGCTGGCTGTGGCCGATGGAGGCGCCGGAGCCGCGCGAGGGCGGCAAGGGGCCCTTCGGGTCCACGGTCACCGTCTGGGACCCGCCCCACCGCTACACCAACCGGGTCGAGAACGTCGACGGCATCTCCGAGCAGACCCTCAACCAACTCGACTACACCGTCGAGCCCCGCGACGAGGGCCGGCGCGCGTGGGTGCGCTACGTGCACAGCGGTATCTTCGTCGACGACTGGGACAACCAGTACGACGCGGCCGGCCGGCACACCGACTTCTACCTGCACACACTGCGCCAGTACCTGACGCACTTCGACGGCCGCCCGGTCGCCTTCGTCACCTTCGACGGGCCCGACGCGTCCAAGGCGCCCGACGCCCTCGCCGCGGTGGCGCGGGCGCTCGGCCTCGCGGACGACGCGGCCGACGGCGCGCGCGTCCGGGTCGGCGGCCCCGAGAAGCGGCTCCTCGAGGCCGTGGTCGACTTCAGCAGCCCCTACTTCATCGGGCTGCGCGGCGACACCTCCCTCGTCCGCTTCTTCGGCCGGAACCACTGGGGTTACCCGGTCGGCGTCAGCGTCCACGACTTCGCGCCGGACGCCGACGCCGAGGCGAACGAGACCGCGTGGCGGGGCTGGCTGGACGGAGTGTTCAGCCGGCCCCGGTGACCGCGGCCGGAGGTGTCACGGCTGGAAGCGCAGCACCTGCGGGTCGTGGTCGCTGATCTGGTCGTGGAACTCCGAGTTGATGTGCACGCTGTCGTACTCGAGGCCGCAGCCGCGCCTGATCGACGGGCTGACCAGTATCTGGTCCAGGACCTGCTGGTTGCCCTGGTAGTCGTAGGTGTAACGCTCGCTCTTCGGCAGCGACTTGATCGCCGACCACAGCTCTCCGTCGCCCTCGAGGAGCTGCGCGGTCCCGGAGAACTCGAAGTCGTTGATGTCGCCCAGCGCGATGACGTCCGCGTTCTTCTGCGTGTCGAGGATGTCCTTGACGAACGCGTTGACCAGCGTCGCCTGCTGGTGGCGCTGGGTCTCCGAACTGCGCACCACCGGCTGGTACTGCGCGGTCAGGCCCTGGTCGCCGCCCTTCGAGTTGAAGTGGTTGGCGATCACGAACACCGTGCGGCCGCGGAAGACGAACTCGCCGACCAGCGGCTTGCGGCTGCTCGCCCAGGCCGTGGCGGCCGGCTCGATGCGGCCGGGGGAGGCGGTCAGCTGTGCCTTGCCGTGCACCTTGGTGACCCCGACGGCCGTGCTCGCGTCGCCGCCCGCGCGGTCGGTGAAGGAGACCCGCTCCGGGTTGAACAGGAACACCTGACGGATGTTCCCGCCCGGCTCGCCGCCGTCGGTGTTGTTCGCCGGGTCGATCGAGCGCCAGTCGTACTTCGGGCCGCCCGCGGCCACGATCGCGTCGATCAGCGTGCCGACCGTGACATCGGCGGCGACGGTACCGTCGTTGGTCGCGCCGTTGTTGTCCTGGATCTCCTCCAGGGACACGATGTCGGGCGACTTCAGGTTGTTCACGATCGCGGAGGCGTGCTCCTCGAACGTGGCGTCGGACGGGTCGAGGTTCTCGACGTTGTACGTCGCGACCGCGAGCTCGCCCTTCTTCTGCTTCTGCGTCGTCTCCCGCTCCAGGCCGCCGCTCTTCAGCGTGCCGAGCCGGTTCGCGACGAGGGTGTAGCCGCCGAACTGGTTGTAGTCGAGCGGGCCCGCGGTGACGCCGGTGAGGGAGTCGCCGACGTTCGCGACGGGGAAGTCCGCCGTCGCGCCCAGCGACTGGATCTGGAGCCGGCCGGTGTTCTGCGAGGTGTAGGAGCCGTACAGCGCACCCCCGCGGCTGCTGGTGTTCTCGCGCGGCTTCACCGTGACCCACAGTTCGGTGTACGGGTCGGTGGCGGTGACCACGCGGGCGTCGGCGACCTGGACGTTCATGCCCTCGAGGGACTCGTAGTAGTCCAGGGCGTACGTGCCGGGCCGCAGGGTGAGGCCGTTGACCGAGTTGCTCGCGGCGGCGTCGCCGGCCGGGGTGTAGGCGGCCGGGACCGACTTCGCGTTCACGACCGTCGCGGCCGGGACCGCGTTGCCGCTGGAGACGACCGTCACCGTCGGCTTGGTGATCTCCGTGACGGTCTGGTTGCCGGTCGAGGCACCGCCCGGGACGAACTCCGAGACCGTGCCGGTGACGGTGACGGAGTCACCGACGGCGACCTTCGGCGTGGAGCTGGTGAAGACGAAGACGCCCTCGCTGGTGGCCGGGTCGGCGTCCGGGTTCGGATCCTGGATCCAGAAGCCCCTGGACGACCCGTAGGTGCGCACACCGGTGACGATTCCGGCCACACCCGTGACCGCCTGGCCGGCGTACGGCGACATCCGGGTCGTGCCCTGGATGTAGTGGATGGCCACCGTCTCCGCGTGCGCGGGCGCGGACAGGGCGACGGTGGAGGCCGCGGAACAGACGGCGGCGACGGTGAGCGCGGCGAGACGCGCGGACTTCTTGCTCGGCAACGGAAATCCCTCCGGGGACGTACATGAGCGCCGGGACGAGGGTGGAACTGGAACGAGGGTGCAGTGTGGAGCGTGGAACGAGGGTGGAGCGTGAAACGTGGAACGAGGGTGGAGCGTGAAACGTGGAACGAGGGTGGAGCGTGGTACCGGGGCCGCGGTCCGCGGGGCGGACGCGACGCGCGTAGAAAATACAGTGAACAGATGTCCATCGGATTTCTACGCGCGTCAATCTCCTGCCTGGTCACGCCACTTGTCAAGGTTTCGGCCATGTACGCCGCCCGGCGGGGAGATGAACCGGGCGGCATGGGTCCATACCCGTCTAGGCTGAGTGGCCCAGTGCCCCCAGCGGGCCGGTGGCACCACGCGCCCTAGGAGAACCAGCCGATGTCAGACAGCTCCCCCCTCCCGCCGGTGCGGCTGCACCCCGAAGCGGAGCTGGCGCGCGACGCGCTGTCCACGCCGTTGCTCTCCCGGGCCGCCCGGCTCGCCCGCTGGGCCGGCCCCGACACCCGGGTCGACGCCGGGGGCGGACTCGTCGAGGACCAGCTGGCACCCGCCGCCGAGGTGCTGGGGCTGACCGGGGACGACGCCGCCGCCTACGCGAGCGAGGCCTGGCGGGTCGCCGTGGACGCCGGACTCGTGGAGGTCGTCGACGAAGAGGCCGGCACCGTCACGGCCGGTGAGGACCTGGCCCTGCTGACCGGCGGTTCCCCGCAGGACATCCTCGCCGTCTGGCTCGGCGCCCTGGAGACCGTGCTCGCCGACGCGTCCGTCCCCGACCTGGACGAGCTGATGGAGGTCATGGACGAGGGCGGCGAGGTCGACTTCTCCCGGCTCGACTGGAACCCCGAGGCCGAGGCCGAGTTCCTCGACGGTGTCCTCGGCAACCTCTACCTGCTCACCGCCAGCGAGGAGGGCCCCGGCGACGCCCCCGTGCCGCTGCCCGCCCTCGCCGCGTCGATGATCATCCCCGGTGACATGGACGAGCCCACCAACGACGTCCTGGAGCAGGTCTCCGACGCGATGATGCGGCTGGACGACCAGTTCCGGCTCCTGGAGCCGATCGGGATCGTCGCCTACCGGCCCGTCGACGAGGACCTGATGGCGGACCCGGAGGAGGAGCCCTCCGCCTCCTTCGACGAGGCCGACGTCTCCCGCTACGGGATGGTCCGGCTCACCCCCCTCGGCGTGTACGGGATGCGGGCCCGGCTGCTGGAGGCCGGTTTCGACGCCCCGGCCGTCGGCGACCTCGCCGACAAGGGCGCCGACGTCCTGCTCGACGGCAGCTCCGGCTACGGCTCGGGCGCCGCCCTAGCCGAGACCGAGCAGTGGCTGGTCCGCCGTGAACCCCTCGACGCCGCACGGGAGTTGCTGGCCGCCGCCCGCGGCTCGGACCCCGGCGCCCCGCTGCGCCGGCTGCGCTGCCAGCAGGCCCTCTCGCTCGTCGGCGGCCAGGCCGAACCCGCCGTCCGCGAGGTCCTCGACGACGCCGAACTCGGCGGCCTCGCCCGCGTCTGGCTCAGCGAGCTGGGCGCGACGGACGTACCGGCGCCCTCCGAGGACCTGGTCTTCTGGCTCACCATCGACACGGTGGCGGCGCAGCTCGCCGCAGAGGGCAACTCCGAGGAGCTGCAGGCCCTCGTCGAGGGGCTGGCCCAGCAGCACAGCGGGTTCTTCTCGGCGGCCTGGAGGGTCGACCACCCGGCGACCCCGGACGTCCTGGAGGCGATGGGACGGCTGCATCCGGACAAGCGCATCGCGAAGGAAGCACGCAAGGCGGCGTTCAAGGCGAGGTCGCAGCAGGGCGGATGAGTCTCCCGCGGCGCGGAGGCCCTGGAGCTCCCGTGGCCTGATCCGTACGGATTCACGGAACGGGGTCCCCTGAGGTCGCCCCCCGTTCAACTCCCGTTCAGGCATGGGCGGGACGGTGACGCCGAACCGAGGTCCGCCACCCTCCACGGCCTTCCACCGCGTCTCAGGAGACACCATGTCGCTCACCCGCAGGGACTTCGCCAGAAAATCCGCGATCACCGGTGCCGGGGTCGCGCTGGCGGGCAGCGTAGGCGCCCTCGCCACCGCGCCGAACGCCCTCGCGTCCACGGAGACCGAGTCCGCGCCGGACACCGGGGACGCGAAGGGAACGTCGGCCGCCGGGCACCACGGGGTCGGCTACGGACCGCTGCTGCCCGACCCCGACGGCATCCTCGCGCTGCCCGCCGGATTCAAGTACCGCGTCATCACCTACAGCGGCAGGACCAAGCTGGAGTCCGGCGAGATCACGCCGTCCAACCACGACGGCACCGCCACCTTCTGCGGCCCGCGCGGCGCGACCCTGCTCGTCAACAACCACGAGCTGAAGGGCCCGCGCGCGAGCTGGCCGTACCCGGTCCCGCTCACCGAGGGCCTGGTCTACGACCCGGCGGCGGCCGGCGGCTGCACCGTCGTCGAGGTGCGCCCCGGCGGCCATGTCGCCGAGTGGGTCGGCATCGCCGGCACCTCCACCAACTGCGCCGGCGGCAGCACCCCCTGGGGCACCTGGCTCAGCGGCGAGGAGACCGAGGACAAGGCCGGCCAGAACGGCATGACCAAGGACCACGGCTACATCTTCGAGGTCGACCCCGAGGACCGCCGGGCCAACCGCGACCCCAAGCCGATCAAGGCGTTCGGCCGGTACGCGCACGAGGCGGTCGTCATCGACCCCAAGCGCGGCCACGCCTACCTCACCGAGGACGCCTCGGGCCCCAACGGCCTGCTCTTCCGCTGGACCCCGCCGGCGGGCTTCCGCCACGGCCGGGGCAAACTGCGCACCCTCGCCGACGACGCCGGCGTCCTGCAGGCCTTCAAGTGCTTCGACTCGGGCGGCAAGTTCGTCGACGACCTCTCCCGGGCCACGAAGATCGGCACGGTCTACGGCGTCGACTGGATCGACGTCCCCGACCGCGACGCCAGGTCGGTGTCCGTCCGCAAGCAGTTCACCGACGGCCAGGTCACCCGCGCCCGCAAGCTGGAGGGCATGTGGTGGGGCGACGGCGGCACCTACATCGTCTCCTCCTACGCCCGTGACGAGAGCCCCGTCCAGCACGACGGCGCCGTCTGGTTCTACGACCCCAAGCGCCGCACCCTGACCCTGAAGGTGCTGCTCGGCGTGAACCCCGACCCCTCCGTCGACGGCGCCTTCGACGGCCCCGACAACATCACCGTCTCCCCGTACGGCGGTCTCGTCATCGCCGAGGACGGCGAGGGCGTCCAGCACCTGTTCGGCGCCACCGACAGCGGCCGCACCTACCCCATCGCCCGCAACGAGCTGAACATCGGCACCGCGGACGAGCCGGAATACAGCGAGTTCACCGGCGTCACCTTCTCGCCCGACGGCCACACCCTGTTCGCCAACATCCAGACCCCGGGAATCATGCTCGCCATCACGGGGCCGTGGAAGCGCCAGAAGCGCTGAGCACCGAACGGTAGTTAATTCACTCGCTCGATCCGCGGCCGCCCTCCTAAAGTGGTGCACGTCCAGGTGCGAAGGCAGGACCTACTTCCACTGATAATGGGGCGGCCGCGGGTTCGAGTCCCGCCACCGGCACAACGCGCCGGTGTAGCTCAGGGGTTAGAGCACCTTGTCGGTTCCGCCGGCTTCGATCTCTGGACACCACAATTTCACAGCACCTCCCGGTGCGCGGGCTGCGGCTACTTCTTTGCAACAGAAATCCTGGCCGCCGCCGACTTTATCTCGGGAGGCGCAGCATGTGGTGGGTGCCCGGTGCGCAGGCAACGGTTACTTCATTGGATCGGACGGTCGCGGGTTCGAGTCCCGTCATCGGCTTCAGGTCGGTGTAGCTCAGTCGGTAGAGCATCTGGCTAAGTCCGTCGCCGACCCCTGATCTCGGGCACCTTCCTTTTGCTGCGCCTCTCCCGATGCACGACTGAATGAACAATGAATTCGGGGGAATTCACCATGGCGCGCTTCAATTTCCGTGCCCGTAAGCCGCAGCCCGTATCGCCCGTGACCACCACGGGCCGGGTGCTCCGTACCCACCAGGGCGGCCGAGGCCATGAGCGGGACGCCCGCTCCGAGCTGTTCCTGCTGGCGATCGCCAACTTCGTCTCCCAGCAGACCTTCTACGAGACCGGCGCGGCCCGCGACGACCGCTTCACGAAGCTGGTGCGCGAACTCGCCGTCGACGACCCGTCCTGGACGGCCGGCCTGCTCGGCTGGCTGCGCGGCGAGGGCAACATCCGCACCGCCGCGATCGTGGGCGCCGCCGAGTACGTGCACGCCCGTCTGACGGCGGGCGCCACCGACGGTCCCTCGAACCGGCAGGTCGTGGACTCCGTGCTCCAGCGGCCGGACGAGCCCGGCGAGCTGCTCGCGTACTGGACGGCGACGTACGGCCGCAACATCCCCAAGCCCGTCAAGCGCGGTGTCGCCGACGCCGTGCGGCGGCTCTACAACGGCAAGTCGCTGCTGAAGTACGACACGGCCTCGAAGGGCTACCGCTTCGGCGACATCCTCAACCTGGTGCACGCCGCGCCGGACCCGGCCAAGCCGTGGCAGGGCGAGCTGTTCCGGTACGCCCTCGACCGCCGGCACAACCCCGACACGGCCGTGGTGCCCAGGTCGCTGCCCGTGCTCGCGGCGCACCGCGACCTGATGGCGCTGCGGCCCGCCAAGCGGCGCAGGGTCGTGACCGGAGCGGGCGGCGCACGGCGCCTTGCCGAGGCGGGCATGACCTGGGAGGCGCTGGCGGGCTGGCTCCAGGGGCCGATGGACAAGGCGGCCTGGGAGGCGGTCATTCCGACGATGGGGGCGATGGCCCTGACGCGGAACCTGCGCAACTTCGACGAGGCGGGAGTCTCCGACGAGGTCGCGGCGCGGGTGGCGGCGAAGATCAGCGACCCGGCGGAGGTCGCGCGCTCGCGGCAGTTCCCCTTCCGGTACCTCGCCGCGTACCAGCACGCGCCGTCGCTGCGCTGGGCGTACCCGCTGGAGCGGGCGCTCGGCCACTCGCTGGCCAACGTGCCGGCGCTGCCCGGCCGGACGCTGGTGCTCGTCGACCGGTCCGGTTCGATGTTCTACGCACGGCTGTCCGACCGTTCCGAGCTCAACCGGGCCGACGCGGCGGCGATCTTCGGCACGGCGCTCGCACTGCGGGCGGCCGACGCCGACCTCGTCGAGTTCGGCACCACCAGCAACAAGATCAAGTTCCGTGAGGAGGAGTCGATGCTGAAGATTCTGGAGCGCTTCGGAGACCTCGGTGGCACGGACACCACCGAGGCCGTGCGCCGGCACTACCGCGGCCACGACCGGGTGCTGATCGTCACCGACGAGCAGTACGCGGCGAGCCGCCACGGCGACCCGACCGACCAGGTCCCGGCGCACGTGCCGGTGTACACCTGGAACCTGGCCGGTCACCGGGCGGGCCACGGCCCGTCCGGCAAGGGGAACCGCCACACCTTCGGCGGACTGTCGGACGCCGCCTTCCGGATGGTGCCGCTGCTCGAGGCCGCCGACGACACCCGGTGGCCGTGGGCGGCCTGAGCGCCGGCGAGGGCTAGCCGAGCCGTGAGACCTGGTAGTGGCCGATGCGCCACTCGTCGTCCTCGCGCCTCAGCAGAACACCGAGGTACACGGCGATCGTGGGCCGGTCGGTGAACGAGAACTCCACGTTCAGGTAGCCGAGGACGAGGTCGTCGGCGAGGTGCCTGGTCTCGAGGAACCGGTAGTCGGCCGTCATGCCCAGGGGCTGGGAGTCGTAGTAGTCCGCGACTCCCGGCCTCCCCGTGCTGTAGGGGTGCAGCCCCTGGAAGATCGCGTCCTCGGTGAAGAGGGCGGCGACCCGCCCGGGTTCGTGCGCGTCGACCGCGGCCTTCCACCGGTCCAGGACGCCGCGCAGGACCGCTTCGTCGTCCGTCGTACCGCTGCTCATGGCTGTGCTCCTGTCCGCCGGTCAGTGGCCGGCGCTCATGCCGCCGTCGACGTGCAGGATCTCGCCGGTGACGAACGGGGCGTTCTCCAAGTAGACGACCGCGTCGACGATGTCGCTCTGCTCGCCCATCCGGCCGACGGGGTGCAGGGCGGCGAGGAACGCGTGCGTCTCCTCGGCGTGCATCGGCGTCTTGATGGTGCCCGGCGAGACGGCGTTGGCCCGGATGCCGCGGGTGGCGTACTCGATGGCGAGGGACTTGGTGGCGGACTGCAGACCGCCCTTGGTCAGCGAGGCCAGCACGGAGGGCACGTTGGCGTCCGCGTTGTCGACCAGGCTGGTGGTGATGTTGACGATGTGCCCGCCGCCCTGGGCCAGCATCCGCTCGACGGCGAGCCGGGTGAGGTGGAAGAACCCGGCCAGGTTCACGCCGGTCACGGTGGCGTAGTCGTCCTGGGTGTAGTCGGTGAAGGGCTTCGCGACGAACACGCCCGCGTTGTTGACCAGCGTGTCGATCCGGCCGAACCGTTCCATGGCAGCCGCGACGACGCGTTCGGCGGTGGCGGGGTCGGCGATGTCGCCCCGGACGGTGACGAGGTCGAGGTCGTCGGCGGGGGCGATGGTGCGTGAGGTGGCGACGACGGCGTAGCCGAGCTTGCGGTAGGCCTCGACCAGCCCGGCGCCGATGCCCTGCGACGCGCCGGTGACGACGGCGACCTTCTGCTGCTGAACGCTCATGGTGATCTTCTCCGGGGGGACGCGATGACCGGTTACTAGCCGACCGGTCGACTATTCAGAACGTAGGCCGGTCGTCGGTGGGCGTCAAAGGGCGGGAGGGTGCTGCCCGGGACCTGTTTCCTCCGGCCTGGGAGGAACAGGCTCCCACCGCAGGTCAGCGCAGGTCAGCGCAGGTCGGTGCAAGTCAGTGCCGGTCTGCGGGGGGCGTGCGGGTCGGCGGAGGTCAGCGGGGGAGCGCGTGCGGGTCGTCGGCGGGCAGCCAGGCGTCCGGGGCGTGGATCCCGAGGTCGTCGGCGTCGACGCCGTCGCAGAGCGCGTCGACGACGGCCAGGACCCCGGCACGCTCCTCGGTCTCGCGCCGCACGAGGGACCAGGTCCAGTACACCTTCGGCGCGACGACCTCGCGGCGGACCAGGTCGGACGGCAGCGGAGTCGTCTGCCCCTTGGGCGAGTTGAGGACGGGACGGCGGCAGCGCCGGACGTGGTCGAAGAAGGCGGGGCCGGTCACGGCACCGTCGGAGATGCGCACCGCGCGGGCACCGGTGGTCCGCGTCAGCTCTTCGGCGTACTCGTTCCAGGACGCCCAGGAGGTGACGTCGTCGTCGATCAGGACGTCGGTGTCCCCGACGGAACCAACGGACACGGCGGGTGCGGCGGATGGGGCGGGTGCGGCGGACGGTTCGCCGGTGTCGGTGCTCCTGGCGACGGCGTACAGCCGGTCGGCGCCGAGGAGCCGGGCCCGCAGTCCGTACCGCTTCAGGTCCTCGTTCCGTACCCAGCACACGGCGAGGTCGAGGCTGCCGTCGGCAACCCGGGCGGCCTGGGTGTGCGAGGGCGCGACCCACGCGTCGACATGGACCCGGGCCACCGCGGCGGTGCGCCGGGTCAGGTCCGCCGGGAGCCAGTTGACGTACCCGAGGCGTACCGGCTGCGAGCCGGACAGCCGGCGGGCCCGGCCGCGGAGGTCGTCGGCCCGCTCCAGCAGGGCGCGCGTGTGCGGGAGCAGGTCGGCGCCGGCCGCGGTGAGCGAGACCGACCGGCGGTCGCGGTCGAAGAGGCGTACACCGAGATCGCGCTCCAGCGCCTTGATCTGCTGGGACAGGGACGGACCGGCGATCAGGAGCCGCGCGGCGGCCCGTCCGAAGTTCAGTTCCTCGGCGACCGCGACGAAATACCGCAGCTGGCGCAGCTCCACGCCCGCCATGCTACGTCCGGGGCGGGCCGGTAGGAGGCTGTTCCTCTCAGCAGGGAGGAAGGCGGACGTGGTCGCCCGCGCGGCGGCGGGCGGACGATGGAGGCGGGCGAGCGCGACGGCGTCCGGCCGCCGCGATCCGCCACGAATCGATCCTCAGCGAGCGGAGCGGGACCATGCGAGAGTTCCTGGTCGAGATCACCACGACCGTGCCCGAGGGCACCGGACAGGACGAGATCGACGAACGGCGCGCCGCCGAAGCCGTCCGAGCCCGCGAACTGGCCGCCTCCGGTCATCTGGCCCGGCTGTGGCGGCCGGTCGGCGAACTGCGCAGCATCGGTGTCTGGCGCGCCGCCGACGAGGCGGAACTCCACGAGAAGGTGCTCGGGACACTGCCCCTGCGCCCGTGGATGACCCTCACCGTCACCGCGCTCCAGCCCCACCCCAACGACCCGGGCCCGGACCACGCCGACGGCACGCCGTGACGGCTCCCTGGAACCCCCGTTCCGGGAGTCGGCGAAGGGAGGGGGACGAGGTACTGCCTGAGGCGCCGGTGGCCCGGAGTTCCGTCAGGCGCCGACCGCGCCGACCGCGCCAACCGCGCCGGGCCGCGGCGCGGGGGCGCCCAGCAGCGCCAGGCAGTTCGTCCACAGAGGGCCGAGCCGGTCGGTGTCGTTGTAGAGCTTGGCGAACATGACCTGCCCCTCGAGCTGCGCGACCACGGCCCGCGCGGCCGCCCGCGTGTCGGTCACGGAGACCTCACCGCGCCCGAGGGCCTCGGCGACGACCGACTCGACCATCTCGACCTGCGCCTCGAAGATCCCCTGGAGGCGGTCGCGGACGGCCTCGGTCTGATTGCTCAGCTCCAGCGTGAGGTTCCCGAACAGGCACCCCGCCACGGTGCCGCAGCTCTGCTGTCCCGCGCGCTGCCCGGCCTCGGTCTCCTCGAACAGCAGGCGCAGCCGGGACAGCGGTGCCCCCTCGGCGTGCAGCACCCGCTCCCACGCGCGCCGCTGCCCGGCCCACTGCTCGTCGACGACGGTCAGGGCGAGTGCTTCCTTGGACTCGAAGAAGTAGTAGAAGCTGCCCTTCGGCACCCCGGCCGTCTTGCAGATCTCGGCCACGCCCAGCGCCGAGTAGCCGCGCAGCTCGATCAGTGACCGTGCGGCGCTGAGGATCTTCTCGCGGGCATCGCTGGTCCGTCCCATGAAGCCGAGTGTACGACCGGTGGACGACCGGTCGTCTATCTTCCCGTCCACGTCGGAGCCTTGCGCGCCCGGCAAACTGATATCTAACATTTCAGTTCATGGAGGCTGTGCCACGCACTCTGCTCAGGGACCGCGCCTACGCGGCGATCCGGGACGCCATCGTGGCCGGGGACATCGCCCCCGGCGCGGTCGTGCGCGACGCCGATCTCGCCGAGCGGCTCGGGCTGTCACGGGCGCCGGTGCGGGAGGCGTTCGCCCGGCTGGTCGACGAGGGGCTGCTGGAGAGCAAGCCGCAGAGCTACACGCGGGTGACCCCGGTGGTGGCCGCCGACGTACGGGACGCGGCGGCCGTGGTCGGCGCGATGCACGAGCTGGCCACCCGGGTGGCGGTGCCCCGGCTGTTCGCCGCGGACGTCGAGGGGATGCGCGCGGCCAACGAGCGGTTCGCCGCCGCGGTACGGGCCGGGGACGTGGACGCCGCCCTGCGCGCCGACGACGCGCTGCACGACGTACTCGTCCGTGCCGCCGGCAACCGCGCGGCCGCCGCCACCATCGCCCGCTACACCCCCCTCATCCGGCGGCTGGAGCGACGGCGCTTCGGCGAGGGCGGCACCTGCCGTTCGGCCGGACTGCACGGCCGGCTGATCGAGGCCTGCGCCGACGGTGACGTCGACGAGGCGGTCCGCGTCACTGCGGAGATCTGGCGCACCCTCGCGGACCTCGCCGACTCCGACGACCCGGCGGCCGAGTGACCGGGCGGCGGAGTGGCCGGGCGGCAGAGTGGCCGGGCGGCGGATCAGGCGAATAGCCAGTAATCGAAGAACCGAAGAACCGAGTAGCCGAGTGGCCGAGTGGCCGAGTGATCGATCGACTCTCTGCTCCAGGGGACCCGCCCGCCCGCTGGCCCGCTCGACCCCCTCGGCCCGCTCGACCCGCTCGACCCACCGCTTCAGGAGGCCCCATGTCCATCTCCTCGTACGCGCGTTACCCCCTCCTCTTCGGGCCCTCCCCGGTGCACCCGATGGAACGGCTCACCGCCCACCTCGGCGGCGCCGCCCTCTGGGCGAAGCGGGAGGACTGCAACTCCGGGATCGCGTACGGCGGGAACAAGACCCGCAAACTGGAGTACCTGGTCGCCGACGCCCTCGCGCAGGGCTGCGACACGCTCGTGTCGATCGGCGGGGTGCAGTCCAACCACACCCGTCAGGTCGCGGCCGTCGCGGCCCGCGCCGGACTGAAGTGCGTGCTGGTGCAGGAGAGCTGGGTGGAGTGGCCCGACTCCGTGTACGACAAGGTCGGCAACATCCTCATCAGCCGGCTGGCCGGGGCCGATGTGCGCCTGGTCCGGGCCGGGTTCGGGATCGGCTTCAAGGAGAGCTGGGAGCTGGCGCTCAGGGAGGTCGAGGAGTCGGGCGGGAAGCCGTACGCCATCCCCGCCGGGGCCTCCGACCATCCGCTCGGCGGCCTGGGCTTCGCCGGGTGGGCGTACGAGGTCGCCGAGCAGGAGCGGGAGTCGGGCGTCTTCTTCGACACCGTGATCGTCTGCTCGGTGACCGGGTCGACCCAGGCGGGCATGGTCGCCGGGTTCGCCGCGCTGGAGGAGGCGGGCGCGCGGTCCCGGCGCGTCATCGGGATCGACGCCTCGGCCAAGCCCACCGAGACCCGTGGGCAGATCGCCCGCATCGCGCATCGCACCGGGCAACTCATAGGACTCCAGCGTGAGTTGACCATCGAGGACATCGAGCTGGACGAGCGGTACCACGCCGGCGTCTACGGCGTGCCGGACGAGACGACCCTGGAGGCGATGCGGCTCGCCGCGCGGACCGAGGGCATGGTCACCGACCCCGTCTACGAGGGGAAGTCGATGGCCGGACTCGTCGACCTGGTCGCACGCGGCGAGATCGACCGCGACTCCACCGTGCTGTACGCGCACCTGGGCGGCCAGCCGGCCCTGAACGCGTACAGCGCGCTCTTCTGAGGACCCGGAGGTCATCGGGGGCCTTCAGGAGGCCGGCCCCGGACCGGATCGGTAACCGGTGTCCTGCGGCAGCCCCCGGGGCACACCCCGCTCCGCCTCGGGTGGCGCTCGTCGGACCAGAGGATGAGCCGCCGATGACGCCGTCAGCGTGATGTACGGCCGGGACCGCAACCGGCGCGGGCTCCGCACGCTTCCTGTCCGGCAGAACCGTAAGAAGCCGGTGAGGAGAGCAACGTGACGACCACCGCCCCCGAACACAGCGACCCCCGCGCCTTCGTCGACCCCCACGCCTTCGTCGACCCCTATGCCGTCGATGCGGCCGACGCCCGCTGGCCCGACACGGCCGACGTCCACTGGCCGGACCCGGCCGACGTCCGCTGGCCGGACCCGGTCGACTCGGACCAGGGCATGGATCACCTGATGCCGCCGAATCCCGCCGAGCGCCTCGAGCTCGCCATCGGTCCGCGCGACCGGCGACGCATCGACCTGCACGCCGCGCTGACCGCGGCCGGAATCCCGCCGTACCCCGAGGACCGCGACGCCATCGACCAGCTCAGCGCGCTGTCCGGCAGCGTCAACGCCGCACTCCAGCGCTGGCTGCACCACCCCAGGTGACCCCGGGCCCGGGTCACCTCGGTGCACGCCGGTGCCCGGGCCGCCACGGCATGGTCGCGGTGGGCGCGCTCGCCCGCGTCAGCCGCTTCCGGCCGGGATCCTCCGCCTGCCCCTGATCGCGAGGGCCGCCGTCAGCAGGGCCGCCAGTGCGATCAGGGTGGCCGCCCCGAACGCCCGGGTGGCGCCGTGGGTGAGGATCTCGGCCGGGCTGCCCACCGCGTGCCGGGTGGCCGTGCCGTACACCGTGACCAGCACCGACAGGCCGAGCGTGCCGCCGAGCCACTGCAGGCTCTGGAGGAGGCCGGAGGCGGCCCCGGCCTCCTCGGGTCCGACCTTGGCCAGAATGGCGGCGTTCAGCGGCATCAGGGCCAGGCCGACGCCGACGCCCAACAGCAGCAGCGGGCCGAGCAGACCCGTCACGTAGCCGTCGTCGGGACCGAGCCGCCACAGCCGGCAGGCGGAACCGGCGAGCAGTGTCATGCCGGTCAGGATCAGCGGCTTGGCACCGAGGCGGGCCAGCAGCCGCGGCACGAACCGCACGGTCGTGAACATCACCGCCGTCATGGGCAGGAACGCGAGACCGGCGCGCAACGGACTGTAGTGCAGCACCTCCTGACTGATGAGGGTGAGGAAGTAGAAGGCGCCGAACATGCCCGCGGGCAGCATCAGGACGCCGAGGTAGGCGCCCGCCCGGTCGCGGTCGGCGAAGAGCCCGAGCGGCATGATCGGCTGTTCGGCGCGGGTCTCGATCAGGGCGAAACCGACGAGCAGGGCGGCCGCGCCGGTGAAGCCGAGCAGCGCCAGGGTGTCGCTCCACCCCTCCTGCGAGACCCGGATGAACGCGTACACCAGCGAGGTGGTCCCGGCGGTGCCGGTCAGGGCGCCCGCCGCGTCGAACCGGCCCGCGTGGCGCGGGGTCTCGGTGACGAAGCGGGGCAGGGCGAGGGCGACCGCGATCCCGATGGGCACGTTGATCAGCAGGGCCCAGCGCCAGGAGGCCCAGGCGGTGAGCATGCCGCCGAGGACCAGGCCGATGGAGGCGCCGATCCCGGCCATGGAGGAGTAGACGCCGAGAGCGTGGTGACGGCGGGGGCCCTCGGGGAAGTTGGTGGTGATCAGGGCGAGGGTGCTGGGCGCGGTGAGGGCGGCGCCCGCTCCCTGGAGGGCGCGGGCGGCGAGCAGCCAGCCGCCGTCGCCTGCCAGGCCGCCGAGCAGCGAGGAGCCGGCGAACAGCAGGACGCCGAGGGTGAGCGTGCGGCGGCGGCCCAGGAGGTCGCCGACGCGTCCGCCGAGCAGCAGCAGTCCACCGAAGGCGAGGGTGTACGCGTTCAGTACCCAGGACAGTCCTGTGGGGGAGAAGCCGAGGTCACGCCGTATGTCGGGGAGGGCGACATTGACGACCGTGGAGTCGACTCCGACCATGAGATAGGCGGTGACGATCACGAGCAGGACGGCGCCCGGCCGGGCGGCCGGTCCGGGTGGCGCGGGTGGAGGGAATGAGGCGGCCGAGGCGGAACCGGCCGAGGCGTCGGCGGCCGAGGTGCCGGTGGTCGGCCCACCGGTGGTCGAAGGACCGGCGGCCGAGGCGGAAGGGGACGGCGTGGACATGGGGTGCTCCCTGTCTGGTGTCCCCGCGGGAAGTGGTGGAACATGCGGGCAGCACGAAGAGACCCTGGTCGTGGACCCGCAGAGACGAGCGCAGTAAGCGGGGACTGTCTCCGTTTAGTGTCTGCCAAAATACGGAGAGAGTCCCCGGTTTGCAAGGAGTAACTGGATGACGCAGGTCAGGCCCATGCGTGCGGACGCTCGCCGTAACTACGAGCGCTTGCTCAAGGTGGCGGCGGAGGCATTCGCCGAGCATGGGGAGGGCGCCTCCCTCGACGACATCGCCAAGCGGGCGGGCGTCGGGTCCGGCACGCTGTACCGGCACTTCCCGACGCGCCAGGCGCTGCTGGAGGCGGCCTACGTCGACCGGATCGAGGCGCTGGCCGTGCGGGCCGACGAACTCGGCGGCGAACTCCCGCCGGGTGAGGCACTGGTGGAATGGCTCAACGAGCTGTGCGTCGGCACGATCCAGGTCCGCGGAATGAAGTCCCTGCTGGGCTCCGCCGTCACGGACGGCAGCGCGGCCGCGGTCACCGCCTGCGGTACGAACATGAAGGCGGCGGCGGCCCGGCTGGTGGAGGCGGCGCAGCGGGAGGGCACCCTGCGGCCGGACGTCGAGCCGATCGACGTACTGCGCCTCGCGCACGGGGTGGCGACGGCGTCGGAGCTGGCGAAGGGCGACCGCAGCGCCATCCGCCGTTATGTGTCGCTGCTGACGGAGGGGCTGCGGCCCGCGCGCTGACGGCGGCGGGCGCCCCCGTGGTGGCGGGCGCCCGTGGCTGAGCGACTACTGCGGGGCCGGGGCGGGCCCGGGCACGGCTACAGGGCCTGGGCGCCCGGCTTCACCATGTTCCGCACGGTGCGGGCCTTCACGAAGTCGCCCACGGCGGTCATCTCCCACTCGCCGGAGAACTGCTTGATCAGCTTGGCCATCAGCACGCCCGTCTGCGGTTCGGCGCCGGTCAGGTCGAAGCGGACGAGCTCCTCGCCGGTCGAGGCGTCCAGCAGACGGCAGTAGGCCTTGGCGACCTCCGTGAACTTCTGGCCCGAGAAGGAGTTCACCGTGAAGACCAGTCCGGTCACCTCCTGGGGCAGACGGCCGAGGTCGACGACGATCACCTCGTCGTCCCCGCCGCCCTCGCCGGTGAGGTTGTCGCCGGAGTGCTTGATCGCGCCGTTCACGATGGAGAGCTTGCCGAAGTAGCAGCTGTCGATGTGGTTGCGCTGGGGGCCGTAGGCGATGACCGAGGCGTCCAGGTCGATGTCCTTGCCGCGGAACGCGGGCTCCCAGCCCAGGCCCATCTTGACCTGCGAGAGCAGCGGACGGCCGCCCTTGACGAGGGAGACGGTCTGGTTCTTCTGGAGGCTGACCCGGCCCTTGTCCAGGTTGATCTTCCCGGTGGCGGCGGGGGGCGCGGCGGGCGGGGCCGGGGGCATCGGCGGGGCCGCCGGCGTCATCGGGGACTGCGGCACGGGCGGCGGCGGGGCCGTCTGCCGAGGTGCGGCGGCCGGCGCGGGTTCCTCCACCGTCACCCCGAAGTCGGTGGCGATGCCGGCCAGGCCGTTGGCGTACCCCTGCCCGACCGCGCGGGCCTTCCAGACGCCGTTGCGGAGATAGATCTCCACGACGACGAGGGCCGTCTCCGAACCGAGCTGCGGGGGCGTGAAGGTGGCCAGCACGCCGTTGTCGTCCGCGCTGCGGATCGTCGCCGTCGGTTCGACGCCCTGGAACGTCTGCCCCGCGGCGTCCGGGCTGGCGGTGACGACGATCTTCTCGATGCCCGGCGGGACGGCGGCCGTGTCGACGACGATCGCGTCGGGGGCGGCGCCGCCCCCGGAGCGGTAGGTCACGCCGGGGCCGCTCGGCTGGTTGTAGAAGATGAAGTCGTCGTCGGAGCGCACCTTGCCGTCGGCGGTGAGCAGCAGGCCCGAAACGTCGAGCCGCACCGGAGCGGCGACGTCCACCGTCACGCGGGCGGTGGAGAGAGGGATGTTCGAGCCGGGGGTCATAGCTGTCATGCCGGGTGAACGAGCGAGACCACTTTGCCGTTCCCTTACCCGGACCCGAACGGGCCCGGGCGGGGACATGGCGGCCCTCCGGGCCTACGGCACCACCACGATCTTGCGGCCGACGCCCGCCGCGAACTGTTCCAGCGCCCGCGGGTACTCCTCCAGGGGCAGCCGGTCGCTGATGAAGACCTCCGGGTCCAGCACCCCGTTCGCGAAGAGTTCGGCGGCCCGCTCGAAGCTGTGCAGGACGGCCATCGAGCCGGTGACGGTGATCTCCTGGTTGTAGATCCGGTACGGGTCGATCGTGACCCGGGTCGCGTAGTCGGCGACGCCGAACTGCAGGAACGTCCCCGCCTTCGCCACCCGGCCCAGACCGTCCTGGATCGCCGCCGCGTTGCCCGTCGCGTCCACGACCAGGTCCCAGCCCCGCGGCCGCTCCAGTTCGTCCGCGTTCGCCGCCGCCCCGGAGACGCCCAGTCGGCGGGCGGTCTCCAGCCGCGCCGGATTGAGGTCCACCACGTCCACGCTCGCCGCGCCGGTGCGCTTCGCCAGCTCCAGCATCATCAGCCCCATCGTCCCGGAGCCGTAGATCAGCACATGCGCGCCCAGCCGCGAGCGGAGCACGTCGTAGCCGCGCACCGCGCACGACAGCGGCTCGATCAGCGCCGCGTCCTGGGTGCGGATGTGCTCGGGCAGCCGTACGCAGTTGGCCACCGGCGCCACCGCGTACTGTGCCGCGCCCCCCGCCGTGGTGACGCCGATCGCGGCCCAGCGCTCGCACAGGTTGTTGTGCCCGGTACGGCAGTAGCGGCACTCGTGGCAGTACAGGGAGGGGTCCACCGCCACCCGGTCGCCCACCGACACCTCCGTGACCTGTGTGCCGACCCCCACGACCGCGCCCGCGAACTCGTGCCCCGGCACGATGGGCAGCTTCGGCGCGAACTCGCCCTGGAGGATGTGCAGATCGGTGCCGCACAGTCCGCAGGCGGCGACCTCCACGACCACCTCGCGCGGCCCTGGCGTCGGGTCGGGGACCTCGGTGACGACGGCGCGGCCCACGGACTCGATGACGGCGGCCTTCATTTCACGGCTCCCAAGGACAGGCCCTGGACCAGTTTGTCCTGGGCGGCGAACCCCGCGGCGAGCACCGGCAGGGAGATGACGAGCGAAGCGGCGCACACCTTCGCCAGGAACAGGCCCTGGCTGGTGATGAAGCCGGTCAGGAAGACGGGGGCGGTCTCCGCGACCACGCCCGTGAGCACCCGGGCGAACAGCAGTTCGTTCCAGCTGAAGATGAAGCAGATCAGGGCCGTCGCCGCGATGCCGGGCAGCGCGATCGGGGCGACCACGCGCGCGAGGATCGTCGGCAGCCGCGCCCCGTCCACCCGCGCGGCCTCGATGATCGCCACCGGCACCTCGGCCAGGAACGACTGCATCATCCACACCGCGATCGGCAGGTTCATCGAGGTGTAGAGGATGACCAGCAGCCAGATGTTGTCCAGCATCCCCGCGTTCTTCGCGAACAGGTAGATCGGCAGCAGGCCCGCCACCACCGGCAGCATCTTGGTCGACAGGAAGAAGAACAGGACGTCCGTCCACTTCTTCACCGGCCGGATCGACAGCGCGTAGGCCGCCGGGAGGGCGAGGAGCAGGACGAACAGGGTCGACGCGACCGACGCCACCACCGAGTTGACCAGCGCGGGCCAGGGGCTCGCGCCGCCGCCGGTGCCGAAGAACTCGCGGTAGCCGTCGAGGGTGAGGGCGGCGGTGAAGGACGGTGGGTTGGTGGCCGCGTCCTGCTCCGAGTGGAAGGAGGTCAGGGCCATCCAGGCGACCGGCAGGAAGAACACGATCCCGGTCACCCAGGCCAGCAGCCCGAGGCCGCCTCTGCGTACGACGTTCATGCGCGGGACACCTCCTCACGGAACAGGGACGAGACGACCCGCAGGGCGAAGGTCGCGATGACGATCGAGCCGATGACCACCAGGACGCCCGCGGCCGAGGCGAGGCCGTTCTCATGGGCCTGGTAGAAGCTCTGGTAGACGGTGTAGGGGAGGTTCGCCGTGCCCAGTCCTCCCGAGGTGATGGTGAAGACCGCGTCGAAGTTCTGGACGATGTAGATCGAGCCGAGCAGGGCGCCCAGCTCCAGGTACCGGCGCAGGTGCGGCAGGGTCAGATGGCGGAAGATCTGCCAGTCGCTGGCGCCGTCGACCCGGGCCGCCTCGATCTGCTGCTGGTCCCGGCTCTGCAGGCCTGCCAGCAGGATCAGCATCATGAACGGCGTCCACTGCCAGACCAGGGAGGCCTCCACGGCGAGCAGCGGGGTGTCGGAGATCCAGTCCGGCTGGGGGCCGCCCACGTAGTGCAACAGGCCGTTGAGCAGGCCGTACTCAGGGTTGTAGAGGACGTGCTTCCAGAGCAGGGCCGCCGCCACCGGCACCACCAGGAAGGGCGCGATCAGCAGTGTGCGGACCACGCCCCGGCCCCGGAACCGACGGTCCAGGAGCAAGGCCAGGGCCAGCCCCAGCACCAGGCTGACCAGCACCACGGTCGCCGTCAGCAGGACGGTCGTCCACACCGAGTGGCGCAGGTCGGCGTCGGTCAGGACCTGGTGGTAGTTGTCGAACCCGGTGAAGCGGCGGGCCTTGGGGTAGAGGGCGTTCCAGTCGAAGAAGGAGATCACCACCGTGGCCACGAACGGGAGCTGGGTGACCACGATCATGAAGACCAGGGCGGGGAGGAGCGGGGCCCGGGTCGCCCAGGCGCGCAGCCTGGCGTTCGGCCCGTGGCGGGTGGGTGCGGGAGGTGCGGCCACGGGGGCCGTCGTCGTCGCGGTCATCGTCCCTCGTACTCCTCGGAGATCCGCTCGGCGAGCGCTTGCGACTTCTTCAGGGCCGACTCGACGGACTGGCGTCCGGCGATGGCCGCGCTGATCTCCTGGGAGACCTTGGTGCCGAGGTCGGTGAACTCGGGGATGCCGACGAACTGGATGCCGGGCGCGGGCCGCGGCTGCACTCCCGGGTCGTTGGGCTTCGCCGCCTCGATGGCCTGCTTCGTCATGTCCTGGAAGGCGGACGCCTCTTCGCGGTAGTCCGCGTTCTCGTACGTCGACGCCCGTTTGCCGGCCGGGACGTTCGACCAGCCGATCTCCTCGCCGACCAGCTGCTCGTACTGCTTGCTCGACGCCCAGGAGACGAACTTCCAGGCCTTGTCGGCATTGCGGGAGGCCTTCTGGATGCCCCAGGCCCAGGTGTAGAGCCAGCCGGAGGAGCCGGTGCGCTCCACGGGGGCCGGGGCGTAGCCCATCTTGCCCTTGACCGGGGACTTCGCCGCCTCCAGGGAACCGGCCGCGGAGGTGGCGTCGTACCACATGGCGACCTTGCCCTGGGTCATGTTGTTCAGGCACTCGGCGAAGCCGGACTGGGCGGCTCCGGACTCGCCGTGGTCGCGGACGAGGTCGACGTAGAACTTCGTCGCCTTCCCGAAGGCTGGCGAGTCGAGTTGCGCCTTCCAGTTCTGGTCGAACCAGGTGCCGCCGAAGGTGTTCACGACGGTCGTCAGGGGCGCCATCACCTCGCCCCAGCCGGGCAGTCCGCGCAGGCAGATGCCCTTCATGCCGGGCTCGGCCCCGTCCGTCTTCGCCGCGAGGTCGGCCACCTGCTGCCAGGTGGGGTGGGCGGGCATGGTCAGACCCTTCGCGGCGAACACGTCCTTGCGGTACATGAGGAAGGACGACTCGCCGTAGAAGGGCTGGCCGTAGAGCTTTCCGTCGTCCCCGGTGAGGGACTCGCGCATCGGCTTCAGGACGTCCTTCTCGTCGTAGGCGGGGTCCGCCGCCACGTACGAGTCCATCGCGTGCAGCCAGCCGTTGCGGGCGTAGATCGGTATCTCGTAGTTGGACAGGGTCGCCACGTCGTACTGGCCCGCCTGGTTGGCGAAGTCCTGGCTGATCTTGTCGCGGACGTCGTTCTCCGGCAGCAGCGTGAAGCTGACCTTGATGCCGGTCTCCTCGGTGAAGTGGGCGGCGGTGAGCTTCTGCAGCTCGGCCATCTGGGGGTTGTTGACCATGAGGACGTTGAGGGAGTCGCCGCCGGAACCCGCCCCGCCGGCTCCGGCCCAGCAGCCGGAGAGCAGCGGGGCGAGCAGCGTCCCTGCGGCGACCGCGGCGAGCGTGGCTCGCGGCCTCCGTCGGCTCTGGGTGCGCATCGATCGCTCCTGGGCATAGGGGGATGTTTCGGGCAGCCCGAGGCGTGGCGGTGCCCTCGGGGGTGGGTGGTTCAGGGGTTCAGACCCGGATGACCTGAGGCCCCAGCAGTGAGTACCGGTGGGCCTCGGCCGCCGGCAGCAGCGTGCTCGTCACGATCGTCTCCAGTGCGCCCACCTCGGCGAACCGGCAGAAGCTGACCGCCCCGAACTTGGAGTGCACACCGGTGAAGACCACGCGCCGGGCCGCCCGCACGGCCTGCGTCTTGACCTCGCCGACGGCCGGGTCCGGGGTGGTCAGACCGTGTTCCCGGGAGATGCCGTTGGCGCCGATGTAGGCGAGGTCGACGACGAAGCCGGCCAGCATCTTCGTCGTCCAGTGGTCGACGGTGGCCAGCGTGCCGGAGCGGACCCGGCCGCCGAGCAGCAGCACGGACGTGTTCTCGGTCTCGGCGAGCGCGCCCGCGACCGGCAGGGACGCGGTGACCACGGTCAGCGGCCGGTCCCTGGGCAGCGCCTCGGCGATGAGCTGCGGGGTGAAGCCCTCGTCGACGAAGACCGTCTCGGCGTCCCCGAGCAGTCCGGCCGCCGCCGCGGCGATCCGGCGTTTCTCGGGCACGTGGCTGGTGGCGCGGAAGGCCAGTGTCGTCTCGAAGCCGGCGCTCTCCACGGGATAGGCGCCGCCGTGCGTACGGCGCACCAGGCCGTGGTCCTCCAGGGCGCGCAGGTCCCGCCGTACGGTCTCCCTGGCCACGCCCAGTTCGGCGGCGAGCGTGGCGACGTCGACCGCGCCGGTGGCGCGCGCGGCGCGCACGATCTCGCGCTGGCGCTCCTCCGCCGTTCTCGGCGTCATGTCCTCACCTCGCTCATCCGCCGTCCTGCCCGTTCGGGCCCGGTGAGGCCCATGGGGGAAGTTCTACAGCGGGTGCGCGGCACTGACCAGGCCTGTTGCGGGCCCGATACTGCCCGGGTGGGCCCGTTTGCGGCGCGGCCTGCCCGGCTCGGACCTGCGGGGCAGCCGGGCGGCGGGTGGGATCGGGCACGGCGCATGCCCGGATACGGCGGCGGGCGGGCCCGTTCGGTGCCCGCCCGCCGCCGGTGAGGTCCGTTTCCCGGTCAGTACGGCCAGATCGGCGGGTCGCTGACGAAGTGGCCGCCCAGGTAGGCGTGGGCGATGTTCTCCGGGTCCAGCTCGCCCTGCTCGGCGATCAGCTTCTCGGCGTACGGCTCGGAGTCGTCCTGCGGCTCGTAGCCGAGCGCCCGCGCGGTGCCGAGGTCCCACCACAGCCGGGTGTTGGCGGAGGAGCCGTAGACGACGGTGTGGCCGACGTTCTCGGCGGTCAGGGCCGCGTGGAAGAGGCGGGCGCCGTCGGCGGGGCTCATCCACAGCGACAGCATGCGCACGCTGGTGGGCTCGGCGAAGCAGGAGCCGATGCGTACCGACACGCTCTCCAGGCCGTGCTTGTCCCAGTAGAGCTGGGCGAGGTCCTCGCCGAAGGACTTGGACAGGCCGTAGAAGGTGTCCGGGCGGCGCGGGGTGTCGATCGGGATCAGTTCGCCCTCGTCGGGCGACCCGCCGTCCCGGGGGCGGGGGGTGAAGCCGACCGCGTGGTTGGAGGAGGCGAAGACGACGCGCTGTACGCCCTCCTCGCGGGCCGCCTCGTACAGGTTGTACGTGCCCGCGATGTTCGCGCCGAGGATCTTCTCGAAGGGAGCTTCCAGCGAGATGCCGGCGAGGTGGACGATCGCGTCGACGCCCCGCACGGCCTCCCGGACCGCGTCCTTGTCGGCCAGATCCGCGACGATCGCCTGCGGCTCGCCCTCGATCGGGCGCAGGTCGAGCAGGCGCAGTTCGTAGCCGTAGGCGGGCAGCAGGTCCCGCATCAGGGTGCCGAGGCCGCCGGCGGCGCCGGTGAGCAGGACGGTGCGCGGAGCGGGCATCCTCGGGTCTCCTTGGATCACGGGAAGAGTGGACGCATGTGTGGCCACGGTTCACATGCATGGACACGCTAAGGAGCGGTGGCGGCGCCCGTCAAGTGTCCTACAGGAGTGACGAAACTGCTGGTGTCTCGGGGGTTGCCACGCTTGACCCGGCTCGATCGGGCACCCTAGCGTGAGGTCGTTCAGGAATATGGACGCTGCTCAAGAATATGGACCCGTTATGGACCCGGGAGAGCCCGTGACGTCAGCCCCGCTCGCCGACCGCCTCCGCGTCCCCAGCGGACCACTGTTCTTCCCCGTCACCGCCTACGGCCCCGACGGCGCCCTCGACCTCGGCACCTACCGCGCGCACGTCCGGCGCGGCGTCGAAGCGGGTGCCGCCGCCGTCTTCGCGGCCTGCGGGACCGGCGAGTTCCACGCGCTCGTCCCTGAGGAGTTCGAGGCCTGTGTACGGGCGGCCGTGACCGAGACCGCCGGGCGGGTGCCGGTCGTCGCGGGCGCCGGCTACGGGACCGCGCTCGCCGTGCGCTACGCGAGGCTGGCCGAGTCGGCCGGGGCGGACGGCCTGCTCGCCATGCCGCCCTATCTCGTCGTCGCCGCCCAGGAGGGACTGCTGCGCCACTACCGGGAGGTGGCGGCCGCGACCGCCCTTCCGGTCGTCGTCTACCAGCGCGACAACGCCGTCTTCACCCCCGAGACCGTCGTCGCACTCGCCCGCACCGAGGGGATCATCGGCCTCAAGGACGGCCTCGGCGACCTCGACCTGATGCAGCGGACCGTCAGCGCCGTCCGCACCGAGGCCCCCGGCGACTTCCTCTACTTCAACGGTCTGCCGACCGCCGAACAGACCCAGCTCGCCTACCGAGCCCTCGGCGTCACCCTCTACTCCTCGGCCGTGTTCTGCTTCGCCCCCGAGATCGCCCTCGCCTTCCACCGGGCCCTCACCACCGGCGACGACACCGCCGTCCACCGTCTCCTCGACGGCTTCTACCGGCCGTTCGTCGAACTGCGGGCCCAGGGCCGCGGATACGCCGTCTCCCTGGTCAAGGCCGGGGTCCGGCTGCGCGGCCTCGACGTGGGCGAAGTGCGCCCGCCGCTGCACGAACCGAGCGAGGACCATGTCAAGCAGCTCGCCCAGGTGATCGAGCGCGGCTACGCGCTGCTGGAGGAGGACAGGTAAGTGAAGGCGTCGACGTTCGTCTACCCCTGGGACATCAACGGCGACCCCGGGGCTGCGGCCCGGATCGCCGCGCTCGGCGTGGAACAGGTGACCCTCGCCGCCGCCTACCACTCCACCCGCGCCCTCACCCCCCGCCACCCGCGCCACCGCATCGTCACCGCCGAGCACGCCGCCGTGCTGTACCCGACGGATCCGGCCGGCGACCGCTGGAAGGGCCGCACCCTGCGCCCGTATCCGGCCGGTGACTGGGCCCCCGGCGACGCCTACGGCGAGGCCGCCGAAGCGCTCGCGGGGGCCGGCCTCGACGTGCACACCTGGGTGGTCCTCGCGCACAACTCCCGGCTGGGCGCCGAGCATCCCGGCACCTCGGTCGTCAACGCCTACGGCGACCGCTACCCGTGGGCCCCCTGCATCGCCCAGCCCGCCACGCGCGCCTATCTCGTCGACCTCGCCGCCGAGGCCGCCGTACGCCCCGGCGCGGGCGGCACCGAACTGGAATCCCTCGGCTGGTACGGACTCCAGCACCTGCACGCCCACGACAAGACCGGTGGGGTCGGCCTCGGGGACGCCGGCCAGTACCTGATGGCGCTCTGCTTCTGTCCCGCCTGCCGGGCCGGCTACGGAGGGCAGGGCCTGGACGCCGACGCGCTCGCCGCCGCCGTACGGAAGGCGCTGGAGCCGCTGTGGCAGGGGGCGCCGGACGGCGGGGGAGGCTGGGCGGAGATCGAGAAGCTGCTCGGGGAGGAGACGGCGGCGGCCACGCGCGCGTGGCGCGACGAGACCGCCCGCACGCTCCAGGAGACCGCCGTGCGGGCGGTACGGGACGCCGCGCCCGGCGGCTTCCAGGTCCTGCTGCACGCCGACCCCGTGACGTACCACGTCGGCGCCAACCCGGGCGTCGACCCCGGCCACATCCTGTCCGTCGCGGACGGCGTCGTCGTGCCCTGCGCGGGCGGGACCGGCCTGCTGGCCCCCTTCGCCGGGCAGGGCCGCGAGGGCACGGTCGTCGCCGCCAACCTCGGCGTCGTCTCCGGCATGGGCGGCAGCCCGGGGACACTCGCCGCCGACCTGGCGCGGGCGCGCGCACGGGGGGCGACCGAACTGCGGCTGTATCACGCGGGATTGGCATCGGACGGGGACCTGGCGTCCGTACGCGAGGCGCTGGCCGCCCGCTGAGGGCCGCGCAGCAGCGGCAGGACCGCCAGCCGGGCCAGGGCCAGCAGCACCAGCAGTGGCCGGTACGGCACGAGTGCGACCAGGCCCGCGCCCGCCGCGAGGCCGACGGCGGTCGGCGCGTACATCAGGGTGCCGGCCGTTGCGGTGACCCGGCCGAGCAGCGCGTCCGGTGTCTCCCGCTGCACGGCCGTTAGCGCGGCGATCAGCACACAGGGCAGCCCCGTCCCGATCGCCGCGCCGCACACCAGGGCCACGGATTCCGAGGAGGCGGCGGCCTGCGCGGCGACCGCGACGGCCGTGAGGACGATCCCGTACGCGGCGAACCGGCGTTCCCCCAGCCGCCGCAGGGCGGGCCCCGAGAGCAGCCCCACCACGACCGAACCGGCGCCCTGGGCGGCGTAGAGCGTGCCCGCGAAGGCGGGGGAGCGCCCGAGGCCCTCGACGACGGCGTAGACCAGCGGGCCGCCGAGACCCGAGAGCAGCAGCGCCGCGCCTCCCGCCAGGACCAGCGGGCGCAGCCCGGGGTGGCCCCACAGGAAGCGGGCGCCCTCGGCGGTCTGCGCACGCCAGGAGGCGGTGGACGGCCGCGGGCGCTCCTCACGGACCCGCACGCACGCGTACAGCGCCGCCGCGCACCCGAAGGTGGCCGCGTCCAGGAGCGCCACCGCGGGGCCTCCGTAGGCCGCGTAGACGCCCGCGCCGGCCAGCGGGGCGACCAGCTTCATGCCCTCGGTGGTGGTCATGCGCAGCCCGTTGAAGTCGCCCAGCAGCTCCGGCGCGACGGCGGCGGCGACGAGCGCGGACTCCGCCGCGTCGGCGACCACCGAGGCGGCGCCGTACAGGAACAGCACCGCCCACAGCAGCCACAGCCGGCCGGCGGAGTCGACGGCGAGGAGGGTGAGCAGCAGCGCCGCCGGGCCCAGGTTGAGCGCGACGAGCAGCGGCTTGCGACGGCCGAGGTCGGCCAGGGTGCCCAACGGCGGCCCGAGCAGGGTGGGCACCCACAGGGCGAGCGCGCACAGCGCCGCGAGCCCGTTCGAGCCGGTGAGGTCCTTGACCCACACACCGGACGCCAGCCAGAGCGCCGAGGTGCCGAAACCGGAGACCGTCGACGCGGCCAGATAGAGCGCCGCGTCGCGGTCCCGCAGGACACGCGCCACGGACCAGTTCTTCGTCATGCCTGGTCATCGTGGAGCTGAGGGGGCCGCCCTGGCATCGGGCAGATGCCCCGTACGCGCCGCCCGCCCCACGGGAATCCGTGCGGCCCCGTCGGTCATGTCCCCGGGGCGCCTAAGGCGCCGGGCCCGGCGCCGGGCCCGGTGAACCACGTCCCCGGCGCGCCGGGGCCCGGCGCGGACGGAACGGAATCGCCCGGCGGTACACCGATGAGTTCGCGCGCCGCCACCGGTCCACCCCGTATGACCGACACGACAGCCGCACCCCCCTTCGACCTCGGCCCGCAGACCCTCATCGTGGCGCGCCTCGCGGACGGTGTCCGCGACGAGCAGCTCGCGGACGGGACACCCTGCCCGGGTTGCGCCGTCCGCAACATGCTCGGGCACCTCACCGGCCTCGCGGTCGCCTTCCGGGACGCGGCCCGCAAGGATCTGGGCCCCATGACCGACACCCCTCCGGACGCCGCCGCGCCGGAGATCGGCCCCGGCTGGCGCGAGGAACTCGCCAAGGCCCTCGACGAGCTCGCCGACGCCTGGCGCGATCCGGCCGCCTGGACCGGCATGACCCGTGCGGGCGGTGTGGACCTGCCCGGCGAGGTCGCGGGCGCCGTCGTCGCCGACGAACTGGTGATCCACGGCTGGGACCTGGCGCGGGCCACCGGCCAGGCGTACACGCCCGACCCGGCCGCGCTGGCGGCGGCGCACGGGTTCCTCGCCGCCGCCGCGGCCCGGGGCGAGCCCGGGAGCGGTGTCTTCGGCCCCGTGGTCCCCGTCCCGGACGACGCCCCGCTGCTCGACCGGGCGGTCGGACTGAGCGGCCGTGACCCGGGGTGGACCCGCGGCTGAGCCCTGCCGCCCGGCCGGCCGTACGCCGTGCTCCAGGTGAAGCACGGGCCGACGGACTTCCCGGTGCGTGAGCCGGTCCCGCCGGTACGGGGAGCCCGGCCGCGCACCCGGGTCGCCGTGGAGGTGCGAGCGGGCCGGTCGGGAATCCACCGGGCGGCAACGGCAATGTGTGTGCTGCCCGGGCCCCTGGGGAGCGGGGCACGGTTTCCTGCGGTCGCCGTGGACAAACGGAATCACAGCGCGTCCCGCGGGCCCGAAACGTACGCTCCCCACCATGCCCCTGAGCCTCACCGTCCTCGGTACCGCCTCCCCGCACCCGGGGCCGGGCCGCCCCTGCTCCGGCTATCTGCTGCGCGGAGCGGGGGCGGAGGTGTGGGTGGACGCGGGACCCGGGACGTTCGCCGAGTTGCAGCGGCACACGGATCCCGACCGGCTCACGGCGATCTGGATCTCGCACCTCCACGCCGACCACAGCGCCGATCTCCTCGCCGCCGCCTACGCCCTCGCCTACGGCGGGATGACCCCGCCGGCCCCGATCCCGGTCTACGCGCCGCTCGACTGCGCCCGGCGTCTCGCGGGCTTCTTCGGCCGCCCGGACGTCCGCTTCCTGAGCGGGGTCTTCGACTTCAGGGCCCTGTTCGACGGGCACACCGTGCGGCACTGGAACCTGCGCCTCAGCTCGCGCGCGGTGGTGCACGACACCGAGGCCTACGGGCTGCGGGCCGAGTGCCAGGGGAGCGTCCTCGCGTACTCGGGCGACACCGGGCCGTGCGAGGCCCTCACCGAACTCGCCTCCGGCGCCGATCTGTTCCTGTGCGAGGCGGACATCGACAGCCATCGCGAAGGCGAACGCGAGCAGCAGGTGCATCTCACGCCGGAGGAGGCCGGCGAGGCCGCCCGCAGGGCCGGGGTGCGCGAGCTGTACATCACCCATGTCGGGCCCACGCTGACCCGGGAGGCCGCGACCGCCCGGGCCTCCGTCGCCTTCGGAGCCCCCGCCCGGACCGCCCGCGAGGGCGAGACCCTCCCCTTCTGACGCCGCTCGGGGCACTCCGGCCCCGCCGGCCCCACCTCGGCAACCTCAACTTCCTTTGTCGGAAGCATTGACGAAACACGGGGCCGCTCCTACCTTCAACGCGTCGTACTTCGTACGTCATATATGAGACGCGATACACGAGATCCGAGATCAGACACGCGACATCCGAGAGGCGCGCATGACCTCTGTGCCCACGCCGATCCCGTCCCGCACGCAGTACGTGCTGGAGGAGATCAAACGCCGCATCCTCACAGGCCGGCTGACGCCCGGCCAGGCCCTGGTCGAGACCGAGCTCGCCGCGCAGTTCGGGGTCTCCAAGACCCCGGTGCGCGAGGCGCTCAAGACCCTGGCCGGCACCGGACTGGTCGTCATGAGCCAGTACAAGGGCGTCACGGTGCGCATGGTGGACGCGGACATGGCGCGCGAGGTCTACGACGTACGCCTGCTCCTCGAACCCGAGGCGCTGCGGCGGGCCGTACGGCGAGGCGCTTCGCTCGACGCCGCGCGCCAGGCCCTGACCAGGGCCGACGAGGCGACCGACACCGCCGAACGGTCGCTGGCCAACCGCGAGTTCCACCGTGCCCTGTACCTGCCGTGCGGCAACCCGCTGCTCGGCCGGATGCTCGACGAGGTGCGCGACCAGGCCGCCCTGGTCTCGGCCGTCGCCTGGGCCGCCTCTCCCTCCTGGGAACGGGAGGCGGGCGAGCACCGCGAGATCCTGCGGCTCGCCCTGGACGGCGACTCCGACGGAGCCGCCCGCGCCCTGCACGCCCACATCGCGTCGTTCGTGCACCGGGCGTTCCCCGAGACCGCCCAGGAGGCCCATGAGGGGCCCCGGGCAGAGAAAGGTCAGGAATGAGCAGCGTGGCGTTCGAGACCCAGCGTGCGGCCCTGGCCGACGTGGTGGCCATCCCGGTGACCCCGTTCGCCGAGGACGGCTCCGTCGACGGCGAAGCACACCGGGCCCTGCTGCGCCGGCTGCTCGACGGCGGGATCACCACCCTCACCCCGAACGGCAACACCGGTGAGTTCTACGCACTCACCCCCGAAGAGCGCCGCCTGGTCACGGAGGTGACCGTCGAGGTGGCCGGCGGCCGGGCGGCCATCCTGGTCGGCGTCGGACACGACGTACCGACCGCCGTCGCCTCCGCCCGGCACGCCCGCGAGCTGGGCGCGCAGATGGTGATGGTCCATCAGCCCGTCCACCCGTACGTGTCGCAGAGCGGCTGGGTCGACTACCACCGGGAGATCGCGGCGGCGGTGCCCGAGTTGGGTGTCGTCCCGTACATCCGCAACGCGCAGCTGCGCGGCGACCGTCTCGCCGAGCTCGCCGACGCCTGTCCGAACGTCATCGGCGTCAAGTACGCCGTCCCTGACGCCTCGCGCTTCGCCGCGTTCGCGCGGGACGCGGGCCTGGAGCGCTTCGTCTGGGTGGCCGGCCTCGCCGAGCCGTACGCCCCGTCCTACTTCTCCGCGGGCGCCACCGGCTTCACCTCCGGGCTCGTGAACGTCGCCCCTGCCGTTTCGCTGAACATGATCGAAGCGCTTCGATCAGGGGACTATCCGGCCGCGATGAAGGTGTGGGAACAGATCAGGCGCTTCGAGGAGCTCCGCGCCGCCAACGGTTCCGCCAACAACGTCACCGTCGTCAAGGAAGCCCTTTCCTCCCTCGGCCTGTGCCGCCGTGAGGTGCGCCCGCCGAGCCGGCCGCTGCCCGAGGACGAGCGTGCCGAGGTCGCCGCCATAGTGGCCGGATGGTCCATATGAAGCGCTTCGACGATCAAGCGCGCAAACGCCCGGAGGACCTCCGGAGCCACCAGTGGTACGGCGCCGAGGGCCTGCGCTCCTTCAGCCACCGGGCCCGCACCCGCCAGCTCGGCTACCTCCCCGAGGAACACCTCGGCAAGCCGGTCGTCGCGATCCTCAACACCTGGTCGGACATCAACCCCTGCCACGTCCACCTGCGCGACCGCGCGCAGGCCGTGAAGCGGGGCGTGTGGCAGGCGGGCGGGTTCCCGCTGGAGTTCCCCGTCTCCACGCTCAGCGAGACCTTCCAGAAGCCGACCCCGATGCTCTACCGCAACCTGCTCGCGATGGAGACCGAGGAACTGCTGCGCTCCTATCCCGTCGACGGGGCCGTGCTGATGGGCGGCTGCGACAAGACGACACCCGCGCTGCTCATGGGCGCGGCCAGCGTCGACCTGCCGACGGTCTTCGTCCCGGCCGGGCCCATGCTGCCGGGACACTGGCGCAACGAGGTCCTCGGCTCGGGCACCGACATGTGGAAGTACTGGGACGACAGGCGGGCCGGCCTCATCGGCGACTGCGAGCTGGCCGAGCTGGAGAGCGGCCTCGCGCGCTCGCCGGGCCACTGCATGACGATGGGTACGGCGTCCACGCTGACGGCCGCCGCGGAGGCGCTGGGCGTGACGGTTCCGGGCGCGTCGAGCATCCCGGCCGTGGACTCCGGGCACGACCGGATGGCGGCCGCCGCGGGCCTGCGCATCGTCGAACTGGTCCACCGGGACCGCAGGCTGAGCGAGATCCTCACCGCGGACGCGTTCGAGGACGCGGTGACGACCGTCCTCGGCCTCGGCGGTTCGACGAACGCCGTGATCCACCTCATCGCCATGGCGGGCCGCGCGGGCGTCAAGCTCACCCTCGACGACTTCGACCGGATCGCCCGGACGGTTCCCGTGCTCGCCAACGTGCGGCCCGGCGGCCAGAAGTACCTCATGGAGGACTTCCACTTCGCGGGCGGGCTCCCCGGCTTCCTCTCCCGGATCCCGGACCTGCTCCACCTGGAACGCCCGACGGTCTCCCACGACACGATGCGTGAGCAGCTCGCCGGCGCGCAGGTGCACGACGAGGACGTCATCCGGCCCCGGCACGACCCGGTCGCGAGCGAGGGCGGGGTCGCCGTCCTGCGCGGCAACCTCTGCCCGGACGGCGCCGTCATCAAGCACATCTCCGCCGAGCCGCACCTGCTCCGGCACACCGGCCCCGCGGTCGTCTTCGACGACTACCGGACCATGCAGCGCACCATCAACGACCCGGAGCTGGGAATCACCGCCGACACCGTCCTGGTGCTGCGGGGTTCCGGTCCCAAGGGCGGCCCGGGCATGCCCGAGTACGGCATGCTGCCCATCCCCGACCATCTGCTCAAGCAGGGGGTGCGGGACATGGTGCGGATCTCCGACGCCCGGATGAGCGGGACGAGTTACGGCGCGTGCGTCCTGCACGTGGCGCCCGAGTCGTACGTCGGCGGACCGCTCGCCCTGGTCCGCACGGGGGACTCGATCACCCTCGACGTGGAGGCCCGTTCCCTCCGGCTCGACGTGGACGACGAGGAGCTGGAGCGGCGCAGGGCGGAGTGGACGCCGCCGCCCGTCCGGTACGAGCGCGGCTACGGCGCGCTCTACAACGAGCAGATCACCCAGGCCGACACCGGCTGCGACTTCGAGTTCCTGGCCCGTCCGGGCAAGGTCGCGGACCCGTACGCGGGCTGACCGCACCGGCACGGCAGGGCCCACCCCTGTGCAGGGAGAAAGCGCTTCACCCGCACGAAAGCACGACGCACGCGAAAGCACGACGCACGCGAAAGCACGACGCACGCGAAAGCACGACGCACGCGAAAGCACGACGCACGCGAAAGCACGACGCACGCGAACGCACGACGCACATGAACGCACGACGCACCGAGAGACGTACCGAGAACGGAGAACAGTCATGGCCCAAGCCGCAGCCGTGGCGAAGCCGCCCGCGCCACCCCGGCGGCGCCGTGCCTCCGCCACGCCCCGCAGACTGCCGTACCTGCTGATCGCGCCGGCGGCCCTGCTGATGCTGGGCTTCATCGCCTACCCGGTCATCAGCGTCTTCTACTACAGTCTGCAGAACTACAACCCCACCAAACCGTGGCGCAACGGCTTCGCGGGCTTCGACAACTTCGTCCACGCCTTCACCGACGACCCGCAGTTCTGGGACACGCTGACCTTCAGCGCCAAGTGGGTCTTCGTCGAGGTCGGACTCCAGCTGCTGTTCGGTCTGGCCCTCGCGCTGATCGTCAACCAGACCTTCGTGGGGCGCTCCCTCGGCCGGGCGCTGGTCTTCTCCCCGTGGGCCGTCTCCGGAGTGCTGACCTCCGCGATCTGGGTGCTGCTCTACAACTCCCAGACCGGCATCACCCGTTACCTCGCGGACATGGGAATCGGCGAGTACGGCACCAGCTGGCTGTCGGACACCTCCACCGTCTTCCCGGCGGCGGTCATCGCCGACCTGTGGCGCGGTGTCCCCTTCTTCGCGATCCTCATCCTCGCCGACCTCCAGTCCGTCTCCAAGGACCTGTACGAGGCCGCCGAGGTCGACGGCGCGAGCCGGATCAAGCAGTTCTGGCACATCACCCTGCCCCACCTGAAGGACGCCATCGTCCTGTCCACCCTGCTGCGCGCGGTGTGGGAGTTCAACAACGTCGACCTGCTCTACACGCTCACCGGCGGTGGCCCGGCGGGGGAGACCACCACCCTCCCGCTCTACATCGCCAACACCAGCGTCGACGCACACAACTTCGGCTACGCGTCCGCCCTCACCACGGTCGCGTTCGTGATCCTGCTCTTCTGCTCGATGGTCTATCTGCGGCTGAGCAAGTTCGGAGGAGGCGACAAGTGATCACCAAGGAGGCCACCGAGGTCACACCCGTCCCCGTGCGCGTGACCGACGCGCCCGACCGGCGCCCGTCCCGGCAGAGGCGCGCCTGGGACGAGGCCCCCCGCTGGCAGATCTACCTCCCGCTGTCGATCTACCTGGTCTTCACCCTCGTCCCCTTCTACTGGATCCTGCTCTTCGCGCTGCGCCCGGCCGGCTCGACCTCGCTCGTGCCCTGGCCGATGACCTTCGACCACTTCGAGAAGGTCTGGAACGAGCGGGACTTCGCCGTCTACTTCCAGAACAGCGTGCTCACCGGAGTGGCGACCCTGCTGCTCACCACCGGCGTCGCCCTGGCGGGCGGCTACGCCCTGGCCCGCTTCGACTTCAGGATCAAGCGCGGCTTCATGCTCGCCCTGCTGTGCACCCAGTTCGTGCCGGGCGCGCTGCTCCTCGTGCCGCTCTTCCAGATCTTCGCCGAGCTCAAGATGATCAACTCGCTCGGCAGTGTCATCATCGCCGAGACGGTCTTCCAGCTGCCGCTGTCGATGATCCTGATCAGCGGCTTCATCCGGAACGTGCCGTACTCCCTGGAGGAGGCCGCCTGGGTCGACGGGTGCAACCGGCTCACCGCCTTCCGGATCGTCGTCCTCCCCCTGCTGCGGCCCGGGCTGATCGCCGTCGGTTCCTTCGCCTTCGTGCACGCCTGGAACCACTTCCTGTTCGCCCTGATGTTCCTGTCCGACCAGACCAAGCAGACGATCCCCGTCGGCCTCAACACCCTGATGAGCGCGGACAGTGTCGACCTGGGCGCGCTGGCCGCGGGCGGCATCATCGCCGCCGTCCCCGTGGTGCTCGTCTTCGCCTTCATCCAGAAGTGGCTGATCACCGGCTTCAGCGCGGGGGCGGTGAAGGGATGAGCATCCGGCAGATCACGGTGAAGGCAGCGTCGTCGGGGCTGCTCCGCGTGCCCGCGCGGGCCGGTGCCCGGGACGCCTCCCGGGACACCCTCGCCGCCGGCGACGGCCGGGCGGCCCACGGCTCCGGCACCACCGGGGGAGACGCCCACGTCACCACCGTCACCGACAGCGCCGGAGCCGACCGCGCCGGAGCCGACCGCGCCCTCGGCGGCGGCGAACGCGACCTCACGGCGGACGTCGGCCGGGCGCCTACCCTGCACACAAAGATCGACAGCGCCGCGGTGGCCGACCGCGAGCCGGCACGCGGCGCGGGCGCAGGGAGGATCCCATGAGCACCGCCGAACCGATGAGCAGCCCGGTCCCGATCGTCCTCGCGGGCGCGCGCGGCCACGGCCGCTGGCACCTGGACAACATCCGCCGGCTCCAGGACAAGGGCATCGTCCGCCTGGCGGGCGTCTGCGAGCTGACCCCGCTGACCCCGGCGGAGATCCCCGAGGGCCTCGGCACGCCCGAGCAGTCCGCCGACTTCGGCGCGCTGCTGGACACGACCGGTGCCCGGATCGCCGTCATCTGCACCCCGATCCCCACGCACACCGACCTGGCCCTGATCGCGGCCCGCAAGGGGGTGCACCTGCTTCTGGAGAAGCCGCCCGCGCCCTCCTACGCCGAGTTCCGCCGGATGGCGGACGGGGTCGCCGAGGCGGGCGTGGTCTGCCAGATCGGCTTCCAGTCACTGGGCTCGCACGCCGTGCCCGCGATCCGCGGGATGATCGACGACGGGGTGATCGGCGAGATCGCCGGGGTCGGCGGCGCCGGCGCCTGGGCCCGGCCCGAGTCGTACTACCGGCGCGCTCCCTGGGCGGGCAGGCGACGGCTGAACGGCGTCGACGTGATCGACGGGGCGCTCACCAACCCGCTCGCGCACGCCGTCGCCACCGCCCTCGCGCTGGCCGGCGCCACCCGCGCCACCGACGTCACCGGCATCGAGACCGAGCTGGCGCACGCCAACGCCATCGAGTCCGACGACACCTCCTGCGTCCGCGTCCGCACCGCCGACGGCCGCGAGATCGTCGTCGCGGCCACGCTGTGCGCCGAGGACCCCGACGACCCGTACGTCGTCGTGCACGGCAGCCGTGGCCGGATCACGTACTGGTACAAGCAGGACCGCGTCCTGCTGCAGCGGGCCGGCCACGGCCCCGAGGAGTCCGAGTACGGCCGCACGGACCTGCTGGAGAACCTCGTCGAGCACCTCACCGACGGAACGGAACTGCTGGTCCCGCCCGCCGTGACCGAGTCGTTCATGCGGGTCGTCGAGGCGATCCGGGTCGCCCCCGACCCGGTCCGGGTGCCCGACGACGCCTGGCGCCTGCTGCCCGGCGAGGAGCGGCGGGTCGTCCCCGGCATCGACGGACTCGTCGCGGCCGCCGCCGACACCCTCGCCCTCTACTCCGAACTGGGCGCCCCCTGGGCGTTCACGACCGCGCATCCGAAAGAGGTGAGCCCCTGATGACCGCAACCGCACCCGACGCACCGGTCGTCCTGCGTGTCGCCGGCCGCCCGGTCGCCCGCTACGTGACCCGGCCCGAGCTGCCCGCCCGGCTCTCCCCGCGGCCGTATCTGCACCCCGTCACCACCCTGGCCGGCACGGCGGTCACCGAACTGAGCCCGGCCGACCACACACACCACCTCGGCGTCGGTGTAGCCGTACCCGACGTCGAGGGGCACAACTTCTGGGGCGGGCGCACCTACGTCCGCGACCGGGGCCCGGCCGAGCTCGACAACCACGGTGCCCAGCGGCACGGTTCCTTCCAGCTCCGCGACCCGGACGGCTTCGTGGAGGAGCTGCGCTGGGTCGCCGCGGGAACCGAGCTGCTGCGCGAGCGCCGTACGGTCGCGGCCACCGAACTCACCGACACCGCCTGGGCGCTGGACTTCACCTTCTCCCTGACCAACGTCACCGCGGGAACGCTGTCCATCGGCAGCCCGGCGACGAACGGGCGCCCCGGAGCGGCCTACGGCGGCTTCTTCTGGCGGGCCCGCAAGGAGGACGCGGCCCCCGAGGTCTTCACCGCCGGCACGGAGGGCGAGGCGTCCGTCCACGGTGCCCGCGCCGACTGGCTCGCCCTGGCCGGCGCCCGATGGACCCTGGTCTTCGCCGGGGCCACCGCCGCCACCCGCCGCGACCCCTGGTTCGTCCGCACCGCCGAGTACCCGGGCGTCGGCTCCTCGCTCGCCTCCGCGCAGAGGCTGCGGGTTCCGCCGGGCGAGACGGCCGTACGCCGCATCGTCACCGTCGTCGCCGACGGCCGCCTGGACCGGCACGAGGCGGCGGCACTGGTGCGGAAGGCGGTCAGCCAGTGACGCACGAGACGTACACCAACCCCGTACTGAACGCCGACTGGTCCGACCCGGACGTCGTGCGGGTCGGCGACGACTTCTACCTCACCGCCTCCAGCTTCGGCCGCGCCCCCGGCCTGCCCCTGCTGCACTCGCGCGATCTGGTCAACTGGACGCTCATCGGCCATGCCCTCGAACGCCTCGAACCAGCCGCCGAGTTCCGGTCCCCGCGGCACGACTGCGGAGTGTGGGCGCCGTCCCTGAGGCACCACGACGACCGCTTCTGGATCTTCTGGGGCGATCCCGACCAGGGCATCTTCCAGGTCAACGCCCCGCAGATCAGGGGCCCCTGGTCGCGGCCGCACCTGGTGAAGGAGGGCAAGGGGCTCATCGACCCCTGCCCTCTCTGGGACGAGGAGACGGGCGAGGCCTATCTGGTCCACGCCTGGGCCAAGTCCCGTGCGGGCGTCAAGAACCGGCTCACCGGCCACCGGATGCACCCGGAGGGGACGGCCGTCCTCGACGAGGGCAAGGTGATCGTCGACGGGGACCGGATCCCCGGCTGGTTCACCCTCGAAGGGCCGAAGCTGTACCGGCACGACGGCTGGTTCTGGATCCTCGCGCCCGCCGGGGGAGTGGAGACCGGCTGGCAGGGCGCCTTCCGGGCCCGGGACTTCTTCGGCCCGTACGAGGAGCGGATCGTCCTGGAGCAGAAGGACACCGAGGTCAACGGCCCCCACCAGGGCGGCTGGGTGCGCACCCGGTCCGGCGAGGACTGGTTCCTGCACTTCCAGCAGCGCGGCGCGTACGGCCGGGTCGTCCACCTCCAGCCGATGCGCTGGGCTCCGGACACCTGGCCGGTGATCGGCGACGAGGGCGCGCCCGTGCTCGAGCACCGGCGTCCCGACCTGCCCGCGGGGCCGCCCGCAGCGCCCGCCACCGACGACGACTTCCCCGGCGGACGCTTCGGCCGCCAGTGGTCGTGGACCGCCAACCCGCAGGACGGCCTCGCCACCCAGCACTCCGCCGACGGACTGCGCCTGACCTGCGTGCGGACGGCCGACGCACACGACCTGCGCAGGCTGCCGAGCGTCCTGACGCAACGGCTCCCCGGGCTCCCGTCCGTCGTGGAGGTGGAGCTGGAGCTGCACAGCGAGGAGCCGGGTGCCGCCGCCGGGCTCGCGGTCCTCGGGGACGCCTTCGGCTGGATAGGGCTCCAGCGGGGTACCGACGGGGCCGTCCACCTCGTGCACCGGTTCGCCGAACCGGTGGCCGAGCGAGAGCGGGACGCGGCCCACCCGCGGCCGGCCCCCCGGGGACGGGCACGCCTGCGGATCGAGGTCGGTACCGGAGCACGTTGCCGTTTCGCGTACGACATCGGTGACGGCCTGCGCTGGTCGGGGCCCGTGTTCGCCGCCACGCCCTGGCGCTGGGTCGGTGCGCTGCTGGGCCTCTTCGCCCTGGCGCCACCCGGAACCGGGCACGCGGGAGCGGCCTCGTTCGACGAGTTCCGGATCAGAACGCTCTGACCCACCTGTTCCGTAAGCCTGTTGGGAGACGCAATGACGCACCTCCGTAGCAAGCGCTTGCCGCGGCCGGCCGTGGTCCTGGCGGCCGTCGCCGGTCTGGTGGCGGCTCTGGGCCTCGGTGCCGTCGGCGAGGCGAAGGCCGCCGGTGAGCCGGGGACGGCCGCCACCTCCGCCCCGTCGGGGTCCCGCTGGACCGACACCGCCCATGGCTTCGCCTCGCTCGCCGGCGGCACCACCGGAGGCGCGGGCGGCGAGGTCGTCACCGTCACCGACCAGGCCTCGCTCGCGCGGTACGCGGCGGCCGAGGAGCCGTACGTCATCCGGGTCGAGGGCGCGGTGGCGGTCGAGCCCTTCGGCTCCGACATCGTCGTGACCTCGAACAAGACGATCATCGGCGCCGGCGACACCGGCGAGATCGTGCACGGGGAGCTGCACCTGAATCCCGGTACGCACAACGTGATCATCCGCAATCTGACGATCCGGGACTCGTACGTCGAGGGCGACTGGGACGGCAAGACGACCGACTTCGACGCCATCCAGATGGACACCGCCGACCACGTGTGGATCGACCACAACCGGTTCACGCACATGGGCGACGGGCTGCTCGACATCCGCAAGGACAGCCGGTACGTCACCGTCTCCGCCAACCGGTTCGACACCCACAACAAGGCGTTCGGCATCGGCTGGACGACGAACGTCCTGACCGAGATCACCATCGACCACAACTGGTTCACGGGGACGAAGCAGCGCAACCCGTCCGCGGACAACTGCGCCTATGCCCACCTCTACAACAACTACCTCTCGGCGCAGGTGGGCGACGGGGACCCGGTGTGGACGTACGGGAACTGGTCGCGCGGCCACACGAAGATGGTCATCGAGAACAGCTACTTCGACGGCGTCCAGCACCCCTACCAGGCCGACGCCACCGCCGAGCTGGTGCAGCGCGGGTCGATCCTGAGGAACACGAGCGGGCGGACCGACGCGTGGGGCACCGCCTTCGACCCGCGGGACTTCTACGCCTACCGGCTGGATCCCGCGGCCGCCGTGCCCGCGCTGGTCACCCGGTTCTCCGGGCCGCAGAGGCAGATCGGCGCCCCGCCGCGCCCGCGCACCGGCACCACCCACTGACCCCCCACAACTTCATATCTCCGTTGGGATCCAGAAGAAGAGAGCCGACCACATGAAGAGCAGCATCCGCAGAAGCAGGCGCGCCGTCCTGGCCGTCGCCCTGGGCTCCGTGCTCGCGCTGACCGCCACCGCCTGCGGCGACGACGGCAGCGGCGGCGCGGGGGACAAGGGAGGCGAGGGCTCCGGCAAGGGGGAGATCACCTTCTGGGACAACAACGGCGGTGTGCGTACCGACGTCTGGAAGGAGATCATCGCCGACTTCGAGAAGGCGAACCCCGACATCAAGGTCAACTACGTCGGTGTGCCGGCCGACAGCGTCCAGTCCAAGTACGACACCGCCATCCAGGGCGGCGGGCTGCCCGACGTCGGCGGCGTCGGCACCGCGATGCTCGCCGAGGTCGCCGCGCAGGGCGCCCTCGAACCGCTGGACAGCCGGATCTCCGCGAGCGCGCTGAACGGCAAGCTCAACGAGAAGTTCCTGGACGGCGTCAAGGCGGCCGGGATCGACGGCAAGACGTACTCGGTGCCGACCTCCGCGAACAACGGCACCCTCTGGTACCGCACCGACCTGTTCCAGCAGGCCGGTCTCGACGCGCCCACCACCTGGACGAAGTTCTACGCGGCCGCCGACAAGCTCACGAACAAGAAGAAGAACGCGTTCGGGTACACCATCCGCGGTGGCGCGGGGTCCATCGCCCAGGCGCTGGACGCCACCTACGGGCAGAGCGGGATCACCGAGTTCTGGAACGGCGACAAGACCACGGTCAACGACCCGAAGAACGTGGCCGCCCTGGAGAAGTACGTCGGCCTGTTCAAGAAGAACACCCCGTCCGCCGACGTCAACAACGACTTCACCAAGATGGTCGCCCAGTGGGACTCCGGGACCATCGGCATGCTGAGCCACAACCTGGGCTCCTACGGGGACCACGAGAAGGCGCTGGCCGGCAAGTTCAAGGGCATCCCGGCGCCCACGCAGGACGACGGCACGCGGGTGCAGGTGTCCAACCCGGTCGACGGGCTCGGCCTGTTCAAGGCGAGCAAGAACAAGACCGCCGCCTGGAAGTTCATCGAGTTCGCCGCGTCGCACGCCTCCAACAGCAAGTGGAACGAGACGGCCGGTCAGGTGCCGGCGAACAACGAGGCCGCGCAGGACGCCTGGGTGCAGGAGTCGGAGCCGACGAAGCTGGCCGCCGAGGCGCTGGCGGGCACCACTACCAAGATTGTGCAGCTGCCCTACTACCTGCCCGACTGGAACACCATCTCCAAGGCGGACAACGAGCCCAACTTCCAGAAGGTGCTGCTCGGGAAGCTGAGCCCGAAGGACTTCCTGGACACGCTGGCCGAGCAGCTGAACACGGCACAGGCCGACTGGAAGAAGAACCACTCGTAGTCCGCGCGGTGTCGTCCGCGGGGAACTGCGGGCCCGTCGCGGCCGCTCGCGCAGTTCCCCGCGCCCCTGAAAGACCTTCACTCGCCCCTGTTGAGAGGTGCACCCCGTGTCCCTTACCCGCAGACAGGTCACTTCGGCGGCGTTCGCCGCCGTACCGCTCGGCGCGGTGGCGGCCGGCCCCGCCCGGGCCGGGGCCCGGCGGCCCCGCACGCTGTTCATCGCCGGTGATTCCACCGCCGCCCAGAAGTACTCCGACGCGGCACCCGAGACCGGTTGGGGAATGGCGCTCCCCTTCTTCCTGCACAAGGACCGGCCCGTCGCCAACCACGCGGTGAACGGGCGCAGTTCGAAGAGCTTCATCGACGAGGGCCGGCTCGACGCCGTCCTCGCCGCGATCCGGCCGGGGGACCTGCTCCTCGTCCAGTTCGCGCACAACGACGAGAAGACCACCGATCCGACCCGCTACACCGAGCCCTGGACCACCTACCAGGACCATCTGCGGATGTACCTGGACGGCGCCCGTGCGAAGGGCGCCGTGCCGGTGTTCGCCACGCCCGTCGAACGCCGCAGGTTCGACGCCGACGGGAACGCCGTACCGACGCACGGCGAGTACCCGGCCGCCATGCGCGCGCTCGCCGAGGCGGAGCGGGTGGCGCTGCTCGACGTCCAGGCGCTGTCGCTGGCGCTGTGGCAGCGGCTCGGCGTCGAGGAGACGAAGACGTACTTCAACTGGACCGCGTCCGAGCAGGACAACACGCACTTCAATCCGCCGGGCGCGATCGCCGTCGCGCGGCTCGTCGTGGGGGAGTTGCTGCGGACGCGGGTGCTCGGGCCGCGTGACGTGGTCCGGCTGCACGACGAGATCCCCACGTCCTGGATCACCTGGCCCGCACCGCTCGCGTAGGACCCGCACCGCTCGCGCAGGACCCGCACGCCCTTCCGTACAAGAGGAGACCCGTACAGTGCGCACACAGGTATGTCATGCACGTGTCACAGCTGCCCTGGTGGGCTGCACCGCGCTGGTGCTGTCCGTCACCGGCACGGCGTCCGCCCAGGCCGACGCCCACGCCCGCTCCGCGTCCCGCGACCTCGGCCGCCAGGTCCTGGGCGCGAACGACGGCTGGGCCTCCTACGGGACGGGAACCACGGGCGGATCGGCCGCCGACGCCGACCACGTGTACACCGTCACCACCTGGGCCGAGTTCAAGGCCGCCCTCGCCGCGGGCGGCAGCGCGCCGAAGATCATCAAGGTGAAGGGCGTCATCGACGCCGTCGCCGAGGGCTGCGACGCCTTCGCCGTGCCCGGCTACGACTTCGACGCGTACCTCGCCGCGTACGCGCCCGAGACCTGGGGCCTCGACACCGACCTGAGCGCCGAGCCCGCCGACAGCCCGGAAGGGCTGCGGCGCGCCTCCGCCGCCGCCCAGGACACGGCCATCAAGGCGAACGTCCCCGCCAACACCACCATCGTCGGCATCGGGAAGAACGCCGGCTTCAAGGGCGTCAGCCTTCAGATCAAGGCCGTCGACAACGTGATCATCCGGAACCTGGCCTTCGAGTCGCCCATCGACTGCTTCCCGCAGTGGGACCCGACCGACGGCACCAACGGCAACTGGAACTCCGAGTACGACACGGCCGTCGTCTACGGCTCCACGCACGTGTGGCTCGACCACAACACGTTCACCGACGGATCGCACCCGGACAGCGCCGCGCCGACCTACTTCGGCATGCTGTACCAGCAGCACGACGGCGAGCTGGACATCGTGCGGGGCGCCGACTACGTCACCGCCTCCTGGAACGTCTTCACCGACCACGACAAGACGATCCTCATCGGCAACAGCGACAGCGAGTCGACGGCCGTCGGCGACCGGGGGCACCTGAAGGTGACCTTCCATCACAACCAGTTCTCGAACCTGGTCGAACGCGCTCCCCGGGTCCGCTTCGGGCAGGTCGACTCGTACAACAACCACTTCGTCGCCGACGACGCCTTCTCCTACAGCTTCGGCATCGGCAAGGAGTCCCGACTCGTCGCCCAGCACAACGCGTTCACGCTGCCGGCGGGGGTCAGCGCGGCCAAGGTGCTGAAGCGGTGGAACGTCGCGCCGCTCACCGCCGACGACAACTACGTCAACGGCAGGCTCACGGATCTGATCGCCGTGCACAACGCGGAGATCCCGGCCGAGGTCCTGGAGTCCGGCGCGGGCTGGACGCCGACCCTGCGCACCAAGGTCGACCCGGCGAAGGCGGTCCCCCGCATCGTCGACTGCGGCGCGGGCGCCGGACGCCTGGGCTGACCCCTCCTACGACGGCCGGGGCGGGCGGCGCCCGTCGCCGCCCCGGCCCCCTCCGCAGAGCCGCACTGCCAAGGAGCACCCGCATGTCCTCGCCCCGACACCCCCGCACCCCCCGACTCCCGCTCTCCAGAAGAGGATTCCTGACGGCGACCGCCGGTACGGCCGCCGCCCTCGGCCTCACCGCCGTACCCGCGCGGGCAGCCGCCGCGCGACGCGGACCGTTCGGCCGCCATGGCTCGCCGGCCGATCGGCTCACCCCGCGGACCCTGTACGTCGACCCGCTGGGCCGGGGCGACTTCACCGGCGTCCGGGACGCCGTCGCCGCCACCACCGGCAGCGGCTGGACCCTGGTCCTCGCCCCCGGCACCTACCGCGAGACCGTCGCCCTCGACGTCACCCGCACCGAGGCCACCTGGATCGGCGCCTCCGAGAATCCGCGTGACGTCGTGATCGTCTACGACAACGCGGCCGGCACCGCCAAGCCCGGCGGCGGCACCTACGGCACCACCGGGTCGGCCACCACCACCGTGCAGGCCGACGGCTTCACCGCCCGCTGGATCACCTTCGCCAACGACTGGCTGCGCGCCGACCACCCCGACATCACCGGCACCCAGGCGGTCGCCCTCAAGGTCCAGGGCGACCGCTCCGCCTTCCACCACTGCCGTTTCCTCGGTCACCAGGACACCCTGTACGCCGACTCCCTCGCCCTCACCGCCTTCGCCCGGCAGTACTACGCGCATTGCTACGTCGAGGGAGACGTCGACTTCGTCTTCGGCCGGGCGACGGCCGTCTACGAGCACTGCCACTTCCGCACCCTGAATCGCACCGACCTGGCCGCCGCCCCCTACGGCTTCGTCTTCGCCCCCTCGACGGCGGGCGCCAACCCGCTCGGCTACCTGGTCGTCCGGGGCCGGATCAGCAGCGAGGCGCCCGACGCCTTCTACAAACTGGCCCGCCCCTGGGTCCCCAGCTCCGACCCCACCGCCCGCCCGAGCCTCACCGTCCGCGACACCCGACTGGACGCCGGGATCGACGCCGTCGCGCCCTACACCGACATGTCGGCCTCCTTCCCGTGGCAGAGCCAGCGGTTCGCCGAGTACCGCAACAGCGGGCCGGGAGCGCGGATCACCGTCCCCGAGAACCGCCCCCAACTCACCGCCGAACAGGCCAGGTCGGCGACGCGTGCGGCCTATCTGGGCGACTGGGAGCCCTGGCGGGGGGAGTGCTGAGATGCTGCGCCGACGCACCCTCCTCGCGGGTATCACGGGTGCCGCCCTGATCACCGCGACCCCGGCCCACGCCCGGTCCCGCCAGATCCTGCACGTCCGCCCCGGCGACTCCCTCCAGGCCGCGGTGGACGCCGTCGACGGCCCCGGCGGGACGATCGTCGTGCACCCGGGCACCTACCGGGAGGTCGTCGATGTGCCCGCGGACAAGGGCGAGCTGACGATACGCGGCGCCTCCCGCGACCCGCGCGCCGCCGTGCTCGTGTACGACAACGCCAACGGGACCGCCAGGCCCGACGGATCAGGAACCTACGGCACCGCGGGCTCCGCCACCTTCACCTCCGCCGCACCCGGTCTCACCGTCCGCGACCTCACCCTCGCCAACGACTGGCTGCGCGCCGACCACCCGGAGATCACCGGCACCCAGGCGGTGGCCGCCTACGTCACCGGCGACCGCACACACTTCGAGAACGTGCGCCTGCTGGCCCACCAGGACACCCTGTTCGCCGACACCACCGCGCTGGACGCCTTCGACCGGCAGTACTTCCACCGCTGCTACATCGAGGGAGACGTCGACTTCGTCTTCGGGCGGGGCCGGGCCGTCTTCGACGCCTGCCGGTTCCACACCCTTCGGCGGGACGTGGGCTTCACCCCCAAGGGCATGGTCTTCGCCCCCGCCACCGCCCGGGCCAACCCCTACGGCTTCCTCGCCCTGCGCGGCCGGATCACCTCCGGCGCCGAGGACGCCGCGTACAAGATCGCCCGCCCCTGGGTGCCCTCGTACGAGACGACCGCCTGGCCCTCGCTGGTCGTACGGGACACCTGGATCGGCCCCGGTATCGACGCGGTCGCCCCGTACACCAACATGCGTGACGCCTACCCCTGGCAGACCATGCGCTTCCGCGAACACGCCAACTCCGGCCCCGGCGCGGCGATCCCGGTGCCGGAGAACCGGCCGCAGCTGACCGCCGAGGAGGCGGCCGGCCACACCCGGCGGACCTACCTCGGGGACTGGAGGCCGTATGGGCGCCCGTGACCCGGGGGTGGGGCGGCGGGCCTTCGTGGCCGGCACCGGAGCCGCGCTCCTGACCGGCACCGGAGCCGCGCTCCTGACCGGGGCCGTCGCCCCCGCCGACGCGCGGGCGGCCGTCGCGGACGGACCGGCGGCCGTCGTGGACGGACCGGCGGCCGTCGTGGAGGGTCCGGCGGCCGTCGTGGAGGGTCCGCTGCCGGACTTCCACCCCGCGCTCAGGGCCGAGCTGACCTTCCCCCTGGCCTGGGGAAATTCCCCGATCCGCGACTTCGGCGCCTGGCGGCGGACCGCCCGCGCCAAGGTCGAGGAGCTGCTGATCGTCGGATCACAGGAGCGGACCCCGTACGCCCCCGAGTTCACCGACCGGCGCCGACAGGACGGCTACACGAGCGAGTTGGTGACACTCGCCCTCACCCGCCACGAACGCGTCCGCGCCGCGCTCCTCACCCCGGACGGCCCCGGCCCGTTCCCGGCCGTACTGCTCCTGCACGACCACGGGGCGAAGTTCGACATCGGGAAGGAGAAACTGGTCCGGCCCTGGTACGACGACATCCGGCTCGCCTCCGCGCAGGGCTGGTCGCAGCGGTACTTCAGCGGACGGTTCGTCGGCGACGAGCTGGCGCGGCGAGGGTATGTCGTGCTGTGCGCGGACGCCCTCGGCTGGGGCGACCGCGGGCCCCTGGCCTACGACCAGCAGCAGGCCCTCGCCTCCAACTTCTTCAACCTCGGCTCCTCGCTCGCCGGGCTCATGGCCCGCGAGGACGCCCGGGCCGCCGGGTTCCTGGCCGGCCTCGACCGCGTCGACCGGGGCCGGGTCGCGGCCGTCGGGTTCTCCATGGGCGCCTTCCGCGCCTGGCAGGCGGCCGCGCTCAGCGACGACCTCGCCGCCGCGGCGGCCGTCTGCTGGATGACCGGCCTGAAGGACATGATGGTGCCCGGCGACAACACCCTGCGCGGGCAGTCCTCGTACTACATGCTCCACCCCGGGCTTCCCCGGTTCCTCGACTTCCCCGACGTGGCGGGCATCGCCGCACCCAGGCCGATGCTGTTCTTCGACGGCGGGCTCGACCCGCTGTTCCCCGCCGACGGCGTCCGCGCGGCCCACGACCGGCTGCGCGCCGTCTGGCGCTCCCGTCACGCCGAGGAGCGGTTGCACCTGAAGAGCTGGCCCGAGCTCGGCCATGTCTTCGTCGACCGCATGCAGGACGAGGTCTTCAGCTGGCTCGACACCGTCCTGTGAACCGCTCCCTCGCCCCATCCCCCTGAACGACGGAAAGGACCCGCACTCCATGTCTCGTCGTACCGCTCTCACGACCGTCGCCGCCCTCACCCTGGGCGCCGGACTCGCCGTCCTCCCCACCCAGGCGCAGGCCGCCACCGTGGTGGTCAGCAACTCCACCGACCTGTCCAACGCCATCAAGAACGCCACCGCGGGCACGGTCATCCAGGTCCGCGCCGGCACCTACTACCCGACGGCCACCCTCCAGTCCACGGCCAACGGCACCTCCTCGTCGCCCGTCACGCTCACGGCGTACGGCTCGGAGACCGTGAAGATCGACGGCTCCTCGCTGCCCGACGGGGACTGGATCTTCAAGCTGACCGCCGACTACTGGAACGTCTCCAACATCACCTTCCAGAACTCCCCGGACAGCGCGGTCGTCTGCCAGTCCTGCACCGGCACCAACTGGAACAACATCAAGACCATCAACGGCGGCGACTCCGGCTTCACCCTCACCGGAGACGGCACGGTCAACAACACCGTCAGGAACATCGACTCCTACGGCCACTACGACGCCGCCAACCACGGGGAGAACGCCGACGGTGTCGCCGTGAAGTACGGCTCCGGCACCGGCAACCTCATCACCGGCGCCCGCCTCTACAACAACTCGGACGACGGCATCGACTTCTGGTCCTTCTCCTCGCCCGTCACCATCGAGCACACCTGGTCCTTCGGCAACGGCGTCAACCGCTGGTCCGACTCGGCCTTCGCGGGCGACGGCAACGGCTACAAGCTGGGCGGGGACGGCGAGGTGGTCGCGCACGTCGTCAACAACTCGGCCGCCTGGGGCAACGCCGGAAACGGGTTCACCGAGAACTCCAACAAGGGTGCCATCGTGATCAACCGCACCACCGCCTACGCCAACAGCAAGTGGGGCTACTACTTCGCCACCGGCGCCGCCAAGCTCGGCAAGAACCTGGCGGTGAGCAACGGCGGCGGCGCGGTCAGCAAGAGCTCGTCGGTCACCTCGGCCGGCAACAACTGGGACTCCGGCATCTCCACGCCCGCCTTCAGGTCCACCGACGCGAGCTCCACGTACAACGCGCGCAGCTCGAGCGGCACGCTGCCCACGACCACGTTCCTGACGACCGGTTCGACGACCATCGGAGCGACGATGGACTGACCGTGCGGGCGACGCCGGGCCGTCCGGGCGCCCGACCCGACCGTCCGCCTCGCTCGCTTGACCCGATTTTTGCCCATGGACGGGTATCGATCGGGCAACGGGTCTCGCGCTCGGACGCGTGACGCGCGTAGAAAACGTGTCATGCATAAGCCACTGCGTATCGCGGCCGTCGCCGCTGCCTGCGCCGTCGCCGGCGCCGCCCTGTACGGCGCCGGCGCGGCCACGGCCGGCCAGTCCACGGCCAACTCCACCCACGAGCCCTACAACATCGGGCTCCTGGTGAAGGACCTCGACACCTACTACGGCACCGCGCCGGACGCGAACGGCGTGTACCAGGCGTCGCCGACCAGCCCGTACGCCAAGGACCTCGCGAGCATCGACAAGGCCGCGCGGAAGTACATCGACCAGGCCGCCCGCAAGGCGGTCAGGAAGGGCGAGAAGCCCGCGGTCGTCTTCGACATCGACGACACGCTGCTGCTCAGCCTCGACTACGAGAAGCGGTACAACTACACCTACAACTCCGTCACTTGGGCGGCCTATGTGAACAAGGCCGACCGTCCGGCGGTGTTCGGCAGCCCCGAACTCGTGCAGTACGCCGAGAAGAAGGGCGTCGAGGTCTTCTACAACTCGGGCCTCGCCGAGGCGCAGCGCTCCGCCGCCGTGGAGAACCTGAAGAAGGTCGGCGCCGACATCAACCTCGACGCCGACCACATGTTCCTCAAGAACGCGGCCGCCCCGCCGTCGTACCTGAGCGGCTGCGCCACCCCGGGCGCCTGGACCTGCACGACCGTCCAGTACAAGTCCGGTACCCGCAAGCACATCGAGCACGACCTCGGCTACGAGATCATCGCTAACTTCGGCGACCAGTACTCCGACCTCGAGGGCGGCTACGCCGACCGGACGTACAAGCTGCCGAACCCGACGTACTACGTGAGCTGACGCAACTTTTTCGATCCCTTTCGGTGGCGCGGCAACCTGCTGCGGCCACGGTGACGACTGAGGAGCGGTAACGGGCCGGGGCGGCCCCTCCGGCCCGTTACCGCTCTCACTCGCTCACCGAAAGGAACGCCCCGTGCGCATGAGCACCGGACGCCACCGCAGGACCCGAACCCTCTCGATCGCCGCCGCGGTGGCGGTCTCGGCGGGGGCGGGCGGCGTCTACCTCGGCCTGTCCGACGGCGGTGCCGAAGCCGCCTCGTCGACGGTCACCGTCTCCACCACCGCCCAGCTGGAGACGGCCGTGCGCAACGCGGTCGCCGGCACCGTCATCCAGGTCCGCGGCGGCACGTACTACCCGACGGCAACCCTCAAGTCGACCGCCAGCGGCACGAGTTCGGCCAGGATCACGCTGCAGGCGTACGGCACCGAGAAGGTGAGGATCGACGGCTCCAGGTTGCCCGCCGGTTCCTGGCTCGCCGGGATCTACGGCAGCTACTGGACCGTGCAGAACCTCACCTTCCAGTCCTCCCCGGCCCAGGGCTTCGTCGTCACCTCGTCGACCGGCGGCGTCTTCAAGAACCTGGTCACGGGCAACAACGGCGACTCCGGCTTCACCCTGCGCGGCGACAACACGGTGAACAACCTCGTGCAGAACCTGGACAGTTTCGGCAACTACGACGCCGCAGGGCACGGTCAGAACGCGGACGGTATCGCCGTCAAGTTCGGCTCCGGGACGGGCAACAGGATCACCGGCGCCCGGCTGTACAACAACTCGGACGACGGCCTCGACCTGTGGCAGTTCTCCACGGCGGTCACCATCGAGCACTCGTGGGCCTTCGGCAACGGCAGGAACCGCTGGAGCGACACCGCGTTCGAGGGCAACGGCAACGGGTTCAAGCTGGGCGGCGGGGGTGTGGCCGTCGCGCATGCCGTCAACAACAACGCGGCCTGGGACAACACGCTGAACGGGTTCACCGAGAACTCCAACACCGGGGCGATCGCGCTGAACCGCAACACCGCCTACGCCAACACCGAGGCGGGCTTCTACTTCGCCACCGGCAAGGCCAGGCTGGCCCGGAATCTCGCGGTGGGCAACAAGGGCGGGGCCGGCAAGCTGGGTTCGCCGGCCGTCTCCGCGGCGAACAGCTGGGACGGCGGGGTGTCCACGCCGGCCTTCATCTCGACGGACGCGACTACGGCGTACGGCGCCCGGAAGGCGGACGGCTCACTGCCCGCGACGGCCTTCCTGACGACGGGCTCGACCACCGTCGGATCGACGATGAACTAAACCGGGCCGGGCCCCGGTGGTCAGGAGTCGCCTTCGCCGTCCTCGGCGGAGGCGAAGCCGCCTCCCACGGAGCCCTGTTGCCGATCCGACCGGCCGGTGACCGCGTAGGTGTCGTCCTTGGCGTCGCGGCCGCCGCGGTCGTGGTCGTACTGCCCGGCGAACACCCACTCGCCCTCGGCGACCGTGCGGCCCTCCTTGAGCACCCAGGTGTAGACCAGGAAGCCGTCCCGCTCGGCCACCGAGAACGTGAAGTCGTCCTCGGGCAGCGAGCGCCAGGCGCCCGCCGACGAGACCCCGCCGGTCTGAGCGACCTTCAACTGCACGGTCAGTACGGTGAGCGCCTCGGACGTCTTGATCGTGACGTTGCTCTGCGCCCAGAAGTCGTTGCTGTGCGGGTCGACCGAACCGTCCGACCACAGCGGGCCGTCCTCGTCGTCGGTCGTCGCCGGCAGCAGCGTGGCCGCGGGCGCCGAGGGCTTCGCCGCGGAGCTCCGCGACGGGGAGGTGCTCGGCTTCGCAGGGTCCTTCGAGCCGCCGCCGGAGCTCGGCGTGGCCTTCGGCGAGGCCGGCGGGCGGCTCGTCGCGTCCGGGGACTCCACCGGCTGCGGGGAGACGGAGACCGTCTGCTGCGCCGGGGTGTCGTCCTTCACGGCGGACGCCACCGCGTAGCCGCCGACCGCGAGCATGCCCGCGACCGCCGCCGTGGCGCCCACGATCCGGGCCCAGCCCCACAGGACCGGGCGGCTCGCCCGGTGATCGGACCGCTCCGGTGTATGGCTCTGTCCCGCCATGCCCCGCTCGACGCGGGCCAGGATGTGCGCCCGGTCGGGTTCGTGTGCCTCGGCCGCCTCGTGCAGCCGGGCGCGCAGATCGTCGTGCACGTCCCGCCGCATCGTCATCGGTCCCTTCCTGAGGCCGAGGCCTCACCGGTGCGCACCATGGCAGGCATCTTGAGCGGAGCCCCCTTGGCGCCGAGCAGTTTCTGGAGCTCGGCCATTCCCTTCGAGGTCTGGCTCTTCACCGTACCGACCGAGACCCCCAGGGCGAGCGCCGTGTCCTTCTCCGACAGGTCGAAGGCGTGCCGCAGCACCACGCAGGCCCGTTTGCGGAACGGCAGTCTACGCAGCGCCGACTGGACGTCCACCACGCCCGCGATGTCGGGATTCTCCGTCTTCTCCTCGCGCTGCGACCAGAACAGCGCGATCCTGCGGCGCTCCCGGACGGCGCTGCGGATACGCGTGCGCGCGAGGTTGGCGACGACACCGCGGGCGTACGCCACCGGATGGTCGGCCGCGCGCACCCGGTCCCAGCGGTTCCACAGCGCGAGCAGCGCGTCCGCCGCGAGATCGTCGGCGGCGTCCGCCTCGCCGGTCAGCAGGTGGGCGAGACGGGACAGTTCGGCGTAGTGGCGGTCGAAGAAGGCATGGAACTCCACGGAGGCGGCGTCGTCGACGACTGTGCCCACGGGTGACCTCTTCTCGGAACGACTGGTGTGCCTGTGTGTGTCATGTGAATGACATGCGGATGCCCCGAGGAGGTGGCCGGGGCGAGATCGGGAAGCGTAGCAGTGATCGACTACTCGTTCTGGTACGGGGGTTCGAACATCATGTGGCGGGCCGAACGACTCCGGAGTCCGATTCCGTAACACGACGAAAACCTGAAGACGGTTCAACGCGGGAACAATCCAGCCAGCATCCGCACCCAGATCATTCAGGCACCGAGGAGCACCAGCCATGTCCGAGACGCAAGTGACGGCCGACCGGCCAGGTACCGCGCCACCCGCGGCGAACAGCGTCGACCGGTACTTCAGGATCTCCGAGCGGGGGTCCACCTTCGGCCGGGAGATACGCGGCGGCTTCGCCACGTTCTTCACCATGGCCTACATCCTTGTCCTGAATCCCATCATTCTGGGCAGCGCCAAGGACAAGTTCGGGCACCAGCTCGACGCCGTCCAACTCACCACCGCCACCGCCCTGGTGGCCGCGGTGATGACGATCATCATGGGCGTCGGCGGCAACCTGCCCCTCGCCCTCGCCGCGGGCCTCGGCCTGAACGCGGTCGTCGCCTTCCAGATCGCCCCGCTGATGAGCTGGGACGACGCGATGGGCCTCATCGTGCTCGAAGGCCTGCTGATCTGTGTGCTGGTGGTGACCGGTCTGCGCGAGGCCGTCATGCACGCCATCCCGCAACCGCTGAAGCAGGCGATCAGTGTCGGCATCGGCCTGTTCATCGCCTTCATCGGCTTCGTCGACGCCGGCTTCGTCAGCCGCATCCCCGACGTCGCGAACACGACCGTTCCCGTGCAGCTCGGCGGCACCGGCACCCTCACCGGCTGGCCGGTGCTCGTCTTCTGCCTCGGTGTGCTGCTGACGATCGCTCTGCTGGCCCGCAAGGTCAAGGGCGCGATCCTGATCAGCATCGTGACGATGACGGTCCTCGCGATCGTCATCAACTCGATGGCCGACATCAAGTCCTGGGGCCTGACCACGCCCTCGTGGCCCGACAAGATCGTTGACACCCCCGACTTCGGGCTGGTCGGTCACTTCAGCCTGTTCGGCGCCTTCGGCGAGACCAGCGTCATCACCGTCGTCCTGCTCGTCTTCACGCTGATCCTGTCCGACTTCTTCGACACCATGGGCACCGTCGTCGGCATCAGCGCGGAAGCCGGACTGCTGGACGAGAAGGGCGACGTGCCGGGCCTCGGCCGGGTGCTGCTCATCGACGGCGCGGCGGCGGTCGCGGGCGGCGCGGCCTCGTCGTCCTCCGCGACCTCCTACATCGAGTCGGCCGCCGGCGTCGGCGAGGGGTCACGCACCGGCTTCTCCAACCTGGTCACCGGCGGACTGTTCGCGTGCGCCCTGTTCCTGACGCCGCTCCTGACGATCGTCCCGCTCCAGGCGGCCGCCCCTGCCCTGGTCGCCGTCGGCTTCCTGATGATGACCCAGGTCAAGAGCATCGACTGGGACAAGTACGAGATCGCCATCCCGGCGTTCCTCACCATCGCCGTGATGCCGTTCACCTACTCGATCACCAACGGCATCGGCGCGGGCTTCCTCGCGTACGTCGTCATCAAGACGGTGCTCGGCAGGGCGAAGGAGGTCCACTGGCTGCTGTGGGGGGCCTCGGCGCTGTTCGTCGTGTACTTCGCGATCGACCCCATCGAGCAGGTGCTGGGCGTGTAGTCCCCGGATCCCCGGCCGGGAGCGAGTCCCGGCCGGGGAGGTGGTCGCTCAGCCCCGCAGCGCCGCTTCCATCATCGCCTTCGCGACCGGCGCGGCCAGCCCGTTCCCGCTGACCTCGGACCGCGCGGCGTCGGACTGCTCGACCACGACCGCCACGGCGACCTGCTTGCCGGAGGAGTCGGACTTCCCGTACGACGTGAACCAGGCGTACGGCGCCTTGCTGTTGTTCTCGCCGTTCTGGGCCGTGCCGGTCTTGCCGCCCACGGTGACGCCGTCGATGAGCGCGTTCGTGCCGGTGCCCTTCTCGACGACCGTCTGCATCGCCGACCGGAGCTGCTCGGCGGTGGAGGAGCTGACGATCTGCGTGGTCGACGCCTCGTCGTCGTAGTCCTTGAGGACGTCGCCGCCGCCGTCGGTGATCTGCGAGACCATGTGCGGCGAGACGAGCTTGCCGCCGTTGGCGATCGCGGCCGACACCATGGCCATCTGCAACGGGGTCGCGGTCACGTCGAACTGGCCGATGCCGGTCAGGGCGGTGGACGACTCGTCCATGTCGGACGGGTACACACTCGGGTACGCCCGCACCGGCACGTCCTGGCCGTCGTCGTTGAAGCCGAACTTCTCGGCCGTCGCCCTCAGCTTGTCCTGTCCGAGCTGGACGGCCATGTGCGCGAACACGTTGTTGCAGGAGTACTGCAACGCGACCCGGATCGTGGCGTTCTCGCAGGGCGCGGACGTGTTCTCGTTCTTCAGGACCGTGCGCGTCCCCGGCAGGGTGTACGGGTCCTCGCTCTCGGTCTTCTCGTCCACCGACGAGTACAGCCCCTCCTCCAGCGCGGCCGCCGCCACGACCAGCTTGAACGTCGAGCCCGGCGCCAGCGGCTGCCGCAGCGCCCGGTTGGTCAGCGGCTTGTCGGAGTCCGCGTTGAGCTTCTTCCAGGCCGTCCCTGCGGTGTTGGCGTCGGTCAGCGTCGACGGGTCGTACGAGGGGGTCGACACCACCGCGAGGATCTGGCCGGTCGCCGGGTCGACCGCGACCGCCGCGCCCTTCTTGTCGCCGAGCGCGTCGTACGCCGCCTTCTGCACGTCCGGGTCGATCGTGGTGATCACGTTGCCCGGGTCCGCCCGCTTGTTCGTGACCGTGTCCAGCGCGGTCTTCAGGCGGGTGTCCGTGCCGTTGAGCAGGTCCGCGTAGATGCCCTCCAGCTGGGTGGGGGCGTAGCTCTGCGAGGCGTAGCCCGTCACCGCCGCGTACAGCTCGCCGTCCGTGTACGTGCGCTTGTATCTGAGGTCGCCGCCCGTGGTGACGGCCGAGCCGGTGATTGCCTTTCCGGCCACGATGATGTTCCCGAGCGGCTCCGCGTACGTCTCGATCGCGTTGCGCCGGTTGTCCTTGTCGTCCGCGAGTGCCCGGCCCTCGTAGAACTGCACCCAGGTCGCCCGGAGCAGCAGGGCGAACACCAGCAGCAGCGCGAAGACCGAGGCGCGCCTGATCGTCTTGTTCATTGCGCACGGAAGGACGAGCGGGAGGGAGACAATCGTTCCCATCCGCCCGTTTTCTCATCGACCGTTCATCTGAGGCCGGCTCGGCCGGGCCGGTTCACCCGGGGCCGGTTCACCCGCGCCCGTCCGCTCCGGCCGGGCTCAGGTCTCCAGCCGCAGCACGATCTCCTCGATCTCCCCGCCCCGCGCGTTCGCGTAGCCGGTGGCCCGGGCGGTGGACCGGAAGCCGCACTTCTCCAGAACGCGCAGGGAGCCCGCGTTGTCGGCCGCGGCCCGCGCGAACAGCGGCCGTTCCGGGACCTCGGACACCAGCGCCCGCAGTGCCTCGGTGGCGATGCCCCGGCCCCAGTAGGCGCGGTCCACCCAGTACGTCACCTCGCGCTCGCCGGGCTCCCCGTACACCGCCGCGCTGCCGACGACGTCCCCGTCGGCCAGGATCGTGCGCTGCACGGCGGACGAGGCGCGGATCCTCGCCCAGTGGGCGTCGAACGCGTCCCGGTCGGCCGGATCCTTCGCCGTGAACGCGGCCATCCGCAGGGACTCGGGGTCGTTCATCTGCCGGAAGAACACCGGCAGATCGCTGTCGTGGACCTGGCGCAGGGAGATCAGCATGCCTCAGAGCCTACGGGTGGCCAGGGTGAGCCGGTCGCGTGCGTCGAACAGCGCGTCCTTCACCAGCTGCTCGTGCGCGGGGGTGAGCCTCGCCACCGGCACCGAGCAGCTGATCGCGTCCCGGGCCGGCGTGCGGTACGGGATCGCCACGCCGAAGCAGCGCAGGCCCAAGGTGTTCTCCTCGCGGTCCACCGAGAAGCCCTGCTCACGGATCTGGTGCAGCTCCTCGATGAGCTTCTCGCGGTCCGTGATCGTGTGCTCGGTCAGCGCGGGCAGCGTCTCCGGCAGCAGCTTGCGGACCTGCTCGTCGGTGTAGGTGCTCAGCAGCGCCTTGCCCAGCGAGGTGGAGTGGGCGGGGAGACGGCGCCCGACCCGGGTGAACGGGCGCAGGTAGTGCTGGGACTGGCGGGTGGCGAGGTACACGACGTTCGTGCCGTCGAGCCGGGCCAGGTGGATGGTCTCGGTGGTGTCGTCCGAGAGCCGGTCCAGGGTGGGGCGGGCGGCCGCGACCACCTCGTCGCCGTCGATGTAGGACGTGCCGACGAGCAGCGCCCGTACCCCGATGCCGTACCGCGTGCCCGTCGCGTCCGTCTCCACCCAGCCCAGCTCCACCAGCGTGCGCAGCAGCATGTAGAGACTGGACTTGGGATAGCCGACGGCCTCCTGGACCGACGCCAGAGAGTGCATTCCTGGGCGGCCGGCGAAGTATTCCAGCAGCTCAACCGTCCGCACCGCGGACTTGACCTGCGCTCCGCCCCCCGTCTCGCCAGCCGACATCGCCCTTGACCCCTTCGTTCGACGGGAAATACGCTCCGACAGCATATTCATCATCAGAGACAGCGTTCAGTATATCGAACGAGCCTGATGCGTGAGCCAGTACCAAACGTGGTCAGAACCAAGCGTGGAGGGACCCGCGGTGGCAGCAGCACCAGTCTGGAGTGTCGACCCCCGAACCGGGAAGCAGCGTGAACAGGTTGCGGTGGAGGCCACGGCCCAGGAGGTCGACGCCGTCGTCCGCGCCGCCCATGAGGCGCGCGGCTTCCTCGCCGACCGTAGCGTCCGCTCCGCCTTCCTGCGTTCCGCGGCCGACCGGCTCCAGGCGGCGAAGGACACGCTCGTGGAGGTGGCCGACGCGGAGACCGCGCTCGGCCCGGTCCGGCTGACCGGAGAGCTCGCCCGCACCTGCTACCAGCTGCGCGCGTTCGCCGACATCGTCAACGAGGGCGCGTTCCTCGACGTCGTCATCAGCCACCCCGACGACACCGCCACCCCGCCCATTCCCGACCTGCGCCGCTACAAGGTGCCGCTCGGGGTGGTGGCCGTGTACTCGGCGTCCAACTTCCCCTTCGCCTTCTCCGTCGCCGGCGGTGACACCGCCAGCGCGCTCGCGGCGGGCAACCCGGTCGTCGTCAAGTCCCACCCCGACCACCCGGGCCTGTCCGAGCTGGTCGCCAAGGTGGTGCGCACGGCCGCGGCCGAGCACGGCATCCCGGCGGGTGTGCTGGGCCTGCTCCACGGCTTCGAGGCCGGCGTCGAGCTGATCAAGCACCCGCTGGTCGCCGCGGCCGGTTTCACCGGATCGATCCGGGGCGGACGCGCGCTGTTCGACGCGGCGGCGGCCCGTCCGGTGCCGATCCCGTTCCACGGCGAGCTGGGGTCGCTGAACCCGGTCGTGGTGACCGAGGCGGCCGCGGCCGAGCGGGCCGAGGCGATCGGCACCGGCCTCGCCGGGTCCATGACGCTGGGTGTCGGCCAGTTCTGCGTGAAGCCGGGGCTGGTCCTGGTGCCGTCCGGCGCGGCCGGCGACGGCCTGGTCAAGTCGCTCACGGACGCGGTGAGCGACACCGACGCGGGCGTGCTGCTGGACCACCGGATGCGCGACAACTTCATCGCCGGGGTCGCCGAGCGGGCCGAGCTGCCCGACGTGGAGTCGCCGGTGACGCCCGGCGCCGGCGGGGAGCACACCGTCAGCGCGGGCTTCCTGACCGTGCCGGCCTCCCGGCTGGCCGCCGAGGGCGCGCACGACCTGCTGCTCGAAGAGTGCTTCGGGCCGGTCACCGTCGTGGTCCGCTACGACGACGAGGGCGAGGTCAAGGCGGTGCTGTCGCGCCTGCCCGGAAACCTCACGGCGACCGTCCAGCTGTCCGAGGGAGAGGCCGCGGGCGAGGGCAGGGGCGGCGAGATCCTCGCGGAGCTGACCCCGCTGGCCGGGCGCGTGCTGGTGAACGGCTGGCCCACGGGCGTCGCCGTCGCGCCGGCCCAGCATCACGGCGGCCCGTACCCGGCCACCACCTCCACGTCCACCTCGGTCGGCGGGACCGCCATCGAGCGGTGGCTGCGGCCGGTCGCCTACCAGAACGCTCCCGCGGCGCTGCTGCCCGTGGAGCTGCGGGACGAGAACGAGCTGGGGCTGCCTCGCCGGTTCAACGGGCGTCTGGAGCGGTAGCGCTCCGCGCGGGCGGCGTCGAGTGGCGCGGTGGACCGTGCGCGGTGGATCATCGGGCGCAGCCTTCCGGTGGCTTGTCGCGCCCGTCCCCCGCGCCTCTCGGTTTCTCCGCTCCCTGAGATGATGAGGTCATGGACGTCTCGCTTCCCGAACTGCCCTTTCCCCTGCGTACTTACGGGCCCGACGGGCACTGGTCCCACGAGAACGGGGTGCTCACCGGGTGGGCCGGGGCCCGGCAGGACCGGTTCGTGCCGCCCACCGGCGACGGGGTGGAATCCGCCGCCGACGCGCCCCGGCTGCTGGGGGCGCCGGAGGGTGACTTCCAGCTCATCGCCCGCGTGACCGTCGGATTCAACTGGGCCTTCGACGCGGGCGTGTTGTACGTCCACGTCGGTGAGCGGGCCTGGGCCAAGCTGTGCCTGGAGTACTCCCCGGACGTGGCCACCGTCTGCACGGTGGTCACCCGAGGACACTCCGACGACGCCAACTCCTTCACCGTGGAGGGCAGTTCGGTCTGGCTCCGGGTGAGCAGGACCGGCCGTGCCTTCGCCTTCCACGCCTCCCGGGACGGCAAGAGGTGGACCTTCGTCCGCCTGTTCACACTGGGCGAGGAGAAGGAGACCGGCGCGGCCCTGGTCGGCTTCATGACGCAGTCACCGATGGGCGAGGGGTGCGTCGTGACCTACGACCATCTCGAGTTCAGGACCGAGTGGCCGGACGACCTGCGGGACGGAAGCTAGTGCCGTGCCGGGCGTCGCGAGCCGGTGAACCTTTCCGGTCGCAGCACTAGCCGGCCGGAACCGGCGCGAGAGCCCTTTCGTCCTCACCTGCATGATCGAAGAACGTGTCAGGGGAAACCGGGTGATCCGCACCGCCGTTCCCGCCGAGGCGGAGAGGGTCGCCGCGCTGCACGCGCGCGCCCGGGCCACGTACTACCCCGACGGGGTCCCGCAGGACGGCACCGACTGGCTCGCCGCCTGGCGCGCGGCCATCGAGCGGCCCGACGGCCATGTGCTGTGCGTCGTCGAGCAGGGGCGGCTCGTCGGTCTGGCCTCCTTCCGCACGCCGGAGGGCGCGCCCGCGCACACGGTCAAGCTGTTCCAGTTCCACGTCGACCCCGACCACTGGCGTTCGGGGATCGGTACGGACCTGCACACGGCCTGCGTCGAGCAGTGGCGCGCGGACGGGCGGCGCACGGCCGTGCTCGACGTGCACGTCGACAACCGGCGGGCCCAGGCGTTCTACGCCCGGCAGGGCTGGAGCCCGGACCCGGAGAACCCGCCCGGCGAGGGCGAGCACCACCTCTGGCTGAGGTACGCCGTGACCAGGGAGCGGCCGGGGGAGTGACCGGGGAGCGGCGGGGGGAGTGACCGCGAGCAGCCCGGGGAGCGGCCGGGGAATGAAACGTCCTGCTTGAACGTTCATGCACTCGCCGGAGGGAACCTCCGTGCGGATCTCCCGCGGGGGAGCTCCGTACCCAGCCGCACGACCTGGAGAGAGCCGAGACATGCGCGTCGAGATCTGGAGCGACATCGCCTGCCCCTGGTGCTACGTGGGCAAGGCCCGCTTCGAGAAGGCGCTCGCGGCCTTCCCGCACCGTGACCAGGTCGAGGTGGTGCACCGCTCCTTCGAGCTGGACCCGGGCCGCGCGAAGGGCGACGTCCAGCCCGTACTGGCCATGCTCACCAAGAAGTACGGGATGAGCGAGGCGCAGGCGCAGTCCGGCGAGGAGAACCTGGGCGCCCAGGCCGCCGCCGAGGGCCTCGACTACCGCACCCGGGACCGCGACCACGGCAACACCTTCGACATGCACCGCCTGCTGCACTTCGCCAAGGAACACGGCCGGCAGGACGAGCTGATCCAGCTCCTCTACCGGGCGAACTTCGCCGAGGAGCGGTCCGTCTTCTCCGAGGGCGACGAGCGGCTCGTGGAACTGGCCGCCGAGGCCGGTCTGGACGCCGAGGCCGCCCGCGCGGTCCTCGCCGACCCGGCCCGCTACGCCGACGAGGTCCGCGCCGACGAGCGCGAGGCCGCTCAGCTCGGGGCGAACGGCGTGCCCTTCTTCGTCCTCGACCGCGCCTACGGTGTCTCCGGGGCCCAGCCCGCAGAGGTCTTCAGCCAGGCCCTCACGCAGGCCTGGGGCGACCGTTCCCCGCTGAAGCTGATCGACGACGGCGGCGCACAGGCCTGCGGCCCGGACGGGTGCGCGGTCCCGCAGCAGTGAAACCCGCAGGTGAGAGCCGATCTATAAGCTCTCCTTAGTGGAATCACGTAAAAATCGGCAATGGACGAGGGGGTCCCGGGGTCCCACAGTGGACGCATGGAGACCTTCGAGAGCCTCGTCCGCGCCGAGTTCACCCCGAAGACCACGTACCTGAACACGGCGAGCAACGGCCTGCTGCCGGCCCGTACCGTCGCCGCCCTGCACGAGGCGGCGGTGCTGCGCGCCGAGGGCAGGCCGCTCACCCCGCTGCACGAGGACGTGGAGGCCTGCCGGGCCGCGTACGCCCGGCTGGCCGGCGTCCCGGTCACCCGGGTGGCGCTGGGCGCCTCGGTCGCCGCGCACACCGGCGTGATCGCCGCCTCGCTCCCCGCGGGCGCGGAAGTGCTCACCGCCGAGGACGACTTCACCTCCGTACTCAACCCGTTCCACGTCCGCGGGGACCTCAAGGTCCGCGCCGTCCCGCTGGAGCGGATCGCCGAGTCCGTCCGCCCCGGCACGGCACTGGTCGCGGTGAGCGCCGCCCAGTCCGCCGACGGCCGGATCGCCGACCTCCCCGCCCTGCGCGAGGCGGCCAGGACGCACGGCGCCCGTACCTACGTCGACTTCTCGCAGTCGGCCGGCTGGCTTGCGACGGACGCCGACGCCCATGACTTCTCCGCCGCCGTCTCCTTCAAGTGGCTGCTCGGCCCGCACGGTGCGGCCTTCCTGGTGGTACCGGAGGACTTCGGCGGGCTGTCACCGGTCCTCGCCGGATGGGTGGCCGGCGAGCGGCCCTGGGACAGCTGCTACGGACCGGTGGCCGAACTCGCCCGCTCGGCCCGGCGGTTCGACCTGACGCACGCCCTGTTCACCTACGCCGGACTGCGCCGTTCCCTCGAACTGGTGGAGGAACTCGGCGTGGCGGCGATCGGCGCCCACGACCTCGCCCTGGCCGACCGCTTCCGCGCGGGACTCGCCGGGCTGGGCCACCGGCCCGTCGCGGCGCCCGGCTCCGCGATCGTCTCGGTGCCCGGACTCGGCTTCCGTCAGCCCGAGCTGGCCGCCGCCGGGATCCAGGTCTCCGATCGCTCGGGCCATCTGCGCGCTTCCTTCCACCTGTTCAACACGCCCGCGGACGTCGACCGGCTGCTCGACGCCCTCGCGGCCTGAGGATCCGACGCGCGGCAGGCCCGGAAGCACGGCGGCCCCGACGCACGGCAGGCCCGGACGCCGCCACCCGATCCGGGTGGGGGCGTCCGGGCCTGCCGGCGCAGCCTGCGGGAACCGGTTCAGCGCACCGGCGTGAAGTCCCGCGCGCCGATGTACTCCGGCCGGCGGACCGGTGCCGCGAACGGCTCCACGGCCGTGTTCTCCACGCTGTTGAACACGATGAACACGTTGCTGCGCGGGAACGGCGTGATGTTGTCGCCGGACCCGTGCATGCAGTTGCAGTCGAACCAGGTCGCCGAACCGGCCTTGCCCGTGAACAACTTGATGCCGTAGTCGCCGGCCATCGCGGTCAGCGCCTCGTCCGAGGGGGTGCCCGCGTCCTGCATCTGGAGCGACTTCTTGTAGTTGTCCTCGGGCGTCGCCCCGGCGCAGCCGAGGAACGTCCGGTGCGAGCCCGGCATGATCATGAGCCCGCCGTTGGTGTCGAGGTTCTCGGTCAGCGCGATCGACACGGACACCGTCCGCATGTTCGGCAGACCGTCCTCGGCGTGCCAGGTCTCGAAGTCGGAGTGCCAGTAGAAGCCCCCGGCCCCGAAGCCCGGCTTGACGTTGATCCGCGACTGGTGCACGTACACGTCCGAGCCCAGGATCTGCCGGGCGCGCCCCACGACCCGCTCGTCGCGGACGAGCGCGGCGAACACGGGACTGAGCTTGTGCACCTCGAAGACGGAGCGGATCTCCTTGGACTTCGGCTCGACGATCGAGCGCCCGTCGGCCCGGATCTCCGGGTCGGCGACCAGCCGCTCCAGCTCCCGTCGGCAGACGGTGACCTCGTCGTCGCTGATCAACCGGTCGACGGCGAGGAAGCCGTCGCGCTCGTACTCCTGGAGGCCGGCCGCCGGGATGGGGCCCGGCGCGTCGGGGGAGCCCCAGACGACGGGGTCCTTGCGGGGTACGGACACCTCGGTGGTGCCACGGGTGGGGTAGAGATCGGTGAGGGTGGTCACGATGCTTACACCTCCTCGGGCTCGGTCAGCAGGGGGTACACGCCGTTCTCGTCGTGGTCCTCCCGCCCCGTGACGGGCGGGTTGAACACGCAGATGCAGCGGAAGTCCTCCTTGACGCGCAGCGTGTGCCGCTCGTGCCCGTCGAGGAGGTACATGGTGCCGGGCGTGATGCTGTGCGTCCGCCCGGTCTCGTGGTCGGTCAGTTCGGCCGCGCCCTCGACGCAGACGACGGCCTCGATGTGGTTCGCGTACCACATCGACGTCTCGGTACCCGCGTACAGAATCGTTTCGTGCAGCGAGAACCCGACCCGTTCCTGAGCGAGCACGATGCGCTTGCTCTCCCAGGTGCCGGACGCCGCCCGCACATGCCGGTCGGTGCCTTCGATGTCCTTGAACGAACGGACGATCACGGTGGTGCGATGCCTCCTAGGTAGGGGATACGGGGTCCGAGGACGTCAGACGGTCTCCCGTACGGCGCGGGCGATGACACTGAGGCCCTCGTCCAGTTCCTCGGGGGTGATGGTCAGGGCCGGCAGCAGTTTGACGACCTCGCTCTCCGGACCGGACGTCTCGATCAGCAGCCCGAGCTCGAAGGCCCGCTTCGCGACCCGCCCGGCCCGCGCCTTCTCGTGGAACTCCAGGCCCCACACCAGGCCGCGGCCCCGGTACTCCTTGACGTCGGCGAGGTTCTCCTCGGTGATCGAGATGAGCCCCTGCTCGATCTGTTCGCCCCGCGTCCGGGTCTGCTTCTCCATCGCGGACCCGTCGGCCCAGTACGTCTCCAGGGCGGCGGTGGCGGTGACGAAGGCCGGGTTGTTGCCGCGGAAGGTGCCGTTGTGCTCACCCGGCTCCCACACGTCCAGCTCGGGCTTGAACAGGCAGAGCGACATGGGCAGTCCGTAGCCGCTGATCGACTTGGAGACGGTCACGATGTCGGGGACGATCCCGGCCTCCTCGAAGGAGAAGAAGGCCCCGGTGCGCCCGCATCCCATCTGGATGTCGTCGACGATCAGCAGCATGTCCTGGCGTTCGCACAGGTCCTTGAGCGCCCGCAGCCACTCCGGACGCGCGACGTTGATGCCGCCCTCGCCCTGCACGGTCTCGACGATCACGGCGGCCGGCTTGTTGAGCCCGGATCCCTGGTCCTCGAGCAGCCGCTCGAACCAGAGGAAGTCGGGTACCTGGCCCTCGAAGTAGTTGTCGAACGGCATGGGCGTACCGTGCACCAGCGGTACCCCGGCACCGGCCCGCTTGAAGGCGTTGCCGGTCACGGCGAGCGACCCGAGGGACATCCCGTGGAAGGCGTTGGTGAACGAGACGATGGCCTCGCGTCCCTTCACCTTCCGCGCCAGCTTCAGGGCCGACTCCACGGCGTTGGTGCCGGTCGGGCCCGGGAACATGACCTTGTAGGGCAGGTCACGCGGCCGCAGCACCAGATCCTGGAAGGTCTGCAGGAAGGTCCGCTTGGCCACGGTCGACATGTCGAGCCCGTGCGTGACGCCGTCCCGCATCAGGTAGTCGATCAACGCCCGTTTCAGCACAGGGTTGTTGTGGCCGTAGTTGAGGGATCCGGCACCGGCGAAGAAGTCCAGGTAGCGGTGACCGTCCTCGTCGTACATCCGGCTGCCCTGCGCGCGGTCGAAGACGGCGGGCCAGCTGCGGCAGTAGCTGCGCACCTCGGACTCGAGGGTCTCGAACACGCTGAGGTCGGGCTGGGTGATGGTCACGACGAAACGCTCCTCGGAGTGGGGGTCGGAAGGAGAGGCGGGCGGACGCGGGGCGCGCGGGTCAGAAGGCGAGGGGGCCGATCCGGTACAGGACCTCGGGGTCGTGCGGGCCGTCGGGGAACAGACCGGCGCCGAACAGCACCTCACGGGTGACGGTCGCCCCGTGCCGGTCGGCGAACGAGGTGAACAGCCGCTCGGAGGCGGTGTTGCCCGGCGTGATCGTGGTCTCCACGGCCGTGAGCGGGCGTTCGGCGGCGACCCGTGCGGTCAGCCCGTCCAGCAGGGCGGCGGCGAGGCCGCGACCACGGTGCGCGGCGTCGACGGCCACCTGCCAGACCAGCAGGGTCCGCGGGTCCTCCGGCCGGACGTACCCGGTGACGAACCCGACCGGCTCGCCGTTCTCCGCGCGGGCCACCGCCGAGGTGGCGGCGAAGTCGCGACACCACAGCAGATAGCTGTAGGACGAGTTCAGGTCGAGGGTTCCGGATTCCTTCGCGAGACGCCAGAGCGCTGCGCCGTCTTCCACCGACGGGCTGTCGATACGTAGGTCTGCTTGTGCGGCAGTCATGCGGATTGAACTTACCCAGGGAAATTCAATAACGCATGGAGAGGCCGTGGTGATTCCGTGATGCCGCCGGGACAGATGGACGTTTCGTCCGCTTTTGCACCGCGCGAAAAGGGCATATCGCCTCGCTTGTGCAATGCGTCACGCACTCGAAACCTGCCTGAAATTCCCCGCGTTTAGGTGCGGGGAATCGGGGCAGAAGAACTCAGGAAACCTATCGTCGAGAAAGGGGAGCGAGAAGGGGACGGGAAAGGGGCCGACGGGAATTCGTGAATTACCTTGAATTCAGGCTCCGGTAACCCCGTCGATACGCTCCCGGAGAATGTCCGCGTGGCCGTTGTGCCGGGCGTACTCCTCGATCATGTGGATGAGCACCCAGCGCAGGCTGACCTCGAGCCCGGCCATCGGCCCGTCGGCGATCCGCCCGGTGGCCTCGAGCGGCCGCCCGGCGATCAGCTCACGTCCGCGCGCGATCTCCCGCCGCCAGGCGGCCAGCGCCGCGTCGAGGTCCCGCCCGGCCTCGAGGGCGTACCCGGTCCCCTCCTCGAAGACGGGCGGCACGTCCAGCCCGGCGAACGCCCGCTGGAACCAGTTGCGTTCCACCTCCGCGAGATGCTGGACGAGACCGAGCAGGGTCAACTCGGAGGGCGCTGCCGAGGGTTGCCGCAGCTGCTCGTCGTCCAGCCCCGCGCACTTCAGCTCGAGCGTGGCCCGGTGGAATGCCAACCAGCTCTCCAGCATGGGGAGTTCGTCACCGGTCAGCAGGGGGACGGGCCGGCCGTCGGGGAGGATGAGGGGAGTGTCGGAGGTCATGGGGGCAGCATGGCAGGCGGCACCGACAGCGGGATGTCGCCGGTCCGGCCGACGCCGGTCCGGCCGACGCCGGTCCGGCCGACGCCGGTCCGGCCGACGCCGGTCCGGCCGACGGTGATCCGACGGCCGGTGATCCGGCCCGGCGGCGCCTACCGCCAGGCGCCCTCCGCGGCCCGCCGGGCCCCTGCCGGATCGACGTCCAGCCCCTTCTCCGCCAGCGCGGCACCCAGCGCCGCCAGGCATCCCTGCACCACGCCGGCGGTCGCGTCGCCCCCATAGTGGTTGACCCGGATCATCTCCCCGGCCAGCGCGCCCCCGCCCGCGGCCAGCGGCAGCCCGGGGTCGCTCGCCAGCGCCCGCGCCACCAGCTCCGACGCCACCACCCCCGACGGCGTCCGCAGCGTCGTGGCGACGGGCGCCGCCTCCGCCGCGTCGCGCACGTACGGCTCCAGCCCGCCGCCCAGCGCGAGCGCGCCCGCGCGCGTCGCGGCGGCGGCCAACGCGTGCCGGGCCATCACCGTCTCCGGCCGCTCCGCCTCGATCCGCTCGACACACGCCTCCAGCGCCAGCATCTCCAGCTGCGCCGGCGCGTGCAGCAGCGCCTTGCGACCGCCGTCGACCCAGCGCTCCTTCCAGTCCAGCAGGGACAGGTACGACCGGCGCGGCGCCTTCGGGTTCGCGGCCATCCGCGCCCACGCCCGCTCGCTCACCGACACCGCCGACACGCCCGCCGGGCCGCCCATCGCCTTCTGCGCGCCGATCACGCACAGGTCCACGCCCCACGCGTCCGGCAGCACCGGCTCGGCGCCGATCGAGGCGACCGCGTCCAGGTAGAACAGCGCGCCGTGCTCCCGCACCACCTCGCCGATCGCCGCGACCGGGTTGGTGTTGCCGGTCGCCGCCTCCGCGTGCACCAGCGACACGAAGTCGATCCCGGGGTGCTCCGCGAACGCCTCCCGGATCTGCTCGGCCGTCACCGCCGTGTGGAAGGGCACGGCCAGATCGATCACCGTGGCGCCGCAGTCCCGCAGCCAGTCCCCGAAGGTCTGCCCGTACGGACCGGTGATCACGTTCAGTGCGACCGTGCCCGGACCGGCCGTGCCGCGGATCGCGCCCTCCAGCGGCAGCAGCGCCTCGCCCTGCATGATCACGACGTCCTGCCGGGTGTCCAGCAGCCGCGCCACGCGGTCCTCGATCGAGGCGAAATGTGCGGCGGTCAGCGGGGCAAGATCCAGGAACGGGTGTGTCACGGCGGTGCTCTCTTCACTCACTGGGTAGAGGTGACGAGACTAACCGGCACGCCCCCCCACCCCTCCCGCCCTCCCCACCGGTCACTTCGCAGGTCGCGCGGCCCGGTGACCATCGGTTTGATTTGAGAGCCTCAAACATCTCCTTATAATCGGAACCCACAGTTCCCTTACAGGAAGGCCCGCCGTGAACACCCTCCCCGGCCGCCGGACCCGCGTCCTGGCCGCCACCACCGTGACGGCCGGGCTGATGCTCGTCGCCGCCTGCACCTCCACCGATGACGGCGGCAGCGGCTCCAAGACCGCCGCCGGCGGGGTCGAGCTCGTCAAGGCGGGCCAGCTCACCACCTGCACCCACCTGCCCTACCCGCCCTTCCAGTCGGAGATCGACGGCAAGGTGCAGGGCTTCGACGTGTCCCTGATCGACCTGGCCGCCAAGAACCTGGGCGTGAAGCAGGAGATCCTCGACACGCCGTTCGAGAACTTCAAGACCGGCGCCTTCCTGAACTCCGGCGAGTGCGATCTGGCCGCGGCCGGCATGACCATCACCGACGAGCGCAAGAAGAACGTCGACTTCTCCGACCCGTACTTCGAGGCCACCCAGGCCGTCCTGGTCGACAAGGGCGCGGGTGTCACCTCGCTCGCCGACGTGAAGTCCAAGGGCGTCAAGCTCGGCGCCCAGGCGCAGACCACCGGCGAGGACTACGCCAAGAAGCAGGGCTTCGACCCGGTCTCCTTCGAGTCCTCCGACGCCGTCCTCAACGGTCTGCGCACCGGCCAGGTCAAGGCCGTCATCATCGACTTCCCGGTCGTCCAGGGCTGGCTGAAGGACAAGGCCAACGCCGACGCCTTCAAGGTCGTCGACAACCTCAACACCGGTGAGCAGTACGGCTTCACGGTGAAGAAGGGCAACACCAAGCTGGTCGCCGCGATCAACAAGGCGCTGGCGGACGCGAAGGCCGACGGCACCTACAAGAAGCTGTACGAGAAGTGGATCGGGCCGTACGACGAGTCGGCCGCGTCCCCGTCCGCCGCCGCCTCGGCCTCCTGACCCCATGGCCGACAGCGACGTACGACTCCAACCGAAGAAGAAGGGCCTGACCCGGCGGCAGAAGCGCAGCCTCTCGCGCGGCGCGCAGTACGTCGTGTTCGTCGCCGCCGTGATCGTCTTCGCGGTCACGGCGGACTGGGGCCGACTGAAGAACCAGTTCGCCCAGTGGGACATCGCGAAGGAGATGTTCCCGGACGTCATCACGCTGGCGCTGAAGAACACCGTGCTGTACACGGTGTCCGGCTTCGTCCTCGGCCTGCTGCTCGGCCTGGTCATCGCCCTGATGCGGCTGTCCTCCGTCGGCCCGTACCGCTGGCTGGCCGGCGTCTACATCGAGATCTTCCGCGGTCTGCCCGCCCTGCTGATCTTCGTGTTCATCGGCGTGGCCGTGCCGCTGGCCTTCCCCGGCACGGAGATCGTCGGCGGCACCTACGGCAAGGCGGCCCTCGGGCTCGGCCTGATCGGGGCCGCCTACATGGCGGAGACCTTCCGCGCGGGCATCCAGGCCGTGCCCAAGGGACAGCTGGAGGCGGCCCGGTCGCTGGGCTTCTCGCCCGGACGTGCGATGGTCTCGGTGATCATCCCGCAGGCGTTCCGGATCATCCTCCCGCCGCTCACCAACGAACTGATCATGCTCTTCAAGGACTCCTCCCTGGTGCTGCTCCTCGGGGTGACGCTGGAGGAGCGCGAACTGTCCAAGTACGGCCGTGACCTGGCCAGCACGACCGCCAACTCCACGCCGATCCTGGTCGCCGGCCTGTGCTACCTGCTGGTGACCATCCCGCTCGGCTTCGTCGTGCGGCGCATGGAGGCCAAGGCCCAGGAGGCCGTGAAATGAGCCGACCGGAGATCGAAGTCCGTGACCTGCACAAGTCGTTCGGCACCAACGAGGTGCTGCGCGGCATCGACCTGGAGATCGGCCAGGGCGAGGTCGTCTGTGTGATCGGCCCGTCCGGCTCCGGCAAGTCGACACTGCTGCGCTGTGTGAACCTGCTGGAGGAGCCCACCAAGGGCCAGGTCTTCGTCGGCGGCACCGAACTCACCGACCCCGACGTCGACATCGACGCCGTACGGCGCCGTATCGGGATGGTCTTCCAGCAGTTCAACCTCTTCCCGCACCTGACGGTGACCGAGAACCTCACGCTGCCGCAGCGCCGGGTGCTGCGGCGCGGCAAGGCGGAGGCGGCGAAGGTGGCCGCCGAGAACCTGGAGCGGGTGGGCCTGTCGGAGAAGGCGGACGCCTACCCCGCCTCCCTCTCCGGCGGCCAGCAGCAGCGCGTCGCGATCGCCCGAGCGCTGGCCATGGGCCCCGAGGTGATGCTGTTCGACGAGCCGACCTCCGCGCTCGACCCGGAGCTGGTCGGCGATGTCCTCGCGGTCATGCGGATGCTCGCCGACGAGGGCATGACGATGATGGTCGTCACGCACGAGATGACCTTCGCCCGCGAGGTCGCCGACCGGGTGGTCTTCATGGACGGCGGCGTGATCGTGGAGGACGGCACCCCGGCCGAGGTCATCGGCAACCCCACCCACGAGCGCACCCGCCACTTCCTCTCCCGCCTCCTCGACCCGGCGATGGCCCAGGTCGAGGAGGAGACCTCCGACCGGCTGGGCAAGGGAGACTAGTCGGTCACTAAGGTGCGGTGCATGAGCGATCACTCGGTGCTGCACGTGAAGGGCCGGGTCCTTGCCGGGCCCGACGATGTCCGCGACGGGCTGTGGGTCGTCGACGGCCGGATCACCTACGACCGTCCCGTCGGCGCCCGCGACGTGCGGACCGTCGAGGGCTGGGCGCTGCCCGGCCTGGTCGACGCCCACTGCCATGTGGGCCTGGGCGCGCACGGCCCCGTCGAGGCGGACGTCGCCGAGAAGCAGGCGCTGACCGACCGCGAGGCGGGCGCCCTGCTGATCCGCGACGCGGGCTCGCCCTCGGACACCCGCTGGGTCGACGACCGCGAGGACCTCCCGAAGATCATCCGGGCGGGCCGGCACCTCGCCCGCACCCGCCGCTACATCCGCGGCTACGCGCACGAGATCGAGCCCGAGGACCTGGTCGCGTACGTCGCGCGGGAGGCCCGGCGCGGCGACGGCTGGGTCAAGCTTGTCGGCGACTGGATCGACCGCGAGGTGGGCGACCTGGCCCCCAGCTGGCCGCGGGAGGCGGCCGAGGCGGCCATCGCGGAGGCCCACCGCCTGGGCGCGCGGGTGACGGCGCACTGCTTCGCCGAGAACTCGCTCCGCGACCTGGTCGAGTCGGGCATCGACTGCGTCGAGCACGCGACGGGCCTGACCGACGAGCTGATCCCGCTGTTCGCGTCACGAGGCGTGGCGATCGTGCCGACCCTCGTCAACATCGCCACCTTCCCGGCCCTCGCCGCCGGCGGCGAGTCCAAGTTCCCGCGCTGGTCGGCCCATATGCGCCGGCTGCACGAGCGCCGCTACGACACCGTCCGCTCCGCCTACGACGCCGGCATCCCGGTCTTCGTCGGCACGGACGCCGGTGGCACGCTGCCGCACGGTCTGGTGGCCGCGGAGGTCGCGGAACTGGTGACGGCGGGCATCCCGCCGCTGGCGGCGCTCTCGGCGACGACCTGGGGCGCGCGCGAATGGCTCGGACGACCCGGTCTGGTCGAGGGCGCTCCGGCCGACCTGGTGGTCTACGAGAGCGACCCGCGCGACGACGTACGGGTGCTCGCGGCACCGCGCCGGGTGGTACTGAACGGCACGGTCGTGAGCTGAGAGCGCCGTGCCCCGGGCGGTCGTGGAGAACGTGCGTGCCGGTGGATTCGAAGACACGCACGGAAAACTCACGTTGGAGTGAACTCGCGTCACCTTGCTGACCGTTCACCCCTCGTACGTAATTCTTGCGGGGTCCCGAAGCATTTCTCTTCTGGGGGTCCCACCCTTGAACGGCAACAACTTCCCGCTGCCCGCATGCGCCCGGCGTGCCGCCACCGTCGTCGCGGTCACGGCCCTGGCCGCGGGTCCCGCGGCCCTGGCCGGCGCGGGCACCGCCCACGCTACGTCCGGCCAGGGCCGGGCGAGCGCGTCCGTCCTGCGCACCGGCCTCGACGTGGCCCTGCTCGACAAGACCGTCGACATCCCGCTCGCCGTCTCCCTCAACGAGGTGCAGGCTCCGCACAGCGCCGAGAAGACCGCGCTGACGGCCGAGTTGAACGGCGTCGACGGCGGAAAACCCTTCAGCGTCCTGCGCGCGGACGTCGCCGAGGCGAAGGCGACCGTCGACGGAACCAGGGCCGAGGCCTCCACCCGCCTCGCCCACGCCAAGCTGCACGTGCCCGGCCTCCCGCTGCTCTCCCTCGTCGAGGTCGGCACGGTCACCTCCAGGGCGACCTGCGAGGCCGGGAAGACGCCGGTCGCGGTCTCCAACCTGCTCGGCTCGGTGACGGTTCTGGGCAAGAAGGTGTCGGTCAGCACCGGCGGCACGACCGACGTGAAGGTGCCGGGCGTGGGTGAGGTCCGCCTGGACCTGTCGAAGCGCGAGACCACCTCCCGCACGGCGGCCGCCACCGCCCTCGAACTCACCGTCTCCGTGAACCCGTTGAGCCTCAACGTCGCCGAGGTGACAGGCACCCTGACCCTCGCGAAGGCGACCTGCGAAGCCCCCGCAGGGCGGGAGCGGGAACAGGAACAGGAAGAGGGCAAGGACGAGGAGCAGGGAAAGGGGGAGGAGCAGGGGCCGGGCGAGGCGCAGGAGCAGGGGCAGGAGCAGGCCGCCGAGCCGAGCGCCGCCCCGGCCGGTGACGTCAAGGCCCAGGCCGCGCCCGCCCGGGCCGACCTGGCGCAGACCGGCGGCGGCTCGACGACCCCGTACATCGCGGGCGGCGCCGTGGCGCTGCTGGCGGCGGGCGGGGGAGCGGTGGTCCTGGCCCGCCGTCGCGGCTGACCGGGCGGAGCACGCAGCACGGAGCGCCGCGTACGGAGCGCCGCGTACGGAGCGCCGCGTACGGAGGCAGAGGTACGGAGGTGAGGGGTACGGATTTGGGTCGTCCCGCCCGGGTCCGTACCCCGCCGTCCTTACCCCGCCGTCATCCCCGGGTCAGGGCCAGAGCCTGGTCCAGCGCCTGGAGGAAACGGTTCACCGTCGCCCGGTTCCGTACCGCCAGCCGCAGCCACTCCTCGTCCAGCCCCGGGAAGGTGTCCCCGCGCCGGACCGCGAACCCCAGGGTGCGCAGCCGCCGGCGGACGGCGTCGGCCCCGGGCAGCCGCACCAGGACGAACGGCCCCTCCGCCGGCCCGACGACCCGCACCCCCTCGGCGGCGAACTCCTCGAGGCCGGCCACGAGATGCGCCCGGTCCGCTGCCACGCGATGGGCGGCGTGGGCGGCCTCCGCCAGTGCCTGCGCCCCCATGCACGCCTCGGCCGCCACCAGTGCCGGCGTGGACACCGGCCACAGCGGCTGGGCCCGCTCCAGATCGGCGATCGTCTCCGGCGCGGCGAGCACGTAGCCGATCCGCAGCCCGGCCAGCCCCCAGGTCTTGGTCAGGCTGCGCAGCACCACCAGGCCGGGCACGTCGGTGTGTCCGGCGAGGGCCTCCCGCTCGCCCGGCACCGCGTCCATGAACGCCTCGTCGACCACCAGCGTCCGGCCGGGCCGGGCCAGCCGCCGGATCGTCTCCGCCGGGTGCAGCACCGACGTGGGGTTCGTCGGATTGCCGACGACCACCAGGTCGGCCGTCTCGGGGACGGCCGCCGGGTCCAGCCGGAAGCCGTCCTCGGCGCGCAGCACCACCCGGTCCACGCTGTGCCCCGCGTCCCGCAGCGCCGCCTCCGGCTCCGTGAACTGCGGGTGCACGACGACGGGCCGCCGCACCTTCAGGGCCCGTGCCAGCAGCACGAAGGCCTCCGCCGCGCCCGCCGTCAGCAGCACCCGCTCCACGGGCAGCCCGTGCCGCGCCGCGACCGCCGCCCGCGCGGCCCGCCCGTCCGGGTAGGCCGCCAGGCCGCCCAGGGACGCGGCGACCCGCTCCCGCAACCAGCGCGGAGGGGTGTCCGCGCGGACGTTCACCGCGAGGTCGACCAGCGCCGAGCCGTCGTCGCGCACCTCGGCGTCCCCGTGGTGGCGCAGGTCGTGGCCGCCGGAGCGACCCTCGGCCGGTCCCTCGGCCGGTCCCTCAGTGCGCATGGGAGTGCGTGTGGCCGTGATGGTGGTGGCCGTCGTGGTGGTGGCCCTCGTCGTCCGGGTGGAAGTGCGGCTGCTGCGGCGTGCCCACCTTGTCCTCGAAGCCCGGCAGCGCGATCCGGTACACGCACGAGTCGCAGTTCATCCGAAGGTCGCCCTTGACGGCCTCCTCGTACCGCTCCATCACCAGGTCCAGCAGCTCCGGCTCGGGACCGATGACGTCCGCCGACCGCACCTCGACCTCCGGATGCGCGGCCGCCCAGCCCTCGGTCTGGTGCCGGACCCGCTCGGGGAGGATCCCGGTGAACAGGAAGTACGGGAGCACGACGATCCGCTTCGCCCCCAGCCGCACACAGCGGTCGAGCCCGCTCGGCACGTCGGGCGCGGCCAGCGACACGAACGCGGTCTCCACACCCGCGTACCCGCGTCCCTCCCACAGCAGCCGCGCCGCCTTGTACACCTCGGCGTTGGCGTCCGGGTCCGTCGAACCGCGCCCCACCAGCAGCACGGTCACGTCGGCCAGGTCCTCGGGGGTGCGCCCCGCGGTGCCCAGCGCCTCGTCCAGCCGCCGCTCCAGCACGTTCAGCAGCGCCGGGTGCGGGCCCAGCGGACGCCCGTACGTGTAGGAGATCCCCGGGTGCCGCTCCTTCTCGCGGGACAGCGCCGCGGGGATGTCACCCTTGGCGTGCCCGGCGGACACCAGCATCAGCGGGACGGCGGCGAACCGCCGTACGCCACGTTCCACCAGCTCCGTCACCGCCTCGCCCAGCGGCGGCGGGGACAGCTCGATGAAACCGCCCGCGACGGGCAGTTCGGGGTGGCGGCGGCCCAACTCCCGTACGAAGTCACGGAACGCCTCGGCTCCGGCCTCGTCCCGGGTGCCATGGCCGGCGATGAGCAGGGCGGGCGGCGGGGTGGTCACTGTTTCTCCTCGGAGGGCGAAGCGGGGGACGAAAGGGGGGTGTACAGCAGGGCGTTGAGGGCGGCGGCGGCGACCGCCGACCCGCCCTTCTCGGACACGTTGCTGACGGCGGGCAGGCCGCTCTCGCGGAGCGCGGCCTTCGACTCGGCCGCCCCGACGAAGCCGACGGGCAGGCCGATGACCAGCGCGGGGGAGGCGTCCAGCGTCAGCAGCTCCTCCAGGGCGGTCGGCGCGCAGCCGATCACCCAGAGGGCGCCGGGCCCGACCTCCTCGTACGCCAGCCGGATCGCGTGGGCGGACCGGGTCAGCCCGGGTCCGGACGTGGCGTCCCGGAGACGGCAGACGGTCTCCCGCCGGGTGATCCCCGCGGCCACCATCTCCACGTCGACGACGACGGGCGCCCCGGCGTGCAGCGCGGCGTGCGCCTTGGCCAACTCGCCCTCGTCCAGCACGAGATCGTGTGCGTACTCCAGATCGGCGGCGGAGTGGACGACCCGCTCCACCACCGCCCGGCTCAGCGGCGCGAAGTGCGAGGTGTCCAGGCGGGCACGCAGCCGCCGGAAGGACTCCTGCTCGATCGGATGGACCACACGGTTCACAGGGCGCCCTCCAGGGAGTCGTCCCGGGAGCCTTCCGGGGAGTTCTCCTGCCAGCGGTAGCCGCGGGGCGTCACCATGCGCCCCGCGATGTTCCGGGTCGCCGTGTTCCCCACGGTCACGACCGTCATCATGTCGACCCAGGCCGGGTCGAGTCCGGCGAGCGTCGTCAGCCGCGCGGTGCCGTCCGGGCGCGAGGCGTTGCGCACCACGCCCACCGGCGTCGTCGGCTCCCGGTGCTCGGCGAGGATCGACAGCGCCTTGGGGAGCTGCCAGTCGCGGCCCCGGGAACGGGGGTTGTAGAAGGTGACGACGATGTCCGCCTCGGCCGCCGCCCGCACCCGTCGCTCGATGACCTCCCACGGCGTGTGCAGATCGGACAGGCTGATCGACACATGGTCGTGGCCGAGCGGCGCGCCGAGGATCGCGCCGGCCGCGAGCGCGGCGGTCACCCCCGGCACCCCGACCACGTCGATGTCGTCGGACGCCTCGGCGAGCGCGGGGGAGGCCATGGCGTACACGCCCGCGTCCCCGCTGCCGATCAGCGCGACGGCTTGCCCGCGCCGGGCCTCCTCGACGGCCGTCCGGGCCCGCTCCTCCTCGGCGCCGAGCCCCGACTCCAGGATCCGGGTGCCGGGCCGCAGCAGGTCGCGGATCTGGTCGACGTACTGGTCCAGGCCGACGAGCACCGAGGCCCGCTCCAGCTCCGCCTTCGCCCGCGGCGTGAGCAGGTCCCGGGCGCCCGGCCCGAGCCCGACGACCGCGAGCCGCCCGCGCGCGGGGCGCCGTACGACGGCACAGGTGGCCATCGCGGGCCGCCCGTCCGCCCGCTCCGACTTCCGCTTGGGGACGAGGAGTTCACCCCCGCCGATCAGCGCCGCCGCCTCCGCCACCGACGGCGTGCCGACGGCGGCGAGCGGCGCGTCGGACGGGTTCGGCACCCCGACGCCCGCCAGCTCCGCGGCGGAGTACGTCACCAGGGGCACACCGAGCCGCCGGGCGGTCTCGACGATGCCCGGCTCGTCGGCCTTGGCGTCGACGGTGGCGAGCTCGGCGAGACTGCGGGCGGACAGCCCCGCCTCCCGCAGTACGCCCTCGACCAGGCCGAGCACCTCGTCGGCCGGGGCGCCGCCGGACGCGCCGACCCCGACGACGAGGGACGGCGGACGCAGCAGCACCTCCCCGGACCCGGGTTCGACCGCACGGTCCGTCAGCCGCACGGTGTACGACCCCCGCTCCGCGAACGGCACCGGCGGCAGCGGCCACGCCACCTCGGCGGCGAGCGCGACCGGCTCGCCGTCCAGCAGCGCCCGCGTCACACCGGCCACATCGCCCTCCACGGGCAGGCCGAGCGTGTCGAGACCGGGGATGCCGACGGCGTCCGTGGCCGTGGTCACCACCGGCTGCGCACCCAGCAACTCACCCACGGCCACCGCGAGTTCGTTGGCTCCGCCGGCGTGCCCGCCGACCACCGGGACGGCGAACCGCCCGGCCTCGTCGACGCACACCACACCCGGGTCGGACGTCTTGTCGGACAGCAGGGGCGCGACCAGGCGGACGACCGCCCCCGTCGCCAGGAAGCACACGAGCTGCTCGCACTCGGCGAACGCCCGCCGGACGGCGTCCCCGACCGGGCCGTCGTACACGCGCGTGCGGTCCGGCCAGGCGGCGGCCAGCCGGTCGCGTGCCGCCGCCCCCGCCGCGGTGGCGGAAATGAGGCCGATCACAGGGCTACTCCTTCTCGGTGAACAGGGTGCGCGCCGACGGCGTCTCTGACACCCCACAGCAGGAAAACGGGATTGGTCGCGGCCAGCCGGGTCACATCACCCGGCAGCGGCGCGAGCCGTGAGGAGTGCAGCAGCACACCGTCGCAGTCGAACCCGGCGTCGCGGAGCGCGGCGCGCACCGCCGGGACCCGGTCCAGCGCGGCCATCGCGACGACCACGGTCCGCCGGGCCCGCCGCGCGCACCCGCCGACGATGCCGGGCAGCTCGCGCCCGCCACCGCCGACGAACACGGCGTCGGGATCGTCGAGTCCGGCCAGCGCGTCGGGCGCGCTGCCGTGCACCACGTGCACGTCGACGCCGTGTGCCGCGGCGTTGGCGCGGATCCGGGCCACCCCGTCCGCCGCCTTCTCGACGGCGCTGACGGCGGCGCCGAGCCGTGCGCACTCCACGGCCACGGACCCCGACCCGGAACCCACGTCCCAGACGAGGTCGCCGGGGCGCGGCCCGAGCCGGGCCAGGGCCAGCGCCCGCACCTCGAACTTGGTGATCATCGAGTCGCGGTGGGCGAAGCCGCCCTCGTCCAGCGCCCACCCGGCGGGCCGGACAGCGGGCCCGGCCACCGTCCGCACCGGACCGAGCGTGCGCGTCTCGTCCAGGCACAGGACGACACTCACCGCCGTACCCCAGTCGCGTCCGGCGGCCTCGCCGGGGGAGACGCGCTCCACGCGCTCGTTCGCCGGGTCGCCCAGCGCGGAGGCCACGACGAGCACCCGGCCGGGCGCGCTGCGCGCGAGCGCGGCGCCCAGCTCGGCGGGCCCGGCGCCCGGCCCGGTCAGGACGGCCACCTTCGGGTGTGCCCGGCAGACGTTGACGGCGGTGCGCGGATCCCGCCCGTGCGCGCTCACGACGACGGCGTCGTCCCAGGTCAGCCCGAGCCGAGCGAAGGCGGTGGCCACGGAGGAGACACCGGGCCGGACGTCCAGCCGGTGCGCCCCGAACCGTTCGGCCAGCGCCCGCACGATCCCGAAGAAGCCGGGGTCGCCGGAGGCCAGCACGACCACGCGGCGGTCCTTCCCGACGTACTCCTGCATGGCGTCGAGGGCCGGCGCGAGCGGACCGAGCTCGATCCGCTCGACGGACGCGGGCAGCGCCACGGCGTCCAGATGGCGCCGCCCGCCCACGACGAGCTCGGCGCCGGCGAGGACCTCCCCGCCGGGCGCCGTCCCGGTCCCCGTGCCGACGACGGTGATCAGCCGGCTCACGTACCGGCACCCCGCGAGCGCAGCGCCCGGCGGGCCTCCGGGTCGGCCTTGCGATAGCCGTGGAAGTGACCGGGGTGGTACAGGTGCGAGCGGGTGCCGTGCGCGTCGAGGGCCGGGCCGACCAGGAAGAGCGTGTGCTTCCAGAGCTTGTGCTCCTTGACGGTCTCCTCCAGCGTCTCGATCGTGCACTTCACGACCAGCTCCTCCGGCCAGGTCGCCTGGTAGGCGATGACCACCGGGGTGGCCGTCGGGTAGCCGCCCTCCAGCAGTTCGCGCACCAGCTGACCGCTGCGCGCGGCCGACAGGAAGATCGCCATGGTCGTGCCGTGCTTCGCGAACTCCCGCACCTCCTCGCCGGGCGGCATCGGCGTCTTGCCGCCGCCGAGCCGGGTCAGGACGACCGACTGGGCGACCTCGGGGATCGTCAGCTCGCGCCGGGCGAGCGCGGCGACGGCCGAGAAGGAGGACACCCCGGGCACGATCTCGGTCTCGACGCCGATCTCCTCGCACCGGTCGAGCTGCTCCTGCGTACCGCCCCAGAGTGCGGGGTCGCCGGAGTGGATGCGGGCGACCCTCAGCCCCTCCCGGCGGGCCCGCTCGTACACGGTGACGACGTCCTCCAGGGACATGGTCGCCGAGTCGAGGATCTCCGCGCCCTCGCGCGCGTGCTCGAGAACCTCCGCCTGGACCAGGCTCGCGGCCCAGATCACGACGTCGGCGTCGGCGATGGCACGCGCGGCGCGGAACGTCAGCAGGTCGGCGGCGCCGGGGCCGGCACCGACGAAGGTCACCTTGCCGGTGGGGGCATCGGCCATGGGTTCGGGTCCTCTCATAGCGGGCTTTGTCCGTGCGTCACGGACGTTTTGCGGCGTCGGCGGACGGCGCGGATGTGCGCGATCGGGGGTTGATCGGATAGCAAGGGCCTATGGCGGTCTTCGTCGCGCTCGGCGCGTTCCTCATGACGCTGGCCGGCGGCTGGACGGCACAGCGCGTGACCGACCGCCGCCACCTGGTGCTGGGCCTGGCCGGCGGCCTGATGCTGGGCGTCGTCGGCCTCGATCTGCTGCCGGAGGCACTGGAGGCGGCCGGTACGGAGGTCTTCGGCGTCCCGGCCGCGCTGCTGCTCTTCGTGGCGGGCTTCCTGCTGGCCCATCTGGTCGAACGACTGCTGGCGGTACGGCAGGCCGCGCACGGTGCCGAGGAGCACGACGGCCGGGCCCCCGAGGTCGGCCTGACGGCGGCCGCGGCGATGGTCGGCCACAGCGCCATGGACGGCGTGGCGATCGGCGCGGCCTTCCAGGTGGGCGGCGGCATGGGCATCGCCGTCGCCCTGGCGGTCATCGCCCACGACTTCGCGGACGGCTTCAACACCTACACGATCACGAGCCTGTACGGGAACGACCGCCGCAAGGCCCTGGCCATGCTGTTCGCGGACGCGGCGGCACCGGTCGTCGGCGCGGCCTCGACGTCCTTCGTCACCATCCCCGAGCAGCTGCTCGGCGCCTATCTGGGCTTCTTCGGCGGTGCGCTCCTCTACCTGGCGGCCGCCGAGATCCTCCCCGAGGCGCACCACGAACACCCCGCCCGCTCGACCGTGCTGTGCACGATCGCGGGCGCGGCCTTCATCTGGCTGGTGGTGGGCCTGGCCTCGTGACCAGGTGGCGGACGGACTCACAGCTTGCCGCCCCGGCCGCCCTCGCGCCGCGCGGGAGCGATGAGCGTGGAGAGATACGGCAGCGGCTCGCCGTCCAGCTCCCCGGCGGGCCGGATGGACTCCTCCGCGAGACCGAGCGCCGACCCCCACACGGCGTCCCCGATCCGCCCGGTCTCCCGCAGCGCCTCGGCGACCTCGGCGGCCTGCCGTCCGAACTTGTAGGCCACGACGGTCCCCGGCCCGGCGAGCGCGTCCTTCAGCACGGCCGAACCCGCCGTCACCGGCACCAGCGTCAACGGCTCGGTGCCCTCGGTCAGCACGGCACCCGACCGCGCCGCGAGATCCTGCATGGCGGTGATCCCCGGGACGGTCTCGATCACCACGCCCGGCACCGACTCCACGATGGTCTGCGCGAGATAGGTGAAGGTGGAGTACACGTTGGGATCGCCGATGGTCGCGAAGGCGACGCCGCCGTGCTGCCGCAGCAACTCGGCAACCCGCCCCCCGGCCGCGTCCCAGGCGGCCTCCCGCCGCGCCCGGTCGGTCCGCTCGTTGAGCGCGAAGACGACCCGGACGATCCGCTCCGCCGGCACGTAGTGCAGCACGGTGGCCTCGGCCCGCCCGCGCTCCCCGCTGTCCATCACGGGCACGACGACGACCTCGGCGGCCCGCAGCGCGTTGACGCCCTTGACGGTCACCAGCTCCGGATCCCCGGGACCCACCCCGACCCCGACCAGCTTGCTGCTCATGACGTCCGGCACCTCTCCACGAACCGACGGGCCACACCGGGCTCGGACGCCCAGTGCGTGTGCAGATAACTCGCGTGCACACCGCGCTCCACAAAACCTTCGACCCGCCGCGGGGCCAGTACGCCCCAGGCGGGAGCCGCCCCCGAGCCGGGCTCGACGACGGTCCGGTGGAACTCGTGTCCGCGCATCCGCGTCCCGGCCACGGCCAGCACGCTGTCGCTCACGGCCACGGCGTCCCGGTACCCGAGCGTGAGCCGCCCGCTCATCCGCGCGGTGGCGTCAAGCACCCCGCACATGGGCCGCCCGTCCAGCTCCCGGCACAGGTACAGCAGCCCGGCACACTCCGCGGCGACCGGCGCACCGGACTCCGCGAGCGCGGCGACCTCCTTGCGCAGCGCCTCGTTCCCGGACAGCTCGGCGGCGTACACCTCGGGAAACCCGCCCCCGACGACCAGCCCGCGGGTCCCTTCCGGCAGCCCTTCGTCCCGCAGCGGATCGAACACGACGACCTCGGCCCCGGCGGCGGCGAGCAACTCCGCATGCTCGGCGTAGGAGAAGGTGAACGCGGCCCCACCCGCGACGGCGACCCGCACCCTGCCGCCCGGGCCGCTCTTTCTCGGCCCGTCCGGCGCTTGAGGACCAGGCCGTTCAGGCCGGGAGCGGGGGTCTGGGGGCGCAGCCCCCAGGGTCGGGACGGGAAGGGGCGGCGGGAGCGAGGAATCAAGCGCCTCGGCCGCGTCCCAGGCCGCACAGGACAACGCCCCCGCACTACGCGCCAGCGCGACCAACGCCTCCAGATCGCACCCTTGGGAAACCTGCGCCGCCATGGCCGCGACGGAATCGACCGCGGCGGCCCGCCGCTCGGCGACCGGCACCAACCCCAGATGCCGGGACGGCGTCTCCACCTGAGCCACCCGCCGCAGCACCCCCAGCACCGGCACCCCGGCCGAGTCGAGCGCGTCCCGCAACAACTCCTCGTGCCGGTCGGACGCGACCTTGTTCAAGATCACGCCCCCGATCCGCACCTCCGGATCCCAGGAGGCGAACCCGTGCACGAGCGCGGCCACCGACCGCGACTGCGACGACGCGTCGACCACGAGCACGACCGGTGCCCGCAGCAGCTTCGCCACCTGGGCGGTGGACGCCAGCTCACCCTCCCCGGCGGCCCCGTCGAACATCCCCATGACCCCTTCGACCACGGCGATGTCACACCCGCGCGCACCGTGCGCGAACAGCGGCCCCACCAGAGCGGGCCCGCACAGATACGCGTCGAGGTTGCGCCCCGTCCGCCCGGTCGCGAGCGAGTGGTACCCGGGGTCGATGTAGTCCGGCCCCACCTTGTGCGGGGACACGGCGAGCCCCCGCGCGGTGAGCGCGGCCATCAGCCCGGTGGCGACGGTGGTCTTGCCGCTGCCCGAGGAGGGCGCGGCGACGACCAGCCGGGGGACGCGGGACGGGGAATTCAGCACGGCGTCACCACTCGATACCCCGCTGGCCCTTCTGGCCCGCGTCCATCGGATGCTTGACCTTGGACATGTCGGTGACGAGGTCGGCGACGTCGACGAGCTTCTCCGGCGCGTTCCGCCCGGTGATCACGACGTGCTGGGTGCCCGGCCGGTGCCGCAGCACGTCGACGACCTCGTCCGTGTCGACCCAGCCCCAGTGCATCGGGTACGCGAACTCGTCGAGCACGTACAGCTTGTACGTCTCGGCGGCGAGATCCCGCTTGACCTGCTCCCAGCCCTCGCGAGCCTTCTCCTCGTTGTCCATCTGGGAGTCCCGCTGGACCCAGGACCACCCCTCGCCCATCTTGTGCCAGTCGACGGAACCGCCCTCACCGGACGCCCCCAGCACGCGCAGCGCGTTCTCCTCGCCGACCTTCCACTTCGCCGACTTGACGAACTGGAACACCCCGATGGGCCACCCCTGGTTCCAGGCCCGCAGCGCGAGCCCGAAGGCGGCGGTCGACTTGCCCTTGCCGACCCCCGTGTGCACGACGACCAGCGGCCGGTTGCGCCGCTGACGTGTGGTCAGCCCGTCGTCCGGCACCACACTCGGCTGTCCCTGAGGCATTACGCGGCCCTCCTCGAAGTCCCCTGCACATCCCTGACCAGCCCGGCGATGGAGTCGGCCCGCAGCTCGTCCAGCGTCACGGCGGTACCCCCCAGCTCGCCCGCGAGCTGCCCCGCGAGCCCCAGCCGCACGGGCCCCGACTCGCAGTCGACGACCACCGACGCGATCCCCTCGGCGGCGAACAACCGGGCCGCCCGCCCGGCGAGGGCGACCGGCTCCGGGCCGCCGGTGGCCCGTCCGTCCGTCACCACGACCACCAGCGCCCGCCGGGCCGGATCCCGCAGCCGCTCGACCCGCAGCACGTCGTGCGCCTTGAGCAGCCCGGCGGCGAGCGGCGTCCGCCCGCCGGTGGGCAGCGACTCCAGCCGTACGGCGGCGGCGTCCACCGACGAGGTGGGCGGCAGCGCGAGGTCCGCCGCCGTCCCCCGGAAGCTGACGAGCCCCACCTTGTCGCGCCGCTGGTAGGCGTCGAGCAGCAGCGACAGCACGGCGCCCTTCACCGCGCTCATCCGCTGCCGGGCCGCCATCGACCCGGACGCGTCCACGACGAACAGCACGAGGTTGCCCTCCCGGCCCTCCCGGGTCGCCTGCCGCAGATCGTCCCGGCGCACGACGAGCCCGCGCCCGGAGCGACCCCGCTCCCGCTGGTGCGGGGCGGCGGCCATCACCGTGGCGGCCAGGTGCAGCTTGGTCAGCGTCCCGCGGGGCCGCCGCGCACCCGTCGTGCGCCCGTGCTCGGTCCGCGCCCGTGAGCGCCGTCCGGCGGCGCCCTCGCCGATCCCGGGCACGCTCAGCACCTTCGTGCGGAACGGCTCGGCGGCCCGTACGGCGGACTGCTCCCCGGCACCGGAACCGGCGGGCTGCGGCTCCCCGCCCTCGCCGCTCTCCGTGCTCGCCGGAGTCTCCTCCGCCTCGGGACCGGCGGCGGTGTCGTCGCCCCGCGGACCGTCACCGTCGGACTGCGGCGGCTCCCCGCCGTCCCCGCCACCGGGCCCGTCCGGGTCCGGGTCGGGATCCTCGTCGTCCGGGCCGGCGAACTCCTCCAGCGTCTCGTCGAGCTTGTCCTCGTCGATGCCCGGGGCGTCGAAGGGGTTGCGGCGACGGCGGTGCGGCAGCGCCAGCAGCGCCGCCTGCCGGACGTCCTCCGCGAGGACGTCCGTGCGCCCGGCCCAGGCGGCCAGCGCGGTGGCCGTCCGCGCCATCACGATGTCGGCCCGCATGCCGTCCACCTCGAAGGCGGCGCAGGTCGCCGCGATCTGCCGCAGTGCTCCGTCGCCCAGCCGCACCGAGGGCAGCAGCTTCCGCGCGGCCACGATCCGCCCGCGTACGGCGCTCTCCTCGTCCGCCCACCGCTCGGCGAAGGCGGCCGGATCGTCGTCGTGGGCGAGCCTGCGCCGGACGACCTCCACCCGCTGGTCGGGCTCGCGCGAGGCGGCCACCTCCACCGTCAGCCCGAACCGGTCGAGCAACTGCGGCCGCAGCTCGCCCTCTTCGGGGTTCATCGTCCCGACCAGCAGGAACCGCGCGGCGTGGCGCACGGAGACACCCTCGCGCTCCACGTACGAGGCGCCCATCGCGGCCGCGTCGAGCAGCAGGTCGACCAGGTGGTCGTGCAGAAGGTTGACCTCGTCGACGTACAGGATCCCGCGGTGCGCGTCCGCGAGGAGCCCCGGTTCGAAGGCCTTGACGCCCTCGGCGAGCGCCCGCTCGATGTCGAGGGCGCCGACCAGCCGGTCCTCGGAGGCGCCGACGGGCAGTTCGACCATCCGGGCCGGCCGGGTCTCGAAGGCCCCCGGCTCGTGCGGCCCGTCCGGGCAGGCGGGGTCGGGGGAGTCGGGGTCGCAGGAGAACCGGCAGCCGACGACCACGTCCAGGGCGGGCATGAGCGCCGCGAGGGCGCGCACGGCCGTGGACTTGGCGGTGCCCTTCTCCCCACGGACCAGCACCCCGCCCACCGCCGGCGAGACGGCGTTCAGCAGCAGCGCGAGCCGCAGGTCGTCCTGGCCGACGACGGCCGTGAACGGGAAAGGAGTACTCACTTCTCGTCGCCCTCCAAGTCGCCTTCCAGCTCCAGGTAGGTGGCGCGCAGCCGCTCGATCGTCTCGGCGTCCGGCTCGGCCCACAGCCCGCGGTCGGCGGCTTCCAGCAGCCGCTCGGTGATGCCCCGCAGGGCCCACGGGTTGGACTTCTTCATGAAGTCCCGGTTCTCCGCGTCGAAGACGTACTCGGCGCTGAGTTTCTCGTACATCCAGTCGTCGACGACTCCGGCGGTGGCGTCGTACCCGAAGAGGTAGTCGACGGTCGCCGCCATCTCGAAGGCGCCCTTGTAACCGTGCCGGCGCATGGCCGCCATCCAGCGCGGGTTGACGACCCGGGCCCGGAACACGCGATGCGTCTCCTCGCCGAGCGTGCGCGTCCGCACCTGGTCCGGTGTCGCGGAATCGCCCACGTACGCCTCGGGGTTGGCACCCGTCAGATGCCGCACCATGGCGACCATGCCGCCGTGGTACTGGAAGTAGTCGTCGGCGTCGACGAGGTCGTGCTCACGCGTGTCCACGTTCTTGGCCGCGACGGCGATCCGCTTGAACGCCGTCTCCATGTCCCCGCGCGCCGCCCGCCCTTCGAGCCCGCGCCCGTAGGCGTATCCGCCCCAGACGGCGTACACCTCGGCGAGGTCCGCGTCCGAGCGCCAGTTGCGGGCGTCGATCAGCGGCAGCAGTCCCGCCCCGTAGGCCCCCGGCTTGGAGCCGAAGATACGGGCCGTCGCACGTCGCCGGTCGCCGTGCGCGGCGGCGTCCTCGTCGACGTGGGCGCGTACGAAGTTGGACTCGGCGGGCTCGGCCAGCTCGGCCACCGCCCGCACCGCGTCGTCGATCAGCCCCACCACGTGCGGGAACGCGTCCCGGAAGAACCCGGAGATGCGGACCGTGACGTCGATGCGCGGCCGGCCCAGCTCGTCCAGGGGCACGACCTCGAAACCCGTCACCCGGCGCGAGGCGTCGTCCCACACGGGTCGGCAGCCGAGCAGCGCCAGGATCTCGGCGATGTCGTCGCCCTGGGTGCGCATCGCGGAGGTGCCCCAGACCGTGAGGCCGACGGACTTCGGGTACGCGCCCGTGTCCTGGAGGTACCGCTGTACGAGGGAGTCCGCGAGCGACTGTCCGACCTCCCAGCTCAGCCTGGACGGAATGGCCTTGGGGTCGACCGAGTAGAAGTTCCGGCCGGTCGGCAGGACGTTGACCAGCCCGCGCGTCGGAGAGCCCGACGGACCGGCCGGGACGTAGCCGCCGTCCAGGGCCTTGAGGATGTGCCCGATCTCGTCGGTGGTCCGCTCCAGCCGCGGCACGACCTCCGTGCACGCGAACTCCAGCACCGCGACGGCGTCCGGGAGTTCGGTGCCCAGGACCTCACGGACCAGGTCCCGGCTCCCGGCGACCGCCCACCCGCGCTCCTCGGCGCCCTCCGCGATCCGCCGGCACAACTGCTCCAGCAGGTCGACGGCGTCGGCGCCGGTACGGGCGGGGCCCTCGACGAGATCCGTCAGCTCGACCGGCACCTTCACCGGCGCACCCGGCTCGGCGAGCAGCTCCTTCTCCACCAGCCCGAAATGAGCGGCCAGCGCGGCCCGCAGGCCCGGCAGCGCGTTCGCCCGCCCGCCCCACACCTGCGAGGCGCGCAGCACGGCCAGCACGAGGTTCACCCGCGCCTCGCCGACCGGCCCGCCGCCGAGGATGTGCAGCCCGTCCCTGATCTGGACGTCCTTGATCTCGCACAGATAGCCGTCGATGTGCATGACGAACTCGTCGAACGCGTCGTCGTCCGGCTGGTCGTCGACGTGCAGGTCGTGGTGCAGCTCGGCCGCCTTCACCAGCGTCCAGATCTGCGCGCGCACGGCCGGCGCCTTCGTCGGATCCAGGTCGGAGACGAGCGCGTACTCGTCGAGGAGCTGCTCCAGCTTGGCCAGGTCGCCGTAGGTGTCGGCGCGTGCCATCGGCGGCACGAGATGGTCGACGACGGTGGCGTGCCCGCGCCGCTTGGCCTGTGTGCCCTCGCCGGGGTCGTTGACGATGAACGGGTAGACGAGCGGCAGATCCCCGAGGACGGCGTCCGGCGCGCAGCCCCCGCTCAGCCCGAGGCCCTTGCCCGGCAGCCACTCCATCGTGCCGTGCTTGCCCATGTGCACGACGGCGTCGGCGCCGAAGCTGTTCTCCAGCCACCGGTAGGCCGCCATGTAGTGGTGCGACGGCGGCATGTCGGGGTCGTGGTAGATCGCGATCGGGTTCTCGCCGAAGCCGCGCGGCGGCTGGATCATCACGACGACGTTCCCGAACTGCAGGGAGGCCAGCACGATGTCGTCCCCGTCGACGTACAGCGAACCCGGCGGCTCGCCCCACGCCTCCAGCATGCCGTCGCGCAGCCCGGGGTCGAGCCGGTCGAACCACGCCCGGTAGTCGGCCAGCGGAACCCGGGCGGGCGCGGCGGCCAGCTGCTCCTCGGTGAGCCATTCGACGTCGTGGCCACCGGCGTTGATGAGCCGGTGGATCAGCTCGTCGCCGTCGTCCGGATGCCCCTGGACCCCGTACCCGGCGTCCCGCAGCGCGTCCAGGACCCGGACGGCGGAGGCGGGCGTGTCCAGGCCGACCGCGTTGCCGACCCGCGAGTGCTTGGTCGGGTAGGCGGTGAAGACGAGCGCGAGCTTCTTCTCGCCGTTCGGCTTGTGCCGGAGCCGGGCGTGCCGTACGGCGATCCCGGCGACGCGTCCCGCCCGCTCGGGGTCGGCGACGTACACCGGCACGTCGTCCGGGCCCTGCTCCTTGAAGGAGAAGGGGACCGTGATGATCCGCCCGTCGAACTCCGGGATGGCGACCTGCATCGCCGCGTCCATGGGGGACAGGGCCGCGTCGGACGCCTCCCAGGCGCTCTTCGACGAGGTGAGGCACAGCCCCTGGAGCACGGGGACGTCGAGCTCGGCGAGCGCGCCGATGTCCCAGGCCTCCTCGTCCCCGCCCGCCGAGGCCTGCGAGGCGTGCGCGCCGCCGGCGGCGAGCACCGTGGCGACGAGGGTGTCGGTCCGCCCGAGGATCTCGTACAGCCCCGGGTCCGCCCCGCGCAGCGAACCGCAGTACACGGGCAGGGCGTTGGCGCCGCGTGCCTCGACGGCCTCGCACAGCGTGTCCACGAAGGCGGTGTTGCCGCTCAGTTCGTGCGCCCGGTAGAAGAGCACCCCGATGGTCGGCCGGCCCTCGACGAAGGCACGCTCGCCGTGGACGCCGTACTCGGGCATCTTCTGCGGCTCGACGAACCCCTCACCGGTCAGCAGCACGGTGTCGGAGAGGAACCGGGCCAGCTCGGTCAGGTTGGCCGGGCCGCCCTCGACGAGATACCGCAGCGCCTCCGCCACCACACCGGCGGGCACCGACGACTCGGCCATCAGCTCCGCGTCGGGCACGGTCTCGCCGCCCAGCAGCACGGTCGGCACGCCGGACGCCTTGAGCGCGGCAAGGCCGTCCTCCCAGGCCCGCTTGCCGCCGAGCAGCCGGACGACCGCGATGTCGGCGCCGTCGAGAAGCGCGGGGAGTTCCCCGGCGACATCCACCCGGGTCGGGTTGCCGATCCGGTACGAGGCGCCGGAAGCGGCCCGGGCCGCCAGCAGATCCGTGTCGGCGGTCGACAACAACAACACTGTGCTCATGCGGGCGCTCCCGGTGGAATGAAAGGCAGTCCTTGCGGCGCGCCCGACTCGATGAGCCGCCAGAGCGCGTCGGTGTCCGCGTGCTGTTCGATCAGGTCGCCGAGCCGGTCGAGCTGCTCCTCGCGCAGCCCGGCGAAAGAGGTGTCGGCGGCGGGCACGAAGCGACGGCCCGCGGCGGCCGCCACCTCGCGCAGGAAGGCCCGCCGGAATCCGTCCGACTCCAGCGAGCCGTGCCAGTGCGTGCCCCAGGTCTGGCCGACCCGGCAGCCGTCCAGGCCGTGTCCGCGGCCGTCGGAGATGAACGCCTCGCCCCCCTGGACGTCGGCGACCCCGTGATGGATCTCGTACCCCTCGACCCGCTCGCCGAGGGCTTCCCCCACCGGCCGGGTGAGGGTCTTCTCGCGGGCGAACCGCACCCGGACCGGGAGGACGCCGAGGCCCTCCACCTGTCCGAGCCGGCTCTCGACCTCGTCCTCGATGTGCTCGCCGAGGAGCTGGTAGCCACCGCAGATGCCGAGGACGGGCCGCCCTTCGGCCGCCCTGCGCAGGACGGCCTCGGCCAGCCCCCGCTCGCGCAGCCACTCCAGGGCGCGCACGGTCCCCCGGGTGCCCGGGATCACCACCAGGTCGGCGTCGGCCAGTTCCTCGGGCCGGTCGACGAACCGCACGACGACGCCGGGTTCGGCGGCCAGCGCGTCCACGTCCGTGAAGTTGGACATGAGCGGGACGGCGCAGACGGCGACCCGCAGCACGTCCTCGCCGACGGGCGCGGCGGTGTTCGACTCCCGCACGGTCCCGCGCAGCGACACCCTCAGGCCGTCCTCCTCGTCGATCCCCAACCCGTGCCGGAACGGCAGTACGCCGTACGTCCGCCGGCCGGTGAGCCCGTGCAGCATGTCCAGGCCCGGCTCCAGCAGGGAGACGTCCCCCCGGAACTTGTTGACCAGGAACCCGGCGACCAGCTCCTGGTCCTCGGGCGAGAGCAGGGCGACGGTGCCGAAGAAGGAGGCGAAGACGCCCCCGCGGTCGATGTCGCCGACGACGAGCACGGGCAGCCGCGCGCCTCGCGCGATCCCCATGTTCACGATGTCGGTCCGCCGCAGATTGATCTCGGCCGGACTGCCCGCCCCCTCACAGATCACCGCGTCATACGTGCCCCGCAACTCGGCGAGGCAGTCGAGAACGGTTCCGAGGAGTTTCTGCTGCCGCCCCCCGTGGTATCCCCGGGCGCTCATCTCGCCCACCGGCTTGCCGAGGAGCACGACCTGACTGCTCTGCTCCCCGCCCGGCTTGAGCAGCACCGGGTTCATCAGCGCGGTCGGCTCCACCCGGCAGGCCTGGGCCTGCATGGCCTGGGCCCGCCCGATCTCGGCGCCCTCCGTCGTCACGAACGAGTTGAGGGACATGTTCTGCGCCTTGAACGGCGCGACCTTCACCCCCTGCCGCACCAGCCACCGGCAGATCCCTGCCGTGACGACGCTCTTGCCGGCGTCGGAGGTGGTGCCGGCGACGAGGAGACCCCCGCTCATGTCGTACGCCCCTTCGGCTGGTTGCTCTGGCTGCTCTGGTTTCTCCGCGTCCCCGCGACGATGCTCGTGGCGGCGACGCGCGCGGCGACGGTGACGCCGAGCGCGAGCAGACCGACACGGCGGGAGAGCCGCGCGGCCCGTTCGATGTCCGGGGCGACGACGGGCCGCCCGGCCGCGCCGTTCAGCACGGGCCGGTGCTCGACCCGCCCGGCGTACGACAGGGTCCCGCCCAGCCGCACCCCGAGGGCGCCGGCGAACGACGCCTCCACCGGCCCGGCGTTGGGGCTCGGATGCCGGTGGGCGTCGGCCCGCCAGGCCCGCACGGCGCCCCGCGGATCGTCCCCCGCGAGGGCGGCGAGCACGGCGGTCAGCCGGGCTCCCGGCCATCCGGCGACGTCGTCGAGACGGGCGGCGGCCCAGCCGTAGCGCAGATACCGCGGCGACCGGTGACCGACCATGGCGTCCAGGGTGTTGACGGCCCGGAACCCGACCAGGCCCGGCACCCCGCCCACGGCCCCCCACACCAGGGCCCCCACGACGGCGTCGGAGGTGTTCTCGGCGACGGACTCCACGACCGCGCGGGCGATCCCGTCGGCGTCCAGCGCCTGCGGATCCCGCCCGCACAGATGCGGCAGCCGCTCCCGGGCGGCCTCGACGTTCCCCGCTTCGAGCGCCCGGCCGATGGCCCGGGCCTCCCGGACCAGCGAACTGCCCCCGACCACCGCCCAGGTGGCGGCGGAGACGAGAGCGACGGTGGCGGCGGGGGAGCGGCGTACGGCCCGTTCGGCGGCGGCTCCCAGCGCCACGGCCCCACCGGCGCACACGACGGCGTGCAGGGCACCGCGCCCCCGGTGGTCCCGCCACAGCAGCCGCTCGACGGCACCGGCGGCCCGCCCGAACGCGGCGACGGGATGCCCTCGGCGGGGATCGCCGAGCAGCAGGTCGCCCAGGAGGCCGGTGGCGGCGCCGTACGCGTAGAGGCGATCGGCACGCATCGGCTCAGCCGGCCGTGGGGTCGGGCAGCGACCTGGTGCTGTACCTCAACGGCCGAGCGAGCATGGCGATATGTCCTCACTCAGGGTGTCCACGCCCTGGTTCGACGAGACCGGCGGCGAGAGTTCCTGGCTCCCGGGGGTTCCTACCCCGGTCACAGTGGCGGGACCGCGCCGGATTCACACCGGCTTCCTCTTCTGCTGCCGTACATGGCTCGGGCAGTCCACCACGGCCCGCAAGAGCCGTCAACTTGCCTTTGACCTGCGAGGCTCGAGTGTGCAGAACCCCACACAGGGCCGGTGGGCGGGGCCGCGAACGACAAGAGGTGCGGGACGGTGATCCGTCCCGCACCTCAGGGGTGTTCGGGTGCCGCGTGTCCGGGTGCCGCGTGTGCGGACGGGGTGTCAGGCGACGATCAGTGAGATCCCGTACGCCACCGCCGCCGCGCAGGCCGCGAAGCACGCGTACGCGCCGGTCACCGCGAGGGTGGCCGAGCCGCCCTGCGCCGACGCGCGTTCCTGTCGCGACAGGCCCATGATGCCGAGGGTGAACAGGGCGACGAGGCCCACGGTGACCACGAGGCTGACGCCGAAGACAGAGCCCAGGGCTGCCCAGTCGATCTTCATGCTGCTTCTCTTCCTTCGTGCCGGGTGCGCGGGCTCAGACGGCCGCGGCCGGGGGAGCGGCGGGGGTCGCGGGCTCTGCCGCCGGGCCGGGGATCGTGGCCGTCAGGTCCGTGAGGTCCTCGGCCAGGGTGCCCGCGGGCGGCGGGGTGACGGCGGCGATCGCCGTCGTGACGACGCCTGCCGGCTCGTCGGGCTCGTTGACGTTCGAGGCGTCGACGACCTCGCGCCGGGAGATCTTCCAGATGGCCGCGCTGGAGGCGATCAGGAAGACCGCGACGAGGGCCGTGCCCCAGTCGCCCAGGCCGGTGACGGACTCGGCGAGCGCGCCCACCAGGGCCGCGGCCGGGAGCGTCAGGCCCCACGCGACGAACATCCGGGTCGCGGTCGACCAGCGGACCACACCGCCCTTGCGGCCCAGCCCCGCGCCCATCACCGCACCGGAGACCGAGTGGGTGGTGGAGAGGGAGAAGCCGAGGTGCGAGGAGGCCAGGATGACCGTGGCCGCGCTGGTCTGGGCGGCGAAGCCCTGCTGCGGCTGGAGGTCGGTCAGGCCCTTGCCCATGGTGCGGATGATGCGCCAGCCGCCGAGGTAGGTGCCGAGCGCGATCGCCAGGCCGGCGGAGAGGATGACCCAGGTGGGCGGGTCGGAGTCGGGGGCCACGGCACCGCCGGCCACCAGGGCCAGGGTGATGATGCCCATCGTCTTCTGCGCGTCGTTGGTGCCGTGGGCGAGGGAGACCAGGCCGGCCGAGGCGATCTGGCCCGCGCGGTAGCCCTTGGCGGCCGCCTTGCCGTCGGCCTTCTTGCCGAGGGTGTAGGAGAGCCGGGTCGCGAGCATCGCCGCGACGCCCGCGACGATCGGTGCCGCGATCGCCGGGATCAGCACCTTGGTGACCAGCGCGTCACCGTGCACCGCGCCCATACCGGCCGAGGCGATGGTGGCGCCGATCAGACCGCCCATCAGGGCGTGCGAGGAACTGGAGGGCAGGCCCACCAGCCAGGTCAGGAGGTTCCAGAGGATCGCGCCGACCAGGGCGGCGAAGATGACCTCGGGACGGATGCCGGTCTCGTCGACGAGACCCTTGGAGATCGTGTTGGCGACCTCCACCGAGAGGAAAGCTCCCACAAGGTTGAGCGCGGCGGACATGGCCACCGCAACCTTGGGCTTGAGTGCACCGGTCGAGATGGTGGTGGCCATCGCGTTGGCGGTGTCGTGGAAACCGTTCGTGAAATCGAACGCGAGTGCGGTGACGACCACAATCGCGAGGATCAGCGAGAAGTTTTCCATTTACCCAGGCAATCGTTCGAAGTCATTGGCGCGTTGACCGTAAGCAATCTGGGTGAACGGAAGATGAACTGAGAAGGGCATTCGGGTGTCTGTGCAAGGGGGGTGCGGCGGTCTCCCGCCGCGGCGCCGTCGCCGGGGTCAAGCGCCGTACGGTCACCCGTCCTTGGCGAGCCTGCGCGGCCGGGTCCCGGAGCCCTGAAAGAGATTCCGGTCACCCTGCGGGCAACCGCTGTCGGCGTACCGTCAGACGGCCCCCGTCGGCCGTCCGACCGGCGGTGTCCCGGCGCCCGACAGCCCGTGACGGGCGACCCACAGGGCGTGATCCGCGAGATCGTCCGGGCCCCGGTCGGGCCCCGGTCGGGCGGTGGCATCGGCCCTCTGTCACAGGGACGGCACAGGCAGTCCTGTCGCGGGGACGGCACCGACGGCCGAGCGCGGGCGGCGGGGCCCGGCCGTGGGCGCGCCGGCCGCCGCCATTGTGTACGAAACGCGCGGCCGGCTCCTGCGGCCCGCCCCTCGCCCGAGCCCACGTCGGCAGGGCTACGGGTACGCGCCGCCGAACGGCCCGGCGGCGGCGGCCCCCGGTGCCGCCTGGCAGGATCACGGCATGGCTGAGCAGCGACGCGAGCAGGCGGACGCCCGGGGTCACCGGGACGGCGTACGGAACGTGGCGGAGCGGCGGGGGAGGCATGCGGTCCTCGAGGAGGCGCGGGCCTGGGAGGCGCTCGTGACGGCGGCCCGCCGCACGGTGACCGACGGGCTGGTCGTCGGCACCTCCGGCAACGTCTCCGTACGCGTCGGCGACACCGTGCTGGTCACCCCGTCGGGCGTGCCCTACGAGCGGCTCACCCCGGACGACGTCACGGGCGTCGACCTGACCGGCCGGCAGGTGCTCGGCACCCTGCGCCCCACGAGCGAGCTGCCCATGCACCTCGCCGTCTACCGCACCACGGACGCCGGGGCGGTCGTCCACACCCACGCCGTGCACGCGACCGCCGTCTCGACCCTCGTCACCGAGCTTCCCCGCGTCCACTACATGGCGGGCGCGCTCGGCGGATCCGTCCGGGTCGCCCCCTACGCGGCCTACGGCACCGAGGAGTTGGCCGAGAACATGCTCCGGGCCCTCGTCGGCCGCAGCGGTTGCCTCCTGCAGAACCACGGCACCCTCACCCACGGCACCACCCTCGACCAGGCCTACGACCGTACGGCCCAACTGGAGTGGATGTGCCGCCTGTGGCTGACGGCCTCGTCCGTGCCCGGCCTGAACCCCACGCTCCTGACGGAGGAACAGGTCGCGGAGGCGGGCGAGCGACTGCGCGGGTACGGGCAGCCGGAGTGAGCGGCCGTCCCCCGGCCGGCTCCACCACTGGCCGGGAGGGAGGCGGGCCAGGACACTGGACGGGTGCGCACTGTCAAAGCGACGGCCGCCGCCGTCACCACAGCCCTGGCCGCCGCCGCCGTCAGTGTCGCCGCCGGCCGGCTGGCCAGCGACGCCGCGCTGAAGGCGCCGCCCGGCCGGCCCCTGCCCACCGAACCCCGGCTCACCGTGCACGGCACGGCCGCCGGCCAGATCACCCTCACCCGTGACCTGGCCGCACTGCGCCCCGGCACCTACGGCCTCTCCGGCAACGGCTCCCACGCGGTCGTGGGCCCCGTCCTGCCCACCGCCCCGCGCTCCGCCGACACCGTCGTGCGCCGCCTGGAGCGGGTCACCCACGGCACCCTGAGCGCCGGCGACGCGGTCTGGCTCACCCCCAACCTGTATGTCGGCGACCCCTCCAGCGCCCTCGGCCTCGACCATGCCGACATCGACATCCCCGGCGAGCTGGGCAACCTGCCCGCCTGGTTCGTGCCCGGCGCGCGCCGCACCTGGGTGATCGCCGTGCACGGCCTGGGCACCACCCGGGAACACGCCCTGAACCTCATGGGCTTCCTGCACCGCCGCCGCTTCCCCGTCCTCGCCCTCGCCCATCGCGGCGACCTCGGCGCACCCCGCTCCCCGGACGGCCTGAACCACCTCGGCGAGACCGAGTGGCGCGACCTGGACGCGGCGATGCGGTACGCCGTGCGGTACGGCGCCGAACGTGTCGTCCTGTTCGGCTGGTCCACCGGCGCGACCATGGCCCTGCGCGCCGCCGCCGACTCGGGGCTGCGCGATCTCGTCTCCGGGCTGGTGCTGGACTCCCCGGTGCTGGACTGGCGGACGACGGTGCGCGCCCTGGCCGCCGCCCGGCACACCCCGGGCGCGCTGCTGCCGCTCGCCGTCCGCGCCGCCGAGGGCCGCACCGGTCTGCACGCCGGGCCCGGCGGCCACGGCGGCGCGGCCGCCGATCCGGACCGGCTGAGGGTCCCGACCCTGATCCTGCACGGCCCCGACGACACCGTCGCCCCCTGGGGCGCCTCCCGCCGTCTCGCCGACCTCCGCCCCGAGCTGGTCACCCTGCACACCGTCCCGCACGCCCCGCACGGCGCCATGTGGAACCCCGACCCCGCGGCCTACGAGGAGGCCCTGCGCCGCTTCCTGACCCCGCTCATGTGACCCGCCACGGGTGCGCGACAGTGGCGCACCCCTGAGCCGACGCCGACGCGGCCCGCTCGGGTGCGCCCCGGCAAGGCACCCCGCCATGGCCCGGCACGGCCCGTCATGGTGGCCCGTCAAGCTGCCCCGGCAAGGCGGCCGGGCAGGGCCGCCGGACCGGTGCCGCCGGTTCCGTTTAAGCCCGTACCACTGGCCTGAAGGCGCCTCTCCGCCCGTCACGGAACCCCGTGCCTTGGCCAGTCCCGTAGCCGGCCGTGACATTCCGTTTGGGTTTTCGGACCGTCAACCGGAAGACTGCACCCGTGACGTCCCGTATCCCGCGCGACTCCAGGCTTCGACTCGTCCGCCCGCGACCCCTGGCCGCCGCCCCCTCAGCTGTGAACGAGCGGCGCCCGCGCCGCCCCGCACCCCGCCCGCCGGAGGGCACCCCGGCCCCCGCGGAGCTGGCCAGAATGGCGCGCTCCGGACTGGCCGCCGCGGCCCGTGTCGCCCGCTGGGCCGACAACGCCCTCGGCCCCGGCCGAGACGCCGCCACGACCGACGGCAAGGCCACCCTCTCCGACGCGACCGCAGAACGGGCCGCCGGTGATCTGGGCCTGACCACGGACCGGATCCGCGCCGACTGGGACACCGCCCGGCTCGCCGGCCTCGTCGAGGTGCACGGCGACAGCGCCCGCCCCGGCTGGCGGCTGCGCGCCTGGAACCGCGACGACAGCGCCGTCCTGCGCGGCTGGGTCGCCCTGTTCGACGCCTGGTCGCTCGCCTCCCCCGAACCCGGGGACCACGAGCCCGCCGCCGTCGCCGAGGTCGTCTCGGCCATGCCCCAGGTGCTCTCCTTCCTCCAGCTCTCCGCCGGGCCCGTCCCCGTGGAGCAGCTGCTCGACCTGCTGCGCCAGCGGGTCACCGAACTGCGCACCGAGCGCTGCGAGGTGCCCTACGGCGCCGGCTCGGAACCCGCGACCCCGATCGCCCCGGTCCTCTCCGTCGACGCCGACCCGGCGGAGCCCGCCCAGGACGCCGAACTCGTCCCCCTCCTCGACTGGGCCCTGCACGCCCTCGCCGCCGTGGGCGCCCTCACCTACGGCGCCGGCCAGGCCACGCTCACCCCGCTGGGCAGCTGGGCGGTCTGGGTCAAGCTGGAGCAGATCTGCGTCGCCGCGCAGAGCCCCGCCGGCAACATCGAGCAGTCGGCCGAGGCCATGCTCCGCGGCTGCGCCCAGCTGCGCCCCAACGCCGCCCGCGCCGAGTACCGCGCCTGGCTCGCCGCCCGGACCGTCGGCAGCGCCGTCGCCGAGCTGCTGTTCGCCGCCCGCGGCGACGACGCCCTGCTGCGCGGTCTCGCCTTCGAGGCGCTGCGCGTCGTCGGAGCCCCCGCCGAGCCCGATGTCCGCGCGGTGGTCGACGAACCCGCCCTGCGGCCGTACGCGCTGCTGTGGCTCGCCGAGCACGACGGCGTCGACCCCGAGGACGCCCACGAGGTGCTCACCCGGCAGGAGGCCACCTGGCTGTGGGTCGACACCGCCGCGGCCGTCGCCGACCACGGGGAGGCGCCGATGCTCGTACGTCACCTGGAGTCGGCGCTGCAGCCGACCGTCCCCGCCCTGCTCACCGAGGTGCGCGCCGTCGGACATCCGCGCACCGTGCAGGTGCTGGTGGCGCTCGCCGCCGCGCACCCCGACCCGGCGCTGGCCAAGGCCGTCCGCCGGGCCGCCTTCCAGGTGCACACCGGAGGCAGCTGACCGGGCCCGGCACGGGTCCACAGGAGGCAGCCGACCGAGCCCGGCACGGGTCCACAGGAGGCAGCCGACCGAGCCCGGCACGGGATCCGCGGGAGCTCCGCGCGGGCTCCGGCGGGGCTCTCAGCCCTGTATCTCGGGCGCGTACGTGCCGAAGCTCCAGAGGTTGCCCTCGAGATCGCGGGCCATGTAGTCCCGGGAGCCGTAGTCCTGGTCCGTCGGCGGCATCACGATGTCCGTGCCGTGCTCCACGGCCCGCCGGTGGTGTGCGTCGACGTCGTCCACCACGACGTACACCCCGGTCGGGCCCGCGTCCTTCATCGCCGTGTCGAAGACTCCGCCGCGGCCCTTCGAGCCGAGCATCACCGCGCCGTTGCCCTGCACCAGCTCGGCGTGCACGACCGAGCCGTCCTCGCCCTCGTAGACGGACAGCTCCGCGAACCCCAGCGCCTCCGTGAGCTGCCGGATCGCCGCTTTCGCGTCGGTGTACAGCACCGTCGGATAGATGCTCGGGCGCCCGCTGTTCGTGCCTGCCATGCCGATCACTCCCTTGTGATCCACGACGGATTCGTCATCCGCGGCCCAGTCTGGCACCCGCCACTGACAACGCCCCCGGGAGCGGGATCCGGCGGCAGCCCGGCAAGATCGAACACCTGAACCCAGAAAAAGTGCTTGCACGGTCCCGTTAGACTGGCCCTCATGGCCATTCTCCTCGCGCATTAGACGGCGGGAACGTCCTCGGCCGTCCATCCTGCCAACGACCCCCGCTCTGGAGTCTGTCCGTGATCTCCGCCTCCGGCATCGAGCTGCGCGCCGGTGCCCGCATCCTCATCGAGAACGCCTCCTTCCGTGTGGCCAAGGGTGACCGCATCGGTCTGGTCGGGCGCAACGGCGCCGGCAAGACCACGCTGACCAAGGTCCTGGCCGGCGAGGGCATCCCGGCCGCCGGCCAGGTCACCCGCTCCGGCGAGGTCGGCTACCTCCCGCAGGACCCCCGCACCGGCGACCTCGACGTGCTGGCCCGCGACCGCATCCTCTCCGCGCGCGGCCTGGACGTCCTGATCCGCAAGATGCGCGAGAACGAACAGCGGATCGCGAACGGCTCGGGCGCCACCCGCGACAAGGCGATGCGCCAGTACGAGCGCCAGGAGACGGAGTTCCTCACCAAGGGCGGATACTCCGCCGAGGCCGAGGCCGCCACCATCGCCGCCGCGCTCAACCTGCCCGACCGGGTGCTCGGCCAGCCCCTGCACACGCTCTCCGGCGGTCAGCGGCGCCGGGTCGAGCTCGCCCGCATCCTGTTCTCGGACGCGGACACCCTGCTCCTCGACGAGCCGACGAACCACCTCGACGCCGACTCGATCGTCTGGCTGCGCGACTACCTCAAGACCTACCGCGGCGGCTTCATCGTCATCAGCCACGACGTCGACCTGGTCGAGACGGTCGTCAACAAGGTGTTCTACCTGGACGCCAACCGCTCCCAGATCGACGTCTACAACATGGGCTGGCGGCTCTACCAGCAGCAGCGCGAGTCCGACGAGAAGCGCCGCAAGCGCGAGCGCCAGAACGCCGAGAAGAAGGCCGCCGCGCTGCATTCGCAGGCCGACAAGATGCGCGCCAAGGCCACCAAGACGGTCGCCGCGCAGAACATGGCCCGCCGCGCCGACAAGCTGCTCTCCGGCCTGGAGGCGGTCCGTCAGTCCGACAAGGTCGCCAAGCTCCGCTTCCCCGAGCCCGCGCCCTGCGGCAAGACGCCGCTGATGGCCGAGGGCCTGTCGAAGTCCTACGGCTCGCTGGAGATCTTCACCGACGTCGACCTGGCGATCGACAAGGGCTCCCGGGTCGTCATCCTCGGTCTGAACGGCGCCGGCAAGACGACTCTGCTGAGGCTGCTCGGCGGGGCGGAGCAGCCCGACACCGGCGAGGTCGTCGCGGGTCACGGTCTCAAGCTCGGCTACTACGCCCAGGAGCACGAGACGCTCGACCCGGAGCGTACGGTCCTGGAGAACATGCGCTCCGCCGCCCCCGACCTGGATCTGGTCGAGGTCCGCAAGACGCTCGGCTCGTTCCTGTTCTCCGGCGACGACGTCGACAAGCCCGCCGGCGTGCTCTCCGGCGGCGAGAAGACCCGGTTGGCCCTCGCCACCCTCGTGGTCTCCTCGGCCAACGTGCTGCTGCTCGACGAGCCCACGAACAACCTCGACCCGGCCAGCCGCGAGGAGATCCTCGGCGCGCTGCGTACCTACAAGGGCGCGGTCGTCCTCGTCACCCACGACGAGGGCGCCGTGGAGGCGCTCCAGCCCGAGCGGATCATCCTGCTGCCCGACGGCGTCGAGGACCTGTGGGGTGCCGACTACGCGGATCTGGTCGCGCTGGCCTGACCGAACACGGTCTCCACGGCGTGATCAACGGCGTGATCCAGAACGTGATCCAGGACGTGACCAACGGCGTGATCCACGATGTTGGATCATTCGTCTGGATCATTCGGCCTACCGGTGATCCATCATCTGTGTGAGATCTCCTCGTATCGAGGTGTGTCCTACATCGATTTCGCGGCCGATCCCTTTGTCGACAAGGGGTCGGCCGTCGCGCGTCTCTGACCTGCCACTTCGCGCAACAACCCGTTCGGCCCCACGAACACCACGGGGTGGAATCAAAGACTCCACTTGTGGGGACGCGCTCCTGTCGTCAAAACCCTGTCGCACGGACCTTGCCGAATGGGTGGCCATCGCGCGCCGGAGGGGTGATCATGAGGATGACCAGAGCGCACTTCCCATGAGGAGGCACGGGTGGCCGAGACTCTGAAGAAGGGCAGCCGGGTGACCGGCGCCGCGCGCGACAAGCTCGCGGCAGACCTGAAGAAGAAGTACGACTCCGGTGCGAGCATCCGGGCGCTGGCCGAGGAAACCGGTCGCTCGTATGGCTTTGTCCACCGGATGCTCAGCGAGTCGGGCGTCACGCTGCGTGGGCGTGGCGGGGCGACCCGGGGCAAGAAGGCTGCCTCGTCCTGACCCGGGGCGGCCCACCGCTTTCGATGGTGGCCACCCGGTCGGTTGTCCGACCGGCCGGGTGGTTACTGTGCAGTCACTTAGCTGACCGCTAGCTGACCGCACTCATCGGAGGCTTCTCATGGCCACGCCCGACCAGGAACTCGTCCCCCTGCTCGACAAGGACGGCGTACGGCTCACCGTCGACGACACGCTCGCCACGGTGACGCTGGCCAACCCGGCCAAGCGCAATGCGCAGAGCCCCGCCATGTGGCGGGCGCTCGCCGAAGCCGGGCGGCTGGTGCCGGGCTCCGTCCGCGTGGTCGTGCTGCGCGGCGAGGGCAAGTCCTTCTCCGCGGGGCTCGACCGGCAGATGTTCACGCCCGAGGGGATCGAGGGCGAGCCGTCCTTCATCGATCTCGCGCGCAGTGGTGACGCCGAACTGGACGCCGCCATCGCCGGGTTCCAGGAGGGCTTCACCTGGTGGCGGCGCAACGACCTCGTGTCCATCGCCGCCGTCCAGGGCCACGCCATCGGTGCGGGCTTCCAGCTGGCTCTCGCCTGTGACCTGCGCGTCGTCGCCGACGACGTGCAGTTCGCCATGCGGGAGACCGGGCTCGGCCTCGTGCCGGACCTGACCGGCACACATCCCCTCGTCTCCCTGGTCGGCTACGGCCGTGCGGCCGAGATCTGCCTGACCGGCCGGTTCGTGCACGCCGAGGAGGCGGTGAGCTCAGGGCTCGCCAACATCGCCGTGCCCGCGCAGGACCTCGACACCGCGACGCGTGAGCTGGCCGCGGCGATCCTGGCCGCGCCCCGGGAGGCCGTCATCGAGACCAAGGCGCTGCTGCGCGGCGCCGGCGACCGCACCTACGACGAGCAGCGCGCCGCCGAGCGCGCCGCCCAGGGCCGCCGTCTGCGTGACCTGGCCGGCGTGGGCGAGTGAGCCGGCTCCTCGCGGGCCCGGTCACTCCACCGGCCCACGGGTCACTCCACCGGCCCACGGGTCACTCCACCGCCGTGACCAGAACGGCCACCGTCGGGTGATCCCGTAGCGCCTCCGACACCGCCGCACGCACCCCCCTGGCCACCTCCAGGGCCCGGTGGCGCGCACTCACCGCGATCTCCACGCGTGCGTGGCGGTGCGGCAGGGCGGTCGCGTGCTCGCGTTCCTCGATGCGCATCGCCCTGCCGACGACATCGGTCAACCGGGTCACCCCGGGCACGGACAGAGCGGCGACGGTCGCGCGTGCCTCGTCGCCGTGCTGTGCGGCCGCGACGTGCCGCGGCTCGGGACCGGGCCGTACCTCCGGTTCCGGTTCCGGGTCCTCGTCCAGCAGAGCCGTCACCCGCAGGTCCACCTCCGACACCACCAGGCCGAGCCGATCCGTCGCGGCCGCCGCCAGCGCCGTGCGCAGGCGGGCCGCCGTCGTCGGCAGCGGGCCGGACGAGGACGCGGCGATGTCCGCCGTGACCCGCAGCGGCCCGGGCGGCAGGCCGCTCGGCGGAGGTGGCACGGCGGGCTCGTACCCCCCGGCCGGGTCGGCCACCGCGATCCGCAGCGCGCCCATGCGCACGCCCTCCACACCCCGCACCGCCCGCCGCAGCACCGCCTCGGCCGCCGCCTCCGTGATCCACGCGCCGTCACGCGGTCCGCCCAGCGGGAGCAGCCTGCCGAGGCTCAGCTGATGCCGTACCGCGCTCGTCCATCCGTCCACCGTCATTGCTCCAGCCTGCCGCATCCCTGGCGCGCGGTCGGGCAACCGCGCTTACCGTGGTGGAGGGACGAGCACGAACCGGACGTAAGGACGTACGGCGATGACCGAGGCAGCAGCGGAGCAGCACCGGACGCAGGTCTCCGACGGCGGAACCGAGCCGCTGGGGACCCGCAGGACGACCAAGCGCGGCGGCGGTGATCCGGCGACCCGAGGGCGCACCACCATCGCCGACGGCGTCGTCGAGAAGATCGCGGGCCTAGCGGCACGGGACGTCCTGGGCGTCCACGCGATGGGCAGCGGACTCAGCCGCACCTTCGGCGCCGTACGGGACCGGGTGCCCGGCGGTTCGAAGTCGGTGAGCCGAGGTGTGAAGGCCGAGGTGGGCGAGGTGCAGACCGCGCTCGACCTGGAGATCGTCGTCGACTACGGCGTGGCCATCGCCGATGTGGCGCAGGCCGTGCGGGAGAACGTGATCGCGGCCGTGGAACGGATGACCGGACTGGAGGTCGTCGAGGTCAACATCGCGGTGAGCGACGTCAAGCTGCCCGACGAAGAGGACGAGGAGCCGGAGCCCCGGATCCAGTGACACGCAGACGACGGCCCGGTGACCGGACCGCCGAGGGGAGAACACCTTGAGCATGGCCGTGGTCGGCATGATCGCCGGCATGGCGCTGGGCTTCGCCGGATACTTCGGCGGGTTCGGGGCCTTCCTCCTGGTGGCGGCACTGGGCGCCGTCGGGTTCGTCGTCGGCCGGTTCCTGGAGGGGGACCTGGACCTCGGCGACCTCTTCCGTACCCGCGACGACCGGCGCCGGTGACCTCCGTGGGCGAGAAGGGCGCCGTGGGCGGGCGTCCGTCCGTCGTTCCCGCGGGCGCCCGCGGCGCGACCCGCATCGCCGACCGGGTCGTGGCGAAGATCGCCTCCCAGGCCGCCCGCGAGGCGGTCGGACCGCTGCCGTCCGACGCCGCGGGACCGCACGCCACCGTCGTCGTCCACCACGACGCCGCGCATGTCCGGGTCCATCTCGAACTCGACTATCCGACCGATATCGGCGGACGCTGTCACCGTGTGCGTCGGCATGTCACCGAGCGGGTAGGCGCGTTGGTGGGAATGGAGGTTCCGGAGGTCGCCGTCCAGGTGGAACGGCTGCACCTGACAGCGGCCCCGGGCGTGGCGCACGGGAGGGCGCGATGAGCGAGCCCGGAGGCTTGCAGGGCAGCACACTGCCTGTTCTGGAGAAACCCACGCAAGAAGAGCACCCCGGCGCGGCGGGCCCCGCCGACCACCGCTTCTGGTCGGCGCGCCGCGTCCCGGCCGGTGTCGTCGCGGTGCTGCTGCTCGTCGTCGCGGCCGCCTTTCTCTACGACGTGGTCGCGGTGCGCGCCCACCGGTCCGCCATGGCCTGGCGGACCGGACTCGCCCGGCAGCTCGCCGAGCGCCCCCTCGACGACATCTGGGTGCTGCTGGGAGCCGGGGTCGCGGCGGCCCTCGGCCTGTGGCTGGTCGTGCTGGCGGTGACCCCGGGCCTCAGGGAGGTCCTGCCGATGCGCCGCACCCACCCGGACGTACGGGCGGGCCTCGACCGGGACGCGGCCGCACTGGTGCTGCGCGACCGGGCCATGGAGGTCGCCGGCGTGCAGTCGGTACGCGTGCGCGCGGGCCGCCGCAGGGCCGACGTCCGCGCGCTCGCCCACTTCCGCGACCTGGACGACGTACACGCCGACCTGGACGCCGTCCTCACCGACGCGATCCACGGCCTGGGCCTGGTCCGGCCGCTCGCCCTGTCGGTCCATGTCCGGCGACCCGGGAAGAAGAGGTGAGGACGATGCTCGGTACCGTCAACCGCGTGCTCATCGCAGTCGCCGGAGTGGTGCTGATCGCCGTCGGCGGCGCGGTGCTGGCCGTGGGCCTGGGCGCCTCCGCACCCTCCTGGTGGCTCCACCAGGGCCCGCACGACGTCCTTCTCACCACCGCCGAACGCACCCGCTGGCGCGCCGACGCCTGGTGGTGGCCGACGGTGATCGCGGGCCTCGCGGTCCTCGTCCTGCTGACCCTGTGGTGGCTGACGGCGGTTCTGCGCCGCCGCCGGCTGGGCGAGCTCCTCGTCGACACGGGCGACGGTGCGGGAGCGCTGCTGCGGGGCCGCGCCCTGGAGGGCGTACTCGCCGGTGAGGCGGAGCGGCTGGACGGCGTCGCCCACGCGCATGTGGCGCTGAAGGGCAGGAGGGAGGCGCCCGAGGCACGGGTCCGCCTGGTGCTGGAGCCCCATGTGGACCCGGCGACGGCGCTGGACCACCTCACGTCTCAGGCCCTGACCCACGCGCGGGACTCGGCGGCGCTCGAGGCACTGCCCGCGGAGGTGCGGATGAAGGGCGTCAAGCACAAGGCCGAAAGGGTCAGTTGAGCTGCCCGGACCGCCCGGGTTGCCCGGACCGCCCGGACTGCCCGGACTGCACGGACTGCAGGGGCGGAGTCGAGCCGCCCCGGGTGCGGGTGCGGGTGCGGGCGGGTCAGAACCCGTGCCGCATCCCGCCGTCCACCGGCACCATGAGGCCCGTCAGATACGAGGCCGCCGGCGACAGCAGGAACGCGGCCGTCCGGCCGAACTCCGCCGGAGTCCCGTACCGCCGCAGCGGAATCCGGGACTCGTTCGCGGCCCGGGTGGCCTCGGGGTCGGCCGACAGCCCGTCCAGCTCCCGCACCCGATCGGTGTCGATACGGGCCGGCAGCAGGCCCACGACCCGGATCCCCCGGGGCCCCAACTCGTCGGCGAGCGACTTCGCGAACCCGGCCAGTCCCGGCCGCAGGCCGTTGGAGATGGTCAGCCCGGGAATCGGCTCGTGCACCGACCCCGACAGGACGAACCCGATGACCCCGCCCGCCTCCAGCTCGGCGGCGGCCGTCCGCGCCAGCCGGACCGCCCCGAGGAACACCGACTCGAACGCGGTCTGCCACTGCTCGTCCGTGTTGTCCGCGACGAACCCGGGCGGCGGACCGCCCACGCTCACCAGCACCCCGTCGAACCCGCCGAAGGCATCGCGCGCCGCCGCGATCAGCCGCGCCGCCGCCCCGGGGTCGGCATTGTCCACGGCGAGTCCGACGGCGTTCGGCCCCAGTTCGGCCGCGGCGTCGGCGACGCGCTTCTCGTCCCGCCCGGTGAGGACGACCTTCGCGCCGTCCGCGACGAGCTCGCGCGCGGCGGCGTTGCCGAGGCCGCGCGTCGCCCCGGTGACCACGTACACCCGGTCCTTCAGTCCAAGATCCATGGTCCCTATCCTGCCTTCTCGGCGCCGAACAGGGCGAGGGCGGTGTTCACCAGGCCGATGTGGCTGAAGGCCTGCGGGAAGTTGCCCAGGTGCCGGCCGGTCGACGGGTCGTACTCCTCCGCCAGCAGCCCCACGTCGTTGGCCAGGCCCACCAGCCGTTCGAACAGCTCCCGCGCCTCCTTCGTGCGGCCCGTCATGTGCAGCGCGTCCGCGAGCCAGAACGAGCAGGCCAGGAAGGTGCCCTCGTCGCCCGGCAGACCGTCGACGGTCGCGTCTTCCGTGCTGTAGCGGCGCAGCAGACCCCCGTGCCCGAGCTCCGCGCGGACCGCTTCGACGGTCCCGACCACCCGCGGGTCGTCCGGCGGCAGGAAGCCGACGCGCGGGATGAGCAGCAGGGCGGCGTCCAGCTCGCGCGAGCCGTAGTACTGGGTGAACGTGTTCCGTTCCGGGTCGTAGCCCCGCTCGCACACCTCCCGGTGCACCTCGTCGCGCACCGCCCGCCAGCCCGCCGGGTCACCGCTCAGCTCGGGATGCTCCTCCAGCGCGCGGACGGCCCGGTCGGCGGCCACCCACACCATCACCTTGGAGTGCACGAACTGGCGCCGGCCGCCGCGCACCTCCCACAGGCCCTCGTCCGGCTGCCGCCAGTTCTCGCAGAGCCACTTCATCAGCGCGCACTGCAACGACCATATGTGCGGCCGGGGCGGCAGGCCCGAGGTCCGGGCCAGCGACAGCGAGTCCATGACCTCGCCGTAGACGTCCAGTTGCAGCTGGTCCACGGCGCCGTTGCCGATCCGTACCGGCCTGGAGTCCCCGTAGCCGGACAGCCAGGGCAGCTCGCACTCGGGCAGCCGCCGCTCGCCCGCCAGCCCGTACATGATCTGGAGGTCCGCCGGATCTCCCGCGACGGCACGCAGCAGCCAGTTGCGCCAGGCCTCGGCCTCGTCCTGGTAGCCGGCCGCCAGGAGGGCGCCGAGGGTCAGGGTGGAGTCGCGCAGCCAGCAGTAGCGGTAGTCCCAGTTGCGGACCCCGCCCATCTCCTCGGGCAGGGAGGTGGTGAGCGCGGCGACGATGCCGCCGGTGGGGACGTAGGTGAGGGCCTTGAGGGTGATCAGGGAGCGGACGACGGCGTCCCGGTGGGGCCCGTCGTAGCGGCAGCGGGCGGCCCAGGCCTGCCAGTCGTCGACGCTGACCCGCAGCGCCTCCCACGGGTCGACGAGCGGCGGACGCGACTCGTGCGAGGGGTGCCAGGTCAGCACGAAGGCGACCGACTCGCCCTCGGCGACGGTGAACTGCGAATACGTGGTGAAGTCCTCGCCCCAGGTGGGCACCTCCGGCTCGCTGCGGAACCACACGGCGTCCGGCCCGCCGATCGCCACCCGGTGGCCGTCCGCACGGCGCATCCAGGGGACGACCCAGCCGTAGTCGAAGCGCAGCCGCAGCGCACTGCGGACGGTGACCCGGCCGCGCAGCCCCTCGACGATGCGTACGACGTCGGGGGCCCTGTCGCGTTGGGGCATCAGGTCGGTGACCCGGATCGCGCCCTCGGCGGTCTCCCACTCGGTGTCGAGGACAAGGGTGTCGGGCCGGTAGGCACGCCGCGTGCAGGGACCCTGCACCCCCCGGGGCGCGATGCGCCAGTGGCCGTTCTCCTCCTCGCCGAGGAGACGCGCGAAGCACGCGCCGGAGTCGAAGCGGGGCAGACAGAGCCAGTCGACGGAACCGTCCAAGCCGACCAGGGCGGCGGTCTGTTCGTCGCCGATGAGCGCGTAGTCCTCGATGCGGGGGTGCACGCAGTTCCGGGTTCCCGTCGGGCCCCGTGGGCAATCAGGGCTACGGCCGGGCGAGTGACGGCGGGGGCCGTCGGGGGGCCGCACCCGAGAAGACGACTCCAGGGTCCGGTGGGCCGGGTTTCCGTCTCTGGTCCACGTGCGCCCGGCGGACCCGGCGGACCCGGCGGACCCGGCGGGTGAGCGACGGGCGTGTACGGGTTCCCGGCCTCGCCCGGGCCCGGTCCGCGCCCGGGCCTGTCCGAGGCCCAGCCTCAGCCTCAGCCCCACCCCAGCTACAGCCTCAGCCAGTGTCCGTTCCCGTGTCTGCTGTCCGTCTATGTTTGCTGTCCGTCTGTCCGTCCGGCGTCGTCCGTCAGACCGTCGCCGGCTCGGCCTGCTCCGCCTCTCGCACGGCGGCTTGGGCCCGGTCGCGGGTCTCGCGGCGGACCAGGATCACCCAGCCGACGGGGACGCCCACGGAGAACAGCCACCACTGGATGGCGTACGCGTAGTTCAGGGCCGCGTCCTCGCTGCCGGGCCTGCCGACCAGCTCCGGGCTGTCGCCCTTGGGCTCGGGCGCCGTCTGCGCGATGTAGCCGCCGAGCACCTGCGCGCCGAGCCGCCGGGCCTCCTGCTCGCTGTTGATCAGCATGACCTGCCGGTCCGGCAGTCCCTTGAGGTCCTTGATGCCGCTCGCGGCGGTCGTCTCGTCGGGCATCAGCCGCCCCGTGACGGTGATCCGGCCGGCGGGCGGCGCGGGGACCTCGGGGAACGAGGTCTGCGTCGGGGCGTCCGCGGGGATCCAGCCCCGGTCGACCAGCAGCACCTTGCCGTCCGTCAGGACGAACGGGGTCAGGACGTGGAAGCCGACCGTCTCGTCGGCGTTGACCCGGCGCCTGACGACGACTTCGTGCTCGGTGTCAAAGGAGCCGGTGGCGGTGACGCTCCGGTACCGCTCGTCGCGGGTGACGGCGTGCCCCGGGGTGGTCAGCTTCTCCACGGGCACCGCCTCGGCGGTCAGCGCGTCGGAGACCAGCTGGTTGCGGGCGGTGCGCTCGTCGTAGCGATGCATCTGCCAGAAGCCCAGCCTGATCATCGTGGGGATGAGGAGGAGGGCGACCAGCGTGAGGATCACCCACTGCCGGGACAACAGGAAGCGGTACACCCCACGACCGTACAACTCGGTCGTGGGGCGCATTCGGCCGGGTACCGGAAGGCAGCGTCGTCGGACGTCGGTCCCCGGAAGCTGCCGGGCCGGCTCACACCTTGTCGACGATGCCCGCCCTGCCCTCCGCGCGGGCGCAGTGCGCGCCGCAGTACCAGTGGCCCTCCACCTCGACGCCCTGGCCGATGATCTGCACCCGGCAGTGCTCGCAGATGGGGGCCATGCGGTGGATCGCACAGGAGAAGCAGTCGAAGACATGGATCGCGCCCTGCGCGTGCACTTCGAAGGTCATTCCGTAGTCGTTGCCGCAAACTTCGCATCTCGCCATGCGCCACAGGGTGAGCCGTCACCCGCGCGCGGGCGAGCGGACGGCGGGCGAGTCGCGCGGCAATCACCCGTACGTACGGGTCACCCCTGCGTACGGGTCACCCCTGCGTACGGGTCACCCCTGCGTACGACACGCCCCTGTGTACGGATCACTCGTCGGCGGGCTCCACGTCCCGCAGGAGTTGCCCGAAGGCGGCCTCGTCGACGACGGGCGTCCCGAACTGGCGGGCCTTCACCACCTTCGAGGTGCCCGAGTCGGGGTCGTTGGTGACCAGCAGGCTGGTCAGCCGGGACAGGCTCGTGGCGACGTGCAGCCCCGCCTCGGCGGCGCGGTCCTCCAGCAGCTCCCGCTCGACCGACGTGTCGCCCGAGAAGGCGACCCGCATGCCCTGCTTGAGCCTTTTGCCGTCTTCGTAACGGCCTGGGTTGGGATGGGGGCATGCGGGCCTTTTGCGGGACGGTCGCCAACTGCCGGGCCGGTAGCTGCCGTAGCCGCCGCCCGAACCGCTCGCCTGCCGGCCGATCAGGGGCGCGGGCCGGTCGGCCCACTCGGTCAGCGGCCGGCACTCGAGCAGCGGCAGCCGGACCCCGCCGGCCGCCGCGGCCCGCAGGCTCGGCCGGAACGCCTCCGCGAGCACGCGCGCGTCGTCCAGCGCGTGGTGGGCCCGCTGCTGCACCACGCCGAAGTGGGCCGCCAGGGACTCCAGCTTGTGGTTGGGCAGCGGAAGGCCGAGTTCCTTGGAGAGCGCGATGGTGCACAGCCGCTGCCGCACCGGCGCCTCGCGCTCCGCGCGCGCGTACTCCCGCGCGATCATCTGCCAGTCGAAGACCGCGTTGTGCGCGACGAGCACCCGCCCGTCGAGCCGGGCGGCGAACTCCGCGGCCACCTCCTGGAAGAGGGGCGCACCCTCGAGCACGTCGCTCGTCAGACCGTGGATCCACACCGGGCCCGGATCGCGCTCCGGGTTGACCAGCGTGTACCAGTGGTCCTCCACCTCGCCGCGCGCGTCCAGCCGGTAGACGGCGGCGGAGATGATCCGGTCGTCCCGGGCCAGGCCGGTGGTCTCCACGTCAACGACCGCGTACCCCTGGGGATACGCGGTCGGCCACTCCGTGGGGGAGGACGCTGTCGTCGTGTGGTCTTCGAGCATGGTCATTGAGGATACGGGCCCCCACTGACAGCTTGCGGCACCCGCCCCGAAGAGAGGCCGTGCGAAGCCCTTCGGGCCGTACGGGAGTTCGCGGGGCGCACGCGCGCGTGCCTGCGGCCGCCGGCTGACACCCGGCCAATTCCGACCTTCGGGACGACGGTTCACGCTCCCGTCCCGCCCACCGGTCCCGCCCGGCCCGTCGCAGGCGTCGCGGTCGTCGCGCCCCGCCGGTCGCGCCCGGCCCGTCGTGCCCAGTCCCGCGACGACGAGCGTCGGTACGGGGCACGGGCCTCCCGGGGTGCCATCCTCCGTGCTGTGACGGAACCCACCCACGCCGAGGGCCACGGAGGCTCGCTCGGATCCCGGCTGAACTGGCTGCGGGCCGCGGTGCTCGGCGCCAACGACGGCATCGTCTCCACCGCCGGCCTCGTCGTCGGCGTGGCCGGTGCGACGGACGACCGCTCGGCCCTGCTGACCGCGGGCCTCGCCGGTCTGCTCGCCGGGTCGATGTCCATGGCGGCGGGGGAGTACGTCTCGGTGTCGACCCAACGGGACTCCGAGAAGGCGGCCCTCGCACTGGAGCGGCGTGAGTTGCGCGAGCAGCCGGAGGCCGAGCTGGCGGAGCTGACCGGGCTGCTGGAGGAACGCGGACTGTCCCGGGACGTGGCCCGGGAGGCCGCCGTCCAGCTCACGGAACGGGACGCCCTGAAGGCCCACGCGCGCGTGGAGCTCGGCATCGACCCCGACGACCTCACCAACCCCTGGCACGCGGCCTGGGCCAGCTTCCTCGCCTTCACGGCCGGTGCCCTGCTCCCCCTGTTCGCCATCGTGCTGCCCCCGGCGGACTGGCGCCTCCCGGTGACCGTCGCATCGGTCCTGGTGGCCCTGGCCGGCACCGGCTGGAGCAGCGCCCGCCTGGGCGCGGCGGCACCGGGCCGCGCGGTGCTGCGCAACGTGGGCGGCGGGGCACTGGCGATGGGGGTGACATACCTCGTCGGCTCGCTGCTGGGGGCGGCGGGGGTGTGAGAGCGAGGACGGCGACCCGGAGGTCCGGCGACCCGGAGGTCCGGCGACCCGGAGGTCCGGCGACCCGATGGCCCCGAGGTCCGGCGACCCGGAGACGTCAGAGGCACGCAGACACGGAGACCGCGCCCTGTGCCCGGCGCGACCCACCCGCCGATTGGCGGAGATCGCCAACAAGCAAGCGCGTACCGTCGGTAATACTTGTGGGTAACAACGTCTAGCCGCAGCCCACCAGCCGTTCTACGGTGCCCACATGCCGAACCTGCCCGATGTCGTGCTGTGGTCGATACCCGCCTTCGTGCTGCTCACCGTGGTCGAGGTGATCAGCGTCCGGCTCCATCCCGACGAGGACGCGGCCGGGTACGAGACGAAGGACGCCGCGACGAGCGTCGGCATGGGGCTCGGGAGTCTCGTGTTCGACTTCGTCTGGAAGATCCCGATCGTGGCGATCTACACGGCGCTCTACGAACTGACCCCGCTCCGTGTCCCGGTCCTGTGGTGGACGCTCCCGTTGATGCTGCTCGCGCAGGACTTCTTCTATTACTGGTCCCACCGCGGCCACCACGTCATCCGTGTGCTGTGGGCCTGTCACGTCGTCCACCACTCCAGCGAGAAGTTCAACCTCACCACCGCCCTGCGCCAGCCCTGGACCACGCTGACCGTCTGGCCGTTCTACGTCCCGCTCATCGCCCTCGGCGTCCACCCGGCCGCGCTCGCGTTCTGCTCCTCGGCCAACCTCGTCTACCAGTTCTGGATCCACACCGAGCGGATCGACAGGATGCCCCGGTGGTTCGAGTTCGTGTTCAACACGCCCTCCCACCACCGTGTCCACCATGCCTCCCAGGGCGGCTATCTGGACCGCAACTTCGGCGGCATCCTCATCGTCTGGGACCGGCTCTTCGGGTCGTTCGTGCCCGAGGTCGACCGGCCCGTCTACGGGTTGACCAAGAACATCAACACGTTCAACCCGATCAAGGTGGCCACTCACGAGTACGTCGCGATCGTCAAGGACGTGAAGGCGGCGCGCAGTTGGCGCGAGCGGACGGGGCGCGTGTTCCGCGGGCCCGGCTGGCAACCCGCGCCCGCTCCGGCAGCCGCGTCCGCGTCCGCCACCGCCACCGCCACCGCCTCCGCCACCGCCACCGCCTCCGCCACCACCCCGGCCACGGCCGCCACGGCAGAGGAGACCACGGCCGCGTGACCCGCTCCCGCGTCCTCCTCGGCCTGTTCGCCCTCGCCGCGACCGTCGACCTGCTCGGCCTCGCGGTCGGATCCGACACGGGGCACACGGTGGCCAAGCCGCTTCTGATGCCCCTCCTGGCCGCCTGGGCCACTTCGCGGGGCGCGCCCCGTCTCCTCGTCGCCGCCCTGGTGTGCGGCTGGGGCGGCGACACCCTGCTGCTGCTCGACGCCGACCCCGCCTTCCTCGCCGGCATGGCGTCCTTCGCCGCGGGTCACGTCTGCTACCTGGCGCTGTTCGCCCGCATCGGCCGACCTCACGCGCGCGGCGCCCTCCTCGCCCCGTGCTACGCCACCGCCCTGATCGCCACCGTGGCCCTGCTGTGGCCCGACCTGCCCGCGGACCTGCGCCTTCCCGTCACGGTCTACAGCACCCTGCTCACGGCCATGGCGTACTTCGCCGCCACCCGGCTCGGTGCGGTCGCCGGTGCGGGCGGTGCGCTGTTCCTGCTCTCCGACACCCTCATCGCCACCGGGGTCGCCGACTGGCCGCAGCCTCCGCGTCCCGACCTGTGGATCATGCTCACCTATCTCGCCGCACAGGTCCTGCTGGTCCTGGGCGCGACAAGCGGCCGCCACCCGGCAGTCGACCCACGGCTGGATCCTGGACCCCTGGCCTCCGGCGACCGTGCTTCAACGGTTGACCCGCAGCCCTGACCCGCAGCCCTTACGCGTCAACCCTTGATCGGCAGGTCGCGATCATCAACCCTTGACCGGCAGCGGCAACGCCGTCAACAGCCCCGACACCGCGACCACCACCCCCAGCGCGACGATCTCCACGCGCGCGGGGGAACAGGCGGCCAGCGGGTCGGGGGCCTGGCGCAGCCGGGTCCGCGCCCACAGGGCGAGCAGGGCGACCGCCCCCACGACAAGGACCTTGGCGAGCAGCACGCGCCCGTACGCCGTCGTCGTCAGCTGATCGAGCACCGCCTCGGAAGGCATCCGGCGCAGCGAACTGCACAGCCCGGTCGTGGTGACCCCGGCGAAGAGAACGGCCGCCACGCGCGCGTAGACCCCCAGCAACGCCGCGCCCGCCTCGGTCTCGCCCCACCCCCGCAGCATGCGGAGCACGTTCAGCAGTCCACCCGCCCACAGCGCCGAGCACGTCAGATGGATGACCGTCAGCCCGGAGCCGATCAGCGGCGTGGGCTCGGTCGGCGGATGCGCGCGCAACGCCTCCGCCAGGATCACCGCCGCGAGCGGCCACACCTGACGGTTCGGCCGGCGCGTGAGCGCGCACAGCCCCGCCACGGCGAACGCCACCGCCTCCAGCAGCGCGAGAACACCGCCCCGCGAACCATGACCGTGCGGCGCCAGCTCACCGGCTGCCGCCGCCGCCGAGAATCCCACGACCGCCGCGTACGGCGCCCAGCCGACCGGCCGGCCGGGCGGGGCGCCGGGCACCCGCCGGGCGAGACCGGCCGCGAACAGCTCGCCCACCTGCACGCACAGCGCCGCGAACAGCAGCACCCGCAGCAGCGCGACCACGCCCGAGTCCGTGGTCGGGGCCTCCCCGGTGCCGTGCGCGGCGACGGAGGGTCCGAGCAGCGGGATCAGGGCCGCGAGCCCCACCAGGACGAGCAGCGCCACCGCCCTGCCAGGGCCGGTACGGCGTACGGATTCGGTCACTTCGGTCGGTCGTATGAGGGCCATGCCAGGATCTTCACCATCACCGGCAAATCCGGGCAACTCATTCTGAACCGGTCAGGTGGGTCCGGTGTCGACGCTTGAGCCGATCGTCCTGGGCCTCAGAGCCAGCGCGCCGGGTCGGCTCCCCAAGGCCCCGGCGGCCGGGTCCAGTCGCCCGGCCCACCGTCGAAGGACACCGGCGGAAGGGCGTGACGCAGCCGCCCGAGCGGGCTGTCGGTCTCCGCGAGCCAGGGCCCGGGGTCGACGCTCCCGCCCCCGCTCACCTGCCGTTCCTGCGCCTTGGTCATCCCTTTGCCCTCCCCTTCGTCCATCCGGACGGCCTCGCTTCGGACGTCCCCGTGCCCGGCGCCCCCGCCGTGGACGGCCTCGCTCCCGCCCGCCCGGGCTCCCTCGGTGAGCCACGCCGCGGTCCGGGCCAGCGCCACCCGTACGAACCGGCTGCCGCCGTCGTAGGACTGCTCGGTCAGCGCCCGCAGCACGGCCGCCGCCAGCAGATAGCCGGTGCCGTGGTCGAGGGCCTGCGCGGGCAGCGCGCCCGGCCGCCCCGCGGCGCCCTCGACGGTCGCGATGCCGGTGGCCACCTGGACCAGGCTGTCGAAGCCGCGCCGCCCGCCCCACGGCCCGTACGCGCCCCACGCCGACACCTGCGCCACGACCAGCCCGGGCCGGCGCTCGGCCAGCGCCTCCGGGGAGAGTCCGAACCGGTCGAGGGCGCCCGGCCGGTAGCCGGTGACCACGACATCCGCCGTCGCGAGCAGGTCCTCGAAGGTGCGCCGGTCCGCCGTCAGGTCCAGCAGGGTCGAGCGCTTGCCGAAGCCCGTGTCGGCGTGCTGGTCGGGCAGCTCGGGCAGCTGCGGCGCGTCGACCCGCAGGACGTCCGCGCCCAGCAGGGCGAGGGTGCGGGTGGCGACCGGCCCGGCCAGGACCCGGGTCAGGTCCAGGACGCGCAGTCCGGCGGCGGGCAGCAGCGGGCCGCCCTCCAGCGGCGCGAACGTCCGCACGCGTGTCTCGTCCGACCGGCCCCGCTCCACCAGGGGGCGAGCGGCGACCATGGCCGCCTGTTCCTGGGCCGCCCACTCGTCGGGCGTGCGCGACGCGACGGCCAGGCCCCCGGCCGCGTACACCGTGTCCTCCACCTCCAGGGCGGAGCGCTCGGCGAGCGACGCCTCGACGGCGGCCGGGTCGGTGTCCTGGGGCAGCGCCAGCGCCCTGAGCAACCGCGCCCGGTGGTGCGGGTAGTTGGCGTGGGTGCGCACCCATCCGTCGGCCGTCCGCCAGAACCGCGACAGCGGGGCGAAGGCGACCGGCGCCCGCCCGTCGACCAGCAGCACCCGCTCGCCGGTGAACGCGGTGGCCACCGCGGCGTCGTCCACCCGCACCCGAGGCACCTCCGGGAGGCCGGCCCGCCGTGCCCCCAGTTCGGCGCCGGCCAGCGCGCACACGCCCACACAGGCGCGCGCCAGGTCCCGCACCGGAAGACGCGCCCGCAGGGCGTCCTCCCGGACGACGGTCGACACGCGCGCGAGGAGAGCGGGATCGCCGCCCAGCTCCGACCAGGCAAACTTGATTCCAGTCATGACTGCAGTATGCATTATTGATTCAATCAACATATGCGCCCGCGGGTGTACACGGGAACACGCCCGCGTACACGCACGAAGGGCCGGGCGGATGTCCGCCCGGCCCTTCGTCCGCCTGTCAGACGACTACTTCACGGCACGCAGCGCGTTCACGACGCCGAAGCCGAAGAAGCCGTTGAGGCGCTTGCCGCCCACGCAGGTCGCGTCCACGACCCCGTTGCCGTCGCCGTCGTACGGCTCGGTCGGGCACGCCGTGCTGTCGGCCTGGAGCTTGAGCAGCGCCTGGAGCTGGGCCGGGCTCGCGTGCGGGTGGGTCGACTTCAGCAGCGCGGCCACACCGGAGACGTGCGGGGACGCCATCGAGGTGCCCTGGAGGAAGCCGTACGTGTTGTTCGGCAGCGTCGACAGGATGCGGCCGTTGGCGGACGGGGTGTCCGGGATCTGGTACTTGTCGCCACCCGGAGCCGCGACGTCGATCGCGCCCAGGCCGTACGTGGAGTAGTACGACTTGGTGCCCTTGACGCCCGTGGCGCTCACCGTGACGACCCCCGGCAGCTGGGTCGGGACGTCGAAGCACTCGTGCGGGTCGACGGTCCGCTCGACCGGCGTGGAGTCGTCCGGGCTCGAGGCGTCGACCAGGGAGTCGGAGTCCAGGTCGTGGTTGGAGTTGCCCGCCGAGGCGACGTTGAGCGTGCCCTTCTTCTGGGCGTACAGCTGGGCCCTGTTGACCGCGTCGACGATCGCCTTCTGGTCGGGGTCGTCCATGCAGTTGTACAGCCACGGGTCGACGTAGTAGCTGTTGTTCGTGACCTCGACGCCGTGGTCGGCGGCGAACACGAAGGCGCAGACGACGTTCTCCGGGTAGAAGAGGCCGTCCTTGGGGTCGCTCACCTTGATGCCGGCGACCTTCACGCCGGGCGCGACGCCCGCCACGCCGATGCCGTTGCGGGCCGCGGCGATCTCACCCGCGACATGGGTGCCGTGGTAGTCGTCCGCGGTGTAGGGGCGCCAGGCGCCCTCGCTGGTGTCCGCGACGCCGCCGACGCAGTTCGCCGACTGGGACGCGGAGAAGTTCGGCGCGAGGTCCGGGTGGGTGTCGTCGACGCCGGTGTCGATCACGGCGACCGTCACCTTCCTGCTGCCCGGGTTGATCCCGGCGGCCTTGTCGGCGCCGATCGCGCGCAGGTCCCACTGGTCGGCCTCGAGCGGCTCGCTCTGGCCCGCCGCGTCGGACGCCTTCTCGACCTTCGCGGCCTCCGCCTTGGAGAGGACCTGCGCGGCCCCCTCGTCGGTGGTGCCCGCGGCGGTCAGCGGCGCGGTACGGGTCGCACCCGCCGACTGCACGCCGCGCACCGCGCGTATCTGCGGCCCGAAGTCGGGGTTCGCCGAATGGACGACGAGGACGCCGATCTTCTCGTACGCCGCGACGACGGTGCCGCCGGCCGCGGCGATCGCCTTCTTCACCGACCCGATCGTGCGGTGGTCCACCTTCGTGTTGACGACGTACGCCAGGGTTCCGGCATCGGCCGTCCGGGTGGCCGAAGTCGTGACGGGTGCCGCGGAGGCCGCCGTCGGCAGGAAGCCGAGGGAAGCGGTCAGCGACAGCACGACGGGCACCGCGAGCGCGAGGCGGCGTCTGGAAGGCAGATGAGCCATGGGGTCTCCACATCATCCGGAAACGGGACCTGACCCAAGCGCAGGTGCTGCTTGGGCAGGTACATGACGGGTGGTGCTTGCCCGAAGCTATCTCCCTGACTCACCGGCCAGCAATGACTTCCAGGCGGCGAGTTTGCCGACCCATGACCTGACACGGCCCCCGCTCGTTGGTCATGACCTGCCGAAGGCCACTTCGACAAACCCGCCCGACGCGTTGAACCCGTCCCCGTGCGGCGCCGTGACCTTGGGCAGGGAGCGAGAGGACACTCGCCTCCTTTCGCCGTCCGACCCGTATCCGCAACGAGGAGACTTCGTGGCCACCGAGACACCGCCCCCCTCGAAATCCCCAACCCAACTCCCGTCCACCGAGGAGTTCGTCGCGGTGCAGGAGAGCGCGGAGTTCGGTGAACTGCGCAGCTCCTACCGCGGCTTCGCCTTCCCCCTGACGGTCGCCTTCATCGCCTGGTACCTGCTGTACGTCCTGCTGTCCAACTACGCGGGCGACTTCATGGGCACCAAGCTCTTCGGCAACTTCAACGTGGCCATGACCCTCGGCCTCGCCCAGTTCCTCACCACCTTCCTCATCGCCTGGTGGTACGCGCGGACCGCCGCCGCACGGTTCGACCCCAAGGCCGAGGCCATCAAGTCCCGGATGGAGGGCGGAGCATGAGCCCCGCACAGCACACCCTGCTCGCCGCGGGAGAGGCCAGTGAGCACCGTACGCTGATCATCATCCTGTTCTCGGTGTTCGTCGCAGCGACCCTCGTCATCACCGTCTGGGCCGGCCGCCAGACCAAGGACGCCGCCGACTTCTACGCCGGCGGCCGCCAGTTCACCGGCTTCCAGAACGGCCTCGCCGTCTCCGGCGACTACATGTCGGCCGCGTCCTTCCTCGGCATCGCGGGGGCCATCGCCCTCTTCGGCTACGACGGCTTCCTGTACTCCATCGGCTTCCTGGTCGCCTGGCTCGTCGCCCTGCTCCTGGTCGCCGAGCCGCTGCGCAACTCCGGCCGCTACACCATGGGTGACGTCCTCGCGTACCGCATGCGCCAAAGGCCGGTCCGCACGGCGGCCGGCACCTCCACCATCGTGGTGTCGATCTTCTACCTGCTGGCCCAGATGGCGGGCGCCGGCGTCCTGGTCTCCCTGCTGCTGGGCATCACCAGCGACAGCGGCAAGATCGGCATCGTCGCACTGGTCGGCGTACTGATGATCGTCTACGTGACGATCGGCGGCATGAAGGGCACCACCTGGGTCCAGATGGTCAAGGCGGTCCTGCTCATCGCCGGCGCCCTCCTGCTCACCTTCCTGGTCCTGCTGAAGTTCGACTTCAACCTCTCCGACCTGCTGGGCTCGGCCGCCGACAACAGCGGCAAGGGCGCGGCCTTCCTGGAGCCCGGCCTGAAGTACGGCGCCACCGGCACCACCAAGCTGGACTTCATCTCGCTCGGCATCGCCCTGGTCCTGGGCACCGCGGGCCTGCCGCACATCCTGATCCGCTTCTACACCGTGCCCACCGCCAAGGCCGCCCGTAAGTCGGTCCTGTGGGCCATCGGCCTGATCGGCGCCTTCTACCTGATGACCCTCGCCCTCGGTTTCGGCGCCGCCGCGCTGATCAAACCGGACGAGATCACCGCCTCCAACAAGGCCGGCAACACCGCGGCGCCGCTGCTCGCCCTCCATCTCGGCGGCGTCGACTCCAACTGGGGCGCGATCCTGCTGGCCACCATCTCGGCGGTCGCCTTCGCCACCATCCTCGCGGTCGTCGCGGGCCTCACCCTGGCGTCGTCCTCGTCGTTCGCCCACGACATCTACGCCAACGTCATCAAGAAGGGCACCGCCACCGAGAAGCAGGAGATCAACGCGGCCCGCTACGCCACCGTGGGCATCGGCGCCGTGTCCATCCTCCTGGGCGCCCTCGCCCGCGACCTGAACGTCGCCGGCCTGGTCGCCCTCGCCTTCGCGGTCGCCGCCTCCGCCAACCTCCCGACGATCCTCTACAGCCTCTTCTGGAAGCGGTTCACCACCTCCGGAGCCCTGTGGTCGATCTACGGCGGCCTGGTCACCGCGGTCGGCCTGGTGCTGTTCTCGCCGGTCGTCTCGGGCAAGCCCACCTCGATGTTCCCGGACGTCGACTTCCACTGGTTCCCGCTGGAGAACCCCGGCATCATCTCGATCCCGGTCGGCTTCCTGCTCGGTGTCGTCGGCACCCTCCTGTCGAAGGAGGAGCCCGACAAGGGCAAGTACGCCGAACTGGAGGTCCGCTCCCTGACCGGCACCGGAGCCCACTGAACCACCGCCGACCCTTCACCCTCCCCCCGCGGCCGCGTCGTAGATCCCTACGACGCGGCCGCGTCCCGCTCCATGGGATCTCGTGGGATCGGGCACTGTCGTTGTCACCGGTGTCACGTAGGCTCGCAAGTGACGGAGAAGAACACGCGATCGCTACGAGGGAGGGGGCCCACGTGCTCATCGACACCTACGGCCGCGTGGCCACCGACCTGAGGGTCTCGCTGACGGACCGGTGCAATCTGCGCTGTACGTACTGCATGCCCGAAGAGGGCCTGCAGTGGCTGGCCAAGCCCGATCTGCTCGACGACGACGAGATCGTCCGGCTGATCGGCATAGCGGTCTCCACGCTCGGCATCGAAGAGGTCCGCTTCACCGGGGGCGAGCCCCTGCTGCGCCCGGGTCTGGTCGGCATCGTCGAGCGGGTCGCGGCCCTGACACCCCGCCCCCAGATGTCCCTCACGACGAACGGCATCGGCCTGCGCCGCACCGCCGCCGCCCTCAAGGCGGCGGGCCTGGACCGGGTCAACGTCTCCCTCGACACCCTGCGGCCCGACGTCTTCAAGACCCTCACCCGCAGGGACCGCCACAAGGACGTCCTCGAAGGCCTCGAAGCCGCCCGTGACGCGGGCCTGACCCCGGTGAAGGTCAACTCGGTCCTGATGCCCGGCCTGAACGAGGACGAGGCCCCCGACCTCCTCGCCTGGGCCGTCGAGCACGACTACGAGCTGCGCTTCATCGAGCAGATGCCGCTGGACGCCCAGCACGGCTGGAAGCGCGACGGCATGATCACGGCCGGCGACATCCTGGCCTCCCTGCGCACCCGCTTCGACCTCACCGCCGAGGGCGAGGGAGAGCGCGGCTCCGCCCCGGCCGAACGCTGGCTGGTGGACGGCGGCCCGCACCGGGTGGGCGTCATCGCCTCCGTCACCCGCCCGTTCTGCGCCGCCTGCGACCGTACCCGCCTCACGGCCGACGGCCAGGTCCGCACCTGTCTCTTCGCCCGCGAGGAGACGGACCTGAGGGCGGCCCTGCGCTCCGGCGCACCCGACGAGGAGATAGCCCGTATCTGGCGACTGGCGATGTGGGGCAAGAAGGCGGGCTCGGGCCTGGACGACCCGACGTTCCTCCAGCCGGACAGGCCGATGTCGGCGATCGGCGGCTAGGAGGCTTCCGGGGACTCCCACTCGGTCAGCAGGACGACGTCCTTGAGGAAGCCCCGGACGCCGAGGAACTGCGACAGATGCTCCCGGTGCTCCTCGCACGCGAGCCACGTCTTGCGCCGCTCCGGCGTGTGCAGCTTCGGGTTGTTCCATGCCAGTACCCACACCGCGTCGACGCGGCAGCCCTTGGCGGAACAGATCGGGGTCTCGTCACTCACAGATTTGTCTCACCACACGCACAAAGGCGACGCCGAGCAGCCACGGGGGGAGCTGCCCGGCGTCGGTCCGTCGCTCCGACGGGGGATGCGGAGCGCGTACGAAGTATGTCATGGCTCACGGTCCGCACGGCACTGGAACAACATGATTGATCTGAGCTTTTCCTGAGCTTGGAGCACAGTCCGCTCATGGCCTGTTCACGGCTGACGCTCGGCCGGACCGGGCTCCGGTTCCTTGCGGAGGGATTCCGCGAAGCCCTCCTCTTCCGGCACCGAGTCCACGGATTCACCCTCGGGCCGCGGCGGAGCGATCATGGTTCGCACCGGCACGGTCAGGAAAGTGGAGGGGAGCGAAGGTACGTTCTCCCGCCCCGCGTTGGCGATCACCACCGAGATGTAGGGGAGCACCACCCCCAGGACCAACGCCACGATCGCCACATGGCGTTCCACGTTCCACAAGGTCGCCGCGAGGATCACCGACAGCGTACGGATCGACATCGAGATGACGTATCGCCGCTGCCGTCCCCGCACGTCGTCCTGCAGTCCCTGGCGCGCACCGGTGATCCGGAACACCTGGACGTTGCCGCCACCACCCTGCTTCCGCATCACATTCCACCGTCCGCCCGCATCGGCCTTGCCCCGGCCCCTCTCCGGCCCGCACCCGATCGGGGAGCCGGGCCCGGACAGCGTCCACGTTACGCCGCGACTGCGCCGCCTTCGAGACCGGGTCACCCGCCGCCCGGGCGAGTGTTCTGCGCCCTGCCGCGTATGGCCGCACCCGACATGCGCCGTACGGCGGGCGCACCGAGACTTGGGGGCAATGCTCACGTAGAGCCGTACAAGGAGGCAGCCATGGGCTGGTTGTGGGCCATCATCGTGGGATTCGTGCTGGGCCTGATCGCGAAGGCGGTCCTCCCGGGGAAGCAGCACAGCCCGCTCTGGCTGACCACCATTTTCGGCATGCTGGGCGCGATCGTGGGCAACTCGATCGCCCGCGCGGCGGGGGTCGAATCGACGTCCGGCATCGACTGGAGCCGCCACCTGTTCCAGCTGATCGCCGCGATCATCATCGTCGCCCTGGGCGACATGCTCTACATGGCGACCCTGGGCAAGCGCAAGCAGAGGACGTGACGGCGGCGCCCACGGGCGCGCGGTTCCCCGCGCCCCGTGGGCGCCGGGAACCGCGCGACTAGCCGCGACGAAAGCAGCGGCCGGCGGAGACCCGCGATCCTGCGGCGCACCCCCTGCGCGCAACCCGCGGAGCGGAAGCGCGGCACTCAGACGTCGGTGACCTCGACCGCCGCGAGGTTCTTCTTCCCGCGCCGCAGCACCAGCCACCGCCCGTGGATGAGCTCTTCCCTCGCCGGGACGGCGTCCTCCGCGGTGATCTTTACGTTGTTCACGTAGGCACCGCCCTCCTTCACGGTCCGCCGCGCGGCGGACTTGCTGGCCACCAGGCCGACCTCGGCGAACAGGTCCACGACCGGTCCGAGCTCGGCGACCTGGATGTGCGGCACCTCGGAGAGGGCCGCGGCCAGCGTCCGGTCGTCGAGCTCGCCGAGCTCGCCCTGGCCGAAGAGGGCCTTGGACGCGGCGACCACGGCGGCCGTCTGGTCGGCGCCGTGCACCAGCGTCGTCAGCTCCTCGGCCAGCGCACGCTGAGCGGCCCGGGCCTGCGGACGCTCCTCGGTCTGCCGCTCCAGCTCCTCGATCTCGGCATGGGACCTGAAGCTGAAGATGCGCAGGAACTTCGACACGTCCCGGTCGTCCGCGTTCAGCCAGAACTGGTAGAAGGCGTACGGCGTCGTCATCTCGGCGTCGAGCCAGATCGTGCCGGACTCCGTCTTGCCGAACTTGGTGCCGTCCGCCTTGGTGATCAGCGGGGTGGCCAGCGCGTGCACCACGGCGTCGGACTCCACCCGGTGGATCAGGTCGGTGCCCGAGGTGAGGTTGCCCCACTGGTCGCTGCCACCGGTCTGCAGCGTGCAGCCGTGCCGCCGGTACAGCTCCAGGAAGTCCATGCCCTGGAGGATCTGGTAGCTGAACTCGGTGTAGCCGATGCCCGCCTCGGAGTTGAGCCGCCGGGAGACGGCCTCCTTGGCGATCATCTTGTTGACGCGGAAGTGCTTGCCGACGTCCCGCAGGAACTCGATGGCCGACAGGCCCTGCGTCCAGTCCAGGTTGTTGACCATGACCGCCGCGTTCGGGCCTTCGAAGTCGAGCAGCGGCGCGATCTGCGCGCGCAGCCGCTCGACCCACTGGGCGACGACCTCGGGCGAGTTCAGCGTCCGCTCCGCGGTGGGCTTCGGGTCGCCGATCAGCCCGGTGGCGCCCCCGACCAGACCCAGCGGACGGTTGCCCGCCTGCTGGATCCTGCGCATCGTCAGGATCTGCACGAGGTTGCCGAGGTGCAGGCTGGGCGCGGTCGGGTCGAAGCCGCAATAGAACGTGACGGGACCGTCCGCGAACGCCTTGCGCAATGCGTCCTCGTCAGTGGAGAGGGCGATCAGCCCGCGCCACTGCAGTTCGTCGACGATGTCCGTCACGGTTCTCGTATCTCCTTGATGATCTTCAGACTGTGTGCGGGCGGTCGAGCGACCACCGGCTACGAGGTTATACGCCCTGACTGACAGAGCTCATATTGAAGTCCGGCACCCTCAGCGCGGGCATCGCAGCCCTAGTGAACCAGTCGCTCCACTCCCGGGGCAGCGTCTTTTCCGTGCGCCCCGCCTCCGTCGCCCGCCCCAGCACGCCGACCGGCGACTCGTTGAACCGGAAGTTGTTCACCTCGCCGACGACCTCGCCGTTCTCCACCAGGTAGACGCCGTCCCGGGTCAGGCCGGTCAGGAGCAGGGTCGCCGGGTCGACCTCGCGGATGTACCACAGGCAGGTCAGCAGCAGCCCGCGTCCGGTGGTCGCGACCATCTCCTCCAGGGAGCGGTCCTCGCCGCCGTCCAGGATCAGGTTGTCGGCCCCCGGCGCCACCGGCAGGCCGGTCAGGGCCGCGCTGTGCCGGGTGGTCGTCAGGTGCTTCAGTTCGCCCGCGGAGACCCATTCGGTGGGCCGCACCGGCAGGCCGTTGTCGAAGACGGACTGGTCGCCGCCGGAGGAGTGCGCGATGACGAACGGCGGCGACTCCAGGCCCGGCTCGTTCGGGTCGCTGCGCAGGGTCAGCGGCAGGTCGGACAGCTTCTCGCCGATGCGGGTGCCGCCGCCGGGCTGGGAGAACACCGTCCGGCCCTCGGTCGCGTCCCGGCCGGACGCCGACCACAGCTGGTAGATCATCAGGTCGGCCACCGCGGTCGGCGGCAGCAGCGTCTCGTACCGGCCGGCGGGCAGCTCGACGCGCCGTTCCGCCCAGCCCAGCCGTACGGCCAGCTCGGCGTCGAGCGCCGCCGGGTCGACGTCCTTGAAGTCCCGGGTCGAGCGCCCGGCCCACGCCGAGCGGGTCCGGTCGGGGGACTTGGCGTTGAGTTCCAGCGTCCCGTTCGGCTGGTCGTGCCGCAGCCGCAGCCCGGTCGACGTGCCCAGGTACGTCGAGACGAGCTCGTGGTTGGCGAACCCGTACAGCTCGCGGCCGCCCGCACGCGCGCGTGCGAACGCCTCACCCAGGGCGGGCGCGAAGTCGGCGAACACCGCCGACGAGGTCTCCGCGGGCGCCTCGGTGAAATCGGGGGACCGCGCCACGTCGCCGACCAGCGGCTGCGCGTCCTCGGCGGGGGCCGCGCCCCGCGCGGCGGCTTCGGCGGCACGGACCAGCGGCTCCAGCTCGTCCCTGGTGACGGCGGCCCGGGAGACGACACCGGAGGCGGTGCCCTCTTTGCCGTCCACCGTGGCGATCACGGTGAGCGTGCGCCCGCGAGTGACGCCGTTGGTCGTGAGCGCGTTGCCGGCCCAGCGCAGGTTCGCCGTCGACTGTTCGTCGGCGATCACGACGCAGCCGTCGGTCCGTGACAGTTCGAGGGCGCGCTCGACGATCTCGTGCGGCTGCTGCGCCTTGTTGCTGCCCGCGCTCATCGACCGGCCTCCTGCGTGGTGTTCAGAATGTTGACGCCCTTGAAGAGGGCCGACGGGCAGCCGTGCGACACCGCCGCGACCTGGCCCGGCTGGGCCTTGCCGCAGTTGAAGGCGCCGCCGAGGACGTACGTCTGCGGGCCGCCGACCGCCGCCATCGACCCCCAGAAGTCGGTGGTCGTCGCCTGGTAGGCCACGTCCCGCAGCTGGCCGGTGATCCGCCCGTTCTCGATCCGGAAGAACCGCTGCCCGGTGAACTGGAAGTTGTAGCGCTGCATGTCGATGGACCAGGACCGGTCGCCGACGACGTAGATGCCCCGGTCGACGCTGCCGATGAGCCCCTCGGTCGACATCCCGGCCGGATCCGGCCGCAACGACACGTTGGCCATGCGCTGCACCGGCACATGGCCGGGGGAGTCGGCGAAGGCGCACCCGTTGGACCGCTCGAACCCGGTCAGCTTCGCGATCCGCCGGTCCAGCTGGTAGCCGACGAGCGTGCCGTCCTTCACGAGGTCCCAGGACTGGCCCTCGACGCCCTCGTCGTCGTAGCCGACGGTCGCCAGGCCGTGCTCGGCGGTGCGGTCACCCGTGACGTTCATCAGGTCGGAGCCGTAGCGCAGCTTGCCGAGCTGGTCGAAGGTGGCGAAGGAGGTGCCGGCGTAGGCGGCCTCGTAGCCGAGGGCCCGGTCCAGCTCGGTGGCGTGCCCGATGGACTCGTGGATGGTCAGCCACAGGTTCGACGGGTCGACGACCAGGTCGTACAGTCCCGGCTCGACGCTCGGCGCCCGCATCTTCTCGGCGAGCAGCTCCGGGATCCGTTCGAGCTCGTCGTCCCAGTCCCACCCGGTGCCCGTGAGGTACTCCCAGCCGCGTCCGGCGGGCGGCGCGATCGTGCGCATCGAGTCGAACTCGCCGCTCGACTCGTCGACCGACACCGCGGTCAGCGCCGGGTGCAGCCGCACCCGCTGCTGGGTGGTCACCGTCCCGGCCGTGTCGGCGTAGAACTTGTTCTCGTGGACGGTGAGCAGCGAGGCGTCCACGTGGTTGATGCCGTTCGCCGCGAGCAGCCGCGCGCTCCAGTCCGCGAGCAGCGCCGCCTTCTCCTCGTCCGGGACGGTGAACGGGTCGATCTCGTAGGACGAGATCCACGTCCGGTCGGCGTGCACCGGCTCGTCGGCCAGTTCCACCCTCTCGTCCGAACCGGCCGCCTTGATCACCTGCGCGGACAGCTTGGCCATCGCCACGGCCTGCGAGGCGACCCGGGCCGCGGCGTCCATCGTGAGGTCCACGCCGGAGGCGAATCCCCACGTCCCGCCGTGCACCACCCGCACCGCGTACCCGAGGTCGGTCGTGTCGGAGGACCCGGAGGGCTTGGCGTCCCGCAGCCGCCAGGACGCGCTGCGCACCCGCTCGAACCGGAAGTCCGCGTGCTCCGCCCCCAGCGCACGCGCGCGTGCGAGAGCGGCGTCGGCGAGGGCGCGTAGGGGTAGAGCCGTGAAACTTTCATCGATGCTGTGGGGCACCTACGTGTCTCCCTGGTGTCGTCGGGTGTGAAGGCCTCGATCATGTCGCGCCCGACAGCCCCGGACCACACGTTTCCGCCCCGCTTCCGCAAACTTTCTGTAGAGACCCCACAGCCAGTCCGGTGAGCCACTGTCGGTGCCCGAATGTCCGTCGGGCGAGGCTGACCGATAGGTTTCGAAGGAAGCCACCTGCCGTTACGTGTTCGGGCGGGTGCGTCAGACCCCTATGGAAAGGGTGATCCGTTGAGCCGCTCGGTTCTCGTCACCGGAGGAAACCGGGGCATCGGCCTCGCCATCGCCCGCGCGTTCGCCGATGCCGGCGACAAGGTCGCGATCACGTACCGCTCGGGCGAGCCACCGGCCGGCTTCTTCGCGGTCAAGTGCGACATCACCGACTCCGAGCAGGTGGAGCAGGCCTACAAGGAGATCGAGGCCGAGCACGGCCCCGTGGAGGTTCTGATCGCCAACGCCGGCGTCACCAAGGACCAGCTCCTGATGCGCATGTCCGAGGAGGACTTCACCTCGGTCATCGACACCAACCTCACGGGCACCTTCCGCGTGGTCAAGCGCGCGAACCGCGCCATGCTGCGCGCCAAGAAGGGCCGTGTCGTCCTGATTTCCTCGGTCGTGGGACTGCTCGGCTCCGCCGGGCAGGCGAACTACGCCGCCTCCAAGGCCGCCCTGGTCGGCTTCGCGCGCTCCCTCGCCCGTGAGCTGGGATCGCGCAACATCACCTTCAACGTCGTCGCGCCCGGCTTCGTCGACACCGACATGACCAAGGTGCTCACCGACGAGCAGCGCGCGGGCATCGTCTCGCAGGTCCCGCTCGGCCGGTACGCGCAGCCGGAGGAGATCGCCGCGACGGTGCGGTTCCTCGCCTCGGACGACGCCTCGTACATCACTGGAGCCGTCATTCCCGTTGACGGCGGACTGGGAATGGGTCACTGATCACCATGAGCGGAATTCTCGAGGGCAAGCGCGTCCTGATCACCGGCGTGCTGCTGGAGTCCTCCATCGCCTTCCACACCGCCAAGCTGGCCCAGGAGCAGGGTGCCGAGATCATCCTGACCGCGTTCCCGCGGCCCACGCTGACCGAGCGCATCGCCAAGAAGCTGCCGAAGCCCACCAAGGTCATCGAGCTCGACGTGACGAACGACGAGCACCTCGGCCGGCTGGCCGACGTCGTCGGCGAGGAGCTCGGCGGTCTCGACGGCGTCGTGCACTCCATCGGCTTCGCGCCGCAGGACGCCATGGGCGGCAACTTCCTCAACACGCCGTTCGAGTCGGTCGCCACGGCCATGCACGTCTCGGCGTTCTCCCTGAAGTCGCTCACCATGGCCTGTCTGCCGCTGATGCAGAACGGCGGCTCGGTCGTCGGCCTCACCTTCGACGCGTCGTTCGCCTGGCCGCAGTACGACTGGATGGGCCCCGCCAAGGCGGCCCTGGAGGCCACCAGCCGCTACATGGCGCGTGATCTGGGCAAGCAGAACATCCGCTGCAACCTGGTCTCCGCCGGCCCGATCGGTTCCATGGCGGCCAAGTCCATCCCGGGCTTCTCCGAGCTGGCCTCCGTGTGGGACGACCGCTCCCCGCTGGAGTGGGACCTCAACGACCCGGGTCCGGCCGGCCGCGGTGTGGTCGCCCTGCTGAGCGACTGGTTCCCGAAGACCACGGGCGAGATCGTGCACGTCGACGGTGGTCTGCACGCCATCGGAGCCTGATCACCGGCACGCCGTCGACGCCCCGGTCCCCGCTCGCGCGTGGGGAGCGGGGCGTCACCCGTTCGGCTCACCCGGCCGGGCGGGGGAGTGCCCCGGCAAGGCACTCTGAAGTGCGGGTTCCTTACCGCGCTTTCCTCCCCAGCACGGCCGAGGAGGTCCCCTTGTGCGCCTGTCTCGCAGCCTGGCCCCAGTGACCGTCGCCGTCTGTCTCGTCCTGTCGCTGCCGTACGACGCGCTGCCCCACGCGCGCGTGCCGGCCCGGCAGGCCACCGCCGCACCCGAGGAACCGTTCGGCGCGGAGTGCCGCACCGAGGTCCGCGGCTCCCGGGTCGTCGCCTACTGCCACAACCCCTACGCCGACACCGACCGCGTCCGTCTGCACATCGAGTGCGACCGATGGTGGGATCTCGACACCGACGGCACTCCCACCGACGCGGGCCCCGCCCAGACCGTACGGCTCACCGGTCGCTGCTGGAAGGAGGTCCGCTCGGCCTGGGTCAGCCACCAGAAGCTGTGAACCGGCCGGGCCGGCACAGCAGGGGATAGCCGGCCGCCTCGACGGCGGCGGCCTCCGCGTCGCCCGCGCGGATCGCGTCCACCAGCCGGGTGTGGTCCATGTAGGTCTCCGGCGTCAGCTCCTCGCCGACGTCCTCGCGCAGCCAGTCCCGCAGCACCTCGCCGAGGTCCGCGTACATCGCGGTCATGACGTCGTTGTGGGAGGCCGCCACCACCGCCAGGTGGAAGGTCGCGTCCGCCGCCACGAACGCCTCCGCGTCGCCCGAGGCCCAGGCCTCCTCGCGCCGCAGGAGGAGCGCGTCCAGGTGCTTGAGGTCCTTCTCCGTGCGCCGTCCGGCCGCCAGCTTCGCCGCGCTCGACTCCAGCGTGGCGCGCAGCTCGGCGATGTGCCCGGGGTCGGCGTCGGCGAAGCGGCGGTGCATCACGCCCGCCAGTTCGCTGGTCGCCACGACATAGGTGCCCGAGCCCTGCCGGATGTCCAGCAGCCCGTTGTGCGCGAGCGCCCGGACGGCCTCGCGGACCGTGTTGCGGGCGACGCCCAGCTGGTCGACCAGTTCGGGCTCCGTGGGGATGCGCGCGCCGACCGGCCACTCGCCCGAGGTGATCTGGGTGCGCAGGGCGGCGATGACCTGCTCGGACAGCGCCGAGCGGCGGGGATGGCTCAGGGGCATGGCACACCTTCGCACGGGTGGGGCTGCCGAGGGGAGCCCGGACCTGGACAACCAATCATCCCATGATTCTATGATGGTCGGCATGGCGCAGACCCGGACGACGACACCCCCGCCCACCCGCGCCCCGGCCGCGGGCGAGCCCTCGCGAACGGCCCCCCGCGCGTGGGACCGGGGCACACGGCTGCTCGTCGTCGGCATCGTGCTGGCCGCACTCAACCTCCGGCCCGCCATCACGAGCCTCGGCGCCCTCCTCGAAGAGGTGCGCGACGGACTCGCCATGAGCGGCAGCGTGGCCGGGCTCCTCACCTCCGTGCCCCCGCTCTGCTTCGCCGTCTTCGGCGTCATGGCACCTCGTCTGGCCCGCCGCTTCGGGCCCGGCGCGGTGGTGTGCGCCGGCATGGTCGCCATCACGGCGGGGCTGCTCCTGCGTCCCTGGGCGGGCGGCACGGCGGGGTTCCTCGCCGCCAGCGCCCTCGCCCTCATGGGCATCGCCGTCAGCAACGTCCTGATGCCGGTCATCGTCAAGCGCCACTTCCCCGACCGGGTGGGCACCATGACCGGCCTGTACTCGATGGCCCTCGCCCTCGGCACCTCCGCCGCCGCCGCGATCGCCGTGCCCATGACCGAGGCACTGGGCGGCAGTTGGCAGACCGGCCTCGCACTCTGGGCGGGCCTGGCGGCGGCGGCCGTCCTGCCCTGGCTGCCGCTCGCACGGGAGCGCGGGACGGCAGCGGGCGGCGCGCGTACGGAGCGGGAGCGGCGGGAGCGGGGACCGGGGCCCGCCCCGCAGACCCACGCGCGCGTGCCGCGGCCGCCGGCCGCCCCACTGCGCATCACCCGCAGCCGTACCGCCTGGGCGCTCGCCGTCTTCTTCGGCCTCCAGGCCACCGCCGCGTACATCACCATGGGGTGGATGCCGCAGATCTTCCGGGACGCCGGGGTGCCGGCGAGCACGGCCGGGCTGCTCCTCGCCGTGACGATGGCGATGGGCGTGCCGCTGGCCTTCGTCATCCCGCGCGTCGCCACCCGGCTGCCGCACCAGGGTCCGATCGTGCTCGCGCTCGGCGGCTGCGGCCTCGTCGGATACGGCGGTCTGTACCTCGCGCCGGCCGGCGGCGCCTGGGCCTGGGCCCTGCTGCTCGGCATCGCCAACTGTGCCTTCCCGCTGGCCCTCACGATGGTCGGGATGCGGGCCAGGACCGGCGCGGGTGTGGCGCAGCTGTCGGCGTTCGCGCAGAGCACCGGCTATCTGATCTCCATCCCCGGCCCGCTCCTGGTAGGGGTTCTGTACCAGCACAGCGGCGGCTGGGGCCTGCCCCTCGCGCTCATGGCGGCCCTGATGGTCCCGCAGACGGTCGTGGGCGTCCTGGCCGGCCGGGACCGTACGGTGGAGGAGGAGGCCGCCCGCTGACCCCCGGGGGAACCGTGCGGGACGCGGGGTGCGAGACTTGCCGTATGCCAGTGCTCGACCCGAACCCCCAGAACGGTCAGAAGAAGATGCTGATCGTCTTCGGCTCGTTCCTCGCCATCTTCGTCGTCATCGCCGTCATCGCGACCATCGCCTCGCCCTGACGGCTCGGCCGGTGACGAACCTGCCGGCGACGAACCGGCCGGGACGGCCCGCCGCATCGGCCCTGCCGGGACCCCGTCCGAGCGACCGGGGTGGGGTTAACCCCCCTGTCCCCTAGGGGGTGAGGGTCAGGGTCAAGTGGGTGGATCACCGGATGGGTTGAGGGCCGCCGATTCCGTAACTTCGAGGTGTGGCCGCAGGACGCGGATCACCTGCCAAGGTCCACGGACCACTCGAAGACAGCGGAGGCACCCATGTCGGCCCCTACGCACACCCGGCCCCACCCGGCCACCTCGGGCGGCGTCGACAGCTGGCTGCCCTGGTGGGCTCTCGCCCTTCCGACGCTCGCCTTCATCACCCTGCTGGTGCTGATACTGAATCCCGCCGACGCCCACGCGGCCACCGGCGACCCGGCGATCACGCACCTCGTCGAGCGCGTGCAACAGCTGGTCACCCGCTAGCGCGAGGCTCAGGACCGCTGGTGAGGCCGCGTGTCAACTCCCTGCGCCCCATGGCCTGTTTCATGCGAAGCTGGGACTCATGAGCGTCGCAGAACCCCGCAGGATCGTCCTCTTCCGTCATGCGAAAGCCGACTGGCCGCAGGTGACCGACCATGAGCGTCCGCTCGCTGACCGGGGCCGCATGGACGCCGCCGTCGCCGGACGCAAGCTGGTCGACAGCGGCATCCCCATCGACCTGGCCGTCTGCTCCACCGCGACCCGCACGCGCGAGACGTGGAAACTCGCCGTCCATGAGTTCCCGCAGCGGCCGAAAACCGTCTACGAGGAGCGGATCTACGAGGCCTCGCCCGGTGAGCTGATCGCGCTGCTCAACGAAACACCCGACGACGTGCATGATGTCGTCCTGATCGGCCACAACCCGGGCATCCAGGGCCTCGCCGACATCCTGTCCGGCCGGAGCGACGGCGACGCAGGTGAGCGGATGCGCCGCCGCGGGTTCCCGGCCGCGGCCTTCGCCGTCGTCGCCTTCGACGGCTCCTGGAAGTCCCTGGAGCCCGGCGTGGGCACGCTGCTCGACTACTGGGCCCCCTCCGAGTGATCCATCCGGCACGCGCGAGGGCCCGGCACCGCGATGGTGCCGGGCCCTCCGCGTCCTTCGGGACATCCTCGCGTCCGTGCTCCGGCGCCCTCGCGCCTTCGCGCCTTCAGCACGCCGGCGCGGGGCTACTGCTCGTCGTGCGTCTCCGCGGCCTCGACCTCTTCACGGGTGATGCCGAGCAGATACAGCACGGTGTCCAGGAACGGCACGTTCACCGCCGTGTGGGCCGCCTCGCGCACCACCGGTTTCGCGTTGAAGGCGACCCCGAGACCGGCCGCGTTGAGCATGTCGAGGTCGTTGGCTCCGTCGCCGATCGCCACGGTCTGCGAGAGCGGTACGCCCGCCTCCGCGGCGAACCGGCGCAGCAGCCGTGCCTTGCCCGCACGGTCCACGATCTCGCCGGTGACCCGCCCGGTCAGCCTGCCGTCGACGATCTCCAGCGTGTTGGCCTGCGCGAAGTCCAGCCCGAGCCGCTCCTGAAGATCGTCGGTGACCTGGGTGAAGCCGCCGGAGACGACCCCCACCTGGTATCCGAGCCGCTTCAGCGTCCGGATCAGCGTGCGCGCACCCGGCGTCAGCCGGACCTCGGCGCGCACCTTGTCCACGACCGACGCGTCCAGTCCCGCCAGCAGTGCCACGCGCGCGTGCAGTGACTGCTCGAAGTCGAGCTCACCCCGCATCGCGGCCGCCGTCACCTCGGCGACCTCGTCCTCGCAGCCGGCGTGCGCGGCGAAGAGCTCGATCACCTCGTCCTGGATCAGGGTGGAGTCCACGTCCATCACGACGAGCCGCTGGGCCCGCCGGTACAGGCCCGCGTCCACCACCGCGACGTCCACCCCCAGCGCCGCCGCGTCCGTGACCAGGGCGGTGCGCAGGGGCGCGGTCTCCACACCGGAGACGGCGAACTCGACGGCGGTGACGGGGTACTTGGCGAGCCGGAAGATACGGTCGATGTTCCCGCCGGCCTTCGTGATCTTCGCGGCCACCGCCGCCGTGGCCTCCGCGGTGAGCGGATGCCCGAGCACGGTGACCAGCGACCGGCCGAGGCCGCGCGGCCGGTTGTCACCGATGCCGGAGATGATCTCGGCCTGCATCTTCATCGACTCGGCCCAGCTGTGGACCGTGGACCGCAGTTCCCCCTCGAAGCCGGTCGGCGGCTCGGTCACGAGCGCGCACAGCACCATCCGGCCTCGCGTGACGACCTGCTCGATGTCGACCACGTCGACGGAGAAGGCGGCGAGGGTGTCGAAAAGGCCGGCCGTGATGCCCGGCCTGTCCTTGCCGAAGATCTTGACAAGGAGCGTAGGGACGTCGGAGGACGAAGTCTGCAAAGCGCTCATGGTGTACCCACCGTATCCGGCACCCAGTGCCGCGCGCCTCCGAGGTCCGCCTGACGGACGGGGAACAGTGGATGTCAGCGAGATGGCGGGCTCCGCAACAGTCGGCTGCGGGCGTTCCGCGGGTGTTCCGGACCCCGGCCCCTCACCGCGGTCCGCCAGGCGGCCTGGGGCCCCTCGGAGGAGCGGGAGGAGGGGGCGGAGGCGGCGGCGGACCCTCCTCCGCCCCGGACGGCGGCCGCTCACCGGTCCGCGGGCCGGGAGGCCGGCGCGGTGTGCGGGGGGCCGGCCCGATCGGCCGGACCACCGTCGGAGCGCCGTAGACGTCGTCCGCCCCCGGCGGCCCGGCAGGCGGCCGGCCGTCGCCCGGGGGCGGATCGGTCCGCCGCGAGCTCTCGTAGGACCTCGACCGCCCGCTCCCGTCCTCCCCGGCCCGCTCGGGCCGGACCCGCTGCGGCCCCGCGTCCCGCGACTCCCGCAACTCCTCCGGTACCCGCAGATAGGGATTGGTCGCCGGATTCGGCGGCCGGTACGAGGGCGCACCCGGCGCGTACGGCCCGGCCCGGTCGTCCGGGCCCGAAGGCCCCCGTGCCTCGCCGGGACCCGAGACGCTCCTCGGGTCACTCCGTGCCAGTGGCGCCGCCCGCCGCCCCACGGCGCCACCGGCCCACGCCAGCAGCGCTCCGGCGGCCCCCGCCCCCGCGCCCCACCCGGCACCCAGCAGCAACGCCGCCCCGAGGTGCCCGTGCAGCTCGATCCCGGCCCCGAAGGCGTCGAACCCCAGCACGGACAGCGAGGCGTCCACGGACACGTTCGTCAACCAGGCGATCAACGCCAGCGCCACGGCGGTCGCCGCCCCCAACCGCACGGCGCAACGCCCGGCGAACCCGACCGCGCCGGCCCCGCGCCCGCCCCGGCCCTCGGACCCCGACCCCGATCCCGCGCCCGGCGGAGACCCCGTCGGTCCGGCAGGAGTCCGCACCGCCGTCCCCACGGCCGTCCCCCTCCCTGTCCCCACCGGCGTCCGCACCGCCGTCAGCACCCCCGCCAGCAGCATCATCAGTGCCGCCGCCACGCCGAGCAGCCACACCCGTCCGTCCAGCTCGGCGAGCCCGCCCAGCGTCACCGACTGCTCGGTGCCGACGCCCAGCAGATCGTCCAGCGGGTCCGGGAGGACGCGTGTCAGCGCGCCGGTCGCCCGTCCGTCCCAGGGGACGAACAGGCCGATCGGGATACCCAGCCAGACCCCGTTCGGCGCGCCGAGCAGCGCCGCTCCCGCGATCCGCCGGGGATGGTCGTCGCCGATCGCCGCGTACGCCGCCGCGGCGAACCCGGCCGCCACGGCCACCAGCAGCACGGTCACGACGGCGGACACCGCCGGACGCACCACCCGGTGCACCGCCTCCCAGCCGCCCGGCAGCGGCGTCCGGCGCGAGGCCAGCAGCGCGATCAGCAGGATGCCGAGGGACCAGCCGAGGCCTCCGAGCAGCGTGGGCGCCGTGTCGACGGTGAAGCCGACCGCGGCCTTCGCGTCGACGAGGTCGCCGAGCCGGTCGGGCAGCAGTCCGCCGATGTCCCCCAGCCCGGGGATCTCCAGGCCGCCACCGCCACCGCCCCCGCCCCCACCGCCGGGCAGGTCGTCCAGCCCCAGCGCGCCCCCGTCGAGCGTGATGACGTCGTGCCCCGCCCAGGCCAGCCCGCCGAGCATCGCCACGTACAGCGCGACCACCGCCCCGGCCCGCGCGAGGAGTTCGGCCGGGGCGATCACAACTCCCGCCGCCCGCAGGGACCGCAGGAAGAACCACGACAGCAGCAGCGCGCCCACCAGGCTCACCCCCAATGGCGTGATCTCGATGGCCGTGTTCGCCTCCGCGCCCGTGAGCCCGAAAGCGGACACATCGCCCGACGGAGTCACCGAGCCCCCGGCGGCCAGCGCCACCACCGCCGCCGTCATCGGGCCCAACGAGCCCGCGGAGTCCGCCTCCAGGAGGTGCAGCCCCAGCGCCGCCGTCCCGGCCATCCCGATCAACGCCCAGCTCACCGCCGCGACGGCGGCCAGCAGCACGTCGATCCACGGCACGCCCCTGCCGTGCGCCGTGCTCCCACTGCCTTCGACACCCGTACCGGCACTCATGCAGACCCCCCGATCCGCGGCGCGCAGCGGCGAAGATCGCCGCTTCCGTCCCCCTCGCGTGCCTTTACCACTCTCCGGCCCGGTTTCAACCCCGTCAACGGGAACGGCCGATACGCTCGCGCACGCTCTTCACAAGGCCCGACTTTCGGTCAGGGGGCCGCTACTGAAATAGTTCCCCCCGATGTTCGACATCCCTAGACTCCCCGTTGATGGGGCTAACTCGGGGGACAACTCAGTGGGGCTGGAGTGCCGGAACTCGTACTGGAATTGAACGGACGTACCTGGACGCTGGATCCGTCCAGGCCATACACCCTCGGACGTGATCCGCAGGGCGACATCGTCCTCGACGACGCCAGGGTCTCCTGGCGTCACGCCACGGTCAGCTTCAACGGGCGCAGTTGGGTGGTCGAGGACCACGGGAGCACCAACGGCACGTTCGCGCAGGGGCAGCGGATCCATCAGCTGGAGATCGGCCCCGGCTCGGCGCTGCACCTGGGCAACGCGACCGACGGGCCGCGCGTGAACCTCTCGGGCGCGCAGGCGCCCGCCGCGCAGCCCCAGCAGCCGTACGCCGCGCAGGCCGCGAACCCGGGCTGGGCCCAGCAGGCCCCGCCGCAGCAGGCACCGCAGGCCGGATGGCAGCCGCCGCAGCAGGGCGCGCCGCACGTCCCGCAGCAGCAGGGGCCGAGCGAGCCGTACGTACAGAAGGTGCCCGGTGGAGGCGCGGGGGCGCCGCCGGTCTACGGAGACCGCAGCCCGACCACGTTCCACCAGTTCTCCCTCGGCCGTGTGATGCGCATCGGCCGTGCCCTGGAGAACGAGCTGGTCGTCTCCGACCTCCAGGTCTCGCGGAACCACGCCGAGTTCCACTCGACGCCCGACGGCCGCATGGAGATCCGCGACCTCGGCTCGCACAACGGCACCTACGTCAACGGCCAGCCGATCCCCAAGGGCGGCTCGGTCCAGCTGGGGCCCACCGACATCGTGGGCGTCGGCCACTCGACGTTCCGGATCGTCGGCGACCGGCTCGAGGAGTTCGTCGACACCGGTGAGGTCTCCTTCTCGGCCCGCCATCTGACCGTCACGGTCGACGGCGGCAAGCAGATCCTCAAGGACGTCTCCTTCGGCGTCCCGGAGAAGTCCCTGATCGCGGTCATCGGACCCTCCGGTTCCGGCAAGTCGACCCTGCTCAAGGCACTGACGGGCTACCGCCCGGCCAACCAGGGCGACGTCCTCTACGACAACCGGAACCTGTACAAGCAGTTCGCCGAGCTGCGCCAGCGCATCGGTCTGGTCCCGCAGGACGACATCCTGCACAAGGAACTGACCGTCAAGAGGGCCCTCAAGTACGCGGCCAAGCTCCGTTTCCCGGCCGACACCACGGCCGCCGAGCGCGACGCCCGGATCGACGAGGTGCTGCGCGAGCTGAAGCTCGACATCCACAAAGAGAAGAAGATCACCTCCCTCTCCGGTGGCCAGCGCAAGCGGGTCTCGGTGGCGCTGGAACTGCTGACCAAGCCGTCACTGATCTTCCTGGACGAGCCGACCTCCGGCCTCGACCCGGGCATGGACCGCGATGTCATGCAGCTGCTGCGCGGCCTCGCCGACGACGGCCGCACGGTCCTGGTCGTCACGCACTCCGTGGCCGAACTCGCGATCTGCGACAAGCTGCTCGTGATGGCGCCGGGCGGTGCCGTCGCCTACTTCGGCCCGCCCGAGGAAGCGCTGAACTTCTTCGGCTACGACACCTGGGCCGACGTCTTCTCCGCCTTCGAGAACTACCGCGACTACGACTGGGCGGGCCGCTGGAAGGGCTCGCAGCACTACCAGATGTACGCCGCGGACATCGACGCCATCGCGCCGCAGTCCGTACAGATGCCGCCGATGCAGGCGATGAAGCCGCCGAAGCCGCAGGGCTGGATGTCCCAGTTCGCCACTCTGGTGCGCCGCTACGTCTCGGTGATCGCCTCCGACCGGGGCTTCCTCGCCCTGACGGTGATCCTGCCGGCCGTCCTCGGCGCGGTCAGTCTGCTGATCGACTCCGGGAACAGTCTGCTGCCCAACCCGGTCAACCCGAAGACCGGCCGGATCATCCCCAACGGCACGGCCACCACCGTCCTGCTGATCCTCGCGGTCGGCGCCTGCTTCGCGGGCGCGGCCAACTCGGTCCGCGAGCTCATCAAGGAACGCGTCATCTACGAGCGGGAACGCGCCACCGGTCTGTCCCGGTCCGCGTACCTGATGTCGAAGGTGTTCGTGCTCGGCGTGGTCACCGTGCTCCAGGGCCTGCTGGTCGGCGTGATCGGCTTCGCGAGCCGGGAGATCCCGGCCGAGGGACTGGTCCTCGGCAGCGCCACCATGTTCGAGCTCTCCATCCCGATCATGGCGCTGGGCTTCACCTCGATGATGTTCGGCCTGGTCATCTCGTCGCTGGTGAAGACGGCCGAGAAGACCATGCCGCTGCTGGTCATGTTCGCGATCATCCAGGTCGTGTTCACCGGCTGCCTGTTCACCTTGAACGGCGCGGTCGGCGTGAACGAGTTCTCGTACCTGATGCCCTCGCGCTGGGCGGTCGCCGCCGCGGGCGCCACGCTGGACTTCAACAAGATCAGCCCGCCCAAGGACGGCGGCGAGACGGACCCGCTGTGGGAGCACACCGTCGGCGCCTGGGGCCTGGACATGGTCGCGCTGATCGTCCTCGGTGTGATCTGCGGCTTCTTCGTGGCCCGCTTCCTGCGCCGCCACGAGCCCGAGGTCATGCGCAAGTAGTCGCCGCCGTAGTACGCCGATGGGCGGCACCCCGGTAAGGGGTGCCGCCCATCGGCGTACGGAGGTGGCTCAGTACGCGCTGTCGACGTTGTCGATCGTGCCGTACTTGTCGGCCGCGTAGTTCGCGGCGGCGGTGATGTTGGCGACCGGGTCGTAGATGTTCCAGGACGTTCCGGCGACGTGGTACGCGGCGAAGGTCGGCGGGATCACCTGGAGCAGGCCCTTGGACGGGATGCCGTTGATGGCGTTGATGTCCCAGTTGTTGATGGCCTTCGGGTTGCCCGAGGACTCCCGGATGATGTTGCGGTGCAGACCGCTGTAGGAGCCCGGGATGCCCTTGGCCTTCATGATGTCCAGGGAGTGCTTGATCCAGCCGTCGAGGTTGTTGGCGTAGCTCTTGGCGGCGGTCTTCTTGACCGCGACACGCTTGGCGGACCGGCTCGCGGCCTCCTGGGCCTTGCGCGCGGCGGCGGCCTTCTTGGCGGCGGCCGCGGCGGCCGCCTTCTTCTTCGCTGCGGCTGCCTTCGCGGCGGCCTCGGCGGCGGCCTTCTTCTTCGCTGCGGCGGCCGCGGCGGCCTTCTTGGCCTCGATGGCGTCGACCTTCACGCTCGTCGTGGCCAGCTGGTCGGTCACGCTGGCCTTGACGGCCTGCACCGGCGTCGAGCTGTAGGCGACCCGGGCCGAGGAGACGGCGTCCGTAGTGGTCGTCTGCGCGTCGGCCGGCACCACGGAGAAGGCGAGGGCGGCGGCGCCGAGCGTGGCGGCACCGGCGATCGCGATCTTACGAGTGTTCATGGGCATGCGGATGGACCTCTTCGAATAGCGCGGAGGTCGCTCTCTTCGTCCGACGGCGGACAGCGGGTGCGTTCGGCACGGGCGCCGCCGGGGGAGAACCCACGGCGCTGAGCGACGAGAGCCATTGTTAGCGGCCGCAAAAAGGGCAGGCAAAGGTGTGACGTACGATCCCCGATAGTGGATCAGGGAAGGGCAAATCGGGACAGATGGAACCATCTGCCCCGTTCACCGCGTCCCCTTTATCTCCTATTGCCCGTAGTACGTGATCCGCGCCCTATGTGCGGGCTCACACGGGCCCCGCCCAGGTGTCACTGATGGTCGCTCCAGCAACGCTCTGCGTCAGCACTCTCCTCCGGCAGGACGAGGTGCACGTCCCCGAACTCGTGCCACAGGTAGCGCCCGCCCAGCGCCTCCTCGTAGCCACGGCTGATCGCGGCCCGCCCCGCCACCGCCTCCAGCATCAGCAGATGCGAGGCCTCCGGCTCGTGCAGCCCGGTCAGCAGCCCGTCCACCACCCGCACCCCGCGCGCGGGAGTGACCACGAGGTCCGTCCATCCCGCACGCGCGCGTACGACCCCGTCCGCCCCGGCCGCCGACTCCACGGCCCGCACGGCGGTCGTCCCGACGGCTATCACCCGCCCCTTCCCGGCCCGCGCGGCGTTGATCAGCCGCGCCGACGCCTCGGGCACCACGAACCGCTCCGGGTACGGCGGCTCGTGCACCTCCGCCGAGGCGACCCCGGTGTGCAGGGTGATCGGCGCGAACTGCACCCCCCGGCTCACCAGCTCCGCCACCAGCCCCGCCGTGAAGGGCCGCGCCGCACTCGGCATCTCCGCGCTGCCCGACCCGTCGGCCGACGGCAACGCGAACACCGTCTGGTAGACGGACAGCGGCTGATCCCGCTCCGTATAGGAGTAGCGGATGGGCCGCCCGTGCTCCCGCAGCAGCCCCGGCACCGCGCCGTCGGGGGACACCCGCGCCCACCACAGCCGTCCGCTCCCCGGGCTCAGCGGCTCCTCCAGCGTCAGCCGCACACCCCCGGCCAGTCCCACCTCGGTCCCCGCAGGCCCGCCCGCACGCGCGCGGGTGGTGCCCTTCCCGTCCGGGTCCCGCAGCTCTACGGCCCACCGTCCGTCGTCACCGCGCGTGGAGAAGTGCACGACCACGCGCGCGTGCCCGACCCGCCCGTCCACGGCCGCCGCCAGCGTCGGCGAGGTGTTCACCACGAGCAGGTCCCCGGCCCGCAGCAGACACGGCAGCTCCCGGAACGCGTGATGCGTCACCTCCGTCCCCCGCGACACCAGCAGCCGTACGTCGTCCCGTTCCCGTCCCGGCCCGCGCTGCTCGGCCGGCACCCGGGCCGACAGCTCCTGCGGCACCTTCCCCCACCCTCGACTGCGCTCGTGCGGCGGCACCCCCAGCGCCAGCGTCATCGCCGTCCCTCCAGCAGGGCCGGAGCCCCGTACCGCCCGCTCGCCGGGCGTTCGTCCAGCAGCCGCAGGAAGGCCGGCGCCACACCGGCCGGATCCGGCCGCGGATCGTCGTCGTCCGGTACGGCCGCCGCGTACAGGTCCGTGGCCATGTCCCCGGGGTCCACCGCCCACACCCGCAGCCCCGGCTCCTCCGCACCGAGCACCGCCGCGAGATGGTCCAGGGCCGCCTTGGACGCCCCGTAGCCGCCCCACGTCTCGTACGCCTCGGCCGCCGCGTCCGAACTGACGGTGATCACCGCGCCCGCAGGCGCCCCGTGCAGCAGCGGCAGCGCCTCCTGGACCAGCCCCAGCGCCGCCACCACGTTCACCTCCAGCGCCCGCCGCAGCCCGTCCAGGGGCAGCTCGGCCAGCGGCATCAAAGGCTCGGCGCCCAGCGCGCTCGCGTTGTTCACCAGCAGGTCGCAGCCCCCGAGCCGCCAGGCGGCCGCCACCAGCTCGGCCCGGTGCGCCGCATCCGTGACGTCTCCCGCGCGGGCCTCGACCCGGGTCCCGTGCGCCGCCAGGGCCGCCGCCGTCTCCTTCAGCACCTCCGCGGTCCTGGCGTCGAGCACCAGATCCCAGCCGCGTGCGGCCAGCGCCTCGGCCAGCGCCCGCCCCAGCCCCTTCGACGCACCCGTGATGATCGCAACCGGCATGACAACCGTCCCCTCGTCCGACCCGCCTCCGTCCGGCGGTGATCCCAACGTAGGAACCCGCCCCCCGCCCCCGCCTCGGACGCGGGACGCAAGCCGGAGGGGCCCTTCGTCGTACGCCCGCGCACCCGGTCCCCTCGCCCTAGGCCGCGCTACCGGGGACCTCCGACCTAGGTCCTGCGCCCCAGCCCGTGGCCGTCACAGGTCCGATCCGCGCTGTCACACCCCGCCGGTACCGTGAGGGCATGAGTCAAGGCCCCCGGTCCGGCCTCGCGGCGGTCAGTTCCGCGCTGCTGGCCATGAGCAGGCACCTCGAGGTGCGCGACGTCCTCAAGACGATCGTCGCCTCCGCCCGCGAACTGCTGGACGCGCAGTACGCCGCCCTCGGCGTCCCCGACGACCACGGCGGCTTCGCCCAGTTCGTCGTCGACGGCGTCGGCGAGGAGCAGTGGAAGGCCATCGGCCCGCTGCCCCGCCAGCACGGCATCCTGGCGGCCATGCTCCGGGAGGCCCGGCCCCAGCGCCTCGCCGACGTCCGCAAGGACCCGCGCTTCGAGGGCTGGCCGTCCGCCCACCCCGAGATGTCCGACTTCCTGGGCCTGCCCGTCCGGGACGGCGACGAGGTCCTCGGCGCCCTGTTCCTGGCCAACAAGAACTGCGCCAGGCCCCAGGGCGGCTGCGGCTTCACCGAGGACGACGAGGAACTGCTCTCGATCCTCGCCCAGCACGCCGCCATAGCCCTCACCAACGCCCGCCTGTACGAGCGCAGCCGTGAACTGACCATCGCCGAGGAACGCTCCCGGCTGGCCCACGAACTGCACGACGCGGTCAGCCAGAAGCTGTTCTCCCTGCGCCTGACGGCCCAGGCCGCCACCGCCCTCGTCGACCGCGACCCCGCGCGCGCGAAGGGCGAACTGCAGCAGGTCGCGGCGCTCGCCGCGGAGGCCGCCGACGAACTGCGCGCCGCCGTGGTCGAGTTGCGCCCCGCGGCCCTGGACGAGGACGGCCTCGTCGCCACCCTCCGCACCCACATCCAGGTCCTCGACCGCGCCCACACCGCGCGCGTGACCTTCACCAGCCAGGGCGTCCGCGCGCTGCCCGCCGCGCAGGAGGAGGCCCTGCTGCGGGTCGCCCAGGAGGCTCTGCACAACGCGCTGCGCCACTCCGGGGCCGAGCGCGTCGAGGTGACCCTCGGCAGGCGCGGCCCGGCCGCTGTCCTGCGCGTCACGGACGACGGGGCCGGCTTCGACCCGACGACGGTCCGCCGGGCCGGCCGCCACCTCGGACTGGTGTCGATGCGGGACCGGGCGAGCGGCGTCGGTGGCACGCTCACGGTGGAATCGGCGCCCGGCAAGGGCACCACGATCGAGATGGAGGCTCCCGGTGGCTGACGCAATCAAGGTGCTGCTCGTCGACGACCACCAGGTCGTCCGCCGGGGCCTGCGCACCTTCCTGGAGGTGCAGGACGACATCGAGGTCGTCGGCGAGGCCGCCGACGGCGCCGAAGGGGTCACCCTCGCGGAGGAGTTGAAGCCCGACGTCGTCCTGATGGACGTCAAGATGCCCGGCATGGACGGCGTCGAGGCCCTCCGCAGACTCCGCGACCTCGCCAACCCCGCGCGCGTGCTGATCGTCACCAGTTTCACCGAACAGCGCACGGTGGTCCCGGCCCTGCGCGCGGGTGCCGCCGGGTACGTCTACAAGGACGTGGACCCCGACGCCCTCGCCGGCGCCATCCGCTCGGTCCACGCCGGGCACATCCTGCTCCAGCCGGAGGTCGCCGGCGCACTCCTCTCCCAGGACGAGGGCACCTCGGGCCAGGGCCGAGGCGGCGCGCTCACGGAACGCGAGCGCGAGGTCCTCACCCTGATCGCGGACGGCCGATCCAACCGCGAGATCGCCCGGGCCCTGGTCCTCTCCGAGAAGACCGTCAAGACACACGTCTCGAACATCCTGATGAAGCTCGACCTCGCGGACCGCACCCAGGCCGCGCTGTGGGCCGTCCGCCACGGAGTGACCCGCTGAGACACGCTCCGGCGCACCACCCGGGCATCGCGGGGGCGCCCCGGTGGGGCGACGCGGAAGGTTAACTTCCGATCCGAGATTCATACCGTCGTGGGAATGTCCCCCGGATGGCGCATCCTTCGCGGCCCGCAGCCGTTCTCCAGTGCGTGCCGCGGCGATTGCCGCGGCAATCGCTAGGAGGGGTCAGAAGTGAAGAACCTGAAGAAGGCAGCGGCCGTGACGATGGTGGCCGGCGGCCTGATGGCCGCGGGTGCCGGCATGGCCTCCGCCACCGACGGCGCCACCGCTCTCGGCGAGGCCAAGGGCTCGCCGGGCGTCGTCTCGGGCAATCTCGTCCAGGCCCCGGTGCACGTCCCGGTCAACGTGGTCGGCAACAGTGTGAACGTCATCGGCGTGCTGAACCCGGCCTTCGGCAACCTGGGTCTCAACCACTGAGGTCCCGCCCGCACCCGCGGTGACCTCCGGCCTCCCTCGGCCCCCACCGAGGGAGGCCGGTCTGTTTGTCGCTCCAATGATCCGAACGAGGTGTCTTCCCGGCGGGCCCCGCATCGTTCCCGATCACTCCGCGTTGGGCAGCGTACGGCCCGCGGCCGGGTCGGACACGCAAACGCAGGAGGAACGCTTCTCATGAACATCGCCAAGAAGGCTGCTGTGGCCCTCACCGTCGCGGGTATCGCCGCGGGCGCCTCGGCCGGTGCCGCCGTCGCCGACTCGGGGGCGGAAGGCGCGGCCGTGAAGTCTCCGGGCGTCATCTCGGGCAACGCCATCCAGGTGCCGTTGAACATCCCGATCAACATCTGCGGAAACACGCTCAACGTGGTCGCCCTGCTGAACCCGGCGTTCGGCAACGTCTGCATCAACCGCTGAGTCCGTCACCGCACCACAGAGGGCCCACGCGCCACAGCCGACGCGTGGGCCCTTCCGCATACCCCCATCCACCGCCGCCCGGCCCTCCAGCCGGCCGAGCCCCCGGCCAGCCGACACCTTCCACCGCCGCCCGGCCCTCCAGCCCATGCGGCGCCCGGCCTGCCACGACCTTTCACTCCAGCTCGGCCCTCCAGCCCGTGCGGCCCTGGCTCGTCGGGACCTTCAACCGACCGCCCGCAATCCAGCCCGTCCGGCGCTTGAGGACAAGGCCCCTTCAGGGCCGAAGGGGGTCTGGGGGGCACCCCCAGAGGCTCACACCCCCGGGGTCACCGTAAGCACCCACGCTCACCGAACCCCCCGCTCCCGCTCCTCCACAACGGAGTTGTACGCGGCGACCTGCGCCCGCCGCCCAGTCCGCTCCACCGGCCGCAGCGCCTCCGCCCGCACCGCCATCTCCGCCGAGCTGACCGCACCCCCGGGGCCGTTCTCATAGGCGAGGGACACCAGCAGGCCCACTCGCTGGGCCAGCTCCAGCACCCGCACCGCCCGCGGCGGATACCCCGGCGCCAGGACCTCCCGGCCCCGCTCGGCCCGAGCCCGGTACGCGTCGATCGCCGCCTCCGCCACCGGCCCCGAACCCGCCAGGTCCAGTCGCGCCAGCACCGCCGTGGCGTCCCGCAGCGCCTCCGCCAGCTCCCGCTCCGCCTCGCCCAGCGAGGGCACATCGGCCGGCGGGGCCTCCCGCACCGGCAGGCAGTGCCACACGACCTCGACATGTACATCACCGTCGGGTCCGGCCTCGTACACCTCCGGTACCAGCCCGTATCCGGCGCCGTGACACACCACGGCCTCCTCCGCCTCCAGCGCCCGCGTATTGAACTCCGGCGGCCCGCTCAGCCCCAGCGGATGTCCCGGCGCGGGCAGCGCCACCCGCAGACCGTCGACCCCGAGCGCCCGCAGGCGCCCCAGCGCGAGCGTGAGTCCGACGGGCGCCGACTCACCGGGCAGCCCCTCCACCCGGTGCACGGCGTCCTCACCGACGATGGCGAGGACGGCGTCGTCCGGCGAGACAATTCCGGCCAACAGGGCATTTCCCCAAGCGGCAAGGCGACCAGAGCGCGGTTCCGAGAGCATGCCTCCACCCTAAGGACCGGACCGATGGATCGGGCCGCCCGACCGGTGGCGTAGATTTTCCCGGAGAGGCCGCGCCCACCCATGCGCGGCGGTCCGAGCCACAGGTGCCCGCGACCACCGACCGGCCACACAGCAAGGGGAGACAACGCGCTCATGAGCGATGTTCTGGAGCTTCAGGACGTATCCGTGGTCCGTGAGGGCCGGGCTCTGGTGGACCAGGTCTCCTGGTCGGTCAAGGAGGGCGAGCGCTGGGTCATCCTCGGTCCCAACGGGGCCGGCAAGACGACCCTCCTGAACATCGCCTCGACCTACCTCTTCCCCAGCGCCGGCACCGTCTCCATCCTCGGCGAGACCCTCGGCAGCCCCGGCACCGATGTCTTCGAGCTGCGCCCCCGCGTCGGCATGGCCGGCATCGCCCTAGCCGACAAGCTCCCCAAGCGCCAGACCGTCCTGCAGACGGTGCTGACCGCCGCGTACGGCATGACGGCCGGCTGGCAGGAGGAGTACGAGGACGTCGACGAGCAGCGTGCCCGCGCCTTCCTCGACCGCCTCGGCATGAGCGACTACCTGGACCGCAAGTTCGGCACGCTCTCCGAGGGCGAGCGCAAGCGCACCCTCATCGCCCGCGCCCTGATGACCGACCCCGAGCTGCTGCTCCTCGACGAGCCCGCCGCCGGTCTCGACCTCGGCGGCCGCGAGGACCTCGTACGCCGCCTCGGCCGTCTCGCGCGCGACCCCATCGCCCCCTCGATGATCATGGTGACGCACCACGTCGAGGAGATCGCCCCCGGCTTCACCCACGTCCTCATGATCCGCCAGGGCAAGGTCCTCGCCGCGGGCCCGGTCGAGCTGGAGCTCACCTCCCGCAACCTCTCCCTCTGCTTCGGCCTCCCGCTCGTCGTGGAACAGGTCGGCGACCGCTGGACGGCACAGGGCCTGCCGATGTCCTGACCGCTCCCTGTGCGCCCTGTCCCCGGCAGGACGTGCGGCCCTACCATGACGGTGTGAACGACATCGACGCGTGGGTGTGGTGGCTCGTCGGCGCGGCAGCGCTCGGAATCCCGCTCGTGATGACCGCGATGCCCGAGTTCGGCATGTTCGCGGTCGGCGCGGTGGCCGCCGCCGTCGTGGCAGGTCTCGGCTTCGGAGCCGTCGCCCAGGTGCTCGTCTTCATCGTCGTCTCCGTCGCACTGATCGCCGTCGTACGCCCGATCGCGACCCGGCACGCCAAGCAGCGTCCCCAACTCGCCACCGGCATCGACGCCTTGAAGGGCAAGCAGGCCGTCGTGCTGGAGCGCGTCGACGGCTCGGGCGGCCGCATCAAACTCGCCGGAGAGATCTGGTCGGCCCGCGCCCTCGACACCGACCGCGCCTACGACGTCGGGCAGGAAGTCGATGTCGTGGACATCGAGGGGGCCACGGCGATCGTCATCTGACCCTGCGCAACTCCCGTACGACGTAAGTGAACAGAACACCTCACGAGCCGCACGACGGTCTGTCACACTCGTCCAGCAAGATCTTCAACAGGCATAAGATCTTCCGAAAGCGCCGAGGCGGAGAAAGGTACGGGGAGCCGCGATGGAACCGGTCATCATCGTCCTGGTCATTCTGGTGGTGTTGGTCTTCATCGCCCTGATCAAGACGATCCAGGTCATCCCGCAGGCGAGTGCCGCGATCGTGGAGCGGTTCGGCCGCTACACACGGACGCTCAACGCGGGCCTCAACATCGTCGTCCCGTTCATAGACACCATCCGCAACCGCATCGACCTGCGTGAACAGGTCGTGCCGTTCCCGCCGCAGCCGGTGATCACCCAGGACAACCTGGTCGTGAACATCGACACCGTCATCTACTACCAGGTGACCGACGCGCGGGCCGCGACCTACGAGGTCGCCAGCTACATCCAGGCGATCGAGCAGCTCACCGTCACCACGCTCCGCAACATCATCGGTGGCATGGACCTCGAGCGGACCCTGACCTCCCGCGAGGAGATCAACGCGGCGCTGCGCGGAGTCCTCGACGAGGCGACCGGCAAGTGGGGCATCCGCGTCAACCGCGTGGAACTGAAGGCCATCGAGCCCCCGACCTCCATCCAGGACTCGATGGAGAAGCAGATGCGCGCCGACCGTGACAAGCGCGCCGCGATCCTCACCGCCGAAGGCACGCGCCAGGCCGCCATCCTCACCGCCGAGGGCGAGAAGCAGTCCCAGATCCTGCGCGCCGAGGGTGAGGCCAAGGCGGCCGCGCTGCGCGCCGAGGGCGAGGCCCAGGCCGTGCGGACGGTCTTCGAGGCCATCCACGCCGGCGACCCGGACCAAAAGCTCCTCTCCTACCAGTACCTCCAGATGCTTCCGAAGATCGCCGAAGGCGACGCCAACAAGCTCTGGATCGTCCCCAGCGAAATCGGCGACGCCCTCAAGGGGTTGTCCGGCGCCATGGGCAACTTCGGTAACTTCGGGGGCAATTCGGGCGGCAACAACTCCGGCAACGGCGGCGGTTCGGAACGCCGCGAGAAGCCGTCGATCGACTGACCCGCGGACACACGACCGGGGCCCACCTTCCGAGCGAAGGTGGGCCCCGGTCACATCCGGACACGTGCTACGCCGCGTCCATGGTCAGCCACTCCGGCAGCGCGGCCAGGTCATCCTGCCCCAGAGCCAGGAGCATCGCGTCCGCAGGCGTCGGCTCGAACGGCTGCCGCAGCAACGGCATCTCCGCCTGCTCCGGAGTCCGGTCCGCTTTACGGTGATTGTCCTCCGCGCACGAGGCGACGGTGTTCAGCCACACGTCCTGACCGCCCTGCGCCCGCGGCACCACGTGGTCCACGGTCGTCGCCCGGCGACCGCAGTACGCGCACCGGTGCCGGTCCCGTATCAGCACACCCCGTCTCGACCACGGAGCTTGTCTTCGGAAGGGCACCCGTACGTATCTGCACAGCCTGATCACACGAGGCGCCGGGATGTCGACCTCGGCGCCGCGCATCCGCAGTTCGGGGTGGGCCTGCTCGACGACGGCCTTGTCCTGGAGCACCAGAACGACGGCTCGGTTCAACGTCACCGTCGACAGCGGCTCGAAGCTCGCGTTCAGTACCAGCGTGTCCCGCATACCAGCCCACCTCCTGTGTGCACCGGCCCACCCCCTGGCGGGCTGGGATCAACTCTGGCCGGGCACGCCGAGATGGACAACGCAATATCTGCTGCTCCACGGGAGGTGACCCCCGCGACCCCCGGCAACAAAAATGCCCGCCTCTGATCACTTCCAAGACCAGAGGCGGGCAAACGTTCAATGAACGATGAGCTGACTCATCCTTCCGCGGGAACCTCGTACTCACCGATCAGCTGAGCGCGGGCGATCGCGTGGAACCGCAGATTGAAGCCCACGACGGCGGGCGAGGCATCGGCATCCGGCCCGAGCTTCTCCTGATCCACCGCGTACACCGTGAAAACGTACCGGTGCGGTCCGTCCCCCGGCGGCGGCGCGGCCCCGCCGAACTCCTTGGTCCCGTAGTCGTTGCGCGCGTGCACGGCGCCCTCGGGCAGCCCCTCGAACTTGCCGCCGCCTGCACCCGCCGGCAGCTCGGTCACCGAGGCCGGGATGTCGAACAGGACCCAGTGCCAGAATCCGCTGCCCGTCGGGGCATCCGGGTCGTAGCAGGTCACGGCGAAACTCTTGGCCCCGGACGGGAAACCCTCCCACCGCAGCTGGGGCGAGGTGTTCCCCGCAGCATGGACCTGGGCGTCCTTGAGCGTCGCCCCCTCCTCGACATCCTCGCTCGTGACCGTGAACGACGGAACCGGCGGATGGAAAGCGTGGGGCAGCGGCCGCCTCTTCGGCTCGGTCACTTCGACACCTCCTGATCGATCGGCAAGCACTCCCTTCGGAGCCTACGACCTCCGCGCCGCGCGCGCGGACGCACGGAGGGCCCGGAGCGCTGTACGGCACTCCGGGCCCTCTCCGTGTGTCAGAACCAGTTGCGCTTGCTGCCGACCTCGGACAGCCACTGGTTGAGGTACGCCGCCCAGTCGGTTCCCTGGTAGTCGTGCAGACCCACCTGGAACGAGCGGAAGGTGTCGCTGCCCTCGCTGAACAGCCCCGGCTTCTTGTCCATCTCCAGCACGACGTCCATCGTGTGCTCGTCGGCCACGAAGCTCAGCTCGACCTGGTTCAGCCCCCGGTACTGCGACGGCGGGTAGAACTCGATCTCCTGGTAGAACGGCAGCTTCTGCCGCGTGCCGCGGATGTGCCCGCGCTCCAGGTCCGCGTTCTTGAAGCGGAAGCCCAGCTGGATGAAGGCGTCCAGGATCGCCTTCTGCGCCGGCAGCGGGTGCACGTTGATCGGGTCGAGGTCACCGGAGTCCACGGCGCGGGCGATCTCCAGCTCGGTGGTCACACCGATGTTCATGCCACGCAGTGTCTGACCCTCGATCGTCGTGACCGGCGTCTCCCACGGGATCTCGAGCCCGAACGGAACCGCGTGCACGGCACCGGCCTGGAGCTCGAAGGCACCCCCGAGCCGCAGCTTCGTGAACTCGATGTCCTGCTTGTACTCCTGGTCGCCGTTCTCCACCTCGACCTTGGCCTGAAGCCCGACCGAGAGCCCCTCGATCTGCTGGTTGACGGACCCGCCCTGGATTCGCACCTCACCCTGCACGACACCGCCCGGAACGACGTTGACCTCGGTCAGCACCGTCTCGACCGAAGCCCCACCGGCCCCCAGACTCGCGAGCAGCTTCTTGAACGCCATGTCTCTCCCTCTACGACCTTCTTCTTACGGGGTCCCTCGACCCCTACATACGCGATCCCGGCGCGGCCGGTTCCGTGCCCCACACCCTGGCAAGGCGGATGCCCGCTGACCACCCCGACGCACCCACGCGTCTGCACTACGCTCGGAGAGCATGATCGCGACCCCCGACCGTACGCCCCTCCCCAGGACCTTCTTCGACCGCCCTGTCCTGGAGGTGGCCCGGGATCTGCTCGGCCGTCACCTCGTCCGTACGACCCCCGACGGTCCGATCGTCCTGCGCCTCACGGAGGTCGAGGCCTACGACGGCCCGAACGACCCGGGCTCCCACGCCTATCGCGGCCCCACGGCCCGCAACGGCGTGATGTTCGGTCCGCCCGGTCATGTGTACGTCTACTTCACCTACGGCATGTGGCACTGCATGAACCTCGTCTGCGGTCCGGACGGCACGGCCTCCGCAGTTCTGCTCCGCGCCGGCGAGATCGTCGAGGGCGCCGAGTCGGCCCGCAAACGTCGACTCTCGGCCCGAAATGACAAGGAACTGGCCAAAGGACCCGCCCGCCTGGCCACCGCCCTGGACGTGGACCGAGCCCTCGACGGCACGGACGCCTGTGCGACGGGGGACACCCCCCTGAGGATCCTGACCGGTACCCCGGTCACCTCCGACCAGGTACGCAGCGGCCCGCGCACCGGAGTGTCCGGCGATGGGGCGGTCCACCCCTGGCGGTACTGGGTCGCCGACGACCCGACGGTGAGCCCCTATCGGGCCCATGCCCCCAGGCGCCGCCGAAGTTGACTCGCTGTTGGCCGGAGCGTAATGTAGCCCGAGCCGCTTGACCCGGGTACGGCATTCGCCGGCAGTCGGAAGCGGCCAACCCACTACCTACGACGCCCCTCAGCGGGAGCGAATTCGGCATGCCCGCATGCCCGAATTCCAACCCGGCGGAACTCGATTATGAGTTGCGGAGGGAATCGGCTAACGTAGTGAATGTCGAAAGGCCGACAGGCGAAAGTCCAAAGCCCCAGACAATCCCCCCGACAGGGAATCGGATCAAGAAAAGGATCTGATAGAGTCGGAAACGCAAGACCGAAGGGAAGCGCCCGGAGGAAAGCCTGAGAGAGTCTCTCGGGTGAGTACAAAGGAAGCGTCCGTTCCTTGAGAACTCAACAGCGTGCCAAAAATCAACGCCAGATATGTTGAT